>CALRIT020000004.1:0-279482 GCA_943361925.1 Vulcanococcus limneticus LL | reverse complement strand
AGACCTGCAGGCAACCATTTTTCTACATGGAATGGTGCAACAGGTTTGGGAGCAAACTTTGGATCAAATATCATCGAATCGGGAAATGCCTTCTTTGTAAAAGCAAATGCATCAAGTCCGGTATTGGTAGCAACAGAGGCAGTAAAAACAGGAGCAAGTCCTGCTACACCATTGTTTAAAACCAATATCAAAGCATTGAGAGTAAACTTTGTAAAACCAGGAGAATTAACAGACGAATTGGTAGTGGCGATGTCACCTGAAGCACAAGATGGATTAGATGCAATGGATTCAGAGAAAATGACCAATCCAAGTTTGAACATTTATGCAAAAGATGCAGTAGGAAACGAAAATGCAATCAATACCTTCAAAGCAGCACAAGCAGAAACAGTAGTACCTGTAGGCATCAATACAACTTTCACAGGAATGCATACATTCAGCTTCAAAGGAGAAACAGAATTTAATGCTTATGATGTATTGTTGGAGGATAAATATTTAGGAGTAATTCAATTGGTGAATGACAATCCAACTTACCAGTTTGAAATCACAACCAATCCATTAACATTTGGAGAGAATAGATTCAGATTGATATTTGTAAACAGAGGCGACTTTGATTACTTGAAACGCATTCAGGGTATTTACAAAAACGTAAATGGAGTTGTAAATATGTATCCAAATCCAACAGCACAGGTAACAAGTGTACAGGTTCCAAACATGAGTGGCAATATGGCACAGGTAAAAGTATACAATGCAGTAGGACAGGAGTTGATGAGTTTCAGCAGTGCTATCAACAAAGGTAATTCAAGCTTTGAGATAGACTTAGGAGTTCAATCAAGTGGAGTTTATTTTGTAGAAGTAACAGATGAATTGGGCAAGGTTTCGAAAGGTAAATTGGTTAAAAACTAAGGCTGGACATCTTAAATAAAAATGAAAAAAAGCGAAGTAAGCAAGCAATTGCTACAAATCATAATAGTTGGAATAGCTTTAATGATTGGAGGGACTCAAGTAAAAGCACAAAGCAGGGATTCTGAGCAGAAAGATGATGTTCAAAAAGAAGATCAAACGAATTTTCTTAGTGGATTGGATCAGGAAAACTTCAAGAGTGATTTGGGAAAAGATCAAAAAGATAGAAATGTAGATTATTCAAGAGAAGAAGGAAGAGGTAAAGAGAATAACTACGATATCTTTGGTAATGACAGAGGACAAAACTATAAGTTTGATGAAATTCAGACACAACAGAATAACAGAACAAATTCAAATGGAGGAAGCATTATGATTCAAGGTCCTCAAGGAGGCAATGATGTAAATCCAAAAGAAAATGTGAATATGCCAGGTTTGTCAGATCCTTTCAAACAAGGTCAAACAGGTGTAAAAGCACCAAGAAATATGGATGCAGTTCCAGATAATGGTGATGACCCGAATGATGTTCCATTAGATGGAGGTATCACTATTTTAGGTATAGCCGCTGCTGCTTACGGCTACAAAAGGTATAGGAAACAAAGTTAATTTAACCCCCAACAAAACGGGCTGATTGAAGATTCAATCAGCCCTTTTTGTTGGGTAAAGAAATTATTTATAAGTTTAGAATTACGATTTAGAATTTTTAGAAAGTACTTCTTTTCGAGATTAATAACATTATCGAATTAAAGTTACAGTACCATGTAAATTGTAGATTTTATCATTGGTGCCCTTTGCGTTTATAATGTACATATAAACGCCATCAGGACAAGGATTTCCGTTTCTATCACCATTCCATCCATTTAGAATATCATTGCTTTCAAAAATGATATCTCCCCATCTGTTATATATGTACATGTGAAAATCTTTTATTGAAGTACCCACAGCAAAAAATCTATCGTTTGTACTGTCACCATTTGGAGTAAATACGTTGCTTGCAAAAAGTGTTGCTGTTTCTGCGATAGTTAAGCTTTCATCTGTTGAATCAATACAACCATCATCATTCTTTACAATGAGTTTGCAAATGAATATACCCGGTTTAGTATAAATGAAACTTGGATTTTGATCTGAACTATTTTGTTTGTTTTCATCACCAAACATCCAGAAATATTTTGTAGCATTTGAACCCGTAAATGTAAAGTGAACACTATCTTTTACTACAGGTTCTTTAGGACTGTAAATAAATTTAGCAATTGGTTTTGGAGAAACCCTTATTGTTTTTTGAGTGCTGTCAACACAAGCTTCATTACTCACTTTATATTGAATTGAATAAACTCCCGAAAGTTTTGGGTCGAATTGATTAGAATTAATAGTTGCACCTGAAAATATTCCACCTACAGTATTTGTTGTGATATCAATTAACTCAGCTCCTTCACAAACCAATGTATCACTTATAGTAAATGAAGCATCAGGTTTAGAAATTACCCTAATTGAAATGTTGGTTGAGTCAGAACAAATTTCATTTGAAACTTTATATTGAATAGGATAAATTCCAATAGCAACAGGACTAAAAGTATTCCCACTTAATCCCGCTCCACTTAGTATTCCGCCAGGTGATTGAAAATTAAAATTGATTATAGATGAACCAATACAAACCAAAGTATCATCGGCCGTAAAAGAAGGATTACTTCTTTGTACAACTCTGATTGTTTTTATAGTAGAATCAATACATGTTCCATTACCAATTATATATTTGATACTAACCAATCCATTCAAAGAACCAACATTAAATATATTTCCCGTTACACCACTCCCATAAAACGTTCCTCCTGAACTAAAAGGTGTTAAAACAGCCTTGCCATCAACTGAACATACTATTGTATCACTAATTATAAAATCGGAATTTGCTTTATCAACTACTCTTACAAATTTGCTAATGCTATCTTTACAAATACCATTATTTATAACATAATTAAATTGAAAAAGACCACTTGTTAAAGGATTAAATGTATTTCCTGTTAATGCAGTTCCACTCCAAGTTCCGCCGGATTGAGCTGCTGTAAAGACAACAGGATTTGAGTTTTTACAAACAACGGTATCTGATATAGTAAAATTCGCATTAGGTAAAGGAAGTACTGTTATAGTTTTAGTTATAGAATCAGTACAAGCATATTGAGTAAACTTATGTTTGATGTAAAATGTTCCTGTATCTGAAGGATTAAAAGTATTTCCACTAATAAGAATACTTCCACTAAAAGTTCCACCAGCATTCATTGGGTTTAATTGAATACTAGGCGCACCTTTACAAACACTTGTTATAGTAGGATTAAAATTAGCATTAGGTTGTGTAAATCTTACTCTGATACTATCTAATGCTATTCCGCATGAAGCAGATTGGTTTAATCTTAGAATTACAAAACCAGTATCCTGTGTTGATGAAGGAATATAATTTGTTCCTAAAGTACCAGTTGAACTAAAACTACCTTTTCCATTGGTACTCCATGTTAATGCATTACTGCTATTGCTTGTTGCTATTAGTGGAAATGTATTTTTATTACACCAAACCGTATCATTGGTAGTGATATCTAAGGTGACACCTGATGGATTAACTGTAAAACTTACTGAATCTTTAATGATACCACAATTAACCTGTGCTCTGAAATACAATTTAGCAGTTCCTGTAAATCCTGATGAGATATTAAATTGGGTAACCTTATTTGTAGAATCAGCAAATGTACCACTGCTTCTATTTTCAGGATACCAAAAATAACAATTCGTTCCTGAGAAGGTTCCGTTTAAATTAACGGTTGCTCCCTGGCAATAAGGGCCTGCAACGGTTCCTGCATCAATGTTAATTGGTGCAATTGGCACCGCACAGCCATAGTTTACATAAGTAGCAGCGCCGGAAAAACTAAAGTTTACTGTTCCTCCATCTTCTGCACCTACAGTTTGGTCTTGCATGAGCAAGTCACTTCTGTCATATATAACTGTATCGGCACAAGAGCTGTTTGTTCTTAAAATTAATCTTCTTGTAGAAGCACTTCCATGGTTTGAAAAATGTCCGTCTGTATTTCCTGCAATTTGAAAGGCCACATATAAAGTATCCTGAAGATTGCTGAAATCTTGTGCACTTGGATTAAAAGCTGTACTGGTTATGATTAAAAAATTTGACTTTGCAGGAATTTGATTAGCTGGAGCTAAAGGTATCAAAACACCACAATTACCTTTAGCTTTTATGCTATTATTTATTGTATTGACTTTATTTGAAACAGTTGCTGTAATTCCTGACCATCCTTGAAAATCATTACTTGGTGCTGAATTCCCCCAGTTTACATTTCCAGATACATAATTTCCTACTCCAAGTGTGCTCAATGTAATTGGATTTGCTCCAATTCTTAACCTCACCATTTCGTTTTTACCTTCATTGGTGCCATCACATGCATCAACCAAAATACTTACAATTTCAAAACATTTTGTAGGTATAGGTTCATTTGAACTTCCTGGTGTACAAGGTTGACCTAGAACAATACTTGAACTTAGATAAATAGATATAAATAAAATAAAGAAAATACTCTTTTGCATATCAATTGATAAAATCACGCGAATAAAAGACATTTACATGAATTTATTCTTAACAAAACCAGCAATTTGGAAGGATTTTGATAAGTTGAGATTTTTTTAATTTTTATACATTTTTTCTCTTAACTCTTTGATGTTTTCATCATTGATATAATCATCAAAACTCATTCGTTTATCAATACATCCATTTGGAGTTAATTCAATAATTCTGTTTGCTATTGATTCAGTTAACGCATGGTCATGAGAAGTGAAAATGCAAACGTGTTTCCAATCAATTAAAGCGTTGTTTAATGCTGTAATCGATTCCAGGTCAAGGTGATTAGTTGGTTCATCCAATATCATGCAATTGGCATTCATCAACATCATTCTCGATAACATACAACGTACTTTTTCTCCTCCTGAAAGTACATTCGACATTTTAAATACTTCTTCTCCCGAGAACAACATTTTGCCTAAAAAACCACGGATATAAGTTTCATCCTTTTCATCAGAAAATTGTCTCAACCAATCAACCAAATTGTATTCACCCTGGAAAAATGAAGCATTTTCGTTTGGTAAATAAGCTTTTGTTATGGTTTGACCCCATTCTATAATTCCTGAATCAGCTTTGCTTTCATCCATTAAAATATTGAAAAATGCTCTGATTGCTAATTGGTCTTTTGATAAAATTGCAACTTTATCAACTTTATCCAACATGAAGGAAACATCTTTAAATAGTGTTTTTCCTTCTGAGGATTTTTTACTTAAGCCTTCAATATTTAAAATTTGGTCACCTGGTTCTCTGTTAGGTCTGAAAATAATTCCCGGATATTTTCTGGTTGATGCTTGAATATCGTCAACAACTAATTTTTCCAATAATTTTTTTCTTGATGTTGCTTGTCTTGATTTAGAGGCATTAGCAGAGAATCTTTCAATGAATTCTTGAAGTTCTTTTCTTTTATCTTCAACTTTTTTATTCTGGTCGGAGCGTTGTCTTAATGCCAATTGAGAACTTTCATACCAGAATGAATAGTTACCCGGATACAATTTAATTTTCCCGAAATCAATATCTGCAACATGCGTACAAACTGCATCTAAAAAGTGCCTATCATGGGAAACAACTATCACTGTATTTTCAAAATCAGCTAGAAAATTCTCTAACCATGTGATTGTTTCTACGTCTAAGTCATTGGTTGGCTCATCCAGTAATAAGATATCCGGATTGCCAAATAAAGCTTGTGCCAATAATACACGAACTTTCTCTTTACCATTCAAATCACTCATCAATAATTGGTGTTTATCTTCTAAAACTCCCAATCCACTAAGCATTTGAGCTGCATTACTTTCTGCATTCCAACCATCCATTTCAGCAAATTGCTCTTCTAATTCTGCTGCTTTAATTCCATCAGCTTCAGTAAAATCTTCTTTTGCGTAAATTGCATCTTTAGCATCCATTACTGCAAACAACTTTTTGTTTCCCATCATTACTGTGTGTAAAACAGTATGACTATCGAACTCAAAGTGATTTTGTTTAAGTACACTCATTCTTTCACCGGGAGTTATTGAAACATGTCCTGTAGTAGGATCAATTTCCCCTGAAAGAATTTTTAGAAAGGTTGATTTTCCAGCACCATTTGCTCCAATTACCCCGTAACAATTTCCGGGTGTAAATTTCACATCAACTTCCTCAAACAAAACACGTTTACCATAACGCAAAGACAGATTCGCAACAGATATCATAGATGATTAAAAATGAGGGGCGAAGGTAGCTAAAAGTTCTGAATCGGTATAATGAAATGTTTGTTGCTGTACAATGACTACCTTTGCACCATGAATTTAAACCCGATACTAGCCAATTTTCAGATTGAAGAGCTTAATGAAATGCAAAATGCTGCTATAAATGCTTTTGAAAAATATGCTGATTTGCAAATCATTTCTCCAACAGGTTCAGGCAAAACACTGGCTTTTTTATTACCATTACTTTCTAAAATGCAACCGGATAGGGAAGGAGTTCAGGTAGTTATCATTGTTCCAACCCGCGAATTAGCTTTGCAAATTGAGCAGGTTTTTAAACAAATGGGTACTTCTTTTAAGATTAATTGTTGTTATGGTGGTCATCCGATGAGAATAGAAAAAAATAATTTATCTCATCCTCCGGCAGTTTTGGTTGGTACTCCGGGACGAATTGCTGATCACCTTAGAAAAGAAAATATTGAACTCAGAGATGCCGAAACTGTAGTTTTAGATGAATTTGATAAATCATTGGAAGCAGGTTTTTATGATGAAATGGAATATATCTTCTATCATTTATCTGGTTTGAAAAAGAAAATTTTAACCTCAGCAACAGCTCTCAAACAAATTCCTCCTTTTGTAACCATAAAAAATCTTCATGTTTTAGATTTTACAGGCAATAGAAAACCGGTTGAAGATACTTTGGAACTTAGAATGGTAAGGGTTCAGGGTGATGATAAATTAGAAGGTTTGATGTTATTGTTGGGAAAATTATCCGGTAAATCAGTGATAGTTTTTTGTAACCACCGTGAGGCGGTAAACAGAATCAGTGAGCAATTAGCGAAACATAAAATTCCACATGGTTTTTATCATGGTGGTTTGGAGCAAATCGACAGAGAGAAAACATTAATTAAATTAAGAAATGGTAGTACTCCAATTTTAATTACAACAGATTTAGCTGCCAGAGGTCTTGATATTCCTGAGATTGAAGTTGTTATTCATTATCAATTGCCTCAAACTTTGGATGTAATGGTTCATAGAAATGGTAGAACTGCAAGAATGAATGCAGGTGGAATGGCTTATTTCCTTTTAGATGTTGATGATTTTATGCCTGAATTTGTAAATGAAAAACCTTTAGAAGATTCATTACCTGCTGTTTTCAGAATTCCTGAAGCACCGAAATGGAGGACAGTTTATTTTAGTGCAGGCAAAAAAGACAAAATCAATAAAATGGATATTGTTGGAATGCTTTTACAAAAAGGTCAGTTGAAAAAAGAAGAATTAGGTAAAATTGAAGTACTTGATTTTTCAGCATATGCAGCAGTTCAAGCTGATAAAATTGAAAAAACTGTAAGTCTTGTTAGAGACGAAAAAATCAAAGGAAAGAAGGTGAAAATTGCAATAGCAAACTAAGAGCTATTCAACTAAACTCAACCATTCTTTAATTACTGCCTGTAATGCTGATTTCTTTTCAGCTACTTCTTCTAGCTTTTTGAAATGTGCAATTTTTCTTTCATCAGGAAAATTGCCATCTAAAATGCCTTTTCCATCTGTGATTTTGGCTCCTGTAGGAAATACCAACATCACATAATTTTTATTCAGATTCATTACACAAATATCCCTTTTATATTCTCTGGGATTAAATGGTTTCATCTCTCCGGTATAAAAAAAAGCAGGTGAATTCCATTTTATTTGCTCATCAATTTTTGAGTCTGTTGCCATTATTACATCTCTAACTGCATTGATAAGTGTAATCAAATCAGGATTTAAGCCTTCTAAAAATCCATCAACAGTTGTTTTCAAATTTGGAACCTTAATTTTCTTTTCTCTACCCATTTTTATTAAATCTAAACTTTTGCAATTTAAGTTGATTTGTTGGTTTTATGCTGATTTTAAAACCAAAGACAGATAAAAAAAACAAGAGCCACCCATTTCTGAGTGGCTCTGTGTGTTTTGTTTGGACCATGACAACCAAACAAATTTTCTTGTTTCAATAACTAAAATCCAAAGATTTTAGTATCTCATGATATTTATTTGATAACTACTAATGATTCTTTTCCAGCTAATTCATTATCAGCATAAACCATTACCATGTATTTTCCATCAGCTAAACTTGATGATTCAATTGCATATTTTCCTTCTGCAGAAAGACTGAAATTTTCATTCAAAACTTCTTGTCCTAATACATTGATTACTCTCACACTAATTTTCTTTCCAAATACATTCACAGTGCTGATAGTAAATGCACCATTACTTGGATTTGGATATAGAATCATTTCACTGTTGTTTTTAACAACTTCTTTGTTACCGGTAGGAGTGAAGATTTCAATATTGTTGATATTTCCTGAAATAAAAGGGTCTTTTCCTAATGCAACCATCACCGAATTATAGCAAGGTGTAGCTTCAACAACAACTTCCATAGTAGCAGTATCTCTGCAACCTTCAGCACCAACGGTTACCAATGTTACTGTGTAGGTTCCAGGATTATTGTATTTTTTGTTGAATACAAAACTGTTGGTTGTATCAATAGTTCCATCACCAAAATTCCAGTAGTTTTTCTTAATCCATCCATTACCCATGAAGTTAGAATGGTTATAGAAATTGAAATTATTTGTACTTACACATTGTACCGGATGATCAGTGCTAAATCCTGCACTTGGACCATTTCCAGTTGAAGGAACAAATACAGATTTAGTGATAGAGTTACTGCAACCTGATGAATTAATTGTAGTTAAAGTTACTAAGTAAGTTCCACCAGCTGCAAATCCTTTGTATGGATTTTCCTGTGTTGATGTATTACCATCACCAAAACTCCAGAAGTATTTGTTACCTGTACCAGAACTTGTATTTAAGAATTGAACTTTGTTTGAACATGTACAATTGCAATAAGTACTATTGAATGTGAAGTTAGCAGTTGAATTGTTTGCAACAACATTAACAGTTACCGTTTTTGTGATAGTATCTCTGCAACCTGCATTGTTTGCAACAATTAACTTAGCTTCAAAAGTTCCATTACTTCCATAGGTATAAACCGAATTTGAAGTAACTGATGTATCAGCCAAAGTACTATTGTCACCAAAGTTCCAGAAGTATTGTAATCCATTTTTAGATGTATTTACAAATACCGCATTTCCTGAACAAGAGCTTACCTGGAAATTGAAATTTGCAATTGGTGCATCCATTATTTGAATAACTTTAGAATGTACATCAGTGCAAGAACCATTTGATGCAACTAAACTGATTGTATGGAATCCAATTCCAGGATTTGGTAATACAACATTAGTACCTGTTGCTACAGCATTTCCGTCTAATTTCCATGTGTATGAACTTGAATTGATGGATGTACTGTTTAATGTAATAGTATTTGTACAAGCTTCAATGCTATAAGTAAATGATGCTTCAGGTAAAGCAATATTCCAACCTTGAGGTGCATGTACCAATATTGTTGTAGATGCACTGCAACCAGGTCCGCTATGTGCAACCAAAGTTACTGGGTAAGTACCTGCACTTGCATAAGCATGAACCGGACTTCCATCTTCACTTACAGCACTGCCATCACCAAAATTCCAGAAATAACCACCTGCATTTTGAGATAAATTAGTAAATCTGATTCCATTTGAACAGCTTACTGTATCCCAACTGAAAGAAGCAGTAGGAGTAGTGCCACGAATTGCCCAGGCACCAACATTTGATGAATCATGACATCCATTGTTTGCCACTGCAATATGGTGTACAAAATAGTAACCTGTATTGTGGTAACGATGATCAAATTCAGCAGAATCTGTGCTTGATAAATCACCTTCGCCGAATGTCCAGATATTACCGATATTGTTAGTAGAATTGTTCTCGATATGAGCAGTCATGCTGCAACCTGTTGTTACAGTAATATTCGATATAGCTGATTCTTTAACAACAACAGTATTGTAAGCAGTATCAACACAACCTGTAGAACTTTTAGCAATTAATCTTACTAAATAGGTTCCAGGATTTGCATACTGTTTGTTGAATGCAAATGTTACTGAGTTATTAGTTGTTCCATCACCAAAATCCCACTCATATCTATTGTTCCATCCAAAGCCATAGAAAGCAGAATAGTTCATGAAATTAAATGAATTACCATGTAAACATTGGATACTGTCAGGAGCTGTGAAACTTGCTACTGCTCCATATGAGTCAGCTGCTACATGAACAACTTGAGTGCTTGTATCTGTGCAACCAGTTGATGAAATTGCTACCAGTTTTATGGTATAATTTCCGGCAGTTGCCAATGAAACTGAAGGATTTGTTTGACTATTGAAACTTCCATCAGGCATAATCCAGCTATAACTTACAGCATTAGTTGATGTATTAGTTAAGTATAATTTAGTTACACATGAACCGGTTACTAAATTAGAAGTAAACGAAGCAGTAGGTACAATTCCGGCAGCAGGATTAATTGTTACACTTGTTGTAGTTGTATCGCTGCAACCATGTGCATTGAAGGCAATTAGTTTAACTGTATATGTACCAGGTGCGCTAAATACATGGCTAGCTGCATTAGCTGTAGATGTATTGTTAACACCTGAAGCCACATCACCAAAATTCCAGATTACATTGTTTGTATAATATGAATAGCTGGTAAAGTTTGCATTTAAACCACATGCATTTAGTTGTTTACCAATTAAAGCAACCGGTTTAGGATAAACTGTTAAGTTTTGGTAAGTAGTATCTGTACATTCACCATTAGAACGAGCTACCAATCTGATTCTGTAAGTACCTGGTATCAAATAAACATGGTAATCAGGATTGCTGCTGGTACATAAGTATTTGCCATAAGTTGTGTCATCATTCACAATTCCCCATTCGTAATAATCAGCATAAAGTGATTGGTTACTCAAGGTGAAGTTTCCTTCACAGCCATTGGCAGTAACAGTAAATGCAGCTATTGGACCCGGACGAACTACAACTTGTTTAGTCTTTGTATCTGAGCAACCGAATTGGTTTGAAACAGTTAAAGAAACAGTTTTGGTACCTGTGCTGTTATAACTTAAATATGGATTTTCAATTGTTGTAGTGCTTGAATTACCTAAGTTCCAGTTATAGCTTAAACCTGATTCAAACAAAACATCAACCCAATAATTTGCAGCATGGTATGTGTTAGATGGAAACGAACCACCCGAAGTATAACTGAATACACCATTTCCACCATCAACTCCAAATTGTAATGCAGTTAAGTTTCCGTTATTTACACCTGTTGAGCTAAAGAAATATTCATCAAAAGCATAATTTCCTTTAGGAGCAAAGTATGAAGCAACATAAGTTGTGTTTGCATCAATATTAACCGGAGAGCTGAATTCAACCGATTGCCATCCGCTTCCACTCACACTTGTGAATGTAGCTGATGCCAATAATACTCCACCTGAAGTATAAAGTTTTCCAACAAACGGACCAGTAGCTGCTGCTAATTTGAAGAATTTAATTCCTTTGATTTTACCATGAATATTACTTCTGAATTTTACTCCAACTTCAACACTCATTGTATCAACAGTTGATGGAGTTCCACCTACTACTGAATTACTCCAGATACTTTGAACAGCTTGTCCACTTATTGAAGTATTAGTATAATAAAATTCATTGCTACCTAAACATTGAGTAGTATCGTTAATGGTGAAATTAGCAGTAGGAGCAACATTGTTACTAACTGTAATGCTGTTTGAAACATCAGAATAACACAAACCAATATCTCTTGTAACCACAGTATAAACGCCTGGTAAATTTGTAGTATAAGTTTGATTTGTTGCACCAGAAATTGCAATTCCTTCTTTATACCACTGATAATATGCATTAGGTGATGAAGTATAAGTTCCAAATTCACCCGGACATAATAATCCATTTCCTGTGATAGTTGGAGTTGCTGCATTACAAACATAACCAGCATCAATGGTAGGATTGTCTTTTGTAATTCCTGCAATTTCCAAGTCCATAGTAATTACTGGACTGAATCCTGTTAAAGTATCAAAATCAGAATTACCATTTACACCAGCTGTTCCATTTTGAGAAGTTCCAATTTTAGTTGAAACCAATAATGGGAATTTCACTTTGTAATCACCACTTGTATAAATATCAAAATTGTAGTAGCCAGGATTTCCTGAAAGTGTAGCTGTTGTAGTTGAATCAATCAAAACAAAACCACTTCCATTGTCTTTGTATAAGTAAACTTTTACTCCGTTAATTCCATTTGAAGCAGGTTCATCTTGTAAACCATTTTCGTTTACATCATACCAAACATAATTTCCTAAAGTACCACTGTAGTAGTAACCTGCATCAATAGTTGGATTGTTTTTAGCAACACCACTTCCCATTAAATTCATTACAATTACATTACTGAAACCAGTTGATGTATTGGCATCTGAATTACCATTAACTCCAGCGCTTGTATTAGCACCTGTTAGATTTTTTGTTCCAATTGAAACTGGGAATTGTACTTTGTAATTTCCACTTGAAGTGATTTCGAAATTATAAGCACCAGGATTTCCTAAAGGATCATTTCCTGTTAACATTGAATCAATTTTGGTATAAACTGAACTGATTTCTTTGTATAAATAAACCCATTCGCCATTGATTCCATTAGAAGCTGGCTCATCTTGTAAACCATTTCTGTTTTCATCCCACCATACATAGTTTCCTAATGAACCAGTAGGGTAAAATCCTGCATCAATAGTTGTATTGTCTTTATCTTGTCCGCTACCTGAAGCAATAATTGTTACCAATCCACTATTACCTGTTGTGGTATCAGCATCATTGTTTAAGTCTGTTTGCGCAGTTTGATTTGTAACCGGACTGATACGGTATTGGTTATAATTGGTTTGGAATTTTACGTAATATTTTCCTGAAGGAATTTCAATGAATTTATAATAACCTGGATTACCAAAGAAATCATTTGCAGTAACTGAAGAATCCAAAAGGATATCATCACCACCACCAATTAACTGATCTGTTCCGGCTCCGAATAAATATACTTTAACACCATTTAATCCCAATGATGAAGCTTCATCTTGAATACCATTTTTGTTATTATCAATCCATGCATAATTACCTATTGAACCTAAAACCGGAGTACAGGTTGTGTACATTCCAACCATGATTGGAGTTGTAGGTAAAAGCTGGCTATTGTTATCAGCTCTTCTTACCTGGTACATGATAGAATTGTTCATTAATTTGTTGATTGGTGTTCCTACTGGTGCACGCATTGGCCAACTTAATACAATACTATCTAATGCAGGAAGTACTGCTGAACGTACAATTTTTATTGCTTTAACCTGTGTAATATCTACCGGCGGAGTGATTGTCCAAACTGGGTTTGAGCAACCTCCAGGGTTAGTAGCAGGACTAAAATCAGAATAACAAGGATTATTTGTTGTTGTATAATAAACAGTTGAGCTTGGGTCTGAAATTACAACAGGTCCAACCAAATTAGCAAACCATTGTGAACCTCTGATATCACCAATAAATGGAAATACATCAACTAAAACTAAATCTTTGGCAGCAACGTTTCCTAAGTTTTTAACAGTGATTTTGTAATTCACAGCACCAGCTTCTTGAGCAATTGCATTTGTAGGGTAATAAACAAAATCAGGATTACAACCACTTTGACCTTTGAATGCTCTTAATGCTACTGCTGAAATAACAGTTGTGTTAACATTACTGGTATTGCCATTAAACAATGCATTGTCACTATTTAAGTTGATTTTATTAGGAATAGTTGATGGTGCAGTTCCAGGTGCAATTACTGCTGAGAAGTTAATTGCATAATCTTTTCCTGTTACCAATGTGCCTAAATTCCAAACTAAAATGTTTCCGTTAACAGATGGAATAATTGGTGTTCCTGTGCTGTTGATATAAAAAATAGAAGAACCTGGTACATAAGTTAATCTTGAATCCAATGTATCTGTTACAACAACATTGGTAGCGTTTACATTACCTCCAAGGTAAGTGCTAAAACGATAATTGATTGTATCACTTGCTCTTAAACTGCTTGAACTTAAAATGCTTTTACCTGTAAAACCAAAAACAGGTTGTGGAATCATAATTTCAGCAGAACCATTACAATTTGAATAAGTAGCAGGAGTACCTAAATAGAAATAAGAACCATTTGATTGGTTTCTTACTAATGTTCCATCATCACCAACATTTGATGTGTTATAAGTAATTCCTTCAGTTATTGGACTGCCATCTTTTGCTCCCATAGCAGCAGTTCTGGCATCACCGCAATAACTTAAATCTTGTGAGCCACCAATTGGTAAAGCTCCTGTAATTGCAAAATTTACTTGTGTGATATATTGTCCGCTAGGTAAGGTTACAGTGATGTTTTGTGTTTGACCTGATAAAGCAGCAACACTTAAAGAATAATAAGTACCAGCATAAACATTTGATGTGGTATTTGTTGCATAAGAAACAACAATTTTAGCTTGAGAATAACGACCTAATCCATCAATAACAGGACGGATTTTGATAACATTCATGTCGATACTTTTATCGATTAAGTATGTTAGGTAAACGCTATCTAATTCGGTATTACCAGAATTGTACCAACCGTTTTTGAAAGTATTACAAGAAGTATTTGCAAGAATATGTCTGTTTAACCAACTTGCTGTAGCAGCAGTAATTGATCCACCAGAACAAGCAGCACCAGGAGTTGGAGCTTGTACATTGAAGCAAACGGAACCAGTTTTATTTGAACCGGCGAAAGTTCCAATAGGTAAAACAGGAACATTTCCTGTCATAGTTGCTGAGTTACAAGCAGAACTACCAATTGAATAATTTGGTGAAGTGTATTTAACACTTACATAAGCTGATGAACTATAAGTAGAACTTAAAGGACTGCTTGTCCATGTCCAAGTAATGGTTCTATTATAACCATCATAAACAGGATTGTTTGAACCACCGAATGCAGTTGCTTCAACAAATTCGCATCCAACCGGAAGTGTATCAATTAATACAGGATTGTATAATCTCAATGCACCATTATTTCCGCTGCTATTACCAATTGATAATTTAAAGATTGTTACATCATCAATAGCACCACCGGCATTTCTCGTTTTGCTAACAGTGTATTTGTTTGAAGCAATTGCTACAACGTTTAAAGTATCGCTGTAAACCGGACCAGTACCTCCATCAGGATTTAAGTTGTTACTTGCATCAATTGAAGTAAACAAATCAGGAGCATAACCATCTGGAGTAGTTCCATTGGTATACCTGAATTTTACTTGTAATTGACCTGTACTACCTGCAGGAATAGGATTTACAAAATTAATTGTAATCGTATTGGTACCCGAATTGTAAGTAATTGAACTCACTTGTGAATTGTCGAATGCAACAGAGTTGTTAAAATTGCTTACATCAAACGGAGTTAAATTCGTTGGTAAAGGCATTGTAGCAACAACACCTGTTCCATTTGTGGTTAAACTCGAAATTTGATAATTAAGCGTATAAATAAATTGGTTGCCTGAATTTACACTGGCTAAATCTGTCGAAGCAGATAAGCTCAATTGAACTTGAGCCTTGCCTGTAAAAACAAACAATGAAAAAAGCAATACAATCAGTATGCTTTTTAAAGAATGAAATTGGTTATGATTTTTCATGTTAGTTACAATCTTTGATTACATAAAAACTCACTAAGCCATCTGCATTGAAGCCAATGTCAACGCGGCATTCAAATCCATTACCCTTAAGCAGGTATTGATAAATGCTTTGTTGAATTGTGTTGTCGGGCTCTCCCAATAGAATAATGATTTCCTCTTTAGTGCTAGTATTAGCTCCAATTTTCTTGGAGGAAATATTAGTTGTAGGAACTGCTTCCAGAGATTTTATTAAACTCTCCAGACTAGTAAAAGTGGCACGCCTATCGTTGCCTTTCTGTGATTTGAACAAATCACTTTTTTGTTGATCCTCATCACTCAATAAGGGTTCTACTGTTTGAGAATAGCCCTTTACTGTAAACAATAAGGTGAATAAAATACCCATCACGAGTACTTTCATCCATTTCATTTTTTCCGAGATCTTTCTTGATTTCATGGTTTTTCGGTTTGATAATTATTAATCAAACCATGCTCCGAAAAAGTCATGATTTTGGTGGATGGCTATGAATTGCTATTTGAGTTGCGGAATAATTGGATGAGTTGATGAATTATTTTTTTAATGTCTTTTTTAAATATTGATATTCTGTTTCAAAATGGGATTTTTGGTTTTGTTTTGAAATCGATTTCCCTTTATTTTTAATAATTCCTTACTGGGAATTGTATTTTAAAACCGGATTTTTTTACAATTTGGTTTCGAATAGTTTTATTTCAAATCCCAAAAAAATATCTCAACTTGCCGATTCTATTTTATCTATGAGTTTTATAACAGAAGAATTAAAAAGTTTACTTTCTATTGAAGGAAAAGTATTGGTCAGGGTAGTTTATTATTATTGGCAGAATCGTGCTAAAAAAGGGGAGGAGTTTGAATACATTGATGTCGTAGGTTTTTTTACAAATGAAAATCGTCCGCTTTTTATTAGGTATGATGAAACTTGTGAGGGCTTATGTGTTCCGAATTTTGATTTGGAAGCTGAAAACAAAAAGTTAATGGCAGAATTTTCTGGAGCCTTATTCATTAAAGAAAGAGACAGAAGCACAAGTGTTTTATGGAAAGATTTAGTTGGAAAGGTAATTGACCAGGTTTTAATTGAAGAGAACTCAAACAAACAATTGATGTTTGAAATTGCTGGTCAGGATATTTTAATTGAAGCCGGAATTGAAGGATTGGATATAGGAATATTTGAAGAGGAATAAAAACAAATAGTGTATTTTAATTGCATAATTGTTTTAATCTGATTTTATCTCTTGCATTGATTATTGTTAAAATATAAAAGTATGAAGAAGATTATTTTGATTCTCTTTAACCTCTTTGTTTGTAACACCATTTTCGCCCAGGAAGCCAGGAATATTAGATTAAATTTCGGATTTCAAGGAAACTTCCCGGAAAAAGTCTTTAATAATAATATTCCAAAATATAATAGTAAAAATGGGGGAGGAGGTTTTCATGTTTACCCAAAATGGTTTTACAACAATCAAAATTCTATAGGTTTGAATATAGAGTATGTAATGGTTACAGAAAATTTTCAATCTGATGCAATTAATGCTTATGATATCATCTCATTTTGTCCTACTTACAACCATTACTTTTTTAAAAGTAAAGTAAGACCTTTTGTAGGAATTGGAATCGGCTCTTACAGTGTTTTATACCATTCACCAGCTTTTAATTTTGGTGTCAGACCCTTAGTTGGAATCAGTGTATCGAACTATTTTGATCTTAGTTTAGAATATAATCGAATTTTAAACCAAATTAATATCGACCCAAAAGTAAGCGGTAGTTTTGATAATTATTATTTAGGACTAAAAGGAAGTTTTAGTATAGGATTATTCAATCGAAAAAAATAAGATTTCTAATCTGAAATGGGTTAATCTTTAGGTTATGAGGATTTGGAGATAGAATTATTTGTTTTCCGATTTGTAATTCAAATAAGTTTAACACTTTTGAAATATGAGTTTAGCCATAACAGATGTTAAATTAGTTCTATCAAATAATTCAACAGATGCTCAACGAAAGTTGGTATTAAATGAGTTTATTGAAACTCAAACTGATATGAATGAATTACTTCACTTATTGACTGAACCTCATCCAATCAACATGCGATTTGCCTGGTTTCTTGGCGATTTATGTACTAATAAGCCGGCATTACTATTTCCACATTTAAGTTATTTGTTTTTAAACAGGATGCAATTTGGAATCTTGAATTTCAATCGCAGTTTAGCCAAGTTCTTTCTTCATTGTGGAATTCCTGATGATATTGAAGCAGATGTTTTAAATGAACTTTTTATTTGGTTGAATGATCCCAAAAGTGATATTTCAACCAAATGTTTTTCTTTAAAAGTACTGATTAAACTGGTGAAAAAATATCCTGAACTGGAACACGAACTACACATGAACCTGGAACGAATTTTAGAATTTGCCGAAATGGATTCCTTTTATAAATTGGCAAAAAAATATTTAGCATAAATTCTTAATAATTCCTTCCGCCTGATATTTACTCATATTTTGCTTTTAATTTAATTTATGGAATTTTATTTTCATCACTCATCACTTAAAAATATTGCAGAGCTTAAGCAAGATTCTTTTAAAATTGATACAATTGAAAAGGCTTCTGATTTAGCTGCAAATGCATATTACAATCAAATTGATTTGTTAATCATTTATCAAACCGATTTACATACAGATTTCTTCGATTTAAAAACTGGATTTGCAGGTGAGATGCTTCAAAAGTTCTCCAATTTCAGGTTAAGATTGTGCATAGTGGGTGATTTCTCCATTTATTCAAGTTCAAGTTTGCGTGATTTTATTTTTGAAAGTAATAAATTGAAACAGGTGTCTTTTGTAAAATCACTCAATGATGCTTTGCTCTTAAATTTCTAATCATTTTAAATTTTGCAATTATTTATCTAAGTTTAATTTCTAATACAAATAAATATGTCTGGTTTTAAGATTACCGGTGAGAATAATTTAGAAATTCGATTTGAATTATATTGGGAACAAGCTCCGCTTACCTCAAAAGCATTTTTTAATTTATTACCTATCAAAAAAACCTTTTTCCATGCCCGATTATCTGGTCAGGAAATTTGGTTTGATGATTTGCCTCCATTAGATATCATTCAAGAAAATGCTTCTGTTTTTACTGAGCCGGGTGAAGTGGTTTTAGGTCCTTCATTGCCAATTCGTTCTAAAACTAAAAACTGTTTTGGTATTTATTATGGCGAAGGCAAAGGATTGGATGCCTGTAATATTTTCGCTAAAGTACTTGATGAAGATAAAGAAAAGTTGAAGCAACTAGGTGAAAGGATTTGGAAGAATGGTGTTATGGACTTAACATTAGAAATAATTTAAACATGTCAAATCATTTAATCAGACCCTATAAGGAAAACGATAAAGCGGCATGTTTGAATGCTTTTATAAGCAATGTGCCTTTATATTTTACAGAAGATGAGGTTTTGGATTATGGAAACTTTCTCGATAATTATATCATCAAACAAAATCATTCCGATTACCGAACCAATTATTTTGTATTATTAATCGAAGGTCAATTAGTTGCATGTGGTGGTTTTGGAGACAGGTATCTTGATGGTAAACTTACATTAACCTGGGGTTTGGTTCATATTGATTTTCACAAAAAAGGATTGGGAAAAGAATTGTTATTGTACAGATTAAATCGAATCAAAGAACAATTCCCTGACTCATCAGTAAGTATTGATACCATTCAGCATTCAGCCGGATTCTTTGAGAAGTATGGCTTTAAAACCATTAAAATTACCAATGATTTTTATGCTCAAGGTTTACATCGATATGATATGGTTTGGCATAATATAACATCGCATGAATTCTAAAATCATTAATAGATTTGTTTTTTTAATCACTTCATTGGGATTCTCTTTATCAATGATTGTTGGTATACAATATTCATGTTCCGGACCTGAAATGTTACCTGATTATTTCGCTAGTCCTTTTGTTTTTAAAAGAACTTCTCTTGGAACTTCCATGGAGTTTTTTTATAGTGTATTTGGAGTTGTAGCCAATTGGTTTTGCTGGACAATAGCCCTGTATTTGATACTTTTTTTGTATTCCAAACTTATGAAATCTTTTGAAGATTTGCCTGTTTTGAAATGGATAAATCGTTTGATAAGAATGATCTCTTTAACATTCTCATTACTTTCAATCTCAATTTCAACTTTGGAAATAGGGAGAGGTTTCGATTCCCATAGTAACAATTGGTATTTCGATATTGAACAGGAAGCAAAGGATTGGGGTTGTGTATGTAAATCAAAAATGATTTTGTTTTTTGAATGAAGGATTATTCAATTTCCATCATTTTGTAGTTTTAAAACAAAGGTTTGATTCTGAATCAAAACATATTTTAATTATCAGCCAACAACAAAATAAATGCTGTTGGCTGATTATTTCTTATTTGCCGAAAAATCCAGAAACAGAATTTAACAATCCTCCTAAATCACCGCCACCTAATGATGAAGTAATTCCTTCTAAGGTAAATCCAGAATCGTTAGGGTCATTTGTTTTTGATGCAAACTGGTTCATAACTGTAGGAATTAACTTCTGTACAATGTTTCCTGCTTCAGCTTCATTAACCCCAAATTTACTCATTAACTGGCCTGCAACCTGCGTTCCAATTTGTCCAACCAACGGATTACTCATGATATTTCCATCTTGTAATAAATTGGTAATTGAAGAAATACCTCCTTCAGAAATTTGATTTTTTAATCCTTCAAAAATTCCACCTGCAGTTTCCTGAATAGCAGAATCGTTGAATTCATTAGAAATTGCAGGATTGTTCACGATGGCATCTCCAGCATGTTCTTTCACTAAATTGATTAATTGGTCTAACATATTTTTTGGTTTTGTTTTCAATGATAAGAATTTAAATCAAAATATATGGGTCTCAAATTTTAAATTAACAATGAAATGATTTAAGGCTAATCCTTTATTTGATTTAATATAAATAGCATCTCATTTTGAAAGAAAGTTTAAATTTGATTAAACCTTTTCGAAATGAATGTATCAAAGATTTAATTATTAAGAAATATGAATCATAAATTACTATTTGTTTTTGGCTTTTTGATATTTATAGCTTGTAAAAAGAATGAAACTTCAAGACCGGTTGAAACTCCGGAAGCCATGTATTTTCCATCTAAAACAGATTCAGTTTGGGAAAAGAAATCAATATCATCTTTAAACTGGAATGTCAATGCACTTGATTCAGTCAGGAATTTTTTAATAGAAAAACATTCTAAATCATTGATGATTTTAGTAAATGGAAGAATAGTTGTGGAAGAGTATTATAATGGCCACGACCGCAATTCAAGCTGGCAATGGAACAGTGCAGGTAAAACATTGGTTTCTGCAAGCACTGGTATTGCACAAGAAGAAGGCTATCTGAATATCAATAATAAAGTGTCTGATTATTTAGGTGAAGGCTAGACATCTGAGCCTCTTGATAAAGAGAAACTCATTTTGGTAAAACACTTATTGAGTATGAGTTCAGGACTCAATGATGAAAAGGAATTGGTAATTAAATCTAATCTTACATACCTGGCCGATGCAGGAAGCAGATGGTCGTACCACAATGTTTTTCAAAAATTAATGGATGTAGTAGAAAAAGCAAGCAGTCAAACATATGAAACTTATTTTGAAAGCAAATTGGCAGATAAAATTGGAATGGAAGGATTTTGGGACAATGGAATTATATTCAGGATTTACAACAGCAATACTAGAAGCATGGCGAGGTTTGGATTGCTGGCACTTAACAAAGGCAAATGGCAAAATGAACAAATTATTCCCGAAACATTTTTTAGAACAAGTATTGAATCCTCACAAAACATCAATCCATCTTATGGTTATTTATGGTGGTTAAATGGAAAAGAGAAATTTATGGTACCTGGAGCACAAACAGTTTATCAAAGTTCACTAATACCCAATGCACCTGCAAATATGTATTCAGCTATGGGTGCAGCCGACCAAAGAATATATGTAATACCCGACAAAAACATGGTCATCATTAGAATGGGAGATGCCTCTGATCCTGATAATCCAAACTTCGCCGTCTCCGGATTTGACTCATCATTTTGGGCAAAATTGAATTTGATGATAGGGGAGTAGTAAATTATATTTACATTATAAAAAAGCTTTGGTTGAAATACAACTGAAGCTTTTTTCGTTAAGTTGAATGATTAATTGAGCATTTTATAATTAGTATTACCTAATATTTTTTACTAAGAATTGCATCAGTTTTATTTTCTTTACTGATGTAAGTTTAATTTTTTACTGAATTTGTCTGATAACTGACACTAGGCTTTGGAATAAAATCATAATTGAAAATTTGTTTAGAATAAAAAAAATGACTACAACTATTGAGATTAATAATGGAACGATTTTAAAAAGTAAGCTTCATGATATTTTGTTAAAAACTAATTTAGAATGGAATTTATTTGAAAGTAAATCTGAAGAACTTATAGTTGATATCGAGGATAAAAGTTTTATTCTTTATTATAACTCTGAATTTAACTTTACAAATAAATTCTCATCCACATATTTTATTGCGATTTTAGATATCTATGAAAATCAACTAAAAATCAAAATTGTGTTTAAACCTTTTTTATATTATATGTTCTTTGTTTTTTCTGTGATTCTTATTATTGCTTTGTTTTTACATTTTGATGTTTTTATGTTACTGGTATTATATTTCTCAATTGCTTTGTTTTTTTTGAGTATAAATTTAATTAAATCAAGAAGGTTTTTTTTGGAAAAGGTAATTCAATTCATTGCCCAATTAGATTTTTAAGATGAAACTAAATGATTAATTAAATATGATTTTTATTTAAAGACCGAATTAGAAAAAAATGAAATTATATGTGCTATTTCTTCTTTTGATACTTGGTACAACAAGTGACCTAATGGCCGCTTTAATTGAGCCACGACCCTTGAGAAAATTAGTAATTGAAAGCGAATACATCATTGTTGGTTATGTTTTAAAAACAACTGAAAAGAAAATACTAGAAGGCGAGTGGACTAATAGGATAGCAAAAATTGCGGTTTTGGAAAACTTAAAAGGTGAAATAAAAAAAGATACAATAGAAATTGAATTCAATCCAAATATTAGTTGTCCTTATCCAGATAGATACTATGATAGTACTTTTGTTATTGCATTTTTAGATTGGGATAAAAAAAGAGGAAATTTTTTTACCCATGCCTTAAGTTACGGAGCAAAAACATTAAATAAAGAAGAGTTAAAAATATACAAACAGCGAATTTTTGAAATCCAACAAATACTTAAAATTCCCAATAAAGAAAAACAAAACCTTGAAACCATTGAATGGCTTGTGAAATGCACAGAAAATCCAATAACAAGATGGGAAGGCATTTATGAACTAACTCGAAAGCTTGATTCTAAAAATGTTAATAGTAACAAACTTGAATTTGAGATAAATGCAAATCAAAAAGAAAGACTCAAGAGTGTTCTACTAAATTTAAATGGCTATGTTGATTTTGAACTTGTTGATTTGGTTTATAAAGGAAATGAAGAAGAAATAGATAATTTTATATTACAAAAACTTAAAAGCCTGGACAACTCAGATTGTATCTATATTGGTAGTTATTTGTATTCACTCAAACATAGAAACAAAAGCAAAGAAATGGATGAAGTAATGGAGCAATTTAATAAGTTTATGATTGAATGTGATAATCCTACAGAATTAAAAAAGACAATCGAAAAATTTATTCAATTGATTGAATAGCTTTTGAAACAGAGTTAAAATTTTACAAACTATTTCAATAAAGCTAGAATTCAGCTGTATGCTTGTTTTCAAGTTTTATGAAATTTGGTAAAGACTTTGTTTTAAAATTTGGAAAAAAATAAATTGCATGAAAATCATATGAAAAATCAAATATCTAAACTACTTATCTTCTTCTTTTCATTAACAACTTTTGCTGGATATTCTCAAAGTAAAGTATTGTCAAAACACGAAATGAAAATTTATACTACTGACACATCATATGATGAAATAGTAAATGAATTTTTCGAGAAATTCTCATCAGGTAATATTAAACCGGCGATTGAATATCTATTTAAAACAAATCCATGGCTTGGAACCCAAGAAAAGATAAATTTAACGGCGAATAATTTAAATACTTTAGTTAAACAATTAGGTAATTATCAGTTCTCCGCCTTCATAACCAAAAAGTCGGTGGGGCCTTTAGTTTTATGCTCCTATATGGTGGTTTACGATAGACAACCACTTAGGTTTACTTTTACTTTTTATAAACCTAAAGACAAATGGTTGGTTTATAATTTTGAATATGATGATCACTTGGTTAAGGAACTGAAAGAAGCCGCAGGAGTTCATAGATTATATGAAAATATGCCTTTTAAATAGATATTTTTTCTTATTTGTTTATTATATAGAATTAAACAAGATTGAGAAATGATAATTTATTCAAAAGTGATTAGTTCTAATTACTTTCATAAGTTATGGTAAATTACTATTAGGATTTGAAGTCCTTATGGTCCTATATGTCCTTTTGCCTTTTATAAAAATACAATTAAGCATTTTAGCTCTACCGAATGTGCTCTTGAAAACCAAGACTTAATAATTTTTTTAATTTTAAATAATTAGAAATTGGATGCAAACAATATGAATTGTTTGTTAACTTAGATTTCTAAATTAACTGAAAAGCAATTTTAAATTTCCAGTTTAAATAGTTCTTTGTTTTTTTTATACTTTAAAAACGGACCTATTCAGTCAAAATTTGTTTATTTTTGAATAAATGTCTGATAAAATACTTTACATAATTGCAGGATGTAATGGTGCAGGAAAAACTACTGCTTCATTTACAATTTTGCCAGAAATATTGAATTGTAAAGAGTTTGTTAATGCTGATGAAATAGCGAAAGGTCTTTCTCCTTTTCAACCAGAAAAAGTATCTTTTGAAGCCGGACGAATTATGCTGAACAGAATTAATGAATTACTTTTGGAAAATGAAAATTTTGCTTTTGAAACAACTCTAGCAACCAAAAGCTATAAAAGTAAAGTTATTGAAGCAAAAGAAAAGGGTTATAGAGTAATATTATTGTTTTTTTGGCTTCAATCCATCGAATTGGCCAAAGAAAGAGTGAAAACAAGAGTTTCTGAAGGTGGACATAATATAGAACCTGATGTTATTGAAAGAAGATTTGTTAATGGGATTAAAAATTTATTTGATATATATCTTCCAATAGTTGATGGAGCGTTTATTTTTGACAATTCCGAAGCTAAACACGAATTATTAGCGGATAAACAATTCGGTTCCACGGTTAATATTGTAAACATTGAAAAATTTAATCTTTTAAAAAATTACTATGACAACAACTGAAAAACATTTAGAAGAGAAAAATAAAATTCTAAAAGGTCTTGAGAAAGTTCAAGAAAAATTGATTGAATTTAAAAGGTTAAAAAAGAGTGATTTGGTTGTCATACGTGACAATAAAATCGTCAGAATTAAACCGGAATAAGCAAAATTTTTGTTTGTCTAATTATAAGTTTATTCAATTTCTACTTCTCTCCTCATTAGTTCAAAATAAACTTATGTCAATCATCCATGAATAGATTATTCTGCTATATTCTTCCAATTTTATTTTGTTTAATATTCCAATCTTGTTGCACCAAGAAGTATTGCATAGGGTTTGATAATTTGAACGAAATTCAGCTTATCAACTTTGAATCGAGTGAAGTTGATAGTATATCTATTGAAATTTATGCTGATGGTTCAAATTTTTCAAACCGAATAGATAGCATATTTACACAAGCTAAAGCAAAAGGACCCTCAGAGAAGGAATTGTTTATTTTTATGCCTGAAAAGTTGAATCGAAATCACACGTATAAAATTACACTTTTCGCTACTTCAACTGTTTATTTGTTGTCGGATTTTGAAGTACGTAAAGAAGAGTGTAATTGTCCTAACGATAAATATAATGTTTTGGATTCTTATAAATTAAATGGACAATTGAACAAAAGTAATGATATCTCAATTGTAAAGTGAACTTGTTGATTTTCAAGTTTTATTTATACTTGTTGCTATTATAAAACAAACCTTAAAAGTCAATTTAGATTAGTTTTGGCTTTATTGACTTCTTCATTTCCCCCGGAACATTTGTTCCCTTTATCCATGTTTCATATCATCAATTACATTTCTGTGCTTTCTTAACTTTGTAAGCATGGAAACTATTTTTATCAGTATTGTTTTACTTCATTTGGTGATTGGTTTTGGTTGGCTTATTTATAAATTGGAATTTCAGAAAAAACAAAAAGAATAATATTGTTTTCATGAGATAAAGCAATTAATATTACCTCATGAATGCTGCTGAAATACAAGACTTATACAACAAACAAAAGGATTATTTCAATTCGGGTGCTACTCGTTCTTATGAGTTTAGAAGGAAGCAACTAGTATTATTGAAACAAATCATCAAACAAAATGAACAAGCAATTTTAGATGCTTTGGCCATTGACATGCATAAACCTGCCTTCGAAGCCTTTTTATCCGAAATTGGTTTTGTTTATGAAGAGATTAACCTCACTCTTTCTAATTTAAAATCATGGATGAAGCCGAAGTCGGTTGCTACTCCTATGGCTTTGCAATTGTCATCATCTTATATTTATAAAGATCCTCTGGGTTTAACTCTTATTATTGGTCCTTGGAATTATCCATTTCAATTAATTTTTGCTCCTCTAATTGGTGCCATTGCAGGAGGTAATTGTGCTTTAGTAAAACCTTCAGAATTTACTGTGCATACAACAAACTTAATTTCCAAATTAATCAAAGAGAATTTTGATGAAGCTTATATTTCAGTTGTTTTGGGTGATGGACATATTGTTGGTCCACTGCTTATAGAAAACCATCATTTTAATTTAATATTCTTTACCGGAAGTACTTCTGTTGGTAAGGAAATCATGCGTTTGGCGGCAAAACAATTAAGTCCTGTTGTGTTGGAATTGGGTGGTAAAAGTCCTGCTATTGTTGCTGAAGATGCAAATATTTCTTTGGCAGCAAAACAATTGGTTTGGGCTAAATTTTTTAATGCAGGTCAAACCTGTGTTTCGCCCGATTACGTGCTTGTTCATCATACAAAAAAGGCAAAACTGATAGATGAAATGATTAGTTATATCAAGGAGTTTTATGGAGATAATCCATTAAATTCAAGTGATTATACTCATATCGTTAATCAAAATCGCTTCAATAAATTATTATCCTATTTAAAGGATGTTCAAATTGTATATGGTGGTAAATTCAATGAAGAAAATCTTTGTATTGAGCCAACAATTGTTGATGAAATTCCATCAAATCATGCTTTATTACTTGAGGAAATTTTTGGTCCTATTTTTCCTGTATTAACATATCAAACCAAAGAAGAAGTAATTGAAATTGTATCAAAGAATCCTTATCCATTATCTTGTTATATCTTTACTAATCATTCATCTTTTGAAAAGTACTTATTAGAAAGAATTCAATTTGGAGGTGGTTGTATTAACAATGCTTTGGTTCATCTTGCAAATCCACATTTACCTTTTGGAGGAATAAGTTCAAGTGGAATTGGGAATTATCATGGCCATTATAGTTTTGATGTTTTTACTCATCAAAAATCAATATTAAAAACTAGTAATTTAATTGATCCGCCATTAAGGTATCCTGTTTATACAGCGATTAAAATGAAATTAGCTAAGTTGTTGTTTAGGTAATTTTTTTAGTTTCCATAAACCATTAAATGTATTGGGTTTTAAGGAATTTTATGATAGAAAACTTATTGAATTAGGAGTATTATCATTTGATTATTAAATATTTAACTTTCTTTTTTCAATATAATTGTTTAATATCGATTGAGCAATGATGTATTCAATATCATCAAAGTTCACCTTCTATTAACCCCCTAAACAATTATTTATGAAAAAAACATTTACTCTGTTTTGTCTTTTTTCGATGCTGTTTTTTGCCGGGATTGAGCTCAAGGCTCAATTAAATTATCAACCCGGTGGTTTCACTACTTCTTTAGGAACCTATAACGACCTGGGTTCAAATGGAACCATCATTAGTGTAAGTAATACTGATGATGCTTTTTCTTCTGCTTTACCAATTGGATTTACTTTTAACTTCAATGGGTATTCTTACGATTCATTTGTATTTAGTACCAATGGATTTATTAAATTAGGTGTTGATACTCCTTCACGACATTTCTTGTTTACAGGTCATGTTCAGCCACCACCAAATGGACCATTTACAGCAACTACATCTCCAACTCCATTAGCAAAAGACACAAGTATGTTGTTTGCATTTGGACAGGATTTATTTGCAGGTACGAATGCTGCAGAATTCAGGTATGATATTTCAGGTAGTCCTGGTACTCAGGTTTGTACTATTCAATGGAAAAATGTTAAAGATAAACTACAGGCAACTGTTGGTGGATTATGGGATACTATCAATTTTCAAATAAAATTGTATGAATCAACCAATGTTATTCAATATGTTTATGGAAAATGGACCAGCACTGTAAGTTTAGCAGCAGCAAGATTTTCAGCCGTAGGTATTGTAGGTAATTCAATGACATTAGCCAATCAAAATTTACATTTGGTTAAAGGTTCAACTGTTGCTTGGTCAGGAGCAGTTGCGAACGTTGGCTTTTATTTGAATAATGCTGTTAATTATCGCAATCCAACCAGCACACCTGCTGGACCTGCACCAGGCATTGGTAGGATTTACACATTTACTCCTTTAACATTGAATGATGCAGCTGTAAGAGCTGTTTATGCGCAAGGAAGAGTGGCATTGCCATTTTATAGACCAGATAGTATTAGAGCCAATATTTTAAATACAGGAATCAATGCCTTGAGTAATGTGGTTGTAAGTTTAGATATTACAGGAGCCAATACCTATTCAACTACAGCAACAATTGCAAGTATACCTGTTAATGGCTCTGCAAACATTGCTTTTCCTCCTCACATGCCAACAAATACTGGTGCGAATTTAATTACAGTCTCAGTTCCAAATGATGATAACAATGCAAACAATGTTAGGACTTACAGTTATTCAGTTTCAAATAACCGACATGGTTATACAGATACATTAATTCCCTCAAGTGGTGGAAACGGAACTACAATAGCTCATTTTTGGGGTGCTAAATATTTTGTTGCTGGAGCTGGACTTGTAACTCAGGTTAGGTCACCTTTAGCAGCAAATTCAGATGCTGTTAATGATACTGTTTGTGGTATTGTTATGGATTCATTAGGTGTTATTTTAGCTCGTTCACCTGCTTATATTGTTCAAACATCTGATTTAGGAACAACACTTGTTTTTAATATGATTGTTCCTGCAACTGTAAGTAATCAATCGGTAATTGTTGGTATTGCAGGTGGTAATACTGTAAATAGCTTAAATTATTTCCTTGGAACTTCTCAAACTGAAGTACCAATTCGACCTGATGCAGTGTTTTATTTTATGACGCAAACAACCCCTGGTGGTGTAACTAATATGCAGGTTGGAAATACCTATTCTAATCCTGTGGTTTGGAGTACTACCCGATTAATGATGGAATGCACAGTTGAACCGCTTCCTCCCATTGATGTGGGTGTTTCATTAAGTGGTCCTCGCCAAGGAACTATTTTCCCTTTGAATGTAAGTATTCCATTAAGAGCAGTTGTTAAAAATTTTGGAACACAGGCTCGCACTTCTGGAATTCAGGTTTGGTATTCAATTAATGGTGGTGCAGCTGTTGGACCCGGTTCTACAAGTGTTGGAATCAATCCGGGTGATACAACCTCAGTTCTTTTTAGTGGATTACAAGCCATTTCTTTTACAACATCAGGCACTAATTCCATTAAGATTTATACTTCATTTCCGGGAGATGGATTAAAAGGAAATGATACATTAAGTTTTCAATTTACTGTCAGTCCTTCAAATGTTTTACCATATAGAATTTCAACCAATATTTTAAACAACTGGACCAGCTTAAGAAATGTGCCTGCATTATGGAAACAGAAAACTGCAGTTCAACCAAATGGTGTTAGTTCAACAACTGTTTTGTATGCGGATAATATTGTGACGTTTAACAGAGATGCATTAATTATTTCACCTCCAATTAGTTTAGCCAATACAACAAATCCTGTTTTACATTATCATGTAGCTCATGCACCAAATACTTTTGTAGGAACTGATGATACTTTACAAGTGATGATAAGTACTGATGGTGGTTTATCATTTACTCCATTGAGTACTAAATCCGGTCAGTTATCTACACCATCATTAGGAACTGATACTGCAACCAGTTTTTCTTATACACCGGTTTATGGAAGTGACTGGAGATATGAGTGTGTTAACTTAAGTGCTTATGCAGGAAATCCATATGTTTTAATTGGATTCAGAGATGTTGCCGCAGCAGGCAATGGAGTTTATATTGCTAATGTTTCAGTAAGTAATCCAAGTAATTTTTTAAGTCAAACATTAAGCACAACGGGCACTGTTACATTAGGTGATTTATCAATGTATTTTAATGCATTGGGAAGTTCTTCAGGAGAGTTAACAATAAGTAGGTATAATACAGAACCTTTTTCATCTGCATCACCGGTATTTGCTACCAATACATCTGCATTAACAAATAACTTAAGTATTTTTACCCCGAATAATGTAAGTAAGTCGAATTGGTATGCCATTACTTATTCGGGAGTAGGAACAGCCGTTTCTCCAAATGCGATAGAATTTAATGTAACAATCAATACGAGTAATATACCTGGAATCACGTCTACCGACAGTTTATATGTCATTAGAAGATCAGATTATAATGGTTCATGGAATGCGATTACTTCAAGTTATTCAACTAATTCACTATTTACAGGATTCATTAATGGTTTTAATGATTATTCAATTGGTAGTCAAACATCAGTTAACGCTCTTCCTGTAAAATGGTTAAGTGTAAAAGCAATAAAAACTGAATTTGGATATAATGATATTTCATGGGAAACTGCATCAGAAATTAATAATGATTATTTCATGATTCAAGCTTCATCAAATGGAATTGATTTTAAAGATTTAGGTAGAGTAGGAGCAGGTAAATATCCAAATCAAAAACAACTGTATTCATTTAAAGATGAGACAAATTTTGGTTCAGATATTGGTTATTATCGTATTAAGCAGGTTGACTATGATGGTCTTGAATCATACAGTAAAATTGTAAAATTAGAGAATTCGGAATTAACTCAGGATTTGGAAGTATTGATGAGTAATCCTTTTACATCTCATCCTTTAATTTGGGTTAATCAAGCTGAGATGGGCAGTGAGTTAATTGTGAACGTTTATAGCTTAAATGGAGAAAGATTGTTTCAAAAATCATTGAAAACAAATTCAATCAATGAACAATTTGAGATTATAGAAATGGAAAGTTTAAAAACTGGTGTTTACTTAGTAGAAATTGAGCAAAATGGAATTAGTGTTTACAGAGAAAAATTACTAAAGTTGAATAATTAAAAGATAAATTCTACTTAATAAAATCGGCTGTTTCAAATTTTTGGTACAGCCGATTTTGTTTTATGCCAATTCTAATTCATGTTTCACAGAAGCCTTTTTTTCTAATTCACATGTAGACCAAACCTGATATCCACCCGAAAGATTTAGGGTTTGATTGAAACCATTTTGTTTCAGAATTTTTTGAGCTAAATAACCTCTTAATCCTCCTTGACAATAAAGATAAATTGGTTCAGAAACAGGGAGCTCACTTAGATGATTTCTTAAGTCATCAACTGGGATATTAATTGCTGAAGGAATATGTCCTTTATCAAATTCATCCTTTGTTCTAACATCAATAATCAGCGTATTTTCTAGAAAAGATTCAATTTCATTCCAATAAAAAATCTCATGTTGTTTATTCAGGATATTTTCAGCTACAAATCCTGCCATATTAACCGGATCTTTTGCAGATGAATAGGGTGGGGCGTAAGCATGTTCAAATTCCTCTAATTCATAAATGGTGCTACCTCTTTGAATTACTGATGACATAACATCGATTCTTTTGTCTACACCATCATATCCAACAATTTGAGCACCGAATAAACGACCATCATCTTCACTAAATGCAATTTGTATACTCATTTGTTTAGCACCGGGATAATATCCGGCATGAGAGCCACTATGAGTTGTAGAAATGATATGTTTAATTCCTGAGCGAATAAGGTTTTTTGAAGCTGTTCCTGCTGTTGCAACGGTTAAGTCAAACACCTTTACAATTGCAGTATTTATAGCTCCTTTATAAGATTGTTTGTTACTTAAAACAATATTATTAGCAGCCATACGACCTTGTTTATTAGCCGGTCCTGCTAAATATGTATTCATCGATTGATGAGAAATTGGATTTTCAAACTCAATGGCATCACCAACTGCGTAAATATCAGGATTTGATGTTTGTAGAAATTCGTTCACCCAAATTCCTTTTGCATCACCAATTTTTAATCCAGCCATTTGTGCTAAACGTGTATCTGGTTTTACTCCAATTGACATAATGACTAAATCAGCTGGAATTGGCTCCTGATTTTTTAAAAGTACCATCAATCCATTTTCATCTTTTTCGAATCCAGTAACCATTGAGTTTAAATGAAGATGAACTCCTTTACTTCTTATATGCTGTTGCACAATTGCTGCCATTGAAAAATCAATTGGAGCTAGAATTTGATTTCCCATTTCTACAATACTTACTTCAATGCCTAAATCATGTAGGTTTTCTGCCATTTCCAATCCTATAAAACCAGCACCAATAACAACAGCTCTTTTTGTTGTTTTTTGTTGAACATAGGATTTAATATAATCGGTATCAGTAACATTTCTTAAGGTAAAAATTCCTTCGTTTAGTATACCGGGTAATGGCGGACGAATAGGTTCTGCGCCTGGTGAAAGTACTAGTTTGTCATATGTTTCTTTGTATTCTAAACCTGTTAACTGATTTTTTGCAGTAACAGTTTTTTCTTCAGGGTTCATAGAAATGACTTCTGTTAAAGTACGAACATCTATATTAAATCTTTGATTGAAAGAAGCAGCTGTTTGAACAAAAAGTTTATTTCGGTCTTTGATGACATTTCCTATATAGTAGGGTAATCCACAATTTGCATAAGAAATGTATTCGCCTTTTTCAAAAATTACGATTTCGGCTTTTTCATCTAATCTTCTCAATCTAGCTGCAGCACTGGCTCCACCTGCAACAGCTCCTATAATTACGTATTTCATATTTCTAATTGATGGCACAAAAGTAAAACCAATATTATAAACTATATGTAACAAGTATTACAATTCAGAAATTTATTTTTGAAAAGAAACTAGCTAATTTAAAATTTGATAAACTTTAAGAATCAACTAAAATATTTTCTATTGGTTCTTCAATTTCGTTTTAAATAAAAAAATTAATCTATTTATTGTTCGCATTTATTTTAATGAGTTTTGTTTTGAAAAATTCCGATTATAATGTCTGTTTTGCTATTTTTTTTACACAATTCACAGTAAAAAACTCATTAAATTTATTTAATTAAAAAACGCCGTAAACCAATGGTATACGGCGTTTTTACTAATTTTTAATTGCTGTTGAAATCTATTTTCCAACCATCAATCCACATTGTTCATTCTCACTATTTATAATACCATTGAATTCGCTTACAGAGATAAATTGTGGTTGGTAATTGATGCCTAAATTGGTTAATTGTTTGTTGAAACTTCTCATATGATTTCTAGAGCCACAAGTAAGTCTATCATATACCAATAATATTTCTGAATTTGTAGTATTGGCATAAAAGTGGTGAATATCATTTAGATCTAAATCTTCAATTGTTGCTCCAACAATGAGCGCATGGTTTTCAGATGAATCAACAGTTGCAATTAGAGAATTATATATGCCTTGTAAATCCTGGTTTAAAAATTCACCTTCTTTTAAATTGGCAGCAGGATCACTGATATTTCTAAGAATAAGTAAATTTAAAACACTATTTGTATGACTCAATTCACTATTGGCAATATTTGAGAAAGAATTGTTGTTATATTTTCTAAATGCATAAATATATACATCATGAGCTAGTTTTTCTTCTTCTCTTAAGAAAATCAAATCACTTTTTTCCTGGTCGTTTACAGGTACAATAACTGCATCATCTTTTTTAGTGCATGAACTCCATCCAAGAAGCATCAAGCCGATTAACCAAATTAAGTTTTTCATATTCGTTATAATTATGAAACAAAGTTTAAACCGATTACACCTCAATTTCGGTACAAATGTTACATATAGGGAATCTTATAAACTATTGGAAGAATCTTATAAAATCGGGAGTGTTTTTGCTAGAATTACCTTATTTAAGTCAAATTTATTATTGATAGGAGGCAATTACTCAAATTTGGGATACCATTTTATTTAAACATTTAGGATTATGAACTTTTTTGTAAACCTATTTATTGCTTATTGGTGATTGAACTTCCCTGTTATTTGTAAAGTGTTAGAATGTTTTGTGTTTTTTTATATAGAATTTGATCGTTTGGTATAGCGAATTTTATCAGCTTATTTAGTTAAATTCATATCATTCTTTAATTCAGTAACAAGTTTGGATAAATCATGGTAAGAGAACTAGTTAACAACAATTTCTCGATTTTAATTTTAAAATAGTTGTATATATAACTAATTTTGTTTTACCTTTGCTTCAACATTGTAAGATTATGGCATCTTTAGAACAAGAAATAAAACAATCAAAATTTCCAAATGAGCATATCAAGGCTAATCTGAATGTGCTTTTTACGGCTAATTGGTTGTATAATAAGATATCAGCCGGATTAAAGCCATTTAATCTTACTCATGAACAATTTAATGTATTAAGGATTTTAAAAGGTAGTCATCCCAGAACAATGTGCCAGAAGGATGTTTTGTCAAGAATGATAGCCCCTAATTCGAATGTTACCCTTATAGTTAAGAAATTAGTGGAGAAGAAACTAATTGTTGTTCAGCAATCTACTTTAGACAAAAGAGAATATGAAATAAACATAACCAAATCAGGTTTAAGTTTATTAGAAGAAGTTGATAAAGCTTTAAAAAGTAATTCAAATAATATAAGTAAGCTTAGTATTTCCGAAGCTTTTCATTTAAATGCTTTATTGGACAAACTTAGAGACGAATAAAAAATTTTGTTTTAATAGTTGTATATATAACTAAATTTAAGAAATTATGAATAAGAAAATTTTAAAATCGAATAAAGCCCACTCCAGCAGAAGCATGGGGCCAAGTGTAAGGCAGGTCATTCCAAGCGCAATTGAACATATAGACCCATTTGTATTTTTAGATCATTTTGGTCCAATAGAAAAGAGGCCTGGAGGTCAAGGTGTACCGCCGCATCCGCATGCTGGTATAGCCACTATAACCTATCTTTTTGAAGGTAGCAATCGTCACCAGGATAGTCTTGGAAATGACGCTGTAGTTAATGCTGGAGATATTGCCTGGATGCAAGCTGGTAAAGGTATAGTGCATGCAGAAGGTATGAATGAAAATAGAAGCGAATCAGAAATGGTTCTTGGATTGCAGTTTTGGATTTCATTACCAGCTAAGGATAAATTTATTGAGCCTGCTTTCTATCATCATGCATCAGCAGAACTACCCGAAATTAAATTAGGCGAAGCAACGATAAAAGTACTTAGTGGAGAATTATTAGGGCATTTATCTCCGGTTAAAAGTTTGTCGCCTGCATATATTTTTGAAGTTAAAATACCTAAAAATCATTCAATCGAAATCCCGGTAAAAGAAGGCAATACTGCTGGTTTATATGTAGTAAATGGTCACTTAAATATTGAAACAGAAAATCTTTTACCTACCACAATGACTTCATTTACTGTAGATGGTAATTCAATAAAAATACAAGCATTGGAAGAGTCACATTTTATGCTTTTTGGAGGCACACCCTTAAATGAACCAATAGTTGGATATGCTTCTTATGTAATGAATACTGAAGAGCAAATTCGCCAGGTAATGCAAGATTACCAAATGGGTAAAATGGGAACTTTGGAAATTTAATAAATATAAAAATGAAGCTTTTACAAAAAACAACAATTGGTAATTTAGAATTACAAAATAAAATGGCAATGGCACCAATGACAAGGAGTCGCGCAGATGCAAATGGAATAGTTAATGATTTAACAGTTCTATATTATACTCAAAGAGCAAGTGCAGGTTTATTGATTACAGAAGCTATCAATATTTCTGTTGAAGCATTAGGCAGCCCATTTACTCCAGGTATTTTTACTAATGAACAAATAGTAGCCTGGGAAAAAGTAACCCAAGCTGTTCATGATAATGGAGGTAAAATAATTGCACAATTGTGGCATACAGGTCGTGTTGGACATTCCATCGACAAAGGTGGAATTTTGCCAGTTGCTCCATCTGCTATTTCTATTCAAGGACAACAACATTTTACTTCAAAAGGTCCGAAAGAATATGAAACACCAAGGGCATTAGAAATAATTGAAGTCAAACAAATAGTTCAAGACTATAAACAAGCTGCAATAAATGCTATAGAAGCAGGTTTTGATGGTGTAGAATTACATGCAGCTTTTGGCTATTTGCCCAACCAGTTTTTGGTAGAAAGTGCCAACCAACGAACCGATGAATATGGCGGAAGTATTGAAAACAGATGTCGTTTTGTTTTAGAAGCGATGCAAGCTATGGTTGATGCTATTGGTGAGAATAAAGTAGCTATAAAGCTTTCTCCAAGTATACCTTATAATACCATTATAGATAGCAACCCAACAGCATTATATTCATACTTGTTAGATGAACTCAATAAAATGCCATTGCTTTATGTACAGCTAATGAATGCAATGTTTCCAACAGATAATTTACCACAATATCCAAGAGATGTGATTGGTGTATTTGGGAAACAAACAAAACATTTGCTGATAGCAAACGGAGGATATACCAGAGAAACAGGAGAACAAGAGTTAGAAAAAGGTATTGCAAAAATGATTTCTTATGGTGCTTTGTTTTTATCTAATCCTGATTTACCAAAACGTTTTGAATTAAATGCAGACCTTAATCTTCCAGATCGGGCAACTATGTATGTTGGAGGAGAAAAAGGATATACCGATTACCCAACTTTAAACTAAATAATTTACAAACCCCAAAAACAACAAAAAAATGAACACAAAATTAAACTTCAAACAAATCATTACTGCAGGCGCAATGGCCGCAGGAGTATCAGTAATTATCAATTCAATTCTATTCTATTCTTTGTTTTAAAAGCAGCAGGAATATTTACAGATGATATTTTTATTCAACCAAACCAACCACTATCTATCCTGCCAATTATTCTATCTAGTGTAATGCCATCACTTATTGGTGCAAGTATCTTTTTCCTGTTTGAAAAGTATTCAAATAACGGATTTAAAATTTTTAGCATTGTATCTATTTTACTAATGGTTTTATCATTTGTAAATCCTTTTATGGGGATTCCCGGTGTGACAATTGCATATGGTGTTGCCCTTGACCTAATGCATGTTGTTGTAGCATTATCATTATTATACTTTATTAAAAAAGCAAAAAACTAAATCTCTCAATCCTAAAAATAACTTGCTTTGAAATTCTTATACAGACCCAGCGAGTCGAGGTGGCACAAGCAAGACACTTGGAAAACAAGTGCCTATGCTTTTGCCCCTAATCAAACTCATTTTGGAGAGCTATGTGGTTTTGCCGATGATATTGTAAATGCCGGAGAAGGCTTTGGAATGCACCCGCATCAAAATATGGAAATTAGTACCATTGTGGTACCAGGTTCACAAGCTCATAAAGATAATACCGGAGCTGAAGGCATTATACATCAGAATAGTGTACAAACGATGAGTGCAGGCACAGGTATCAAACACAGTGAATACAATGCTTCCGATAAAGAACCATTTCATAGTTATCAAATATGGGTGTATCCCAAAGAATTAAATGTAAAACCTCGACATGAAGCCTTTACTTATGAGCCTGAAGATAAATTCAATTCTATTTTATTTTATTGGCATTGTCGCCAGATAGACGTAACAATTCTGCTTTAATAAATCAGGTTGCATTTTTTAGTGTAAGTTATATTGAAAAAGATATAGTGTTACAGTATAAAATGAATTTAAGCAGAAACGGTGTTTATGTTCATTGCGTAAATGGAAGTATTGTTATTGATAATCATAGCCTTCAAGCGGGTGATGCTTTGGGAGTATATGAAACAGATTTATTTAATTTAAAAGCACTAGAGAATTCAGAACTTATTTTATTAGAAGTTCCAATGCATAGGGGAATCAAAATTTAATAGTTATGCTAACATCAGAATATATATCAAGAAAAAGTGCAGCACCTATAATCGTTCTTTTTGGAGGTAATCCTTTAAGGCGCGATGAAGTAATCAATCATTTAAAACAACTCGGGGATATAAGTATTTACAGCACTTTGAGTGAAGAGGAAGGGATTGAGAAAATCTCAAATCTAACTAAGGTAGATTTAGTTCTCATTGGTGGCAGGTATTCTACTGAACGAAGAATCAGAATTAGAAAGTTTGTCTCTGAGCATTTACCTCAAACAAAAATAAGTGAGCCAGGTGTTGATTATCCTTATGACACAATTGCCATAAACAATGATATTCGCTTAAAATTAAATTTGTTTTAATAATAATGATTTCAATTAATTAAAGCTAAGAAGATTTATAAATAAAGTTAATCGGATAGTAAAAGAAAATGGAAGTACAACAAAAAGACAATGGAGAATCAGGAGTATTCTTTATTGAACAAGATGGAGCTTGGTTAGCAGAAATGACTTATGTATGGGCAGGAACAGATAGAATAATTATTGACCATACTGAAGTAGATGTTTTGTTAAAAGGTAAAGGTGCAGGTAAACAAATGGTAAGTAAGGCTGTTGATTTTGCAAGAGAAAAAGGAATCAGTATTATTCCTTTATGTCCTTTTGCAAAAAGTGTATTTGATAAAACACCTGAATTTAGAGATGTATTATAAAATGCTACAATCAACAAAATAGTGAATGGGAAAATGAAATAGTAATCTCAGCAAAATACCAATTTCCTTTGATTGAAGAGTTTGAAATTAGGCAATTTTTATATCAAACAATTTTAATAGATATCAAATAAAAAAGCCGATAGCAATTGCTACCGGCCTTTTTTCCTCTAAACAAATAATCAAAAATAATTATGGAAGAATAACTTTGTTGATTACATGTACAACTCCATTAGTTGCTTGTAAATCTGCAGTAGTTACGCTGATATCAGATGTTTTTCCACCTGAGAATTTCACTCCCATTGTAGTATTAAATGTCAATTTTACATTTTCATTTAATGAAGTTACTTGTTGGTTGTTTTGAATTTGGTTTGATTTTACTTGTGTGCCTAAAACATGGGCAGTTAAAATTGGAGCTAAAGCTTCTTTTGTAAAATCAGCCAATTTAAAGTTGATATCACTAAAAGCTTTATCTGTTGGAGCAAAAACTGTGATGCTTTCACTATCTTCTAAAGTACCTACTAAATCTGCTTTGTCAAGCGCAGCAACCAATGATGTAAATCCACCGTTGTTTACAGCGATATCGACAACAGTTGGTGGAATTAAAACCTCATCTACAATGTGTAAAATTCCATTACTTGCTTCAATATTTGCAGTAGTAACATTAGCTGCATTATTGATTTTTACAGGATTAACTGCAATTTTTAATGATACTCCATTTCCATTAACAGTAAATAAAGTTGAAGCATAAGAATTGCTTAGGTCGGTTGATTTTACTTTGTTACCTAAGGCATGGAATAAAATTACGCTTTTGATTTCTGCAATTTCTTCTGCATCTGTAGTGCTATTAATTTCTTCTACAGTAATACCAAGTTTTCTAAAAGCTGAATTTGTTGGTGCAAATACAGTGAATGTACCTGTGCCGCTTAATGTTGTTTTTAAGCCTGTTTTTTCGATACCGGCAACCAAAATACTAAAGTTTGTATCAGCTTTTGCAATATCATAAATTGATTTTGCAGCAGGTGTTACAGTTGTGTTTGTTGTTGTTTCTTCTTTTTTGCAGGCAGAGAAGCTTAGTGCCAAAATACCAATACCAAATGCGATTGATTTGAATGTTGTTTTGTTCATGATTTTATGAATTTGTGTTATAGACTAAGACTTAATAAAATGGATGTCTGATAAGTTTATTTTTTTTATGTTGATGACACAATTCTGACTTTTATATTTAATTAAATCATAAATTTTATTTTTCATGAACAATTCAATTTTTTTGATGTTTGACATGTTTTCTTAAGCAAATAGTTCAAAAAATAATTTTGATATAAAAAGTAATCTTGAAATTTTGCCTTAGTATCTTAGAAAATTATTTTTAAAGATTTTGCTCATAATAAATTCATATAAAAATGGTTTTATTGCTGCACTTAAAGTTATGAGAATTAAAAATTGGAAAATTGATACATTGGGGAATCATGTTTTATATTTAGATGATAAACCTTTGATTTCTATGGTACTAGATGATTCTAAAACTGCAGAACTAAATACGAATGAAGGTTTATATAAGATTCAGGAAAAGGGTTTTTTAAGTTCTTCTATTATTGTTGAAGATACAGAAGGAGGTAATTTATTTAAATTAAAAGAGGATCGCTGGTTATCTCCTGTTTATAAATTTGATTTTAAAGGAAAAAAGTATCAGATAAAAAGTTCTAATAATCCTGTTAGATCTTATCAGCTTACCGAAGGTAATAAGCTGATAACAACCTATTATGAAAAAAGTACTTTAGGTGAATCTGGGTATCGAGTAATTGAGCATGTAGATAATTATCCTATAATTTTTGATGGATTGATTTGGTTCATGATTCAATTGGCTCATGTGAATGATTTTATAGGTAGTAATTAGGGACTGCTAAAAATCATTATAATTTTCATGCTAGGTTTAAAGAAGAATTGCATTTAAAACCTTCAATTATTTAAAACGCTTTTTTAGCTGGTTCTATCATAAACAAAGAATTTAACAACATCAACAAATCACCCCGAACTTACGCGAACCGAAGATTCGCATAAATTCGGGGTGAGGATTTTTGCATCATTTTTACTTGCTACTATAATGATATCCCTATAGGATTTTAAGAATTTTCATAAAAAAAAAGATTCTACATTAAATTCATTTTGCTTTAATTAAAAGTCATAAATCAATTTTAATGTGTTTAGAGTTTTACAAAATTATGTTAAGGGCAAACATGTAGATATTTGTAAAATCCAAAATCCAAAATCCAAAATCCAAAATCCAAAATCAAAAATCCAAAATCCAAAATCCAAAATTTGTTAATAGCTTTCATCAGCACTTGGACCATAAACCCCTGGAATTGGGATGTTTAACAAACGTAAATAAACCCCCAATTGAGCACGATGGTGAATCATTTGCCCGAAACTATGTCTGATGGTATCATATTTACTTCCTTGCATTAGAATCATTTCTCCCTGCGACATCGTCCAAATATTGTCTAAAATTGAATCTTCATGTTTTTTTAGATTTTCAAGCGCTTCATTACAAACTAAATCATAATAATTTACCAATTCTTCACCACCATTACATTCTTTAGGTTGATAAGGATTTGTTGCAAAGTCTAAACCATCTTTACAAATGGCCAGTGTTAACCAACTTGGGATATCTGCAATATGAATAGCTAAATCTTTTAAACTCATACTTTTTTCATGAGGTTTAAAATCTGATTTGTCGGCAGGCACCAAAGCCAACATTTTGCGTGTACCAATTTTTTCGCGTTCTAACTCATCATAGAACGATTCCATAAATGTTTTCATAAGTTTTAAAATTTGTTTGGCAAAACTATTTCAGGCTTATGTCAACAGTATGTCAGCAGTAAAATACTATTTTATTTTTTCTTGTAAGGCATTGCAAATTTCCTGCACACGTGCCTTTAATTGAGGAGGTTGAATGATTTCAGCTTTATCGCCATACATCATAAACCAGCGAGCAAATCCTTCTAGTGAGTGACATATAAAGGTTAATTCTGAATGTTCTTTAAATGTTTTATCAGAAACAAAACCATGGTAATATTTTTGTTCAGTTAAAAAACGTTTGATTTGATTATTTACTCTTATTACAATTGTTTGAAGTTCTTTTTCATTTCTTGTGATTTCCTTTAAATATGTTTTTAATGGAGGATGTTTTTGTAAAAATCCTGATTCAATACATTCACAAGTTTGAATTCGATCTAATCTAAAATTTCTATAATCTTTTCTCAATAAACAGAACCCAATCAAATGCCATTTACTACCTGATAGAAATATACCAATTGGCTCAACATTTCTTATGGTTGTTTCCTGAGAATGTGCAGCAAAATAATTGAGTTTTAAAACTCTCTTTTGCGAAATACCATTTAAAATAGTTTGAATAAAGTTAGGAGTAGCAGGCATTTCGGGCAAATATGGATTTTTGACTACTTCAATAAAACTATCCATATTTTCTATATGTTCTTTTTCATCAGTTTTAAGAACAGCTTTTATCTTATACAAGGCAGAACTAAAAACTCCAAATGTTTCTGAATCAGTAAATTTTTCAATTAATTTTTCAGCTGTTAAAAAAGCAATTGCCTCTTCTTTTGTAAACATCACAGGAGGTAAACGGTAGCCATCAACCAAAGAATAACCAATACCAGCTTCGGAAATAATTGGGACTCCGGCCTCTTCCAGTGCTTTGATATCTCTGTAAGCAGTTCTAAGACTGATATTAAATCTATCTGCAATATCCTGACCCTTTACAACTTTTTTAGATTGTAATTGAATGAGAATAGCTGAAATTCTTTCAATGCGGTTCATGATGTTTACTAAAAGCAAGGTAGTTAAAAAAGAAAAAGCCTCACATTTCTGTAAGGCTTTTGTACCCGGAGCCGGAGTCGAACCGGCACGATTTCTCGCTAGTGTTTGAGACTAGTGCGTCTACCAATTCCGCCATCCGGGCAGAACCCATTCTATTTGAACGGGGTGGCAAAAATAAGTTTATTCAATTAAAATCCAAATTCTTTGCCTGATTCTTTCTAAAGCCTCTGAATACTAGTGGTCTGCGGTTTTACTTTTGCTAAACAGACTTTTAATTTTTACTGCAGGAACCCAGATTTTTGAAAGAGCATATTTAATTGGATTTTCTTTTTTAACATGCCAAACTGTTGTTCTTGGTGCTTCTAAATGTGATTTATGCAAAGTATATGCATAGGCAGCAATAGAAGTTCTGTATTTGCCTTCAGGGAAATTAATTGGGTCGTAACCATGCAACGTATAACTTCTGCAATGCATAATGGCTAAACGGTTAAATGGAACATCAACTTCGGTTTTTTCACCGGTTCTGCCATCTTCCAATCTTAATTCTCCACCATATTCCTTTTTCCAGTCTTTGTTTATATATACCAATAAATTCAAATTTCTATACCATTCTTCGTTTAACGGATGGTAGTTAAAATCGGCATGCATATCTAAAAAGCTACCTTTTCTTCCCTGATGAATTCCTCCTCCATAAAAGCCATTGTCTATAAATACATCTTCATTGGTGATATAAGAAATGAGTTCGGCAAATTTCTTGCTAACTAAATCATCGTACAATTCTTTGAACATACCGCCCAATTCCCAGTACTTACTTTTTTCGTATTTCTCTTTGGCGAATACATAATCTGCACTCGGAGTTTCGATATTAGGAATATTGTTATAAAGCTCTGTTAACTTCGCTTCATCACAGAAATCGTCAATTCCAATATGAGGAAAGGGCTTGGCGGTCAGGAATTGTTCTCTGAACTTTTCTTTATTGGCTTCTAAATAATCAAAACGAATCATAAGTATTTTTTTATGGTTTGCAATTTTCGCTATTTGCTCAACTATAACAATGATTTGTGTCAGTTAATCAAAACAATGAGGATTGCTTTTCATCGGGCTATTTTTCTTAAAATAAAGCCTTTGTAAAATTATGGTTTGATTTTTGTTGACTAATTATCAAATTTTAAATCTATGAAAAAACTATTCCTACTATTTTTATTGCTCGTCCCCATTTTGCAATTAAGTGCCCAGTTCCAATTTGGCTCTTCTGTATTATCAGCAAATTTGAATTTAAATGGTGTTTATTCCCAAGCCATTTATCAAAAACCTAGCTATTATAATGACCAGGAAAGTTTCACCAATAGTGCACAATTTGGTTTAGCATACGAAAAGGTTTATGCAAAAAATAAATTATTCGGAATTGGTATTACGGGAAGTAATTACTCATCGGAATATACTAAAAGTTTTATGGTGGGATTGCAATTAAGTCAAACCAAACTCTTTCCAATTAAAGATAATTATGGATTCAGGTTTGATAAAGATCTGAATGTTTCTTTAGGAGAATATACCAATAAAATTGTTTCACCTGAGTTAAAGAGTAATCAGATGAATGTGGCTGCAGCACTGGGCGGCGGTTTTTACTACTTTTTAAACAAAAATATTGTTGCCGGTTTGCAGTATAATCTCTTTTCTATAAGTTATGGATTCAGAGAAAATACAGATGTAAAAAGCACAAGAAACAGAGATTATGATTACAATGATTTTTTTGTGCGATTTGGTCCTTTCAATGATTTAAGTTTATCAAATTTTTCGATAAACCTACAATATGTTTTTCAACCTAAAAGTATAAAAAAATGAGAATTATATTGAGTTTCATTTTCATTTTTACCTTTCAGGTAGGAATGGCACAATTTAATGTTGCTGATAAAACAATTTCAGGTGATGCGAATTTCTCTTTTGAAAATAGAGAATATAAATACTACAATAATTTAAGCAGGGATACCATTAAGGTAAGTTATGAATATGATAGATATTTAAATCTAGGTTTAAATGTGGGAAAAGGTAAATTTCTAACTAAAAATAAACTTGTAGAATACTATTTGAATTATTCTTTAAAAGGTAGTTTTTCCGAAGATTCAGATTATGATACATTGGAGCTAAACAGAATTCGTTATTATAGGTCTAATATTAATCAACATAATTTAAAGTTCAGTAGACAAACCAGCAATTTTGTTCCAATAAAAGACAAATTTGGTTACTCTTGGAACTACAGTTATTATCTTTATTTGAATTTGATTCAACAGAAGTACCAATATACTATATACAGTAGTTCTATGAATCCACTCACAGCTGCATTAGGAATAGGAGCAAACTTTAATCTGGGTTTGTGGTATAAATTAAATGATCATTTTTTGTTCCAAACGAGGTATAATTTGTTTGATATCAATTTAGAGTATTCAAACCGACAAAGTTCAGGAGCCAACAATCCTCAGGAAAATAATTTTCGAGGCAAAGTCTCTACATCAACAAATATCAATTTGAATTTAAACTCAATTAGAGTTGGATTGACTTATATTATTACATCTAAAAGTGAAGTTAAAAGCAAGTAATATTCAAATTAATTTGTGTCTATATCTCAAATGATGATTTCCGACCTTCATAGAATGTTTCATTTTATCTCAATTTGGTCAAACTTAAGATACTATTTGTTTGTTAACTTAGTTTATTACATTTTGCAAGAATGAGATTTTCTATGAAGTTTTGGTCATTATTGGCGTTTTTATATTTATTTGGATTTAATGATTCCTTCGCTCAAACAAGGGTTACTATATCAGGTTACGTTAAAGATTCAACTACCGGTGAAACCTTAATTGGTGCAACCATTAAGGTAAATAAAACCGGAAAAGGTACCGCTACCAATCAATATGGATTTTTTTCATTGAGCCTTGAAGAGGGTGAACAAACTTTATTGGTTTCTTATATAGGATATGAATCAAAATTGGTTTCTATCAAATCAACTAATAATAAAAACATTTCCGTGGCTTTAAGTCCGGTTGGTGTTAAAGCCCGCGAACTTGTTATTACAGGTGAAAGAAGTGATAAAAATGTAAGAAGCACCGAGATGAGTCGGATAGAAATTTCAGGTGAAAAAATTAAATCGTTACCTGTTATTTTTGGTGAACCGGATGTGTTAAAAGCAATTACTCTTTTACCCGGAATTAAAAGCGGGGGAGAAGCCAGTACCGGATTTTATGTGCGTGGTGGTGGTCCCGATCAAAACCTGATTTTAATGGATGAAGCTGTTGTTTACAATCCTTCACATTTATTTGGTTTTTTGTCGGTATTTAATTCTGATGCTGTAAAAAACATCGATATCATTAAAGGTGGAATGCCTGCAAATTATGGTGGAAGATTGTCTTCAATTTTAAATGTAAACATGCGTGAAGGCAATAACCAACAATATAAAACAAGTGGTGGAATTGGTTTAATTTCAAGTCGTTTAACTTTCGAAGGTCCAATACAAAAGGGTAAAAGTAGTTTCCTTGTTTCTACTCGCAGAACTTATATCGATGTATTGGCAAAGCCTTTTATTCCTGCGCGTTTGGCCGGAAATAGTTACTATTTTTATGATATGAACCTGAAAGGAAATGTAATATTGGGTGAAAAAGACAGACTATTTATTTCAGGTTATTTTGGTAGAGATATTTTAGATTATAATAGTCCAACCAATAGAGATGTTTACTTTAATTTTGGTTGGGGAAACAGCACTGCAACTGCCAGATGGAACCATATCTTCAATTCTAAATTGTTTGTAAATACAAGTTTGATATTTAATCGATATGATTTATTCAACGATTTTACTTTTGGTACCAGTGGTTTTAATGTTAAAAGCAGTGTACAAGACTGGAATTTAAAATCAGATTTTACTTGGTTTGCAGCAGAAAAACATCAGGTTAAGTTTGGGGTGAATTATACTTTTCACACATTTCAACCTGGAATTTTAGCAGGTGCAATTGGTTCAATTTCCATCAATCAAACCATCAACAAACAATTTGCTCATGAGTACGCTGCTTATATAATGGATGAATGGCAAGTAAACCAAAGAATCACTCTTAACTTAGGACTTAGAGCAGTTGCATTTAATTTAGTTGGACCCTTTACTCAACAAGTCTTCGATAATGATACACAATTACCAACAGGTGATTCAAAAACTTATAAAGCTGGAGAATCAATTGCATTCTACCCACGTTTGGAACCTAGAGCCAGCGGAACTTATTTAATCAATGAACAATCTTCGGTAAAAGCTTCATTTACTCAAACCTATCAGTTTTTACATTTAGCAACTACCAGTGGTGCTCAATTTCCATTGGATTTATGGGTTCCAAGTTCACAAAAAGTTAAACCGCAATTGGCATACCAATATGCTTTGGGTTATTTCAGAAACTTTAAACAAGATGCTTATGAATCATCAGTTGAAGTTTATTATAAACCCATGTTAAATCAAATTGAATTTAAACCCGGTGCTCAATTGTTTTTTAATCAGAATTTAGAAAACGAAATGGTATTCGGACAAGGATTAAGTTATGGTGCAGAATTTTTCCTTAAAAAGAAAACCGGTGATTTAACAGGATGGTTTGGTTATACATGGAGCAGAACTACACGTCAGTTTGATGCATTGAACAATGGTAATCCATACTTTTTTAGGTACGATAGAACCCACGATTTTTCGTTGTTATTATCCTATCAAATCAATAAAAAATGGAATGCTAATTTTGTATTTGTCTATGGAACAGGAAATGCAGTTACACTTCCGGTTGGCAGATATACATACAGATTTGGTGTAAATACACAGGAACAAAAACCTGAATTTGCCATTGTTGATGTGTATGATAAGGTAAATGATTACAGGCTTCCTGCTTATCATCGTGCAGATATTTCATTCACTTATTTAGCTAAAAAGACAGATAAATGGGAGAGTTCATGGAATTTTTCAATTTATAATATTTACAATAGAGCAAATCCTTATTTCATTTATTTCTATCCTGATGTAGAGTTAAATGAAGTGAAGGCATTTATGGTTTATTTATTCCCAATTCTTCCATCAGTACAATGGAGTTTTAAGTTTTAAGAAGATGAGAAGTAGTATTTTATTCATTATAGTTTTGGTATTTGGATTTATATCTTGTGAAAAAGAAATAGATATTAATATTCCAAGTGTAAAAGAGCAATTGGTAGTTGAAGCCAGCATCAATCAAAGGTTTGCGAGTTTGAATTATGTTTTTATCAGTAAAACAATCGACTATTTTAAACCTGATTTGAGTTTAAATGGATTCAGTAATGCCAATGTTTTTATTATAGAAGGAAGTATCCAAGGAACAGATACTGTGTACAATGGAACACGTTATCAGTTTGTTGGTATATCAGATAGTTTATTGCCCGGTATTTATGTGAATCCTTTATTTATGGGCAAGGAAAATACTCCTTATATGCTTGATATAACAATGCAGGATGGAAGAAAAGTAAATGGTAAAACATTTATCGGAAAAGCTCCATTTATTGATAGTTTGGTGCATTGGAACGAAATTGAAAATAATGATACCAATTCATTTTTCTGGATGCAGTGGTTTGATGGACCTGAACAAAATAATTACAGAATGGCACTTTATAACAATGTTGATTCAACACTATTTGGTTGGGGTGCAGCGCAAAGATTTTATACTTTTGATGATGAATTGTTAAACAATACCAAAAGACCATTTAGAACTTTAAGAGGATATGATTATGGAGATACAATCAATATCTTTTTATCATCTGTAGGAAGAAAGGAATTTTTGTTTTGGCAATCATTTGGAAATGCTGCCAACAATGGTGGACCCTTTGCTACACCGGTTAGTGTGAGCTCAAATGTTTCAGGCGCAATTGGTTCCTTTACAGGATATGCAATTGAAAACAGAAGGATTATCTTAAGATAGAATGCCAGATAAATTCTATGGTTTAACCTGGAATTTTCAACTTGAAATTTTGGTTTTTTAATGTGTTTTCTTTTTAAAAAACTTTATACTTCAACTTAACTTCTTCTCGTATCATGTAAATCCTTTAAAAAACATTTATTTTGCGCTTATGCATCAAGCTAAGGAAAAGAAAAAAATAGCAATTTTAGGAAGTACAGGTTCAATTGGAACACAAGCTTTAGATATCATTAAAGAAAATCCGAATGAACTTCAGGTTGAGGTTCTAACTGCTCATAGTAACGCTGATTTACTCATTAAACAAGCCATTGAGTTTAATCCAAATCATGTTGTAATTGCTGATGAATCTAAATATTTACAAGTTAAAGATGCTTTAGAATCTCATGATATAAAGGTATTTGCCGGACAAAAATCAATTTCCGATTTAATGTCGATTACCTCTGCAGATACGGTTTTAACTGCCATGGTAGGTTACAGTGGATTGTTGCCAACGATAGCAGCTATTAAAAACAAAAAACGAATTGCGCTGGCAAATAAGGAAACTTTGGTTGTTGCAGGTGAAATGATTACAAAATTATGTGCCGAAAACCATGTTGATTTATTACCGGTTGATAGCGAACATTCAGCTATTTTTCAATGTTTGGTTGGTGAAAATTTAGATTCAATAGAAAACATAATTTTAACAGCTTCAGGTGGTCCTTTTAGAGGAAAAAAACGTGATGAATTAATTCATGTGACAAAGGCCCAGGCATTAAAACATCCGAATTGGAGCATGGGTGCAAAAATTACCATCGACTCAGCTAGTTTGATGAATAAAGGTTTAGAGGTAATTGAAGCGAAATGGCTTTTTGGAGTTAAAGGTGATAAAATAAAAGTTGTTGTTCATCCACAAAGCATCATTCATTCAATGGTTGAATTTGAAGATGGAAGTATCAAAGCTCAAATGGGTTTGCCTGATATGAAATTGCCCATTCAATATGCTTTTTATTTCCCTCAACGTAAACAAAATAATTGGCCAAGAACGAACTTTAAAACCTTTAATCGACTTGATTTCGAAGAACCGGATACAGAAACATTTAGAAACCTTGCTCTTGCTTATCATGCAATGGATAAGGGCGGAAACATGCCTTGTATTCTAAATGCAGCCAATGAAATTGCAGTACAGTTATTCCTTGAAGATAAAATTAGTTTTTTAGGAATTGCCGAACTCAACGAAAAATGTATGATGAACATGCCATTTATCTCAAATCCAACATTGGAAGATTATATCAATACCGATGCTGAAACCAGAAAAATGGCTCTTAATTTTGGTAAGAAATAGGGTAGAGGATTTCTTAGAAAATTCTAAGTTTAAAATGTTCCTTTACTTGTCCTTTTCTAAATGAAATAATTCCGAAAAAGAATAAATCAACAGAAATGCTGATTGCAGGATGATTTTTAATTTCTTCCCAGGCTTTTGTCATTCCTTCACTCCAATAAATATCATCAAAAATGATAAGGGTGTTTTCATGTACTTTGGGTAATATCCATTCAAAATAACGAATTGTAGCTTCGTAACTGTGGTTTCCATCAATAAAAATAAAATCTACTACATCTAATTTTTCTAATAAAAGAGGAAGTTGTTCATCAAAAGAACCAAGAATTAAATGTGCATTTTTTTGAAGGGAAAGCGATTCTATATTTTTTTTCGCTAATTCATGTACATCCTTACTGGCCTCAATGCTATAAAGAGATGGATTGCTTTTATTTTCTAAAGCTTTTAACAAATAAGAAGTTGTAATTCCTAAGGAAGTCCCGAGTTCTATGCAATTATTTAAATCTGAGTTTTTGATTAAATAGTGCAGAATTTCAGCAATTCTAGCCGGTTTTAAATCTGTTTTTGCAATTCCGGAAACTTTGAGGTGTTTAATTTCTCCTTCCGATTTTGCTAATGCACCAAAATCTGTATAGGTAACCGTTGAATTGTCTTGCTTTAGGGTTTTCCTTAGATTTTCAATTTGTTTGAATTCAATTTTAGAAGCTGCCTGTTTTTTTATTGATTCATTGTACATCTTAAAAACATAAGGAGAATGTAATACATCAATAAATGTAGCATTCAGGTAATGTTTAATAAGACTTTTATGATAATGGAAATACAGGCTCATTGATATAAATTTCATTAAAAAGCCCCGTTTCCGGGGCTTTTTTTAGTATTTAATTATTGTGCTGATTGTTTTAAATCCTTTAGCACTTTTAACTTTTCTTCCAATTCAAGGATATGCTTTTTGGCAATTTCAATTTTGCTATTGATTTGATCAGCCATTGGATTTTTTGCACTTGAAGATTTGAAGAACCCTAAATTATTATCCCAGGTTTCAATATCTTTTTTCATTCCTTTGATTCTTTCTTGTAAGATTTTTTCTTCTCTATACAATTTTTGAGCACCATTTGGAGAGCTAGCCAACAATTCAAAGTTTTCGCGTTCTCTATCGTGACGCATGTCTTTGTTTAATTGTTTATGCTTACCATACAATTTGTCGAGTAAATCATTGTATTTTTTATTGATTTCGTCTTTTGCATTAGCAGGTACGTAACCAATTCCATTCCATTCAGCTTGAATCTTTTTCAATTCCTGAAATGCATTATCCATTTCAGCAGCTCCAAGTGTTTCAAGTTTAGTAACGATAGCTTTTTTAGCTTCCAGGTTTTGTACTTGTTCTTCTTTAACTGAAGCATAACGTTGTGCTTTTTGTTCGAAGAAAGAATCGCAAGCAGTTCTAAATCTGCGCCAAACTGCATCATTTACTTTATCAGGAGCAGGACCAATTTTTTTCCAATCTTCCTGTAATTTCTTTAATTGTTCAGTTTGTTTGTTCCAATCAATTGGAGTTCCGGCAATGCTTTCAGCAGTTTCACAAAGTACTTCTTTAGCTTTTAAGTTTGCATTTCTTTCGGCATGCATAGCTTTGAAGAAGTGATTTTTATTGTTGTAGAAAGTATTTCTTGCTTCACGGAAATCGTTCCAAACTTGATCGCGAACTGCCATTGGAACATGACCAATTTTTTTCCAGGCCTCCATTAATTCATTGGAAACGGTTGTTTTTTCCATCCAATCTTTAATGCGAACGCTTTTTAAATCGGCAAGTTCTTTTGCTTTCACTAAAAGTTCTTTTTTGGCTTCCAGATTTTTGTTTCTTTCTTCCTCAATTTCAGCACTTTTAGCTTTGATGAAATCGTAAACTTTATCTACTTCAACTTTAAATCTGTTCCAAATATCATCTGATGCTTCTTTTGCAACCGGACCAATATTTCTCCAATCTTCTTGGTATTTTTTCACCGACATCAGAATTTTTTTGATGCTGGTTTCTTCTACGATTAATTTGCTAACATGAGCAATTAATTCAATTTTATGGTCAAGATTTTTAGAGCGATCTAAATCTTTAAGTTCGTTATTGATTGAAAGTCTGTCGTAGAAAATCTCAACTAAAACTCTGTATTTTTCCCAAAGTTCTTCAACATTTTCTTTGGGAACATGTTTAATTTTTTTCCATTCAGAACTTAAATCCTTTAATTTATTTAAGCTGCCTTCAGTTTCTTCAGATTCGTTTAATTTTCTGATTTCTTCTAAAATGGCTTCTTTCCTTTTCAGGTTGGCAAGTTTTTCAGCTTCTTGTCTTTGTCTGGCCTCTTCTTTTTTTGTTTTCAGGGCTTTAAAAGCAGAATTGAATTCTTCTTTAATTGAATCACCTTTGAATTCGAAATTATCTTTTTCGCCACCTTCTTCCAGAAATTTTTCCAGAGCTGATGCTTGTTCTTCTTGCAAATGTTGCTCAAAGAAAGGTCTAATTGCTTTGAAGATAGAAATGGCTTCATCCACTTCTTTCTCTTCCATTGCTTTTAGAGCAGCTTTTAATAATTCAGCTTTCGATAAACTTGAAAAATCAGGAATTTCCTCAACAGAGACTAATTCATGTTCTTCTTCGCTCATTTCATGCGATTCTACTTCAACATCTAAAACCGGTGCAGTAGCACTGTTTTCAATGGCTTGTACAGTTTCAGAAACAACGGTTTCTGAAATAGGATTAACTTCTTGCTCGTGCAATTCGTTACTTACGTTTTCCAACTCCTGATTCATCATTGGTTTACTTTGATTTCTTAAGGGACGTCAAAGGTATGGATTAAAAGAATATTTTTGCCTTTCAAAAAATTGAAATTTATTACTTATGGAAGTAAAAATTATTGAATGTCCGAGAGATGCCATGCAAGGGCTCCACGATTTTATACCTACCGAAGTTAAAATTGCCTACATAAACGGGCTTTTGCAGGTAGGATTTGATACAATTGATTTCGGAAGTTTTGTTTCTCCAAAGGCAATTCCGCAGATGAAAGATACCGCAGAAGTGTTGAAAAATTTGCAAATTTCGGAGTCAAAATCAAAATTATTGGCCATTGTTGCCAATTCAAGAGGTGCAGAAGATGCCATTCAGTTCCCTGAAATCAATTATTTGGGCTTCCCTTTTTCTATTTCTGAAACTTTTCAGCAGAGAAATACCAATAGTTCAATGTTGGAATCTTTAAAAACTGTTGAAAATATTCAGAATTTATGTGTGAAATCGGGCAAAGAATTGGTTTTATACATTTCAATGGGATTTGGAAATCCTTATGGTGATGCCTGGGATGCCGAAATTACAGCCAAATGGTCGCATAAAATGAAAGAATTGGGAATTGGTATTATATCCTTAAGTGATACCATTGGAATTGCCAATCCGGAAAGCATTGCATATTTGTTTAAAAACTTAATCAATGATTTACCTGAAGTAGAATTTGGAGCGCATTTACATACAACACCTGATGCTTGGGAAGAAAAAGTAAAAGCAGCATATGATAATGGTTGCAGAAGATTTGATGGAGCGATAAAAGGACTGGGAGGTTGCCCAATGGCAGCAGATAGTTTAACTGGTAATATGCCAACTGAAAAAATGTTGTTTTGGTTTGAAGAAAACAAAATTCAAACTGGCATTGATACAAATATTTTCGGCCAATCGATGATATTGGCAAATAAAGTGTTTACTGGAAGATCATAAAAAATGGGTTAAAATTTAAAGAATATAAGGCATCAGATGATTTACAAAAACTAAGCTATTTCAATAAATACTATGAATAAAACAATTTTGTTTTTTGTAATATCATTTTTGTGTTTGAATTGTAATTCAAGATCAAATTATTGCAGAACTCATAGTATTTCATCCCCTAAAGGTGATAGGTGCATAACAATTTTAGGTGAATATGATAGAAATGATTTGTTAATTAATAATAAAATTTATATTCTAGGTTTTAATCCAAATCAAAATCACGTTTTTTTAAAACATCCTGATAGTAATTATCTAGCTTTAAAATATTTCGAAATAGAAGGCATAAGTGTAATATGGGATTTAGATAATATCAAAATTTTCGGGAAAACAGAAGGCTCTGAAAATAAATTACTTTCAAATTCTAATATTTTATTTTTAGGGAATCTACCTGAGTTTAAATTTAAAGAATTTCACAATGACACTCTAAATCATTCAACCTATTTTTTTGAATTTTTATATTCAAATAAATATAAATCTTGCAAATAATTAGTTGTAAGAAAATTGGATAACATTAGATAAATCACTTTCTAAAGAAAAGGATTTTCAAAAGTTTGATAATCGGAAAATATTCATCTTGAGTGAATGTGGTTTTTTAAATAAAACGAGCCATTCTTATCAGTTAATTTTCCTAAATGATTAGTGGTAATTTGCCATGGCAAGATAAATTTACATGTAAATGTGTGAATTGCAAAAAACTAGCTTAATAGATCTGCAGAATTATATTAAAATAAAAAAAGTAAAGGAATGATTAGAGTATTAATTATTTTATTTTGTTTTCTATCTATCATATTAGGATGTGATTTTAATCAAACTTTGGTTGATGAAAAGAATAATGATTTTATTATAGAAACAATAACTACAAATGATTCTTTATTATCAATAATTCAAAAAAGGGAATTGGCAGAAACTAGTTATTATAAAAATGGGAAAGTTAATTTTATTCTAGGTTATAATTTAGCTAGGCAAAATCATGGAGTTTATAAATCATTTTTTAAAAACGGAAAGGTGAAAACCGAAGGTAGGTTTTTTAATGATAGTCAAATTGGTAATTGGTATTACTATAACATAGGTGGTCTCTACGCTTATCAATTGTATGATTCTAGTGGTAGTTTAGCATACAGTAGAATGTATAAAAAAGGTAAATTGTTAAATGAAGATGGTAAGTGTGCTGCAATTGATACCTATAAAGTGAAAAATTCAATAAAATTCGAAATGAGTTTTGCTAATCTTCCAGGTATGCGTTACGAACTTACTTTTAAAAATTATTCTTATTATAATTCTAAAATGATGTTTTCTGAAATTAAGAAAAAGAGTGTTTTCTTCCCTCAAATATCTATCATGAAAACGTTGCCCCAAAATTCATATAATTTCTCGGAAATTTTAATATATAAAATAGAAAAAGATGAATTTGTTGGAGTTGATACATTGAAATTCTTATACAAGTTTTAGGTATATAACATTATTAAAATACTAAATTTAGAATAGTATTCTTCAAATACTAATATCTTTCATATTTAAATAAATAGCCAAGTTTGGGAGTCTTCGATACATCACTTTTCATAGAAAAAATTTTCATAAAATATTCATCTTGAGTGAATGTGGTTTTTTTAAATAAAACGAGCCATTCTTATCTATTCATTTTTTGGCTGATAAAAAGTATTCTGCCAACGATCCATTGAATTCATTTTATTAAGAAATCTTTCCTTATTGTTTTACAACTAATCATCATTAATTCGAAAAATTTCAAATCAATATTTAAAGCTTCATCCAATATGCAGGTCCTTGTTGTCCCATGTGTCCTTAGCCCCCAAAGAAGGAACTAAACGAAAAAACATGTTTGTTGAAATAAAAAGTAAAAATAAGCAAATTACGATAAACGAATAAGTTATAGAAACACTAGAAGATTAACTTATTTGTTTAGTTCTTACCAATTAGAACGAGGAGCCAAAAGATATAAATTGTCCAATCACTTAGGCAATGTGCTAACAGTTATTTCAGATAATAGAACAGCTATCTGCACCAACAACCCCTTCAACTAATTTGAAGCAGAGCGCATCTCTGCGACAGATTATTCTCCTTTGGGCTCGCCCTTGGCTGGTAAATTTAATTTTTTTTTCAAGAACAAAGCGGAATAAACCCCAATGATTAAACATCAACAATTAAAAAGAGTTGGAATCCATTTTAAATTAAAAAAGTGTACTTTTGTTAATCAAAATATTATAAAAATGGTGACAGTTTTTAAGCAAGGAAGTAGCAAAGCCTCCATCAGAAAATCGCTTGAAAAACTCAAGAGTAAGAGAGGATTGGACGCTGTAAAATATTGCGGGGTAATAAAATTGAAGGAACATCCTGTAACTATTCAAAAAAGATTGAGAGATGAGTGGTCCTAATTTTTTAATAGATACCAATATTGCACTCTATCTGTTATCCGGCAATACAACCATTGCAGAAATTATTAATGGTTCGCAAGTTTATATCTCTTTTATTACCCAACTTGAATTACTTGGTTACAAAGGCATTTCAACAAAGGAACAGGTGGCAGTGAAAAATTTTTTGAACGATTGTATTATAGTTGATATCAATGAAGAAATAAAAAAGCATACAATCTTAATTAAACAAAAGCATCAAATTAAATTGCCAGATAGCATCATTGCTGCCACTTCAATAGTATTAGAAATTCCTTTACTTACAGCGGATAAAGGATTTAGAAAAATAAACAAATTAAATCTTGCCTTGTATGAAGAGTAGTTTTTAAAGAAGGAAATATTTAAAAATTACATAGGTATAAGGTATAAAAAGCTCGCTTGAGAATGTATCTCCGCAATAGACTATTCTCCGTTTAGAGCGCCTTTACCTAGTAGAATTTAAAATATGGTAGTATTAAAAAAGAGGCTGTCTCAAATCATGAAACAGCCTCTTTTTTTATTTGGTTAAGTATCAGATAGAAAATCTTTTATTCTATTCTAAGAAACTTCATTTTTCCTTTTGAGTCAAGCTTTTTTTACATCTTACTCAATGCATCTACCATGTTCATTTCAACACGATTGATTACATCACCATAATCCTGCCTCATGAAGATTTTACCTGTTACTTTTTCAAATAGTTCAATGTATCTTGAAGTAACCAAATTGATAAATTCATCAGGCATATGAGGTGCTGATTGTCCTTCTTTTCCCTGGAATCCGTTTTCAATCAACCATTGTCTTACAAATTCTTTAGATAATTGTCTTTGTTGCTGGTCTTTTGCTTGAATTTCAACATAAGTATCAGCATAAAAATAACGACTTGAATCAGGTGTATGAATTTCATCCATCAACATCACTTCGCCATCTTTAATTCCGAATTCGTATTTGGTATCAACCAGAATTAAACCTTGATTGGCGGCGTATTCTGTGCCAAATGCAAATAGTTTTCTGGTATAATTTTCCAATTGAACATATTCAGCTTCTGTAGCTAAACCTTGTAACAAAATATCTTCCCGTGAAATATCTTCATCATGCCCTTCAGTTGCTTTGATTGTAGGTGTGATGATGGGTTCAGGAAAACGGTCATTTTCTTTCATACCTTCAGGCATGTTAACGCCACATATTACTCTTTTCCCGCTTTTGTATTCTCTCCAGGCATGACCTGCTAAATAACCTCGAATTACCATTTCAATGGGAAGTGGTTTGCATAAATGTCCGATACTTACATTGGGGTCTGGACTAGTGATTAACCAGTTTGGAACAATGTCTTTGCTTAAATCAAGAAAGTGTTTTGCAATCTGGTTTAAAACTTGTCCTTTAAAAGGAATAGGCTCGGGTAAAACAACATCAAAGGCTGAAATTCTATCGCAGGCAACCATAGCCAGGTATTTATCTGAAATGCCATACACATCTCTAACTTTTCCTCTGTAAAATGAAACCTGATTGGGTAATTGGTATTGGGTTTGAACAAGTGCTTTCATGTCAGATTATTTTGAGTCTTTATGATTGGATTCTGTTTTATTTGGTTTTTTATGGTCGTATGCCTTGATGATATCTTTCACCAATTTGTGTCGAACCACGTCTTCAAAACTAAGGTATGCAAATTCAATTCCTTTAATTCCATCTAAAATTTTCACAGCTTTTAATAAACCTGAATGTTCCTGTTTAGGCAAATCAATTTGGGTTAAATCACCGGTGATAATAAATTTAGCATTGGGTCCCATTCTGGTTAGAAACATTTTCAATTGAAGGTCGGTGGCATTTTGAGCTTCATCCAGAATAACATAAGCATTATCTAAAGTTCTACCACGCATAAAAGCCATTGGTGCAATTTCTATCACACGGGTTTCGATATATGATTTTAGTTTGTCAGCTGGAATCATATCATCCAAAGCATCATACAAAGGACGTAAATATGGATCGATTTTTTCTTTTAAATCACCTGGCAAGAAACCCAGATTTTCACCGGCTTCTACAGCTGGTCTGGCCAGAATAATTCTTCTGATTTCCTTTTCTTTTAAAGCCTTTACAGCCAAAGCAACGGCAGTATAAGTTTTTCCGGTACCGGCAGGACCAATTGCAAAAAGAATATCATTTTTATTGAGTAAAGAAACCATTTTACGCTGGTTGGGAGTTTTCGCTCTGATTACTTTACCATTGTTTCCATAAAGAATAATATCACCGGTTTCAGTAGGTTTTTCTTCTGTTTTTGTGGATGATTTTTTCGGATTTGTTCCACTTAAAATTGATTCCAATTGAACCTCGCTAATAGAACCGAATTGATCAATTGTATGAACCAGCTCTTGAAATTTTTCTTCAAAAAGTTCAATTGTGAATTCATCACCAGATAAAATTATTTGGTTTCCTCTTGAAACAATTTTTAGCTTAGGGAAATGATTTTGAAGTATTTTCAGGTTTTTATTGTGCGGACCAAATACCAATGTTGGCTCAAAATGGTCGATGCTAATTTCTTTAGTATTCAAATTGTGGTTTGCTAGTTGTTAATTTGCAACGAATTTAAGAAAAATCATCTGCTTTGAACATTATCACATTAACTTCTGACTATGGTGCTGTAAGTCACTATATTGGAGCATTAAAAGGAGCTATTTATAGCAAAGTGCCCAATGCAGTGATTGTAGATATTTCGCATGAAACCGAGCAGTTTAATGTGATGCAGGCTGCTTTTGTGCTTTCAGGGGTTTACAAAAATTTTCCTGATGGCACTTGGCATATTTTAGCAGTTGATACTTCCTTATTTTTACACAAACAAATTTTGGTGGTTGAGTTTGATTCTCACTTTTTTATTGGTGCAGATAATTCTATTTTCTCATTGTTATTCAAAGAGTTACCAAAGAAAGTTTATAAAATTACCGGACTTGAAAACAGAGTAAATGAGATTTTTCCTGAAAAGAATATTTTTCCTGAGGTAATTGCTCATTTTACAAAAAGAGGTGATTTAAAAGGAATTGCAGAACCAGGAACTATTCAGCGAATTTTACAAAGTATAGATGTTTTTGTAGAACATAACATCCTAAAAGGCAGGGTTATGATGGTTGATAGTTACCAAAATGCCATCACCAATATTACAAAAAATGAGTTTGAATCATTTGTAGGGAATTCTCCTTTTAAAATTTTGTATTGGAAGCGAAATTTCATCGATAAAATAGCACCTAATTATTATTTAGGAAAAGCGGGTGATGAAATTGCAGTTTTTAATGAAAACAATTTATTGGAAATTTGCATGAATAGAGCCAAAGGTGCACAACTATTAGGATTGAAGCCCGGTTCAATGATTATGGTCGAAAAATTAGAAGAAAATGATAAATAGAATTGTAAGAATGAGTTTCAGACCTGAAGAAGTTGAAAATTTTCTTAAAGTTTTTGAAGCTTCTAAAGATAAAATTGCCGGATTCGAAGGCTGTGAAGGATTGAATTTATTACGTGATTCAAAACAAACCAATGTGCTTTTTACCTACAGTTACTGGCGTGATGAAACTTGTTTAAACCATTATAGATACTCAGAATTGTTTAAAGATACATGGGCAAAAACAAAGGTTTTATTCAACGATAAACCGCAAGCCTGGAGTTTGGATTTGTTAGATAAGGTGAAGTAATTTTCGGGAATTGAATTCTTAAAACTTCAATTTGAGTGTACAAAAAATAGGTTTCCCCACAATATCAGGCTAAAACAAGCTACAAGCTTCATCTCAAATTCTTTATTTTTGAAAGAATATTAATTGCACTAATTGTAATTAAAGAAAAAATATTGTCCATGAAGTTTTTGAATGCATTAATCATATTTATGTTGTTTTCATTAGCAACATTCGCCAAACCTCTTGATTCTCTAAGATTAGAATTAAGGGAAGGTAAAAAAATGATTGTACATCGCGCAGTTGCGGGTGAAAAAATAGCCGACATTGCCGACAAATACGGGATGGATGCAAACATTATCATGTCTTCAAATCCGTTGATTCAGGGTGAAGTAAAACCCGGACAATTGGTGAGAATCCCTGTAAATACTGAAAAGTATGGTGAAGTTCAGGTACAAAACGTTTTACCTGTAAGTAATACCAGATTGCCTTTAGCAACGAGTTTACCTCCTCCAGCCGAAAAAACTTCAGCAGGAAAAACTGTATTTCAGGTAACAAAAGAACCTGAATTAGCTGTTAATGAAAATGTAGTTGAGCCTGTTTTACCTGATTCACGAAAAGAAAATGAGAAAAGAGATAACGAGAGAAAAGAGATAACAAATCCAGAACCTGTTATCGCTCCACCACCAATTATTGTAGAAAAACCTTTAACACCCATTGAAGACCAAAGGCCATCAAAAAAGGCAACAAATAAGGTTAAAGAATTTCAGGTTTATGTAGTAGGTTCTTCTCAAACAATTCAACAATTAGCTGCAAGTATTCAACAAGATCCTGAATATTTGATGGAGGTGAATGAATTGAGTTCTCCAAATTTATGGAAAGGACAAAAGTTATTGATTCCTAAAGGAAGTGCTCCATTGCAAACTCCGGAACCAAAACTTTCTGCTGCTCAAAGGTCGGAAAAGCGCGATAGTTCTGCGGCTGCAATCAAAAACATGTGGCATGATGTAAAAGCAGATGCCCCAATGTCGAAGACTGAAAAGGCAGATTCAATTGCAATGGTAGAAAGTTTAAATCAAACAAATGCCATTCAAACTCCACAAAAAGAAGAGCCAAAATTGGTAAGTAAAAATGATACCGAAATTGAACAGGAAGAATTTAAAGAAGTAAAAAAAGAAAAACCAGAATATAAAGTTGCGAGTTCAGTACAATCATCACACCATGAAGTTGAAGATAGAGAAATTGATACTTCAATTGTAAAACATTATGGTAGAATTGATGAAGCAGGGGTGAAAATTGAAAACGATTTTTCTTTATATGAAAACAATATTGTTACTTATTCAGTAGTAGATTTTCGTGATCAGAGAATTGTAGTTGATGAATGGGCTGAAAATGCTGCTGATAGCAATGCTTTATACATTACACCAACATCAAACAAACAAGGAACAGGAGATAAATACTTTTCACATGTAGTTAAAAAAGGTGAAACACTTTATACAATTGCAAAAAAATATGGTGTAACGCAAAGTGATTTAGTAAACTGGAACGCCTTATTACAATACAGATTACGTGAAGGACAAGAATTGGTAGTTAATGAAAATAGAGGTAATTTATCTTATTACGAAAGATCACTTCCTGCAAGAATTAATAAGAAAGATTTTGAAGTTGATCAGGTTTTTCAATCAGGTATTGCTTACTATAATCCTAAGGCAAAATTAAAAGGTGTTTTGTTAAATAATGCTGCTAAAGGAACATGGGTGCAAATCAAAAATGATGATTATTTTGATTATGCATATGTTCAGGTTTATGGTCCTTTACCTAAAAACGCACCAAAAGATTGTGTAGTTATGTTGGATGATAAAACCGCTTTGAAATTGAATGTTTCAAGTCCAAAATCAAACGTTAGAGTTATTTTTGGTGAGATTAAAAAGCAATGAGCGGGTTTCTGATTCCATCTATTCAAACCTTACTTCAATCTGAAAGTAATAAGGAAAATCTTTTTTCAATTTTAATTCCCAGCTGGAATAACCTCGATTTATTGCAGCTATGTATCGATAGCATAAAAAAGAATAGTGCTTTTAGTCATCAGATAATTGTTCATGTAAATGAAGGCAAAGATGGCACCTTAGATTGGGTTAAGAATAATAAAATCGATTCAACTTTTTCTTCTGAAAATGCCGGAGTTTGTGCTTCATTAAACGCTTCAGCAAAATTGGCAAATTGCAAATACATCGTTTACATGAATGATGATATGTATGTTTGTCCTAATTGGGATAAATTCTTGTATGATGAAATTCAAAAAAGGAATGATGATTTGTTTTATTATTCATCAACCATGATTGAATTCGAAAAAAGTAGCAGTAAAGCCGTTTATTCTCCATTTGATTTTGGAAGAGATAAAAAAAGTTTTCGTGAAGTTGAATTGTTGAAATTTGTGTCAATCGAATCAAATTTTCCTGCCGACTGGTATGGCTCATGCTGGCCACCAAGCATTGTATCAAAACGAGTTTGGGATTTAGTTGGTGGATATGATGAACAATTTAGCCCCGGATTTTATTCAGATCCGGATTTCGGAATGAAGTGTTGGCAGCTTGGAATCCGCGATTTTAAAGGTATTGGCAAAAGTTTAGTTTATCATTTCAAATCAAAATCAACAGGAAGGGTGATAAGAAACGATGGCAGAAAAACCTTTGCTCAAAAGTGGGGAATTCCTTCTTCTTTTTTGTATGAAAAAATGTTGAGAATGGGACAAAAAGTTGATGGAACTGAACTAAAAAATCCAGGTGGAATCAATTATTTCTTTGCTAAAATAAAGGCAAAGTGGATTGCAATTAAATAAATTAAATTTTTAAAAGATTGGCTACTACTTAAATCAAGTTTAGTAGGTTGTTGGTGCCAATTGTTCTTTTAACAGTAAAGCCTTCACCGTATTTAACACCAATAATCCTTCCAAAATGTAAGGCACGTCCTTCAACATGTTTAATGAATTCTTCACCTGAAATTGGTGTTTGTGGTTCTGTAGAATTGGGGTCGTAAAACTGACTAGAAAATGCCATGATACTATCCATTTTGGTTTGAAAATATGGTGTGATATCAAAAATTAAATCTGGCTCCAATAACCTATCTTGTATATAATGATAAACCGCTTTTGGTCTCCATTCTTTTTGATTTTGGTTATTATCAGAAGTTTCAATTTTCCTTAATCCCGATAAAAAACAAGCTTCTTCTAACAAATCACCGGCTCTTCCATGGTCAACATGGCGGTCTTCTTCAGCGTTACACAAAACAATTTCCGGTTGGTATTTTCTGATTTTGCTAATTATTGTTAGTAAGGTTTCTTTGTCTTTTCTGAAAAATCCATCAGCTAAAGCCAGGTTTTCTCTAACTGTAATTCCTAATATTTCGCTTGATTTTGCTGCTTCAATATCTCTTAAATCCGCGCTACCTCTTGTACCTAGTTCTCCTCTTGTTAAATCTATAATACCAACTTTATGACCAAGTTTTAAATGATGTACAATTGTTCCGCTACAGCTTAATTCTGCATCATCAGGGTGAGCCGCAAATACTAAAATATCTAATTTCATGGGGCGAAAATAGAAGAAAGCATTGGATTGGAAAGTTTTTTTTGAAATTGGGTGTATTAAACGAAATTAAATTGTGCAAAATCAAACCACAAAAAATGAATAATTCTTAGTTTATGTTTCTTTTTGCAAGTTCTTATAATCCTGAAGAGGTGACATTTTTAAAGAAAATAAAATATGATAATAGATCCCCAAACTCAACAACGCGGACCAAAGGTCCGCGTTGTTGAGTTTGGAGGGAGAATTTGGTTTGCCACATTTTTCTATAAACATGTGACCGCCTTCGGGGTCATTAATTTCATTTAATAAAGCAATTTAAATCCTGAAAATAATTCTCCAAACATAAACTGTTTATATAAAAAATACTTCTCGTTTACAAACGGATATTCGTATAATTTTTACAGGATTATAAAAGCAAAACCCCTTTGTAAGCTTAGTTACAAAGGGGTTTTCCTTTAATATTCTATAATTGTCTTTGCAATTACTTACATACGTTGCTGTACTTAATTTTTCCGGCTTCGTAATCAGTGATAAAATCTTTCAACTGCGTTACATCAATTCTTTTGGCAATAATCTTTTTATTTTCATCCATCAGGTATAAAACAGGAGTTGAATAGATATCATACAACCTTCTGAAATTTGTTTCATTTTGAGGGTCGTAAATGTTTAACCACTTTAATTTCTTTTCACGAAGATATTTCAACCAATCGTTCGCATCAGGAGTTAAACTAACGCCATAAACATCAAAGAATTTTTCTTTTTTACCTTTGTTGATTGATTCATATAAATCAACCAGTTTCGGCATTTCTTCTTTACATTTTCCGCAATTGGCATCCCAGAAAATAAGTAAAGTATATTTACTTTTTACATTATATAAACTGTGATAAACATTGTTAGTATCAATCATAGTAAGGTTTGGAGCCTTGTTGCCAATTAGGTTATTTCTAAGCTGATCAGCTCTGTCTTTCATTTTAAAAAGTAAAGTTTCATCAACCCAGAATGCTTTTCCTTTTGCATAATAGGCATCAACCATATGAACAAAAACTTTATCCATTCCCATAAAAGTAGAAGTTTCATAATGATTGGTAATCCAGTACAAAACATACTTAAAGTTTTCTTTTCCTTTTTCTGCTTGTTTTAAAAGCATATCAGCCGATTCAATGATACACTCAGGAGTTTGTGGCGTTAATTTGGTCATGTAAGTTTCCATTTTCGAATGAAAAACTGGAGTTCTTACAATTCTTTCATCAGCAAAATCGAAATTATCAAAATAATGAGCTCTGTAATAATTGTATTGAAATGCAGAGTCAATGATTTCTCCTTTTTCGTTTTTAGGAGCCGGAGGAACTTCAACATCTGTCATAATTTTGAAGATTTTGGCTAATAAACTCGTAGGGTTATTTGTAATGATGTTTTTTCTGTAATCGTATAAATCGGAAGTGATTTTTTTGTACTCATCATTGTATTTTCTGATGGCTGCAGTATCATTTTTATCTTTTGCATCCTTCATTAAACCATCAATTTTTTGGGCTTCACGACCTTTGCTGGTTGTATATTTTGTATAGGTGAAGAAAAGTTCGTTTTCAGGTGAGCCTTTTACTTTCATATTTGTTACATAATCAAAGGTATCTGTCTCTAATGTGAAAATTTGTTCGGTAACAACAAAATCAAACATCAAGTTTTTGTCGTGAGTAGCCATCATGTAAATTCCACCTTCAAGCGCTTTCGGACCTTTGAAAACAACTTTTCCTGTTTTATCTGCAAAAGCAGAATCTCTCAGGTATTGTTTATCACCGAAATAATAACCCAAATAGAATTTTTTTCCTGCGTTTCCTTTAAGGTTTACAGTAATTAAGTAACCTTCATCTTTTGCAAATGAAGAGAAACAAAGACTAAAAAATAGTAGTAAAATGCTGATTTTCTTCATATTATTATCAATTTCACAATTTTGTTTATGTATTTTGAATTAGATTCAGCCGTGAAAATAGCCAAATTGATACCTTACTTCAAAATACTCATGTAATTAAACAAAAAATTAAGATACAAAATGAAGTCCAATTAATTCAATTTCGAGAAAACAGACAAAAATTTTACTGCAAGAAATCAGGTTTCACACTGATAAAACTCATTTTAAAATAGCCTTTTTAAACCAACATTTGTGTACACTATTAATTACACCAATGGAACAGAAAAAACACGTAGACGATTTACATCAGTTATACACTGGATGGTTAAAAGATTTGGCTTTTTACAAAGATGAATTGGGAACATTTGGCAAAAGATTAGAAGAGGTTGTAACACAAAACAATAAAAAGGAAATACTAGCACAAGTAGAACACTTTCAAAATCAGTTTATTCGTCAAAATGAATTGATTGATGTGATGAAACATAACTATAATCTAAAAGAATTAGAATTGGTTTCAAATGTTATAGCAAATCCAGTTGCCAGCGATCGAGTTATTTACCAGGAGCCAGTTGATTTAAAAACAGAATTCGAAACATTCGAAAGAATTTACAGAGAACTAAAAGTTGAATTTGAAAGCTTTCTTTCTAAAATTCTGTAATTTTTTAATTTGTTGAAAAACAGTTCTAAACCTTAATTTTATTCGCATTTTTTTTATGTAAGATTTGGATATAAATTAGCGGCTTGCAAAACTTAAATCCAGATTTTATTCAACAGATTCGTTTGCTTTATCCAAAGGCAAGCGAATCTTTTTTTATAGCAATGTCGGAGGCTGCACTTACAAGTGTTCGCCTTAATCCATTTAAAACCACAGGAGTTTTTGAAAATGAGACAATAATTCCGTGGTGCAGTGAAGGTCGAATACTGCAAAATCGACCATCTTTTATTGCCGACCCATTATTTCATGCTGGTGCTTATTATGTTCAGGAAAGTTCAAGTATGTTTCTAAAACATGCTTTGGAAACGGTCTTTAAACTATTAAGAGAGCCTAAAAATCAAAATTTAAAGGTATTGGATTTATGTGCTGCTCCCGGTGGAAAAAGCACATTAATAGCTTCTACCTTAGAAAAAGATGATTTTTTATTAGCCAATGAAATTATAAAAACGAGGTTTCCTGTTTTAAAAGAAAATCTCATTAAATGGGGGACAATAAATTACGCCTGTAGTTCATTAGACCCAAAAGCATTTAAACCACTCACTTCATTTTTTGATGTAATAGTTGCAGATGCTCCGTGCAGTGGCGAAGGCTTGTTTAGAAAAGATCCTTCTGCCATGAAAGAATGGAGTTTGCAGGCAGTAGATATGTGTGCTGCGCGTCAGAAACGTATTATCGAAGACATCATTCCTTCTTTAAAACCAGGTGGAATTCTAATTTATTCAACCTGTACATTTAATAAAAAAGAAGATGAAGAACAGGTTCAATACTTAATCAATCAAGGCTTTGAATCTATTCCTTTAAATATTCCTTCTGATTGGAATATTGAAGAATGTGAAAATCACTCTTATAAATTCCCTTACCATTTGCAAAAAGGAGAAGGTTTTTTTATTGCTTGTTTAAGAAAGCCTGATGAAACCGAAGGTAGAGTTACATATAAACACAAATCATTAAATTTTTGCAATAAAAACACTGCTGCTCCTATTAAAGAATGGTTTTTACCCAATAGCGATTTTGCAATAACCAATTATGGCGATACCTATTATGCCATGGAAGAAGCACATACCAGAATTTTTGAAGTATTAATTGGAAGTGGAATTATTCAAACAGCAGGAATGCCAGTTGGTGAATTAGATAAAAAGAAACAATTAATTCCTGAGCATGAATTAGCTTTATCTATACATAAAAACAACTCAATTCAAAAGGCTGAATTGAGTTTAGAACAAGCCCATTTATTTTTAAGAAAACAGAATTTGCTTTTAAATGATTTAGAGCCCGGTTGGTATTTAGCAGCCTATCAATCGATGGCAATGGGTTGGATAAAAGTTCTTGGAAATCGAGTAAACAACTACCTTCCATCGAATTACCGTGTTCTAAAGGAACTGTAAGTAGCTAGTGAAATGTTGACTAATTACTTAATTAGGATTGGTCATGAACCTTTAAAATAGAGATTATTAGACTTTCAAAGCTTACCTTTGTAACAAATTAAAAGTTTTGAAATTTCATTTAAATCTAATAAATGCAGTTAATACTGCTATCTATACCATTTTTGAAGAAGGTAAATATGCTGATAAAGCATTAGAAAGATTATTAAAATCGGATAAGCGTTGGGGAGCTCGTGATCGTGCATTTATTGCCGAAAATACCTATGAAATGGTACGCTACTGGCGTTTAATCAGACATGTTGCCGGTTTAGAAAATCATGAATTAAACGACCCAAATTTGTTTACACTTTTCGGAACATGGCAGGTGTTAAAAGGAGTTAAAATTCCTGAATGGCAGGAGTTTAGAAATGTTGAGCCTAAAAAAGTTGAACACACATATAATCAAATTAAAACCCAAAGAAAATTGGTTTATTCTTATCCTGATTGGTTAGATGAATTAGGTGTTAAAGAATTGGGCAAACAATGGAATATTGAAGCAGAAGCTTTAAATGAACAAGCTCCTGTTGTAATTCGTGTGAATTTGCTTAAAACTACCAAAGAGGAATTAATGAAATCTCTTGCTACAAGAGATATTAAAACCCATGTGATTGAAGGTTGTAAAGATGGCTTGCGTTTAGACGAAAGACAAAATTTGTTTATTACACCTGAATTTAAAGAAGGATTATTTGAAGTGCAGGATGCAAGTTCTCAATTGGTAGTTCCTTTTTTACAACTTGAACCAGGAATGCGAGTAATTGATGCATGCGCCGGTGCAGGAGGTAAGACTTTACACTTAGCATCTGCAATGGCTAATAAAGGCAGAATTATCAGCATGGATACCGAACAGTGGAAGCTGGATGAAATGAAAAAGAGAGGAAGAAGGGCAGGAGTGAGTACTGTTGAACCAAGACTGATTGAAGGAAGTAAAACCATCAAAAAGCTGGAAAAACAAGCAGATAGATTGTTGTTGGATGTACCTTGTTCTGGTTTAGGTGTTCTAAAAAGAAATCCGGATGCCAAATGGAAATTGGATAAAAGTTTTATTGATAGATTGCAGGTTACTCAACAGGAAATCATAAGCAGTTATTCAAATATGGTGAAACCCGGAGGTAAAATGGTTTACGCAACCTGTAGTATTTTACCGAGTGAAAATCAAAAACAAGTAGAAACATTTTTAGCTTCTCATCCTGAATTTGAATTAGAAGAAATGAAGACCATTTTGCCTTCTGAAAGTGGATTCGATGGTTTCTTTATGGCCAGGATTCTTCGTAAATCATAAATGGCAAAAGGATTAATTGAATTCACGCCAAAAGGAATGTACGTTCCAATGGCAGATGTTTATATTGACCCTTCAGCAGCAGTTGAAAAGGCATTTCTTACACATGCTCACAGCGATCATGCAAGGCCGGGTTCTTCTGTATATTTTGCTCACCAACAAAGTGTACCTATCTTAAAACATCGTTTGGGGAATCCTCAAATTTCATCTTATCAATATGGTGAAAGTTTAATGGTAAATGGAGTTAAGTTTTCGTTTCATCCATCCGGGCATGTTCCAGGTTCGGCTCAAATTAGAGTTGAATACAATGGTGAAATTTGGGTTGCAGGTGGTGATTATAAAGTAGAAAATGATGGACTGAGTATTCCATTTGAGCCTGTAAAATGTCATACATTTATAACTGAATCTACATTTGGATTGCCAATTTATCAATGGCAAAAACAAGAGATAGTTTTTAACCAAATAAATGATTGGTGGAAAGCAAACCAGGAAAAGAAAATGGCATCTGTTATTTTCGCTTATTCATTGGGAAAGGCGCAGAGAATCCTGCAAAATGTAAACCATGAAATTGGTGAAGTTTATGTGCATGGTTCAATTGCCAATATGAACGAAGCCTGTGAAGCCGCCGGATTTAAACTAAAACCTTGGAAGATTTTAAATTCAGGTGTTGGTAAAGAATCAATAAAAACAGCCTTAATTATAGCACCACCATCCGCGGCAGGAACAAATTGGTTAAATAAATTTGAACCTTATTCTGATGCAGTAGCAAGTGGATGGATGGCAGTTAGAGGAAGTAGAAGAAGACTTTCTGCCGATAAAGGTTTTGTTTTAAGCGATCATGCAGATTGGGATGGATTAAATTATGCTGTTGAAGCCAGTGGTGCAAAGAAAATAATTGTTTCCCATGGATTTACCGCTGCTTATGCACGTTGGCTAAACGAACAAGGATACGAAGCAATTGAGGAAGGACTTTCTTTTTCTGAGGAATAAAAGCTTAAGATTCTACATCATGTTTTTTTACTGATTTAGAAATATTTAGTTCATAAAATAGTCTTAATTTAGTAGAAATTTTTCTAATTGGGAATAAACAAATACATACTTTCAATTTTTGTTAGTTGCTTTTTATTATTCGGGTTGAATGCTCAATCTATTAATAATTTGCGATTTAGTTCCTCAGCAACAGGATTGTGTGCAGGGGTTTCTTATACTATTTTGTTTGATACAATTGGACCAATAGGAAATCCGAATTTTGAAGTTCAACTTTCATCTGCTACCGGAAGTTTTGCTTCTCCTTTAATATTGGCGAATTCAAGTTCAATTAGTATGAACTTCACTCTGCCAAATTCAGTTGTTTCTTCCTATAATTATGCTATTAGAGTTGTAAGGAATTCCCCAATATTGATAGTTTCTGATACCCTTAAGAATATAAAAATTTCTAAAGCTCAGGCAAATTTTAGTTTTAGTCCTAATAATGCTTGCCCTGGTACCAATGTTACTTTTACCAATAGTTCAACAGGAACCGGAAAGTTAAATTACAATTGGGTTTTTAATAGAACTTATGTTTTTGGCTCTCCTGCAGCCAGAATTGATACCAATCCAATAGTTACTTTTAATCCGTTTTTTGGAGGTGCTACCCAAACTTATGGTGTTCGATTAATTGTAACAGATTCATTTGGATGCATTGATAGTTTAAATGCAAATGTTGGAGTAAAACAAAGGCCACTTGCTTTGGTTTCTGACTCAAACATCTTTGCTTATCCAGAATTTAGTAATTGCCAAGGTAATCCAAGTACAAGTAATCCAATTTATAGATTAACTGTTTATAACAATTGCCAGGTTTTAGCTGCCATGACAAATGTTGTTATTAATTGGGGTGATAGTTTGCCATTAACTTTATCACCAACTTTTACTAAAGCAAGTCATGTTTACAATTCAATGGGGGCATTTAACCTTACTGTAACTGCTAATAATAACAATGGTTGTTCAACTACCGATACCTTTTTTGTAAGTAATCAATTAGCACCAGCAATTAGTTTAAGTGGACCAACAAATAAACAAGGATGTGCCCCTTTTACCTATCCAATTATTGTAAATAACTACCAAAATAATTCAGCCGGAACTTTTTATACTTTCGATTTTGATGATGGAAGTCCGATTTTAAGAATAGACAATTTAACAAGTGATACTGTTTGGCATACGTTTACTTCAAACTCCTGTTTAAAACCGGGTGGAGCTTTTGTCATAAAAGCCAAAGCGCATAATTTATGTGATAGCACTCCTGCAACTTTGGGCAATTTTCGAATCTGGACAAGACCAATTCCTCAGTTTTCTCCAAATCCGGATACAACAGTTTGTGCAAATACACCCATAAATATTACAAATGGTTCTTCCGCAGGTTTATATGGTTTGTCTTGTTCAAATACAACCTTGTATCAATGGAATTTTGGCTCTGCCATTCCGGCTACTTCTAATTTAACTATTCCACCACCTGTTACTTTTCCTAATGCGGGTTTGTTTCCCGTTCGATTAATTGCAACAAATCCTTGTGGCAGCGATACAATTAATAAACAAATTTGTGCTCAAGTACCACCAATCGCCAATTTTACATACACTTACAATCCTTTAAACAGATGTAAAAACAATACATTAAGTTTTAATAATACATCTAATACAATTGGTTCTTGTGGTCGAATCAGAAATAAATGGAGTGTTTTAGATTCGAATGGGAATATTTTTGCAGATACAACTAATTTGTTTTTACTTACTTCAGGACATCCTGATTCAACTAATATGTCTATTAGTTTTATCAAAGCAGGCAAGTATAAAATTAGGTTAAATGTTACCAATATATGTGGCTCTTCTATTAAAGATACTTTTATCATTATAAAAGATGTTCCAAAGATTTCATTGTTGGATTCAACAGTTTATTGTGGTTTACAAAACATATCCTTTAATGGTAGCAGTGCTGCTCATCAGGTTTTATATGACAGCTCTTTTGGTGTTTTAAGTGGATTTCAGTGGGATATTAGCCCCAATACTTTTTCATTTGTTTCGGGTAATACAAATAGCAAAAGTCCTGTTGTTAATTTCCCAAACAATACTACTTCTGTAGTTAATTATTTAGTAGTTCATTATGCAATTAATGAATGTGGGATTTCATTAGCAGATTCGCAAGTGATAAGTATTTTGCCTAGCCCTACATTAATTGCAACGGCAAATTCAAATCCTGTTTGTTCCGGAGCTCCGGTTAGTATTTCATTGAGTTCAAACATCAGTAATGGTGTTACATACACTTGGCGTGCATACGGCAATCCCAATTTAAGTGGATTTTCAAATCAGTTTTCAAATGCAATTGGTCCAATCACTCAAACTATCTTAAACAATAGTTCTAATGTCGATACTGTAACTTATAGAATTTTACCGCTTCATGCAGCAAGTAATTGTTATGGAGATTCATTCACGTTTAAACTAGCTGTTTTACCTGCTGTTCAGAATAATTCCATTCAAACCAATGCTGCTATTTGTGAAGGTTTATTAGCACCAAGCATCAGTGGAAATAGCGCTGCAGGTGGATTAGGTGCATTAAGTTACAAGTGGCAAAAATGGGATGGATCCGATTGGGTTAATGCAGGCGCAGATGATTCTTCTCAAAACTATTCACCGGGGATTTTAAATCAAAGTACTGTTTTTAGAAGACTGGTCAATACTCTTAATTGTATTGGAGTTCCTGCTTCTATTAGTAATTCAGATACTGTAATTGTTTTTCCTAAACCGAATGTGAATGCGGGAAACGATTTGTTTAAATGTAAATCTGATGGTTTATTTAATTTAGGTGGTAATCCTTCAGGTGGAATATGGTCGGGTACTGGAGTTATTACAAATACAGGATTTAATCCTGCTGTAATGCCAACCGGAAATTATACCTTAAGTTATTTTTATACTGATATCAATTCATGTTCAAATTCTGATACCCTTGTTTTAAGTGTAAGAGTTAATCCGATTGTAAGTGCAGGTTCTGATTTAAGTGTTTGTCAGAATTCTGATTCTATTGTTTTAAGTGGATTTAATCCTGCAGGTGGAATCTGGTCCGGAATCTCTACTTCATCTATTGGACGATTTGGTCCGGGTGGTGCAGGAGTTGGACTCAAGAATCTATTTTATCAATATACAGATACCAATAATTGTAGCAATACAGATACCATTCAAATTCAGGTTTTGGCTAAACCAACAACAGGTTTTAATATTTCAAGTGCAGATTCTGGATGTAATCCTTTAGCTGTAAATCTTGTGAATTCATCTTTAACAAATACAACAGATGCTTTTTCAAGTTTGAAATTTAAATGGAATTTTAACGGTATGACCAATGATAGTTTGGTTAATCAGTCTAATACTTTTTTTAATTCAGGTATTGTAGATAGTGTTTATTCAATCCAACTTATTAGTATTGCTTTAAATACTTGCCGCGATACGATTAGCAAATCGGTAAAGGTTAAACCTGATGCAAAAGCATTTTTTAATTATTCAAGTACAGTTTCATGTGCACCTTTTATTATTCCGGTGAATGCTTTTTCTGCTGATGTTTATCCTGATGCAAATTCAAATTATATCTGGAAAGTAAATCAAACTCAAATTGGCACAGGAATTAATTTTCCGGGATATGTATTCACCAATGCCAACGATAGTTTCAAAATAAGTTTAATTGCGCTTTCCTTAAACGGATGTAAAAATGATACTTTTGAAAAATGGTTTTATACCATCAGTAATCCTAGACCTGATTTTATTGCTATTGATTCTGTTACATGTAGTGGAAAAATTATACAGTTTCAAAACAATTCATTTCCTTTAAATGGATTGAATTATTTATGGGAATTTGGTTCAAATATTACTACCTCAAATTTAGCAAATCCAAGCCAAACCTTTTTTAACTATAGTAATGCTGATACACTTATTCAAATAAAACTACATGCCATTGCTATTAGTGGTTGCAGGGATTCTTTAACAAAAAATGTTACCATCAAACCATTACCAATACCGAATTTTACATTTTTAGATACAGTTATTTGTTATCCGGGAAAAGCTGTTGTTATTAACCAAAGTTCTAATCAACCTGTTTTGGATTTAACTGGATTTATATGGAAAGCAAGTAGTAGCAATTTAACAATTGAAAACGATACAGCTTCAATTCAAACTTTTGTTGGTATAAGTGATTTGCAATCGGCAAACAGTAATATGTATTCACTTCAGCTAAAAGCAAAAACATTGTTTGGGTGTACTGATAGTTTTAGTCAAAGCTTTAGACAAGCAGGAAGACCAATCTCAGGATTTTCATTGACTATGGATAGTGCATGTGCTCCTATTCAGATTACTACAAATAATATCAGTTTGTATGGAACTCAATTCAATTGGACAAGTAGTAATTCAATGGTTGCTTTTAATGATATCAGTGTTTTTAATCCAACAATTACATTTCCTGTACATCGAGGAATTATTGATTCAATTTATCAAATCAAATTAATAACAAGCAGTATTGATGGATGTAAGGATACTACCATAAAAAGTTTTAAAGCATTTCCAAAACCTATTACTGATTTTATCATATCAAAGGACAGTGGTTGTGCTGATTTACTACTGAGTTTAAAATCAACTTCTATTGTAAAATCTCCATTTGAATTGATGTGGAATTTTGGTGATGGCTTTAATTCTAACTCCACAATTGATACGGTTAAACATACTTATAAAGGTGCATTTTTAAAGGATACTTTGTACCATGTTCAGTTAATTACAAAATCACAGCAGGCTTGTTATGATACTTTATTCAGGTTGAATACGGTGAAAGTAAAAACAATTCCTAAAGCAGTATTTGACTTGAGTTTAGATACATCATGCTCTCCATTGAAATTGTTTATTACCAATACAAGTATCGGGCATCCACAATTTTTTGACTGGAATCTCGATAATGGAAATAGTTCATCTTTGTTTGAACCATCAGGACAACCGCTTTCATATTTTGCTTTTGATTCAATCAGTAAGTATCAGATTAAATTGAAGGTTACCAATATGTGTGGGGTTGATAGCGCATCAAAGGAAGTTCAGGTTTTACCTGATAATTTAGAAGCCTCCTTTGGTGTTTCGGCTAAAATTGGATGTGAATCATTACGTGTTCAATTTGGTGATAATAGTAAAGGAAGCACCTTTGTTTCTTGGGATTTTGGTGATGGATTTACATCTGCTGAAAAGAATCCGGTACATACTTATTCAGCTCCCGGAGTTTATCAGGCTTACCAGTTTGTTAGCAATAATTGTTTTTATGATACTAGTATGGTTGTTATAACTGTATTGAGAAAGCCTTTGTTTGATATTAATTTTTCAAAAGGAATTAATTGTGCAAAACAGCAAGTTCAGTTTAATTCCAATTTAGCTGATACCGGAAGTATCAAATGGTATTTTGGTGATGGAGATTCAAGCAATCAGTATGATCCTTTGCATACTTATTTAATTGCGGGTAAATTTCCAATCAGGGTTCGTTTACAATCGTTTATCAATGCTTGCAGTACTGAGATTTTAGATACTATCGAAATTAAACCTTTGCCAAAAGTTGATATCAATGTTGATACCAATGCTGCATGTTTTGGACATCAATTTTCATTTATTGCAAGTTCTGAACCGGGGCTTTTTTATACATGGATTTTGGGTGATGGCAATACAATAAGTGATATTTCAATTCCTAATTATTTGTATATAAACCCAGGACAATATTTGGTTTCATTAACCGGAATTAGTATTGAGGGATGTAAAGATTCATCAACAAAATATATTCAGGTTTGGCCTAAACCTATTGCCAATTTCTATCATACACCTAAAGATACTTGTTTTGGTCCGGCTAATGTAAGTTTTACTAATTTAAGTACAGGAGCGAATTCCTATAACTGGAGTTTTGGTAACGGAAATACGGCCATTACAAAAGATGCTGTTCAGTTTTATAGCGGATTGGGTGTTTATCCGATTAAGTTAATTGTAACTAATACTTTTCAGTGTAAAGATAGCATTGAAAGCACCTTTGAAATCATGAACCAACCTGTCGCTTCATTCGACTTTAATGATTCTTCCGGATGTTTGCCATATTCTGTTCCTTTTAAAAATTCGAGTAAAGGTGGTAGTGAATACACCTGGTATTTTGGCGATGGTGATACATCCAGTGAAGTAAGTCCAACTCATATTTATACAGTTCCGGGAATATTTAGTGTGAGTCTGGTTGTTAAATCAGGAGTGGTATGCAGAGATAGTTTTACGTTCTATAAACCAATTCGTGTTGATTCAAAATCAGGAATTAAGTTTACATCACAATTAATTGAAGATAAAAAGCCTTATCGTGAAGTAGAATTCACAACCACTGCCTTTAATAAATTCACTTTCGAATGGAAATTTGGTGATGGTAATACAGGCTTTGGTGAACAAGTTTTTCACAGGTATGCAGAAAGAGATAGTGGTTGTTTTAATGTGGAATTAAAAGTTGTTACAACAAACAACTGTGATACCTTTTATACGGATAACGTTTGTTTACCTGCGTATTGGGAAGGCTTATCTGTACCCAATGCGTTTAGTCCGGATTATGGCACAGAACAAGTGCGTGTTTTTAAACCTGCCGGAGTTGAATTGATAAAATACGAAATCAAAATTTTCAATAAATGGGGTGAATTGGTTTGGCAAAGTAATGCATTGGTGAATGGCTCTCCAGCTGAAGGATGGAATGGTTTGGATTTGAATGGAAATCCATGTATGCAGGGAAATTATATCTGGATGATTGAAGCAGAATTTACTAGCGGAAAAACTTGGCAGGGTGAAGAAACCGGTTCGAAGAAATACAATAGAAGGGGAACATTAACACTAATCAGGTAATGAAGAAGTTTTTGTTACATATTATGTTGATGGTAATGCCAGTTTTATTGCAGGCACAAGATCCGATTTATACTTTAAGTTATGAGCATAAATCATTTTTGAATCCATCGTTGATAGGCAGAGATGGCGCTGGGAAACTTAGGACAGCAATGGTTCACAGAAATCTGTTTCGTCCATTATATGGACCGGTTCACAATACTTCTGCTGCATTTGATTATAGTTTTTGTAATTCGATTTTTGCTTTGGGATTGAATGTGTCAAACGAAACCCAGGGGAATAATTTTTACATGACAAATCTTGTTTCAGGTATTTTAGGTGTAAGAAGGAATTTAAGTAACCATTGGACAGCCAATGCAGGTTTGTCTTTTGGTTTGATACAGCAAAATGTAGACTGGAATGAGTTTGTGTTCTCAGATCAGTTACATCCCATATTTGGAGCGATTTACCAAAGCAGTAACGACCAAATGAAAATCAATTCGAACTTGAGTCCGGATATTGGATTTGGCTTTGATTTTACCAATTATAACCAGGGGAAAGGTGGCTCAAGGAATGCTTTAAATATTGGATTTGCATTTCAGCATATTACCAATAATACCAGCATAGGATTGTTTAATGATTATATTTTACCAAGAAGGTATACTAGTCATTTTAGTTGGATACACAGGAAAAATCCGAATACTATAGCACAATCCTTTCAGGTATCAGGCAGGTATGATAGACAATTGTTTTCAAACCATATTTTAGTGAGAGGTGATTATGCTTTTAAAGATGAACTTACTTTAGGTTTAGGAGTTAGAACTGCAGTATCTGGTCAAACCAATTTAGTAGCACCACTTTTTCATTGTGCTTTAAGTCTAACAGAGCAAATTAATTTTCATTTCAGTTATGAAGCATCAATAGGTGGAAGTAAATTCAGTAATGCAGGAAATACCTTTGAACTAGGAATCATTATGCGTACCAAAGATGCCTATTGTTTAATGAATGGTGGCATCATGAAAGGCAATGGAAGAGGTAGAATGATTTGTCCCGTGTTTAATAAAACTAAGGCAGCACCGAGTTTTTAGAAATACTGAAATGGTATATTCCGTTTAAAAATACCAAGTTTTAGAAGGCATTTAACTAGCCCTGAATGGGCGTAATTCGTTAGCCTAAATAGGCGTAATTTGATAAATTTATTGTTTAATAATTTGGCGGGCCCGAAGGGCCCGTAATTACTCGCGATGGGAGGGATTTAGCTTGATTTCATTGATTTTACTTTCAAACGAAATGCCGCGTTAAGGATAGGAGCGGAAATCCTTTTTGTGAGGCACGAGCAAAAAGATTGGAGTGTATAGCCTGACCCGGAGGGGAACGCCCAAATAAAATTTAGCTGCTATTTGAAATTTGTATTCGTTGTAGGATTTTGCTTCCATAGAATTTTGCTTCAGAAAGCAATGTTGATTGAATCAGGTTTATAGATTTATTTAGGCAGGATCTACATCAACTGCTATATAAACATTTTTGAAACTCGGATGCTCCAATACCTTCTGGATTTTTTGTTTGATAAACATTTTCATTTGCTCTAATTGCCTGTTATTTCTATCAATCTTAATCAGTATTTCTCTGATATAATAATTCCGGATTTTAGAAACATAAGGACTTTCAGGTCCGAGTATATGCTCGCCAAATGCACTATGCAATAAGGTTTTTAATTGCCATGCCGCTTCTTGAGAAACATGGTGATCTTTATGTCGTGTACTAATTTTAATGATTCGCTGCAATGGAGGATAAGCAAACTTGGTTCTTTCATTCAAATCAGATTCATACAATCCTTTGTAATCTTGTTTAATGACAGCCTGAATCACATGGTGGTCGGGACTATGCGTTTGTATGATAACTTTTCCCTGTTTGTGTTTTCTTCCACTTCTTCCTGCAACTTGTGTCATGAGTTGATAAGCCCGCTCATGTGCCCTGAAATCGGGGAAATACAGCAGTTGGTCGGCATTGATGATACCCACTAAACTCACTTTTTCGAAGTCTAGTCCTTTGCCAATCATTTGTGTTCCAACTAGAATATCTGCTGCCTGGTCTTCAAAATCTTTGATGATTTTTTCATGTCCATGTTTCGATTTTGCAGTATCATGATCGAGTCGTGCAATTCGTGCTTCAGGAAAAATTATCTTGATTTCATCTTCAATTTTTTCGGTACCAAATCCTTTTAAATTTAAAAAGGTGGAGCCACAAGCATGACAGTTTTCAGGTACTTTTTGGGTATAACCACAATAATGGCATTTCAATGAATCGTTGTATTTGTGATAGGTTAAACTGATATCACAATTGATACATTTAGGAACCCAGCGACAAGATTCACATTCCATAACAGGTGCGTAGCCACGTCGGTTTTGAAACAAAATAACCTGCTCGTGATTGGCCAGACATTCAGCAATAGCAGCATGTAAAACAGAAGTGAAATAATTACCAACCATGGTTTTGGTTCGACTTTCTTCACTCAAATTAGCAATGAGTAATTCTGGTTCAGGAATATCTCCGAAACGTTTGTTCATTTCTACCAAGCCATACTTTTGCTGTTGCGCATTGTAGTAACTTTCGAAGGATGGTGTTGCTGAACCCAATAGTGTTTTGCAACCCATGATTCTTGAAAGATAAATGGATGCTTCACGCGCATGGTATCTTGGAGCAGGGTCTTGTTGTTTATAGGATGCTTCCTGTTCTTCATCAACTATAATTAAACCCAAATCTTTAAAAGGAAGAAACAAAGATGAACGTGCTCCAATGATGATTTGAACCTCATTCTTTAAAACCTTGTTCCAGATTTCAACACGTTCGGCATCGCTGAATTTACTATGAAAGGCAAGGCATTTACTGCCAAAATATTTTCGAATTCTTTGAATGATTTGTGAAGTAAGTGCAATCTCCGGAAGCAGCATCAATACTTGTTTTCCTGCAAGTATTTGTTCTTCCATCATCTTTACATATACATGGGTTTTTCCACTTGATGTGATACCATGTAACAAAACAACATCCTTGTTTGTAAACTGTTCCTGTATGGAATCGAATGCAGATTGTTGTTCCTGATTCAAAACAAACTCTTGCAAAGGAATTTCTGCTTGTTTCAGTCGGTCGATTGCATATTGATATGTTTCTATATACCCTTTTTTTACCAGCGAATTAATGCTTGAATCACTGGAACCTGATTGTTGTAAAACCAGTTTTTTAGGGATATGAGTATGTTTGTGTTTCAGTTGAATAATAGCCATAATAATGGCCAATTGCTTCTCCTTTTTCTCTAGTTGATCGAATACCTGATGCAGGCCTTCTTCTGTTTCAAAAGCTTCACTTATCTTTAAACAGTTGATGTATTTTTCCTTGTATTTTTCTTCCAAAGATTCTTCCATCACAATGGCTTCTTTGATAACAAGACTCTTTAAAAAAGGCAGGATGTTTTTTAAATTGAGAATCACTGAAACATCACTGATACTTAATTCTTTTTTTAATTGTAAAGCTTCTATAATTAAGTATTCACGGTCGTCGAGCTCTGTGTTTTCAATGTCAAATTCCGGGTTAAGAAAAATTTTAGTTTCACTTTCGAGTTTCAATGCAGCAGGTAAAGCGGCATTCATTACATCACCTAAATTTGCCAGATAATATTTACTTAACCATTCCCAAAACTCCAATTGTTTTGGGTATAAAATAGGAGTATCATCAATAACAGAAAGAATATATTTTGCTTCATATCCTGCAGGTGGAGTTGAATGAATGTTTTTAATTAAACCAGCATAAACCTTTTTAGCACCAAACTGCACCGATACGCGCATTCCGGGTTTTACAAAGTCTTCCATATCACGCGGAATGCGGTATGTATAAGCTTTTGGTAAACTTAGAGGAACGATGATATCGGCAAATGTGGCTAAGGCCTCAGACATGGTTAATTAAGGAATTTGCATCCATTTATGGGTTTGTAAACCAATTTTCCATTTGGGATTTTGTTTCACATAATCGATAATCAATGGTAACATTTTTGATTGCTGGTCCCATTCAGGTTGAAGAAATAACTGACAATCTTTTCCAACAATTGAAGCATGTTTTTCTGCCCATTCAAAATCACTTTTGTTGAATATGATTACTTTCAATTCATTTGCATTGATAAGAATTTCAGGCAATGGTGATTTGAATTTTTTTGGTGAAACACAAATCCAATCCCAACTACCACTCAAAGGATGAGAAGCAGATGTTTCTATGTGAGTTCTGATACCTTTAGATTGTATGGATTCAGTCAATTCTTCCAAATTGTGCATCAAAGGTTCACCACCAGTAATAACAGCAATTGGCGATTTTGCATCACTTATAAATGAAACAATGTTTTCAATAGAGATTTGTGGATGCGCATTGATATCCCAGCTTTCTTTTACATCACACCAAACACAACCCACATCACAGCCTCCTAGTCGCACAAAATAGGCGGCATGTCCTGTATAAGCACCTTCTCCCTGTAGGGTATAAAAGTGTTCCATAATAGGCAAACTATTGTTTTGAATTAACTCACTCATTAACTTTTGCTGTTCACTATTTTAAGGTAATGTTCCATTTGTAAGCCCAATTCAAATAAGTTTTTGAATTGACCATCAATCAAAATATCATTATAAGATTCTGATTCGGGAAAATGAGCTCCGATTCTGTTTTTAGCTTTTGAATAAGCAGATACAGCAACCATTGGAAGGCTGAATTCAGAATACAAGTTGATGAGTAAGTCGAAAGGCTTATTGATGAAATTAGCTACTTTTTCTTTTTGAGGTAATAGAAATAAACTTAAACTTTCTTTCCAGAAATACTCCTGTGAAATTTGAAATTTATAGTTTTCTGGTAATTGTTTTTGGTTTACAAATCCCATCAACAAAACCTTTTTACCTTGTTCTCTTAAATGTTGAGCCAATTTGTTTACTTCAGCTTCTTTTTTAGTGTCATCTGCCTGGTATAAAATGGCAATCTCTTTTATTGAATCAAAATTAGGAACAGCATTCATAGGTTCTCTTTTTTCGAGAGAACTTTTTAAAAGGTATTTTCCGATTTTGATTTTGATATTTTCTAAAAACTGCATCCTTGCGAAAATAGGCAATTTATCAGTTTAGTTTAACATCTCTAAAAACTCCGTTTCTGAAATGATTGGAATGTTCAAATCAGTGGCTTTTTTTAGCTTTTCAGGTCCCATTTTATCTCCCGCAATCAGGTAATTCAGTGATTTTGAAATCCCTGAAACATTTCTGCCACCATTGAGTTCTATCATTTTTTTCAAATCATCTCGACTTATTGTGAAAGTTCCGGAGACCAAAAAGCTTTTTCCTTCGAGTTTATTTGTTGTTTCTTGTCCGATTTCTTCAACTATTTCGAAATTTAACCCTGCTTCTTTTAATTGATTGATGATATTGATATTTGCAGCTTCTGAAAAATGTTTAATACATTGTTCAGCAATTTTTTCTCCAATTTCATGAATACCTAAAATTGTTTCTTTATCAGCAGCAATCAAAGCATCCATGGTTTTGAAATGTTTTGCCAATTTTTTAGCAACAGTTTCTCCAACCATTCTAATACCTAAAGCAAATAAAACCCTTTCAAAAGGAATGGCTTTACTGGCTTCAATTCCGGCCAATATATTATTTACAGATTTTTCCTGAAGTGAACGTGTTTTGAGTTTATCTGGCTCTCCGGTTTCAAAACTAAGACCGTTTAGATCTTCGAATTTTAGTGAATACAAATCAGCATAGTTTTTAATGATTCCTTTTCTGAATAATCCTGCTACTGTTTCTTCTCCTAGGCTATCAATATTCATGGCTTTTCTGCCAATAAAATGCTCTATTTTTCCAATCAGTTGTGGTGGGCAATTCAGTTCATTCGGACAATAATGCACAGCCTCGGCCTCTTTACGGATTAATTCAGTTCCACATTCCGGACAGGTTTGGGTGTATTCAATTGGTTTGGCAAACAAGTCTCTTTTACTTGTATCAACCGATGTGATTTTAGGAATGATTTCTCCTCCTTTTTCTACAAAAACCCAATCGTTTTCATAGAGATCGAGACGTTTCATTTCATCGGCATTGTATAAACTTGCTCTTTTTACTGTTGTACCTGCAAGTTGTACCGCTTTCAAATTGGCAACAGGTGTGATTGCACCTGTTCTTCCTACCTGATAAGTTACTTCCTTTAATACTGTTAAAGCTGATGCTGCTTTGTATTTGTATGATATGGCCCAACGTGGATTTTTAGCTGTAAAACCAAGCTCATCCTGGTATGCATAAGAATCAACTTTTATTACAATACCATCAATTTCATAACTTAGTTCATCTCTTTGTTTTTCTACATCATGAATAAATTGAAGTACCTCATTTATATTCTTACATCTGCGGTAATGGTCGCTTACTTTGAAACCCCATTCAGCCGCTTTCTCTAAACTATTGTGATGTGATTCTGAAACTTTTTCATCAGCATAAAGAAAGTATAAAAATGCATCTAAAGGACGTTTAGCAACTTCTTTAGGGTCTTGCATTTTTAATGTACCAGATGCAAAATTTCTTGGATTTTTATAAAGTTGTTCTCTTATTTCTTCTTCATCATAACCTTTCAGTTCAAGCTCTTTTGCAAACTCATTGTTCAACTTTTCGAAGGTAGCTTTATGCATAAATACTTCACCTCTAATTTCGAAAAGAGCTGGGTAATCCCCGGGTTTTAGCTGATGCGGAATACTTCTGATGGTTTTTACATTTTCTGTTACATCATCGCCCTGAACTCCATCTCCACGTGTAACTGCCCTGATTAATTTTCCATTTTCATAGGTAAGACTGATAGCCAATCCGTCGAATTTTAACTCACAAACATATTCTACATCATGTTCCAAAAGTTTTTTGATGCGGTTGTCGAATTCCTTTAATTCCTCTTCATTGTAAGTATTTCCCAAACTTAACATGGGATAACGATGTTTTACTTGTTTAAAGTTTTTTGTGATATCGCCACCAACTTTTAATGATGGAGAATTAGGATTGATGTATTGAGGGAATTCAGCTTCGAGTTTTTCAAGTTCTTTTAGTTTGATATCAAAGTCAAAATCACTGATGCTTGGTTTCGATAAAACATAATATTGGTAATTATGAAAGTTAAGTTCTTCAACCAGTTTGTTTATTTTATCTTGAATTTCCGCTGACATGAGTTGATATATTTTATGGGTCTAATTTTACTTGGCAAGATTCCTTTTTTTAAGGGTAATTTCAAGTTGAAAATGAATTGAGTTTGATTCTAAATGATTAAAGCAATATTTAATTTTCTAATAATCATAGTTTCTTACACTAAAATTATACCTGATGGCAAAACTGAAATAATTTGTTTTTTCATTGAACCAATCAACAAGAGAACTAGCTTTTCTATAAGTATATTTTGCATCGATAAACAAATTATGTTTAGGCATCCAGGTAGTTGTAAATTCAGCTAAATAAGTATTTACTTTAACACCTTGTCCAATAAAATTTCCATACATATTAGTGTTGTCATAATACGATTTTCTAATATTACTTCCCCAATTACTTCCATTGGTATCTAAGCCTTGCATATAAATAATTGCTTTTGCCATCATAAAAATTCTATTCATGGGTTGGTATCTTATTATTCCAACAAGCTCCTTAAAATTTGCACCTAATGGATGCGCCATACTTTGTCTGAAATTACTGAAAGAGTTTTGAGGTAAGTAAGATGTATACATATAAGGTCTGCTTATATTCACTTCTCCTTGTAAATCGAGATTGGATATTCCCAAAACATCGATGTATTTTAATCCACCTTGCAGAGCGAACTTGTTTGTATAACTTCCATTTCCGGCTTTTATATCATTAAAAACAAACTCTGCAAATACAAATTGGCCATATAAAGAAACCTTCTTTTTGATATTCCATTTAAAGTTTATGCCAATGATTGATTTATCTAAGCTATTCAGTCCATCTTCCACACTTTTATAGAAAATAATTGGGTTCAGATAATTTAATTCAAATCCTGTAGTAGAATGACCTGAATCCCTTTGAAATAGAATAGTTTCAAATATTCCTAAATTAAAGTTTTTGCTTAAATTAATACTCAAATGATGTGTTGCCATGTAGTGTTTTGGCTGCGAAAATCTTAACCATTGAGTTGCTCTTCCAACCGGATAATCTCTTAGTTCTGCCCAGATATTGGTGTAATTTAGTTTCCAAAAGCGGGTGCTTAATTTTAGGTTTAAGTATTCAGGTTGATTGTTTCCAAGTATAAAGGTTCTATAGCCATCTCCAATAAAATTTCTTGTATGTCCAAATTGGAGCTCCATGTATTTATTTAAATTGGCAGTAATGTATCCACTCGAATTAAAATAACTAATTGAACCATCTCCTTCAGGTTTGTAAAAATTGATATACATAAAGTTAGAGTCATAATAAAACCTTTGTCTTGTAAAGGAATTAGGAATTAAAATTTCATCACTTACCTGCGAATAGAATCCAATGTTTTTACCAATATGACCTCTAAGTTCAATACCTCTGTTATTTAATGAAGCAAAATTTTCTTGGTTTCTTTCACTTGATACATCATAACCGATTACAGGATTTAAAACAATTGAATAATCGGGATTTACTACAGAGAACATTGCTGCTTTTTCTTGATAGAATGTCTTACCGAATTTTCTTTTCGATTGTGTATTGGGGTTATTTGTCCATTCAAAATTATCTGTTTTTACATAATTGATATTAAATCTATCTTGATTTGATAATTGAAGGTTTGAATCATTTAAAGTCACTAAATATTCTGCAATAGATTTTCTTCTGTAAGATTTATTTGAACTATGAAAATAGTTTTGATTCAATTCTCCACTCTTAATTTCTAATCTATCAAGAACCTGCATACTCATTTGACCAAGTGGAATATATGTATGCTGAGCTTTTACTTTAACTTGAAAAAGTAAAATTAGTACCCAAAAGATTAAGATTGGTTTTTTTGCCATAAACAAATTTGCATGCTTATCATGGGAAATAAAAGCATTCAATTTACTCTTCGGATAATTTTTTGAAATATACATCGATGATAAAATTCATCACTTTTCATTAAAATGAATTTTAGGTTTATGTTTGTTTGATGAATTCTCCTATCAAAATATCCTATTTCAAATTGCCTATTGGTGAAATAATTATTGGCGATTATGAAGGTAGTTTATGTTTATGCGATTGGAAATTCAGAGCAAAACGAATGGAGGTTGATAATAGAATTCAACAATACTTAAATGCTAATTTTGTAGAAGAATTTACTCCCTTACACGACAATTGTATCAAACAATTACAAGAATACTTTTCGAGAAAACGAAACAATTTTGACTTGCCTTTACTATTTTCCGGCTCCGATTTTCAAAAGAAAGTTTGGGATGAGTTATTGAAAATTCCTTATGGTGAAACAAGAACATATCTTCAATTAAGTAAGCAGTTGAATAACGAAAAAGCTATAAGAGCCGTTGCTGCAGCAAATGGAGCCAATGCTTTATCTATAATTGTTCCTTGTCATAGAGTTATTGCAAGTTCAGGCGATTTGCAGGGTTATGCAGGAGGTTTGCCCGCAAAACGTTATTTGTTGGAATTAGAAGGTTCTACAAAACAGATGAGTTTATTACTTTAAATTCTAATTGCTTTTTTCTTTTGTTGAATAGGTCTTTGAATTTTAATAAATCTTTGGCAGCAAAAATAAATCTCAAATTTTCCCTCTTTAAATTCACAGTATTATGTTCCAAAATGCGGATATAAAAAACCAAATTCTAGCCAAATTTCCCAAACAGTTTGGGTTAAAAACATAATTAGACTATAAGCAATAAAAACTAAATGGAAAACTTTCCATTTTAGTTCAACTCCAGCAAAATCTATTTTAAGTTTTTTAATGTAAAGTGGTATTAATAATGCCATACTTAATCCAACAAAAATTGAAAAATGTTTATTGGTAAATGAATGAATATAAGCATGCTGACTCATAACAAATCCCCATGCAATGGAAGCAACAAACAGACTTAAACTTATTTGGAAAAGTTTGTTTTGGTTAAGTTTAATTTCCTTCCAAAATATCAACCATAAAATGAGTAAACTCCATCCTGGAAATAAATAGAATCTTTCCATTCCATTAAACCAACCAAACATAATTTCAGGAAAGTTTTTCCAGGTATACTCTTTTTCTTTGATGTACCCAACTGTCTCGGCCCCTGTAGCTCTGAAAGTATATGCATGCACTAAATCATCCACTGCTGCTTTGAAGCTTCCAAAATAGATTGCATTTTGATAAAGATGAAGAAACAATCCAAAAAATAAAGCTATTGCTGCGCTTATTGTTTCTTTTGAAAATACTCCCTTTTTGTAAATGATAGAAAATCCTAATGTTGCCATACCTAAAAACACCGGTTGTTCAAAGCTGATATTAACTTCCAATGCCATAATCAGCAGCATGAGAAAAAAGTAAACCTGGTTTTTTCTATCAGTTTCGAAATAAATATATAGCAGATAAACATAAATCCATTTGAGGAATTCGCCATATAAATGCTGATGTAAATTATCAGCCCAGTTAATGAAATAACTTCCAAGCCAAAGTGAAGCTGCGCCTATTAATGCAGCTTTTTCATTGTTAAGTAATTTGTTTAAGAATCTAAATATAAAGAAGAAGAAAAAGATGGCTATTAAGTAAGGGATTATACGTAATAATCGTTCATCTATGCTTTGGAAAATAAAGGCATAAATACCAGCCAGAATATTAGGTAGAGCAGGGTAGTGGGTATAAACCTGATGAGCAGCTTCTGTTGCCGGATAATATTCGTGAACCGGTAAAAATGCTGTTTGAGTAAAGCCAGAATCAAGAAAAAATTTAGCGGATGAAATAGTATTTTTATCACTAAAAGCATCTCCAAGAATAGCACTTCTTGCTCTGCCTTCAGTATAAATTGAAATGTTAAGTAGCCTGAATAATATCAAACTAAAGCAAAAGATAAATAAAATATATTTGGTTTGATTTGTTGTTATTTTCATGTTGAAATAAGTTTCAAAATTTGTTCTTTAATCTGATTCAACTGCATATCTTTCATACAATGATTATTTCCCCCACAAGGCACAATATCTGATAAATGAATACATGGTGAACAGTTTTTATGAAGAAAATGAAAACTATGTTTTTCCTGATTTTCAAATTTGAATCGCTGTTGTGGATTGATTGGTCCCCATAAACTGAATGTTTTCAGTCCTAATCGCATAGCCATATGTAATGGTGCACTATCAATGCTAATCATCGCTTTACATTCGAATTGAAGAAACTCATAGTATTCTTTAAAACTGATTTTTCCTGCTATATTTTTAACCCGCTCGTTGTGCTCAAATCCGTTTGCTTTTTCAAATCGGTCGTTTTCAAGAAAATCTGATGGAGCTCCTGTTAATGCAATTTTTAATTGTGATTGATTAAGGATTACTTCAATGATTTCTTTTAATAATGCAGGTTCAATTTTTCTTAAATTACCTCCTAAATCACTGCAAGTATTATTAATTGCAATAAAATCAATTACTGGTTTTGGATTCTTTTCTCTTAATTGAATGATGTATGGAATTGCTTCTTTCACATTCATTTGTTGAATCAACAATTCATAATTTTCGGTAACAGTAACAAATTGATTAAAATAAGAATTATGTGTGTTCAGGTAATTTCTAAAATGTACCTTATTCAGCTGAAATCCAAATCTATTCTGAGCCATTGTCCAGGCACTGAACAAGGTTGTTAATACAGAGTAAACTTCTAAATCAACTACCCATAGTTTTTTCAGATTCCATGATTTAAACAACAATTGAAATCCGGATGAAACCAGCTTGAAAATACTTTTGTCGTTATGAACCCAGATTTCATCAAAGAATTGTAAAGGCTCAATTCCGGGTGCAACGCCTCTTCCTGTCATTAAAATCAATTTCGCATTCGGATATTTGATTTTTAATGCATGAAGACTATCCATTGCCATTAATATGCTACCTAAACCCAGCATTTTAATGACAAGAATGTTTTCCGGTGCCTCTTTTAACGAATGATCTCTTTTAAGAATTAATCCTACACCTCTAACCAGCACTACATTTATAGCAGCAAGTCCACGGCCAATAGTTCCATCAATCCATTGTTTTAATTGAAGATTCATTCTTACAATTATAAGCGAATGGAAACTTAAAACAAGTATTGGGATGTGCTTCTAATGAGAGTCAAATTTTTCCACTAATTTTAAAAATACGGCAAAGTCCTTAGGATATGGAGCTATAATTTCGTAAGCTTTTTCTCCCAACACAAATTTCAATTGATAGGCATGAAGTGCAACTCTTTTCATCATTGGTTCTTCGTTTTCCCATTTACTTTCTTTGAATTTGGCTTTGATATGAGATAAGAATGGCATTTTACCTCCATACAATGTATCGGCAACCAATGGGAAATTTTGTGATGCCAAATGAATTCTAATTTGATGCAATCTTCCTGTTTCTGGTTTACATTCCATCAAACTAAAATGCTGAAAGGTTTTAATAGTGGAAACAAAAGTTTTTGAAGGTTTTCCTTCTTTCATATCAACTTTTGCTACGCCTTTTGCAGATTGACTTAAAGGCAGTTTTATTTCAGCCCCTTGAACAGATAAAACACCACCAATAAAAGCGTGGTAGCACTTTTCTATTTGTCTCTTTTCAAATAGAATAGACATTTCTCTATAAATATCTTCATTTTTTGAAAGTACTAAAATACCGCTGGTTTCTTTGTCTAAACGATGACATAACTGCAAGTTTTCGTCATGTTTTTTTGCTTGTCTGATGATTGAAAATACATCACCATGTCTATCATCCAAAGAAGAATAATGAGCAGGTTTATTTATGAAAATAAGTTGATCATCTTCATAAATAATCATCTCTTTAAAAGGTATAACTTTTGGTTGTTGAGTGGTACTCATTTTAGTTTAATTTATCTTTTAGGAACTTAGCCGTATAACTTCCTTTTACTTTAATCAATTCCTCAGGTGTTCCGGCGAAAACTAAATTTCCACCATCTGTTCCGGCTTCAGGACCTAAATCTATAATATAATCGGCACATTTTATGATATCCATATTGTGTTCAATAACCAAAATACTATGACCTTGGGCTATCAATGCATCAAATGATTTTAATAATTTTCTGATATCATTAAAATGTAAACCTGTTGTTGGTTCATCAAAAATAAACAAAACAGGATCAGGGTTTTTGCCTTTCCCTAAAAAGCTAGCCAATTTTACTCGCTGAGCTTCACCACCACTTAAGGTATTAGAACTTTGACCTAGTTGAACATAACCTAATCCTACATCTTGTAATGGCTTTAATTTAGCGGCAATAGCTGTATCTTCATTAAAAAACTCAATGGCTTCATCAACACTCATGTTTAACAAATCAGAAATACTTTTTCCATTGTGTTTAACATCCAGAATCTCTTCCTTAAATCTCGCTCCATTGCATGATTCACATTGTAAATGAATATCTGCCATGAATTGCATTTCAATTGTTACTTCTCCTTCTCCCTGACAAGTCTCACAACGGCCTCCATCTACATTAAAACTAAAATGTTGTGGCTTATATCCTCTTGATTTACTTATTGCTTGAGAGGCATATAAATCTCTGATAGAATCATAAGCTTTAATGTAGGTTATTGGATTAGAACGGCTAGATTTTCCAATTGGATTCTGATCAATAAATTCAACAGCTTTAATGCCATTAACATTGCCTTCAAGCATTTCAAATTGACCAGTTTTTTCTCCGCTATAATTACCTAAATGCTTTTGAATGGCAGGGTAGAGGATACTTTTAATTAAAGTAGTTTTTCCACTACCTGAAACGCCGGTTATTACAGTGAAAATATGGAGAGGGAATTTTACATCAATTCCTTTTAAATTGTTTTGACGTGCTCCTTTAACTCCAATATAATCAGTCCATTTTCTTCTTTTTTCAGGAATTTGAATTTGTTCTTTACCGGAAAGGAATTTCGCTGTAAGACTAATTCCTTCTTTTTTGATTTCTTTTAAGGTCCCTTGAGCAACTAAGTTTCCTCCATGTATACCTGCAAGTGGACCAATATCCAGAATATGATCGGCTTGTTCCATTACATCCTGGTCGTGTTCTACTACTACAACTGTATTTCCTAAATCACGAAGGTGTTTTAATACTTCAATCAGTTTTTCGGTGTCTTTACTATGCAATCCAATACTTGGTTCATCCAATATATATAAAGAGCCAACTAAACTTGAACCAAGTGAAGTAGCTAAATTGATTCTTTGGGTTTCACCACCACTTAAAGTGTTTGATAATCTGTTTAATGACAGATAACCTAAACCAACATTTTGAAGGAAGCCTAAACGATTAGTAATCTCGGTTAACATTCGTTTAGCAATGATTTGATGTTGTTCGCTTATTTTTAATGATTTAAAATACGTTACAGCATCATCGATACTCATTAAAAGAATATTACTCAAACTCATATAATCCTTCCAGGATTTAATGTTTTCGTTTATTTCAGTGATTCTTACATAAGAAGCATCTTTTCTTAAACGTGTTCCTTTACAATCCGGGCAGCTGGTTTTTCCTCTATAACGAGCCAACATTACACGGTATTGAATTTTATAAGTTTGCTTTTCTAATTCACCAAAAAAGCCATGTAAACCAACCCAGGTTTCATCTCCATCCCACAAATAGTTTTTTTGTGATTGAGTAAGTTCATAATAAGGTTTATGAATAGGGAATTTAGATTTAGCAGAGACTTTAAGGAAGATAGTTTTCCAATCACTCATTTTGTCACCTTTCCAGGGCACAATAGCATCATCAAAAATTGAACGTGATTTATCCGGAATTACAAGGTCTTCATCAATTCCTACAACACTACCAAAACCTTCACATGTTTTACAAGCACCATATGGATTATTAAATGAAAAGAAGTTTACTGATGGTTCTTCGAAAACCATTCCATCTAGCTCAAAACGATTGTTTAAAATCTCGCTTATCTTTTCATTTTGCTCATTGTAATAGGCTATAATGCATTCACCGTGACCTTCATAAAAAGCAGTTTGAATACTATCCGCAATTCTGCCGGAGAACTCATCATCATCTTTTAAAACAGAAAAACGATCAATAACTAAATAATAGGTATCCGAATTTTTGGTTTTTTTAGCTGGTAAAAGGTTTGATATAGCATCTTCTAAATCCAACATTTCATCATTTAACATCACCCTTGAAAATCCGTTTTGCAGATAAGTTTCAAGTGTCTTTTTTAGACCGTTTTCACCTTCTTTTATTTCTACTAAAATTAAAACCTTTGTTGATTCATTAAGATTTAGGATATAATCCACGCCATCTTCAACAGCATGTCTTTTAACTTGTCTTCCGCTAATCGGAGAATATGTAGAACCTATGCGTGCAAAAAGTAGTTTTAAATAGTCGTAAATTTCTGTGGAAGTAGCAACAGTAGATCTTGGATTTCGTGTATTAACTTTTTGTTCGATTGCAATAGAAGGGGAGATGCCATGAATATAATCCACATCTGGTTTATTCATTTTACCTAAAAATTGCCTTGCATAAGCTGAAAGACTTTCAACATACCGTCTTTGACCTTCTGCATAAAGTGTATCAAATACTAAACTCGACTTTCCACTACCGGAAACACCTGTTACTACAGTTAATTTATTTCTCGGGATACTTACGTCTAAGTTCTTTAAATTGTGCATCCTTGCACCTTTTATAAATATATCTTGTTGGTTTTTACCTGACATTTCTTATTTTTCCCAAAAGTAATTTTTACTCAATGTTTGCAAGATTACAAAAAACTACTCGGCTAATTTGTTTTTGTTTTACCATTCTTTTTATACAGAAGGTAAATTCTCAATCTATTACAGTTTATGGTGGACCTAGTTTACCGTTAGGCATGTATGGAGCAAAAGATTTTCCATTAAGTGAAAATGGTATTGCTAAATCAGGATTTCATGCCGGTTTGGTTTATGATTTTAAAACAAAATCAAACTATTTTAATATGTATAGTTCAATAATATACAACAAAAATAAGGTTGATTACGACGCATTTAACAGATTAATTTTATTAAATAATAGAGATTTAAGATCGGTTCAAATTTTAAAATCTTGGAATCAAGGAGCTTTAATATTTGGAAGTAAATTAAAATATAGCAACCAACATTATGAGTTATTTGGAAAATTAGGACTAGGTATTGCTTGGCTTGGAAGTCCGGGTTATAATTTGAATTATGATTCTGCAGTTATAATTAAATGGAAAAGTTCCACTGTTGTTACAGGTTTGGTTCAAGTAGGAATTGGAGCCAATATTCATCTGAATCCGGGAGTATCATTGTTTACAGGTGCAGATTTATTATATGGACGACCAGATTATGGAACAATTAAATTTACTGATACAAATGGTAATCCTGTAAGTACATCTTTGGAGAATTTAAAGGTTCCATTGGCAATAATTCAATTTTCGTTGGGGATTAGGTTTAATATTTTGAAACCGGAAATCACTACACTCAAGTCTAGAAGGCCCGTTAAATAAGGATTTTTAAAGTTTTTTCAGAAAAACTTGCATATTAATAATATTTTACTAATTTTGATTTAACAACAAATAAGTACAACTCATACATAAAATATCACCGCTTATAGAAATAACTCTACACTAGTTTTTATTGTTCAACCCTTAAACCTTACTGCCATGAACATGCAGAAAATTAGTGACCATGAGTTGGTGAAAATGTATCAATCAGGTCTCGATCAAGCATTAGAAGAATTAATTAAACGCCACAAGCGTAGTATCTTTACTGCGATTTATCTTTTGGTTCGCGACAGAAGTCTTGCCGAAGATATTTTTCAGGAAGCTTTTATTAAAATTATCAATACCTTAAGGTCTGGTAATTATAATGAAGAAGGAAAATTTTCAGGCTGGGCTGTAAGAGTTGGACGAAACCTTACAATTGACTATCTGCGCAAAATGAAAAGAGATACCACCATCACTGATAGTGAAGGAAACGATATCTTTTCTTATTTGGTAATTGCTGAAGAAGGAACCAAAGAAGACAAAATTATTCAGTATCAAACTGAAGAAAAGATTAAAGAATTAGTAAAATATTTACCTGAGGAGCAAAGACAAGTAGTTATTATGCGTCATTGGGGAAATATGAGTTTCAAGGAAATTGGCGATGCTACAGGAGTTAGCGTAAATACTGCTTTGGGTAGAATGCGTTATGCTTTAAATAATTTAAGGAAGTTAATGTTAGAAAAAGGCGTTCAGATATAATTTTTTTTAAACTCATAAAATATTTTTCAATTCAATACGTTAACTTAGCGTAACGAATAAAAAGCTTATGAGTGAAAATTACTCTGAAAACCAATTGCTCCTTTACATTTATGACGAAATGGATGCTGAAGAAAAATCCGCAATGGATGCTGAACTTCAGGTGAATCCGCAACTTCAGAAACGTTTTTTAGAGTTCAAACAAACAATTAAAATGTTGGATGAACTTGAAACTGAACCTTCTGAATCAAGTATCGAAATAATTATGGAGCATGCTCGCAAACTCAATAATATTGAGTTAGTTGCAAGAGCTTAAGAAAAAAGGGCTGAATTTTCAGCCCTTTTTTTATTTTATTGTAATTCCACTTGCTATGATTTTAAAATCATACTTTTCTGCTTGTAGATATTGAAGTTCTCCTTTAATAAATGCATTAGAGCCATTTATATCTAAGGGTAAAACAAACTGTTTGTCTTTTATTTCAACTAAAATAGGTTTACCATTTTCGTTTTTAAGACTTAACCAACATCCTTCTCCTTTGCAATAATTTACAATTTCTCCTGTAAACAAAGTTTGTCCTAAATTCTGTGTATCTCCTGGATTTAAAAAAGTAGAATTTAAATCAACTTGTTCTCCAAAACTACCAGTTTTAGGAATTGAACTTCTTGAATTCCCATTACATGAAACAAAAAATGTAACAAGACCAAAACAGAGAATGGTGATATATATTAAGGATTTATTCATTTTAAAATAAATGTACAATATAATAAGTAATACCTGCAATTACAGCACTAACAGGAATTGTTAAAATCCAGGCCCAAAGTAAATTAACTGTAACTCCCCATCTAACTGCAGATAGTCGTTTTGTAGCTCCAACTCCAATGATGGAACCAGTTATTGTATGGGTTGTACTTACAGGAATTCCCATTTGTTCGGTCATGAATAAAGTAATTGCTCCTGAAGTTTCAGCACTTACTCCTTCCAAAGGAGTAACTTTGGTGATTTTGGTTCCCATTGTTTTTACAATTTTCCAACCACCACTCATGGTTCCAAATCCTATTGCTGCATAACAAGCTAATGGAACCCAGTCAGGCATTTGTTTGAAATCTGTTATATCGCCATTTGCAATTAAAGCAGCAGCAATAATTCCCATTACTTTCTGAGCATCATTTCCCCCATGGCCAATACTAAATGCTGCTGAAGATAAAAGCTGCAATTTTTTAAACATGTTGGCCATTTTGTAAGCAGTTGGCGTTTTTATTTTTTCAACATAAATATAAACTATGATAAAGATTAAAATAGCTAACATCAACCCATTTACAATGAATGAATTATCAGCTTTATTAAGGTCTTTTGCCATTTTTTTTACATCCACATCCTGTTTTAATTCTGCTCTTACTTTTTCAGCAATACCTTCTCCTTTAATTGAATTATATTCTGCTAATAAAGGTGCTGCAGCATTACTTAATGTTTTTAATGAATCAAGTTTAAATGTTAATGAAGGATCTTTTGAAACTTCTTTTTTCATTTTATCAATTCCATAGAACTTTTCAAGGTTATCATGCAATTTATTTTGCTCAAGTTTGTCGAATAAAAACCAGGTTCCAACCGCAGCAATCAAAATAAGAGCAATTCTTTTCCAAGTATTACTTACAATAGTTACTAAGGTAATAACCATTGATATGAGCATTCCCATTAAAGGAGCAATAAAAATAAAAAGTACAGTTTTGGTGATTTTTTCCATTTCTACAATGGAACTGAATGCAGTAAATCCTTGAGTAATATAGGCGTGCGAAATTGCTGCCCCTGCAAATCCTCCAATTAAGGTATGAGATGATGACGATGGAATTCCATACCACCAAGTGATTAAATTCCATGCAATTGCTGCAATTAAACCGGCAAAAATTACATCAAGGGTAATAAATTCTTTGTGAACAGTTTTTCCAATTGTGTTTGCAACAGCATGATCTTTAAATATAAAGAATGCTACAAAGTTAAAAAATGCAGCCCAAACTACTGCTTGAAATGGAGTTAAAACTTTTGTTGAAACAATGGTTGCGATTGAATTTGCTGCATCGTGGAAGCCATTGATATAATCAAATACTAATGCAAGAATGATAATAATAACTAAATAACTCATAGTAAAGAGTTTATGCGTATTTCACTACGATTGTTTCAATAACATTAGCTGCATCTTCAAATTTATCAGTTACAATTTCCATGATTTGATAAATCTCACGCTTTTTAATTAATGTTTTGATGTCAGTTTCTGTATCAAATAATTTCTCAATTGATAAATCAAATAAGTCATCAGCTTGATTTTCAAAACTGTTTACTTTAACAATCGCATCAGTAATATTACGCATGTTCTTCATGTTTCTTAATTCAAGAACAGCTGTTTTAATTGCATCAGCTCCTAAAACTATGATATCAGCCATTTTTTGCATGCCGATATCATTGGTATTTATTTTGTATAAATTTATTTTTTTTGATGATGCATAAATATAATCGCAAATATCATCTAAGGATGTAGCCAAATAATGAATATCCTCTCTATCAAATGGCGTTATAAAATTCTTGCCTAATTCAGTGAAAATCTGATGGGTTAAATTGTCATTATGATGCTCTAAATCTTCAACTTTTTTAATTATCACAGCTCTTTTATCAAAATCTGGTTCTGCTACTACTTCTTTCATTAGCTTCCCCATTTCTGCAACATTGATTGCAACTTCTTCGAATAAGGAATAGAATATTTTGTCCTTTGGCGTAAAGAACTGAATGATTGAATTAAATGTCATGAGTTTTTTTTCGCTGCGAAAATAAATATTTACCTCTAATTAACATTAGATTAATCATTGCTTAATGATACTTATTTCTACAATTTATTTTTTTTCATCTTAAAATATTCTAATTCAAATACATAAGACGAATTAGCAGATGATGGACAATTTATACAAACAAAAACGGCTAGCTCAAATTTGAACTAGCCGTCTTTTTATAAATATATTTTTTATTTAATTAGACTCATTTCTCCAACAATATGTGGAGCTCCACCTAATTTATCAATTAAAAATAAAACGTATCGAATATCAACATTGATAGTTCTTTTGTATTTTTCATCAAATACGATATCACCACTCATTGCTTCCCAGTTGCCATCGAAAGCTAATCCAATCAATTGACCTTCACCATCAATTACCGGACTTCCACTATTACCACCAGTAATATCATTATTTGTAATAAAAGCTACAGGTAATTTACCATTTGCCATTTTATACTGACCAAAATCTTTCGCATTATATAAATCGATCAATTTTTGAGGCGCATTAAATTCAAAATCAGCTGGATTGTATTTTTCCATCACACCATCAAGCGTGGTATAATATTCAAAATGAACGGCATCTTTAGGATCGTAAGCCTGAACTTGTCCATAAGTTAATCTTAAAGATGAATTTGCATCAGGATAGAAAGTTTTTTCAGGCATCATTTCCATTAAACCTTTGATATACGCTCTTCCTTCAGGACCTATAGCTGCAGCGAATGCATCAACTTTAGGTTTAAAATTTGTTAAATAGTTACCATAAAAACCATCAACTAAAGCATAACATGGATCTGACTTAAGTTTTTTAAGACTCGGATTCTTAATGAATTCTTCATAAGTTTCTTTTGTTCTAAAAATACTTTTTGCGAAAACCATTGCAGCATATGTTCTGAATTTCTCAGAATTGGATTTTCCTTTTGATTTTAAAATTTTAGCCATAATTGCCGGATGTTGGTCGGCAGGAATGTTGTTATAATACATTTCTAAAATTTGAGCAAGGATTTTCTCATCAGCTTTAGGGAAAAATGCAGCATAAGCTTCTTCAGTTGCTGCTTGTGAACCAGCAAGTGCTTTCTTTACAATTGCAGCAGTATCACTATTTTCTTTTAAGGCATTTGCATAAGGAAATAAACTTGATGCAATTCCATTCATGCTTACTCCTAAAATACCTTCAATAAGGTAAGTTCTTTGAAGTGCATATGGTTTATAATCAGCATAAGCCTTGTCAACATTGTTTAAAACGTTTTGATACTCAGATTTTCCATTTGCAAATTTCGCAAAATTAGATTCCATGTTCTTTTTGTATTCGTAAACTTTCAAACGTTTCATTTGCTCAGTTTGACCAATAAAATATTTCCAATAGTTAGCAACCTGCGCATAGTCGGCTGAAAGCAAAAGTCTATCGCTTACACTTTTATCCATTACTTCTTTCCATGCTTTAAGTCTGATATCTCTTAAATTTACAATAGTAGGATTTACTTTTTCGATGGCTAAATCTATTCCTTGAGAGAATTCATAACGATTTGTTCTTCCAGGGAATCCCATAATCATAGCGAAATCTCCTTCTTTAATACCTTTTATATTAACTGGTAAATGATGTTTTGGCTGATAAGGAACATTTGCTGTAGAATAAGCAGCAGGTTTATTTTCTTTATTAGCATAAATTCTAAACATGCTAAAATCACCTGTATGTCTAGGCCACATCCAGTTGTCGGCATCACCACCAAATTTTCCAACAGATTGAGGAGGAGTTCCAACTAATCTGATATCAGTGAATTTTTCAAAAGTGAAAAGATAATAGGCATTTCCTTTAAACATTTCTCTCACTTGTGCTTCATAATGAGTGCCTTTTGTAGCTTCATTGCTTAATTTTTTGAAAATTTCCTGAAGTTTAGCAGGTCTGTTTTTTTCTTCAACATCTTTTAATTCTGCTAAAACTTTATCACTTACATCTTCAATTTTTTGAACAATTGAAACCCACATTCCTGGTTTCGCTCTTTCTTCACCTTTATTTTTAGCCCAAAAACCATTATCTAAAATATTATCTTCTTTAGTTGATAATGAAGCGATTGCATCATATCCACAATGGTGATTTGTTAAAACTAAACCTTCTTTAGAAATAATTTCACCTGTACAGCCACCATTGAACCATACAATTGCATCTTTCATAGAACTATTGTTTACATCATACAATTGTTCAGCAGTTAGTTTTAGGCCTTTGGCCTTCATTTGTTCATAATTGTATTTCTTTAATAAGAGTGGAATCCACATTCCTTCATCTGCTTTTACTGTGTTTAAAAGCACAAAACTCATAAGAAATAACAAAGAGTAAATTTTTTTCATATTTAGAATGATTGAAGCGACGAAAGTAAAACATTATTTATTCTATTGAAATGCTTTTTGATAAAAGGATTTTATGATGCCTAACAATTTGTTTAAAATTACTTAATATTGGAAATCTTATTAGCAAGGGTATAATTGCGGTAAGTAAATACCTATGTTTGGTTTAGATACTCCTATTACAATCCTTTTATTGCTGTGTTTGTTGGCAGCGGTAATTTTTGAATTTATCAATGGATTTCATGATACGGCGAATGCTGTTGCAACAGTCATCTACACTAATTCCCTAAAACCTTGGTTTGCTGTGGTTTGGAGCGGCATTTGGAATGCTATTGGGGTTTTTGCAGGGGGAATTGCTGTTGCCATGGGTATAACTAATTTACTTCCAAATGAAGTTCTTCTTGATACCAATATTTATCACAACGTTGCTTTAATTGCAGCACTATTGTTAACTGCAATCATTTGGAATTTAGGGACTTGGTATTTTGGAATTCCTAGTTCCAGCTCACATACTTTAATTGGTTCAATTTTAGGCGTTGGTTTGGCATATTCTTTTATAGGAACAGATGCAAATGCTTCTTATGTAAACTGGGGAAAAGCAAGCGATATCGGTTTAAGTTTGTTTTTATCGCCTCTTTTAGGATTCAGTTTTGCAATTTTGCTCATGTATATCATGAGGCAGTCGATAAAATCTAAGGTGATTTTTCGAGAACCTGCTACAAATGCTCCTCCTCCGTTTTGGATTAGATTAATTCTGCTTTTAACCTGCACCGGAGTTAGTTTTTCACATGGTTCTAATGATGGACAAAAAGGTGTTGGCTTGGTAATGTTAATTCTAATTGCAATTGTTCCTGCACATTTTACTTTAGATTTAAAACGAAATCCTTCAGAAATTAAAGGAGAACTTGCTTCAATGCATTCTATTTTATATAAAATTGATAGTACAGCTTTAACTGCTGATGAGGCTTTTGAGCTTCAAAAAGCTAATAAATACCTTGGTGATTTTGAATCAAAATTAACAAATCAAGCTTCTTTCCTTGATTTGTCACATGAAAGTAAATTCGATATTAGAAAAGATTTACTTTTAATGGGTAAAGCTGTGAAAAAGTTACTTGAAAGTAAGAATGTTAATTTGAGTGAAAATAGTAAAGAGAAGCTTAAGAATTCAACAGAAAAGGTAAAATCAATAACAGAATATGCTCCAAATTGGGTAATCTTAATGATTTCTTTGAGTTTGGGATTAGGAACCTTAGTAGGCTGGAAACGCATTGTAACTACAATCGGTGAAAAAATTGGTAAACAGCATTTAACATATGCGCAGGGAGCTAGTGCAGAAATTGTTGCGGCTAGTACAATTGGTTTCTCAACCTGGCTTGGATTACCTGTAAGTACTACTCATGTATTGTCTTCAGGTATCGCAGGTAGTATGGTTGCCAGTAAAGGAATAAAAAATCTTCAAACTAAAACCATAAAAACGATTGCTCTTGCATGGTTATTAACCCTTCCATTTAGTATTATTATGTCGGGTTTATTGTTTTTATTGTTCAGAACAATTTTATAATTCAGAACTAATTTATAACAAGAAAGGCTGCAAAATAATTTTGCAGCCTTTCTTGTTATAAATCTACTTTATCTATTGAATATCTTTGATTTAGCTATAGTTTTCTTTAGTAAAAGATGGAATATCAATTAGAATATTTCTTATTTACTTCACCAAAATTCAACCCGAATTGCTTCTTTTGTTTTAACTAATATCCGGCATTTATAATTCGATATTCAGAATCAAAACCTATCATGTTTAGTTTCGAGTTCTGATATCCTTTGCCATTTGGTTTTTTCCTAATTTGAAATGTTCCTCCTATTAGTTTTTGACGACTATTGAAGTTGTCAGGAATAATTTCACCTTTATTCTCAGCTAGATGAATTAAAAAATAAACAACCTGATCATAACCTGAAACTGCAAATTCATTTGGTTCGCAGGCATATCTCTCAAAATATTGTTGGATAAATAACTTTCCTATTGGAGATTCAGAATCCATATAGTTTGGAGTAATTATTTTTGTATTTAATCGACTCCAAATTTGGGCATTGATATTTTTAAAATTCAACCACTTTTTATTACCATAAACATAAATATCAGTAAATTGGTTAGAATCAGACAGCATTCTCAAAGCTCCATTTACCAAATATTCATTATCTGAATCAATAATTACATGATGACTTTTACCTAAAGAGAAGTGATTTTTGAATTCATTGTATCTAGCCAATTCCATTGATTTGATATTGAATTGAGGATATTTACTTTTTAAAGCCAGCATTCTATTGCTAATTACCTTTTCATTTTTTCCTTTACCATATAGAATTATAATATTGGCTTTATCTTCTCCATTTATTTTTAATTGCTCTAAAAATATATCAGCATAATTATCCAAATCAGGATTCACACTTATTAAGTATGGGTCATCAACTTTACTTTTTGTCATTGTAAGTAAAGGTGATACATGATAAATTTTTGCCTGTGAGGAATAATTTGCCATCATTTTTTGGGCCTCAGATACAACTGGTCCGAAAATGATATCAGCATTTAAAACCTGGTTTTTTTTCAATATTTGTTTGAATGTATTAGAATCATTCTTGGTATCATAAATACAAACATTTACCGGAATCCCTAAATTTCTTATGCTATCAAGACCAATTTCAAGTCCTTGATAGTATTCTCTGCATGCATTTCCTAAAATGGCTTTTTCACTATTGGGATTATTTAATAAATCTTTGCTGCAAAATGGCATAATTACAGCAACCTGAATAGTATCAGTAGTGTACTGTTTTTTATCAGCAGCAAATGAATTTGAGCCTAATAATGAAAGTAAAACAAATATTTTTATTGAATTTAGGATTTTATTCCCACTCAATAGTTGCTGGTGGTTTAGAACTGATATCATATACAACTCGGTTTATTCCTTTAACTTCATTAATAATTCTATTAGCTACATGACCCAAGAAATCGTGGGGTAGGTGACAAAAATCAGCCGTCATTCCATCAACTGAAGTTACTGCTCTTAAACATACCACATGTTCATAGGTTCTTTCATCACCCATCACACCAACAGATTGAACTGGTAAAAAGATAGTTCCAGCCTGCCAAACATTTTGGTAATGATTTTTTGATTTTAACTCCGAAATAAAAATGTGATCAGCTTCTTGTAGAATTCTGATTTTTTCATGGGTTATATCTCCTAAAATTCTAATAGCTAAGCCTGGTCCCGGAAAAGGATGGCGACCAAGAATTATCGGATCTATTCCCAATGCCGCTCCAACATTTCTCACTTCATCTTTAAATAGCATTCTTAAAGGTTCAACTATTTTTAGATTCATTTTTTCAGGCAATCCACCTACATTATGATGCGATTTAATTGTAGCTGATGGTCCTTTAACACTCACACTTTCTATTACATCAGGGTAAATTGTTCCTTGAGCTAACCATTTAATTCCTGTTAATTTAGTTGCTTCATCATCAAAAACTTCAATGAAAACTCTTCCAATGATTTTTCTTTTTTGTTCCGGGTCTGAAACTCCTTTTAATTCGCTAATGAATCTTTCTTTTGCATCAACTCCTATCACGTTTAAGCCCATGTTTTTATAGGCATGAAGTACTTGTTCAAATTCATCTTTGCGAAGAAGTCCATTATCAATAAAAATTCCGGTAAGATTTGAACCAATTGCATTTTTTAACAAAATAGCTGCAACTGAAGAATCTACTCCTCCAGATAAACCCAGAATTACTTTATCATTTCCAAGTTTTTGTTGTAATTCATTTGTAGTAGTTTCTATGAAATGAGCAGGATTCCAGTTTTGGGACAATTTTGCTACCTTAGATATAAAATTGTGCAAAATGGTTTTTCCATCTGTGCTATGAGTTACCTCAGGGTGAAATTGAATTCCGTAAGTATTTTCACCTTCAATTTTAAAAGCAGCACATTTTACACTTTCAGTACTGGCAATTATTTGAAAATTTGCTGGAATATCTTGAATAGTATCTCCGTGACTCATCCAAACCTGACTATTTTTATCAACATCTTCAAATAAAACAGATTCGTGAATTTCAGTTAATAATGCTCTTCCATATTCTCTGATTTTTGAAGGAACCACGAAGCCACCGTTTGATTGAGCCATGTATTGTGCTCCATAACAAACTCCTAATAATGGCAGTTTTCCTCTGTAAACGCTTAAGTCTATGGATGGTAAAATTCCATCACTAACACTATAAGGACTTCCACTTAAAATTACAGCTTTAGTTGAATCATCTAATTCGGGTAGGTGAGTGCAAGGGTGAATTTCAGAATAAACATTCAATTCACGTAATCTTCTAGCAATTAATTGGGTGTATTGAGACCCAAAATCAATAATAAGTACTTTTTCTTCCATCATGTGACTGCAAATTTCACTATTTTTTGCGAGTAATTTTTAAATCCTGATGAGTAGTGTAAAACAAATTGAAATTTTGGAGTTTATTTCTGAGGCCCAAAATGGCTATATCCTTGATGTGCGTAGCGAAGGAGAGCATGAACAAGGACATATTCCGGATTCAATTTCTTTTCCTTTGTTAAAAAATGATGAAAGAGTTCAGGTTGGAACATGTTATAAACAAAATGGCAATTTTGAGGCTGTTTTAATGGGATACGAACTAGTTGGACCCAGATTTTCAGACATTATAAGGGATGCTAAATCAAAATTTGGCGATAAACCATTATTTGTACATTGTTGGCGTGGAGGTTTGAGAAGCCGAATTATGACAAATTTATTGGCGACAGCGGGTTTTCAGGTATTTTTACTTAAAGGTGGGTATAAAACATATCGTAATTTTGTTCTTAATACCTTTTCTAAATCCTATAATTTTCAGGTTTTAAGCGGATATACTGGCAGTGGTAAAACAGAAATTCTTCATTTCTTAAAGCAAAATGGGAAAAACATGATTGACCTAGAAGGATTGGCAAACCATAGAGGATCTGCTTTTGGTTCATTAGGATTTTTAGCTCAGCCCACCCAGGAGCAATTTGAAAATAATTTAGCGAAAGAATTGTATCAATTAAATGAAACTGATGAAATTTGGATTGAAGATGAAAGCAGACTAATTGGTCAAATTCAAATTCCTAATGCAATTTATGAATCTTATAGAGCAGCTCCATTATTTTTTATGGATTTACCAATTGAGGTAAGAAGTTCAATTATTTTGAAAGATTATGGCGCATTTCCTAAATCGGATTTGATTCTAGGTACTTTAAAAATCAAAAAGAAATTAGGTGATTTAAGAACCAGAATGGCAATTCAAGCTATAGAAAACGGAGATTTAAATGTTTGGGTTCGTGAAGTTTTATATTATTATGATAGAGCTTATGATACTGGTCTAAAATCAAAAAATAATAAATCAATATTACGTTTGGATGGCAGTTTTGATGAAATAAAGGACTCCCTTCTAAATAAATAAAAAAAGCCCACTTTTGGTGGGCTTTTTTGAAATTCTTAAATATTATTTTTCAATATACATCTTATCTTCATTACGGTAACCTTTTTTGTTTTCGTACCAATCTTCGTTAGAGAAACCGCTTGTTTCAGCCCATTTTCCAAAGTTTGGATATACTTGAAGAAAGTCAACTTTAGTTTGTGGGTAAGGAATTTCTGCGGGCACTACAATTGCCCAAGGTAAATTATTTTTCGATTTGTATAGTTTATCTTTTCCAGAGTTAGAATCATCCTGGCCTGTACCGAATAGTTTTTGGTTCGCCAAGTTTGTAGGTTCCATACCCGGAAGATGAATTTCTTTTTCTCTTTCTTGATTTACAATTAAATATGGGTTGATTTTAATATCCTCAATTTTAATTCCTTTATCTCCATCAGGATCAAAAGTAATTACAAGTTCTAAATCTACAGGTTTTGCGTAAGGATTAGCTGGATCAACATTAACACCACTTCCACCTGGTGAAGGTAATACTCTGAAAGCATCATCAAATGCTATAATATTAGCATAAGTTTGACCACTTTCTGTTCCATTTGATTCTACAGATAACCATTCTGTTTTGCCTGTGTTTGCACCTGTAACTGAAACTATTTGTTTAGGACTAAGTCCGTCTAACTGAATGCCAAATCCATTATGAAAACTTGCTCCAATAGCTCTAACAGTCATAGTTAATTTTAATTCAACAACATTGTTTTTAGAATTTAAAACTACTTGCTGACGGAAGCTTGCTACAAAATCATTAAAGTCGTAGTCACCGGTAGTAGGCCATAAATCTTCAAACATGATTGTACCTTTTCCTTCAGCAGGGTAGAAATTATCATAAGCTCTTTTTGCATCATCAGGATACGCATCTTCTTTATCCGCTACTCCATCTGCATCAGAATCTTTTACTGTTGGTAATGGCAAACAATATGCACTTGATGGATCTGACCAATAAGTTCCAGGAATGAATAAATCATCTGAAAATGCTCTACTGGTTCCACCAGTTCCTATATAACTAATCAATATTTTGTAAGGTTGGCCTGAATTAGCAATAGCAGCAGGTACTGGAACTGAAATATCTTTTACCCAGATATCTAAAGGAGTTGCCCAATTGTATGTATAGAACGATGTTGCTGTTCCTTCTTTATAATTTGAAACTGCATCCGGATTGTATGGAACATATTGAAAAACCAATCCTCTGGTAGTTCCTCTATCATTTTCCAAACGTACTTTCATTGTGATGTTTCCTGAACCAGGTTTAATCCAAGGTGATTTTACCCAACATGCAGTTAAGCTAGTATTAGTAAGCGCATTTGAACGTAAACTCCAGTTTCCATTTATTCTAAACTCTAGATTAGAATAAGTAGTTGCTCCAAAGGCCCAACAATTTGCCTGCTCTATAGAACGGTTACCACTTTCAGCCGTTAATGTAGGCAATTGTGATTGTGCATTTGAAATCAATGAACTCGCTGCAACTACGATTGATAAAATTAGTTTTTTCATGGATTTAATTATTCTTCAGTTGATACTGGAATGAAGTCGAATTTTATTTCTGATGTTGTTGAGCTAACAACTTTTTCAATTGAACCATAAGTTACTTTAACTTCTTTTACACTTTTTGGTAATGTAATTTTTGTTAACATATCCTGGTCCATTTGGTGAGTTGCTGTAAAATAAGTTACTTTTCCATCCAATGAACTAACTTTAATTGTTCTATTGATTGTGGCCATAGTTTGAAGACCTTGAACTTTAAAATCAACAAGTTTAACTGAACTCCAATCAAAATCCTGTTTAACATTTAGCTTTTTAAACTCAGTTGTAACTTTTTTAGTTGAATCTAAATTTGCTTTTTCAATTAAGTCTTTTTTGCAAGAACTTAAAAGAACTGGAACTAATGCTACTAATAATATTAACTTTTTCATGGTATAGTGTTTTGTTTTACTAGAGCAAGTTCTTTGCCAATACTTAAAACTTTTAATTAATTACTTGATTTTGAGTTATTTGTATTTTGGCATGAATTCTTTGAGATTCTACATTTGGTTCATTTTGAGACAAAATCGCTATTTTGGGTATTGCTTCGTGTTTTATTGAATTATGGTGCTGTATAAAACTTACTATTATCTCTGTAATCCGATAAATTTAAATACCAATCAGAAAAACTACTACCGTTTGATTCAGCCCAACTTGCAAACTTTTTGTATGCTTGAAGCAAATCTACCTTTGTTTTTGGATAAGGAATTTCTGCTCCAATCATTAGAGCCCAAGGTAAGTTGTTTTTTGATTTATAATATTTTCCTAAACTGGCATTACTTGCATCCTGTCCGGTTCCAAATAAATTGATATTTGCTTTTGAACTTGGAACATAATTAGCTAAATGAACTTCTTTTCCTCTTTCCTGGTTGATAATTAAATAAGGATTTAATACAATATCAGATGCCGAAATTGCGTCTCCACTAGCAGTTGTGAAGCTAACAGTTATATTCATGTCAACCGGAGTAGCATATGGATTAGCCGGATCAACATTTACTCCACTACCTCCAGGTGATGGTAATATTTTAAAAGCATCATCAAATACAATAATATTAGCAAAAGTTTGCCCTGATTCTGTTCCATTTGAAGAATTACTAACCCATGGAGCTCCATTTGTATTGGTGCCGGTAACAGAAATAACTTTTGATGGATTAATATTATTCAACTGGAACCCAAAACCATTATGATAACCTGCTCCAATTGCTTTAAGAGTTAAATTCAATTTTAATTCAACTACCTTATTTGCTGCATTTGTTACAATTTGCTGTCTGAATGAGCAAACAAAATCATTAAAATCAAAATCACCAATTGTAGGCCACAAATCTTCAAACATTAAAGTGCCTTTTCCTGATGCCGGAAAATAACTATTGAAAGCCCTGGTTGCATCGTTTGGATAAGCATCATCAGAATCGGCAATTCCATCTGAATCTGCATCTTGAATTTGGGGAACCGGTAAACAATAAGCAGACGACGGATTGGCAACGTATATACCATCTATATATACATCATCAACTATAAACCTTGAATTTCCTCCTGTACCAATAAATGAGATTTGTATTTTATATGGATTATTTGAATTTTTAATAGCTGCAGGTAAAGGAAAACTAACACTTGTAGATGTTGTTGGAAATGGCGAAGAATAACTTATTGAATCAAACCTTACCAAAGTTCCTTCCTTCCAAGATGATAAACTATTTGGATCATAAGGAATATAAGAAATTACAATTCTTCTTATAGTGCCATTATTTGCAGTTAGTTTATGATTTAACGTAACATTATTTGAGCCTGGGTTAATCCATGGACTTTTTATCCAACAGCTACCAATAGATAAACTGGTAGCTTGATTAGATTGTCCCGAATAAGAGCCATTTATTCTTAAAGAACTTGTATTTACGTAGGTAAATGAACCGAGGGCCCAACATTGACCACGGTCGTAATTAATATTAGTTGTTGTGCTGGCTACTGACCCACTAGCAAACTTTTCGCAATCAAGAGTATACAAAGCTGTTTGCGCATTTAAATAATTAAAGCCAATTAAGAATAATAAGCTAAAAGTGATTTTAGTAAGTTTCATGATTTGAAATATTATTCCTCAGTAATTTCTGCCGGTCTTGCCGTGATATACTCAAAATTTAACTCAGTAGAGTTGATTTCAATTTCTTTAATAAGACTTCCGAATTGGACAATTATTTTTTTCTCAGTAATTGGAATTTCTAAATTCAATTCAAAGCTTTCGCTCATGAGTCTTGATTCTTCTAATATCAAATTGCCTTCATGATTTTTGATGCTAAAATTTCCTCTTACAGGATTGATTGTTTCTAATCCGGTAACTTTTAGTTGAATGTTTTTCGTTGTTTTCCACTCAAAACTTTCTTCAACTTTTAATTCTTTGAAGTTTTGTGTTGTACCTATTTTTTTTTCTGGCACCTCAAATTTTGTACATGAGCCTAATAAACTCAATATCGAAACGAAAACTAAATAATGTAATTTCTTGGAATTCATAAATTTTACATTTTGAACTCCGCAAGTTATATTATTTATTCTTAATTCTAATAGGTTGGAGTTGTAAATTTTCTTGCGGTTTAGCAAGTTCTTCTAATAGGTTTAAAACCTTTTCTTTCAGACTTTTAATAGATTTAGCTATATTTTTCATTTGAGTTGATTTTTTAATTATTTTAATTGCATAAAGCTTCAAAAATTCATTGTTTTTAAACAGTTTTTTATACGATTTATTTAAAATTATTTTTTCATTTTTTTCTCTAACTTTAAATAAATGGTACAGTAAAAATGATAATAAACCATAATAATTTGCCAAGGTTAGACATGAATTTCAAATATTGGGCCACAAAAATTATTTGGCAGGTTTAGTTTTTAATTTGTTGATTTTTAGTTATTTAATAAGAAAGTTGATAATTGGTTTAAACCTTTTTGAATCAAAATTGGATTTCCTTCTTCAAATTGAGTTTATTCAGACTCCTAATTCATTAAATGATTCTATTAATTCGGTTTCTAAAACCAATCTAATGTATGTCATTAATTGAAATTTAGGGTAAATACTTTAATGATAATAGATTTTGTACCTTTGTTTTAAATTTTAATAATATGGCAGGAACTGAGTTTTTTGGCGCTGAGGAGCGTAAAGAGATTAATGATGTATTAGAAACAGGAATTTTGTTCAGATATAATCATGATGCTCAAAGAAATAATATTTGGAAAGCACGTGAATTTGAATCAGAAGTTGCGAAGTTGGTTGGAGCAAAATATGCACATGCTGTATCAAGCGGTTCTACTGCTGTTTCTTGTGCTTTAGCCGCAGCAGGAATTGGTGCCGGTGATGAAGTTATTGTACCTCCTTTTACATATATCGCTTCTGTTGAAGCAGTTATTTTTGCCGGAGCTTTACCGGTTTTTGCAGAAATAGATGAAACTTTATGCTTAAGTGCTGAAGGAATTAAAAAAGCAATTACGCCTAAAACTAAAGCTGTTTTACTTGTACATATGTGCGGTCAAATGGCCAAAATGGATGCAATTATGGCTGTGATTAATGAAAATAACCTTGTTTTGGTTGAAGATGCAGGTCAAGCAATGGCCGCTTCTTATAAAGGAGTTTCAACTGGATTATGGGGTACCACAGGTTGTTATAGTTTCGATTTCTTTAAGATTGCAACTGCCGGAGAAGGTGGTGTGATGGTTACTAATAATGAAACTGCTTACAAATTAGCTGATAATTTTGCCGACCATGGTCATGACCATATTGGTAACAACCGTGGAATGGAAAACCATCCTGTTGTTGGCTTTAATTATAGAATTTCAGAATTACACGCTGCTGTAGGTTTAGCTCAAACCCGCAGAGTTCCTATGATTCGTGAGGCAAATAATAAACATAAAAGGTTTATGATGGCAGAATTAGGTAAGATAACAGGAGTTAATTTTGCTACTTTACCTGATCCAAACGGAGATTCAGCTACTTTCTTAAACATACTTTTACCTGATACTAATTTGGCTGCAAAAACAGTAGCCCATTTTAATGAAAATGGTGTAAGTGGTTTTAATTATTGGTTCACTAATATGTACCATTTTATTAACCAATGGGATCATATCAAAGAGGGTAGGGTTGCTGCTAAAACTAATGTTCAGTTATTGGGCGCTCCTCAAGATTATAAAAATTTAGACCTTCCAAAAACTCAGGAAACTATTGGAAGATTAATTTCTTTCTCAATTAAAGCTAGCTGGACTGAAGCTGAATTATCAGAATTGACATCGAAAATTGCAGCTTCTATTCAATCTGCAATGCAACAATCAGCTTAATTTTAAACCATATTAAATGACGCATAAGAATTTTAAAAGCATTGAAAAAACCGTTTTTGGTAGAGGAAGTTTTAATCAACTTGATGAAATTTTAGAACCAAAAAGGACTTTAAATAATGCTTATATGGTCTTTATTGTTGACCATTATTTTAAAGGTAAAGAACTTGAAAATAGACTTCCTGTTCATGAAGGAGATTTGGTTTATTTTATTGATGTTGATCCCTATGAACCAACAACCGAACAAATAGATGCTTTAAGAGACGAAATTCTTGCAAAAAAGGGTTTACCTTCAGGTTTAATTGGAATTGGTGGCGGAAGTATTATGGATATCGCTAAAGCAACAGCTTTAATGCTTACCAATGAAGGCTCATCTACTTTATACCAAGGTTTGAATCTGATTAAAAAACCGGGTATATATCACGTAGGTGTTCCTACAATTTCAGGAACTGGTGCAGAATGCAGCATGACTGCAGTGCTAACCGGTCCTGAGAAAAAACTTGGTTTAAAATGTGAATGGACAATTTTCGATCAGGTTATTCTTGATTCAGAACTTACTGCTTCTGTTCCGGTTGATAAATGGTTTTATACAGGAATGGATACATTTATTCATTGTATCGAAAGTCGTGATGGAATTCTAAATAATGCCTACAGCATGGCTTACGGAGAGCAATCTTTAAAACTTTGCAGAGATATTTATTTAGGAGATAATGCAGGTCAATCACCCGAGAATGACGACAAACTTATGGTTGCATCTTTAATGGGTGGTTTAAGTTTAACTTATAGTGAAGTTGGAATTTGTCATGCTTTGAGTTATGGCTTAAGTAAGATTTTTGGTGAAAAACATTGTTATGCAAACTGTTTAGCATTCCAGCATTTGGCAGATTTTTATCCTGAAGGAGTTGCTGAATTCAAAACTATGTTAGATAAACATAGAATTGCACTTCCTCAGGGGCTTAGCAAAAATTGGACTGATGCCGAAATTACTGCTATGGCACATGTTGCCTATAATTTGCACCACATGTGGAACCATGCAATTGGTACCGATTGGAAAGAAAAAATTAGTATTGAATTTATTGAAGGATTATTTAGAAGATTATAAAGAATTATAACATGACAAAAATTGTAAAAGTTGGTGACATCGAATGTGGAAGTGATGAGTTGTTTTTGATTTCAGGTCCTTGTGTGATTGAAGATGAATCAATCATGATGAAAACCGCTGAAAAATTAAAAGAGGTTTCTGAAAGATTAAATATTAAGATGATTTATAAATCGTCTTTTCAAAAAGATAATAGAAGTAGTTTAAAATATTATGATGGTCCGGGTTTAAGTAAAGGCGTTGCTTTATTGGCTAAAATCCGTGAACAATTCGGATTTCCAATCTTAACCGATGTTCATTATCCTGATCAAGCTACTGCTGCAGGAGAAGTGGTTGATGTGATTCAGATTCCGGCTTATTTATGTATGCAAAGTACCTTAATGGTTGCTTCTGCTAAAACAGGAAAAGTTGTTAATATCAAACATGGTCAGTTTTTGGCTCCTGAAAACATGAAACATCCTGTTGCTAAATGTGTTGAGTCTGGCAATGACCAAGTTATTTTAACAGAACGTGGATTTACTTTTGGTTACAATGATTTAATTGTAGATCCAAGAAGTTTTTACCATATGAGAAATATTGGTTATCCAGTAGTTTTTGATATCACACATTGTGTTCGTAAATATGGTACTCCAAGTGCAGATCCAAATGGTGGTGCTAGAGAATTTTTACCGGTATTAAGCAGAGCAGGTGTTGCTTCAGGTGTAGATGGTGTTTTTATTGAAACTCATCCTGATCCTAAAAATGCTTTGTGTGATGCTGCTTCTCAATTATCGGTTTATGATTTGGAAGAATTTATGAAACCACTAATTGAAATTCATAATATTGAAGTTTCTCATAGAAAATAATCATTAAAATGAAAAAGCCTATTTTACCTTTTCTGATTTTTGTTTTGTTTGGATTCAGCTCATACGCTCAGTACCAATCTCCCTATACAGGTGTTGTTGATCCCAAGGAAATAGCCTTACCGAAGGTATATTTGAGCGTAGGTTCAGGACTTCAATATAAGTATGGTATTTTAGGATTAGGTTTTGGGTACAGAGTTGCACCAACTGCTATAGTTGAATTTAATACAGGTTTAGGTTTATATGGCTCAAAAGTTGGATTAACCGGAATTTTTAAATCAGGCTCCCAAAATGGTTGGTGTCCAAGTATTGGATTTTCTAAAGCTAATGGATTTCAAGATTTAATTTTAGATGTGGAAGTAAGTTATAATGAGAAAGATTATGATGTCAATACTTCTATTAATTTAGATCCATTGCTTACTATAAATGCTGGACTTCAGCGCCAATTTGTGACAAAAAGGGGAAATCGGTTTACCATAGATTTAGGATATGCAATTGGTTTGAATAAACAAATTATTACATTTAGTGAAAAAAGTGTTTTAATTGAAGGTAAATATATAGCAATAGATAATGTTGATTTCTCAGCAAATCAAAAATCATTTTTTCAGACAATTGGTCCATCAGGATTAACAATAGGCTTTTCTTACAATTTAGGATTTTTTGGGCTTTAAATAATCAATTTAGATAATTGAAGAATTAAAATTATTTTTGAGCCCTTTGATAATAAAACAGTATTAATAAACATGGAATTATATTTAGATTCAGCAAACCTTAAAGAAATTGAAGAAGGTTTTAAATTAGGATTTTTGAATGGTTTAACTACCACACCAACATTTATGCAACGTGAAGGTATCACTGATATTGACGGCATGATTGTTAAACTTTCGAAAATAGTACCTGTACTTCAAATTGAAGCTTTAGGTGATACTGCAGAAGAAGTTTTAGCTGAAGCTGAACGTCAGTTGGCACTTGGTTTAGACCCTAAAAAGACTGTTTTTAAAATTCCAGTATCTTTAGAAGGTGTTAGAGCTTGTAAATTACTTAGAAGCAAAGGTTACCTTGTAAATGTACATTTGGTTTACACCTTACAACAAGCTTATATGGCTATGCATGCCGGTGCAACTTATGTTTGTCCGCTAGTTGGTCGTTTGCAGGATCAGGGGCATGATGCTTTGGATTTAGTTAACCAAATCGTTTCTGCTGTTGATCACTATGGTTATGATACAAAAGTGATGTTCTCATCTGTTCGTACCTTGGAACATGTTCGTAATGCTTTAAACTTAGGAGTTCATACCATTACGATTCCTTTGAAAGTAATGAAACAATTAACTGAAAATCACTTTACTACAGTTGGTACTGATCAGTTTATTCGCGATACACGTTTAATGACAGTTCGTGTGAAAGAAGCATTAAACGGAATCAACCCAATTGTTGATGGTAATACAGATTTAGCTGAAGCAATCGTAAAAATGACTGAATTCGGTTTCGGTGCAATTACAATTGTAAATGCTGATGGTTCATTAAAAGGTGTTTTCACTGATGGCGATTTGAGAAGAAAATTACAATCAGATGGTCGTGATGTTTTAAATAAGAAAATTGGTGATTTCGAATATGGTAAGCCAGTTTCTATCGATGGTTCTGCTTTATTGAATGAAGCTATGGGCTTATTTAAATCTACTAAAGTTGATACAATTTTGGTAACAGAAAACGGCAAACCAATTGGAATGTTAGATATCCAGGATTTAGAAGATTAATAAAATTCGATTCATTAAAAAGGAGGCTTGTCCTCCTTTTTTTATTTATACACTCATGGAAATTCAAAAAGAGTTCGAATCAATCGGTGGAATTTTTGTTCACCCTATGCAGGAAATGATCGAAAAATTTAAGGGGATTAAAGCTTTTGTTTTCGACTGGGACGGTGTTTTTAATAATGCCCAAAAAAACGAGAATAAAAGTAGCACCTTTAATGAAGCTGATAGTATGGGTACGAATTTAATTCGTTATGATTACTATTTTAGAGCAGGAAGAATGCCCAATACTGCAATTATTTCCGGTGAAAAAAATGAAATGGCTTTCCATTTTTGTAACAGAGAACATTTTGATGAATCTTACTTTAAAGTTCCAAATAAAATTATAGCGCTCAATCATTTTTGTGAAAAACACCAATTACAGGCTTCTGAAGTTTGTTACTTTTTTGATGATGTTTTGGATTTAAGTGTAGCCGAAAAAGTTGGGTTTAGAATTATGATCAATCGTAAAGCAAATCCACTTTTTAGAAATTATGTAATTAAAAATGATTTAGCTGATTATGTTACCGGTCACGATAGCGGAAATTTTGCAGTAAGAGAAGCCTGCGAATTACTCATGGGAATTACAGGTAATTTTGATCATATAATGCAAGAGAGGACCAAGTTTAGCGCAAATTATCAAGAGTATATCAACTTGCGCCAAACTTTGCCAACAGCATTTTTTACCGTAATGAATGCTGAAATAATTTCGGTTGTTTTATAGAGACAATTACATTTCAGAAAGTTCAAGCCATCTCAATTCTTTTTCATCTAACTTCGCTTTAACTTCTTCAAAATCAGAACTCCATTGAATTACATCTTCATGATTACTACTTCCACTTGCTAATTTTTTCTCTAGAATAGTTTTCTGTTGATGTAAAATTTCTATCTCATCTGTAAGTTGATCGAGCTCTCTTTGTTCCTTATAACTTAATTTCTTTTTTATTGGTTGAACCTCTACTTCAATTGCTTTAGGAGCAGCTGCTTTTGGAGTTTCTTTTGATTTAGATTCCTTGTTTTTTTCCTCATCCAACTCATTTAAATATTCCTGATAATTTCCATTGAATGAACGGATGTTTCCATTTCCTTCAAATACAAATAATGAATCTACTAAATTGTCCATAAAGTATCTGTCATGCGTAACTATAAGCATACAACCTTCATAATTTTCCAGGAAATCCTCTAAAACATTTAGGGTATCAATATCCAAATCATTTGTTGGTTCATCTAAAACCAAAAAGTTTGGTTTACCCATTAAAATTGTCAATAAATACAAGCGTCTTTTTTCTCCACCGCTCAAAGAACTTACATAATTGTATTGCTTTTTTGCATCAAATAAAAACTGCTTCAAAAGCATGGTTGCAGAAAGTTTAACCCCTTTTCCTATTTCTAAATATTCAGCAATATCTGTTATTACTTCTATTACTCTTTTGTCTTCTGAAAGCTGGATTCCTTGTTGATTATAGTATCCAAACCTAACTGTATCGCCTTTTACAATGCTACCTCCATCTTGTTTCTCAAGTCCTAGAAGCATATTTAAAAATGTACTTTTACCAACTCCATTCTGACCAATAATTCCAATTCTTTCACCTGGTACAAATAAATGGGTGAAATCATTGCAAATTTTCAAATCGCCATAACTTTTTTGTAATTGATGTACTTCAAGAATTTTGGTTCCCATTCTTTGCATCTGCATTTGAATTTCTACCACACTATCATCTCTTTTAAATGAAGCTTTTTCTTTTAAATCGTAATACGCATCAATTCTACTTTTACTTTTGGTGGTTCTGGCTTTAGGTTGACGACGCATCCATTCCAGTTCTTTTTTAGCTAGTTTTCTGGCAGTATCTGCTTCTTTTTGTTCATAGGTTTCTCTCATCTCTTTTTTCTCTAAGAAATAAGCATAATTACCTTTATATGAGTAGATTTTACCCATATCCAGCTCTATAATCTCATTGCAAATTTTGTCAAGGAAATACCTGTCGTGGGTAACCAATAACATAGTTAAATCTAAAGATTGTAACCATGCCTCTAACCACTCAATCATTTGAAGGTCAAGATGATTGGTAGGTTCGTCCATAATAACAAAATCTGGTTCCTGAATCAAAACTCTGGCAAGAGCCAATCTTTTTCTTTGACCACCGCTTAAACTTTTGCAAAATTGCTCAAGATGATGATGCAAGTTGAGTTTAGTTAAAATTGTATGAACTTTATTATCCAAATCCCAAGCCTGATATAATTCCATGTCCTCCATTACTTTCTGCATGGCTTCATGAATTTCAGTGTTTTCAGGATCCAATTCCATTTTTTCTGTAAGCAATTCAAATTCTGCTACAGTTTTAAATTTTGGATGGTTGGTATTAAAAATTGCATCTAATACAGTATCATTCTCATTAAAATGAGGTTCTTGTTCCAGGTAAGTCCATGTGATATTTTTATCAATCATCACACTTCCACCGCCATCCGGCTCTTCTCTGCCGGTTAAAATGTTTAACAATGAAGTTTTTCCGGAACCATTTTTTGCAATAAATGCAACTCTTTCTCCCTTTGCAATGCTTAAATCCAGGTTTTCAAAAAGTACTCTTTCTCCGAATCTTCTACCTAGGTTTTCTCCTCTCAAATAAATCATCCGCAAGAATAAGATTTTAGATTGAAGAGGATATCATTTTTTGGTTTTACTTTCGCTAAAAATAATAATTAAATGATTTTAGGAATAATACCTGCCCGTTATGCAAGTTCTCGCTTTCCGGGTAAACCTTTGGTTGAAATTAATGGAGTTTCAATGATTGAACGAGTTTACAAAGAAGCAAGTAAAGCTAAAACACTTGATTATGTGGTGGTGGCAACTGATGATGAAAGGATTTTTGAACATGTTAAAGCATTTGGTGGCAATGTAGTGATGACATCTTCAAACCATCCAAGTGGAACCGATCGTTGTTATGAAGCATTCAAAAAAGTAAAAGGTGATTTTAATTATATCATTAATATTCAAGGAGATGAACCATTTATTAATCCTGAACAAATTGATGAATTAGGTAATGTTTGTAAAGGACAAACCGAATTAGCAACTCAAATGATTAAAGTTGATAATCATGAGTTCTTATTTGATATGGGAGAGGTGAAAATTGTGTTGAATAAAGATAATGAAGCACTTTATTTCAGCAGAATGGTAATTCCTTATATCAAAGGTGTTGATGAAAAAGAATGGCATAAGCACCACGATTACTACAGGCATGTTGGGATGTATGCCTACAGAAGTGATGTTTTATATGCAATTACTTCATTAACGGTTTCCTCTTTGGAAAAAGCAGAAAGTTTAGAACAATTGCGTTGGTTAGAAGCCGGGTATAAAATTAAATGTGTAGAAACTTTATATGATAGCCATTGTATCGACACACCTGAAGATATTGAGCGTGTGTTGAGATTAATGGCAAAATAAAATGGCTGTTTCACAATTGAAACAGCCACTTTTCTTTTTTTTAGAAATTTATTAGCAATTAAAAATATCAACCAGTTTAATTAAATCTGGATTGAGTTCTTTTCGTTTATAAATGGCATCATGAAATGAAGTTAATTGTAAACGGTTATTAATCAAACCTGCCATTTTGTTTTTTTCTCCATTCATCAAAGCTTCAACTGCCCCTGAACCTAATCGGCTGGCTAAAACTCTATCATAAGCAGTAGGGGAGCCACCTCTTTGAATATGGCCAAGAATTACGACTCTGGATTCAAAACCTGGTATTTCTGCTTTTAGCATTTCATCAATTTTAAAAGCGCCACCTTCTTCATTTCCCTCAGCTACAACTACAATTGAGAATGATTTTTTAGTATTTGTTCTCCCTTTAAAAAACTCAACAACTTTACTATGGTCTTCAACAAGTTCTGGTAAAAGTACCTGTTCGGCACCACCGGCAATTGTCGCTGCAAGTGATATAAATCCGGCATGTCGGCCCATTAATTCAACTAAAAAAGTACGGCCGTGACTATCAGCAGTATCACGGATTTTATCAATGGCATCAACAGCTGTATTAATTGCTGTATCAAAACCTATTGTAAAATCTGTACCATACAAATCATTGTCAATTGTGCCAGGAGCGCCAATTGATGGAATTCCATACTCGTTGTAAAATATTTCTGCACCGGTAAATGTTCCGTTTCCACCTATACAAACAATTCCTTCAATTCCATTTGCTATAAGGTTATCATAGGCAGTTTTACGACCTTCAGGCGTCATAAATTCTTTACTTCTTGATGATTTAAGAATTGTTCCACCTCTTTGGATGATGTTTCCAACAGAACGCGAATTCATTTCAATAAAATTCTCGCCTCCTTCAATCATACCCTTATATCCTTGCATAATACCGCAAACTTCAATTCCGTGATAGATGGCAGTTCTAACAACTGCTCTAATACACGCGTTCATTCCGGGAGAGTCTCCTCCTGATGTAAATACTGCAATTTTCTTCATGCTATAAAAATAAAAAAGCCGTTCCACATTTGAAACGGCTTTTTATAAGATTTTTGTTAAGAAATAATTCTATAACTCAGCTTTTACTTTACAAGTTAATGAACCTGTTGTTGCATTTAATGCTGTAGCAGCAATTAAAATAAAACCACGTTTTCCATCAGCTCTTTTGTAAGCAATTACCTGGCCATTGATTAAGTTAGGAATTCTGTCAACACCACTAGCCCAAGTTAAAGTTTCTAATTCGGTAAAGAAGTTAGAAGCATTTAATGCATCAAAGCTAGATTGATTTAACTCAGTTGTTAAATAAATAGTTTTGTTTTTGGCAGTCCATGTTGAAGTTTCAGTAGCCCATCCTGTTCCAGCAGTGAAGTTATAATCTGGAGAGTAAATAGCATTACCAACTGAACCAGCTGAATTGTAGAAATAAATGAAATCAACTTTACTTGAATTATCTTTTGCTAATTCAGTACCGGTTGTACCTGCTTTGTAACGAGCAAAATTGTTAGCAACACCAAAGAAACGGTATTGGTTAGTTGTGTTACTAGGAGCTCCTAATAAAATTTGCTCTGAAGTAGCAATACTGTTGATTGAAGCTACAAAATTAGCAGTTGTAACTTTGTCTTTGCTGTCTGTAACAGTAACTAAATAAGTAATTTTATCACCATCGTTAATTGCGATTTGACCTTTAATAACATCATAATGAGTTAATAAAACATCTTTTGCATCATAAGTTTTGCTAACGATTGTGTTAGTTGCAGCACCAGTTACAGCTCTAGTAATTTTGATAGATTTGATTTTAACATCAGTATCAGCACTAGCTTCGATATCTAACATAATTGAATCAACTTGTGATGAGTATGAAGCACCAGCAACACCATCATTTAAAAGTACTGTAGGAGCAGCTTTTTCTGTGTCCACAGTTTCTTCAGTTTTACATGATGTAAATACTACAGCACTCATAGCTGTTAATACAAACATAGTTCTAAATAACTTTTTCATATTTTTTTTGGTTTTTTAAAGTTTTACAAAAATAGGTATTTGTTTTAAATAATTCTTAAGGATTACTTTCATTTTGATTATCATCAAAATTCATGTCAAAAGTATGTTCCTGGTTAAACTCGTCAAAATTGTAGTCTGGCATCAAATCTGTCTTGATATGATTGACAGTTTCGTTTAATGCTTCAACAAATTTGTTGAAATCTTCTTTGTAAAGAAAAATTTTATGCTTCACAAAGTTGCCGTCTTCAAACCTTTTTTTACTTTCAGTAATGGTAATGAAATAATCTTTTCCTTTGGTGGCTTTCACATCAAAGAAGTAAGTTCTTTTACCAGCTCTGATTTTCTTCGAATAGATTTCTTGTTTGTCGTTTTTGTTAAACTCGTCCATTGCTCGTTTTTCTCTAAAGTGGGGGCAAATTATAAGTTCAGTTTCTGATTTCAAAACTTTTTAACTCACCTTTATTTATCAGGTGTTGATAACCTTTGCCGACTTACTTATTCTTCTTTACTTTGTTTGGCAAAAATCTCAGCATATTTACCATTTTTTAACATTAAATTATCATGGTTTCCTTCTTCTATAATTTCACCATTTTCTAATACAATAATCCTATTTGCGTCCTTAACACTACTGGCTCTGTGACTAATTATAAAGCTTGTTTTGCCTCTCATTATAAGCTTTAAGTTCTCCAAAATTATAGATTCTGTGCGGGTATCTAAAGCACTTAAGCAATCATCCATTATTAAGATTTCTGGATTTTTTAAAAATGCCCTAGCAATAGCAACTCTTTGTTTTTGGCCTCCGGATAAACTAACTCCTCTTTCTCCAATCACTGTAGAAAAACCATCCTTAAAATTGTTAATATTTTCTGTTAATGCCGCTTCATCAGCAGCATTCTTAATTTTTTCTAAATTTTGATGATTGGTTGATATTCCAAATGAAATATTATTTGAAATACTATCACTAAATAGAAATACCTCCTGTGGAACATATCCAATACTTCTTCTATAGCTTCCTAAATTGATATCCTTTAAATCATTTCCATCTATCAATATTCTACCTTCTGTTGGTTCTAATAGTCTTAAAACTAGATTTGCTAAACTGGTTTTTCCTGAGCCTGTATTGCCTAAAATCGCTAAACTTTCTCCCTTTTTTAAGGTGAAACTGATATTTCTTAGAGCTTTTTCACTCTTTTCAGGATAAGTTAAGCCAATGTTTTCAAATTGAATAGAATCATTAAAAGTAAATTCTGATGAATTGGTAGATTGAATTTCTGGTTTTGTATCTAAAAACTCATTAATTCTAGATTGTGAAGCCGCTGCTCTTTGCACCAAGCTGCTTGTCCATCCTAAACTTGTTACAGGCCAGGTTAACATATTTACATAAATGACGAATTCCGCAATATTTCCTAAGCTGGCTCTACCGTTTAAAACTTCAAAACCTCCTGCCACAATGGTTATAAGTGTGCTCAATCCAGTTAAAAAAAACATCAATGGAAAAAACACGGCATCGGTTTTTGCTAAGTCTAATTGTTTGTTCCTATAATCTTCCCCCATTTCTTCAAAGGCAGATTCTGATTCTTTTTCAGCAGCAAATGCTTTAATAACTCTTATTCCTGAAAATGCTTCCTGAACAAATGATGTTAAATCAGATAATTTTGATTGAATCGCATCGCTTTTCCTATTGATAATATTATTTACATAAAATATTGAATAAGAGAGGATTGGAAGTGGAAGGATTACTAACCAAGTTAAATGGGTATTGACAGAAAACATTGCCCACAATACTAAAATTATAGTTACAACTAAATTGATGGCATACATAATCGCCGGACCAACATACATTCTTACCCTGCTTACATCTTCGCTGATTCTGGCCATAAGATCGCCAGTACTATTTTTTCTGTAAAATGATAAAGATAAATCCTGATAATGAGAGTAAATCTCATTTTTCATGTCAAATTCAATATGCCTGCTCATAACAATGATGGTTTGGCGCATCAAATACATGAAAAGTCCTCTGAATAAGGCAAGTACAATTACAAGTATTCCGAAAAAAAGTAAAATTAAGCCAGTTTTATCTTCAATATTTGTACTTAGTTTAGTACCTTTAAATTCTTGGTAGGTTTTTAGGTTTTCTATAACCAAATCTATTGCTATCCTTACAGATTGAGCGGGAAAGACAGCAAATAAGTTCGAGAGACTTACGAATATTATCCCTCCAATTAAATGCCATTTATATTTTAGAAAATATTTATTTAGTTTTTTAAGAGATTTCAAAGCTGATTTTTATGCTGCAAATTAAGGACTCTTAGAAGTAATCTTTAATTTATTCTTTAGCTGTTTAAAGAAAAATTACATTTTGACAAATATCATAATTTGTAAAACCTGTTGTAAAGTATGGCAAATCCTATAAAATATTAGTTTTAAGACTATGGATAAATCATAATTTGATTAAGCTATTTTCAAATTTATTTAGAAGGTGTTCAAAATTGAAAATAAAACCTACTTTTGCGCCCACCAAAAACCAGACAAAAATACCTAACTATGTCAAACTCAGAAATTTTTGCCCAACTAGCAACTTACGACCACGAGCAAATTGTGTTTTGTAATGATAATGCTACAGGCCTAAAAGCAATTATTGCTATTCACAATACCGTGCTTGGTCCCGGTTTGGGAGGAACTCGTGTATGGAATTACGCAACAGAAGCAGAAGCTATTAACGATGTTTTGCGCCTTTCAAGAGGCATGACTTACAAAGCTGCTATCTCAGGATTAAATCTTGGTGGTGCTAAAGCTGTTATTATTGGCGATGCTTCAAAAATTAAAACCGAAGCTTTAATGCGTAAATTCGGTCGTTTTGTAGAAAACTTAAATGGTAAATATATAACTGCTGAGGATGTAAATACTACAACTAAAGACATGGAATACGTTCACATGGAAACTGAAAATGTAGTAGGATTACCTGAAAGTATGGGTGGAGGCGGAGACCCTTCTCCTGTTACTGCTTATGGTGTTTACATGGGAATGAAAGCCAGTGCTAAACACGTTTGGGGTACTGATAGTCTTGCAGGAAAAAAAGTTTCAGTACAAGGTGTTGGTAAAGTAGGTGGTCATTTATTGGAATTCTTACACAAGGAAGGTGCTTCTTTGGTTATTTCTGATATAAATGAAGCTACTTTAAAACATTATGCAGATACCCTTGGTGCTAAAGTTGTAAAAGGTGATGAAATCTATTCGCAAGATGTAGATGTATTTGCTCCTTGTGCTTTAGGTGCAATTTTAGATACTGAACATATTAATATGTTAAAGGCATCAGTTGTTGCAGGTGCTGCAAATAACCAATTGGCTGATGAAAATATCCATGGTCCTTTATTGATTGAAAAAGGCATTACTTATGCTCCTGATTTTTTAATCAATGCAGGTGGATTAATCAACGTTTACCAGGAACATATCGGTTATAACAGAGAAACTGCTTACAGAAAAGCAGAGCATATTTTTGATGTAACTCTTGAGATTTTGAAAATCTCAGCAACCGAAAATATTCATACCCAAAAAGCAGCTATGAATTTAGCTGAAAAAAGAATTCTTGATATGTCAAGAGTTCATTCGACTTACTAAAACCCAAAATCAGCGGAAACCCGCAAACGTTCTTTCTTTTATGGCATCCAATAAGTTATAACGTTTGTGGTTTTCTGCTCAATATAAATTGTATGTTAAATAGAAGATTCTTACGTGTCAAAGTTTTTCAAACCTTGTACGGTTTTGCCCAAGAGGAAAAGCCTCTTGCTCATTTGTACAAAAGAACCATGATTAGTAATCTGGAAAAAACTTATGAACTTTACCTGTTCTCTCTTTCTTTTCCTTTGGAATTGAAATTTTTTGTAGAACAGGAACTCGAGCTGCAAAAAGCAAAATACTTCCCACTCGAAAACCTTATTAAACCTTTGGATGCAATTAGGAATAATAAAGTCATTGCTTTAATGGAGGAAAACCTCCAGTTTCAGGAAGCGATTAAAAAAGTAAAACCTCGTTGGGTTGATTCATTGGATTTCTCTAAAAAAATATTCAATGAATTAAAAACACTTCCATTTTTTCAGGATTACACATCTAAAACTACCCACACTTTTACCGAAGACAAAACCTTTTTGGTGACAGTTTTTGAGCAACTTTTCTCTGATTCAGAACAGTTTGAGTCGTATTTTGAAGAAGTTTATGTGAATTGGGAAGATGACCAGGTTTTAGTATTAACTAGCCTGCAAAAAGTACTAAATCAATTAAAAGAACCAAAACCTGAATTCTTGTTAGATGCTCACAAAGATGAGGATGAAGACTTGAAATTCATGAAGGATTTATTTGATTTAACCATCGAACATCAAAAAGATTTTAATGAATTAATCAATTCGAAAACCCAAAACTGGGATCAAGATAGAATTGCTTTAGTAGATATTCTTTTAATGAGAATGGCTCTTTGTGAAATTTTATTTTTCCCTTATGTACCGGTGAAAGTTTCTATTAATGAATACCTTGAATTGGCTAAACTCTATAGTACGCCTAATAGTCATGGATTTATTAATGGTGTTCTCGATAAAATTCAAATGCAATTAAGAAGCGAAAATAAGATTAATAAAATGGGTCGTGGACTCAATGAATAATTTCTTAATTTGCTTCAACTTTGAAAATCAATCTGTCTTATTAAATTTGCTATCTTATCAATAAAAAATAAAATGAAAAGAATCTTATTTTTTGCCTTTACAATTGCGGCTTTTACTTTCTACTCATGTGATAGTAATCCAAAGGAAAAAGCTTCAACTAATTTGGTTGAAAACCCGGTTTCTGCTAATGATACTTCAGCTTCTGCAGCAGAAAATGCTCCAATCATGACTTTCACCGAGAATATTCATGATTTTGGTAAATTGACTGATGGTGAGGTTGTGACTTACAAATTCAAATTTGTGAATACAGGTAAATCTGATTTGCTCATTACCAATGCTTCTGCTTCTTGTGGTTGCACTGTTCCAAGTTATCCAAAAGAACCAATTGCTCCAGGTGTTGAAGCTTCAATCGACGTGCAGTTTAATAGCGCAGGTAAAGTTGGGGTTTTTGACAAATCTGTAACCATCCTTGCAAATACTATTCCTTCTGAAACAATTCTTGCCATCAAAGGCGAAGTTTTAAATAAATAAATATGAATATACTGTTTTTAATGGGTCCTCCTGCTACTGGTGCAGGCTCAAATTCAATCATGAGTTTCTTACCTTTCATTCTGATTTTTGTTGTGTTTTACTTCTTTATGATTTATCCTCAAATGAAGAAAAATAAAGCTCAAAAGAAATTTAGAGAAGCTTTAGGTAAAGGAGATAAAGTTATTACAATTGGTGGTGTTCATGCAAAAATTATTGATGCAAATGAAACTACTTTTTTGATTGAAAGTGAAGGTACAAAATTACGTATCGATCGCACTGCTGTCTCTATGGAAGCTTCACAGGCTTTAAATGAGCCTAAAAAAGATACTAAGTAATAATTAACTTATAAAAGCTTATGAATTACAAGGTTTTCTTGTGATTTCATAAGCTTTTTTATTTCATTCTTTTGAGAAAAATTGGTATTACAGGTAATATAGGTAGCGGAAAATCTACTGTTTCTAAAATATTTCATGTTTTAGGAATTCCGATTTATGATGCCGATTCAAGAGCAAAATGGCTCATGACAAACGATACTGACCTGATTATCCAAATCAAACAAATTTTTGGTAACGAGGCCTATTTCAATGACAATTCTCTTAATAGAAAACATATTTCAGACATTGCTTTTGTCAATAAGTCGAAGTTAAATGAGTTAAATTCTGCTGTTCATCCTGCTGTTGCTCAAGATTTTAAAAACTGGTCAAACAATCAAAATTCAGATTATACTTTAAAAGAAGCGGCTCTTTTAATTGAAAGTAAATCTTACCTAGAACTTGATGAATTGATTTTAGTTAAATGCCCTATAGAAACTCGTATTCAAAGAACTATGAGCAGAGATGCTGTTGATAGGTCTAGTGTTGAAGCTAGAATTAATAACCAAATGTCTGAAGAAGATAAAGTACCTTATTCAAATTATATCATCAATAATGATGGTAATGAATTGTTAATTACACAAGTTCTCAAAATCCATCATCAAATTCTTGAAAAACTTTAATACCTGGCTATCAGTTTTGATGGCTTTTTTTATGTTTCAAACCAGTATGGCACAAAACTCCCAGCCTCATCTAAATCCGGATTTACCCTTTGTAAAATCAAATGTTTCGGGCAATATAAAAGATTCAAAAAATAGGTTTGTTAATCAATACAATCCTTTTGAACCTAAAACTGCCGACCTATGGAAATGGCAACGTGAAACCAATCCTCAAAAAGCATTAAAAACTAAAGGAAAGTCCGGTTTGGAATTAAAACCTGATACAGCTTTCTTTCATTCTAAAAATGATGGGATGATTTGGCTTGGACATGCTTGTTTTTTTATCAGAATTAATGGTGTTTCAATTTTAATTGATCCGGTTTTAGGTAATGCAGGCCCTGTTAAACGCCGTTCTGATTTACCTTTTGCAATCAATGATTTAAAGGATATTGATTTTGTTCTGATATCTCACGACCACCGTGATCATTGTGATAAATCTAGTTTGAAATCTTTAAAGAAGAATAATCCTAAAATGATAATTCTTACTGGATTAAATATGGCACCTCTTTTGAAATCCTGGTTAGGAAACGATATTCAAATTCAGGAAGCAGCATGGTACCAAACGTATTCTCAAGCTAAGTTAAATGAGGCTGGAATTAGTCTTCATTTTATGCCTTCTCGACATTGGAGTAAAAGAGGTTTATTCGATACCAATACAAGATTATGGGGTGGATTTATGTTACAGTCTGATAAATCTAATATTTATTTTAGTGGAGATACCGGTTATGATTTACACCTTAAAGAAGTTGGTGACCTTTTCTCAAAAGTTGATTTTTGTATAATTGGTGTTGGAGCCTATAAGCCTGAATGGTTTATGTCATCAAATCATATTTCACCTCAAAATGCTTATAAAGCTTTCAAAGAAATGGGTGCAAATAAAATGATACCAATGCATTATGGAACTTTTGACTTAAGTGATGAACCTATGTTGGAACCTCGTCAGATACTAAAAGATTTGCAAATAAATGATAATGGTATTTTATTACCTGCTTTGGGTGAAGCTATTTTATTTCATTAGTCTATGAAAGTTATAAAACTGTTTAGCTTTTTATTGATTGTTTTGGGATTGATTTCATGTAATTCTCATCAAAATCACTTAGAGTTTAAAATACAATTATTAGGAACAAATAATCAAAATGATATCAGGATTTTAAAAGATAGAATTTTTGAATTATCAGGAGAAACTCCTCAAATTTCAGAACTGCCTAATTCTATATTTCATTTTAAATTAAATTCCTTTCAGGATTCTGGTTTAATATTTCAGGCTATTCAAACCAAAGGTGAATTTGATATTACTGAATCTTATGATGTAAAGGATTTCTATCCAATTCTTGAAAAAATCAATAGAAATTTGGTAGTTTCAAATCAATTACCTGATTATTCGAAAAATGATTCAATGGATTTTGTAAGGAACAATCCTTTATTCTCCTTAATGATGCCAAGCTCAGATGGAGAAGGTAACTTAGTTTCAGGTCCTACAATTGGTTATTTGATGATAAATGACACAAGTAGACTTTTGCATTTGTTTAATGTACCTGAGGCAAAAGCTTTAATGCCAATTGGAGCCAGAATTCAATTTGGTAAATTACTCAATGAAAGCACTTGTCCTGTGTATGTTCAAAAAATCGATGAAAAAGAAGATTTAAGTATTCATCCGCACATGTTTGAAGACATACGTGTAAAACTATCAGAAGTCTCTGATGTTTATGAAATTATAATCACACTGAAAGCTCCATTTAAAAACAAATTTGCTAAACTAACTCAAAAGAATATTCTAAAGGGTTTAATAATTAGTTTTGATAAGATCGTTTTATCAGCACCAATTGTTCAATCTGAAGTAAATGGAGGTAAATTTACTATAAACGCTAACTTGTCAAAAGAGGAAGCAATTTTTATTGCAACTTGTTTAAAAACAGGTGTTTTAACAAATTTACCTATCGTTCAGGATTTCGGATTTGTGAAAAACAATTAAGCCAGAATTTTAAGCTTAGCGAATTTTAAAACCAGCATTTTTTTTCCGTTTCCTTCAAAATCAATATTGGCTTTTTTATTGTCGCCGGCACCTTCAACACTTAACACAATTCCTTTTCCAAATCGTTGATGTTCTACATTCATTCCGGTTTGTAAATTACTTGTATCATCCCCAACAAAATTAGGGTCGGGTGGAGGAGAAGCTGCTGCTGTTTTTGAAAAGCTGGTTTTAACTGGATTTAGAACTTTCTTTTGTAATCCACTTACAGACCTGCCAGGAGAATCAGAGATTTTATTTTCTTTAAAAGTTCCTTTAGAGTTAAACAAACTTTCAAAACTTAAAAACTGAGGGTCTATTTCCTGAAGAAATCTGCTTGGTTCAGCATTAATTATCGAACCAAATTTAAATCTGCTGGTTGCAAAACTTAGTGTAAGTCTTTTCATAGCTCTTGTAAGTGCTACATAAAACAACCTTCTTTCTTCTTCAAGTTCTTGTCTGCTGTTTAATGATAATTGTGAAGGGAATAAATTTTCTTCCAAACCAACCACATAAACGTATTTATACTCCAATCCTTTAGCAGAGTGAATTGTCATTAAACTTACATGATCTTTATCTAAATTTTTGTCGTTGTCATCATTTGTAAGCAAGGCTACATTCGACATAAAATCAGCCAGTTTATTTGGTTGTAAAACACCATCTTCATCAGCTGTTTCTTCAACACTAAATTCCTTTATACCACTAAGTAATTCTTCAATATTTTCATACCTGGCAATCCCTTCAACAGTTTTATCTTCGTACAAATTCTTTAAAACACCACTTTGTTTAGCAATATGCATGGCAACATCATAAGCGTTCTTGTCCATTTGTACCTGAAAACTTTTAATCATAGTAACAAAATCTTCAATAACACCTCCGCCTTTTAATCCAAACTGACCAATATTCTCAATTACTTCCCATAAACTAACTTTGTTATGGTCGGCAATAATGGTAATTTTTTCCATGGTTGTTTTACCAATTCCTCTTACAGGATAATTGATAATTCTTTTAAGAGCCTCTTCATCTTTTGGATTAAGGACAACTCTAAAATAGGCCAATAAATCCTTGATTTCTTTTCTTTGGTAAAAAGACATTCCTCCATAGATTTTATAAGGAATATTGCTTTTTCTCAAGGCTTCCTCCATTGAACGACTTTGCGCATTGGTTCTGTAAAGAATAGCAAAATCATTGTTCATTACATGGCTGTTCATCTTTTCCTGAAAAATAGAAGATGCTACCAATTTGCCTTCTTCATTATCAGTCAGAGCTTTCATTACCCTGATTTTTTCGCCATTTTCATTATCTGTCCAAACATTCTTTTTTATTTGGTCTCTGTTTTTTTCGATAACACTTGAAGCAGCGTTTACAATATTTTGAGTGCTTCTGTAATTTTGTTCAAGTTTGAATGTTTTAACATCCGGAAAATCTCTCTGGAAGCCCAGAATGTTTTTGATATTCGCACCTCTAAATGCATAAATACTTTGGGCATCATCACCAACAACTGCAATATTTTGATGCACTGCAGATAGTTTTTTAATAATCATGTACTGAGCATGGTTGGTATCTTGAAACTCATCAACCATGATATACCTAAACAAATGCTGGTACTTATTTAAGGTGTCTAAGTGATTAGCAAATAGTTTGTAAGTATTCATCAATAAATCATCGAAATCCATTGCTCCAGCTCTAAAACAACGGTCTTGATAAGTTTTAAAGATGACTCCGAATTTCGGTCTGCCGCTAGAATTGTCATTTTCAGCCAATTCATCATTCATTAAATATTCCTCAGCTGTTATCAAGGAGTTTTTTGCTGATGAAATTCTACCTAATAAACCCGCTGGTTTGTAAAGTTTATCATCAAGTTTCATTTCATTGACAATGGTTTTCAACAAACTTTTGCTGTCATCACTATCATAGATTGTAAAATTTCTTGGGTAACCAATTTTGTCTGCCTCAGATCTTAATATTCTGGAGAAAATACTATGAAAAGTACCCATCCAGATGTTTTTCGCTTCAGTTCCAACTGCAACTTGAACACGATGACGCATTTCTTTTGCAGCTTTATTCGTAAATGTTAATGATAATATTTGAAAAGGATCAACATCATGCCTAAGCATATGTACGATGCGATAAGTAAGTACACGGGTTTTTCCGGAACCTGCACCGGCTACAATCATAACAGGTCCGTCTATTTGTTCAACTGCAGCTCTTTGAGCTTCATTTAATGTTTGAAGATAATCCACATTGCGAAAATAACCTCGTTCATTGGGTTATTCGCTTTAAGATTTCAACATCCTTTCAATAGGGATGTTTCCTATTTGGTTTATTTCTGTAAAATCAATCTCAGGATGTGGGTTGAACATTGAACTGATAAAGAAAAATAGAGAAGCAGGAGGTAATACTATCATATACAGGATGTAAATGATATATCCTTTGTATCCGTAATGTTGATATTTTTTGAATAATTCCACTTTTCGAATTTAATTTCTTTATCTCTATGTAAAATATGGTTTTCAGTTACTTATCTACATTCAAATATAGCTATATAATTTAATGGACACAAGCATGGTGAATAAAAATTGATAATTGGTTGATTTGAATTTGTAGTAGGACTATTTTTGGCTACTTTTACTGATTATTTAGAAACCCATGATTAAAGAGTACATTGACAATAATCGTCAACGTTTTTTAGACGAATTGTTTGATTTATTACGCATTCCTTCAATTAGTGCTGATGGTGCTTACAATGAGGATGTTGTAAAGGCCGCTGAGTTTATTAAAGCAAAATTAATTGAAGCCGGTGCCGATAAAGTCGAGTTGTTTCCTACAGAAGGTCATCCTATTGTTTATGGTGAAAAGATTTTTGATCCTTCTTTACCTACTGTTTTAGTTTATGGTCATTATGATGTTCAACCTGCAGTTCCTTTGGAATTATGGGAAACTCCGCCTTTTGAACCTACCATTCGTAAAACTGAAGTTCATCCTGATGGTGCAATTTTTGCTCGTGGTGCTTGTGATGATAAAGGCCAGGTTTATATGCATGTAAAGGCTTTTGAATACATGATGAAAAACAATAAGCTTGCTTGTAATGTGAAGTTTATGATTGAGGGTGAGGAAGAAGTAGGTTCTCCTAATTTAGGTCCTTTCTGTATCAAAAATAAAGAAATGTTAAAGGCTGATGTTGTTTTGATTTCAGATACATCTATGATTGCCAACGATATTCCAAGTATTGATAGTGGTTTACGTGGTTTAAGTTATGTTGAAGTTGAAGTAACTGGTCCTAACCGTGATTTACATAGTGGTGTTTATGGCGGGGCAGTTGCAAATCCTATCAATGTTCTTGCAAAAATGATTGCAAGTATGCATGATGAAAATAACCATATCACCATTCCTGGTTTCTACGAACAGGTTCTAGAATTAACAGCTGATGAAAGAATTGCTTTAAACAAAGCGCCTTTTGATTTAGAAGCCTACAAAAAAGATTTAAATATTGGTGATGTTTGGGGTGAACAAGGATTTAATACTTTAGAAAGAACCGGAATCAGACCTACATTGGATTGTAACGGTATTTGGGGTGGATATACAGGTGAAGGCTCTAAAACAGTTTTACCTTCAAAAGCATTTGCAAAAATCAGCATGAGATTAGTGCCAAATCAAGATTCTCATACCATCACTGAAATTTTCAAAAAACACTTCGAAAGTATTGCTCCTGCTGGTGTTAAAGTTGAAGTTCGTCCACATCATGGTGGTGAACCTGTAGTTACACCAATTGATTCAGTTGCATACCTTGCTGCTGAAAAAGCAATGGAAACCAGTTTTGGTAAAACTCCTATTCCTACAAGAGGTGGTGGTAGTATTCCAATCGTTGCTCTGTTTGAAAAAGAATTAGGTTTGAAATCGGTATTGTTCGGATTTGGGTTGGATAGTGATGCTTTACATAGTCCTAATGAACATTATGGCATATTTAACTACTTAAAAGGAATTGAAACCATTCCTTATTTCTATGAAAACTTTGCAAAAATGAAAGCAAATTAATTAAGTAATTATAGCATTTTCGTTTTAAATTATATTCTGTGAAATGCCTCCGAAAAATCGGAGGCATTTTTTTTGTAAAAGATTCCTGTTCAACTCATTTCATAAATCCATTTTTATATATTGCAAATCGGGCAAAACTTAAACTGTCAATGTTTAATTCAATTTATTTTGGTTTTTAATGAATTGTTTTAATGTTGATTATAAGAGTTTTTCGTTGAACAAAACCATGATAAGAATTAAAACTTTTGCGAAAATGAAACTATTTAAACTTGGAGTAATAATTACTCTAATTTTAAATTTTAGTTCTGCTTCACTTCTTTTTGCTCAAAATACTTATGGATTCGAATGGATTAAACCTTATCAATCGTATTATAAATTTCCAGTTGTAAAAGATGCAGTTTATAAAATTGATTCCCTCACTTTGGTAAATAATGGAATAGATGTTCAGAATTTAAATCCACAAAAACTAAGCTTATATAAAAATGGCAAAGAACAATTAATTTATTGTTCCGGAGAACTAGATGGCAAATTTCAATCGAATGATTTTATTCTTTTCCATGGACAAAAAAATACTGGTGAATTAGATAAGGAATTATACACTTCCAATGCTGAACAAGCTCAATCTTTTTCAAGTTTATTCTCAGATACAGCTTGGTATTTTTTGTGCATCAATGCTGATACTTCAACTCAAATTTCTTTAAGATATAATTTAACTTCGGATACCAGTTTTAGTTCTTTTTTGCCAGAACAAAATTATCAAGAAAGTAAAATAATAACCTTTCAGGAAGAATACTACCGAGGTGCTTTTTTACCTGCTAGTACAAAATATTATGTTTCTGATTACGCGGCCGCCGAAGGTTGGGTTTCTTATTTAATTGGATTAAATCAATCGAGAGAAGTTCAAATTAATTTGCCTGATGTTACCAACACTTTGAATGGTAAACTTGAAATGAAAATAGTTGGGTCTTCAGATTTTTTTCTTGATAATCCTGATGCTCCAAATCATCATGTTCAGGTTTTAATTGGTAATTCTCCTAATCCAACTTTTGTAATTGCTGATACAACTTATAGAGGTTATGGTGAAAGACTCATTATAAAAGATATACCTGCAATTTTTATGAATTCAGTTTTATATGTAAAGGTTCTGGTTATAAACGACCTTTCTGTTAATTCAGATTTAAACGGAATTTCTTACATAAAAATAGATTACAATACAGGTCAATCTATTTCTCAAACATTCAAGACATTTCAACTGAATAAATCAGGATTGTCTAAAAAACTTGTTCAGTTCACTAATTTCATTGGAACAGGTGCTTTTATCTTAGATAGATTTAATAAACAAATCATTAATTGCTCTCTTCAAGGATCGGTTTTAAAAGCATTGGCATTTAATTCTGATGAACTTGTTTTTTGTGATAACAATACTTTTGAAGTTCCGGGTACTTTTCAAAAAGTGGATTTTATTATCCCTAATCCTAATCAAAATTATCAGTATTTAATTGTTTCAAATAAAGCGTTGGAGCCTGCTGCAGCGGCGTATCGCGATTATAGAAGTAATCAGTATAAAACATTATTGGTTTATGCCAACCAATTAGCAAATACCTATTTTTATGGACATCATCATCCTTTAAGCATCAAAAGATTTGCGAAACATTTGTTTGAAATGCAGTCTTTTGAGCCTTCATTTTTACTACTTTTAGGTAGAGGATATCAGAATAATTTAATCAGAACTTCATCTGATAACTATCAACTCAATTTGGTACCTGCAATTGGAGAACCTTCATCTGATAATTTATACACTGCGGGTTTTGATAACAATCAAGGTGTTCCTGCAATTCCAACAGGTAGAATACCTGCACAAACTAACCAGGATGTTTTTAATTATCTGGAGAAATTGCAAAATCTGGAAACTCGTCCTGATAGCATTGCTGATTGGAGAAAGAACTTTCTTCATTTAAGTGGAGGAGAAGATTATCTTTCAGAGCAAGTTCCTTTTACAAATAGAGTGAATTACCTAAAAGGAATTATATCTCAAAAACCAACAGGTGCCAATGTTTTTTCTTACCATAAAAATGTAACCAAGCCAACTCAGGATGATATCAGAGAAAAATTAATCAAAATTCAAAATGATGGTGTAAACATGATGACATTTCTGGGTCATGGTTCACTTACGGTTTTAGATATGGATTTTGGTTCAATTGGAAGCTTAAGTGAAAACAATAAACCAAGTTTTTATTACTTCAATGGTTGTAGTATTGGGAATGCAAATGACGTTGATCCGGGCGGTACCGGACTTGTTTATGGGAAAGATTATATCTGCGCAGCAAGAAAGGGTGCTATAGGTTGGTTAGCACATAGTAACCTAACTTTAACAGGTTACTTATACAACCAAATGGATAATTTTTATTTGGCAATGAATGGAACAAATTATGGTCGTCCTGTAGGTGAAATTTTAAAAACTGCCTTAATTGAATCTACTTCATCGAATGATTTATATGCTCGTTCTCATGCCCTTCAATTATTACTTCAAGGTGATCCTGCTTTTAAATTATATAGTCCATCTAAACCTGATTTTTCATTAAATTCAAATGCCATTTTTGTAAGTCCTGCAAACGCAACAGCTCAACTTGATTCTTTTCAATTGGCAATTGTGGTTAATAATATTGCAAAAGCTGTTTCTGATTCAATTGAAATTAAAATTAGAAGAGTTTTACCCGATAATTCGGTTCAGGATTTCCCAATTTTTAAAGTCAATTCGCCATATTTTAGAGATACTGTTTACTATTGGATTAAACCAATTTCAAAAACTGATGCAGGTTTAAATAAGTTTTTTGTTGATATAAATCCTAATAAAGTTGTTGATGAAATTCAATACAACAATAACAGTATTCAATTCGATTATTTCCTTCCCGGAAGCGGAATTACCTTACTATATCCATATCCATATAGTATTGTAAATGCGGATTCAATTGTATGTTACGCTCAAAACAACAATATTTTCTCCGATAAAATTGATTATTTATTCGAATTAGATACTTCTTTAGCTTTTAATAAATCGAGTTTATTTTTTAAAGAATCCGGACCAATTTCTCAAAACGGATTGGCTTCTTTTCAGTTCAAATTAAATTCAACTGATACACAGGTTTATTTTTGGAGAGTTAAAATAAATGTTAGTGAGGATAAAGGTGGAGTTTGGCAAACAGGTAGTTTTACTCATATTCCAAATGGTCCTTCAGGTTGGCGTCAAAGTGTTTTTAGCCAGGTGAAAGATATTTCAGAAACTCGATTTATTTTGTTTAATGATTCTTTGAAATCAACTGAATTTACTAACAACGAACTTACCTTGGGTATAGAAAACAGAAGATGGGATCACAGTAGAATGGGAGTTGTAATTCCTTATTTATTAAATTCATTGGTAGGAAATTGTATGGCCCAAGGTACTGTTGTTTTGGTGTTTGAGCCTTTTCAGGTTGATATGCCTTACGAACTTCCAAATTATCCTTTTAACTGTTCATTTATTCAGGCCAATAAAACAGATAGAAGTTTTAGATATTATACCTTTAATACAAATTATGTTGAAGGTGAAAGAGAATTAAGACGTTTGGTTGATTCTGTTCCTGATGGGTTTTTCGTAGCCATGTTTTCTCGTTATTCTACCAATATTCATAATTGGGAACAAGAAACAAGAAATATGTTTTCAAAAATTGGCTCAGTTAAAGTAGGGCAGGTAGCCAGTAGAAATACAGCTTGGGCTGTTATTGGGATGAAAAATGGGGCACTTGGATCTGCATCTGAAGACACTGTTCAAAACAATGAATTAGAGGGAAAGTCGAGTTTACCTCCTAAAGCAAACGAACCTCAAGATGAAAAATACCTTAGAATTAAAAAGAGCTTTTTGTTAAAATGGTTTGAAGGTGATTTTACATCAAAACCAATTGGTCCGGCTAATAAATTTGGTAGTTTGCGATTGAATTTAAACGATAAAGATATTGTTCAAAAAGGTAGATGGTGGGCAGAAATTATAGGAGTGAATACTTCGGGGTTTGATACAGTTTTGATAAAAAATATCATCACTGAGCTAACAGATCTAGCAAGCATTGATGCAACAAAATATCCGTTTCTTAAATTGAAAATTCATTTTGTGGATTCAATAAACAGAACGCCACATCAAGTTAAATCATGGCAAATTTCTTATGTTGAAGCACCTGAATTGGTAATTGATCCTTCCTTTTCTTATGAATTCAAATCAGACAAACTAGATAAAGGTGATTCTATAAGAATTAAAATTCCTGTAAGAAATATTTCTGCTTCTGATGTTGATTCATTTCTAATTAATTGGGAAGTAAAAAACGACTCAAGAATCATTACCCATAATTCAAATACAAGTCTAAATAGTCTTGCTGCAAAAGGCTTTAAGGTACTTGAGAAAAGTATTTCAACAAGTTCCATGGAGGGTAATCAACAATTCAAATTGAATATTAATTCTACTAAAAGAATTTCTGAATTTAATTTTAATAACAATATTGCAATTCGTGATTTAAATGTAAAAGCCGACAGGCTGAATCCCTTATTGGATGTTAGTTTTGATGGACAAAGAATAATAAATGGAGATATTGTTTCTCCTCAACCAATCATAAGAATTAGTTCTACAGATGCCAATAAATTTTTATTACAAGAGGATACTTCAATATTCAACCTCTATCTAAGAAAACCAAGGGCATTTGAATTTGATCAAATTCCAATGAATAGCCCTGAAATTAAATTTATTCCGGCAAGTCAGAATAACAATACAGCAACAATTGAATACAAACCTTCGAAATTTACTGATGGCTTGTATACCTTAAAAGTTCAGGCAAAAGATGCCAGTGGAAATTTTGCAGGTAATACTGAATTCCAAATAGATTTTTCTGTAATTAACAAAAGCAGCATTACTTATTTCTATCCTTATCCAAACCCATTTACTTCTTCGATGCGTTTTGTTTTTACTTTAACCGGATCTAAAATTCCTGATCAACTTTTGGTAAGAATCATGTCGATTGATGGTAGAATCGTAAAAGAAGTTAGAAAAGAAGAATTTGGTAACATTAGAATTGGTAATAATGTGAGCGAATGGGCTTGGGATGGAACCGATAATTTTGGAGATAAATTAGCAAATGGAGTTTATTTCTATCAGGTATTCAGTAAAATAGAGAATTCTGAAATTGAACATAGAACTGCAAAATCAAAGGATGAAGACAAGTTTTTTATAAAAAATACAGGTAAGATTTATTTAATGCGATAGGTGGGTAAATCGCATTTTTTATTACGAAAGTTTTTTCGAAATTACTCGCTTTAAAAGCTACCTATGCCAATTAAAAAATTATTGGTTGCCAATCGTGGAGAGATTGCAATCAGAGTATTTCGTGCAGCAGTTGAATTAAACATTAAAACTGTTGCTGTTTATACCTATGAAGATAGATATTCTTTACATCGTTATAAAGCAGATGAAAGTTATCAGATTGGTTCAGAAAACGACCCTTTAAAACCTTATTTAGATATTGAAGAAATCATTTACGTGGCTAAACACCACCAGGTCGATGCGATTCATCCGGGTTATGGTTTTTTAAGTGAAAATGCTCTTTTTGCTCAAAGATGTAAAGAGGAAGGAATTATTTTTATTGGTCCTGACCCTTCTGTGATGAAGGCATTAGGCGATAAAATGTTGGCTAAAAAAGTTGCAACCGAAGCAAAAGTTCCAATTATTCAAGATAGTCAACTTGATTTACTTACGCTCGATATCGCTATTCAGGAAGCGAATAGAATTGGTTATCCTTTAATGATTAAAGCTGCTTCAGGTGGCGGTGGACGTGGAATGAGGGTGGTAAGAACCGAATCTGATTTGGAAAAGGTTTTTAATGAAGCGCGTAATGAAGCTAAAGTTGCTTTTGGTGACGATACCGTTTTCCTTGAAAAATTTATCGACCAACCCCGACATATTGAAGTTCAAATTCTAGGAGATAAACATGGTAATTTAGTTCATTTACATGAAAGAGATTGTTCAGTTCAACGCCGCTTTCAAAAGGTTGTTGAGATGGCGCCTGCTCCAGGAATTTCAATTGAAACGAAAACTAAACTACACGACTTCGCTCTTAAAATTTGCAAACATGTTAATTATAGTCATGCAGGTACAGTTGAGTTTTTAGTTGATAGAGATGAAAATATTTATTTCATTGAAGTTAATCCTCGTATTCAAGTTGAACATACCGTTACTGAAGAAGTAACAGGATATGATATTGTACGCTCTCAAATTTTAATTGCACAAGGATATAGACTCGATTCTCCAGAAATCAATATTTACAGCCAAAATCAAATTGAAGTAAAAGGATTTGCTGTTCAGGTACGTATTACTACAGAAGATCCTGCCAATGGTTTTAAACCCGATCATGGAACAATCATAGCATATAGAAATGCAGGTGGTCCCGGAATTCGACTTGATGAAGGTAGTGCATATCCAAATGCAAAAATTTCACCGTTTTTTGATTCCCTACTTGTTAAGGTTACTGCCAGTGGAAGGAATTTGCTGGAAGCTACTGAACGTTTACAAAGGGTTCTTAAAGAGTTTCGTATTCGTGGTGTTAAAACCAATATTAGTTTCCTTGAAAATGTATTACAACATCCGGTATTTTTAGCTGGAAAAACCACTGTTAATTTTATTGATTCACATCCAGAATTATTCATTTTCAAAAAGCGTTTTGATAGAGGTACAAAGGCTTTGAAATATATGGCCGATATCATTGTAAATGGAAATGATGATGTGAAATTTGTTGATGATAAAAAGGTATTCAGAACTGCTCGTATTCCTGATTTTGATAAGTTTAGTGATATTCCATTAGGTTCAAGAAACCGACTTCAGGATTTAGGTCGCGATGGTTTTGTGAATTGGTTGAAAAACGAAAAGGCAATTCAATATACTGATTGTACTTTAAGAGATGCACACCAAAGTTTGTTTGCTACCAGAATGCGTACACTTGATATGCTGAAAGTTGCTGAAGCTTATGCAAAAAATCATCCTCAATTGTTTTCACTAGAAATGTGGGGTGGTGCTACTTTTGATGTAGCGCTTCGATTTTTACATGAAGACCCTTGGCAACGACTTGCTTTGTTAAGAGAAGCTATTCCTAATATTCTTTTTCAAATGTTGATTAGAGGTTCAAATGCTGTTGGATACAAAGCTTACCCTGATAATCTGGTAGAAAAATTTATTGAAGAAAGTTTCAAAAATGGTATTGATGTTTTCAGAATTTTCGATTCCTTAAACTGGATTGAAGGAATGAAAGTGAGCATCAAAGCAGTTAATGAAAGAACAAATGGTTTAGCTGAGGCATGCATTTGTTATACTGGCGACTTACTCGATTCATCTAAAAATTCTAAGTTTAATATTCAGTATTACCTCGATTTAGCTAAGCAACTTGAAGATTCAGGAGCTCACATTTTAGGTATTAAAGATATGGCTGGTTTATTGAAACCATATCAGGCAGAATATCTAATCAAGGAACTTAAAAAGTCGATTGATATTCCAATTCATTTACATACACATGATACCAGCAGTATACAGGCTGCAACTTATTTAAAGGCTATTGAAGCTGGTGTAGATGTTGTTGATGTGGCTTTGGCAAGTATGAGCGGATTAACCTCACAACCTAATTTCAATTCTATTGTTGCCATGATGAATGGTAATGAGCGAGAATTAAAAATGGACTTAAATTCATTGAACCAGTTTTCAAATTATTTTGAAGCAGTAAGAGAATATTATTATCCTTTTGAACACGAATTAAAAGCGGGTACTGCTGAAGTTTACGACCATGAAATTCCCGGTGGTCAGTATTCTAATCTTCGTCCCCAGGCAAGAAGTCTTGGTTTAGAAGACCAGTTTGAAACGATCAAGCATAACTATGTTTTAGTTAATAAGATGTTTGGTGATATTATAAAAGTTACACCTTCATCAAAAGTTGTTGGTGATATGGCCTTATTCATGACGGCTAATTCTTATACCGAAAAAGATATCATGGAAAAAGGTGATAGTATTTCTTTTCCGGATTCAATTATAGAATTGTTTAAAGGAGATTTAGGTCAAAATCCAGGTGGTTTCCCTAAAGAATTATCTAAACTTATTTTAAAGGATATTGAACCATACTCTGGTCGTCCAAATGAACATTTAGCTCCCATTGATTTTGATGCTGACTTTATAAAGTTTCAAGATAAATTTGGAAAAGATTATCAATTTACTGATTTTCTAAGCTGGTGTTTTTATCCTAAAGTTTTTGAAGATTATGCGATAAAAAGAGAGGCTTTTGGTGAACTGTTTCATTTACCAACTCCGGCTTTTTTCTTTGGAATGAAACTTGGAGATGAAATTATTATTGAATTGGCTCCAGGGAAAAATATTCTGGTTAGGTTAATCAATATGGTTGACGAAGGCGATGGAAAGAAAACAGTTTACTTTAGATTAAATGGCCAAACCAGAAGTATTGAAGTAATCGATAGACATAATACAACGGCAAAACATTCAAACAGAAAAGCTAAAATTGCCGGAGAAATCGGTTCTCCTTTGCAAGGTAGGTTATCTAAAATTTTAGTGAAAGAAAATGATGTGGTTGAAAAAAATACCCCATTATTTACCATTGAAGCGATGAAAATGGAGAGTACTGTAATTTCACCTGTAACAGGAACAATAAAATCTTTAGTTTTGAAGGAAGGAAGTTTAATTGAACAAGATGACCTAATTATTGAAATTCAAATCAATTTATAAAACATGGAATATTTAATTATCGGATTAGTAATTGCGGCTATTATTTTCTTTTCTATCAGTACAGTGCAACAAGGACTTGTTGCTGTAACAACAATTTTTGGTAAATACAACAGAACTCTGTATCCAGGTTTGAATTTTAAGATACCTTTGATTGAAGTTGTATTTCGTAAAATTTCAATTCAAAACAGATCTGTTGAACTAGGTTTTAATGCAACTACCATTGACCAAGCTAATGTGAATTTTACTGCTATGTTGCTTTATTCTGTAATTAATCAAGATGAAGAAACAATTAAAAATGTAGCATTTAAATTTATTGATAGCGGTAACTTTATGCAAGCTTTAACACGTTCTGTTGAAGGTTCAATCAGGGCATATGTTGCTACCAAAAAACAAGCTGAAATTCTTGGCTTAAGAAGAGAAATTACTGAAGCTGTAAAAGATAATATGGATAAGACTTTGGAGGAATGGGGTTATCACTTAATTGACCTTCAAATCAATGATATCAATTTCGATGAGGAAGTAATGAAATCAATGGCTAAAGTAGTAGCTTCAAATAACATGAAATCTGCTGCCGAAAACGAAGGTCAGGCATTGTTAATTACCAAAACAAAAGCAGCAGAAGCAGAAGGAAATGCGATTAAAATTGCAGCTCAAGCCGAAATGGAAGCTGCTCAACTAAGAGGGCAGGGGATAGCCTTATTCAGAGAAGAAGTTGCTAAAGGATTAAGTCAGGCTGCAAAAGTTATGCAAGATGGTGATTTAGATGCATCATTTATTTTGTTTAGTATGTGGACAGAAGCAGTTAAGAATTTTGCAGAACAAGGAAAAGGAAATGTAATTTTTCTTGATGGCTCACTTGAAGGAATGCAAAAATCGATGAAAGAAATGATGGCAATTTCAAGATTAGATTCCAACTTAAACAAAAAAGATTGAGGTGAAGTTTAATTACCTTTCTCATGGTAAATATATAACCGGAGGCTTTCTGCATGAAAAATTTTATGCAGAAAGCCTCCTTACTTTTTTAAGGTCATTGGGTTATAAAATTGAATTTAAACAAATTCGAGAACATAAGTTTTTTGATAATTGGTTTGCACATCTGCAATTACTTTTCTTTGGTTTAAAACATTCCAATGCTGATATAAATCTATTAGTTTCAAGATTTGCTTTACCTGCTTTAATTAAAGCGATTTTTACCAATAATAAGTATATTCTTGTTTTTCATTATGAAGATGAAAGAGACAAAAGTTCTTTTGTTTTAAAATACTATTTTAAACTTTTTTTTGTTCTTCTAAACCTCTGTAAACCTCAGAATCTTGCTATTTTAGTTGTTGCTCCTTTTTGGCAAAACTATTTTAAAAATAAAGTAAAAGATTGTCCTGTTATTTACTTTCCAAACCTTTTTAATTTAAAAGAGTACAATTCAATAAAAGTCGCTAAACAAGCCAAACAAATTCATTTGGGACAATGGAGTTGGAAAAATGATAACAAAGTTTTTGAGTTGGCAAACAGATTAACTGAACTGGGATATAATTGTTATTTCAGTACCAATAATACTAGTGAAAAAGGTCGCTTTGATACTTATGAAATTATTGCTGAAAACAGAGAATCTTATTTGAATAGAATGGCTGGATCTACTTATACTATTGCTTTTACTTCCATTAATGAAGGATGGAATAGAGTGGCTCATGAAAGTATATTGTTAGGTACTAATGTTATTGGATTTAATTTAGGTGGCTTAGGAGATTTATTAAAAGAATCAAATTCATTTATAGTTGAAGATATTGAACAAGCACTTCAAATTATTAAATCAGAAAAAACACATGTAATACCCGATTCATTTATAAAAAAATATTCTGATATAAATGCTGGTCAATATTTAGAAAGTTCAATTCAATTTGTAAGAAATTAAATACTCTTACTTATAGATAAATCTAACACTTAATTTAGATATAGATATATCTGCATTACCACCTTTTTTTATCTTTATTTGGGTTTTAAGAGGATTTTATTCTTAAAAAATTTAAATTTTCCTGTTATACAAAAGATTTCTCAAGAAGTTTTTTCCAAGTAAATCATAAAATTTTCTGCTAAAATTGTATTTGAATATTTTTAAATTAGCAAACGAAAAATTAAAACTTTTAATTGAAATAATGACAATAACTGAATTTTTTGTATTGTATTTTTAACGATTAATTAATTGCCAAAAATTAAATACCCAAAATATGTTAGAATTTTATTCAGGAAGTACTAGAATGGTTAATACCCGCAGAGGTGTTAGCGAATGTTTGGAAATTGCCCTAGGTAATTCATATTCTGATTGTGACTTAATTATTCTTCATGCTTCAATAGGTCATAATTTTTCTGATTTAGTTGATGAAGCTTCAAAATTGGCTCCCAATGCTCGTATTTTAGCTGCATCATGTTGTGGTGTTGTTGGTAGAGAAGGTGTAAGTGAATCAATGAAAGATATAGCCTTAATGGCAATAAAAGGTAAGGACTTTTCGGTAGGACATTGTGTTGATATTAATGGTTCAAATGCTTACCAAAAAACTTTGGAGATGGCTAAAGCTTTGAAAAATGAAAATCCAAATATCAATATGCTTTATTTTATGGCTCCCGGAATTGATATTGATAATGATGCGTGTATTCTTGCTATTGAAGAAGTATTTGGTCCTGAAGTTACCATTTTTGGAGCTACATCTTCTGATAATATGAAAGGTGTAGTTAGTTATCAAGCAATTGATAAAAATGTATATGAACATGCTTCATTCTTAGTTGGATTTTCTGACTCATCTTTAGTAGTTGATACTGCTGCAACACACGGATTTGTTGCCTATGGTGAGCCTTTTGTAGTAACAAAATCTAATGGACATAGAATCATAGAATTGGATGGAAAGCCTGCCTGGTCTGAATTTACACAACGTTTGGGATTAAATTCTAATAGTAATTGTGGCGATACAATTCCAATTGGTGCTTTGGCTGAACAACTGAGCGTGGAACAAGCTAAAGAATATGGTAATGAACATATTTTAAGAGTTGTTACTAGTCATGAAAATGAGGAAATGTTGTATGCAACTTCTATTAAGGAAGGAACCAAACTTTGGTTAACTCAAAGAGATGAAGAGAAAATTTTCTCAGAAATGGACAGGATTGTTTCTGATATGGTAAAAAGGTCAGAGGGTAAAACTCCAGTTGCTGTTTTTCATGCAGATTGCCTTGCTCGTGGAAGATTCTTATTTAATAGAATTTTAAAGGAAGAACTAGTAAACAGAATGCAGTTCCCTTTCTCAAACAATGGAGAATGTCCACCTTGGTTAGGTATGTATGGTTTTGGTGAATTTGCCAGATTATCGGGTAAGAATACTTACCATAATTATACAACTGCTTTATATGTAATCTACAGAAAATAATATCACTAATTTAACTATGGGGATATTAACTCATACAGACCTTGAAGATTTAAGCAAGGAACAATTAATCAGTCAATTCAGAGATTTGCAATTAAGAATCTCAAGATTTTCTGCGGTAGAACAATCGCTAATTAATGTTCGTGATCGCCTAGATAGTGAGGTGGTGATGCATAAGCGTATGGATGCTTTTAATAAGGAAGCATTTGAGGAGAATGAAGAGTCGGATTTTTTATTGCTAGTAGCTGAATCTATTATAGATATTTTTGAATTTGAAATTGGTTTAGTCATTGTATCGAGTCAGAATAATCAGTTTTCACTTAGTTATGAAATGGAGGGCTTCTCTCTCCAGAATGAAGAAGCTTATCGGATTTATAATCTTTTAAATGGTAATCTAAATTATTATGAAAACGGTAAAGTTCTTAAATTAAACGATGGTCAGTGGGATGATTTAAGCAATCTAATTCCATACAATCAACTCATGCTAACTAGAGCGGTAAATCAGGAATTAAATGTTTCTATTTATATGGTTGGTGGTGTGCTTAAATCTGGTGCTTTAAGTTATAATCCGGTTGATGAAAAAAGAGCAAATGCTTTTGGTTTATTTGCCCAACAGGTTTTATCTCAGTTTAACAGCCTTCAAAAAGCAAAACGAATTCAATCTTCTGAATACCGTCTTTCAAGGTTAGCAAAAGTTTTCCTTGGTTTTGGCTCTAGTCCAATTGAAAATATAGGGAAACTTACCGATGTTGCCTGTGAATTGTTAAATGCAGATTTTTGTTTTTATAAGGGATTGGATAAATTAGATTTATTTTCTTACTCAAGTTCGAAACCAAGTCAATCTCCAATTTTTCTTTCTGTAAATGATATAATTTATTTAAAAACATTCATTAGAAATTCAAGCGAAGAAACCTCAATAGATACTCATATTCCTCCTGATTTTAAAACTGAAATGAATAATAAGGGTAAAGATGTTCATCAGTTTAGAACAATAGGAAGAAAGGTAAATCTTGAAGGAATGACAACCGGAATTTTGGGTGTTTGTTTTGCAAGCGCAACTCAACCAACAGATGAAGATAAACAGATTATCGGAATTATAGCTGCTGCTATTGCTGTTGAAGAAAAAAGACATCTAGCCCAAAAAGAACTAATTTTAAATAATGCTGAATTAAAGAAAATTAATTCAGAACTGGATAATTTTGTATATAGTGTTTCCCATGATTTAAGAGCACCTTTATTAGCAATTAAAGGATTATTGGCTTTAATAGATACTAAATCTAATGATGTCGAGGAAAACGAACAATACCTGGGATTAGTTGCAGAATCCGTTTCAAGAATGGATGAAACCATTAAAGAAATTCTTGATTATTCCAGAAATGCGAGATTAGGAATTAGACCGGAGTTTATTGATATTAAAGAAATAGTTACTAATGCGTTTAATGATGTAAAATACTATTCAGACCATAATGTTGATTTGATGCTGGATATTGAAAATAATCTCCAATTCAGCTCTGATAAACCACGTCTTAATACTGTAGTTAAAAATATCATTGCAAATTCTGTAAAGTATTCAAGAAAAGAAATTGCAAATTCTTATATAAGAGTTAAAGCTTATAAAAAGAAAGATGAAATCATTTTAAGAATTGAAGACAATGGTGAAGGTATTAGTGAATCAAACCTTCAAAAGGTGTTTAATATGTTTTTTAGAGCTTCTAATTCAACTTCCGGCACAGGTTTAGGTCTTTATATCTGCAAGGAAATTGTTTCAAAATTAAATGGGAGAATTGAAGTGAGTTCGGTTTTAGGTAAAGGTTCGGTATTCACAATTTATTTACCAAGTATATTTGAACCTGAGGAGGAATCATAAATCTTAAATAATTACTCATTATATATAAATTATTAAATTAAAATCCAATATATTCGGTTTCTTTATAGTCAGATAAAGGATTTTAAGTTTATTTTCTACTTTTATGAATAGGTGTTATTTAATAGATGATGATAAAATTTTCAATTTGATAAGTTCCAAAATGATAGAACGCTCAGGTTGGGAATGTGAGGTGGTGGTTTTTAATTCTGCAGAAATAGCACTTCAACAATTAACCAGGGATTTAAATCACCCGGAATTAATACCTGTTTTAGTTTTATTGGATATTAGAATGCCTGATATGGATGGAATCACCTTCCTTCAAAAATTAAATGAGCTTCCTGCTACTTTAATAGAATCTATTAAGGTTTTTATGCTGAGTTCTTCATTAGATGAAAGAGATATGGAAATGGCCAAACAATTCCCGATGGTAAAAGGCTTTTTAAGTAAACCTCTTTCGATAGCTGATTTGAATCAAATTATTAGGAATTAACTTAGATCTCCCTTTTACTTGAATTTTTAAAAATCAAGCTGAAGTTAAATTAGAATAAGTCTTTATTTTGATTATTGCTAAACTTTTCTTTTTTCCTATTTTGCCGCTTAGATATGGAGAAGACACTTAAAAAGGTAATAATTAGTGGTTGTTTTGATTTGTTGCACAGCGGGCATATTGCTTTTATTAGAAGTGCAGCACAGTTCGGACAAGTATATGTTTGTTTGGGCTCAGATAAAACTGTCTTCGAATTGAAGAAAAGATATCCTGTGAATTCAGAAAATGAACGAAAATTCATTCTTGACGCACTTATTGATGTTCATGAAGTATGTATCAGTCAGGGTTCCGGATATTTAGATTTTTTACCTGAATTAGAAAGAATTCAACCCGATATTTTTGTAGTGAATGAAGATGGTTATTCAAAAGAAAAGGCAGAATTATGTGCTTCAAAAAATATCGAATTGATTGTTTTGGATAGAACGCCTTTTACAGGACTTCCTGCACGCTCAACCACAGATTTGCGAAAAATAAATACCATTCCATTTAGAATTGATTTGGCAGGTGGTTGGCTCGATCAGCCTTTTGTTTCCTTGTTTGCTTCCGGACCTGTTATTACAATCAGCATAGAACCAAGCCACGATTTTAATTCAAGAAGTGGAATGGCTAGCAGCACCAGAAGGGTTGCAACTGAATTATGGCAAAATCAATTACCCGATTCAAATTCCGAAAAAACTGCAAAGATTTTATTTTCATATGAAAATCCTCCAGGTAAAACAGAGATTGCGGGTTCGCAAGATGCAATTGGAATTGTTTATGCCGGTTTAAATCGTAGTTTTTATGAAGCTCAATATTGGCCATCTAAAATTGATTCAGTTTTTGATGAAGATGTATTAAGTTTTATTGAGCAAAATTTATACTTGATTAGTTTAGGTGAACGTAAACACGATTACCATGTTTTAGCTGATACCAATATCAATAAATATTATGCAAATGCTTTGTCACAGGCTGCCGAATCTTGTTGGAATGCTGCTATAAATAAGGACTTAAAGTTATTTGGAGAATCTATGCGATTGTCGTTTGAAGCACAAATTGCTATGTTTCCCAATATGGTAAATGAAGATATCTTTAATATAATAGATGTTTATAAGGATTCTGTATTTGGTTATAAATTAAGTGGCGCCGGTGGAGGAGGATACTTGATATTATGTTCAGATAAACCAATCGATGATGCTATCCAAATTCAAATAAGAAGAAAATAAAACATGAAGAAAGTAAATACAAAAATTGCCTTTGTTTCAATTCTAAGTTTGTTCTTTTTATGGGCTTTGGCACATAACCTGAATCCGATATTAATTCCTCATCTGAAAAAAGCTTGTCAGCTAAATGATATGCAATCAGCCTTAGTTGATTCATCTTTTTATATCGCTTACTTCTTAATGGCTATTCCTGCTTCTTTGTTTATAAATAGATGGGGTTATCGAACAACTATTGTAATTGGACTATTGTTGTTTTCACTAGGCGCATTTCTATTTTATCCGGCTTCTCTCATCTTGTCTTATTCTTTCTTTTTAATAGCATTATTTATAGTAGCAACCGGATTGACTTTTCTTGAAACTGCCGCTAATCCTTATGTAACTGTTTTAGGTGATGCCGAAACCGCAACAAAACGATTGAATTTTGCACAATCATTTAACGGATTGGGAGCCACTTTAGCGGCCTTATTTGGTAGCAGGTTTATTCTTTCAGGAAATACTTTTACATCAGAAAATACAAATGGTTTAAGCAGTTCCGAACTTCATGATAAATTACTTCAGGAAGCTGCATCTGTTCAGATTCCATATTTGATAATTGCATCAATTGTTTTGGCCGTTGCTTTGATTTTTATGTTTTTACCTTTACCTGAATTGGAGAAAAAGTCATCAGATTCTGGTTCTTATTTTAAATTGTTAAAAGAATCTGATTCACTTAGACAAGCAATGTTAGCGCAATTTTTATACGTGGGTGCTCAGGTTGGAATAGGTAGTTTTTTTATAAGATTAGCTGTTTCTCAAACAGGAATTTCAGATAAAACTGCAGCTTTATATTTATCTGTTGCTTTGTTTTTATTTATGTCAGGAAGATTTATTGGAGCATTTTTGATGAATTATATAAAGCCAAATTTGTTATTAATGGTTTATGCAATTATTAATGTTGTATTACTGCTTATTGTGATGTTTTTGCAGAATTATCTCACAGTATATGCTTTAATGGCAAGTATGTTTTTTATGTCGATTATGTTTCCAAGTATCTTCTCAAATGGTGTAAAAGGACTTAATGAAAGAGCAGGAATGGCTTCCTCATTAATCATTATGACAATTGTAGGTGGTGCAGTTTTCCCTTTGCTTATGGGCTTGATTTCTGATAACTCTAATATTCAGTTTGCTTTCTTATTGCCAATGTTTGCTTTTATATGGATTGCGTTTTATGCTTCTAAATTAATTAGAATATGAAAACATTTTACCTTGCTTTAGATTTAATAAATGATGACAAATCAATTCAGGAATATGAAGCCTATCATCAAAATGTTTGGCCTGAAGTTTTAGAAAAAATCAAAGAATCTGGCATAACTAATTGTGAAATATTCAGGGTTCATAATCGCTTAATGATGCGAATTGAAACAAGTGATTCTTTTAGTTTTGAAAAGAAAAACAAAATTGATTTATCTAGCAAAAAGGTATTGCTTTGGGAAGATTTGATGTGGAAATTCCAACAAGCAATACCTGGTTCTAAAATAGGAGAGAAGTGGCAGTTGATGGAAAAAATATTTGATTATAAAGCTTGAATTATTAACTCTTACTTTATTCAGGGTAATATTTATTCACAAGGCTGTTAATGATTTCTTTAGTCAAAGGCTTGTTACAATATTCCAGGATTTCAGGGTAGTTTTTAGCTTTTTCAATATCATCAGGATTTTCTGATGTAGTGAGTAAAATTACTTTTGCCCTTTGTCTTTCAACATTCATTTCGCGGTATTCTTCTAAAAATTCCCATCCATCCATTTTGGGCATATTGATATCTAAGAAAATAAATTCAGGACATTGTTCTTCTTCTGAAATCGAATGTAAATAGTCCAATGCTTCACTGCCATTTAATACAACCTTAACAGTTTTTGTTAATTCCATTTTTTTAATAACAAATGAATTCAACATATTAGTAGCATTGTCGTCATCTACTAGTAAAATACAGTTTAAGTTTCTCATTTTTATTGGTTTTTAGGGATAGTGAAAATTACTTTACAACCTTTACCTTTTTCAGATTCCATCCAGATTTTACCACCATGTAATTCAATAATTTTTTTACAATGTGCCAATCCGATTCCTGTACCTTCATACTCATCACGGTTGTGAAGTCTTTTAAAAATAATGAATACTTTTTCTAAATTTTTAGGATCAACCCCAATGCCATTGTCCTCAACCATAAATGACCAATTTTCATCAGATTCACTGTATGTAATTTCAACAGCAGTTTGAGTGTTTAAATTCCTGAATTTAATTGAATTGCTAATTAGGTTTTGAAACAATAATCTTAACTCAGTAGGATAAGCATTTACAGTTGGTAATTCATTGTACTTAATTATTGACGAACTTTCTTCTATCGAAAATTGTAAATCCTTCTTTATATCTAATAACAGGTTGTTTAAATTGACTTCTTCAATTCTTCTTTCTCTTCCGATTCTTGAATATTGCATTAAGTCTTTAATTAACTCTCTTAATCTTTCACTCGACTGAAAAATGAAATCCAGGTACATATTCATTTCTTCATCAAGATTTGCAACCATTTCTGATTTAATAATTTCAGCACAATTTCTAATTGTTAACAATGGTTCTTGTAAATCGTGAGAAGCTATGTAAACAAACTGTTCCAATTCTTTATTGATATTTTCAAGCTGTTCATTTTTATGTTTTAAGGCTTGTTTAGCTTGTCTACTTTCTGTTATATCTGCTTGAACAGCCATAAATCCGGTATGGTTACCATTGTTATCAAACAAAGTTTTAATCTCTAAATCTATCCAATATTCTTGTCCAAATTTACCTCTGTTTTTTATTTCACATTTTGCATCTTCCAGTTTTTTTAATTTATCATGAAGGTATTTTATTGTATCAGGATTGGTACCTTGGTAATGAAAGAGTGATTTTGGTTTTTTGCCTTTTACTTCCTCAAGTTTATAACCTGAAAATTTTGTGAACGATTCATTTACCCAGGTTATTCTACCCATATTATCAGAAACAACTACAGCATTTGATGTTCTTTCGGCAACAATTGAAAGCTTCTTTAATTCGGCCTCCAATAGTTTACTTTGAGTAATATCCATGTGGATTCCCGACATTAAAATTGGTTTGTTGTCAGAATCCCATGTTCTAACCTTTCCTCGATCCAGTATCCAAATCCAATCACCATTTTTGTGCTTCATCCGGATTTCTAAATCATAGTAATCCAATTCTTTTTTAAAGTGCTTTTCAAGTAAAGAATTGGCATAAATTAGATCTTCAGGATGGGTTAGGTCTATCCAGGTTTGGAGACTAATTGGTGATAATTCTTCCAATGTATAACCCAACATACCTGCCCATCTTTCATTAAATATGGTTGTATTTTCCTTTATATTCCATTCCCAGGTTCCAACGTTTGTTCCTTCAATAATTCCTGCAAGTCTTGATTTGTCAGCAGTTAACTCCTGCTCTTGTTTTTTTATTTTAGAAATGTCCTGAATACTACCAATTATTTTTATGATTTTCCCTTTTTCATACTTTCCTTTTCCAATTATTCTAACCCATTTTTCATTTCCAATTAAAGTTTTTAGTTTCAATTCTAAATCAAAAGGTATTCCTTTTTCAATTGCCATTTTAAAGGCGTTATCTAAAATTGGTAGATTTATTTGGTCGAAAAAAGTTTTGATAGTTTCAATATTGGGCGGTGTATTTTCAAAATATTCATGAATTCGAAATGTCTCTTCTGTCCAATTAATTTTATTTAAAATAAGATCTAATTCCCATCCTCCAATTTGTGCAACTCTACCTGTTTCATTAAGTAAATTTTTATTATTTTCAATTTCTTCTTCCGCTTTTTTTCTATCTGTAAAGTCATGAAAAATGGTGAATACTGCATAGGGAATTTTACTATCTGTATGATATAATAAATGCGCATAAACCGTAATCCAGGTTAGTTCTCCATTAGGTTTAATGATACCCATAACTACATCAGTTTGGGCTTCACCTGATTTAATGGTTTTCATAGCAGGATGTTCTTCGCCAGGAAAATCGCTCCCATCTTCTTTTATAGTTTTCCAAATAGGATCTACAGAGGATTTTCCTATCATCTGTTCAAATGATAATCCTAAGAGCTTTTCTGCGCTTGCATTACATGAAACAATTTCGCCTTCCAAATTCTGAATAACAACTCCTTCATTTAAAGTTGATACAATGGCATTGTTTCGGTCTTCAATTGTTCTAATTTTAGATTCAGTTTCTTTTTTATCTGTAATGTCTTGGTGAATTCCTAATATACGTAGTGGTTTTTTCTTTTTATTTTTCTCAATAACTTTTCCTGTTGAATACATCCAGATTATTTTACCGTTTAAGCCTATACAGCGGTACTCTAATTCATAAAAAGAACGTTCTCCTTTGATTGTTAATTCTAAAGCCTCTTTTACTTTTGGTAAATCACTTTTTAAAATGGTTTTCTCCCAATCTGAATAAGATAATTTTAACTGAGCTCCTTCATATCCCAACATCTCAGCCCATCTCTCATTAAATATGACTTCATTAGTAAGAAGGTTCCAATCCCATGTTCCTAATCTACCTCCCCAAATCAACATTTCTAAATGGTTTCTTTCTTCTTCAAGTTCCAATACCATTTTTTTCTGTTGTGTGATATCTCTTCCTACACCTTGTATTTCTTTAATTATTCCTTCATTATTTTGTATAGCTACATATTCCCATTCAGTGTCAATGTATACGCCATTTGAATTTGGTTTTCGTATTTGTGATTTGTGAATTAAATGCGGTTGAGTTAAAATTTCATATCCTGTTTTTTCACATTCAAATAAATCATCAGGATGTATAGTTGCCTGGAAGTTCTTTCCAATCATTTCACTAGGACTAACTCCAAATTTTTGGCAAAATGCATTGTTTACATAAGTATAATTCCCTAATAAATCTATCCTAATTAAGAAGGTTGTATTTGATTCTAATAATGAATTTAACATTTCATCTCGTTCAAATAATTCTTCCTCTTTTTTTGCCAGATTACTTAAGTCAATCAAATTTAATGTAATGTATTGAATGTTTTCACCGAGCAGTATGGGTGTTACATGTAATTCCGTGTGAAAGATTTCTAAATTGGTTTTGGTTCTTAAATTTTCGAAAAATGGTTTCTTTTCAATTTGAACCTTTCTTATTGCAGCTAAGATTCGGTCAAAATCTGAATGATTTCCAATGATATCAAGTATGTTTTTATTCTTTTCAAGTTTACCTAAGCCAATCTGAGATATTATTTTTTTTGCAGGTTCATTAAATAAAATTAAACCAAGATTTGGGTCTAATAATATATTTCCCTGAGGAGAGTTCTCAAACATTGAAAAGAATAAATTATTGCTTTCAATTAATTCTTTTTCCTTTATCTCTAATTCTTGATTGATATGTTTAATTTCAGAATAGGCTGTTTGAAGCTCTTCATTGGAAGATTGTAATTCTTCATTACTTGTTTCTAATTCTTCATTAGATGATTGTAGTTCCTCATTGGATGATTGTAGTTCTTCATTTAATGATTGAAGTTCCTGATTCGTTGTTTCTATTTCATCAATATATGATTGTAAATGAATTTTTGTTATCTCTAATTCTTGTTCAACCTCTATTAATCGTTGTGAATTAAAGTCTTCTGGTTTGAATGGTTTTTGTTTAATAGATTCAATTTTTTCAAAAACCAATAATACAGCCTTATTGTAACCCGGGTTATGGTACTCACTTAAATGACCTACACTTATTTTATAACTAATTTGAATTCCATCTACAAAAACATTATTTACAATTGAGCTTTTGTTTTCTCCTAATTTATTGCATTGTAAGATTAATTTTTTCACTTCAGTTAAAAGTGATTTTCTTAATAAACTCGAAAGGTTCATGTGAATATTACCTTCTGAAATTTCAAGTATTTCACTGATTTTCCCATGTGTTTCGAGAATCTCTAAATTTTCTGAAACTATCAAATAAATAGGCTCAATCAGATGGATTATCTTTTCTCTGATTAGTTCCTTTTGATTTTTTAAATAATCTTTTTTCGATAAAATCTGTTCATCCTTATTCAGAGAATTTTTTAAAGGCTTGAAGTGTCCAAGTTTTATTATTCGTTTTGAATGAATTTGTTTTTTCTGGAAAATTTTTGATTTCGAGTTTAATACTTCAAATAATTCTTCCGAACCTGAAATACTTTCTGATTTCCCCAGAAATAAGAGACCTTTTTCATTCAACGAATAATGAAAAATTGAGAAAATTCTTTTCTGAACATCCTGGTTAAAATAGATGAGTAAGTTCCTGCAGCTAATTAAATCAATGTTTAAAAAGGGAGGATTGTTGGTTAAATCATGTTGTGAAAATAAAATTTTGCTTCTAATAGACTTATCAATTAGAAATTCATTGTTTTGATCGATTGTATAAGTTTGAATCAGTTCTTTAGAGATTTTATTTCTCAGTCCAATTTCATAAATACCTTTTCTAGCAACTAAAAGAGATTTGTTTGAAATATCAGTGGCAAAAACCTGAATATTACTTCTGATTTTATATTTAGAAGTAAATAAATAATCTACCATCATACAAATACTGTAAGCTTCTTCGCCATTGCTGCATCCGGGTATCCAAATTCTAAAGTTTTCTTTTATTTCATTTGCTTGAATTTTCTTTTCAATTTCTAATTCTAGGTTTTTAAATAATTCCGCATCTCTAAAAAAACCAGAAACACCAATAAGGAAACTTTGATAAAGTAGATTTTTTTCTTCTTTATTGTTGATGATAAATTGGCTATAATCTGAATACTTTGAAACAGATAAAAACAACATTCTTTTATCAATTCTTCTTTGAATTGTACTCATTTTGTACTGGTTAAAATCAGTACCGAATTCAAGTTGAATTTCTTTAAATATTCTCTTTATTTCTTCTTGTTTAGAATGTGTTTGTATTTTTCTTTTTTTGTAATTGAGTAGTTCATCAATTTTAGAACCAATATGTTCGGCATAACATTCATAATTTACACAACCTGTTTGAATTGCTGATTGTGGCATCCCATCATATTTAGCACTCTCAGGATATTGAACTATGTTATTTCCTCCATTTTCTTTGATTTTTTTTATACCGGTACTTCCATCGCTTCCGGTTCCTGAAAGTATAATTCCTATACCTTTTTCTTTATATTCATGTGCAATACTCTCAAATAATTTGTCTACAGAAGGTTTAGGACCAAGTTTATTTTTTGGTTTGCTTAATTTGATGGTTCCTTTTTTTATTTGAATGTCTGAATCTGGTGGAGTAATATAGATTTTACCTGCCTCTACAATTTTGTTATTTTCGGCTTGTATTACAGGAAATTTTGAAACTTTGGAGAGTATTGGCACCAATAGACTGGAGTGTTTTGGACTTAGGTGTTGCGCAACAACAAAATATACCTTTTTTTGAAGGCTTTCAGGTAAGTTCTCAAAAACTATCTCTAATGCTTCTAGCCCACCGGCAGACGCACCAATTCCAATCCCAATGGGTATATTTTTTTGAACGGCTACATTCATTTTGTTTTAATTAGGCTACTAATAATTAATACAAACTACTTAAAAACTAATATTAACGCCAATATAACCTATTTGAGTTGTATTTTTTGCATGTTTAATGTCATTTTTATTAATTAATGTTTAATTGGTAACAATACTATTCCTAAAATTTTATTCGATTTTATATGTAAATCAATCTTTAAATTTTTAAAAATTCATTTTTTAATTATTTAAAGTGTTGTTTATATAGTAGTTAACAGGAATTGTAACTTATGTAATAACCGGATGTTCTTGTTTAAATCGTCTTAAAAAGAAAAATCCGATTCACCATTTAAATGGTAAATCGGATTGTTTAAATAGCATTTGCTATAAAAAAATTCTTAAATATGCTTAATGAACTTAAATTGAATCCTTTGTGATTTTTTCGATTAAACACTTAAGCCAGCTTCAGCTTCTAGTTCCTTGTTTTCTTTTGATGTTTTATTTAATTCATCTAAATACAAATGCAATGATTCTTTCCAATGTGGCATTCTTGGATAGCCCTTTGAATAAATGTATTTATTGTCTAAAACTGAATAAGCTGGTCTTGAAACCTTGCTTGGAAAATCAGCAGAAACTGCAGCTAATAAGTTTATTGGAGTATCTGTATAATCGAAAATTTCCTTTGCAAATTCATTCCATGAGCATGAACCTTCCGAACTTAGATGAACTGTTCCTTGTAAATCTTTATTCAAAAATTCAGTCAGCATTTTAGCAATACTAGAGGTAGATGTTGGTGAAACAATTTCATCAGTAACTACTTTAACTTCACCTTTTTCTTTTGCAAGTTTTAACATCAATTGCACAAAGTTTAAACCATTTTTTGCTCTACAAGGATATTTGCCATAAAGGCCACTCACACGAATTATCAAATGTTTACAACAAGATGCTTTTATTAAATTCTCTCCTTTTAATTTTGATAGTCCGTAGATGTTTAATGGTTCAGGAGTATCATTTTCGGAATATGGACTATTGGTTTTTCCATTAAAAACATAATCAGAACTAAAATGAATAAGTTTTATAGAAAGATAATTACACATTCTGGCAATAAAGGCAGGTGCTTCAGAATTAATTTTAAAAGCCTTTTTTGAATCATTTTCACAAGCTTCTACATGATGAAATGCAGCAGTATTAATAAATATTTGCGGCATATGTTTCATGATTAATTCTTTCATGGTAAATAGGTCTGCCAAATCACAATCTTCATGTGTTAAAGCAATTACTTCATATCCGTTATTTTCTAGTACTTCATGGATGTCACGACCCAATTGGCCATTAGATCCGGTTAACATTATTTTCATTATACTTCTTAATTAAATTGTTTGCATGATTTGTTTAAATACCTGAATATTAAAAAACCTCTCTTGTTCAAATGGAGTAAATTTTTCTTTGTTTTTATATAAGTCTTCAAGTATTCCTCTACAAGTTTCTTTTCCTTCGTAGCCCAATAGATTTGCGGCTTTTTCAGTACTTACCTTATAGTTTCTATAATCTTGAATTCCTTTGTTATGAATTGTTACTTTGTGTCCAAATTTTTCTTCAACAAATGAAGCAACTTCATCAGCTAAATCACCAATGGTACTGTTAAAACTGCTGATATTTACTGTTCCAATATCTGTCCAATCTTCTTTGTTTAATGCCAATAAGTAGGCACGACATAAATCTTCGGTTCCTAAAATTGGCCTCCAGATTTTGTTATTGCTCAACTGAATTTCTTTGTCCTGTACTGCATGCCAAAACATAGTATTGATGGCTAAATCTAATCTCATTCTAGGGCTATATCCGCTGACAGTTCCTTGTCTGAAACATAAAACAGAAAAGTTTTCATCAGCTAAAGCCAATAGACTTTTTTCTCCTTGTAGTTTTGAAACACCATAAGGGTAATCACAGATTGTAATATTGTCTTCAGTAAATGTTTGATTGTGTGTAAAGCCATAAACTGAACAAGAACTGGCAAACATCATTCTTTTTACTCCTGCTTCTTTTGCCATATAACCAATATAAGCAGGCATGGCAGTATTGTATATGAAATTATCTTTAGGAGAAAACTCAGCCATAGGATCATTAGATAATCCAGCTAGGAAAATAATGTTATCAAAACCTCTTAAATCATCGGATTTTAAATCAAAAATATCTTTTTGTGTTAAAGGAATGTTTTCATCAAGATAATTTCCAAACCAACATAAATCTACTGCTTCAACTTCCCAATTATTTTCTTGTAAATATGGACTTAAAAAAGATCCCACATAACCACAAGCTCCAAGGATTAAAACTCTTTTCTTTTCCATACTATTTAATCAAATTAGAATCTGGTTTTAAAGACCATTCAGCCAAAGTTTGAGCATATTTGTCTTTATCAGATAAAGTTGGATTTTCAATTGGCCATTTAATACCCAAAGCCGGATCATTCCATAATATTCCTGATTCAGCATTTTTATTGTATAAACCGGTGCACTTATATTGTATTTCAGCAAAATCACTTAATACACAAAAGCCTCTGGCAAAACCTCCTGGAGCATAAACCATTTTTTTATTTGCAGCACTTACAGTTTCTCCATACCATTCGCCATAAGTAGGAGAGTTTTTTCTTATATCAACAGCCATTAAATAGGCTTCACCTGATGTTACTCTCATGAGTTTGCCCATTGGTGGTTCCCATTGAAAATGTAATCCCCTTAATACACCTTTTGCACTTCTTGAATGATTATCCTGAACAAATTCCTCTTTGATTCCATATTCTACAAACTGATCTTTTCTATATACCTCAGCAAAAAAGCCTCTTTCATCTTCAAACACTTCAGGTTGAAAAACCTTTAATCCGTTCAAAGCCTCGTGTATCAAATATATTTTCATGATGTATAATTTTTTATGGTTTGATAGGTATTTCGTTTACAAACAAATGATTCCCAAACTATGGAGCCTTTGTACATGGCTTCTTTAATATTTGAATCAGCAACACTTCTTCTATGCTGTACTTCTTTTCTTTTCTTTAAAATAACAGGGATGTTTTTTACTATCCAGATATGTGCGTAAGCAATTGCTTTAAATGCGATGAAATTTCCTTGTAAAAGGAAGGTCCAGGCCGCAACAATATCCAATAAAAAATGTCCGAACGCGAATAAAAGTACGTTGGATACAGAGTAGTTTTTTAATAATAAATAGAGTGAATTTCTATGATTCCAATACACTTTTTTGAAACTGTTTTTTGGAATACTAGCGCCTCCAATATGATAGATTTCTGATTTAGGTTGAACCTTCATCTCAAAGCCTGATAACCTCATTCTCCAGCATAAATCAATTTCATCCATATGATGTATAATCAATTCATCAAAAACACCACATTTTTCTAAAGCAGATTTTCTGATAAACATGGCTGCTCCTGATGTCCAGAATACTTCTTTTATATCATCATACTGAGCATTGTCTTTTTCTATGTGATCGAATATTCTTCCTCTTAAAAATGGATATCCCAGAACATCCATCATTCCTCCTGATGCGCCGGCGTATTCAAAATCACCGTGGTCGTAATAAGATAAAATTTTGGGTTGTAATGCTGATATATTTGAATTGCTTTCTGCTAGTTCAACCAGATGTACCAACCAGTCGGGATGCACTTTTACATCATTGTTTAAACAAACCATGTACGGACTCTTGCATGCTTCAAATGCTAAATTATAAGCAGCGCAATATCCATTGTTATTTGGGTTTTGAATGATTTCTACTTCAGGGAAATTTTGTTTAACATAAGTTACATCATCATCAGTAGAAGCATTGTCCAATAAATAAACTTTCTGATTTTTATAATTACCATTTAATACAGAAGTAAAACATTCATCCAGGAATTTCTTACCATTGTGATTAAGTATGACGATATCTACAAAAGGGCTGTTCAATGTTGATTTTTATAAGGTCGAAGGTAGATTGAGACACAATTTTTCAACTTGACCTAAGTCAATTTTCGAACAGATTTGAATTCTTTTTTTATTGATAAAAAATGTTATAGACACCAAGTTCTTATATTGCAATAATGAATCACCTCTTTCATATCTTTAAAATTAATCATGCTGAAGCAGCTGAATTGGCAGCCGTTCCGGATGTTCCGCATTCACATGATTATGAGGAATTAATCATCGCGATGTCGGGTGGACTCAATCATTTTATAGATTTTAAAACCCATGATATTGAAGCACCGGCCTTGGTTTTTGTGAGTAAGGGTAAAACTCATCGTTTGATTCCTGTAATTAAAAACAATGATTGTAGTGCCTGGGTTATCAGGTTTAAAAGTGAGTTCATTCCGGAAACCACATTTCAGTTGTATTCTAATTATCACGACCATGCCCATCTGTTAATGAAGAATGGAATTTGTTTTAAAAGAATGACAGATATATGTGAAATGATGAAACAGGAGATGGAATTAAATTCTCCTCCTGATTATTCTGTTATTAAACATCTATTAGGAGCATTGTTTGCCATGATGGAGTCGGAGAGAAGGAAAAATGAAGACCAGGCTAATCCTGTAAATAAAACCCAGCATATCACATTTAAAAACTTTTTGAGCATACTGGAGGAAAATTTCAGAAGGAGTGAGGGCGTAGAGTTTTATGCTGATAAATTATTCATGTCATCACGTAATCTCAATTTAATTTGTCAGCAAATCCTCAACCAAAGTGTCTCTGAAATTATAGAAACACGTAAACTCATTGAAGCTAAAAATTTATTACTTAATTCAAACCTAAGTATTAGTGAAATTGGATTTGAATTAGGATACAAGGATAAGTCTTATTTTACCAGTGTATTTAAACGAAAATCTGGTCAGACTCCTACAGAATTCAGAGATGAAATGCTAAAGAAATTAAATGTGTAGTTATTTGACACTTGGTCTATAAAACAATTCTTTCTTATTTGGTTTCAGAATATTGATACAGATTTTCCGATTTTTCATACCTTGAATCAAAAACTTAGCTCCATCTTTGTTTACAACATTTTTGTGAATCATCACTACTAAAATGAATAGAAAGAATTTTTTACAATCACTGGCAATTTTGCCATTATCAAGTTTAGCTATGCAATTGAGTGAATTAGAACAAATGTCCTCTTCGTTTAAAAATACACCTAAAATGCCGGTTTTGTTTTTAGGTCATGGAAGTCCAATGAATGCCATCGAGGAAAATGAATTTGTAAGAGGTTTTAGAAATAGTGTGAAGGGTATTCCTAAACCCGCTACTATATTATGTATTTCTGCGCATTGGGAAACCAAAGGTACTTTTGTTACTGCCATGCAAAAACCATCAACCATTCACGATTTTGGAGGATTTCCTAAAGCTTTATTCGATGTTCAATATCCGGCTCTTGGTAGTCCTGAATTGGCTCAGTTAACTAAAAGTATTGTAAAGAAAACATCAGTTGGTTTAGATGAAAAATGGGGTTTGGATCATGGTGCTTGGTCTGTTATCAAACACCTGTATCCAAATGCTGATGTACCTATCATTCAAATGAGTTTAGATTATTACCAGACTCCACAATATCATTATGAATTGGCTAAGGAATTGGCTTCTCTTAGAACCAAAGGTGTATTGATTATTGGTAGTGGGAACATGGTACATAATTTAGGAATGATTGCCTGGGATAAAATGAATACAGATAATTTTGCATTTGACTGGGCTGCTGAAGCCAATGATAAAATGAAGAAATTCATTTTGGCAAACGACCATAAGAGTTTGATCAATTTTAGATCACAAGGTAAAGCTTTTGATTTGGCAATACCGAGTCCGGAGCATTATTTGCCATTGATTTATACATTGGCTTTAAAGGAAGAAAATGAAAAAATTAGTTTCTTTAATGACAAAGCTGTAGCAGGTTCATTAACCATGACATCTGTTAAAATTGATAAAGTTTAGTATGAATTTGTTTGTTCCATATTTTGTTATTCTTTTCAATTTAATTTTCATACCTGATAATAAAACTAATTTGTACTATATCCATAAAGCATCTAGTCAGAAAGAAAATGCTCCTCTTTTAATTTTGCTTCATGGAGTAGGAAGTAACGAACAGGACTTGTTTTCTTTTGCTGATAAAATCCCCTCAAAATACCATGTACTATCGCTACGAGCGCCTTTTGTTTTAGGTGAATCTTCCTATGGCTGGTATCAGGTTGAATTTAAAAACAACAAGCCTTTTATCAATGTTGAACAAGCCGAGGCTTCTAGATTAAAACTCATTCACTTTCTCGAAACATTAAAGTCGGAAATCAATTACGACCCAAAGCAAGTTTATTTATGTGGATTTAGTCAAGGTGCAATTATGTCTTATTCTGTTGCCTTAAGCAGACCCGATTTGGTAAAAGGATTTGCTGCAATGAGTGGCAGAATGCTGGATGAACACAAGCCAAATTTTGCTTCAAAAGACAAACTAAAAAACCTGAAGATACTCATTACTCATGGCAATGCAGATCCGGTTTTAAATGTTGAATATGCAAAACAAGCAAATATTTACCTTCAGGGTTTGGGCTTAAAACCTGAATTGAAATTATACAATGAAGTACATACAATCAATTCAGGTATGTTAAGCGATTTATTGGTTTGGTTGGATTAGAAATCCTTTTTGCTAAAAAAACTTTGTGCTATATAATAGGGTACTATTGCCCAAATTGATAAACCTATTGTTAAAATAATTTTACCTATTGAACTTCCAAGAAATTGTTGAATTACAGCACCTGTTAGACCCATTAATACAGAAATATCCATATTGAACATGATAAGAATTCTGCACATGTCAATTGGATTGAGTAAGCATAAACTCATTGCATATTCTTCAATTGGGTAATCAGACATAGCTTGAACGAATAGCAACATCAATCCATCGTAAATTATTGAAAAATATAGCCAAATAAAAAGCACAGTTCCAATACCTTTCACTTTGTCTGAAACTTTATATACAACCGCTGCTGATAGATTACAAAATATCAAACTCAGTATTAATCCTGTAAAAAGGAAAACAAATATTTTTTCTCCACCAGAGAACATGACAAATGGAATTCCAATACCAAATAAAAATGCAAAAATTAAAGAGAAATTAATTGCAATTAGATTTGCTGTAAAAACCTTGTTTCTACTTAATGTTTGAGTAAGAAGCACTCTTGTGAAATCGAATGAATTGTACAAGCTAATAGTTGAAAACAGGGAGGAGGTGAGTGGCACAATTAAAAGTATTAAATTTCCTATGCCCAACATTCCTTTATCCGGGTCATTTGTAAAAACAAATAATCCTATGGAAAGAAGAAACAGAAATACCATGTAGCCAATAATGAATCGGCTTTTAAGAAAGTCTAAGAATAAGAATTGAATTAGGTTTTTCACTGTTTAAACTTTCAATAAGTCGGCTATTACTTTGTTTAAGTGCAATTTGCCGTCTTTGTTTTTTAATTTTTCTACAGAAGTATTTAGCAAAACACTTTGTTTATTCAGGTACAAAATATGTGTAGTAAGTTCTTCTAAATCGCTTAAAATATGAGAAGTAATTAATGTTATTTTTTGCTTTGAATTTGTTGAGATTTTTTCCTTTAAAATCTCTGTTGCTAAAGGGTCTAATCCCGCAGTAGGTTCATCAAGAACAATAACATCAGGCTGGAATAGGTAAGCAAGCGATGCGCTAACTTTTTGAATAGTACCACCGGATAAACTTCCTAGTTTTTTATCCTGCATTTCGTTCAATTTAAAATTAAACCATAACTCTTCATCTAGTTTTTTTAGATCATCTTCTCTCATGCTTTTTATTAAATCGAAGAGTTCAATAATTCGCATGTTTTCAGGATACCTTCCTATTTGAGGCATATATCCAAACGCTTTTTTGTATTCATTTTGCCTTGTTTGAGAAATGTTATTATAACTAATTTTTCCTGAATTAACGTGAGTCAAACCAAGTATACATTTGATTAATGTTGTTTTTCCGGAGCCATTGGGTCCCATTATCCCAAATATCTCGCCCTTATTAAATTCAAGGTTTAATTGGCTTAAAACCTGAATTTTTCCATAGTTTTTGGTAAGGTTTTCAATTTTAAGCATATTGAATTCTTTTTATTAAAGGAGAAGTGTCCTGTAAATTTTCAGGGGTAATTCCTGGTATTATTTTTTCTAAATTATCTAAAATGTCAGCTAACAAACTTTTGAGAAATAGAATACTAACAGGGTTCTTTTCAATTATTGCACCAAATAAATTCATTGGTCTATATGCTTGGTCTCCAATTCCATCTCTTTTTAGATCATACCCTTGGTACTTATCCCAATAATTAAATTTAAGTTCATTTAGAATTGTGAAACCATTAGTTATTAAATCAAAACTATTTAAGATGAAATTATTAAATCTAATTTTATTATCGTCGCAATCTGCTTGTAATCTCAAGGCATATCCATTATTGATAAATTCATTAGCATAAAGCAACGACCTACTGCAACCTTCGGCATGAATTCCAACAGTGTTCGTTTCAAAAGTATTTCCCATGATATAACTGTCTCTAATATCTTTTAATAGTAAACCATAAGCAGAAGCCCCCCAGTTATGTATGAATTTATTTTTTACCATATTAACTGATTTACTATACATTACTGCAACACCTGCCCCATTATCTAAAAATGTGTTTTTATAATAGTAATCACTATCACTAAACATAAAGTGTAAACCATATCGAATATTATTTTTACTAATATTATTTGTAATGGTGGAATTTCTAACAAATTCGAAATATATACCATCTCTGTGTTTTGATACTTGGTTACCTGAAATTATATTGTAACTGCATTTCCAAAAGTGGATACCATTTCCAATATCATTTTGCTCCCTGTTTTCCGGTCCTGTTATTTTATTATTCCTGATAATACATTGAATACAATTGGTAAAGTATATTCCAAAGAATGTGTTCTCTAAGATATTATTTTCTATTAATACATGTTTTACAGAATACATTTTTATACCGGCCATATCGTCCATGCTAGAATAACCGGTATTGATAATTTTGAGTCCCGAAATACTTACGCCATTTGCTTTAACTGAAATATTCTCAAACTTTGAAACACCATCTATAATAGGATAGTTAATTCCGATAATATGAATCAATTTATTGACTACGATATTTCCTTCTGTATAATGCCCCGATTGAATAATGAGTGTATCACCTGCATTTGCTTTATTTATCGATTGTTGGATATTTTTATATACAGTAATTGTTTTGCCAATACTTTGATTCAGAATACAGATTAAAAGAATTGCCAGTAATTGTTTCATTTTTATTTAATATCATCCCATTTCAAAATATTTGATTGTAGTTCTTTGGCAGTTTTATTTGCGATTTCTTCGCTTGAATATGCGACAATTCCGCTAGCCATTGGCGTTTTTATGTTATCTGAATGAATAAAATATGCTGTTTCAATTGGTACTAGTTCGCCTGGTTTATCTATGCATGATATGTGAATTTCCTTGCTACTAATATAATTTTCTTCTTGAAATCTCTTAAAGCAATTGATATCATCAAAATGAAAATTTCGACCTTTATCACTAATCATTAACACTCCAAATTTGTTATCCATTAATTTCATCTTGCAAAAATCACAATCCACTTTACCATATTCTATTTTAGCTTCTTTTTTACCGCAAGCACTCAGAATTACGCTCATTGATAAAACGAATAAAAGTGATTTTGATTTAAATTGTTTCTTTAAATTAAATTTTTCAAAAGTATAAAGAATGATAGCAAATAAACCCAAAGCAACAATTATCCAACCCCCTGAACTTGGTATTGAAAGTGCGGTAAAGTTAAGCAAATCCTTATAACCAATTACTGGTGGTTGATAAGCCATTCCCGGTACTTGAATTGGTGCAGTAGGGTCAAGATTATGTCCATAATCATATCCCCATTTGTAAAAATCTAAAAGAGCTGTAATCCCGCCAAGTATCAAACTAATTATATAAATTCCCAGCCATCTTAAATTTCCTTTGTATGCAATAAAAATACCCCAAACAATAAATGCTGAAATGATATATTTTAAATAGGTAAATTCAGGAAACATTTCCGCTTTTAAATGTTTCATTCCAATATAATGATTCAATCCATTAATCACATCTACATCACCTTTTAAAGCATTGTGCCAAATTTCTATTCTTAATCCTTCCGGATACTGAGGTGCCCATAGCTTTATTTCCCATAAAGGCAGCCAGAAGCATGCTATTACACTTAAACTTCCAAGTGCAAGAATCATTCTGCTTGTTTGACTTAATTTTTTCATTTTTGTTTATTTAAAGAGGGACTGCATAAACTACCCCCATGTAGAGTATGCAGCCCTCTAATATTATTTAGTACTTGGTTGGTTGTCACCACCTGTAGAAAAGGTAAGAGGAACATTTGAATTAGTTGGCGAAACGCGAACATATCCTTGCATTTCCTGATGCAATGCAGAACAAAAATCTGTGCAATATATTGGAACTACACCTACTTTATCAGGTGTCCATTTTAAAGTTTGGGTTTCTCCAGGCATAATTAATAATTCTGCATTATTGGCTCCTTTAACGGCAAAACCATGTGGGACATCCCAATCTTGTTCTAAGTTTGTTACATGGAAATATACAACATCACCCATTTTTACACCTTCAATATTATCAGGTGTAAAGTGTGAACGAATAGAAGTCATGTAAACATGAACCTCATTTCCTTTTCTTTCAACTTTTGCTTTACCTTCTCCCATTGATACATAAGGGTGTTTATTTTCTTCTAGTTTGAAAATTTTTGTTGAATTTGGTTCAACCAAACTTGCTGGAATTGCCTCTGCATAATGTGGTTCTCCAATTGTAGGAAAATCAAGTAGCAATTTCATTTTATCACCATCGATACTGTAAAGCTGAGCAGATTGAGTTAATTCAGGCCCAGTAGGTAAGTATCTATCTTTGGTAATTTTATTATAGGCAATTACATATTTACCATGTGGTTTTGTTGTTGGACCACCTGGGATGCATAAGTGACCGATAGAATAATAAGTTGGTACCCTATCTACAACTTCTAATTTTTCAATATTCCATTTTACAATTTCAGATGAAACGAAAAATGATGTATAAGCAAATCCTTTTCCATCAAATTCTGTATGCAAAGGACCTAGGCCAGGCTTTTTAACTTCACCATGTAATACTGCGTCATATTTTAAAACCGGAATTCCTTCAAAATCTCCTTCATAAGTTTTATTTTGAATTGCATTTTTCATTTTGTCAAATGAGAATACAGGAATAATTGCAGCAAGCTTCCCTGAACCAACTATATATTGACCTGTTGGGTCAACATCACATCCGTGTGGTGATTTTGGACAAGGCATAAAATAAACCAAACCTTCAAATTGTTTAGGGTCTAACATGTTTACTTCTGTTAATAACTCAGATGTAGCTGAATGAGTAATTTCACTGTAGGTATTGTGTGTATACCTTACTTTTTTCTTTGTTGCTTTTCCTGCTTTTACCAATTCTTCACATTTTTTCCAATTTACCGCCATTATAAAATCCTTGTCTTTCTGAGATGCATTTACCTCCAAAAGAGTATTTGCTTGCTCTGTGTTATAACAAGAAAAGAATACCCAATCGTGTGAAGCTTTTTTACCGGCGCGAGCTAAATCAAAGTTAAAACCAGGTAATAATAATTGGAATCCTATATTCATATTTCCTGATTTTGGATCAACGGAGATAAAACTAACTGTTCCTTTAAAATTCTTTTTATATGATGAGATTGAAACATCTGGTTGACTTTCTTCATCATCCATTGGATAACTAAATCTTGTACCAGCAACTACATACTCTGAGTTTTCTGTTATAAATGGAGAAGAGTGATTTCCACTACTATTTGGTATTTCAAGAATATCAACAGTTCTAAATGTTTTTAAGTCGATACGCCCAATTCGTGGAGTATTATTTGCATTTCCAAATGCCCATCTACCATCATGCTCACCTTTTGTTAATGATAATGCAACATGGTGTAAATCATCCCAAGGAACAAATCCATGTGAGGTATTTAGCATTGGCTTGGTTTCTTCAGAATAGCCATATCCACTTGTTGGGTCAACTGAAAATACGGGCATTACTCTGAATAACCTTCCTGATGGTAATCCATAAACTGACATTTGACCGCTGAATCCGCCAGAAACAAAATTGTAGAATTCATCATGTTTTCCCGGACTTACATAAACTTTACTTGCTGCATCTTTATCAGTTCCTGATGCTTGTGGTTTTCCTTTACAACCAATAAAGAATACACCTCCAGATAGCATCATCAGACTGATGCCAACTAGGAGTAATTTAATTGTTGAGTTTTTCATATTATTATTTTTTGAGGCTTATTTCTTTATATCGTTTTTGTACATAAATTCAAGAATATTTCTTGCATCTGTTTCCGATAAGTTTTGATTAGGCATTCTTACCAAACATTCTTCCAACATGGTCATTGCTTTTGGGTCTTTGTTCAGCATTTCATCCACATTGGTGATGAAATTCATAATCCATTCTGGTTGTCTTCTTTCTGTTACTCCTGTCCATCCCGGGCCTACTACTCTTGTCCCATCTAATTTGTGGCAGGAAGAACATTTAAGCTCATAGATTTCTTTTCCTTTTTCAGACATTTCTTCATTTAAAGGATTGTTTAATGTCACCTCCTTTATTGGACCAATACCTTTTTCATCATTTGCTGATTGTGATGTTGATGCTTGGGTTTCGTTTCCAGAAGATTCTGTTTTGTTTTCAGAAGTTGTGTTGCCTCCGCAAGAATATAAGAAGGCTAATATGCCAATTCCTAATCCTGCTAAAATTGATTTTTTCATATTCATTGTTTTAATCAGATAAAAATGTCTTAATATGTGATATTAAAAAAGGCATTTGTTAATACCTTTTGTTTTTAAATCAGACACAAATATCTTAAATGATTATTCTAAAATAAATGATGCATGTCAGACTTCGCTCTGATTTTAATTAGTTTTTTATTTTCCCCAGTTTTCCAGCTCTTGTTCAGACCACAATTGAGGAAAGAAAATACGTCTTTGGTATTGAGGATGTAAATACTTTATCCAGTGTGAACCTCCTGTTGCAGCAGTACTTTCGCCTTTTTTGTTTAAATAGGTATGAGCAGTTTCCAAATGCACAATTGGCCATGCAACATTTAATTGATGGTCTAGTTTTTTCATTGCCAAAACAAGTTCATCAGACAATGCATTTCTATCTTTTAAATCCTTTAATTTTTGATTAAGATTCTTTTTTTGCATTTTATTAGCCAGAAGTACAAATTCTTCCATGTATCTGTTTTCAAAATCAGATAGGGTAACAGATTTTTTTCCAGTCTGATGGTCAATTCCAGCATCCTGCCAATAGATATAATTGAACTTGTTTTCAAGACTACAATCTGCAGGCATTCTTGATTTACCTCTTTCATTGATTAAATTATCGATATCAGTAAACATCAATTCAATGATTCTGAATTGTGCACTTTGGAAGCCACTTGCCGGTGCCAGACTTAACCTGAATTGATTGTATTGCTCATAATCCATTCCTTGGTTCATAATGCTGAATGAATTGATGAGTAATCCGGTATATCGTTCCATTCTGCCTGCCTTTTCAATCATGGTTTCTTGTGACATTTCATCATCAGAAGTCAATTGATTCAATTCATGACGAATGAGGCTTAATACCAATTCAGTTATTTGGTGATAGACGATAAATATGTACTCATCCGAAAAATTCGTTTTTGGTTTTTGTAAACTAAGTAAAGTATCAGTTTCAATATAATCCCAATAGTTAATGGGCTTGCTATGTAAAAGTCCTTTTAAAAACACCTCGGCATCCTGACCTTTTTCACTGTACTTGTTTTGGATTTGTTCAACTAATTTGTCTATCATTTTTAGAATGTATTTTATGTTCAATAACTTTTGCTATCCCTAAGGCTCTTTCTTTAGCTAATAAAGCTGTATCTCCTTCAAAGTTTTCATCTATTGTCTGGTTGAACAATTCTAACCAAACTTCGAAATGAAAATGAGTTAAAGGCATATCCATATGTTTTTGGGCCGGCCTTCCTTCATAAACCATTTCTCCCAATAAAATATGCCTCCAAAATAGCACCATGGTATCGATATGTGAGTCCCATTTGTTTCCAATAGCACTATGGAAAATGCCACCTAGATGCATATTGATTTTAATTTTGTCATAAAACAGAACGACCATTTTACGGATTGCTATTTCATTGTCTAATCTTTCCATGATAATTTTTTTAGGGTGGTTTTTCCTTTTAAAAGATTCTTACTTAATTCATGAATAGTGGTTGATTCAAGCATGTCTTTAATTTCTTTTCTGATGCTTTTAAATTGCGCATGTAAAGGACAAGGTTTGGTTTCCGAGCAAGAGCTCAAACCCAAAGCACAACCATTAAAAATCTTATCACCATCGATTGCATTTACTATATCAATAAGTCTAATTTCCTTATGTTCCTGTCCCATATAAAATCCACCATTCTGACCTTTTAATGATCCCATTATTTTTAGTCTGCTTAATTGTTGAAGGATTTTTGAAGTATAATAAACTGGCGCACCAACAGCTTCAGCGATTTCCTGAATTTTTACTACTTTATTTTCTTCTTTTTTAGTGCAGATGAAAATAACGGCTCTAATGGCGTATTCACAAGATTTAGAAAACATGTTTTTAGAAGTTTAAATTTTTTCTAAAGATAAAACTTTAGGAAATAAAATATGATTTTCTATGTACACATGTTTATGCATATCATCATAAAATTCTTTTAAGATTCTGTATACACTTTGGTAGGTTTGACAAGCATCATCAGGTGGAGTAAAGTTATTTGTTAGTTTTTTTAATAATTCTAGTCTCTCTCCTTCATGATTATGTTCATTTTCCATTGCATTTATTGGGTTTGCAATGCTACCAAAAGGAAAATCTTCTTTTGGTAAATTATTAAAATCTGCCGTTACAATTTTTTTTATTGCAGGAAATAATATCAACTCTTCCTTTTTTAAGTGCATTAGTAATTCATATTGGGCACTCTTTATAATATTTCTAATCTCGATTAGTTCTGGGTGTTTGAAACCATGCTTATTTATGAGCTTCTCCATTTTTGTTTCAACTATTTCGAAAAACTCTTTTAAATACCTATGATGTGTTTTCTCGATATAATCACAGATTAAATCAGCAGGCCATTTATTAATGTCTTTAAATGATATTTGCCCTTTATAATCTAAATCAGTGTCTATTTCATTAATAATTAAAATTGGATCAAGATTTTTCTTCACGCAATATTCTTTAAAGTTCATTTTTCCTCCACAACAATAATCTATACCATATTTATCAAATACTTTACTTGCATTTTGATTTTCCTTTACGAATTCTGCTATACTTTTATTATTCATATGTGTCAAAAATTGGTCCTCAAATATAATAAGATAAAAATATCCGAAAACATGACATAGGTCATAGCAGCAATGAATATTCAGGAATAGTTTTGCCATAACAAATGAAAACATTATGAAAAAAGTATTTCTTTACGTTGGCTTAAGTTTAAGCTATTTTGCGATGAGTTCATGTGGCGGAACAGAAACAACTTCAAGTGAAACTGTTGGCACAGAACAAACTACAGCTGTTGGGCAATCTGGTGTAACCGACAATGAATCACAACAAGATGTGGTTAAAGTAGCAGTTAATTCACCAGACCATACCACCTTAGTGAAAGCTGTACAAACAGCAGAATTAGTTGATGCTTTAAGTAATGCGGGTCCGTTTACTGTATTTGCGCCCGTAAATGCAGCATTTGATTTATTACCTGCCGGAACAGTGGAGACTCTTTTAAAACCTGAAAATAAATCAAAACTTCAAGACATTTTACAACATCATGTATATGTAGGTGTATTAAAAGCGGAACAACTAAAAGATGGACAAATTTTAGGAATGGTTGATGGAACCAATGCCACAGTGCATGTTAAAGATGGTAAAATTTATATTGATGAATCATTGATTTTAGGCTCAGCAACAGCCTCTAATGGAGTAGTTCATGTAATGGATAAAGTAATTCTACCCAAGTAAATTTTGTTTTTATTAATATATCTAAAATTCAAAAAAAGCAGAAGGAAACTTCTGCTTTTTTTATGGATCTGTTTGTATTCATTAATGGCCGCAGCGGATATAAAGTTATTAAGAATTTGAACCATAGTATTTATTTAGATTATGGAATTGGCAAAGTACCTCTACATTAGTTTGTATTTTGATTAAACAGGTAAATTCTATGGAATTTACATAGCACAGAAGAAAAAAACGGTTTTATTTATGGTATTTTGCCCATGAAAAATTGAATTCTATTTGCCGAGATTTCTGGTTCATCCGGCACTATCAGATAAAACATATTTTTTACTTCAACCAAAATCTGTTCAACTAATTATTAGGTTTTAAATCATAATGCTATTTTTATGTCCCAATTGTCCTTGCAGTCTTTAAACTTTTAGAGTAATACAAACCCAAAAGTTAGCTGAAATGCACCTTCAAGAAAACATTTAAATTAGCAAGAATTGGATATTCATATTTTAAGTATAACAAGTAAAAATAAGTATAATACTGACAATTTAAATGAAGTAATTAAATGAATGTGTTTTCCAAATAATGAGTTTAATACCCTAATCCATCTCCCCACCAACAAAAAAAGATGAATCAGCTTATCCTCCGGAATTTTACTTCCATGAAAATAATCCAATTCATCTTAGTAAATAAGCGTTTCTCCTTACTAAAATTTAAGCCAAAAGCCAACAGCAAATGGCCAACAGCCGCCTTTTAGAGTTTCTCAAATCTCGCCTGAAAGAACCTCAAATATTGTGGTTCATAAACCATTTTTAATCCTTTGATTTTGCTTCTTCTTTCATACACAGCTGCAGTTGATTCGGCAATGACATCCATATGTGCTTGTGTATATACTCTCCTTGGAATGGTGAATCTTACTAGCTCCAATTTAGGATAATAGTTATCGCCATTGGCTTTTCTTCCTGCAGATACAATTCCTCTTTCCATGGTTCTTACACCTGAATCCACATAAATTTCTGCTGCCAATGTTTGTGCAGGAAATTCATCTTGTGATAGATGTGGAAGGAAAGCTTTTGCATCTACAAATATTCCATGTCCACCTATTGGTTTTACAATAGGAATGCCATATTCAGCCATTTTTTCTCCTAAATATTCTACCTGACCAACGCGGGCTCTTTGGTGAAAATCATCAAGACTTTCTTCAATACCAATGGCCATTGCTTCCATATCACGGCCGGCTAATCCACCATAAGTATGTAAACCTTCGTACACAACAACCAGGTTTCTTGCTTCTTCAAAAACATCCCATTCATTGGTAGCTAAGAATCCACCTATATTCACCAATGCATCTTTTTTAGCACTCATAGTTGCACCATCTGTTAATGAGCAAATTTCTTTCACTATTTCTTTGATGCTTTTCTTTTGGTAACCTTTTTCTCTTTGTTGAATGAAATAAGCATTTTCAGCAACACGTGTCATATCATGAATAATACGAATTCCATTTTTCTTGGTATAAGCCCTAAGCTCTTTTAAATTACCCATGCTGATTGGTTGTCCACCAGCCATATTCACATTGGTAGCTATGCTGATATAAGGAATTTTCTTGGCACCATATTTCTTCACCAAAACCTCAAGTTTGTTCAGGTCGACATTACCCTTAAATGGAAATTCATTATTAGGGTCATGGGCTTCATCTATAATAATATCTTTAAAAGTACCACCTGCTAATTCCTGATGTAAACGGGTTGTTGTAAAATACATATTACCAGGTATGATATCACCCTTTTTAATGAGCACTTTGGAAAGAATGTTTTCAGCACCACGTCCTTGGTGTGTAGGGATGATGTATTTATAACCATAAAAAGTTTGAATAGCCTTTTCGAGGTGATAAAAATTGGCACTACCAGCATAAGCTTCATCTCCTAACATCAATCCGGCCCACTGACGATCACTCATGGCACTTGTACCACTGTCGGTTAGTAAATCAATATATACATCCTTTGATTCAAGTAAAAAGGTATTAAAACCTGCTTTTTTAATGGCATTCTGACGTTGGGTTTTGGTGGTCATTTTAAGGAGTTCCACCATTTTCATTTTATAGGGTTCTGCCCATGAACGTTTAGTGATTTTCATAGATTTAATGATTAATTATTTCGTCTACAAAAAAACTACAGGCATTCAGTTCCTTAGTTGATTGTCATCAAATAAAAGGGTGATATTAATTAACTGAATATGGAATAAATATCAAGAATCAAGCACTTTTTTTATTTTGGTTGACTGATTTTCATAGCTTAACTTTATTCTTATTTTTCATTCTTACAGTTTTATTTTATTAGAACAAAACTCTTTTTTCAATTTAGAGATAACAAATATCCGCATGTTTAACTATAATATATTTTAGAAAAACTATGGTCATTTTATAGGTGATTTAAAACTATAAATTTGGGCAAGTTGAATTAAAAATGGAATTCAGTTTTTAATAAAAAGTCCTAAAATCCCATAGGGATGACATTATAGTAGTAAATAAAAATGAAAGAATTACCCACACCCTAAAACGGATGCGAACCGAAGGTTCGCGTCCGTTTTAGGGTGTTTTTTTGATGTTTTTAAATTTACAGGTAATGAGGCGGATATTCGTTTTATAGAATATTTATAATTGAGTTTTATATTTGATAAATGAAAGTTAAAGTAATAAGTAAGAAGAGCCAATTTGATTTTGTAAAAGATGAATTAGACTCATTTCAAGAAAAGTCTTTTGCTTTAATTGAATCCTCAAAAAAGTTGAGCTTATCAGAAGGTAAAAAACTTGCTATCAAATTAATTGAACAATGGGAAAAAGGAGCGAATGATTAGATTTTTGAAATTCATTTTAATATGAAGATATTGGTTTCCTATTTTTACAATTACTCATTCCACTTCAGACCAACCTAAACAATGTTTAAAGGAAATTTATTTGGAAGATTTATAGCCGAATTCGAAGATTACATATTTGTTTTGTTTTTTCTCTCTTTGGTTTTATTAAATAATTTTATATTAAAGTACCTAATTGGTTTTAATTATAAACTGCTTTTATATTATTCTCTTATACCTGCTTCAATATTGGTTTTCTTCGTATCAGCGGATTTAATCCAGTTTTTTAAACAGATGAATTATATTTCCTTTTTTAAACGTCTATTTTGTATTATTACTTTAGGCGTTTTAATTGTGGAGTTTTTTTATTTGCCTTATTTAATGAAAGTTCTGTCGATGGCCGAATCTCAAGCTGTTGAAAGCAAACTTAATATTGATGGTATTGATCGAAGTGGAATTTATTATGTTTTTAATGGACAAAAACATTATAAAGGAATTAGCAGATCAAAAATAACACAGATACAAAGTGGAGGAATAAGTAATTATTGTTTTTATTTAACTACTTCAAAAAGTATTGATGGACTTTACATCATCAAATCTTATAAAATTGAAAGATGCAAAATGGAATAAGTGTTTTGTTTATTTCGAAACTATCAATATTTTAAGCTGGAAATAAATGCATAATTTAATTGATATACTTTTTGGGCTTCTATTAGTAGTAAGTTTATTGAGATTATGGTTCTATTATATTTTAAACTTTAAGCTAAAAAGTATAAACTCCATAATATCGATTAAAGGATTTTTAAAAACTAATCCTTTTAATAATTCCAATATTTATCTTTTGTGGTTTATAAGGGAAAAATATACCAATTTGGAGTTGGAAAAATATAGGAAGATTTACAACATTTTATCAGCTCTTTTTATACTTGTTTTTATTTCGATGTTCATGACAAGTTTTATAGATTAGGTACTTTGAGTTAATGGTTTATAGTTGAATATTTTAGTTTCCTTTTTAATTGATTTTGTTGAGCAGAACAAACTTTTTACTTTCATATCATTTTTTGATTTAGCCATTTTTTATCACATTACTTCAATAGAATTTTAGATTTTAAAGGTTTTTATAGATAGATTTACTTAAATTAAAGATTGTTTTTGCATTCATTTTAAGGTGCAAAATTTAATATCTTATTGGAATTAAATATAAACCCCAATGCTTATAAATAGTATTTTATTTATGAGCATTGGGGTTAAGCTTGAGGAACTCAATTCATCGAAATGATGGATGCTTCAGGGAATTTACTTTCCAATTCTTTTAAATCACTCAACAGTATTTTACCTACTACATAAGAGCGATTACTTGAATGGAAAATTTCATTAATTTCCTTAAAGTAAGTTTGGTCAATTGCTTTTTTTGTTTCAAAAGAACAATAGATTTTTAATAGTGTATCAGCTGATAACTGATAAGGAAATGGATTGATGCTTTTTCTGTATTCATATTTGTAACCATACCTCAATGCAGCGATATCACTCAAGACCGCTGATGATGTTGGGAATCTTCCTGCTCCTTTTCCAGATAGAAATTGTTCATCAGCCAATGAGCTTCCAATGACTACTCCATTGAATTCTTTGTTAACTGAATACAATTTATGTTCATGGTTTACAAATCCGGGTAAAACGAATGCATTCACCAAACTTTCATTCCTGCTTGCATGTGCCAATAGTTTAATTTTGTATCCTTTTTCTTTGGCGTAATTGGTGTCGAAATTGTGAATTTTATTGATACCAATTCGCGTAATTTCATCTGGATTTGCATAAATACCATAAGCATGTTTAATCACAATTGCCAATTTGTTTACTGCATCATATCCTTCTACATCCAAAGAAGGATTGCTTTCAGCGAAACCTAGGTCCTGCGCTTCTTTTAAGGCTACTTCATAGTTTAATCCATCATCATTCATCCTACTTAAAATAAAGTTGGTAGAACCATTTACAATACCTGAAAACGATTGTAACAAGTCATTGTCAAAATACTCTTCCAGATTTCTGATTACAGGTATACTTCCACAAACTGCGGCTTCATACAATAAAGAAAGTTGTTCTTTGTTTTGTTGAATTTCGAGTAGTTCAGAAAGATGTTCTGCAATCATTTTTTTATTTGCAGAAACAACTGACTTCCCATTCAATAATGCTTTTTTTACGATTGCATATGCTGCTTTTGCATCATCAATTAATTCTACAATAACGTTAATGTTCTCATCATTCAATAATTCATCTGCTGATAAAGTAAACAATTCAGCTGGTGCATTTCTTGATTTTTCAGGATTCTTGATACAGATTTTTTTGATTTCAGCATCCAGTCCCGGTGTTTTTTTGAGTACCTGATAAATTCCTTCACCTACTACTCCAAAGCCAAACAAGCCTATTTTTAATGATCTGTTTTTACTCATGATAAACTAATGCTTTTTTGTTTGGTTGAAATAGATGAATTCAATATTTCCAAAGACAAGCGAAGGTCTTCTATCAGCACTTCTGCACTTTCAATACCGCAGCTAATTCTGATTAAAGAATCTTGTATACCTGAACTTAATCTCTTCTCTCTTGGTATAGAAGCATGGGTCATTTGTGCAGGATGACAAATCAAACTCTTCACTCCACCTAAACTTTCTGCTAGTTTAAAATACTGTGTATTGCTAACAAGTGTATTGGCTGATTCAACTGTATCTTCATGAAGAGCAAATGATACTACACCACCAAATAAACCATTTTGTTGTTGAGATGCTATATCATGGTTTTTATGATGTTTGAGTCCAGGATAATACACTTTTGAAACAAGTGGGTGTGTCAATAAATATTCTGCAACTTTAAATGCAGTTTCATTTTGTTTTACAACTCTTAGTTCAGCAGTTTCAATTCCTCTAATGAGTAACCATGCATCTTGTGGACCTAAAATTCCACCTGTAGTATTTTGAAAGAATTTGATTTTATCTGCAATTTCTTTGTCTTTTGAAATCACCAATCCTGCTAATAAATCTGTATGTCCGCCAAGGTATTTTGTTCCTGAATGAATAACAATATCTGCACCTAAATCAATTGGTCTTTGCGCGATAGGTGAAGCAAAAGTATTGTCAACAACAACCAGTGTTTGATGAGCATGAGCAATCTTTGCAGCTGTTCTGATATCAGTAATTTTAAGCGTTGGATTCGTTGGCGATTCAATCCAAACCAATTTAGTACGCTCATTAAAATAGGGAAGGATGTTGTTGATATCAGTAGTATCAACATAATGTACTTTGATTCCAAATTTGGCATATACATGCGTAAACAATCGATATGCACCGCCATAAATATCATCAACGGCAATGATTTCATCACCTGCAGAAAGAAGTTTAACAACAGCATCAATGGCTGCGAGTCCTGTTGCAAAAGCACTTGCTCCGATACCGTTTTCTAATTTGGCAATTAAGTTTTCGAGAACAGCTCGAGTTGGATTGTTAGTACGACCATAATCGTAACCTTTGTGAACACCTGGTTTTTCCTGAACAAAAGTTGCAGTTTGATAAATGGGAGTGGAGATAGAACCTGTTAGCGGATCTACCGGAATGTTGTGAATAATTTGAGTACTTAAATCAGTCATTTTTTGTGTTTTAAATGGTTTTAAAAATCATCAAAACACCTATCGAGAACTTACCGGCAACGCATAAAAAAAGCGCTACCGATAAAACAGTAGCGCTTTTACATATTGTGCACGATATGTTGAGCTAATTAACTGTCTTATCTTTCTCCCAAACGGGAGGTGGAATTGGCACCTTGTCGAAATTTCTTTCGCCAGGTTGTCAAGGCTTCACAGGGCCATACCCTCTGCCTTTCTTGATAAGTGATTTTGTAAAGAACTGGAGCAAACATAAAATCAAAATGAAAAATTGCAAATTAATTTTTTTGTTGATGTTGATTTTTTAGGATATAAATAATCCGTCATCCCTTATAAAATAAGATGTTCACAGGTTTGTAAATTTTTTTAAAATTTTCTTTCATTTTCAAATTATCGAAACGGAATTTGATCCTTAAATGAAAATAAACGTAAGTAAACGGATAAATTACGGATAATAGATTTCCTGCTTTCAACTTTGTGATACAAATTTTAAAAACAAATGAGCAGTTTAAAAAACGTAGTTCACCTAGTTGGACATCTAGGTGCAAACCCAGAAGTTAAAGTAGCTTCAAATGGGAAAAAAGTAGCAAAATTCAGTTTGGCTACTAATGAATCGTACACCAATGCAAAAGGTGAGAAAAAAGATGAAACCACTTGGCATAATTTAGTAGCCTGGGAAAAGACAGCAGAGTTAGCTGAGAAATATCTTAAAAAGGGAAAAGAGGTTATGATTCAAGGTAAAATTTCAAACAGAAATTATGAAGATTCTAATGGAGTTAAAAAATACGTTTCAGAGATTATTATTGATGAAATGTTGTTTTTAAATTCAGGTCAAAAGGAAAATTCCAATGTTTGATTGATTAAAAGGGCCGGTTTTATTTTTTTTCCGGCCTTTTTTTTATTTTAGGTAAAACTTGTGGAAACATAAAATTGAATTTAGAAACAAAGCGAGCTTTCCGGTTGTATTTTTGATTGAAATATTTTACGCGAAATGAGCACAGACATTAAAGAAAAATTGAAAGCCCTACAACTTACGATTGATAAGTTGGATAAGGCTTATGGAAAAGGTACAGTAATGAAAATGGGTGACCAAAAAGTTGATAATATTGATGCTCTATCAACAGGTTCACTTTCATTAGATATAGCTTTGGGTATAGGTGGATTTCCTACAGGAAGAATCATAGAAATTTATGGTCCGGAATCTTCAGGTAAAACCACTTTATCTATGCATGCAATTGCTGAAGCACAGAAAAAAGGTGGAATTGCAGCTTTTATTGATGCTGAACACGCATTCGATAGAAACTATGCGGAGAAATTGGGTATTGATGTACAAAATCTAATTATTTCACAACCTGATGATGGTGAACAAGCTTTAGAAATTGCTGATGCTTTAATTCGTTCAGGCGCTATTGATATTATCGTTATTGACTCAGTTGCTGCTTTGGTTCCTAAAGCGGAATTAGAAGGTGATATGGGTGAAAGCAAAATGGGTCTTCAAGCTCGTTTGATGTCACAAGCCTTGCGTAAACTTACTGGTACTATCAATAAAACTGGTTGTATTTGTATTTTCATTAACCAGTTACGTGATAAGATTGGTGTCATGTTTGGTAGTCCTGAAACAACTACCGGTGGTAATGCACTTAAGTTCTATGCTTCAGTTCGTTTAGACATCAGAAGAATCGGACAAATTAAAGATGGTTTGGATATTGTTGGAAACAGAACAAAAGTGAAAGTTGCTAAAAATAAAGTTGCTCCTCCTTTCAGAACTGTTGAATTTGATATCATTTATGGAGAAGGAATTTCTAAACTTGGCGAGATCATTGATATCGGTGTTGATTTGGAAATTATTAAAAAGAGTGGATCTTGGTTCAGTTATAGCGATACCAAATTAGGTCAGGGAAGAGATGCCGTAAAACAATTATTGGCAGATAATCCTGAATTATGTGCTGAAATCGAAGGTTTAATCAGAGAAAAATCTGATGGCGGAGAGGTTTTTAAATCTAAAGAATCGGCAGAATAAAGGTTGATTTATTACATATAAAAAGAGGCTGTTTCATTATTTGAAGCAGCCTCTTTTTTTGTTTTCTCTTTAGTATTGTTGAAAGTTTTGTAGAACTGATTTAATTCTACTTAGAAATTTTAAATGATTGAGTTATAAAAAATATCAATCTTTTATATCATGGGAGAAAACGAAATTTTATTTCATTTGGAATAAGAGGGCAGGAATCATATTTACCAAAAAGTTTAAATCGATTTTTGGCAATTAAATCATAGAAAAAGTCATTTAAATTTTGAGGCAATAGACTTAAAATTTTCAAGAATTTTATCGGACCTCCTATGATATTTAGAATTTCAAAAAAAGCTTTACTCTTAATGAATAAATGATTTGAAGTTTTCAGTATAACAGTATCTACATTTTGTATCGACTGATTCCTTGAAAATAGTTCTAGATAAGTTTTGCCGTTTATAGGGGCAAACTTTATTTGAGCTTTTTTATCAAATAGTAAAATAAATTTGATTAATCTATTGCACAGAACGCAATAGGAATCATAGAATACAATGAATTCGCTATCTGAATTATTTTTTGTTTGCAAGTTCCGGATTGAATCTGATTGGCGAAAACAAATAAATCATTAAAACTCTGGAATATCTGTATGTAAAAGGTGAACTCAATATTAAGGCTGATATAATAGGAATGATATAAGTATAAAAACCTGCTTTACCACCTGAAATTAATAGAATAAGTCCACCCATAACCAACATCAAACCAACAGTAAAGGCATAACTAACATACATAGCTCCCCAAAAAAATCCCGGCTCAATTTCAAATTTTAATTTACAAACCGGACATGTCTCATGCATTCCCATAAACTTTGAAAGATTAAATGCAGAATGAGTAAACATTTTACCGCTTTGGCATTGAGGGCATTTGGCTTTAATTATTGAAAGTCCTTTTGATGGTTCAAGTTGATCACACATTGTTTAGTTGCTTATTTTAGCTTTTTTAAGCTTGTAATTTCTATAGTATATAAATCCAAAAACGCCAGCAACAAGATATGGTAAGGCTAACAAATATAGTATTCCCATATTTAAAGTATTTCCAACGTTTGTTCCACCACCTTCTCTTGCCATTTCTAAATTACTTTTACACATAGCACATTGCGCTAATGTATCATTTGAAATAATTGTGAATACCAATAAAAGGATGATTAGGAATATTTTTGATTTCATTTTCATACGAAATTAGTTTTTTAATAAATGATTGTTTGGAACAATTGTTCCTATAAAACCGGGTAATATGGACTAATCATCAAATAAACAATTACACCTGTTATTGTAACATATAACCAAATAGGATATGCAAAGCGAACTATTTTTTTATGAAGTTCAACTTGCATCATTAAGCCTCTATAGAAACTCATTAAAACCAATGGTAATACAATTGCTGCTAAAATGATATGACTAATTAATATAAACAAATACGTTGTTCTTAATGGATTGTCTTTTGGGAAACTAGTATCATCAGCTAACCAATGATACAAAACATAAGAAACTAAAAATAATGATGATAAAATGAAAGCTGTTAAATTGATATTCTTATGTGCATTGATATTCTTCTTTTTAATAAAGTACAATGACAACATTAACAATAAGCTACAAGTTCCATTTATAAAAGCATTTATTAATGGTAAAGTGTATGTCCAAGAAGGTAGAACTTTTGGTTTTGGTAATACTTGTTGATTCAGAACAACTACTGCAATGAAAACAACAATTGAAATTCCCATTGCTAACCTGAAAATATTCTTATCTTTTTGTTCCTGGGGCGTGATATTCATATAATAATAATTTTAAATCTCCTTCTAAACGTTTTAATTCAGCATCACTTCCTGAATCATATACACCTCTGATATGATTTGCCTTATCTACTAGAATGAACTGCTGACTATGGTCAATTGTTTTATCTTCTATAGAAACCGGAAGTAAAAATCCTGCTCCTGCTTTAAATATCTCATCTTTTGTGCCCGTTGTGAAGTGCCAGATTTTAGCATCAGCACTAAACTTTTTAGCGTAATTGTTCAAAACAGGAATACTGTCATTTTCAGGATCAACAGAAAAACTTACAAATTGAACCTCTGAAAATTCTTTGAATTTGTCGTAAACAGTTTGCAACCTTCTATTCATAGTTGGACAAACATCAGTGCAAGAAGCAAAGAAAAAGTTTGCAACATAAATGTGGTCATTTAAATGTTTCTGGTTGATTTCTTTACCAACCTGATCCTTCACATTAAAATCTGGAACTGTATAAAATACGGTATCCTCATTTGCTTTTGCAGGGGGAATTTTCTCTCCAAGATATGGGAGACGTTCATAATTCTGAGAACCTGCATTGAATATATAAAACAAGACAACCGGAATAATTATTATTCCGGTTGCCAGCCAAAAGCCTTTACGCTTCATTATTACCACCTTAATGCGTTAGTAAAATCTCCTTCGATTAACATAAGTGCTACAAAGAACACAACGAAAATCATAGGTACAATAATCATATACATTAATACTTTACGTTCGAATTTCATGTGCATGAATACTCCAACAATAAACCATGCTTTTACTATTCCGAGTAGAATAAATAAGGCATTTTTCCACATTGAGTGGTAGCTCAAAAATGCAAAATATAGAGCGATATCAATTATAGTTAACCCAAATAAAATCCAAAATGTTTTCCAGATCTGGGCCTTCATATTTGAAGGAGTTTCTGTGTGTTCTAAATGTTCGGTATGTTCCATGATATGGTAAGTTTATTTTAATAATCAGATTAAATAGTAGAAAGTGAATACGAATACCCAAACTAAATCTACAAAATGCCAGTATAGACCAACTTTTTCAACCATTTCGTAATGGCCTCTTTTATCATAAGTACCAGCTAGAACATTGATATAAATGATAACATTTAATACAACTCCTGAAAATACGTGGAATCCATGAAATCCTGTTACAATAAAGAATAATGCTGCAAATGATCTTGGGCCAAATGGATTATAGTCTAATCTTGCACCTTCATGAATGAATGTTGACCACTCCCAAGCTTGACAACCTAAGAATGCAGCACCACCAATGATAGTTAATAACATATAATTTGCCACTTCTTTCTTTTGCATTCTATGTCCTGCTTCAACAGCTAATACCATTGTAACAGAGCTGAAAATCAAAATGAAAGTCATTAAACTTACGAAGAATAATGGTAAGTGAATTCCATGCACAAAAGGGAAATGATTAAAAACTAACTCTGGTGCAGGCCAATGATCTTGAACAAACAAACCAGCATTTTGCATAGCTTCAACGAAGTTATCTGCAACATGATTTAATGGTTTTACAATTGTATTTGCAATAGGTTCTTGATAGCTATATCTAATAAAGCCATAAGCTATAAGCAATGATGAGAATGTAAATGCATCAGAAAGTAGGAAAATCCACATCATTAATTTTCCATAACTTACGCTGAACGGAGATTTTCCGCCTCCCCAAGTTGATTTTTTTTCGGTACTTAATGTAGTTGTGTTAGCCATGTTTGAAACGGTTGCTTGGTTTTATAGGGTTATCTGTATAATGTTAAAAAAATGTATAAGTAAATCCAAAGGATTCCAATGAAATGCCAATAGGTATTACACATACTTAAAAATAATGTATTGTTCGAGTTAATTTTCTTTCTCAGCATTTGAATAATCATAGCTAATACAAAAAATAATCCTCCTAATACGTGTGCCACATGAACTCCTGTTATTACATAAACGAATGAGTTAGATGGATTTGAAAAAGCAAAATATACATTATCTGCAATTAATTGTTGCCAACCTAAATATTGGGTTAAGCAAAATGCTAAACCTAATGCAAAAGTTGAAAACAATAAAATTTTAGATTGAGATAATACATCTTTTTTGGCTCTCATGAGCGACAATTGCATAGTAATTGATGAAATTACAATGATTATCGTGCTATATAAAAAACTTGAAGGTACATTAAATAATTCCCAGTTTCCTTCACCTCTTCTTACAATATATGCAGAGGTAAAACCTGCGAATAACATTACACTTGCAACAATTAATAACCAAAGAATTGCTCTCTTTGGGTTAATTAAATATTCAGGGTCTCTGAATGTATTTTTTTCTATTGTTTGAGTTGCCATGTTAGATTTTATCAATTAAATATGCTAGTTGTACCATTGGTAGATAGATAAAAGAAGCAAACATTAATTTTTTGGCATCTTTTATTTCACAAGATTTAAATAATCTAAATGCATAATAACTTAACATCAATCCTCCCAAAATGCCTACAATTCCTGATATCATTCCAGATATTCCCATTTGTGCAGGTAACATTCCAATTGGGATTAATACTAAACTAAATGCTAAGGTTTGTAATGCAGTGGATTTATCTCTTCCTGGTGTTGATGGAAGCATTTTAAATCCTGCTCTTTTATAATCATCATCTAATATCCAAGCAATGCTCCAAAAATGAGGGAACTGCCAGAAAAATTGAACTCCAAATAAAACAAGTGCTGATGCATCGATTTTTCCGGTAAATGCTACCCAACCTAACATTGTAGGTATAGCTCCGGGAAATGCTCCAACAAAAACAGAAATTGGTGAAATTCTTTTTAATGGAGTGTATAGGAAAGCATAAGAGATTAATGCTGCAAATGCTAATATTCCTGAAATTTGATTTAGGAATAAAGCAATCATGCTTACTCCAATAATTCCAATCAATCCACTAAAAATAGATGCTTCTAAAACCGACATTCTATTCGTCGCTACAGGTCTGTTTGCTGTTCTTTGCATTAATTTGTCGAAATCCTTTTCAATAACCTGATTTATGCCATTAGCAGATCCGGTTACCAAAAATCCTCCGATTGCAAGCATGGTTAATTCGAACCAATTGATTGCACCCTGGCTTGCAGTTAAATAGGTAATAACCGAAGAAAATACAACCAAAGATGTTAGTCTTACTTTAACTAACTGGTTGTAATCTCTGGCTTTTGACCTTATCAATTCCAAGCCGTTTAATGCTTCAGAGTTATGTGTTATTGTTTTTACTTTCACTTTATTACGCTTTTAAGCGATTTCTATTTTTGTTTTTGTGAACAGTAAGATTGCAATAAAAATTTGCAATCCTGCTGTTAGACTTCCTAATGTTAAGTGCAGACTTTGGAATTGACCCGGAAAACCTAGATTAGCCAGTATCGCTCCCGTAAATGCCTGCGTACTCATTAATAAAATTAAGGCTAAGCCTGATTTATAAATGAGTTGATGACGGTGGAATAGTTTTCTGTATTTATTGAAAAGTAAAACACTAATCAATAAGTTCAAAAGACTTAAACTTCTATGGATATAGAATATTGGTTTCATGTGATCAATCCACAAATTTCTATTATCAATTCTTAATGCTAACTCATCAATGCTTTCTCTAACTTGAGTTCCACTGACTGTTTGAATAACTGAAATTATTAAACTAAGCCAAATGAGCATTTTTAAGTTTTTGTCAAAACTAAACTGAGTGATAGTAAAGTTTTGACTTTGTGTAATTGTATAAATTAATAATGCAACAATTACTAAAGCTATCAGCATATGAATTGTTATCATCCATATTGCTAAATCAGTTGATACTACTTTTGAACCAATCCATCCTTGAAATCCAACTAAAATGAAAGCTAAGAAACTTAACCAGAATATTTTCTTGTCTGATTTCAAATATGGAAAAGCGAAAATAACCGTCAGGAGAATGAAAAATCCGATAGCAACTCCAATTAATCTGTTTACATATTCAATCCAGGTTTTATAAACATCAAAATCAGCAATTTCCTTTCCGGCAACTGCAAATTTAGATTTATAATTTTCCGGTAATTGAGAGATATCGGTTGGAGGAATAAATTGTCCAAAACATTTTGGCCAATCCGGACATCCCATGCCACTTCCTGTACTTCTTACTAAACCACCTACAAATATGAGAAAGAACACTGCGATGATGGTAGCAATACCAAATCGTCTAAATCTAATAATATAATTTTCTTCAGCGTTCAACTTTTTTTTATTAGGTAAGTCGGTATCGTGAAAATACCGACTTACATATTTTAATGTGCTACTTCAGCTGTACTAGCGTGGTGAACTTTAGTTAAACTAGGTTCAGGCAAGCTTGTAGGCTCATCCAACGGATCCATTTGGTCTCTATCCGGAACATTTTGAGGAATGAAATCTTCATCATGACCTGGTTTGCTGTAATCATAAGCCCAACGATAAACATGAGGAATTTCTCCAGGCCAGTTACCATGTAAATGTTCAACTGGAGCAGTCCATTCCAAAGTATTTGATTTCCATGGATTTTGTGGTGCACGTTTTCCTTTAACAGCAGAATAGAAGAAGTTAATTAAGAAAATTAATTGTGCAGCTCCACCTAATAATGCAGCTATTGTAATGAACTCATTCATATCAATGAATACATTGAATTGATCATAAGCAGTATTTGCATAATATCTTCTAGGTACACCAGCTAATCCCATGAAGTGCATTGGGAAGAATACACAATATGCAGAGATTAAAGTTAACCAGAAGTGGAAATGACCTGCAGTTTCATTCAACATTCTTCCGAACAATTTCGGATACCAATGGTAAATTCCACTCATCATTCCAAATATCGCAGCGCTACCCATTACTAAGTGGAAGTGAGCTACAACAAAATAAGTATCGTGTAAATTAATGTCTAATGCAGCATTTCCTAAGTAAATACCTGTTAATCCACCCGAGATAAAGAATGAAACTAATCCAATAGCAAACATCATAGCTGGTGTTAAATTCAAATTACCTTGCCATAGTGTAGCTAAATAATTGAATGTTTTAACTGCTGATGGTACGGCAATAATTAAGGTACCTAACATGAATACTGAACCTAAGAATGGATTCATTCCGGTAATAAACATGTGGTGACCCCAAACTATAAAGCTTAATACTCCAATAGCTAAAATAGAACCAATCATTGCTCTGTAACCGAAAATTGGTTTACGAGAATTAGTAGCAATTACTTCAGAAGTAATACCTAATGCAGGTAATAAAATGATGTATACTTCAGGGTGACCTAAGAACCAGAATAAGTGTTGGAATAAAATTGGAGAACCTCCAGTTCTTTCAATTCCACCTGCTAATTCAGCTACGATTTCTGATAAATAGAATGAAGTACCAAAGCTTCTGTCAAATATTAATAATAAAGAACCTCCTAATAATACAGGGAATGATAATAAACCTAATACTGCTGTTACAAAGAATGCCCAAATAGTTAATGGCATACGTGTCATTTTCATTCCTTTGGTTCTCATGTTTAGAATGGTAGCAATGTAATTGATACCACCAAGTAAGGCAGATGCAATAAATAATACCATTGAAACCAACCAAAGTGTCATACCAACTCCTGATCCAGGAATGGCTTTAGGCAAAGCAGATAGAGGAGGATAAACTGTCCAACCTGCAGAAGCTGGTCCACCATCAACAAATAAAGAGAATACTAATACACAAGAAGAGGCGAAGAAAAACCAGTATGACAACATGTTCATAAATGGTGAAGCCATATCTCTTGCACCTAATTGAAGCGGAATTAATAAATTACTAAATGTTCCACTTAATCCTGCTGTAAGTACAAAGAATACCATGATTGTACCATGGATTGTAATTAATGCTAAATAAAAGTTAGGGTCTAATTTACCATCTTTTCCCCAATGACCTAAAATTCCTTCAAGGAAAGGGAATTTCATATCCGGGTATGCTAATTGAAGTCTGAAAATCATTGACATCAACATACCAAGAGTTCCCATGATAATTCCTGTAATTAGGAATTGACGGGCAATCATTTTGTGGTCCATGCTAAAGATATACTTCGAGATGAAGGTTTCTTCGTGATGTCCGTGATCGTCGTGATTTGTGTGCAAATTGTGATCGCTCATATACTAGATTTTATTTCTTTTTTTGATGGTTGGGTTTATTTTAATGCAACAGTATTTTCAGTTACTACAGGAGTAGATTGGGCTAAAGTCTTTTGAGATTTTAACCATTTTTCATAATCAGCTTTAGTATCAACTATAATTACCATTTTCATTCTGTAATGTGCGCTTCCGCAGATTTTATTACATAACAAAGCATAATCAAAATTTGCTTTTCCGGTTTTAGTTCTCATTTCGGCAGTTGTAACACTTGGAGTAAATGAAAACTGTGTTGGTAAACCAGGAACTACGTTCATTTGAGCTCTGAAATGTGGGAAATAAGCACTATGAATTACGTCTTTAGATCTAAACGAGAAATGATAAGGTTTGTTTACTTCTAAGTGAAGTTCTTTAACGATGATATCATCTTTTGCTTTTTCATCTTTAGGGTCAACGCCTAAAGCATTTGCTTTTCCTACTTCGCGGAAATTATAAGCGCCTAATTTGTTATCGGCACCTGCAATTCTAGCATCCCAACCAAACTGATAAGCAAATAATTCTACGTTTCTTGGATTTTCTTCTTTAGAATACATCATATCATTCCAAACAAAAAGTCCACGAATAACTAATACTGTTAAAACGATGGCTGGAACTACTGTCCATAATAATTCGATTTTGTGATTATCAGGATAGTAAAGCGCTTTTCTTTTACCATCATTTTTATACTTAAAACCATACCAGAAAAGAAGAATTTGTGTAATAACAAAAACTACTCCTGTTATGATTAAAGTAATCATAAACATGTTATCATATTCTTCGCCATGAACTGAGGCTGCACCATCAGCAAATACTGTTAATTTACTGTGGACAGCAAATTCCCAGATTGCAGCGATTAATCCAATAACAAGGAATGCTAATAATAAGAAACCGTTTACACTGGTCCAGTTAATAACTTCTTTGCCTTGAATTTTACCGATTCTATTTAAAATGCTGAATACGTAACTAATTACAGTTACCAACAATATTGAAATTACCAATAATAACCAGTTGATTGATGATACCAAACTTTCATTTGATTCATTGTTTACTTTTGAATTTGTTTTATCGCCGGTAACATCTGCAGTTGTTGCTGCTGCAGGAGCTTCACTTTCTGCTTTTATGTAGGCAATAATTGATTTTACTTGTACATCGCTTAAATTTTCGAAAGATGTCATGACACTTTCGTTGTTTTCTTTGTACAATTGAACGGCAACAGGATCTCCTGCTTTTACCATTGCTTGTGAATTTTTAATCCATTTCACTAACCAAGCTTCTTCTCTGCGTTTGTGTACATCCTTTAAAGCAGGACCAACTATTTTGTCATTTATTGCATGACAAGCTGTACAATTTGCAGTAAAAAGGGTTTTTCCTTCATCAGCCGACTGGGCTTTTAGGTTAAAACCAAAGGTGAATAATAGTGAAAATAAAAAAAGACTTTTTGTTAATGAGTTGAAAATCTTCATTTTGCTTACTTTTTGTGAGGTTCCGGTATGGTTTAAATGCGTTGCAATATAGTAAAGTAATCTTTTTGTAAAAGACTAGTTTCAAAAAAGAAATCCCCTAAACGTGCGTTAGGCAAGCTTCTTTTGTATACTAAACTATAGAAACTAACGTTTGTTTGAGTTTAATTGTCATTTTTTTACGGGGTTCATTGGGGTTTTATAAATCCGTGCTGTATCCAATTTAGTTGGTAATGTTTTACCCGATTTTGAATTATTTGGTAATGAAGAATTTTTGCCTTGTTTTAGTAACAATGAATCCTCTTTTGATAATGGATTTGGTTTCCACATTGAATCAAAATCTTTTTGCAATTTTGATGGATTGGATGGTTGAATTTTTGCAGGAACCGGAATTTTTGATTTAAAAATTCTTGGTCCGTATTCTTCAGAATTTTTCATCATTGCTGCTGCACAAATTAAATCTGCGTTTTTATTAAATGAAATATCTCTGATATTATAATTCTGCTCTTCAACCTGACTTATTAATTTACCTGTTTCTGTTTCCCAGATTTTTATAGAACCATCATTACAAGCTGTTACACAATATTTAGAATCATCTGAAAATGCTACAGCAGTAACTTTCCAACAATTTACAGGAAGAATTCTTATTTGTTTAAATGTTTTTAAATCCCATAACCTGGCAGTTTTGTCATTTGATCCACTCAATAAATACTTGTAATTTTTGCTAATTGCAATAGAATTTACAATGTCTGTATGTCCATCAAATGTTTTTATTACTTGACCATTAACTAAATTAAGAAGTTTAATTTTACTTTCAGCACCTGCTACAAAAACAGAAGAAGTGTTTGTGTAAGGCGCAAAGCAATTAATGGAAACACCCGTGTTTAATTGCTTTACAGCTTTTTTACCTACTAAATCCCAAATGATTATTTTGCCTGATTCACATCCACTGAACAAAAACTTTCCACCTCTATCAAACATTAATGCATTAATATTGGCTTCATGCCTAATTTTTGCATCTTCAAATAGTGGAACTAATCTATATAATGAATCCCATATATGAACCTGAAAATCTCTACCTCCAGATGCCAATAAACTTCCTGTATAATTAAAAGCAAGGCAGTTTACTGAAGCTTCATGTGCTTTCCAGCTTTTTATTAAGTTAAAAGGACTATCAGCATTGAAGATATTTATTTTTTGATCCCATGTCCCTGAAGCAATTATGTTAAATTTTCCAGGAGAAAATCTTGCTGCACTAACATCGTTAGAATGATTGTCAAGAACCTTAATTGGTTGTTTGATAATTTCTTGAGCAAATACTTGATTAGTTATGAAAAGCAGTAAAATTAGAATTTTGCGCATACTGCAAAGATAATAAACTCATTGTCAAAAATAATGAGGATTTTAAGTAGAATTTAATAAAATTATTTGAATGCTTAAGGTTCAAATTATCAGATAGTTGTGTAGTTTTTAAAGGAAAAATTTCAATACTACTATGGTAAACCCATATAAAAAGGTCGAGAAGATGATACCTCTGGAGGTCAAATATCTCTCGTAATGAATGAATAAATAGAAAACTCCAAGATTTATTACACATGACAAACTTAGAAGGGGAGAAAGTAATTTTTCTTTTACGGATAAATCTAAAAAACCTAATAAATTATATGAAGAGAATTTGTATAAGTAAAAGCCTAATATTCCAATACTTGGACCTAATAATCCAAGAAAAAAGCCAATAAAAAAGTTATCTTTAATCTGCATGTTTAAAATTCCATTGGTTTAAGTAAGCAATAGCATTATGAGCTGTTAAATCAAATTGAACAGGAACAATAGAAACATAACCGTTTTCTAAAGCCCATTCATCCGTATCATTTCCATTATCGTAATTTACAAATTTGCCGGTTAACCAGAAATATGGTTTACCATTTGGGTCCTTTCTTTCATCAAAATCTTCTTCCCATTTTGCTAATGCCTGTCTGCAAATTTTAATTCCTTTTAATTCATCTTTTTTGATTTTAGGAATATTAACATTTAATAAAACACCTTTTGGAAGTCCGTTTTCTAAAATATTTTGAGCTATTTTTTTTGCAATTTCTGCAGCCAAAGTAAAATCACCATTATATGAAAAATCGCATAAACTAAAACCGGCAGAAGGAATTCCTTCAATTGCACCTTCCATCGCGGCACTCATAGTTCCTGAATAAATAACATTTATTGAGCTATTTGAACCATGGTTAATTCCTGATAGTAATAAGTCAGGTTTTCTGTGCATTACTTTATCGACAGCTATTTTAACGCAATCGGCCGGTGTTCCACTACAATGAAATGATCGGATACCTTCAAAATGTTTAGTTTCTTCTAATCTTAGAGGTTTTGAAATAGTAACTGCATGTCCCATAGCGCTTTGAGGGCTATCAGGTGCAACTACAACTACTTCACCCAGATCTTTCACAGCTTCTACTAATGCTCTGATGCCTGGAGCTGTAATCCCATCATCATTTGAAATTAAAATTAATGGCTTTTGATTCATTTTGCTGCAAAAGTAGATGAATTGAACTAAACAGATATATTTTTATTCGATTAATGTTGATTTATAATTTGATATAAATCCTCTTCCATTGAAATTTTACTTGATTCAATGAAACGGCCTATTTCAACGCTATCTTTATATATTATTATACATGGAACAGGTTTAATTCCCAAAACTGAAGTTTTTATAAAATGAGTTTGCTTGTTCCTATCAACCATAATTAGTTGAATCTGATCGTCTTTTACTCCAATTAAATCGGCAACTTTATAAAATGCCGGAATTTCTTTCTGGGTATCACCACACCATGAGCCGGCAAAAATCAAAAATCCAAGTTTTGATACTTCCGGTTTTAGTAAGTTAAGAATTGAATCTTTTGGCTGATAAGCTTTGTAACCATAATAAAACCAAGGAAAAAGTTTTGGATTGTTTAAATATGATTTTTCTAGCGGTCCATTTAAAATTATATCAGAACCTTCTTTTTTTAACGTAAATTTTTCAGAAGACGAACATGAACTTAAAATCAGCAGTAAAGCGTAAAATAGGTTTTTCAAATGTTTTTTGTTTTGGACAATTGTCAAGGTGAAACTAAATTTAAGTGATTTTATTTTTCCACTTAAATACAAATATTGCCTTTTGCTTTAAAAAAACGTGTTATTTATTTTTAATGAAATGTTTTGGAATGAAATTTGACTAAAATTGATAAAGTATAAAAATTATGAAAAAACTATTTTTTTCGGCAATTCTACTTGCTGCAATCTCATTTACAAATTGTACACCTAAAAGACAGGTTCAACGTATCGATCCAAATCAAGTTGTTGATTTAAGTGGTAGATGGAACGATACTGATTCAAAACTTGTAGCAGAAGAAATGATTAAGGATGTTTTAGATAGACCTTGGAGAATCAATTTCGAAAATAAATTCGGCAAGAAACCAACAGTTATTATAGGACAGGTAAAAAATAAGACTTCAGAACATATTGATGCCACTAATTTTATCAAAAATATGGAGCGTTCTTTTGTTAACTCAGGTACTGTAAGTGTTGTCCAAAGTGGAGATGCAAGGGTAGAAGCAAGGGATGAAAGAAACGATCAACAAACTTTTGCCAGTGAAGAAAGTCGTAAAAAATGGGGTAAAGAAAAAGGTGCTGATTTTATTATGAGTGGAGTAATTACATCCATTGTTGATGAATATAAAAATCAAAAAGTTGTGTCATACCAAATCAATTTAGAATTAACAGATTTGGAAACCAACGAAAAAGTTTGGATAGGTGAAAAACAAATCAAAAAATTCGTTAAAAACTAAATCTTAAATGCTAAGGTTCTTTCATATTATAAAAATCTTTTTAGTATTCATTCTTTTGATGATGAGTTCATGTGCAACTTATTATCAAAAGAATGAAGCTTTAATGAATGCTGTTTATAAATGCAATTTTGAAGTAGCCGAAAAGATTTTAGCAGATGATGTAAAATTCGAAAAAGTTCAAAAAAACAGGTTATTGTTTTATTTAAATAAAGGAACTGTTTTATGGATGAACCAAAAATATGATAGTAGCATTACCTATTTCCGAAAAGCAGATTATTTTGTTGAAGATTTTGAGAAAAAATATACCCAACAAATAGCATCATTTTTAACAAATAAAAATGTTACAACTTATGCTGGTGAAGATTTTGAGCAGGTATTAATTCACTATTACGGCGCTTTAAATTACTTAATGATTGGAGATAGTGATGCTGCCCTTATTGAAGCAAAAAGGATGCTTCAGAAAATGCAGAAAAATTCTGATAAATATAAATCAGCAAATAAATATAAAAGAGATGCATTTGCTCATAATTTGCTTGGTATTATTTATGATTCAAAAGGCGAATATAATGATGCATATATAGCATATAAAAATGCCTATCAGGTATATGAAGAGGATTACCAGAAACTTCTTGGAACTCCGGTTCCTAAACAACTTAAACTCGATTTAATTAGAACAGCCTTTTTAAATGGATTTTTTGAAGAACAGAAACAATACGAAGTTAAGTTCGGTTTAAAATTTAATAAATCAACTGATTTGCTTTCAAACTCAATTGTGTTTTTTTGGAACAATGGTTTAGGTCCTATCAAAGAACAAAACAGTATTAATTTTTCGATTTTACCTGGAAATAATGGTTGGGTTCAAATTGTTAATCATGATTTAGGAATAAGCTTTCCGTACAAAGTAGATAATAATGACGATAAGAAGGACCTATTGGATATGAGATTTTTTAGACTTGCTTTACCTAAATATGTAAGTCGTGAACCTTATTATCAAAAGGCAATATTGAAGTATAATAATAAGAGTTTCGATTTTCAAATAGTTGAAGATGTAAATGCTATTGCATATAAAAGTCTTGAAGATAGAATGACAAAAGAATTAGGTGAAGCATTACTAAGAGCTGCACTAAAACAAATTGTTGTTTATAAAGCTGGAAAAGAAAAAAAGGATGGATTGGCTTTGGCTGCCAGTATTTATGGAGCAATATCAGAACAAGCAGATACCAGAAATTGGCAATTATTGCCTCATTCAATTAATTATTCAAGAGTGCCTTTAGTTGAAAATCAAAATGCATTCGATTTTGTTGCATTCGGTAAAAATGGTCAAGGTGATTTTAGTAGGAATTTTGCGCTTAAAAAGAAAAAAGGAACTCAGTTTTTTTCTCTGCAAACTATTGATTTTGTTAGATACGCAAGTGAAAGATAAAACTATCTATTTATTGAATAACCTAAACTCCATTCCATAAAATCACTATCCAGTTTTGAACCATTTTTTATCCCACCTTTGAAAAAACTGCCAATACTCCATTTATTGGATAATTGATAACCTAAACCAAATTTGATATAAAAAGGTCTGCTTACTTTTGTTAGATACATATTTGCAGAAAAGGGCAGAAAGAACCTCCCAATATCAAATTGTTGGTAAAAGCCCAATCCTAAATGCAGTTTTTCTTTAGTTTGGATTGACTTTAAACTTCTTAAACTATTTTCCCAAATAGAAGGAGAGGCGTCGTAAAACATATCGCTGGTAATTCCCAATCGATAAAGCCTGCTAATTTTTCTTGTAAATTGTTGATTTAAACTTCCTACCCAAAACGATTTTGTTGAGGTGAAATAGGCTATTTCCCTATACCCTGTAGCTAAGTAAATCGTATAAATATACATTGATTCATAAGCTTTATTTTTTATGATGGGTTTGTATTTGAAGTCGAGGTATTTTTCGAAATGATGACGATAACTCAATCCAGTATAAACTACATTTATTCCTCCATTTGGCATTTTAAGGCTTCCATTAGAAACATGGTATAATCCACCAGAGATTCCAATTTCATTTCGAGAAGTCAATCGGTAGTTTAAAATCAAACCTGCATCTAAAGCGAAATTTACAGGACTTACAATTGCTCTGTTATCAAAGTTTTTATGGAAATCATATTGTTCTGTATTAAAATTCAAACCATAACCAATTTTAGCAGAAAGGCAGTACTTGGAATTTTTTTTGATTGGGATTTCAATTTGTGGGAAAATAGCAATTGAATATCCAAAAGTATCGATATTGTTTAGTTTACATAATCTTAAATTTAAACTTAAATCAGGATTATGGTATAACTCATTGAATAAATTTGGTCTTTTTTGATTTAGAAAGAACTTTAAATCTACTCCTCCACAATAGCCATTCATGTTTGCCCCTGTTTTGTCAATAACATTAGCTGCATAATGGATCCCACCAAAAGGTTCAATTCCATAACCCTTCATTTGGGCATCAGCTTTAAATGAAATAAAAACACTAATTATTAAAAGTACAGCAAAGCGCATTATTCACAAAGCTATATCATTGCAGTAAAAATTCGTATGATAAAAGTACTATTTGTTTGTTTAGGTAATATTTGCCGTTCACCTTTGGCTGAGGCCCTTTTTTTAAAACATCTTGAATTGAATCATTTGTCTTCAAGTTTTATTGTTGACTCTTGTGGAACTGCTTCTTATCATATTGGTGAATTAGCAGATGCAAGGACAAGAAAGGTTGCGAAAGAGTTTGGTATAGAAATGCCACACCGAGCAAGACAATTCAAAGAACAAGATTTCGATGAATTTGATTATATCCTGGTTATGGATGAAAGTAATCTTAGAAATCTAAAAAATATAAATAGTGCTAAAGCTGAAAAATTAATGTTTTTGAGGAGCTTTGATCCAAATATTAAAGATTTAAATGAAGTTCCGGATCCATATTATGGAGATTTAAAAGGGTTTTATGAAGTTCATGAGATAATTAATAATTGTACCCAATCACTTTTGAATTATATAAAAAACAGAAAGAATGAAGAGTCAAATTAGAATATTGGTCAAGGGAAGGGTTCAAGGGGTATTTTATAGGAACTATACCCAAGAATTTGCATTAAATCTTGGAATTCAAGGAAGGGTTAGAAATCTAAAGAATGGTGATGTTGAAATTTTGGCCCATGGAGAAAAAGAACAATTAGAATCATTGATAAATTGGACAAAAAAGGGTTCACCACTTTCAAAAGTTACTGAAGTTAGTTTTGATAAGATAGATTTTAATTCTATTGTTTGGACTGAATTTTTTGTTGAACAGGGAAAGTATTAGTTTTTTAAAACTAAAATCTCCAGAATACCATACTTATAATTCCGCTTAGCATGATCAGTTTTGCTATAAAACTCAGTCTGGAAAAATCTCTTTTTGTATCAGCTAATTTTATTAACCACCACATAATTCCCATTGGGATCAGCACAAAAAGCAATTGATACATGAAAAACAATAAATAGATTTTATCGGAACTATAACTTAATATTCCAAAAAAACTCATGTTAGCAAAGCTTAAAATAATTAGGATAGTTTGAAGCCAAAGTAATACGTTTTTTGTTTTCCTAACTCCAAGCACAATTGGTAGTGTTTTACTTTTAAATTGCTGGTCGCCCCTTAAATCTTCAGTATCCTTGATAATTTCTCTAATCAGAGATAACATAAAGGCAAATATTGCATAAACAATAATTCCGTTTGATAATACATTTTTATCGAAGAAAAACAGAATTAACAGTGTATTAGCCGTTAGCAAACTAACCAGAATATTACCTGAGAGGTAAGTTTTCTTTAAGAATTGAGAGTATATCCATAAAAGGCAAGAGCTAAAAAACACGGCTAACATTACTTTTTTACCAATTGAATAAGCCAGACCCATAGCAATTATTGTGCAGGCAAAATGAAGAAGCATAGTCCATCGTCTTGAAATTGATTTGCCAACAATAACCTTGTTCGGTTTGTTTATTAAATCAAGTTTTACATCCATATAGTCATTGATGATATATCCTGCAGATGCGACTAAAGATGTACTAATAATCAGAAATATAAAATTTCTTTCAAATATGCTGTAAAACTCAATGGTAGGATTTAAAAAATAGTAGGCGAATACCTGAGTGATAGCAATCATCAGGATGTTGTTGATTCTAATTAACCTTAAAAAATCAAGAATTACTCTCATAATTCGGTTTCAGTATTAGATTTATCAAGTTCACTTACTCCGCCAGAAACTATAAATTTCATTAAACCACTTGAACTACCCTTGAAAACTTGAATCTTATCCTTATTTACAAGGAAAAGATTTCCAGAAAAAGCATAACTATGAGGGAAATATACTGCTGCCATGCCGGGTAAATTAAGGTCGATTAATTCATCCTGTGTTATAAAACCTGGTTTAAAAATGCCAGGACTTAATTCAACGATTACAGGTTTAGAGAACTTATTTTTTTCACCTACAAATGCCTCAATTAAATCCTTAACAGAGCCATAAATTGTTTTAACAAATGGAACTTTATTTAATATGCCATCAATTAGTTCAAAAATTGGTTGAGTTAGGAAACTTGACCCAATTAAACCAATCAACATGATGACACCTATAACGATAATAAAACCTAAACCTGGTGTTTCTAACAATAAAACCTCATCAATGCTTTCTACCAATGACCTGATAATTCGGTAGGTTGCATAGATTGGTAAGGTTATCAATAAACCTTTTAGAAAGTAACTAAATAGCTTTCGAATTCTATAATTTATCGATTTATTTATTCTATCTTTTTTAATGTAATTCATTTTTAATATTCTAATTCTAAACCTAAACCTTGAACAAGTTCTGAAACTAGGGGATTCTTTTCAACCATGATTTTTAATAAATCTTGCTTGCTTACTTTTTTTGTTTGTTGAATTAAGTCTGTGTTGATTATAAAGGTAAAGTCGAAATTAGCATTTTTTAATCCACTTCTAAAAAAAGGAATCATATCTAATTTTTGTTCCTCAAGTAATTCTAATTCAAGCTTACTTCTTAATTCTAACTCAACAATGGAATTTTCTAAAAGTTTAAACTTACTGTTTCTTAGAAAACTTGACACTCTAGATTTCGCTGTTTTGTCTAAAACCTGAATATACTCATTATAAACGTTTTCAAACTGATTCAGATTAAAAACCTCTGTTGTTAAGATTTGATTTTCAGTAGTTTGTTCGCCTGATTGATTTTCTATTGGTTTTTCCTTTTGTTCAAGAATTTTCTTTTTTAACAAATCCAATTGATTTGCTTTATTTAAATTCAGTGACGAAATAGGAATAACCGGAGGAGTATTTTCAGGCTTTTTATCAATTATATTCGGTGTTTCAATTTTAGTTTCCTGTAAAGGAGACGTTTCTGATTTTTGCTCATTTATGGTAGAACTTGAAACAGGTTGGATGTTTAATTCAGACTTTTTTTTTTATCATCAAGTCCAGTTAAAGTTATAGCTCTTTGAAGGTTACAAAGTTTCATCAGTGCTAATTCAACATGTAATCTTTGATTTTTACTTTGTCTGAAATTAAAATCGGTTTGATTAAGGATGTTCAAGGCATTTAATAGCCATGTTGAAGAACATGCTTGAGCTTGTTGAGCAAATTTGCCTGCAACATTTGGAGCTACTTCCAATAGTTTTGTTGTATCAGGATGCTTGCAAACCATTAAGTTTCTTAAATGCTCAGCAAAACCTTGTAAGAAATGCTGGCCCTCAAATCCATTATTTAGAATTTCATCAAATAACAACAAACTTCCCGGCAAATCTTCATTGGAAAGCATATTGGTAGATTTGAAGAAATAATCATAATCTAAAATGTTCAAGTTACTGATAACATCTGAATATGAAATGGTATTTCCGCTAAAACTAACGATTCTATCAAAAATAGATAAGGCATCACGCATTGCACCATCTGCCTTTTTAGCTATCACATGTAAAGCTTCTTCTTCTGCTGTAATTTGTTCGCTTTCGCAAATTTTCTTTAATTGTTTAACAGCATCATCAACTTTAATTCTGTGAAAATCAAAAACCTGACATCTAGATAAAATTGTAGGAAGGATTTTGTGTTTTTCTGTAGTTGCCAGAATAAATTTTGCATATGGAGGCGGTTCTTCCAAAGTTTTTAGGAAAGCATTAAATGCCTGAGCACTTAACATATGCACCTCATCTATAATATAGATTTTGTACTGAGCGCCTTGTGGGGCATATCTAACTTGTTCTACTAAACCTCGGATATCATCAACTGAATTGTTTGATGCAGCATCGAGCTCATAAATATTAAATGAAGCATTGCCATTAAACGCTCTGCAGCTGTCGCATTGGTCACAGGCTTCAAAATCTTCAGATAGATTTGTACAATTGATTGTTTTTGCCAATAATCTGGCGCTTGTTGTTTTACCTACACCACGTGGACCACAAAAAAGAAAAGCATGGGCGAGATGCCTGTTTTTTATTGCATTTTTTAAAGTTTGTACCACATGTTCCTGCCCAATAACCGTATCAAATCTGGATGGTCTATATTTTCGGGCACTTACAACAAAATTTTCCATGCGGCCAATTTAAATTAAAACAAGAATACTTCAACCACAAATTCTTCACGTTTTAATTAAGTTTCGGAATTTCAATATAAAAGGTTGATCCATTACCTGCAATACTTTCAACATACAATCTGCCTGAATGAAGTTCAACGAGTTTTTTGCAAATAGAAAGTCCTAATCCATAAGATTTTTCGCCAGAGGTTCCGGTTCTTCCTACAGAAGTAAATGAATCGAATGCAAATTTAATTGTTGTTTCATCCATACCAATTCCATAGTCTTTTACACTAATTATGTACTTTTCAGGGTTTTCTATTAATTCAATTAGTATTGATTTATTTTTTTGTGAAAATTTAATTGCATTTGCAATCAAGTTTTGAATAACTCTTGAAATTCTGCTGCCATCAATATTAGCGTAAATCGAATTTTCGGGTAGATTTGAAATGATGTTTATTCCTTTAATATCAGCTTTATAATTTAAAACCTGAATGGCCTCATTTATTAGTTCATTTAAGTTACAATTTTTAAGATTTAGTAAAATGTCACCTCTTTCAATTAATGAATGGTCCAGTAAATCTTCCATAATCGATAAGGCATGTTGACTGCTAGTATTCATCAATTTAACTAAATCTTTATCTTCTGGATGTAGTTTAATACTTTCCAAAAGCAAATTACTTAAAGATAGATTGTTTCCAACAGGAGTTCTTAAGTCATGAGCAACTGTTTGTAGAAGGTAATTAATATTCGAATTTGAAAATTGTAACTCTTGTTTTTGTAATTCAATTTCAGACAAAGCTGAGTTTAATTCCAGATTCCTTTTGTTTTGCAACCTCAAAACATAAATTATTCCTAGAAACAAAACTGCCAGTATAATTAATATACCAAAATAAGCTTTATTCTTAAAATTATTTAGCTCATTATCTTTTTGAAGTAGCTCATTTTCAACTATTTTTTGATTTAAAGAATGGCTAAGAATTTGTTTAGACAAACCAAGTTTTAGCTGTGTTTCATAGATTGAATCTTGGAAATAGTTAAATTTTTTCGAGTATAATAAAGCAGCATCAAGTTTTCCTATAGCTTCATAATATGCTAGTTCTGTTGAAAAATAAGTGCCTTTTAACCGTATAATATTTTCTGAGTTAATAATTTTAAATGAACTATCAATTCTCCAGCGAGCATCTTTTATTAGATTCATTTTTATTAGAATTTTAGCTAATTCCAATTGTTTTTTTGCTCCGTGTCTTAATTCATGCTGATTTGGATCTAAAGTATATTGGACTCCTTTTTCATAATATTTTTTAGCATTCTTCAAATCCCCCATTGAATGGTATAAATGCCCCATGTTTGAATAAATTACACCCAATGGTCTTTTTTTAGGAAAGGAACCAATTTGTATAACTTTTAGGGCCATTTTGAAGTAAAACAGGGATTTTTTATAATCTTTTAATTCTTCATAACATAATCCTAAATTACCATAGGCATTTTGCATCCAATAGTGAACTCCGATAATTGAATCTTTGTATAAATTATAAAGTCGATTTGCTTCAAAGAAATAATTTGCCGCTTGATTAAAATTTTTGTCAACAAAAAAAATGGTACCAATTTTATTAAGAATAAATGGTTTTCTTGATTGCATATAACCTTTATCTAATAGGTCTTTTGCAGCTAAATAAAAGGATAATGCATTTGGAATATCACCTTGTTCTTCAAATAAATCGCCACAAACAATAAAACTTTCAATTTGCATTTCAGGATTTTTAACTTCCTTAGATAAGTTGATAGCTTTTAGAATTGATTCTTTAGCAGGCTCAAAATTGTGTTCAATACTATTAACCTGACTTGTAAATATTTCATATAACCATTGTAATTCTAAAGAATTTTTGAAATCAGGGTTTAATGCAATTTTAGTGATTAAAATTTTAGCATCCTTTACATTCCAATTATCAATATAGATTTGACATTGAATGGCATTAGAATCGATATTATAGATTTCAGAAAAATGACGGACTTTGGGCGTTGAAAATAATTTGGTGCTCAATCCTAAAGAGAGAATAAGAAATAAAATCCACTTTATCTTCATTAATGTTTTTGGGCTTTTTAATTGGAGTGGTGGGAAAATAGGGATTAAAAGTTACTTTTTACTTGTCAGAGGACATATTAAAGGATAATTGCGAAAAAAATGACTTAAATTAGATACTTTTGATTTAAACAAGGGAGCAAAATATTTTAATTATTTGTAAGGATATGTTTGATAATAAGAAAAATATCCATACTTTCGCGGTCCTTTTTAAAAATAAATTCCCAGTAAATGGCAACTAAAAACCAATCTAGCACAGCAGAGTCGGTTGTCTTAAAAGACTATGAGTCAGTGATTATTTTCACTCCCGTACTCTCCGAAGATCAGTTGAAAGATGCAGTATCAAAGTACCGCACTCTTATCACTGAAAATGGCGGAGAGCTGGTTCATGAAGAAAACTGGGGTTTGACTAAACTTGCGTATCCAATCCAGAAGAAAACTACTGGATTTTACATACTGTATGAGTTTAGGGCAACTCCTGAGTTTATCTCGAAATTTGAACTAGCTTTCCGTCGTGATGAGCGTATCATGCGTTTCTTAACAGTAGCGCTTGACAAACACGCTTTAATTTACAACACTCGTAAACGCAATGGTGAATTCAACCAGGGCAAAAAAGAGCAAAAACAGGAAGGAGGAGTTAAGTAATTATGAAAAAGAAATCGCAAATTAACCCAGCCATGGTGTTTAACACCACTCCTGAGGCTCCTCAGAAAAAGAAATTCTGTCGTTTTCGTAAAAATGGTATCAAGTATATCGATTACAAAGACGCAAACTTTCTTATGAAATTTGTTAACGATCAAGGTAAAGTATTACCACGTCGTTTAACAGGTACTTCTTTAAAGTATCAACGTAAAGTGACTCAAGCAATTAAACGTGCTCGTCATATTGCAGTTCTTCCATTCGAAGGTGATTCATTGAAATAAAACAGGAGGACCAGAAAATGAAAGTTATTCTTAAAGAAAACATGAAAAATCTAGGTCACCAAGGTGATGTAGTAGAAGTTAAAAATGGTTATGCAAACAATTTCTTATTCCCACGTGGTTATGCTTTAATGGCAACCCCTGGTAACTTGAAAATGTTAGAAGAAAATAACCGTCAAGGTGCTATGAAGCGTGAGAAGTTAAAAGCTGATGCTTTGGCTTTATCAGAACAATTAAAAGATTTAGCTATTACTATTGGTATGAAAGCCGGTGCTAATGGTAAAATCTTTGGTTCAGTTACTCCACTTCAAGTTTCTCAAGTGTTAAAAACTAAAGGTTACGATATCGACAGACGTAAAATTGAAATCGGTGATGTTAAAGTTTTAGGTACTTATGAAGCTACTTTAAACTTACACCGTGATGTTGCTATCAACATCTCAGTTGAAGTTGTTGGTGAGTAATTCAATTTATTCCAATAAAAAAAGCCGGATTTATCCGGCTTTTTTTATGACCTTAAGTCTAATTGTTTTTGGACATATTTACCTAATATATCAAATTCAAGATTTATTTTGGAACCTACTTCAATTTCATTAAAATTAGTGAAATTATAGGTGTAAGGAATTATTGCTACCGAAAACCAATCTTCTTTTGCCTCAACAACAGTCAAACTTACTCCATTGATACAAATGCTTCCCTTGTTTACCAATAAGCCTTTATTGTCACTATTTGTAATTCTAAACCTGAAGTACCAACTTCCTTCTGTTTCTTTTCTTTCTATACAAATGCCTGTTTCATCAACATGCCCTTGAACTATATGACCATCAAACCTACCATTAACTGGCATACATCTTTCTAAATTTACCAATTGGTTTTCTCCAAGTTCTCCTAAATTGGTTTTCTCTAAAGTTTCTGCAATTGCTGTAACTCTATGTTGGCCGTCTTTTAATTCGACAACGGTTAAACAAACACCATTGTGTGCTAATGATTGGTCGATTTTTAATTCATTACTGATTTCTGATTGAAACCAAAAATCAATACTGGAACCTGATTCAGCTTTGGAAACAAGTTTTCCTGTATTTTCAATTATTCCTGTAAACACTTTTTATCTAATTATTTGGATGCTGCCTCTAATTGTTCTCTTTTTTTCTCCCTCAAGGTAGCTCTCATATACATCACATATATAATAATATATTCCTTCTGAACATTCAATTCCTGATTCCAAATCTTTTCCATTCCAGTTTATATCAGGGTTAGTTGATTTGAAAACCTCTTGGCCCCATCTATTATAAATTGTAAGGTCGATTTTATTAATGAACCTATATGGAAATGGTTTGAATAGCTTGTTTATATCATCTTCATTATCTGGTGAAAATACGTTTGGTAGAACATAATATGGACAATTATCGATACATTTTTCATTTCCAAATGAACTTTCATTGTTAAAAGAATCAATTGAAGTTACGGCATAACAACCGGCAATTGTAAGTTTTAAATTTTCTCTTTCATCTGTATAACTTGAAATGTTTGCAGGTAAAGTTGCTAATAATGTCCAATTCTCTTTTTTATTAGGTTTCCAGTAAATTTTATAGCTAACTAAATCATTTGTACAATCTGTAGGATATGACCAATTCAAAATCACCTTCAAACTATTTAAATTGTTACAAGGAGTATCAATTAGTAAAATTGGAGGACACGGTTTAATTGTATCTAAAGGTGATCCACAAATTTCTTGAGAAAAATTAGTTATCAAATTTGGATAAAACCTAAGGTTATAATTTCCTTTAGTTTGAATTTTATAACAATATGTTTGACCATTTACTAAGCCTACATCTATGTATTCCTGTGATTTACTAAATCCGATTGAATCAAAAACATCAGATTGGTTTTTTCTGTAAATAATTGTTTCATTATTTTTCCAAGGAACATCAGGTGACCAGGTTAATCGAATCCTTTTATCACTGTTATAATTACTTAAATAAACAGAACCAGCTACAATACTTTCTTCTAATAGTTTTTCTTGATTGTTTTTAGTGTAATAAAACTGGACTTTATAGTTGTAAATATTTGAAAGTGTGTTTATAAGGGAATCAACAATTGATTCTTCTTTTAAATCTGCAAATTTATTATAGATAAACGAAGGACCAACATTTTGGAAATTAGTTTCACCTAAAACAGCTCTTTGAATTTGAGCTTTATATGGCGGAGGGTATTGGTCAACTGTATCAATTTGTTCAGGATTCAACCAATTAACTCTTATTTTACCAGATGTTGTAGAGGTTGACTCTACGCTCACTTTGGTTATTATTGGCTTGGTTCTTAAAATCAAATCACAAACCTCTTCACTGGCATAACTTTCAGATTCTTCACTATAAATGATAATTCCATTTTCACTTCTTGGCGGATACATCGCTGTTACTATATAACAATATCTAATTAAGGGAGAAAGTCCTTTCCCAAATTGATTGTCAAAATATTTAACGTTATCAACTCCATAAGTTGTATCTAACAATGTGAAGCCTGTATACTCAGGAACCCCCGTTTCACAATTTGCATGTTTCCAATAACTAGAGTCAATTCTTCTATAAATTTTATAACCATAAGCTAAATTACAGGAATCTTTCCTCCAACTTAAATTAAATCCATTACTATCTTGAACAATTTGAACATTTTTAGGTGAAGGTGCAATTACTTTAATATTCCAATATGAAATATCACTTAATGGATCAAAAGGATGATTGTCAGTAGCTCTAAAAACGGCCTGATGAGGTCTGTACCTAATAGCATTGCAAGAAGGTGTCCAATTAAAAACCGATGCCACCGGTGACAATCCATAACCCGGATTGGGACTCATTGTAGCAGGTTTATTGTTTTGTACAAATGGACCTCCATAAGCTTGTAAAGTAATAAATTGACCTGGATCAATATCGGTTGCACTAATGGTTTTCCTTAAAAGCTGATTAACTTCTATACATGTATCATTTACAATGGAGAGTTTAGGTGGATTATTTATGCAATTGTCATTAATAAAGATTTGCATATCTCTAACCACAAAGCCAATTAAAACTCCTTTTCTGAATTCCTGAATTTTAATTGCAATATTATAGGGGCCGGAAACCTGTGGTGTAGACCACGTTACCTGACCATTTTTTTTGTCTAATGAAAATGAATCAGTAAAAAATGGAGTAACATAATTCGCAACATCTTCTCCTTTAGCTTTTTTGGGTGGAATTAAAGTAAAACTTAAACTATCACCATCTGGGTCGTAGGCAGCTGGATTGTGTTTAAAAACTTTGAATTTACAGCCGAGGTCGATAGGAGGGAGCAAGAGAATCGGACTTTGATTAAATCCAAAACCTGCAACAATATTTAAATATGATTCTACATAAAATGCAATGTCTACAGACCGACCATCATTAATATTTCTAATTCCGGCAATTCTGTTTTGATCTAACATACTAATCAAATACATTCCAGGCCCGGGATAAGTATGAGTAGTTTTGTAAATGTTTTTTTTGATGATATTATTGGGGTCCGTATTTACAATCTCACCAGTACCATTAACTCTAGCTACTGAAGCCGAAGTTTTATCACCAAAATCAATATCTATCTCAGGCCTGTCTGCTCCTGTATTTCTTGGGTCAGTATAGGTAATTGCAGTTATTTCATAGATTGTAAGTTCAATTTGTCTATACGTAATTTCACCTGCCCTATAATGGGTAGCCATACTTTTAGAGGCAAAAAGTAAAAGGCAGAATGCAAGAATTAAAATACGAAGCTTTTGCAAAATATTGTTTTTAGAGTAGACGCTAAAATACTAAATTTTGTTGCATCTAGAATGAATATTATTTAAAGTGATAGTTATATTACGAAAATCCTATACTAACAAATAGAAATCCATGTGAAATAGACCATAGTTAAGGATTACCTAAAACAATACAAAAAAGGCTGCTTCAAAATGAAACAGCCTTTTTTCAAATATAAAAATCTAATTATTTTGAGCTTAATTCAGCTACTACATAATCACGATTCATTCTAGCAATGTTAGTCAATGAAATTTCTTTAGGGCATTCAGCGCTACATGCACCAGTATTGGTACAAGAACCAAATCCTTCAGTATCCATTTGAGCTACCATTTCCATTACACGCTGATTTCTTTCAGGTTGTCCTTGAGGTAACAAAGCTAACTGCGAAACTTTTGCAGAAACAAAAAGCATTGCAGATGCATTTTTACAAGCAGCAACACATGCACCACATCCAATACAAGCTGCAGCGGCAAAAGCCTCATCAGCATTTTCTTTAGAAATTGGAAGTGAGTTAGCATCTTGCGCATTTCCTGTATTTACTGAGATAAATCCGCCAGCAGCAATAATTCTATCAAATGAAGATCTGTCAACAACTAAATCCTTGATAACAGGAAATGGTTTTGCTCTCCATGGTTCAACAACGATAGTTTCTCCATCGTTAAAGCTTCTCATATGCAACTGACAAGTAGTAACAGCCTGTTTTGGACCATGTGGACGGCCATTAATAAACATGCTACACATACCGCAGATACCTTCACGACAATCATGATCAAAAGCCACAGGGTCTTTTCCATCAATGATTAATTTTTCATTTAATACGTCAAACATTTCAAGGAATGACATATCTGTTGAAACACCGCTCATTGGATAGGTTTCAAATCCACCTTTATCTTTGCTATTACGTTGTCTCCAAACTTTTAGAGTAACATTTATATGTTTTTCGCTCATAAATTTTTATTTTAATTGGTGATTATTTATAGCTTCTTTGAGCAATTTTGATGTTATCGTATATCAAATCTTCTTTATGTAATTCCCAGTTTCCAAGGTCTTTCATTTCCCAAGCAGCTACATATTTGTAATTTTCATCATCTCTTAATGCTTCTCCCTCTTCAGTTTGATATTCTTCTCTGAAGTGACCTCCGCAACTTTCATTACGTTTTAAAGCATCTAAGCACATAAGTTCTCCAAGCTCAAGAAAATCAGCAACACGACCAGCTTTTTCCAATTCAGGATTCATTTCATCAGCAGAACCTGTTACACGAACATTTTTCCAAAATTCATCTCTTAATGCTCTGATTTCTTCAATAGCTTTGGTTAAACCTTCAGAATTTCTTGCCATTCCGCAGTTATTCCACATAATTAAACCTAATTTTTTGTGGAAATAATCAACAGATTTAGTTCCGTTGATGGTTAAGAATTTATTGATTCTTTCTTCAACTTCTTTTTCTGCTTGAACAAATGCAGGATGGTCTAAAGAAATTGGTTTTACACTAATTTCTTTGTTTAAATATGAACCAATAGTGTAAGGAATAACGAAGTAACCGTCAGCTAAACCTTGCATTAAAGCCGAAGCTCCTAATCTGTTAGCACCATGGTCTGAGAAGTTTGCCTCACCCAAAGCATAAAGCCCCGGTACATTTGTCATCAAATTATAATCTACCCAAAGTCCACCCATTGTATAATGCACTGCAGGGTAAATCATCATTGGATTTTCATACGGATTTACACCGGTAATTTGCTGGTACATGTCGAATAAGTTACCATATTTTTCTTTGATAACTTCATGACCTAAAGCTTTTAACTGTTCTTCTGTAGGATTTGCAATTCCTTTTTTGGTAGCTTCAGTTTTACCGTATTTGTACTTCATGTTAAAAGCAAAATCCAGATAAACAGCTTCACCTGTAGCGTTTACACCAAATCCTGCATCACAACGTTCTTTGGCGGCACGACTTGCTACGTCGCGTGGTACAAGATTTCCAAAAGCAGGGTATCTTCTTTCCAAATAGTAATCTCTATCTTCTTCTTTAATTTGATTTGGATTTAATTTTCCTTCTCTGATTGCTTTTGCATCTTCTTGTTTTTTAGGAACCCAAATTCTTCCATCGTTTCTTAATGATTCAGACATCAAAGTCAATTTTGACTGATGATCTCCTGAAACAGGAATACATGTTGGATGAATTTGTGTAAAACATGGGTTAGCAAACATGGCACCTTTTTTATGTGCTTTCCATGCAGCAGTTACATTTGAACCCATAGCATTTGTAGAAAGGAAGAACACGTTTCCGTAACCACCGGTACATAATAATACGGCATGACCGAAATGTCTTTCCAATTTACCGCTAACTAAATCTCTGGCGATAATTCCGCGGCAAACACCATCAATATTTACAACTTCAAGCATTTCATGACGAGCAAACATTTGTACTGCTCCCATTCCAACTTGTCTTTGTAAACCACTGTAAGCTCCTAATAATAATTGTTGACCGGTTTGACCCGCAGCATAAAACGTTCTTTGAACTTGAGTTCCACCAAAAGAACGATTTGAAAGCAAGCCACCATATTCTCGTGCAAAAGGTACACCTGAAGCAACACTTTGGTCAATAATATTCGCACTAACTTCAGCTAAGCGATAAACGTTAGCTTCACGTGCTCTGTAATCTCCACCTTTAATAGTATCATAAAACAGTCTATAAACTGAATCACCATCATTTTGGTAATTTTTTGCAGCATTAATTCCACCTTGTGCAGCAATACTATGTGCACGGCGAGCAGAATCTTGGAAACAGAAAACTTTAACTTTATATCCCAATTCTGCTAAAGTTGAAGCCGCAGAAGCACCGGCTAAACCAGAACCAACCACAATTATTTCTAGGCTTCTTTTATTTGCCGGATTTACCAATGGTACAGTAGATCTGTATTTTGTCCATTTGGTTTCAAGATTTCCTTCAGGAATTTTGGATTCTAATTTTGATGAACTCATATAAAGAATTTAATTATTTACTTAAAAAAGAAATATAAAGGCATAGCCGCAAATCCAGCCGGCAGCGCTATAGAAAATATCCATAATCCAATGAATTTAATCAGACCATTATATTTACTATGATTCAAACCAAAAGTTTGAAATGCACTTTGAAATCCATGATACAAGTGGAAACTTACGGCTGCCATTGAAACAATATAAATAAGCACCAACCACCATTCTTTAAATCCTTCTGCAACTTCTGCATATAAATCTTTAACAGTTGTAACCTTAAATTGACCTTCTGCAGAACTAATTACAGATTCTTCAATTTTGTTAAACTGTTTGTGGTCAGGAGGAGCAGGTACAAATTTAGTTTCACCTGTTTCTACATTAGTATAATAGTTTGCATAAGGAACATGACCGAATTTATATTCAAACCAAAAATCACTCATGTGTACAACTATAAAAACTAAAAGAATAGTTCCTAATAAGCCCATGTTTCGGCTAGCCCATGAACTACTGGCTTTCCCATTGTAGACGGCATACTGTACAGGTCTAGAAGCTTTGTTTTGAAATACAAGTCTGATGCCTTGTATAGCATGTAGAATAATTGATAAATACAGTAAATAAGATACTGTTTTAATTAAAGGATTGCTTGTCATGAATACAGCATAGGTATTAAAGGCCATGCCGAAATCAGATTTAAACAATTGAAGATTTCCTACCATGTGAATCACAAGAAAGGAACATAAGAACAATCCGGTAAGACCCATAAAGAATTTCTTACCAAGCGATGATGAGAACATTTTGTTTACCCAATTCATTTTGTAGTGGTTTTTTCGATGCGTGCGAATTTATGAGGACTTGAGATTTATCAAAGTTTTTAGGGGTATAATTTTAATCACATTTAGTATATTTATAATCATTCTAAATAACACTTGTTAGTTTGTTTAATTCAATAACTTTCAATGTTTAAAATTGTTTGATTCTTTTTTTTGGATTAAAATAATTTTACAATTGTGGATAAGCTTTATCTTTTATCCCCAAATGCAATTGATTTTAAGGTTTTTCTATCGGAACCTTTAAATTTGTTGAACTAAACTTTAAACACTTTGTACCGATTATTAAGGTCCTTTCTGTTTTTATTACCGGCAGAAACCGCCCATCATTTCACTTTTGGGCTCATGAAATTTGTTTTCAAAATCCCATTTGTAAAACTATTACTTCTTCAAACTTATAAAGTTGAAAATTCATTTGACTTTTTAGGATTGAAATTCCCAAACAGAGTTGGTTTGGCAGCAGGATTAGATAAAAATGCAGCTTATTTAAACGAATTAAGTGCACTTGGTTTTGGATTTATTGAAATTGGCACTGTTACTCCTTTGCCACAACCCGGTAACGAGTTGCCAAGATTGTTTCGTTTAAAAAAGGATGAAAGTTTAATTAATAGGATGGGTTTTAATAATGAAGGAGTAGAAGTAGTTGCAGAAAGATTAAAAAACCGACCTAAAGGCTTAATTGTTGGAGGTAATATTGGTAAAAATAAAATTACTCCCAACGAAAATGCTGTTCAAGATTATTTAATCTGTTTTGAAAAACTCTATAATCTGGTTGATTATTTTGTGGTAAACGTAAGTTCTCCAAACACACCAAATTTAAGGGAATTACAAGATAAAAAGCCGCTAATGGAGATTTTGAGCCGATTGATTGAGTCGAGGAATACTTTTATAAAAAAAGACTTTCCTCATAAACCCATCTTGCTTAAAATTGCTCCTGATTTATCTCAAGAGCAGCTTGATGATGTTGTGGTGATAGTGAACGAAACAGGAATTGAAGGCATTGTAGCTACTAATACAACAATTAGTAGGGAAGGATTAAAAACAGATAAATCAATTGTAGATGAAATTGGTGCAGGTGGATTAAGTGGAAAAATTCTTTCAGACAAATCAACTGATGTCATAAAATACATCAATCAGAAAAGTGAAGGAAAAATACCAATGATTGGTGTAGGTGGTATCTTTAACGAAGAAAGTGCAATGAAAAAAATTGAAGCAGGAGCAAGTTTGGTTCAGGTTTATACCGGTTTTATTTATGAAGGTCCTGTTTTGGTTAAACGTATTGCAAATTTCCTGAGAAACAAAATCTAATATGAATCTGATTGAATTTACAAATGATGCATTAGATGCTATAAAATTGTATAGAGTTAACTTAAATATTCCTGATTCACACTTTTTACGAGTTGGAATTCGTCAGAAAAATGCTCAGGATAAAGGTTTATTAATTGGCTTTGATGAAATGAGTGATAAAGATAAACAATCTGAAATTCAAGGTTTAAATGTCATTTACAATCCGGGGCAGGTATTCTTTTTTGCAGGTATGATTATTGATTTTACAGAGCAAAATGGCAAAAAAGGTTTCAAATTTATTGAAAAACAAAAGGTAAAATAAGTCGATGACTTTAACAGAAAATGTAAAAATTGCATTAGGTTCCATCAAAGGAAATATGCTTAGAGCTGTAATTACAGCCTTAATTATTTCTTTGGGAATAATGGCTTTAGTTGGTATTCTAACTGCCATAGATGGGATGAAATCTGCAATTAATAACAATTTCTCAAGCATGGGCGCTAATACCTTTAATATCAAAAATAGAGGTCAGAATATTCGTTTTAATGGTGGTGGTAAATTCCCCAAAAAATATAAAACCATAGGATTTAGAGAAGCCTCAAGTTTTTCTGAAGAATTTAATTTCCCGGCCACTGTTTCTTTAAGTGTTAATGCAAGTTTTGCTAGTACAGTAAAGTATGAAAGTAACAAAACCGACCCCAATATTATGGTTATGGGAGGTGATAATAGATACCTTGGGGTTGCTGGTTATGAGATTGATAAAGGTCGAAATTTTTCTGAAAAAGAAGTTAGTTCAGCTGCCAATGTTGTTTTATTGGGGAGTGAAATCAAATCAAAATTATTTAAATCAAAAAATCCTTTAGGCGAAAGTGTATTTATAGGTGGTGCCAAATTCAGAGTTGTAGGAACACTTAAAAGTAAAGGAGCAAGCATGGGATTTGGAGGCGATAGATTAGTAATTGTTCCTATTAATAATGCTTATCAAACTTTTTCAATGCCCAATATGAGCACTGTTATTACAGTTGCAGTAAAAGATGTTTCTCAAATTGATCTAGCTGTTGAAGAAGCTACAAGTTTATTTAGGAGATTAAGACGTTTGCCTGTAACAGCTCAAAATAATTTTGAAATATATAAATCTGATGCAATGGCTGAGGATTTAATTGGTAATTTAAAATATGTTACCATGGCTGCAACAATCATTGGGTTTATTACATTATTGGGAGCTGCAATTGGTTTAATGAATATTATGCTTGTTTCGGTTACTGAAAGAACAAGAGAAATTGGCATTAGAAAAGCTATTGGAGCAACGCAATCTGCTATTAGAAAACAGTTTTTAATTGAAGCTATTGTGATTTGTCAAATTGGAGGAATCGGTGGAATCATTTTAGGAATAGCAATTGGTAATATAGTTTCATCTTTTGTAGGTGGAGGTTTTATAATTCCCTGGTTATGGATTTTAGGAGGTGTTTTATTATGCCTTTTTGTTGGTTTAATTAGTGGAATTTATCCTGCAATCAAGGCTTCAAAGCTTGATCCTATTGAGGCTTTAAGGTTCGAATAATTTTTTTTTCAGCTCATACATCCTTTTTCAGAATTTTATTGTCTTGGTTTTATTAAGTCCAATTCTATGAAAAGAAAAATTACTGTATTTACTTTTCTGGCAATGAGTATTTTATTCGCCAGCGAATTGTTTTCAAATTCTGATGGAGTTTTAAACTTAACCGGCGCACCGGGTGAAGGTGATTGTTCCGCCTGTCATAGAAATACGGAGACACCTAATATCAATTCTTCTATTAAAATTTCTGTCGAAGGAAATCCCACATTTTATGAACCGGGGAAGACCTATACAATTAATGTTGAATCATTCTATCCAAATCGTCAAAGGTTTGGATTTGGAGTATCTGCAAGACAAAAAGAAGTTGTTTCAATTCCAGTAGGAGAATTCATTCAAATTCAAGATTCCGGTTTAAGAGTTTCTGATTTTGTCACACATACAGCAATTAAAACTTATGGCTCTGGTTCAAGAAAATGGAGTTTTAAATGGAAAGCACCTGAATCAAATTTAGGAAAAATCAAATTCTATCTTTCCGGAATCGCGTCAAATAACGACAATACTTCAGATGGTGATTTTTTACTTGAGGATTCATTGGAATTGGATTTTCAATTTCCTAGTGGTTTAAAAGAAGAGAATAAGTTTGATTTTAATGTAGCAGTAGTTCCAAATGAGAATATCCTTTTTGCTTCATTTCCTTTGGAGCAATCAGAAAGAGTGTTGATAACAATGTATAATATGGAAGGAAGATTGATGAAAGAATTATTTGATTCTCCTCTAAATAAAGGAGATCAAATATTAAAACTGGATTTTCCTGGTAATGCTCCAGGTGGGATTTATACAATTGAAATTGGAACTCCAACAAAAAAAGGTGTTAAGAAAATTGTAATTAGATAACTTAACAATATTATTTTCGATTAATTTCGATATAAAATTTGGCGATTTTATGTAAAACCATAATGACTAATTACCTTTGAGGTAATGCGCGAATTCAAGATTTTATTACTTAGATTTATTTTTCTGCTGATTTTTTACAGTATTGCTAGATTATTTTTTTTAGTCTTAAATCCGGTTTTTATTGAGTTTGGTTTAACTTCAGTTTTAAATGCATTTTGGGTTGGCACATGGTACGATACCTCAACTATTATTTATTCAAATATTCTTTTAATTCTAATCAGCTTTTTTCAATTTTTTAAACCTTCAGAACTGCTGAATTTATTAGCAAAATGGTATTATGTTACGATTAATACTGTTTTTATCTTTTTAAATTTAATTGATTCAGCTTATTTCAGATTTTCTGGTAAACGAAGTGGAATTGATTTATTGTCTGAAGTAGGAGAGTGGCTCCAGTTGCTTAAAAGTTATCTCTTAGATTATTATTATATTGTTTTTTTACTCATTCCTGTTCCCATTTTATTACATAGAATTTGGATCAAAACAGAAAAAATATCTACAAAAATTAATCAAATTCAGCTTTGGCCAAAGATGCTTATTAGTTTTGCTTTGATGGTTCTATTTTTTCTTGGTGCCAGAGGAGGTTGGGGTTTAACACCTTTAACAAGCTTTGATGCATCAAAATTTGCTGGTCCTAATTTTATTCCACTAAGTGTTAATACAGGATTTAATATGATTATGACTGTTCAACAACAAGGAGTTGAGGAACGGAAATACTATAGTGAAAACGAAATTTCGAATTATTATAGTCCAATTCATCAGATTGATTCAAAAGAAATAAAACCTAAAAATTTAGTATTAGTTGTTATTGAAAGCCTTGGAAAGGAATATGTTGGATTTTTTAATAAAGGAATATCCAAAACCCCTTTTATTGATTCATTAATGAATTTAAGTTCCGTATATAATCATGCTTATTCTAATGGCAAAAGGTCGATTGAAGGATTACCTAGTATTATAGCTTCAATGCCTTCATTTATGAATACAGATTACCCCAGTAGTTATTATCAGTCGAATCTTTTAAATGGAATTGGATTTTATCTTCAACAACAAAAATATAATGCATCATTTTACCATGGTGGAAGAAATGGAACGATGAGTTTTGATAATATAGTTGCTAGTACTTCAAATGGTTCTTATTTTGGCATGAATGAATATCCTAATATTAAAGATTTTGATGGTTCATGGGGAATTTATGACGATAAGTATTTATCGTATTGGGCAAATGAATTGAATAATAAAAAGCAACCTTTCTTTTCAGGAATTTTCACTCTTTCGTCTCATCATCCTTACCCAATTCCTGACAGGTTTAAAAACAAATTTCCGAAAGGAAGTTTACCTATTCACGAAAGCATTTCATATGTTGATTATTCATTGCAATCGTTTTTTGAAAAAATAAAAAATCAAGCTTGGTACAAGAATTCAGTTTTTGTATTTGTGGCTGATCATGCAGCTGAAAATGAAAGGCAATATTACCAAACCAATCAAGGGAAATTTGAAATCCCTCTTTTTGTTTTTGATCCTGAAAAACCAGAATATATACTAATAGATAGAACTGTTTCTCAAAGTGATGTTATGCCAATTGCTTTGGAAGCTATATCATTTAAAGGTAAGGTATTTGGTTATGGAACTTATCCTGAAGATAGTTTTGCGGTGCAGTTTCATGATGGGTATTATCAAATGATTCAATATCCTTTTGTTTTACATTTTGATGGTAATAATGTTTTAGCTTTTTACGACTTATCAAAAGATTCATTGATGAAATTGAATTTAATCAATGAGAAATCAACTTCAGAGAAACAAATTCAAATGAAGAATAAAATGAAAGCTTATTTACAAGAATATTGTAATAGGTTGATAAGAAATAAAACTCACTTAGATTAAGGTACCAATACTTTTAAAGATTTGGGAAACATTCTGAAGTTTAATTCTTTTCCCATTTTAATGGGTTCTCCATCTATATTTACCATGTCATCATTCTCTCTTAGAATAGTAAATTCATTTGATTTTAATCTTTCTAAAAATGAATGGGCTTTATCTCTTTTCGAAAATAAAGTCATAGCAATAGTGGGAGTTTCCCAAATAGAAAACGGTTTTACTATTGAAATATCAAAAATTCCATCATCAAGTTTTGCTTGTGGAGCAATGTAAGCATTGTTCCCAAATTGAGGTCCGTTACAAATACAAATCATAAAGGCTTCAACGTTTATTATTTCGTTATTTGAAGCTTTAATTTTGTACAATTTAGGCTTGTACTTTTTGTATTCATTTAGCGTGATTTTAATATATGTTTGAAATCCTCTGGTTGTTGATTCAGCGAATAATCCGCCTACATGAGCATCAAAACCAACACCTGCTAAATTACAAAAGAAATGTTCATTTACCATTCCGGTATCTACTTCTTTTATGTTTTGTTTGTTTATGATTTGAATGCTGTTTTTAATACTTCCAAATAATTTCAATTCTCTTGCAAAACCATTACCGGAACCAAATGGAATAATCCCCAAAACACTATTAGAGTTTTTTACATATTTAGAAATATTATTGATAGTGCCATCTCCACCAACAGCAACAATAATATCAGTGTTATTTGTTACAGATGATTCTGCTAATTTTAATGTTTCTTTTTCTGAATTTGTAAATGAAATTTCACAATCAAACTGATTTTTATCTAAATAACTTTCTATAATACCTGGAACTTTAGATTTAGATTTTCCACCGGATTTGGGATTTATGATAAATTGGATTGATTTTTTCATTTTAAATTGAGGCAAATCTAAACTTTTAAAGTATTGTGGCATAAAAAAAGCCGAAACTTTCTTTTCGGCTTTTATAATTTAAATGTCTTCTTCTGGCAATTCCTTAGGATTCGTTCCATATTCATTTTCACCAGGATCTCCATCTGCAGCTAATATGAATAGCAGAACTATTCCTCCAATAATTGGAATGATTGCTAAAAGTAAGTACCATCCACTTTTGCTTTTATCATGAAGTCGTCGAACAGATACAGATAAACTTGGTATAAATGTTATCAATGCATACAGTAGGTATATTACACCATAACCAATGCTTTCAAAAGCAAGTCCAAAAACATTATCTAAAATGATTGCTACCATGGCAAAAATCAAATTAAAAAGCAGGTACATCCAATATTCCTTCCTACGGGCTCTTCCATTAAAATTGCTAAAGTTGTTAAATGCTTTGATATAGTATTTCATAATAAGGGGTTTAAAGTATAAATTTATTAAATTTTTGGTTAATGCAAAATTTCTATGTCAGTTATAAATAATCATTCTGAAATTAAAATAGTTGAAGTTGATCTTCTCAATCTTGAAAATGAAGGTATTTTCTGTATTAAAGATAAAAAGTCAATAGGTTATAAACAGAAGTTGAAATGGTATCAATCAGAATATAAAAGGGGACTTCGCATTTTTATAGCTAAAGATTCAAGTGCAAAACAAATAGGTTTTATAGAGGCAATTCCTTCTGAATACGCTTGGAGACCAATTTATGCTCCTGACTTTATGTTTATTCAATGTTTGGTTATTTTTTCTAAGGAATTTAGAGGGCTGAATATTGCTTCTGAGCTAATAAAAGCAGTTGAAGATTACTCAAAGGCTTCAAAAAGGAAAGGCATATGTGTGTTGAGTTCTAATGGTCCCTGGATGGCCAATTCTACTGTTTTTCTGAAAAATGGCTTTACTCGTATTGAAAGTAAAGATAGGTTTGATTTGAATGTCAAAAGTTTTAAAAGGTCGAAATTTGAAGCAAAAATTCTCAATTTTATAGATAAGCAGAAAGATTATCCTAATTGGCATTTGTTGTATTCAGACCAATGTCCATGGCATGATAAATCGGCTAAAGATTTACAAGCTTATGCAAATGAAATTGGAATTAAATTAGAAGTAACTAAAATAGATTATTTAGCAGCACAAAATGGCCCTTCAGGTTTTGGAACATTCTCCTTATTGTACAATGGTAAATTATTGGCGGATCATTATATTTCAAAAACAAGATTCACTTCAATAGTGAAAACAGAACTTAAATTTTAAGTTTATTGGGAAGACCTACAATAAATTTACTTCCTTTTCCTAATTCACTGCTGACAGTTAAGTATCCATTGTTTTTTTCTGTAAATTCTTTGCAGAGAATTAAACCCAAGCCCGTTCCTTTTTCGCCAGATGTTCCGGGTAAACTTTTATTCATTCCAACTATAAATAGATTTTGAATTTTTTCTTGTTCAATTCCAATCCCACTATCTTCAATTATCAATTCAGAAAAATTACTTTTATGTTCTAAAGTAATTTTTATAATTCCATTAATTGGGCTGTATTTAATTGCATTTGATAATAAATTTCTGCAAATAGTTTTGATTGTACTTTCATCAGCAAAAATTTCAAATTCTTGAATAAAGAGGTAATGTATTTCAATTTTCTTTTCCTTGGCCAATCCGTTTAAAAGTTGAATACATTCGAGTATTATTTGATTTAGTTTACAGTTTTTAGGATTCAAAACTAATTGTCCCTTTTGAATCAAAGCCCAGTTTAAAAGATTATCTAATAGGTCATAAGTGCTTTTGGCAGAATTTTTTACATGTTTTAAAAGTTCTTTCTTAGTGTCCTCCTCTAATTCCTCTTCTTCCAAAATCTCTAGTCCATTATTAATATTACCAATCGGACCTTTTAGGTCATGAGCAATGATTGAGAAAAATTTGTCTTTGGTTTCATTTGCTTTTTCAAGTTCTACTTTTTGATTTTGAATCAATTCTTTTTGGTAAATATTCTCACTAGTTCTATTCCAGAATAAAAAATTTACCATAGCTCCAATCGTTGAAAATGTAATTCCATTTACTCTTAACGATAATAATAAATCCGGGTCGTTTTGAAGTAATCCAACAGTATAATAATAAAATAAGTATGCAATAAAATTGTAGATAAGCGAAGATATTGGCCAAACCAAAGAAATAGCAGGAATAGCAATGCTAACAAGTAAAAATGGACTATTATTCGCTGAAATTCTTTGGTCGATTCCTACAATTACAATAGCAAAAATGAGATAGAATAATATTGATGAATGATGTAAGGTTTTTGCATAAATGCTATTGTAATTTTGCTTTTTAATCAATACAAATGCAGAGATGCCAAAAACTAAAGTTGCAATCAAACCAATAGAATGGGAGTATAAAATGCCTTGTTTCCAAAGGAAAATATTTTCACTTACCAATTCGTTTTGAGGTCTGAATGTATAAATATGATGCAGATGTATTAACCCAAGTGGAATGCTTAAATAAGCAATCTTTTGCGTATTTACCTTTTCAATTTCATTATATACACTTTTGGGATATTTTGATAATTTAAAAAGGCTTTTAAATTTGATACCAAATTTTGCAAAAGCTTTGAAAGCTTCAGTCATTATTGAATTCTTTATATAATTTGAAATATTTAATTTTAGACTAAATTTTAAAACAGTTTGTTTTTATAACTTGGTCCCATTCCAAGATGTTTGTAAGCTTTATCTGTAACTTCTCTTCCTCTTGGCGTTCTTGTCATAAAACCTTCCTGAATTAAATATGGTTCATAAACTTCTTCAATCGTTCCTGAATCTTCACCAATTGCAGTAGCAATTGTGGTTAAGCCTACCGGACCACCTTTGAATTTGTCTATAATTGTTCTTAGAATCCTTGTATCCATTTCATCTAAACCTTCTTCGTCAACATTTAAGGCATCTAAAGCAAACTGTGCAATATCTAAGTTAATAGTTCCATCACCTTTTATTTGGGCAAAATCACGAGTTCTTCTTAAAAGTGCATTTCCAATACGAGGTGTTCCTCTGCTTCTTCGTGCTATTTCAAAAGCAGCTTCTTCATCTATCAATGAATTTAAAATATCAGCCGACCTTCCAATGATGGTTTTCATTAATGCTTTGTCGTAATATTCTAAACGAGCATTTATTCCGAAACGAGCTCTTAATGGAGCTGTCAATAAGCCTGAACGCGTTGTAGCTCCGATTAAAGTAAATGGTGCTACTTCAATTTGAATACTTCTGGCATTTGGACCACTATCAATCATGATATCAATTCGATAATCTTCCATTGCTGAGTATAAAAATTCCTCAACAACGGCGCTTAATCGATGGATTTCATCAATAAATAAAACATCTCCAAATTCCAGATTAGTTAAGAGTCCAGCCAAATCCCCAGGCTTTTCTAATACAGGTCCACTTGTTGTTTTAATGCTGGCACCTAATTCATTCGCTATTATATGAGCTAAAGTAGTTTTTCCTAAACCTGGAGGGCCATGTAATAAAACATGGTCTAAAGCTTCTTTACGTTGTTTTGCTGCCTGAACAAATACATGAAGATTAGCCAAAGTTTTAGCTTGACCGGTAAAATCATCAAAAGTTTTTGGTCTTAGAACCCTCTCAATATCTTTATCGGTATTACTAAGTTGGTTTTCTTCAGGGTCTAGATTGGGATTCCTCACAATGCGAATTTAATGTTATTTAAATTAACTCACTTAACTAATATTTTGTAATAAGAGATTGTTCCATCAAACCAGATAAACTGTACCGTATACATGCCTGATTTCAAGTTATCAATGCTTAGGTTTTTACTAATATTTTCTTGGTCAAACTCTAGTATTTTTTGTCCATTTATTGAATATAGATTTAACTTTTTAGCAAATTCCTTATTAAACTGAATATTAATATTATTATCACTTGGATTTGGATAAATAGAAACAGTAGAAAGATAGTTGTCAATTTTACTCAAACCACTTGCCAATACTACTATTTCAATTGAATCATAACTATTGATATCACATTTACTGGCTTTAAGTTTTATCAAATAAACTCCATTTTTTTCAAAGGTATGTGATGGGCTTATTGTTGTATCTGAACTGCCATCACCAAAATCCCAAAAATAAGAATTCGCATTGGTTGACAAATTAGAAAAATTTGCTGTTTTACCGCTTAATGAATAGCTCATTTTTGCAACCGGATTTAAGGTATAATCCCAAATTTCAAGACTATCGTAAATATGCTTTTTACTTGCCCTTTTAATTGGGTTTGTAATTGAAGTGTCCATCTCATAATTATATGAAATGTCTAATGGATTTCTTTTAAATAAAGTTGTATAAAAAGAACAAGCAGCTGCATATGAACCGGCCATATCAGGATGGCTTTCAACTGATTGATATAAAACAATTTCAGGATTGGTTTCACGAACTTCTTTCCAAATTTGGCCTACAGGACTTACAATAGCATTGTTTTGTGCTGCCATCATTCTATATCTTAAGTTCAAAAGACTATCCATGCCTTCATATGTGCAAACCGGAGGCCAAAAAGAGCAATTTGAATTGTCTCCATTTTTCCTACCCCATGTCATATAAAATATAGTTTTTGCACAAGGATTATATACATGAATAATGCTATCTAAATATTTTGCGGCAGGAAAAACGTCTTCCTCAACAGTTTCATCTGGAAATGAAGGAAGTTGACTTTGCTCTTGTAAAACCACAGCATCCCAATTTCCTTGCATAATTTTAGAAATGGAGGTTTGGTTGGTGGAATGTCCTTTTAAAGTATAACCACCAATTAAGTTCTCATCAGTAGTTAAAGTATCACCTTCAATTGAAGCAATATATTTTATTATGATAGGTAAATTATTTACATAAGTATAACTGTTACCTAAAAATAGTACCCTCTGTTTCGTTTTTACTTTCGTTTGAGCATTTGATGAAACTCCAATCAAAATAAAAAAAGTAAAAAATATTAGTAACCTCTTTTCCATTGTGTTCTATTAATTCTAAAAATATAAACTTCAATATTTCTAAAAGTGGCATTTCCTGTATGTTTCATGCCATTATTTAGAGCAACTTTTTGTGAATTATAGTTACCGGGATGAATAATTGAAATAATTTCATCGTAACTTAAAACATCAAAAGCAAAATCTCTGAACATCTTAGCTGCTTCAATTGCATAACCATTCCCTCTGTATTCAGGAAATAAATGATATCCAATTTCAAGCTGCGGACGTGATTCAATTTCTTGTAATAACAATCCAACCATTCCCAATTTTTGGTTTGTTTCTTTTGAAATAATCCATTGTAAACCAAATTGATTGTTCAGATACCTTTCAGATTGTTTTTCAATCCAATTGGTTGCTTTTTCTTCATTTGATAACTGATTATCTAACAATAAAAATCTTGTAGAATCTTCATTTTCAAAGAATTTCACCCAAAGTTGAGCATCTTCCTTTTTTACAAATTTGGTATACAATCTCAAGGATTCTAGGTTTTCAGGATAAATCATGCAGCAATATCTAAAAAAAAGAGCACATCACAATTTTTCGTAATGTGAACTAAGGGCTTATCTTCGCAGATATGTTTTTAAATGCCATCAGTTTTCAGGAACCTCCTTTGTGGTTGGTAAGTCCTTTTGTATTTTTACTTATGTCGATTGCCGTAATGCCGGTTGTGTTTTCTCATTTTTGGCATAAATACTACAAAATGATTAGTATAGGACTTGGATTATTTGTCATGACTTATTATGCTGTAGTTTTGAATAACCTGGTTTTACCTATTGAATCTTTGGCAGAATACGCATCATTTATTAGCCTATTAACCATTTTGTATGTTGCAAGTGGCGGCATTTATATTTTTGTTGATGTTGAGTCGAAAGCTATTACCAATGTGATTTTCCTTTTAATTGCAGGCATTTTAACCAATTTAATTGGAACAACCGGAGCATCGGTTTTGCTAATCAGACCATTTATCAGATTAAACAGATATAGAATTCAAGCTTACCACATCATATTCTTCATTTTTATAGTTTCAAATTTAGGTGGATTATTAACGCCAATTGGTGACCCACCTTTGTTTATGGGCTTTCTGAAGGGAATTCCTTTTACATGGACATTTAAGAATCTTATTTTGGAATGGATAGTAGCAAATTCAATATTATTATCAATTTTCTATTTTTTCGAAAAACGAAATACTAAACTTGATGAAGTAGATAATCCAAGTTCATATACGAATAAGCTGATTGTTAATGGAAAGAGAAATATTTTCTGGCTTTTATTAGGAGTTGCATCTGTTTTTTTAGATCCTAATATTATCGATGGATTACCTGCAATAGAATTTCATGGACGAAAATTGTCTTTTTTAAGAGAAATTATTCAACTTAGCTCTGCATTTTTTTGTTTCAGATATGCTAGCAAAAATGCCTTAAAAAGTAATGATTTTGATTTCGAACCTATAAAAGAAGTTGCATTTTTGTTTTTTGGAATTTTCTTAAGTATGCTACCGGCACTACAATTATTAGAATCATTTGCGCATCACCAAAAAGACACTTTACAATTAAGTTCGGGTATAATTTATTGGTTTAGTGGATTGTTTTCCAGTGTTTTAGATAATGCTCCAACTTATATTAACGTATTTACATTAATTTTATCAAGTGCAGGATTTTCAATCAATTCAATTGCTGATGTACAAAGTTTTCTGCAAAGTGGAAATATTGAATTATTGAAAGCCGTTTCAACAGGTTCTGTATTTTTTGGGGCGATGACATATATTGGAAATGGACCTAATTTAATGGTGAAATCGATTGCTGAAAATTCAGGAATTAAAATGCCATCTTTTGGTGTTTATATTTTGAAATATAGTATTCCAATTTTGTTACCTGTATTGACTTTAGTTTATTTATTATTCTTTGCTTTTTAATATGCTTAACGGAAAAAAAATAGTAGTTGTATTGCCTGCTTATAATGCAGCATTAACATTAGAAAAAACGTATAAAGAAATTCCTTTTGATATTGTTGATGAAGTAATTCTTGTTGATGATGCCAGTAAAGACAATACCTCAGAATTAGGTAAGAATATTGGAATCAATCATGTGATTAAACATGAGCAAAATAAGGGTTATGGTGGAAATCAAAAGACTTGCTACAACAAAGCAATTGATTTAGGTGCTGATATTGTAATCATGTTACATCCCGATTACCAATATACTCCGAAGTTAATTCATGCTATGAGTAGCATTATTGCTTTTGATGTTTATCCTGTGGTTTTTGGATCAAGAATTCTTGGAATGGGAGCCTTAAAAGGAGGAATGCCTTTGTATAAATTCATTTTTAACAGGATGCTAACCTTGTTTCAAAATGTGTTGATGAGTCAGAAATTGTCTGAATACCATACCGGATATAGGGCCTTTGATATTAATGTGCTAAAATCTGTTCCTTTTAATGATTGTAGTGATGATTTTGTTTTTGATAATGAAATCACCGCTCAAATTTTTATGAAAGGATTTGAAATTGCTGAAGTAACTTGTCCAACGAAATATTTCCCTGAAGCTTCATCAATAAATTTTAGAAGAAGTAGCATTTATGGTTTAGGAGTATTAAGAACTTCTATCATTTATAGACTTCAAAAATGGGGAATCGGAAATTTTAAAATATTTAAAAACTAAAAAATTGAATACAACACCTGAATTAGGCAAATACCATGCCCTCAAAGTAAAAAACAAAATTGAAGAAGGTTGGGTTTTACAAGCTGGAAACAGAATTGTTTTTTTGCCTAATGAGGAGGCTCCTGCTGGTTTAAAAGCCGGTGAAATAATAACCGTAATTTTATACCTAAATGCTCAAAACGAAATGCTTGCAAGTACTGCACAGGCTAAGGGAATAGTTGGAGAAAACGTTTGGTTGAAAATTATTAAATCATCTGAAATCGGGGCATTTTTAGATTGGGGATTACCAAAGGATTTGTTCCTTCCAAGATCAAAGCAGGTTCGTGATCATGAAGATGGTGAAGAAGTTTTGGTCAAGATATTTTATGATGAGTTCAGTAATAGAATTGCATGTTCTGAATTGTTTGAAGATTTATACAATAACAAAGGACATGAGTTAAAGGAGAAGGATGTTGTTGAAATGGAGTTATTGAAAAAAACTGATTTGGGATATCAAATGATTATAAATGGTAAGCACTTAGGTCTTTTGTATTCAAATGAAGTATTCAAACCAATCAAGCCCGGTGAAATCATTCAAGGATATATTAAGAAAATTAAAGAAAATGATTTGATTGATTTAGGTTATGGCAAACCCGGATATTCTAGAGTAGGAGAGGAGACTTTCAAAATTTTCGGAATGCTAAAAGAAAAAGGTGGATTTCTACCTTACCATGATAAAACAGATGCAGATGAAATTTATGAAGTTTTTGGTATGAGTAAAAAAACTTTTAAAATGAGTATTGGTACTTTATTCAAACAAAAGAAAATTGTGATCACTAATGAGGGAATTGAACTTGTAAAAAGAACTTTTTCAGACAATAAACCTAAAAATAGATACTAAAAAAAAAGAGGCTGTCTCACCTAATGAAACAGCCTCTTTTTTTATTCAATTCTTGGATATACAATTTGCCAATTGAGACAAACATGTTTTTTATTTTCTTTTAACCGCTTCTAATGTATTTAAAAGCAATCCAACTCTTGTCATTGGTCCAACACCACCCGGAACCGGAGTAATCCAGCTGCATTTGCTTGAAACATTTGCATAATCAACATCTCCTTTTAAAACATATCCTTTCGGATTAGTTGAATCATCAACTCTGGTAATTCCAACATCGACTACAATTGCTCCTTCTTTTACCATTGTGGCTTTTAAGTATTCAGGAATTCCAACTGCTGCAATAATAATATCAGCTTTTATAATATGCTCTTCGATATTCTTTGTTTTGCTATGACAAACAGTAACTGTGCAATTTTTCTGAAGCATTAAAGCGCTCATTGGTTTGCCAACAATATCACTTCTACCAATTACAACACAATGTTTACCTGAAGTTTCAATACCATAATGTTCAAGTAGTTTAACAATCCCGAAAGGTGTTGCAGGAAGAAAAGAAGGTAACCCTTTGAACATTAATCCTACATTCATGGGATGAAATCCATCAACATCTTTATGGTAGTCGATTGTTTCAGTTACCTTTTTTTCAGATATATGTTTAGGTAAAGGCAATTGAACAATTAAACCATCAATAGCTGGATTGTTATTGATTTTAATAACCTCGTTCAATAATTCTTCTTCAGTGATAGATGAATCAAATCTCAAAACAGTAGAATCAAATCCTACTTCCTGACAGTCTTTTTCTTTTGCTGCAACATAAGTCATACTGGCTCCATCATTTCCAACCAGTATTGCGGCTAGATGAGGTGTTTTTTTTCCTTCTTTTTTTAGCTGCTCAACTTCAGCCTTTATTGCTATTTTCAGGCTTTTTGAAACCTGATTTCCATTTAAAACTTCCATGGTTTTGGTTTAAGTTTGGTATCAACAAACAAAATAAGATTGAATATAAGAATCAAAAAAATATTCAAGATTTTGGTCATTTAAAAAACCAATTCAAATCAAGAAAATTAATTTAGTCTAATTTCAAAACAGCCATAAATGCAGATTGTGGTATTTCAACCGAACCAACCTGTTTCATTCTTTTCTTTCCTTCTTTTTGTTTTTCTAATAATTTACGTTTACGACTGATATCACCACCATAACACTTGGCAGTTACATCTTTTCTTAGCGCTCTGATGGTTTCACGTGCAATTACTTTGGTACCAATTGAAGCTTGAACAGGGATTTCGAATTGATGACGAGGAATTAAATCTTTTAACTTTTCGCAAATTCTCTTACCCCAATCATAGGCGCGGTCCCTGTGAATTACAGCTGATAATGCATCAACTGTATCTTTATTCAAAAGGATATCTAACTTAACTAAATCTCCCTCAATATATCCAATTGGATGATAATCGAATGAAGCATAACCTCTTGAAATACTTTTTAGTTTATCAAAGAAGTCAAATACTACTTCAGCCAATGGCATATCGAATTTCATTTCAACACGGTCTGTTGTAAGGTAATTTTGAGTTTTTAAAATTCCCCTTTTACCCATACACAAACCCATAATTGCACCAACATAATCTGTTGTAGTAATAATTTGGGCTGAGATAAATGGCTCTTCAATTCTATCAATAAAATTAGGTTCAGGTAATTCAAACGGATTATTAACAATCAGTTTTTCACCTTTATTGGTATAGCAATGATAACTTACGTTAGGAACAGTAGTTATCACTGTCATGCCAAATTCTCTTTCTAATCTTTCCTGGATGATTTCCATGTGTAACATTCCAAGGAATCCACAACGAAATCCAAATCCTAATGCTGCTGAAGTTTCAGGTTCAAAAGTAAGAGATGCATCGTTTAGTTGAAGTTTGTACATACTTTCCCTCAACTCTTCAAAATCTTCAGTATCTACAGGGTAAATACCCGCAAATACCATTGGTTTAACATCCTCAAATCCTTTAATAATATCTGTGGTTGGAACCAATGCGTTGGTAATTGTATCCCCAACTTTTACTTCTCTGGCTTCTTTGATACCAGAAATAATATAACCTACATCTCCTGCTTTAACTTCATCTCTCGGACTCATGTCCATTCTTAAAATACCAACCTCATCAGCAAGGTATTCTTTTCCGGTAGCAACAAATTTTACTTTATCACCTTTTTTAATAACTCCATCATAAACTCTATAGTAGGCAATAATTCCCCTGAAAGAGTTATAAACTGAATCAAAAATGAGGGCTTTAAAAGGTGCATTTATATTTCCTTTTGGTGCTGGAATTCTTGAAACAATAGCTTCTAAAATTTCCATTACACCTGCACCGGTTTTACCTGATGCTTTTAAAATTGAATCTCTTTCACAGCCAATTAAATCTACAATTTGATCACTAACTTCTTCAGGCATTGAATGAGGAAGGTCGATTTTATTTAAGATTGGAATGATTTCCAGCCCTTGGTCAATTGCTAAATATAAATTACTAATAGTTTGTGCTTCAATTCCTTGAGATGAATCCACAATTAATAAGGCGCCATCACAAGCTGCTATTGAACGGGAAACTTCATATGAAAAGTCAACGTGGCCGGGAGTATCAATTAAATTTAGAATGTACTTTTTACCATTTAATAGATAATCCATTTGGATGGCATGACTTTTAATAGTAATACCTCTTTCACGCTCTAAATCCATGTTATCAAGCAATTGAGCTTGCATATCACGTTTACTGATAGTTTGGGTGTATTCTAATAATCTGTCTGCCAGGGTACTTTTACCATGGTCAATATGGGCAATGATGCAAAAATTTCTAATATGGTCCATTGCCGCGAAAATAGGGTTTTTGTTTCAATTAAGTATGAGATAATTAACCACATTATTGATTTGACAAAACTTTTGGATTGTACTCATTTTCAATAAATAATCACAATTCAAAAAAATAGCCTGATTGTTCTTTTCAATCAGGCTAATTCTTATTTAGTAAATCTTGGATCCGTTTCCATTACATGACCGCATTTTTTGCAGGTCCTTAAGTCTTCATTTGCATAATAATCCTTGAATCTCGGAAGAAAATCATCTTCAATATTTGAGAGTTCAAAATAGGTCTCATGTAATTTGTTATTGCATTTATCACAGAACCATAGTAAGCCATCTTTATAGCCTTTACCTTTTCTAACTCTTTCAATAACTAAACCAATTGAACCTTCACTTCTTCCTGGTGAATGAGGAATTCCGGGAGGGCATAAAAACATATCACCAGGGCCTAATTTAATATCAACAGGTTGTCCATCTTCCTGTATTCTGACATTAATATTGCCTTCCAATTGATAAAATAGTTCTTCAGTTTCATTGTAATGATAGTCTTTACGGGCATTTGGACCACCAACTATCATAACAATATAATCAGTTCCTTCAGGATATAGATTTTTATTGGCAACAGGTGGTTTCAGTAAATGGCGATTTTCATCAATCCATTTTTGTAGGTTGAAAGGTTTGCGAATCATATCATTATTTTTATAGCAAATTAATACTTCTCAAGTCTTTGTCAAATGTTTTAAGTCAAAAAGTATGAATTCGCCTTTTCATTAATTGAGTTTAAATTGGTTATCAAATAAAATATAGTGAGGTTTTAGTCATTATCTGCTTAACATGATGCCTTTTTCTATGAGCTTATACCTGATTTCTTCTAAAATTAATGGGTCATCGATTGTAGAAGGAATGCCATATTCTTTTCCATCGGCCATTTGGCGCATAACTTTACGTAATATTTTGCCACTTCTTGTTTTAGGTAATCTTTTAACCTGCATGGCTGTTTTAAAGAAGGATATTGCACCAATTTTATCTCTAACCAAATTGCATAATTCATATTCAAGTTCAGATTCTAAATTATCAAAGCCATCTTTTAAAACTACCATACCTATTGGTCTTTGACCTCTTAATTCATCAGCAATACCAATTACGGCGCATTCAGCAACCGCATGATGTGAAGCAAGAATTTCTTCCATTTCTCCGGTACTTAATCGATGTCCACTTACATTGATGACATCATCAATTCTTCCCATAATGTAGAAATAGTTATCCTTGTCTTTTAAGCCACCATCACCCGAAATATAATAACCTTCAAACGTATTTAAATAGGTTGATTTATATCCTTCATCATTGTTCCAAAGTGTAGGTAAACAACCAGGAGGAAGTGGTAGTTTTATTGCAACAAATCCTTCCTGACCCTCATCCAGAATTTTTCCATCTTCTCCTAAAATATCAATCTGAAATCCACAAACCGGCTTTCCTGCACTTCCGGATTTTGGTTGGTCTTCATCAATTCCAGTCATAATTGCTAGCATTGGCCAACCGCTTTCTGTTTGCCACCAATGATCAATAACAGGTTTTTGTAATAGATTTTTTATCCAATCAAAAGTTGCTGGGTCACATCTTTCACCTGCTAAAAACAACTGTCTTAAATTGCTTAAGTTGTACTGACTAAATAATTTCCCTTCAGCATCTTCTTTTTTAATGGCTCTTATTGCTGTAGGTGCTGTGAACATAACGTTTACATGATGGGTTTCTGCAACTCTCCAGAATGCACCGGCATCAGGTGTTTTAATCGGTTTTCCTTCATATAGTAGGGTAGTGCAACCATGAATTAATGGTCCATATACAATATAACTATGACCAACCACCCAACCAACATCACTTGCAGCCCAGAAAACTTCACCCGGTTGGATATTGTAAATATGTTCCATACTGAATTTCATAGCAACTGCATGGCCTCCATTATCTCTAACAATTCCTTTTGGTTTACCGGTAGTTCCAGAAGTATATAAGACATAAAGTGGGTCGGTGCCAAGTACCGGAACACAATCAACTGGATTTGATTCAAAAATGAGGGTTTCAAAGTCTATATCATAATCAGGTTTCATATCAGGTAATGCAACTCCCATTATTGCATGTCTTTGATATATCAAACAATGTTCCGGTTTATGAATAGCTTCATCTAATGCCTGATCAAGTAATGGTTTATATGGAAGTACTTTATCGAATTCTATTCCATAGGATGCACTTATTACCAACTTCGGTTTAGCATCATCAATTCTTAGTGCTAATTCATGAGGAGCAAAACCTCCAAATACTACAGAATGAACAGCACCAAGTCTTGCACAAGCAAGCATAGCCATAACTGCCTGAGGAATCATAGGCATATATATTACAACTGTATCTCCTTTTTTTATGCCGAGCGATTGCATTCCACCAGCTAGTTTTGCAACAGTATTTCTTAAGTCTTTATAAGAATATTGTTTAATTGTTTTAGTAACAGGTGAATCATAAATTAATGCTGTTTGATTTCCTCTTCCTTTTTGAATATGGTCGTCTAATGCCAAATAACAAGTATTCATACTTCCATCTGCAAACCACCTGTATAAATCATTTTCATCTTTATGTAAAGTGTTTGATGGGAATTTAAACCAATGTAGCTTATTGGCTTGTCGGTTCCAGAAATGAATTGGATGATGTATGCTTTCATCATACATCGATTGGTAGTTCTTGATTTCCATTGGTTGAAATTTTATGAAAAGTTCGTATTTCTTAAAACAGCATGCAGATAATTGTTGCTAATTATGTATATTTTTAGGCTGATTTTTGTCAGCTACTTTTAAATATTTGATTTGAATCAATTTTAGCCATGAGTAAAACCAATAATTATATTAGTCCAACAGAAATTTTTGCAAATGCAAGAGCTAAGCAAACAGAAAATATATTTTTCAGAAAAGAATTAAAGAAATTTAGTTCCCTCATGATAGATGAACATGTAAAGAAATTCATGTTTCATTTTTATAATGAAATTGATTGTACCCAATGTGCTAATTGTTGCAAACATTTGGAACCTGGAATTGAAGATAATGAGATTGAAAAATTAGCTGAAAAAAAAGGAATGGATGTGATAGAATTCAGAAGGACTTTTGTTGATTTTGATGGAGAAGCATTGTTTTTGAAAACTAAGCCATGTATGTTTTTATCAGATAATAAATGTTCTATTTATGATTCAAGGCCACAAGCTTGTGCATTGTACCCACATCTTGAACAAGAACACTTTAAATATAAGAAAAATGTTTGGTCGAATTATGCAATTTGTCCTATAGTTTTTGAAGTAATTGAAGCTTTAAAAGTAGAGTTGAAATTTGAATATAAGAATTCTTAACTGACGGAATTTGATTAAAATGCGTCAATGAACTGACGGAATTTGATTAAATTCCGTCAGTTAATTGACGGAATTTCATATTTTTATTGAAATTCAGGTTCATTTTATTATTTTTGAGATGAAATATTAATCAGATGAGTTTTATTCCAAGAGAAATAGAAAGCAGAATAAATAGATTTTTTTTACCTAATAAAGTATTAGTGATATTAGGTGCAAGAAGGATTGGTAAAACTTTATTTTTACGTGAGTTTGTTAAAGACTTGGATTCAAGTATACTTCAATTGAATGGAGAAGATTTATCGACACATGATATTCTTAAGACCAGAAGTGTGGAAAATTACAAAAGAATACTTGGCAAGAACATGGTGTTGATTATTGATGAAGCCCAGAAAATACCCGATATAGGAGGGATTTTAAAATTGATGGTTGATGAAATTCCAGGTATCAGGATTGTTGCAACAGGTTCGTCTATGTTTGATTTAAACAATCAGTTAGGTGAGCCATTAACAGGACGAAAATTTACATTTTTGATGTTCCCATTTGCTCAAATGGAGTATAATCAAATTGAAAATCCGATACAAACTTATTCAAATCTTGAGGAGAGATTAATTTATGGCTCTTATCCTGAATTACTACAATATGCTAGTTTTAATGAAAAGGCATCATACTTAAAAGAATTAATACAATCTTATTTACTAAAAGATATTCTTGAGTTGGATGGATTAAGAAATTCTTCCAAGATGTTTGACTTACTCAGGTTAATTGCATTTCAAATAGGGAAGGAGGTTTCTCTAGAGGAATTGGGAAGACAATTGTCAATGAGTAAGAATACAGTAGAAAGGTATCTTGATTTATTGAGTAAGGTTTTTGTGATTTTTAAAGTTTCTGGCTTTAGTAAGAACTTAAGAAAAGAAATTTCTAAAAGTAATAAATGGTATTTTGTAGATAATGGAATTCGAAATGCAATTATCGCAAATTTTAATCCTATAGGTATAAGAAATGATATTGGTGATCTTTGGGAAAACTATGTGATTTCGGAGCGGATAAAGTACCAGAATTATATGGGAATGAGTTCTAATAATTATTTTTGGAGAACTTACCAGCAACAGGAAATCGATTGGATTGAGGAACGGGATGGAAACCTATTTGCCTATGAAATGAAATGGAAACAAACTAACAAGATTAAGGCTCCTAGTGCTTGGCGCGAAAATTATCCTGAAAGTGAGTTTTCGATTATTCATTCGGGAAACTATTTAGATTGGATTTTACCTAACCCATAAAAAAGAGGCTTGATTAATTAAATCGAGCCTCTTTCTTTTATGTAAAACAGATTATTTTTTTTGTGGAATGTCTTTAAGCCATTGGTCTAACCATTCAAAAAACACCCTTTGCCATAATATGCTGTTTTGTGGTTTTGTTACCCAATGGTTTTCATCCGGAAAGTATAAAAACTTGCTTGGTACACCCATTGTTTGGGCAGCTGTAAATGCTTCCATTCCTTGAGTTATTGGAACTCTGAAATCTTTTTCATTATGGATTACTAAAATTGGAGTATTCCAGTTTTGTACAAATTTATGTGGTGATGAATCGAAATTATTTGGATGAGCCTGACTCCAGTAAGGACCAATATTATCATTTTGAGCGAAGAACATTTCTTCTGTTGAACCATACCAACTTTCCATATTAAACATGCCACAATGTGCTATAAAAGCTTTGAATTTCCTTTCGTGATGACCAGCTAACCAATAAACACTAAAGCCTCCAAAACTTGCACCCACTGCACCTAATCTATCTTTATTTACAAAAGGTTCAGCAGATACGGCATCAATGGCACTTATATAATCTTTCATACATTGCCCTCCATATTCACCTTGAATTGCATCATTCCACTCAGAACCAAATCCAGGTAAACCTCTTCTGTTAGGAGCAACAACTATATAACCATTTGCTGCCATTAATTGAAAATTCCATCTATAACTAAAGCCTTGTGAAACCGGGCTTTGTGGTCCTCCTTGGCAATACAATAAAGTTGGATACTTTTTGGTAGCATCAAAATCCGGTGGATAAATTACCCATGTTAAAATTTGTTTTCCATCAGTAGCTTTTATCCATCTTTTTTCAACTCTACCCATTTGGGTATTTTTTATGATTTCTGAGTTAACAAAGCTGATTTGTTTTTCTTTTCCTGTAGTCAAATCGATTGAAAATACTTCCGTTGGAAAGTCAATTCTGGTTCTATTAGTAATCAATACTCCTTTCTTCAAATTCATACCAAAAGAAAAACTGGTAAAGTCTTGTTCTCCTTTAGTAAGTTGAACAATATTATTTATGTTTTTGGATTTAGGATCGTAAATAAAGAAGTTTTTTGTTGCTTCCTTAACTGCAGTAAATATAACTTTAGAATTATCCATCCATTGAAATTCTTCAATAGTGAAATCAAAATTTGAAGTAAGGTTTTCAACCGGTTCTACTGCAGCTTTAATTCCTGATTTTTCATCAGTATTGATTGGTTTTAAATGAAAAAATTTCAAGTTATTTTTATCACTTTCATAACCCGGTTTTTTCATGCTTAACCAGGCAAGTTTACTACCATCGGGAGAGAATTGTGGAGCTCTATCATAGCCGGTATTTCTAAATGAAGCATTAAATGTACTTTTATCTTTTAGATTGTAAACATAGATATCACTATTTGTAGAATATGCAGCTTGAGTGCCAATTTCCTTTTTACAAGAATAGGCCAACATCGAACCATCTTTACTCCATGAATAATCATCATCACCGCCATGTGGTTGCAAAGGACAATCATACTTTTCACCTGCCATAATATCAATTGGATTTCCTTTTACTTTACCATTTTCCAATACTGCAATAAATAGATGGCTGTATTTGAAATCATGCCAAGAGTCCCAATGTCTGTAAAGTAATCCATCAATTATTCTGGCATTGGTTTTATCCAAATCAGGATAAATTTCCTTTACTTCTAGATCAAGTTTAACATCTGCTGTATAAGCTAATTTTTTACCATCAGGAGAGTATTGATAACCATTAATTCCATCTTGTATGAAAGTAATTTGAGTTGCATCAGTACCATCTAAATTCATCTCAAATAATTGAGTTCCTGATTCAGTATTAGAAAGAAATAGAATTTTTTTTCCATCCGGTCTCCATCTTGCGGATGATGCATTTTGTTTAGAAGTGCTTATGGGTTTTAATTGTTCGCCATTATTTGTACAGCTATAAATAATATTGGTACTTTTATTACTTTTTACATCATAAGTTCTAACTCCATAAATTACTATTTTGCCATCAGGTGATAATTGTGGTTCAGAAACTCTGTTCAATTTCCAAAGTTTCTCAATGCTCAGTTTTTCCTGTTCTTGTGATGTTGCCATAAATGGAAGTAGAGTAATTAAAAAAATGAAGATTCTCATATTATTCATCATATGGTTTTGGTTTATTTTTGATATGCGGCTTTACCTGTTCTAACTAAATTAGAGCTGGCTTTAACCAATAGTTTTTTTCTTTTATAAATCAAGGCTTCCGCATTCATAATTGCTATGCCTTTTCTTATAACTTTTGATTCAACAGTAATTGTATCTCCAGGTAATGCAAATGATAAATAATCGATAGTTAAATTTACTGTACTATATTGTTCTTTTAGACCAAGACTGTAAACAGTTGTTCCTATAATATCATCAATGATTGCAGCAGCCATACCTCCATGGAATGTACCGAAGGGATTTAACCATTCTTCTTTTACAATAAATGAAACTTTTAAATGACCTTCTTCAGCAAATTCAAGTTTTCCATTTAACCATTTACTTACAGGTGATAATGCTTTTTCTTCGCCAGAATAGCCAATACATTCTTTTAAGTAAAGTAGATGGCTATTTTCATTTTTTTCTATCATTTGTCCTGTTTAAGTTTTAATGCTCTGTAGTAATTTGTAATAAAAGATGTTGCCGGTGAAGATTTATAATGACAGTGATTGCTTATACTACCTGTTTCTTCGCATTTACAGGCTACTATTTTATTATTTTCCAGAAAGTATCTGCAAGTTTCACAAGCAACTGCAGAGCATGTTTTAAAGAATGCATCTTCTTTTACAACAAATGAATTTCCTTCCATATCTAAATCAATTGCTGCAAGGCGTTTTCTGTTTTGATATGTACAAGTAGCAACTAAAAAATAGGCATTTTGTAATTGTTCAATTTTTAATTCAACAACTTTAGTTCCGTCTCTAAATGTCCATTCAATTGCTTTTACTAATTGTTCTGAATTCTCACTTAGTTCAAACACGCCGTTATTTATTTTCCCAACTTCAATTTGTTGTGCATTTGAATAAACAGTTGTACTAATAAGGATAATTATAAGAAGTATAATTTTTTTCATTTATTTTTATTTACCAGATGATATGATAATCTTTTTCAATATTACTGCTGTCTTTTTCTTTACTTACTTTGCTTCTGAACCAAAATCTTTGATTGCAAGATGAAATCATTAAACCAATTGAAATAATAAAAAATAGAGTACGTTTATAATTTCGAATTTTCATTTTGATTCAAATTTTTAATTAATCCAGTTTGCAACAAAATATGCAGAGGAAGCTGCTAAAGCTCCAATCATAAGAATTTTAATTGCCCCCATTAATGGAGGTTGTCCAATAATTTTTGTTTTAAAGTATCCAAATATAAATAAGGTTATTGCTGTAACAATACATGAGTAAAAGAATCCATCTTGTGCATTATCAGTAAAGAAAGGAAAGTATGAACTCAAAGGAACAATCCCTCCAATGATATACGAAATTCCAATTGTTAAAGCGCTTTGACGAGCACGATTGATATCAGGTTTTTCTAATCCTAATTCGAATCTCATCATAAACTTTACCCACTTATCTTTGTCCTTAGCTAATTCTTCAACAATTTTTATTTGAGAATCAGGACTTAATCCATAATCTTCAAAAACCTCTCTGACTTCTTCTTTTTCTTTTTCAGGATAGTGGTCTACCTCATAATATTCTCTTTTTAGTTCCGAATCATAATGATCAATTTCTGTTTTCCCGGCTAAGTATCCGCCTAATCCCATTGCAATTGAACCTGCAATAATTTCAGCTAAACCCGCAGTAACAATAACGGCATTACCTTGAGCAGCACCTGTTAATCCGGCTGCAAGTGCAAAAGGAACAGTGAGGCCATCACTCATTCCAATAACTATATCTCTAACAATTTCACTGCCACTAAAATGTTTTTCGCTGTGGCCATGGCTTAAATCTGACATAAGAATAAATATATTGCGATTTAAGCAGAAATTCCTTAAAAAAGAATTGAAAGTTGAAGTTTATGTTTTGATGAAATTAGGAGCCCCTGATTTTTTCGTATTTGCTCAAATTTGAAATATTGATTTCACTTAATATTTCAATGGCTTTTGGTTTTTCGATTTCATCAGCGCCTTTGTAAATATTAATTAACTCATCACTTTTTGCTTCGAAAAATACCAGTAACATTACTGTATTCGGAGCAATTTTAAATACTTTTTTAACTTCATTTAATGAAGCGAAAATTTGTTTTCTTGCAGCAACAGGGTCTTTTGCAAATTGATCTAAACCTTTTCTGTGATAAATATAATAAGCTTTTCTTAATGGTCTGAATCTTTCATTTAGTATGTTATCAACGAGATTATATCTTGTTCTGATTGTTCTTTCAAAAGGTTTCCAACCGGCTCTGCTGCTACTTTGTTGTGCAACATTTGCAATTTGAAAGGCTTTATTAAATAATGCGGTTCCACCTTCTTCTCCAAATGAGTCGAAATCAAGTCCCAGCGTATAATATGCATAAAATGCCATTAATGATGAAATATCACTTAAATGATTTCCATCCTGGAATTCCAAACGGTCCTGATCTTGAAATTTAAAATCAAAATTTTCATCATTAAAACTAAGAACTGTAGAGGAATATGTTGACCCAAAAATAGGTCTTCTGCTTTGTACAATTGCTGAGGCTTTGTATTCATAAGTGGCTTGGTCGTATGAAGATAAAATGATTTCAATATTCATATCAACTCTCTCTACCTGTTGCACGTTTTCACCCGACCACTTTGTATTATTCATGAACTCAGTTAGTCGTTGTTCTAAGGCTCTGAATATAGATTTATCGGCAATTTGTACTTGCACATCATTTATCTTTATTCTACAATTCAAATCCTGTGAGAATGAATTATAGAAATTCAATAAAATACAGAATACAGTTATAATATATTTAGTCATTCAAAATTTCTTTAACCTGTTCAACGATATCTTTTGCAACTTCATCTTTTGTTTTTAAAGGGAAGTCTAATTTTTTACCGGATTTTTTTAAAATACTAATTCTATTTGTTGAATGTCCAAAACCTGCACCTTCATGCTGTAGAGAGTTTAATACTATAAAATCCAGATTTTTAGAATGTAATTTCTTTAAAGCATTTTCTTCCTCATTATTGGTTTCTAAGGCAAATCCAACCAAAATTTGTTTGTCTTTGATTGTTCCCAAATGTTTAAGGATATCCTTAGTTTTGGTAAGTTCGATGGAAAATGTTTCTTCCTGTTTTTTGATTTTTATATCACTTTTTAAAACAGGCGTATAATCAGCAACAGCAGCGCTCATGATAGCAATATCAGCTTCTTTAAACCTACTTGTAATTTCTTGAAACATTTGTTCAGCCGACTGAACATTTATTCTCTGAATCTTACTGTGATTTACCTTTTCTTTACTTGGACCAGAAACAAGTATAACATTTGCACCTTGATTGGCAAATTCTTCAGCCAATGCAAATCCCATTTTTCCACTTGAGTGGTTTCCAATGAACCTAACAGGGTCAATAGCTTCATAAGTTGGACCGGCTGATATAAGTACAGTTTTATTTTTGAACTTCAAATCCTGATAAAAGTAATTTGAAATTTTATCAAAAATCTTTTCAGGTTCAGCCATTCTTCCGTTGCCATACAAACCACTTGCCAGTTCTCCAACTTCTGCATCAATTATTACATTTCCAAAATCCTTCAATTTTTGAATATTAGATTTTGTTGCAGGATGTAAATACATATCTAAGTCCATAGCTGGTGCAAACCAAACCTGACATTTTGCTGAAAGATAAGTTGCTAAAAGTAGGTTATCGCAAATGCCATTTGCCATTTTTGCTAATGTATTTGCTGAAGCCGGAGCTATTATAAATACATCAGCCCATAAAGCTAAATCAACATGGTTTGTCCATTCTCCTTGTTCGTTTTTTACAAAACTAGAATGAACCGGGTTTTTGCTTAAAGTGGAGAGTGTAAGAGGAGTAATAAAATCAGAGGCAGCTGATGTCATAATAATTTTAACTTCAGCACCTGCTTTAACAAATAAGCGGGTCAATGCAGCACATTTATATGCTGCAATGCTCCCGCTTATTCCTAGAAGTATGTGTTTGCCTTCCAACATGGAAGAAATTAAATATTGAATCCTTCAGCGAAACGTTTTTCTTTTTCAGGATTTCTGAAATAAACTTTTTCAGCAAGAAATTCTTCTGTAGCAATTAAAGTTGCTTTAGGTAATCTCTCATAATGCATGCTGATTTCGATTTGTTCTCTGTTTTCAAAAACCTCTTCTAAAGTATCACTATCATTATTAAATTCATTCAATTTAGCATGCAATTCCTCTTTCATTTGAGCAGAGATTTGGTTAGCTCTTTTTGAAATTATTGCAATACTTTCATACAGGTTTTTAGTTTCTTTTTCCAACTTACGAAAATCACGAGGGATTGTAGTAGATGGTACGTTTTGATAATTGATTGCCATATTGATTAATTTTTAATTGTTTTAGTTAATGATGGATGATTTATTTAGTCTTTTAATTGCACTTTTAGCTTTTTCATTCAGCTCTAATGCATCAGACATATATTTATTACCTTCAGTATATTGTTCTTTAAAGCTTTCAAAAGCTTTCATTGCATTTTCAAATCTTTCTTTTTGTTTTTCAGGAATACTATTTACGGCCAGAAGATAATGAGATTTTATGATTAAATAATCTACTTCTTCTTTTTGAGGAATTTCAGGGAATTCTTTAACCAGATTTTCTAAAGCAACAATTGAACTTTTATATTCTCCCATATCAAAATACAATTTTGCGTTTCGATATGCTTTATGACTTAATTTAGATCTTAATTGGTCTAAAAAGGTATTACATTCAGGAACGTACTTACTTTCCGGGAAAATATTAATAAAGATTTTGAATGTTTCAATTGCTTTATAAGTATCTGTTTGGTCTAATTCCGGTTCTTGAGATTCTAAAAAAGCACAATATGCGTTCATGTATAAAGCTTCTTCAGCTTTTTCATTTGTAGCATTATTTTCAAAATAGGTTTTGTATTGAAAACCGGCTACTGCGTATTGTTTTAATCCAAAGCTACATGCTGCACTATTAAATAAGATATGCTCAGCTGTAGGTGTGCCATAAAATGCATCCTCAATCTGCTCATATAAACTTATAGCGCGAACAAAATCTTTCTTTTTAAAATAGTAATCGGCCATTTCGAGTTTTGCTCGATTGTCGGTACTTTTTAAAGTTTTTTGATATTTGTTTGAACAAGCACCAAATACTAAAGAAAGTGATATAATTATAAAACTGAAATACCTCATATTTAGGAAACTGCAATTATAAGCTATTTATTTTGATGGAAATGAAATATTTTTACCTCTTTTGAAAGCCATATTATTATATATAATTCTACTTTTTCCACTTTTGAGTTTTTCTCAAAGGTCTGAAATTCAGCGTATCAAACAGGATACTGTTCTTCAATTGTTCCTGATAAATTTAGATACTACTGCGGTTGAACTTGTTGAAAATAAGCCTCTCAGTGGAAAATTATTAACGGATAGTCTCATTAATATTGCCTCAAGTTATATTGGTGATAGATATAAAAGGGGAGGAACAACTGAAAAAGGTTTTGATTGCAGTGGGTTTACTTTGGTGGTTTTTAAGCATTTCGGAATTAAATTACCTCATACATCTGCAGGCCAAAGTTTATTAGGCTTTGAGGTTCCTAAAAAACAAATTCAAAAGGGTGATCTATTGTTTTTTAGAAGTCGAAGCCGCAGAAGCAAGCGGATTGGTCATGTTGGCATTGTAATATCTGAAAAAGGAGAACCTGTAAGATTTATCCATTCAAGCACAAGTTCTGGTGTACGAATAGATAATTTGGAAACAGATTACTATAAAAAAAGATTCATAAAGGCCTCTAGAGTGCTGCCTTCCCGTTAGCAATTTTACCTGTTTTCTCAGCAACTGCTAATTTTAATCTTTTCCATTTCCATTTGAAAAAATCTGACTTGCCATATTTTTCCTGAATACTTAGTTTTTCTTTGTAAGCTTCTATTTTATTGAGATTCGACTTACTGTTATTGTGGATTCTATATGCAGCAATATCTTTATTTACAAATAGAATGGTTTTTTGTGATGATAAATTTAGAATCAATTCATAATCAAAGGCATTTTTGTAAGTTTCATCAACCATAAATTCTGGGTCGAGATATGTTTTATTAAAAAAACAGGCAGGTTGATACATTCCAGGTAACATTCCTTCGGCAAGTAATGCATCAAATCTAAGTTGGTGACCTTCTGCCTCTTTTATCAGATTATTGTTTTCGTCAATAGTTTTACACTTACCGTATATAACTGCAAATTCTTTATTTACTTCAAAAACTCTAATTATTGTTTCAATAGCCCATGGTTCAAGTAAATCGTCGGCATTTAAATAAGCGATAATTTCACCTTTAGCTTTCTTGTACCCAATATTAATGGCATTTGCCTGACCATTATCTTTTTTCGATTGCCAAAAACTTAGTTTGTCTGAATATTTTTCAATGATTTCTATAGAGCCATCAGTAGATCCGCCATCTATTATGATGTACTCAATATTTTCATAAGTTTGATTTAGAACCGAATTTATGCACGATTCCAACCAATGGGCTTGTTGAAATGAAGGAGTAATTATTGATACTAGTGGTTTGCTCATAATTTTTACAAATTTACTTTAGTAATCCTGAATCAACCAAATTTTCTAATTTTTTGTATTTAGGATTTTCACTTGGATGCCAATGATGTAATAAATTTTTGTTTTTATTTCGAATGATTGTGTAATGGTTTTTATGAAACCTTAACCATAACTCTTCATCCTCACCGCCCCATTGTATAAAGGTCTCATCAATCATGCCAATTTTAAGAAAATCTACTTTTTGGCAGGCTAATATTCCTTTTCCTCCCCATTGCATCCACTCTCCATTAGTTTTCGAGTAGATTTCAGGTTTATTTTTGTATAAATAGAAAACTATTGGAAACCAAATGGAATTAAATTTCGTGAATTTATTAACTAAACTTACAATGTTTGAAGGGATGCTAAAATCTGCATCACAGATAAAAATCAAATTATTTGTACTTTGTAGAACCGATTTATTAAATGCTTTTGCTCTGGAAAATGGAATATCCTCAGATTTAAATATCAAATTACCTTTGAAATTTTGTCTAATAACATTTTCTAAATCAAGAATATCTGTTGAATTGCAGTCATAAACCGATAATTCGATTAAATGAAGGTTTTTACAATTATTTAGGGATTTGATAAAATTTTTGAGGAAAATTTCACTTCTATTTTTTAGGCCTACGCAAATGCTAATGGGTTTTGGAGAAGTTACAGGAATAATACTATAAATTAGATATTGAAATATCCCCTTAAGGTCTAAAAATAAGGTATATAGCCCTAATTTCCTTTGTGGGGCTTTTGTTATATACCACAAAGGAAATTTTAATGGTTGCGGAATATGTGTTTTCAGATTAATCACCGCTACAAATAACTTATAAAATAATTGTTTATTTTTTACCAATTATTCATTCATAAGTACCAATAAAGAATTAAAAACATCAGAATTTTGGGAGCCCCCAAAATCTAACTTCTTTTGCTATAACTTAAAACTGCCCAGGCATTAAAGAATATTGCAAAAAGGATCATTATTCCAACATGTTTAAGTATGTCAAATAAAGTGCTACCTTTAAGAATAATCATTCTCATCACTTCGATAAAATATTTTACAGGATTGAACCATGTAATTATTTGAGCCCATTTTGGCATGCTATCAATTGAAGTATACAATCCACCTAAAAGAATAAATATCATTAGTAGGAAAAATGCAATTAACATAGCCTGCTGCTGGGTTTTCGATATGGTTGAAATCAAAAGTCCTAACCCAAGTGTTGCCCATAAAAATACTGCAGCAAATAGGTAAACATGAAATAAATTTCCCAGTGGAGAAATACCATAAACTATTCTAGCAACTAATAATCCTAAAGTTAAAACTACTAATCCCATTATCCAAAAGGGTAGTAATTTGCCTAGAATAAAGATGTGTTTTTTTATGGGTGTAACATTAATTTGTTCAATTGTACCGGCTTCTTTTTCCCTTACAATATTTAATGATGTTAGAAACATACCCACCATTGTAAGCAATATTGCAAGTATTCCTGGTACCATAAAGTTTCTATAATTCATATGAATATTGTACCAATTTGAATATTCAAAGAGAATTCCTTTTTGAAGTTTTTGATCTGGGGCGTTCAGCAATTCGGTTCTTACTTCTACATTGTATTTCTGAATTAGTGAATTCAGGTAAGAGGCTCCAATATTAGCTTTTGCGCCGTTTATTGCATTTACAGCCATAAATAATTTTGAACTGTTTTCTTTCACCAAATCCTTTTCAAAATTGGCCGGAATTTCAAGAATAATATCAGCATTATCATTTGCAAAATCTTTCATGGCTTCCTCAAAAGTTCCAGGTGTATTTTTCAATTTAAAATAACCTGAGCCATTAAGTCTATTTATTAATTCTGTTGAAAAATCTGATTTATCATGATCAATAATATCAATGTTTATATTTTTTACTTCATAATTTGCAGCTAATGGAAGTACAATTAATTGTATAACCGGCATTATGAACAACATCCTCAGAATAGCAGGGTCTCTAAAAACTTGTCTGAATTCTTTTTCCAATAAGAAGATTAAGGTTTTCATTAAGCTAATCTGATTTTATATTTTTTTACACTTAATACCAAAAGGAAAACTGTCATACCTATTAGAATTAGAGTTTCCTTGAGAACCCCTGATATTCCTAATCCTTTCAGCATTACATTTTTTACAATAATGAAATACCATTTTGCCGGTACTATGTTAGAAATTGTTCTTAATGGTAAGGGCATATTTTCTATTGGAAACATAAATCCACTAAACATTAAGGTAGGTAAAAACATTCCAACCAATGATATTAACATAGCTACTTGTTGTGAACCTGTAATTGTTGAAATAAGTAATCCAAGACTTAATGCCGTAATAGTAAAAAGCATACTTTCAAGCATTAATAAAACTAAACTTCCTTTTATAGGTAACTCTAATGCATAAACACTCAACAGTAAAATGCTAACTACATTTACCATCGATAAGAAAAAATAAGGAACCGCTTTTGCCACAATAACCATAAAAGGTTTTAAGGGTGAAACCAACATCACTTCCATCGTTCCAAGTTCTTTCTCTTTAACAATTGAAATTGATGTCATCATTGTGCAAACCAACAATAATATCATAGCCATCACACCCGGAACAAAGTTGTAAGCACCCTTTAATTGTGGATTATACAACATCCTTATTTCGGTTTTTATCTGTAGGGGATTGTTTGCATTTGGATTTTTTGTTTTTTGAAAATCCATTAAAATATTAGATATGTAATTTTTTAAAGTAGTTGCAGTATTAGGTTCTGATGCATCTGCAATAAATTGTACTTTATTAAAGCCATTATGATTAAAATCTTTTTCAAAATTATTAGGGAATACTAACACGGAATTGACTTCTCCTGATTTAAGAACTAAATCAATTTCGGAGTTTGATTTAATTTCTTTCACCAAATCAAAATACCTGCTGGCATTTATTTTTTCGGTTATGTGGGCACTCAATGCATCTTTTGAAGGATTAAGTATTGCTATTTTTGAGTTCTTAACTTCATTTGAAAGCGCAAATCCAAATAATATTATTTGGGTAATAGGCATGCCAAACAAAATAAAAAGAGTCCTTTTATCTCTCCAAATATGTAACCATTCCTTTTTTATAAAAACTAAAAATTGTTTCATATTAATCTCCTGTTCTTGTTGCTTTTCTTGCCAAATCAAGGAAAACCTCATCCATGCTAGAAGCATTAAATTGTTTCTTTAATTCTTTAGGCGAATTCATTGCCTCAATTTTACCATCAACCATCATTGAAATTCTATTGCAGTATTCTGCCTCATCCATATAATGAGTGGTAACAAAAATGGTTGTTCCCGATTCAGCTGCATCATAAATCATATCCCAAAATTCTCTTCTGGTTAAAGGATCAACTCCACCCGTTGGCTCATCTAAAAATACAATTTGAGGAGAATGAAACATGGCAGCAGAAAAAGCTAATTTCTGTTTCCATCCTAAAGGCAATGATTTTACCAATGCATTTTTTTCTTTTTGTAGGTGTAAGCGATCTAATACTTTTTCAGTATTTAGTTTAATATCAGGTCTGCTCAAACCATAAATTCCTCCAAAGAATCTAAGGTTTTCACCAATTGTTAAATCATCATACAAAGAAAATTTTTGACTCATATAGCCAATATTTCTTTTGATTTTTTCAGTCTCATTGTAGATATCATAACCCGCAATGGTGGCTTTACCAGAACTTGGAGTACTGATGCCAATCAACATTTTCATTGCTGTGGTTTTTCCAGCTCCATTGGCTCCAAGGAACCCAAATACTTCTCCTTTTTTTACATCAAAACTAATTTCATCAACAGCTTTAAATGAACCAAAATTTTTAGATAGTTTTTCTGCTTTTATTGCTAATTCATTCATTGTTTGCTTAACATTAATTCCATAAAACAATCTTCAATTCCTGGTTCAATTTTTTCTAAATGTTGGTATTCAATTTTGTTTTGAATCAGTATATTTTCAAAAAAATCAATATTCTTATTTTCTTTTAAAGTAATGTGAAGCTTCTCACCAAAAGGGTGGCAACTATGAATTTCATTATTTTCTTTTAATGCCTTCAAAGCAATTCTATTATTTAATGATTCTAAGGAATAAAGGTTTCTTTTAAATTCTTTTATAATTTCATTTGGATGATTAATGGATAGAAATTTTCCTTCCTGGATTAATGCAATTCTATCACATCTGTTTGCTTCATCCATATAAGGTGTAGAAACAATAATGCTTAGTCCATGCTGCTTTAATTCGGAAAGCATATCCCAAAATTCCTTCCTGGAAACGGGGTCTACTCCTGTTGTAGGTTCATCTAAAAACAGAACATCAGGTTTATGAATTAATGCACAACTTAATGCTAGTTTTTGTTTCATTCCTCCTGAAAGTGCTCCGGCTTTTCTATCTTTAAAAGGTTCTATCTGTTTATAAATTGGAGCAATCATTTCATAATTGTCCTTTATTTTAACATTGAAAATTGTTGCAAAGAATTCAAGATTTTCTTCTACACTTAAGTCTTGATAAAGTGAGAATTTACCAGGCATATATCCTACCTTTTTCCGGATGTTTTTATAGTCTTTAACAACATCATACCCCATTACTGAGGCTGTACCGCTATCAGGCAGAAGTAATGTGGTTAATATCCTAAAAAGGCTTGATTTTCCTGCGCCATCCGGACCAATAATTCCAAATATTTCACCTAAATCGGCATCAAAAGAAACGCCATCTAAAGCAATGGTTTTTTCCTTTTGAACAGTATAGGTTTTGGTTATTTGGTTTATAGTTACTGCTTTCATTTTTCAGTATTGAAACGAACCTCACCGTACATGCCTAATTTTATGCTACCATCATTTGGTACGATTAACTTTATAGCATAAACTAAATTGGCTCTTTCATCTTTAGTTTGAATAGTTTTTGGAGTGAATTCTGCTTCAGAAGAAATCCAGCTGATTTTTCCTTTTACATCCTTCTTTTTACCATTTCCTGCATCAATTGAAATATCTAATTGTTGACCAGTTTTAAGCAATGGAAGTTGATCTCCGCTTACATACATTCTAAATATAAGTTCATCTAAACGACCGATTTTGTAAATAGGTTTTCCTAATGCTGTTATCTCATTTGATTCAGCATACTTACTTAAAACAACTCCTTTAATAGGATTAACTATTTTCGATTTTTCAATTAAATCCTGAGTTTGTTCTATTTGAACTTGTAAAGGAATTATATCTTGATTTAATCCATTTTTACTTATTTCAAGACTACTTTGAGAAGCAATGTATTGTTTTTTTAATAGACTCAATTGAGCATTGATATCATCTAATTGTTTTGTACCTGTAGCTTCAGATTTTACAAGATTTTCGATTCTTTTCTTTTCTCTTTCTGCGGTAAAAATTTGTTCTTGAATTGATGCAAGTTGTTTTGCAATTTCAGGTTGTCTTGATAAAATTGAGTTAATGGTTGCTCTTAATTGCTTTTTCTTTAGATATAATTGTGAAGTATCTATGATTGCGACTAATGTGCCTTGTTCAATTGATTGTCCTTCTTCAATATTTAATTGAGTTATTTTCCCATTTACTTCTGATGAAACAATGGTTTCAATGGTTTCAAATGTTCCGCTTGCATCAAATTTATTTTTGCCTGAATTGCAAGAGTATAAAAATACAGTGATTAATAAATTGCTAAGAATGATATATTTTTTCATAAGAATTAATTTCCGCTAATAAGTTGATATTGATATAATGCCATTAATAATTGGGTTTCATGGACAAATTTATTTTGTCTGCTAATTTCCTCTTGATTTAAATCGTTGATATAATCTGAAGCTCCAATGATTCCGTTTTGAAGTCTGATTTCGGAGGTTTTTTTGATATTTGATCTAAGTGTTAAAAGTTCATTATCTGTTTGAATTAATTCTTCCAGTTTCTGAATTTCATTCTCTTGTTGCTTCAAATTCATATTTGTATTTAACAAGAATACTTCAGATTGATTATTGATTATATCTCGATTAATCTGATTGATTTTTCGTTCTTTTCCAAAAGTATAAAGGTTTGAAAATGTCCAGTTTATTCTTACTCCGGCAATGTAAAACCATTCAAATTCATTTTTTAACATATTCAATCCAGGTCTTCCATATCCACCTTGCCCAAATAAGTTTGCTTTTGGTAGAGATTTAGTCAAACTCATTCTGTTTTGTGTTAAAACTAATTCACCTTGTTTTTCGAAGATTTTTAATTCAGGTCGGTTAATTTGATTAGTATTAGCAGGTTTAACAGGTTGCTCAAACTTGCTTGTTTCATTTATTTCCATTCCCATAAATAAGGAAAGCATTTGTAGGAAAGCTCTTTGAGAAGCCTTGATTTCAGCATTACGTTGTTTAATTTTTAGTATTTCAGATTTTATTTGATCAACATTACTTTGGAATGTTAAGCCATTATCTTTCTGTGCCTGAATTCTTTTTAAATTGGTTTCAAGATCTGATTTAGTAATATCAAGTTGTTTCTGATTTTCATTTAGAATTAATATTGAAAAATACAATTGAGTTACACGTTCTTTTACTTTATAAAGTTCAAGTTCAATTTTCTCTTGGTCAATTGCAGCTTGTGCTTTATGAATATCTTTTTGAATTGAAGTGTTACCTCCATCGAAAATTACCTGGTTGAAATCAGCAGTAATTTTATATTGGTCCTTATCCAGTGATTGAACTTTAAAAGGAAGATTATCCAATGGCAATCGGGTTACATCAGATTGATAAGAAGCTTGTGCATTGATTCCAAATTGCGGCAGATAAGCTTTAGATGCATTACTAATTTGGTAATTTTTACTTTCTTCAATTAAGGCTCTTTGTTTAATTACTGGATAGTTTTTTAATGCAACTTCCTTACAAAAATCGAGACTCAACGTTTTTTGAGCTGATGCATTTACAAGCAATAAAAGTAAAATGCTAAAAATTGAGATAATTTTAATTTTCATTTGAATCAATTTTTTTGATAGACTGTATAATAAAAGCTGGAATTATTTTTTTTCGTTCTTCCATGAGTTTAATAAAGTTTTTTTGGTTGAGTGAAAAAGCTTCAGAAAGAATAGGTTTTCCAACAAAAGGAAACATCGACATTGAAACCATATTCATCCAAAGGTGCCTTGCGTCGGTTTTCTCTATGAGGTTTTGTTGATAAGCCTCTTCCACAGATTGTTCAAAGGCTTTAAATAGTTTGTCTAGACCAGTTGTTTTATTTTTCGCCATGTTTAAAAGTGCATCAGGATTGGAATTAAACTCATGCAGAATAAATGATGCTAAATTTGGATTTTTAATATTTGAATCGATTTGATGATTTACAATAGCTTCTATTTTGTTGAATAAATCCATATTTGAGAAGTTGATATTCATTATACCTTCTACAAATTCCATGAAGTTTTTATGAAACACCAATTCAAAGAGTTTGTCTTTGCTTCTAAAGTAATAGTGTAATAAAGCTCGATTAATTCCAGCCTCTTTAGCAATGTCATCCATTCTTGCACCGGAAAAACCCGTTTTACTAAAAACTATTCGTGCAGCTTGTAAAATTTTTTCTTCTGTGTTTAACTCAGACATAGGCACAAAGTTTAACTAAACATTTTAATTAAACAAATTTATTTAACAATTTTGTTAAAAGTAGCACCTGAATATCATTAGTTTAAGATTGTCAAATTAATTTAGTTGAATTTTATTGTCTTTATTGGATTTATTTTGCTGATAAATCTTGCAGGTACCAAGAGTATTAAAAGGCATATCAGGAAACTTCCCATATTGAGTAAAACTATATGAATAGGATTTATTTCTATTGGCACAGTATTTAAGTAATATGCACTTTCATTTAATTTTATAATACCAAAGTGTTTTTGAAACAATGAAAGTCCTAGCCCAATGAGATTACCAAATAGCATTCCTAAAATTATAATTCTCATTGCTAAAAATAGAAAAATTTGGCTGATTTGTTTGTCTTTAGCCCCTAGAGCCTTTAATAAACCAACCATATTACTTCTTTCAAGAATAAGTATAAGTAATGCTGTAATCATATTAATTCCAGCAACCGCAGCCATTAATATTAAAATTATCAGAACATTCATGTCTAATAAATTTAACCAATCAAATAATTGAGGGTATACTTTGAAAATGTTTGAAACACCTTTATCCATTGTGGTAAGTGATTCAACCTCTAAGGTTTTTGATTCTATTTCCTCAAAATTATTGATGTTAATTTCATAACCTGAAATAAATTGAGAGGGCCATTTATTTAGTTTTTTTATAATCGACTCATTGGTATAAGCATAGAGTTCATCTAAATCACTAAGTCCCGAATCGAAAATACCAACAATTTTAAATTTCCTTAAACGTGGTGGGTCATCAACAAAATAAATTAGAATTGATTCTCCAATTTTAACCTGCATTCTTTTTGCGGTAATAGCTGATAAGACTATTTCAGGTTGGGGATTTTCTATTTTATTTAGCACAGTACCCTCAATAAGGTGTTCCTTAATAAATTCCCAATTATAGTTACTTGGCACCCCTTTCAGTAGGATACCTTCAAAAGCTTCATTAGTTTTGATGATTCCTGCTTTGTTTGAATAAGATTGTATCCAAAGAAATCCGGGTTGAGAGGCAATTAATTTTTCATAGGTTGAATCTTTCTCAATTGGTGAACTTTCGAAACTATTGTTCAAATCGAGGTGGGTAACTTGGATAGGTGAATTAAACCCGATTAGTTTATTTCGCACTTGTTGTTGGTATCCTTTAACTATTGAAATTGCAATAATCATAACCATTATGCTTATTGCAACCGCAGCAGTTGCCAAACGTACAATAAGCTTGGATGAACCTTGCTTATCCGTTGTAGGATTTTTCGAAGATTCTTTACTTAGACGATTAAATATGAAGAAACTAAAATTCATGAGTGTGTTCAAATATATAAGCCTTATTTTGCTTTTGTGCAGTTTGGTGAAAAGTTCTTATTCAAGAACCATTACAAATGGAGCTGAAAGAATAGGGTATTACTTACCGCTTTTAAAAGATAAAAAGGTTGCTTTAGTGGTAAATCAAACTGCTATGGTAGGTAAACGCCACTTAGTTGATACTTTGCTTTCATTGGGAATTCAAGTAAAAGTAATATTTGCACCTGAGCATGGTTTTAGAGGTGATCATTCAGCTGGAGAGAAAGTATTATCAACCAAAGACACCAAAACAGGCTTACCTATCATTTCATTATATGCCTCAAATAAAAAGCCAAAACCTGAAAATTTAAAAGGGATTGATATAGTTATATTTGATATTCAAGATGTTGGGGCCAGATTTTACACATATATATCTACTTTGCATTACGTAATGGAAGCTTGTGCCGAGCTGAAAAAGGAATTATTGATTTTAGACAGACCAAATCCAAATGGGTTTTATGTTGATGGTCCCGTTTTAGATACTGCATTTCGTTCATTTGTTGGTATGCATCCAGTTCCAATTGTTCATGGTTGTACAATTGCAGAATATGCCAATATGATTAATGGTGAATTATGGTTAAAGAATAAAGTGAAATGTAAGGTGAAAAATGTTTTGGTTAGAAATTACACTCATGATTATTCTTATAAGCTACCGGTAAGGCCTTCTCCGAACTTACCTAATATGTCTTCTATTTATTTATATCCAAGTTTATGTTTGTTTGAAGGAACAAATTTTAGTTTGGGAAGAGGCACTGATAAACCATTTGAATGCATCGGAAAACCCGGTCTAACAGTAGGGGATTACAAATTCACCCCAATTACAATTCCAGGTGTTGCTGATAAACCTATTCATGAAAATAAATTGTGTCGTGGTTTTTTACTTTCTGATTTTGGAAACAATGTAGCTCCAGTAGCTGGCGAAATAAACCTTTCTTGGTTAATTCAACTTTATAAAGAAGATACATCAAAAAGCACTTTTTTCATACCATTTTTTGATAAGTTAGCAGGAACATCTATGTTAAGAAAACAAATTATTGCAGGGAAATCAGAAGCCGAAATTAGAAAATCATGGCAGCCTGCTTTAATTAGGTATAAGAAAATGAGGGCTAAATACTTGCTATATAAATAGTAGAGTTTAAAATAGTTCAAGATAAACTTCAGGTTTTCCTTAAATTGATGTTTAAAACAAATCAATTTAGTTCCTTTTTATCAAAATCTTATTGTAAATAACTGATAATCTGTGTCAGGACTTTATAGGTAATAAAATAATAAATCAACAAATGATTTTTGTTTTATGTCTCAAATTCAAACAAGTATTGTATCAAAAATCTATTTTATCAGAAACCAAAGAGTAATGCTCGATAGTGATTTAGCAGAACTTTATGGGGTAGAAACCAAAGTGTTAAATCAAGCGGTTAAAAGGAATTTAATTCGATTTCCTGAAGATTTTTTGTTTCAATTGGCTGAAAATGAATGGAAAAATTTGAGGTCACAAACTGTGACCTCAAATTCAGGAGGAAGGAGATATTTGCCATTTGCATTTACAGAACAAGGTAAAGCAATGTTGTCTGCTGTTTTAAAAAGTGAAACTGCAATTCTTGTAAACATACATATTATCAGGGTTTTTGCTCAAATGAGAGAGCATTTTTATACGAGCAAAGTTTTAGTTGAAAAGCTTGAAAAAGTAGAAATGTGGTTAGATTCATTCGAAAATTCTCAATTAGAACAGGACAATGAAATCAAAAAAATCTTCCAAATTCTTGATGAGTTATTGAATTCAAATCAGATTTCCGATAGAAAAATGATTGGATTTAAATAAGGGTTAAAAATTAAGTTGTTGAAAATGAGTTATTTAAATTCTTATATAGTATTATGTATTGCAAAGTACCAAGTATAAGTTAGATTTGTGCCATAGTTTGAACCTTGTAATAAAGAAAATATGGACATAGAAAACAGCAAGGCGCAGTTAAAAAAGGGAATTTTGGAGTTTTGTATCCTAAGTATCATCAGTAGAGGAGAAGCCTATACCAGTGATATTTTGGAAGAAATGAAAGCTGCAAAATTATTGGTTGTTGAAGGTACCATGTACCCTTTATTAAGTCGCTTAAAAAATGAAGGCTTACTCAGTTATAATTGGGTAGAAAGCAAAAGTGGACCACCTAGAAAATACTATCAATTAACAGATGAAGGAAAAAAGTTCATGGAAGAACTTCATTTAACATGGGTTGATTTAGTAGAATCGGTAGAAAGATTAACAATAAAAACAAAAGATTTAGAAAACAAATAAAATACCCCCTTATGGAAAAAGTATTTCAAATAAATTTAGGTGGACTCATATTTTTTATAGAGGAACCAGCCTATCATATTCTTAAAAAATATATAGACCAATTACATTTACATTTTTCTGGTAACACAGAAATTGTAATTGATATTGAATCGAGAATGGCTGAACTTTTCTCAGGAAAATTAGATGTAGCAAAGAATACATTGAATGAATATGATGTAAAAGAAGTAATTGGTATCATGGGTGAAATAAACCAAATGAGTACTGAAGAAACAAGCACAGGTTCTACTGCTAACTCAAGTCGTTTTCAATCAGGAAATCCATCGCAGCGATCTAATAAATTACGTAGAAATCCGTATGATACTAAATTAGGTGGTATTGCGTCTGGTATTGCTGCATTTTTTAATATCGATCCAGTTATAGTAAGATTACTATTTGTTGCATCAGTTATTTTATATGGATCAGGAATTTTATTCTATTTGGTTTTATGGATTGTAATTCCTCAAGCAATTGGAGAAGATGCTGAAATGATGCGAATTCAAAAGCAAAACAGAACTAGAAGATTGTTTAGAGATATTGATAGCAGAGTAGTTTCAGGTGTGAGTGCCGGACTTTCAAACTATTTTTCTTTAGATGTAGTTTGGATAAGATTAGCTTTTGTTGTTTCATTTTTTGTTTTTGGTTCGGGCTTTTGGCTGTATATCGTATTATGGGCTATAACACCTAAGGCTATAACTGCTGCAGATAAACTCATGATGAAAGGCGAACCTGTTGATATTAAAAATATAGAACGTGAAATTTTAAATAACCAGGGACCTAGTAAAATGAGCAATATCGCCAGCAGAGGTGGTGATGTTTTAGGAACTTTATTAAGAGGCTTTGTTAAACTTGTTTTAGGATTTATTGCTCTTATCTTATTTATAGTTGTTGTTTCAATTAGTATAGCAGTGTTCTCTGTTTTCTTTGGAATTGGTAATACGGTTTGGTTAAATGAATTGATTCAATTTACAGTTCAGGATCCTACAATAATTTGGTCAGCTAAAATTGGAATATCATTGGTTTTACTCACTCCAATTTTGGGATTGCTGTTATTGGTTATAAGAGGAATATTTCATGTTAAATGGAGTCGTTCGGTAGTTGGAAGTACATTAGCAGGCTTCTTTTTCATTGGTTTTGGATTTTTAATTTTTGCAGTTGTTTCATTTAGTCAACAAGTAAAAGTTAATGAAGTAAAAACTCAATTTAGTTCAATTTCAATTCCAAAATCAGATACATTAATAGTTGAAGGTATTGAAATCCCAATCGTAGACGAAGACCTTAAAGGCTGGGAGCAAGCAGAAGTGACATTTAACGATCAGGGTTTTGTAATGGATAACTCTAAAAAAAGAGTTTATATAGAAATTGATCAGTTAAGGATAAGAAAAGCTGGTCCAAAAGATTCAATAGGATTAAAAGTAATATTTAAATCAAAAGGAGCAAATCATGATGATGCACGCCAGAATATTTCTTTTATTCAATATGATTTAAAAATTGAAGGTAATAAAATTAGTATTCCATCTTATTTTACAATTGATTATCAAAATCAGTTTAGATTCCAGGAAATGGATTTAGTTTTAACTTTACCTGAAAGTCAATATATAAAACTTGATGATGCTATTAAATCTATTGTTGATGAAAGAAATTTTGATGAAATGGATGGGGAAATATATCAAGTTGAAAAGAATTTAAATAAGTGTTTAGATTGTGAAGGTCATTCAGATGATAAATCAGGAGATGAAGAATTAGATGAAGACAATTTAGATGAAGATATAAACTTTGATATTAAAACCGACAATGGCAACAAAAAGGTCAGGATAACAATAGATGATAATTCACATGAAAGAAAAGTTAGGAAAGAAGTTGAAACCATCGAAAAACAAAAAGATGGAAGTGAAAAAGTTATCAGAGAAAAACAAATAGGACCAATTCATATTCGTGAAGAGGAGAATGTGAATAAAAAAAAATAAGCTCAAATATTGAAATAGGCTGCAATTTGTAGCCTATTTTTTTGTTAATTCTATAGTTTATTTTATAAAAGCTATAAAAAAAGTTTGTCAAGTGAATGAAAAATATATATTTGCCACAAACCTAATCAAGATTTCTAAAGGAATGGGAAAGTCAAACAAAAAGAAAATCAGAATGGAGTTTGAGATTAAAGCCTCACCTGCCATGCTGTTTAATTACATTAGTTCACCTTCAGGTTTGTCGCAATGGTTTTGTAACGACGTTGATATCTACAACAACTTTTACAAATTTAAATGGGACGGAGACGAAAGTATTGCTGAGTTACTTAAAAAAGTTGTAAATAAATCTATCAAATTTAAATGGAAAGATCTTTCAGATGAAGAGTATTTTGAATTTGAAATTTTACAAGATGAATTAACTGATGATGTTGCTTTAGTAGTAACAGATCACGTTGAAGCTATTGATGAGAAAAATTCAATTTTGCTTTGGGAAAACCAGGTACATGATTTAAAAACCCTTTTGGGAGGATAATTTTAAAATTTCAATCAGATTTATATAAAACCCGATGGCTTTCGAAAGAAGGTCTTCGGGTTTTTTTATTGGAAAATCTAAACAGACTTTTGTCCAGTTTTCATTAGCAATATGTTTATCTAAATCAAAATCGGTTAAATCTTTAATTTTGATAAAATTAGAATGCTCAAGTTTATTTTCCCAGGGGTCTGAACCTAAGAGTATCCAAGTATCATCATTTAACTTTTTTAACTCAGTAATAAAGGTTTTAGGCTCGAAAACATCATTTTGAAACAAACATTGTAGAGAAAAATGATGACCCCATCGAAAAAATATTCTGAAAACAAATCCAAAATTTTGGCTTTTTAATTGTGGAATGTCAACCACTAAATAGGGAGAGTTGTCAAAATTTTCACCACTTGATATCTTGTAAATATTCTTGTAATCAGGTAGTTCTGTTGTTATTTTGCCCGAAAGCTCATTGCCTATTTCATCAAAAATTGCCCTGATTTTACCCATGGCACTTTTTTTGAGTAAAGGGTAATGAGTAGAACAAATAAGATTCAACTCTTCATTTGTCAGTTTATTTATTGATTTTTGCGCCATTATTTTCCAAACATCGTATTTGTGAAGAAGTTTTATCTGTTTATTATTAAAAATTATTTGCGGTCATTTATTCCAACATTTATGATCGTGATGCTAATCCTGTTGATGCAGGTAATTTGGCTTTATGTAGATGAGTTGGTTGGTAAAGGATTGGAATGGTATATCATTGCCGAATTACTCTTTTATTTCTCGGCAAGTCTAATTCCTCAGGCTTTACCATTGTCTGTATTGCTTTCATCCATTATGACTTTCGGTAATTTGGGTGAAAGTTATGAACTAGTTGCGGCTAAAGCATCCGGAATTTCAATTTGGAAGATGTTCAGGCCAATGTTGGTAATCATGTTTATCATTGGAATATTTGGTTTTTTTGTTTCCAATATTTTAATTCCTCAGGCAAACCTTAAAAGAGGTTCATTATTATATGATGTTAGACAACAAAAACCTTCTTTGGCTTTAAAGGAAGGAGTTTTTAGTCAGGATATTCCCGGTATTACTATCAGAATTGGCAAAAAGAATGAAAGAACTCAGGAATTGCAAAATATTCTGATTTATGATCAGAGAGAAAGTCAGCTTCAATCAACCATCTTATTTGCAAAATCAGGTTCTATGAAAATGAGTGAAGACAATCGTTACCTCTTTTTAAATTTATACGATGGTTCAAGGTATGAAGAACTAGAAAAGGTAAAAGGTTATCATTTAAGTCGTCCTCATACATCAACTTATTTTGCTGAAGAGCAAATTGCTTTTGACATGAATAGCTTTAAGTTCAATAGAACAGATGAGAACATGTTTAAGCATCATTGGGAAATGCTCAATGTGTTAGAATTGCAAACTGCAACAGATTCGCTGGATAGTGTAGCAACGGCTAAGTATACTGCCTTAAAAGGCTTTGTAGAGCCATATTATTTCTTTACCAAATACTCAAACGATTCATTAATTCCCAACGGAATGCTTGCAAAAGAAGCTACTGCAGAAGATTCAATGGAAATTTCTGATTTAAAAATCCCGGGTGCCGATGCCATTTATTCAAGTGCTTTAAACAATGCCCGAACCGTTAAAAATGTAATTGAATATAGTTTAAATGAATACAACGATTTAAATAGATTAAGAGCTAGGCATAGAATTGAATGGCATCGAAAGTTTATTCTATCGGTTGCTTGTATCATTATGTTTTTTATTGGAGCACCATTAGGTTCCATTATAAGAAAGGGTGGATTTGGATTGCCAATTGTTGTATCGGTTTTAATGTATGTATGTTATCATATAGTTTCACTTTCCGGAGAAAAAGCTGCTAAAACACTGGCTTGGGCTCCTATGCAGGGAATGTGGTTTGGTATCGGAGTTTTTATCCCTTTAGGATTATTTTTAACCTATAAAGCAGCTACTGATTCTGGTATTTTTGATTTATCCGGTTATTTTAGATTTTTTAGAAGATTTTTTAAATCAAAAAATCAGGCTCAATAATTAATGAGGATTCTACAATTAATAAATAGGTTTCCCTGGCCTCTTAAAGATGGAGGTGCTCTTGGATATTACAATTTTCTAAAAGGTTACCATGATGCAGGTTGTTATTTAACCTGCGCAGTTTTAAATACCAGTAAACACTTTGTTGATTTTGATAAATTACCTGAAGAAGTAAGAGGTCTGGCCGATTTTAGATTGAGTTATATCGACAATAAAATAAAACCAATTGATGCTTTAAAAAATCTGATATTTTCGGATGAATCATACCATGTAGTAAGATTTATAAGCAAAGAGTTCGAACAAATGTTAGAAAATCTTTGTAAGGAGAAACAGTTTGATGTGGTGGTTTTTGAAAGTATCTTCATGGCACCTTATTTAAAAATCATACGTGAAAATACCAATGCAAAATGTGTTTTAAGAGCACATAATGTTGAATTTGAAATCTGGCAAAGTTTAGCAGGAATTGAAAACAATCCAATCAAAAAATACTATTTAAACATACTTTCCAATCGTTTAAAGAAATACGAATTAGCTCAATTAAATTTATTTGATGGACTCACTTGTGTTACCGAAAGTGATGCAAAATGTTTTGAAAGTTATGGCTATACTAAAAGTTGGCATATTGCTCCAACTGGTATGGATATTAGCAGATTAGCTCCTGATTATAGTCAGATTGAACCTAAATCAATTCTGCATCTAGGTTCTATGGATTGGATGCCAAATCAAGAAGCTGTTAAGTGGTTTATTAAAGAAGTTTGGCCTAGTTTAAAAACAAAACACCCTGAAATCAAATTCTATATTGCAGGAAGGAATATGCCAAAAGAATTTTTTAATTTTTCAGGAAATGGAATAGAAGTTTTAGGTGAAGTAGATGATGCCATTCGATTAATGTTAGCAAAATCTATCATGATAGTTCCTCTATTTTCAGGAAGTGGAATTCGAGTAAAAATTCTCGAAGGTTTAGCTTTAGGAAAATGCTTAGTGTCAACAGAAATGGGCTTTACAGGCATTTCTGTTCAACCTGATTTAAATATATTTCAAGCAGAAACAGCCTCAGATTTCATAAATCAAATTTCAAAGTTAATTTGCAATCCTGATTTAATCGAAAAAACAGGAAGAGAAGCCAGAAAATTAGTTGAAAACAAATATGAAAGTTCAATGGTAATAAGTGACATACTATCTTATTATAAGAACCTCAACAAATAAAGTAAAATGGAAAAAGTAAAATTTAATACAATTGAAGAAGCAATTGAAGACATTCGTCAAGGTAAAATGATTATTGTTGTTGATGATGAGGATAGAGAAAACGAAGGTGATTTTTTAACTGCTGCAAGAAATGTAACTCCTGAAATAATCAACTTCATGAGTAAAGAGGGAAGAGGGCTCATTTGTGCTCCTTTAATCGATACAAGATGTGAAGAATTGAATTTGAATTTAATGGTAAGTGAAAATACTACTTCACATAGCACTCCATTTACGGTTTCTGTTGATTTATTAGGTAAAGGTTGCACAACAGGTATATCTGCTCAAGATAGAGCTAAAACAATGCAAGCACTTATCGACCCTTTGACAAAACCGGATGATTTAGGTAAACCGGGTCATATATTTCCTTTAAAAGCAAGACCAGAAGGTGTTCTTAGAAGAGCCGGACATACCGAAGCGGCTGTTGATTTCGCTCGTTTGGCAGGATTTGAACCAGCAGGTTGTATAGTTGAAATTATGAATGAAGATGGAACAATGGCAAGGGTTCCTGATTTGGTTAAAATAGCTGCAAAGTTCGATATGAAATTGGTAACAATCAAAGATTTGATAGCTTATCGTTTAGAAAAAGAGTCTTTGGTAAAAAAGGTAATTTCGGTAGAAATGCCTACCAAATATGGTCAGTTTATTTTAACAGCTTATCATCAAAAAGATACTGGAGAGGAGCATTTAGTTTTACAAAAAGGTACCTGGGAATCAGATGAGCCGGTTTTGGTTCGTGTGCATTCATCTTGTATTACAGGGGATATTTTTCATTCAATGAGATGTGATTGTGGAGATCAATTGCATAAAGCCATGCAAATGATTGAAAAAGAAGGAAAGGGAATGGTTTTATACATCAATCAAGAGGGTAGAGGTATTGGTTTAATCAATAAATTAAAAGCATATAAATTACAAGAACAAGGATTTGATACTGTTGAAGCAAACCTTCAATTGGGTTTCAAAATGGATGAAAGAGATTATGGTGTTGGAGCCCAGATTTTAAGAGATATGGGTGTTCAAAAAATGCGATTGATGACAAATAACCCAACTAAAAGAGCAGGTTTAATAGGATATGGTTTGGAGATTGTAGAAAATGTAGCATTAGAAGTAAGTCCAAATCCACATAATAAAAAATACTTGGATACCAAAAAGGTTAAGATGGGACATGAATTGCATGATATCATAAAATAACTATTATGATTCTTGAGTATGAAAATTATTTAAAACAGGCAACTGCTAAAAAATCAGAGAATAAAAAATTTCTTGATAAACTGAAAAAGCAGAAACCAAAAGATTTAGATATAATTTGTAATCAATATCATGAAGAGGTATTTGAAAATATTGATTGTTTAAAATGTGCCAATTGTTGCAGTGGAACTGGTCCATTGTTTTTGGATAAAGATATTGATAGATTGGCAAAACATCTTCGTTTACGACCATCTGAATTTACTGAAAACTATTTGCGAATTGATGAGGATAAAGATTACGTTTTAAAATCAGTTCCTTGTCCGTTTTTAGGTACTGAAAAATACTGCAGTGTTTATGAATCAAGACCAAATGCATGCAGAGAATTTCCACATACTCAGCAAAGAAATATGGCACAAAAAATGAGCATCACTTATTTAAATACAATGATTTGTCCGGCAGTTTATTTGGTAGTGGAAGAACTTAAAAAACATTATAAATAAAAAAAAGCCTGTTTCAAAATTTTGAAACAGGCTTTTTATATTAAATCAACTTAGAATAATCGATTACCACTTGCACCATCAGTTGGTTGAATAAAGAATGTATTGAACAGATTTTGATCTTTTCCTAATCTGTAACTAATACCAATAGCATGTGATTGTTTACTCACCTGGAAAATTTGAGATACCGGTAAATTGAAATTATAGAAGAAATTTAGTTTGTCTTTGGTTTTGATATAAGCAAAAATTCCAACTTGACTACCTGGTGAAAAGTTTAATCCTCCGCCAAACATTTGTTGGTAAACGCCCATTACTGCAAATTGAGAATTTAATGGATTGTTAGGTGAAGAATTAAATTGTCCGATTGCCTCTAAACTTAAATCATTATTGATTTCGCGAGTATACCAACCATGTAAAGATAAAGTTAGAACTTCCGTTACTTCATTACCTCTAAAGCGTCTTTGAGGGATGATATTTCTATAACTGAATCCAACTAAAAAAGTTTCAGGGTTGTAAAATGTTAAACCTGCATCAAAATTATTAACAGGAACACTACTTGTGCTGGCATTGAAAAGGGGGTCATTCACATCATTAATTTTATCAGGAGAGATATTGAAATAATGTTGTGATAAATTATGACGTAATCCTAATGAAGCAAAGGTTTTTTCTGTTGTTTTGAAATGATAACCAAAAGCATTACTTACTGTAATTGTGCTTAATGGACCTACGTGATCAGAAATAACAGCAACATTCCAACCTGAGTTTTCATTAAACAATTTATCATATCTAAGATATCCAGTTTTAGGAGAACCTTCTAAACCTAACCATTGTGCTTCAAATCCCAATTGAATTTGGTTTGTATGTAATCCTGACATTGCCGGGTTAACAGCAATTGGGTTAAACATGAAATTAGATGAATTCGGATTTAACTGAGCTTTAACTTGTGCAATTCCCCAAATTGAAAAACAAATCAGAAGGCTATTTTTATATAATTTTTTCATTTTGATTCTGATTATTTAGTTAAATAAATATAACCTGAAAACGATTTGTTATTTGCTTTCGTGACAAATACATAATAATAGGTATCATTTGGTAGGTAATCACTACCGCCCGATAATAAAGTACTTCTGGTAGCTTTACCATCCCAATTGTTTTTATAATCTTCAGCTTGATAAACAATTTCACCCCAACGGTTAAATATTGTTAATTCATTATCCGGGAAATCGTTTAAACCTTTGATGATAAAATAATCATTGTATCCATCACCATTAGGAGTGAATCCTTGTGGAATAAACATATCACATTTGTTTAATGCTGTCCCTGCAATAGAAATCTCTACTGAATCATAACATAGGAATGTATCAACTACATAAGCAACATAATTTCCTCCTGTAAGTCCTGTCACAATTGTTGAATCTAATAGTTTTTGGTTCCAAAGTAAAAAATACGGTGCTGTTCCTCCAATTACATTTAATTCAATTACGCCATTTGTATCTTCATCACAAAGAATTTGTTTGGTGATTTTTGCAGTAATATCGATTGGTTTTGCATCCTCGACAAAGAAACTATCTCGAAGCAAACAACCTCGAATATCAACTAGTGAAAATGGATACCAACCTTTATGTGCTCCTGTTAAAGTATCAGAAGTTGTAATAAATTCCCAGCTTGAAACTGTATAAGGTTTATCTCCACCAAAAGGAATTGCCTCAACAATTGCATTTGAATCACCCAAACAAGAAACAGGTTTTAATAATCGGAAACCAAGTTCAAGTTTTGAAGGTGGATTGGTAATTTTAACTGAATCTGAAGCAACACAGCCGGAATCATCTACTGCAGTAACAATATACGTTCCTGGTGCAAGATTTGTAATTTCAGGATTGGTAGAGCCATCGTGCAACCATGTTAGATTTACAGTTCCTTCGCCACCTGAAGGAATAGCCAATGTTTGACCATCATTAAATCCATAACAAGTAATATCTCTTGTATTAAATTGGAAAGATAATGGTGTATTTAAATCCACCCAAACACTATCTTTTGCCTGACAGTTACCAACGTCAACTGTACAATATAACCATCCTTTAAACTTACTTGCAACGATTGTGGAACCAACCTCACCATTACTCCAAACATAATTTTTAAAGATGCTAGAAGTTGGTGCAATTAGAATAGCTGTATCTCCTTCACAAGACCATTTTACCGCAGAATCTCTTTCAATATTAAAAGTGGAAGGGTCCACTGTTACTGTTGAAACTGTTTTTGAACAACCTCCACCTGAAAATGGCCAATCATAGTTTGAAACAACTGCTCTGTATAATACATTGGAGGTTGGTGTGAATTTTAGAGTATCACCGCCAACATTGTCTGGTAACCAATTAATATTCCTTTTAATCTCACTAATTTCTAATAATCCATAAATATCAGAAAAACAAGGATCTGTTGAGGCATTATCATCATCAATTATTGTATTCCATTTATAAGGTTCTGTGCAAGCAGCATTCATCATGTAAACATAATCTTCGCCTGCATTTGCAGATGGCGCTGCTGAAAACCAATTTGTATAACTGGTATCGTTACAATTCATCCATTGGAATATACCCGAAGGTGCCCTATATAATCCTAACCAAACATTTTTTGTTGTAATAGTCTGAATGAAATTTTGTTCAGCAGTATCTGTAATAATTGCTAAATGACCTCCTGCTTTTAATGCATTTTGAGCTGCTGTAGACCAATTGCTTCTTGTATCAGCTAAATAGTAATTGTGACCTAAATATTCACCTACCCATGTATATCCTGAAATTGCATTTCCACTTACATAACCTGTATTTTCAGGAGAGCCAAAAGGATTACAATTGTCTTTCCAATTAATATTAATATAAGTTGGTTGATTTAAACAAACTTCATAAGGAGTGGTTTGTGCAATAACAGCCTTGGTAACAGCATAAAATGTACTATCAACTCCATAACATCCACCTAAACTTACATGTGATCTGTACCAAGTGGCATTGTTTATTTTAGTTGATTGAATTGTGTCGCCTGTGCTCCATGTATAAGTATCATATCCATTGGGAGCCCAAATAGTAACACCAGATGTTGCACATGAATATATAGTATCATTAAGGAAATTAACTTTTAATGTTGGTCCAACTTCAACACTAACCGTATCATAACAAAAATCAACTCCATTATCAACTTGAATCCAATAATCCTGACTAGTAGTTAATCCTGGAATATCAATATTTTGAGTTGTTTCACCATTCGGAAACCAAAGAATATTCGCTGTTTTTCTAATTTTAATTGATAGGTTTTCTAAACTCCAACTTTCATTACAAGCTGTTAAATCTGTATCATTTAAAGAACCGATCCAACTTAAATTTAAATTAGCATTTGTATGACCAATTCGTTTAGTAATTGTGTATTTAGTTGAACTTGCTGATGCATCAGAAAAACATCGATTGCTTAAGCCTGTTTGTATTGCTCCTGTTTTACTTGCAGAACCTGCAACAGGATATGATTGGGTACAACCGGGATTATTAGAAAATGTATTATCTAAATGAATGTCTCCATCTACTCTAAACCTAAATTCATCTTTTCCTGTTAATGAACAATCTCCTTCCCAAGTATCATGAATATATAAATCATATGATATTTCTAAGGAATCGTGGCTCGGTAAACCAGCTAAGTCAAAGAATACTGAATCATTATGGAAAAATCCAAGCACTCTACTACCATTAAAAGTAAAGTTAGAGTTTTTACTAAATCCATTGAAAGGTGCAGGTCCAACAAAACTTTCTGCATAATATTCAGAATAGCTTAATGTGGTACTAGGTCCTCTTAAAGTAAATGGTGTATTCCAGCAAAGACTTGTATCTGGTGTTCTAATAGCTGCATTAAAAATAATTAAATATACACTATCAGTTCCTGAACAACCACCAATTGAAGTTACATCTACTTTATACCATCCATTGGATTTTGCAAAAATAGATTCTCCTGTTTCTCCATTACTCCAAGCATAATTTTTCATTCCACCAATTGAAAATAAAAATAAACTGTCACCTCCACAGGTTTTTAAAGTATCAGATGGGAAAATATTATTTAAATCAGGAATAATTACAGAAACAGCATCAGAACAAGTTGCATTACCAATGGTTACATCAACCATATAACTAGTGGTAGTTGTTGGTGTTACTGTAATACTACTTGTTGTTTCTCCACTAGACCATTTGTATTTTATGTTTGAAGCATTTACATCTATTTCTAATAATCCATACATATTGCTTAAACATGGATCAGGATTAACATTATCATCAATAACCCATTGTTTCCAGGTTCCAGCATCAGGACAGCTAGAATTTTTCATAAACACATAATCTTCACCTGTTACATCTGTTGGTTCTCCTGGTCCGAAATTTTGGAAATTTACATTTTCACAATTCATCCACCTGAATTGTCTATTAATTGGGTCTCTTAACATTCCAAGCCAAATATTATCTTTAACAGTAGATAAAGATTGAATGAAATTTTGTTCTTCTATAGAATTAATTATAGCTAAAGTTCCTCCGGCATTTAAAGCATCCTGTGCAGCTTTAGACCAAGTACTATTTGTTTTTGCCATATAATAATAGTGGCCATTGAATTCACCTAAATAATCATATCCGGTAATTGGGCGACCAATAGTATATGCACCAATGGCAACAGGCGCTCCAAAAGGATTACAGTCATATCTAGGAGCAGCATCAAGTTTAACAGGACTACCTACACAAATTGGTGTATCATTTTGAAGAATATCAGCATTTCCAAAAACTACATAAATACTATCACTGGCAAAACAACCTGTTGATAAAATTCCTGCTGTAACTGAATACCAACCTTCTTTAGTTACATCGATACTTGGAGTAGTTTCTGTGGTGCTCCATAAATAAGAATCAAATGGTCCAACTAAATTAAGTTGGCCTCTATCTGTATTACAAACTGTAAAAGTATCAGGACCTAAATCAACAACTAATGGATTTCCTAAATTACAATTGATATCGTTAGTAATGACAGCAGTTTGATTTGGGAATATACTTGTTTCAGTTGTTGTGGTGCCATCAGGCCAGTAAATAACAACACTATCAATACTTGTATTTGTGCCTAAGCCAAAATATAGTTTTTCTGAACCATAAGTAGTTGCCGAGCCTAATGAATTTGAACCATAGAATTTAGTTGTTGAAATTCCTCCTGCAGTTACTTTAACTCTTGCTCCTCTAGGATCAGCAGCACCAGAACATGTTAATAGTTTAATTGATATATAGTTATTACCTGTTGCATTGTTTTTATATAAAACAGCATCATTGGCAACATTCGCACTTCCAAATCTAAAAATATCAGGATAACCATCATTATTATAATCAAATACTGCAAATTTTGATAGTGCAGAACCACCATAATTTAAATTTGGTAACACAGCAGTCTGTCTTGGTGTAAAAACATTACTACCATTGTTTCTCATCAGAGATGGAGTGCTTGCATCTGTTACTGGACCAGATGTTCTGGTTTGCCATAAAACATCTAAATCTCCATCATTTTCTAAATCGAAAATATAAGAACCAATATAATTAACACTATTATTGTTTACTGCATCAAAAGTATTTATCAAACTAGTCTGATCTGTAAATGTTCCATTTCCATTATTTCTAAAAACCTTGTTTTTTTGATTACCTGGTCCAGGACTTAATACATCTTTTGTGCCTAATAATATATCAACAAGTCCATCTCTGTTATAATCCCAAAGGTTTGCAAAACCTATATTACTACTGTTTGTTAAACCGGTTCCAGGTAAAATTGAAAAACCACCTACATTATTGTTTTCATAAAGGTCAACTTGATCAGTTCCATTATCCGCTGTTTTTCTTATAACTAAAATATCATCATTAAAGTTGTTATCATAATCAAACATTACAATAATAGGATCAACAGTAGAACCAAATCCGGTAACAATATCATCAACAGTGTTAAAAGTTGCACCACTATTAATTAGAACTGAAATTCTTCTTTCATTTGTATTTAAAACGCGAGCAAAAACCAAGTCCAGGTCACTGTCTTCATCATAATCAGAAATTTGAATATTTGCATCACCTGTTGTGCTTGAGGTAATAAAGTTAATTCCTTGAGGAATGTTTAATTCACTGGTAACTTCAGTAAAATTGTTTCCGCAATTATTTTTGAACAATCGCATAAAACCAGATGGTTCATTTTTAACGAACATGATGTCCTGAAATCCGTCTGAATTATAATCGAAAGAAAATGCAGAAAATGATTCGTCTACAGAGTTGATTCCTGATAAACCGGCTAGTGTCGTGACATCAGTAAAGTTGCCTCCGATATTGCGATATAATTTTGGAGTAGATGAAATGCCATTCAATAAAATCACATCCTCCCAAGAGTCATTGTTATAATCGAGAACATCTAATATTTGTGCTCGATTTGCATCTAATCCGCTGCTGCTAATCACATTAGTGAATGGCTGACTAAAAGATTTCAAACTCAGAAACAGCAAAAATGCCAATAGTATTTTTTTATTCATTTTGAATAAATTGGTTTTATCACAATTAAAATATCTGCACAATTTAATGCTTTTCTCAATAGGCATCAGGCATTTAGTAAATTTTAACATTCACATAGGAGGTGCAAACGAAGTATTTTGTAGACACCTTGTCGAAATTGGAATCCGATTTTTAGCTCAAAATCTTATATTTTTCTGCAGAATTTCTTTTAAAAACTGAATATCTTCATTGGTTTGATTGATGTGAAATACAAATCGGATTTTATTGTCTCCAATATGAATCGCTTTTATTCCGTATTCCCCTAATTTAGATAAAAATGACTCAAACGAGACATTTTCAAATAATTCAAAAATTACAATATTGGTTTCAATTGGAAGGACTGCTTTAATCCAATTTCTATTAATTAAAATTTCACCTATTTCTTTTGCTCTTTGATGGTCGATTGCCAACCTTTCAATATTATTTTTTAATGCGAATAATCCAGCACCGGCAATAAATCCAGCTTGTCGCATTCCACCTCCCCATCTTTTTCTGATTCTTCTGGCTTCAAAAATAAATGATTTTGAACCCAATAAAACCGAACCAACAGGAGCACCTAATCCCTTTGATAAACAAATTGAGATTGTGTTGAAAATTTTTCCATAATTCTGTGGATTTTCATTTTTTGCTACAATCGCGTTAAAAATTCTGGCTCCATCAAGGTGAAGGTTAATTTTATTGGAGTCACAAACTTCCTTTATTTTTTCAATTTCTTTAAAATCCCAACAGGCTCCACCACCTCTGTTAACTGTATTTTCTATACAAACCAATGATGTTCTTGGGAAATGTACATCTTCTTTATTGATGTTTTTTAAAACATCTTCAGCTGTGAATTTTCCATTTTCACCTTGTAATAATCTAACAGAAGCATTAGAATTTGCAGCAATTCCACCTCCTTCATATAAATAAACATGTGAAATTGCATCACAAATAACCTCTTTTCCAGCTCCACTTTGTAAGTGAATTGCTATTTGATTTGTCATGGTTCCGCTTGGACAAAATAGACCAGCCTCCATTCCAAACATTTTTGATGCAAGTTCTTCTAATTCAGTAACATATTTGTCCTCTCCAAACACATCATCACCAATATTATCAAGATTTAAATTTTGCATGAATTCCAACATTTCTTTTGAAGGAAAGCTGATTGTATCTGAGCGTAAATCGATATTTAATTTAGTTTTCATAAGATTATCAAATTATTAAAGAAAGAAACTACTTAATTATCAATGATTCTAATGATTTTTGATAATTTATAAGAGGAATATAATATTAGGCGTTTTTTTTACAAGCTAATAAACGAAATTCGCTTCAAATTTTCTTACATGTATCCAACAATTTCAGATTTACTTTTAGATTTATTTGGTTTTAATCTACAATTACCAATTCAGACTTTTGGTTTTTTTATGGCTTTGTCTTTTGGAGCTGCTTATTGGTTTACATCACAGGAATTAAAAGAGAGAGAAGCAAATGGTCTTTTGAAAACCTTTCAAGTAAAGGAAAAAATAAATGTTAAAATTACAATAGTTGATTATGCTACACAAAGCATTATATATGCTTTTGTAGGATTTAAATTATTGGAAATGTTTCTGGATTATGATTCATTAGTTGCAAATCCACAGAAATTTTTGCTTTCTGGAAAAGGAAGTTGGTTTGGTGCTTTAGCTGGTGGAGTTTATGGTTATTATTCAACTTCGAAAGAAGCTAAGGCCCTTGAAGGCAAAACTCCTGCTACAATTACAAAAACTGTTCACCCTTACCAATTAATGGGAAATATTGTAGGAATAGCTGCAATTGGCGGAATTCTCGGAGCAAAAATATTCCATAACTTAGAGAATTTAGATGAGTTTGCTGCCGACCCAATGGGTTCATTATTGTCATTTAGTGGTTTGACTTTTTATGGCGGATTAATTGTTGCAGCAATTGGGATTTTATATTATACCTCAAAATATCAAATAAAATGGTACCATATGATTGACTCAGCTGCAGTTGGGTTGATGATTGCATATGGAATCGGACGTGTTGGTTGTCATTTAAGTGGTGATGGTGATTGGGGAATTGATAATTTGAGTCCAAAACCAGAAGCTTTAGCTTTTCTTCCTGATTGGTTTTGGTCTTACAAATATCCACATAATGTATTGGGAGAAGGAATTCCAATTCCCGGTTGTGTAGGAACACATTGTGCTCAGTTAGCCAATCCGGTTTATCCAACACCTTTATATGAAGCAATTGTTTGTATTGGTTTAGCGTTAATTTTATGGTTCTCTAGAAAAAAATTCAAAACACCTGGTGTATTCTTTTTTACTTATTTGATTTTAAACGGAATTGAAAGATTTTCAATCGAAAAAATTAGAGTAAATACTACATATAATATCCTGGGTCATGGAATTACCCAAGCAGAAATAATATCTTTCGTTTTTATTTTGATGGGAATTGTCGGAGTTTTTTACATGAAAACCAGATTTAAACATAAGTTGGAATAAAATTTGGTATACCTAAACTATGAAAACCTTAAAACTTATAATATTAATTGCTGCAATTTTTGGTTTTAACCAAGTTTTTGCTCAAAATGAAGTTTCTACTGATACTTTAAAAAGTGTGGTTTTGCCTGATTTCATTATTAAAGCTAAAAAAGATCCGGATTACGAAAAGAAATACCAAAAGCTTGTTAATAATGTAAAAAAAGCTCTGCCTTATGCAAAAATGGCGAGTTTTAGGTTTCAAATGATGGAACAAAATCTACAGTTATTACCATCAGAAAGTGCAAGGAAAGAATATTTAAAAAGAACAGAAAAGTCTATTAAAGATCAATTTATGGACGATTTGTTAAATATGACCCAAAGTCAGGGAAGGATTTTAATTAAATTGATTTACAGGGAAACCGGTAAAACTACTTATGAATTGCTTCAAACCTATAGAGGTAATTTTACTGCTATTTACTGGCAAGGAATGGCAAAAGTTTTTAATTCTAATTTAAAAGAAGAGTTCGACCCTATTGAAGATTGGCAAATAGAACAAATAATAAAACAATTGGGATTTGAATAGTTCATTCATCTAGTTTTGAGATTTTCAAGCTATTTTTTGACCTATTAATTAACACCCTGTTGATATTGGTGTAAAAAGTGCTAAGTCGGCTTCCTTAATTTTGTGGAGATGATGCAGTTAGAATTAAGTGAATTACAGATTTTATTTTTGATAATATTTTCAATTGGTATACTTGGCCAAATTGGATACTACCTTTTCTTTTTTTCAAAGTTGGCTTTTTATAAATTACCAATTGAAAACCAAATTCCCAATTTCCCAATTAGTGTAATTATTTCAGCAAGAAATGAATACGAAAATCTGGAGAAAAATTTAACATCTGTTTTAGAACAGGATTATCCGAATTTTGAGGTAATTGTAATTAATGATTGTAGTTGGGATGATAGTCAGAAGTTACTTGAGTATTACCAGGAACAATACCCTAAACTCAAAATATGTACAATTATTGAGCAGGAAAAATATCCAACAGGTAAAAAGTTTGCTTTAACTATTGGTATCAAGGCAGCATCACATGAACATTTAGTTTTTACTGATGCAGATTGCACTCCTGCTTCAAAAAATTGGTTGAAACATATGGCATCAGGTTTCACCAATGGAAAAGAAATTGTATTAGGTTATTCTCCCGATAGACCAACTTCTGGTTTGCTAAATCTATTTATTCGATACGATTGTGCTTATACTGGAATGGCTTATTTTTCGGCAGCTTTGCAGAACAATGCCTTTATGGGCGTTGGTAGAAATCTTGCATATACAAAGTCATTATTTTTCAAGAATAAAGGATTTGCAGGGCACCAACATATATTAGGTGGAGATGATGATTTGTTTGTTAGAGATGCCGCAAATTCAACTAATGTTTCCGTACAATTAAATCCTGAAAGTTTTGTATTGACAGATGCTAAAAAAACTTATGAAGAATGGAACAGGCAAAAATCAAGACACCATAGTACCGGTAAATATTATAAAATTAAACATCAGGTTTTATTAGGCGGATTTTATACAGGTTTGCTGTTTTTTTATGTAGGGTTGGGTTTAACTTTAGGATTTTTAGTTGATTGGCGTTTAATTCTGATATTGTACGGAGTTAAAATGATTGTTCAATTTGTAATCTCATACATGGCATTTAATAAGTTAAAGCAAAAGAACATTGTTTGGTTCATACCGTTGTTAGATTTATTGTATTTGTTTTTTGTTTATATTTATGGTTTTAAGGGGCTTGTTACAAAAAAAAGGAAAATTTGGTAATGGAAAATTTAACAGACATGCAATTGATTCTTCATTATTTTCCTGATTTAACAGATCTACAAAAGGAACAATTTACAAACCTTAAATCACTTTATACTGAGTGGAATGAGAAAATAAATGTAGTATCAAGAAAAGACATAGATGCTCTTTACGAAAAACATGTTTTACATAGTTTAGCAATAGCGAAATTTATTCAATTTAAACCTGGCACACGTATCTTAGATTTAGGAACAGGTGGCGGATTTCCTGGAATTCCACTTGCAATTATGTTTCCTGAAGCGGAGTTTACAATGATAGATTCTATTGCAAAAAAAATTAAAGTAGCAGAATCTGTTTCCGAAAGTTTAGGTCTTGAAAACACAGATTTTGTTGTAGGTAGGGTAGAGCAATTAAATGAACCATTTCACTTTGTTACAGCCAGAGCTGTTGCTGCAACTGAACAATTATATAGATGGACACACCGATATATTGAAATTAAGGAAGATTTTAACAGTAAAATCAATGGATTTCTATTTTTAAAAGGTGGTGATTTAAAAGAAGAATTTAAAGCTCTTAAAGATATCAATAGGAAACTTCATATTCAAGAAGTTCCGCTTACAGAATACTTCAAGGAAGAGTTTTTTGAAACTAAAAAACTTATTTATATTTTTCAATAAGAATTAAAATCTTTAGCTTGTGATTAACTTATGAATCAAAAAGCAAAGATTTTCTTTTTATTTTTTATTGGATTTTCATATTTCTCCTTTAAAATTTCTGCTCAAGAATTAACTCTTAAAGGAAATATCAAAAATGAAAAAGGGGAAGTGATTTCCTTTGTTAATGTATTTTGTTTAAAAGAAAAAGCAGGCACTCATACCAATGAAAATGGTGATTTTGAGTTAAAGTTAAAACCAGGGCAACATGAAATCAGGTTTCATTCAATTGATTATCAAACCCAGATTCTTCAGGTTGATTTAAAGGAAGATTTAAAAGTACCTTTGGCAATAGTTTTAAAGCAGCAGGTATATGAATTATCTGAATTTAAGGTAAAATCTAATCAAAAAAATACTGCTGATTTTATTATGAGAAAGGCAATTGCCTCAGCTCCATACTATAAAAGACAAGTATTAGCTTATCAGGCTAGAGTATATTTAAAAGGAACAGGAAAAGTTGATAAAATCCCACTATTGTTAAGAGGAACTTTATCTGACCAAAACATAAAAGAAGGTATTACTATGTTAACTGAAAGCGTCAATGAATTGAGCTTTTCTCAACCTTCAACTTATAAAGAAAAAGTTATTTCATTAAAGAGTTCGTACAAGTCAAATGAAGGCCCACAACCAATGTCGATGGTTAGGGGAAATTGGTATAATACAAGTTCTACTGAATTAATTTCGCCATTATCTCCACAAGCTTTTTCAGTTTACCAATTTGAATTGCTTGGAACTTTCTATGAAGAGGGTAGGGAGGTAAACAAAATTAAAATTACCCCAAAAAGAAAAGGTAGAGATTTGTATAAAGGAACAATATTTATCATTGATGGACTTTGGTGTTTACATTCAGTAGATGTAAAATATGAATCCAATTCCTTAGATGTTTCTACCAAAATTAGGTTTGAACCAGTTAATGGATATAATTTTGTTTGGTTACCACAAACTTATGATTTTCAAATCAGCGGTTCATTTTTTGGGGTTTCAGGGTCATTTAGATACTTAGCATCAATTTCTAATTATAAAATTAAAATCAATCCTAATTTAGACCATTCGTATTTTGTAGGACAAGGTTTAAAAGGAAACATAAAGGAACTAAATCCGGAAGTACAGGAATTCAAACCGGTTCCGGTTAAATCTACCAAACGACAACTGGATATAGAAAAACTTCTTCAAAAGGAGAACCTCTCTAAGTTTGAGATGTTAAAATTAACAAGTAAACTCAAAGCTGAATCCGATTTATTAAAAAATAATCCCAATGTTATTGATAGCAGCGAAATGGTAATTGATTCATTGGCTGAGAAAAGGGATTCCAGTTATTGGAATGAAAATCGACCAATTGTATTACTTGATTCGGAGGTAAAAAGTTACGAGAAGTTTCAAAAAAAGGAAAATGATTCAACAGCTTTAAAGCCAAAGAAAAGGAATTACACCGATATGTTTCTTTATGGGGATTCAATTTTAACAAAGAGTAAAAAATACTATTTTAATTTTATTTCTCCTTTAAGTGGAGCAAAACTAAATGCAATTGATGCATGGTCGTATAGTTTGATGTTCTCTTTTGGTACTAACAATCCTGATGGAAAAAATTTTTCGATGACGAACAAAATAATTTTTCCATTGGAAAGAAAAGCAGTAAATGGTAATGTAGTATTCGATTATTGTCAAAAGCCATTTTCTTTTAGACATTTTAAAGTAGATGCAGGAAGCTTGATTTCCGATTTTAATCAAATAGGTGCCGGTGATTTTGTTGATGCATTTTATCTTTTGTTTTATAAAAGAAATATGGTAAAAATGTATCAGGAGGATTATTTGAAACTATCATATTCTGAAACTGTTTACAGAGGTCTAAATATTGAAACCAATTTGCTTTTTGCTGATAGAAGTAAATTAGAAATCAATACAAGATTAAAATCAAATATCGGATTAAACTCAGAGTATACTTTAAATGATCCACAATTAGAAACAAAAGAACTCATTGCTGATTTCGAGCCTAATAGAGCTTTAATTTTCAACTTTTTGATAAACTTTAAACCTTCACAATATTATAGAATTAAAGGAGGGGTAAGAGAGGCGTTTTATAATGCTAAACCAATGTTTTCTATGAAGTATACCCAAACGATTTCAGGTTTACTTGGTGCAAACAATGATTTTTCAAAACTTGAATTTGGAATTAGTCAGAAATCTAAACCTCTGCATTGGTTAGGAATTAATTATAGATTGAAATTTGGAAAAATTTTAAATGCTAATACTATTTATTTCCCTGATTATTTCATGCATGCAGGCAATCGCTCATGGATTCTGAAGGAAGATTTAAATGAACGATTTATGAATTTAGGGTATTATGAATATTCAAATAAATCAAGTTATTTATCCGCTCAATTGAATTTTACCTTAAAACGATTTTTACTTTTAAGGTTACCAATTTTGAACTTGACTAAAATTAAAGAAAACATCTACTTTAATTTCATTCAAATTCCTGAAAAGGAAATTTATTACGAATTGGGTTATGGATTAAGTAATATATCTCAAATAATAGATATTGGAGTCTTTTCTAATTTTCAGGCAAATACATATAGAAGCACAGAAATAAGGTTAAGTATTTCTATTCCTGGATTTATAAGAAATTAGTTTTGTAATTCTTTAATAGCTAGCCAAGCCATTAAACCAGAACCAATTTCTAAGGCAGATTCATCGATATTAAAAGTAGGTGTATGAACTCCTGATACAATACCTTTTGATTCATTTCTGGTCCCTAGTCTATAAAAACTAGCCGGCATAACCTGTGAATAATATGCAAAATCCTCAGAAGCCATCCAAATATCTAAATCAACCACTTTATCTTCTCCTAAATATGCAATAGCAGCCTCTTTAGCCATTTGAGTAATAGCTTCATCATTCTTTAAAAACGGATAGCCTTTTCTAATTTCAACTTCTATTTCAATTGAATTGGCTTTCCCAATTTCAAGGCAAATTCTTTCAATATGTTCATGCACTTTTTTTCTCCAGTTTTCATCTAGGGTTCTAAATGTTCCTTCCATATAAACTTCATCAGGAATAACATTGGTGGCTCCGTTTGCAATTACTTTTCCAATTGTTAAAACGGTTGGAATCAAAGGATTTGCAAATCTTGAAGTGATAGTTTGTAAAGCAGTAATTAGCTGAGCTGCTACAGGAACTGGATCTAAACTTAGATGTGGCATGGCACCATGTCCACCTTTTCCTTTTACTTTAAAAAATAATTCGTCTGAACTGGCCATGTATAAACCTTTTCTAAATCCAACTGTACCAACGGGTAAAAATGGCATTACATGTTGACCGAAAATGCTGTTAGGTTTAGGATTTTCCAAAGCTCCATCAGCAATCATTAGGCTGGCTCCACCAGGCAATTTTTCTTCTCCGGGTTGAAATATTAATTTGACAGAACCTTCGAATTGATCTTTTAAATGAAATAAAATACTTGCTGCACCTAATAAACATGTAGAATGTACATCATGTCCACAGGCATGCATTACTCCATTATTTTTAGATTTATAGGGAATTTCGTTTAGTTCAGTAATTGGTAAAGCATCCATATCTGCTCTAAGTGCAACAATTTTTTTACCCGGATTTTTTCCTTCAATAATGGCTGTAAATCCTGTATTTGCTTTGGGTTCAAAATGTTGAATTCCAATTTTTTTTAATTCTTCCTTTAAATAAGCTGATGTTTGATATTCCTCAAAAGATAATTCGGGGTTGGCATGTAAATGCCTTCTTTTGTTAACTAATTCTTCTTGTAATTGGGAAGCAAGTTTTTTGATTAAATCAATCATTTCCATATCACAATGATAAGGAAATTAGAATTTAATCTTCTTCAAATTCTTCTGATTGAATCTTAACAATTTCTTTCTTGAAGATGGAGTCTGTTCTAATAAAACTAAGACCATTCCATTTCATTTTTACAATTGACGTTTCATCAATGCCTTGTGAATCGTTAACCAATTCGTAATTGTTATATCTTAAAATCAGCGTGTCTTTTGCACCAAGAGTATCATTTGGGAAAATATATTCTAAGCCAACATAAAACTCACCACCATCAGCTGTTGCATAAGTTTTTAGGTGACTCATTAATTTATTGTTTTTAATCAGGAAGAAATTACTTCCGCCTTCATATCCGCATGCTTCAACTCCAGTGCTGATTTCTATAATTCTATCTATACCTTTTAAACCTAAACTATCAAAAATATTAATCTGGCTATAACAAGCATATTCTCCACTTTTTTCGTCGTTTTCATTACTGCTGTATTGACTAACGGGTTCAAAAAGAATTTCTTTAATTAAGGTGCCATTCTCAATAACTTTCAAAGATGCCTGGTATTTTTGAATGGGTTTTGGCAAATAAGAATTGAGTCCAACCAAATAGGTTTTACCGGATTCTTTAACAACACAATTTGCCAATGATTGAGAAGGAATAAATCCTTGAAATTTTTTACCCCCTAATACAAACAAAACTTTATACCATCGACCTAAAATTCCATGAAAATTTGTTTTTGGAAACTCTAAAATCTCAACCAGTCTGAAGCTATTATTAAAATGTTTGGTTTTAAATAATGGTTTTGAATCAAATGCAGGTTTTGTATAAACGATAATCTGCGGATAAAAAGGAACCAGATTTGAATCAATATAGTAAAGAGAAGAATACTCTGATTCCGCAAGTGGTTTTCTATCTGTCCAGCTAATTAATGAGGATAGAAATACGAAAACCAATAGGAGCTGAAATTTATTTTCCGATAAAGCCTTTTGCAATGAGGTATGGTATGAAAATGTAAAGAATCAAGCCTTTCATTAGAAAAAACATAAATCCCCAAAAACCAAGTTTTTTAACCCAGGTCATGAACGTTTTTCTTTCCTTGTGAGGAATAGGACATTCTAATGGTTTTTCTATTGTTTTTTCTGTTTGATTCATACGAATAGGAGTACAAATAAAAGCTAGTTTTGAATCATAAACAAACAGAATCACAATCTGTTTAAAATTCCTTTAAAAGAAATTTAGATTGTTAATATTGAGCAAATTAGGTTTTGATTAAGATTTAAGTACCTTATTGAGCAGTGCCTTTAAAAGTATAAATAATGATTTGTTTCAAGGCATTATCTTTAATTATTACCATTTCATCGGCCTTATCTCCATAATAAATGTCCATTGTTTCTGAGCCTGTTTTTTCACAATATGATTTAAGTAACTTGTTCATTTGTAGTGACTTAATTCTTGAATACAAGTTTTCATTATCAACACAGAAACCATCTAAATTTAATTGCTCATAATTTCCCATTTGAACCTGATTAAAAGTATTTTTTCCTTGAGCATCAAATGTCACAAACTGATTTATTGCTTCTTCTTCAATAGAAACTCTGGTTTTTACAACGCTAACTTCAATTCTATTGCCATTGTTTCTAATTATCGGAGGAAGTGGCATTGTAATTCCATCTTCTTCTGTAAAATGGTATTTTTTATTATTAATTAAAGGAAAAGTTTGACGCCAGAATAAGGTTAATACACTTGAATTTGGGTTCATTCCATAATTACTAACCAACAGCATTGGCTGGTTATCTTTTTTTATCATGGCAGCAACTATAAAAGATTGTAATGATGTATTAATACTTACACTTGCTTCTTTTCCGTAAAGAGATTCTCCTGATTGAAGTATATTATCAATCAAAAGTTCTTTAAATAAGCTATATTGTTCATCATAAAAAGTTAAATGATAAGCAAGTGAAGTTGGCTCAAATTCAGCATTCGAACCTCTTTTATAGAATAAATAATAACCGGAATAGGCTGTCATAAAATTCCAGTTGCCCTTAGATTTCATATTTAAAAATGGATTTGAGCTTGGAATAGGAAAATCTAGTTCAATTAAACCTAAATCATCTTTGCTCAATAAATCATAATCAAATAAGTGCAATTCTCCTCTTGGATCATATACTTCAGCTAAAAAATGATTGTTTGGTGCTAAACTAATTTTTTCAATTAAAGCTTGAGTTAGTCCATATTTAGTTAAATCTAGTTTTTTAGAAGCCCATTCTCTACCTATATAATCATAAAGTTTAATGTTATAAATATTGGCATCCCTATCAATAATTAAAATGTAATTTCTATTGGCGTACATGGTAATTTCGCCAACAGCATTCATTTTAAATGTTGCCTTTTTTTGTAAATCCTTACTGTAATAGAAAAAATTTTGTTGAACATTACTTAAATTGGTAGTACCTGCAACGTCTTCCTTAAACTTATTGAACATCAATACAAAACCATATTCACCTAAATCAAATTGGTCATGACAAAATAAACCCAAAGCTTTTGAATCGAGAACGGTTTTTGTTTGAGCAAACAAGTAGTTATTTGAAATACTTAACAATAAAATAATGAAAATAATTTTACGCATAGATTCGGGAATTCAGTTTTGTTCAAATTTGTTATATTCTGTTAATATTCTGAAATTTAAAGCAAGTTCTTTGTGCACAACCCTGATAGTTGTGTATTTCAATAGGTACATCAATCTTGATTTTCTTAATTTTATCCGCCATTTATGTAATTTTAATTTTTTAAGTAGTTACAAGACAAATAGTGTTTTATTATTGCAGAATTAACACCAATTATATGAAAAAAATTCTCCTATCGACTTTTGTTATTTTATCATTTTTCGTTCAAACAACTAAAGCAGCTTTGGTTGTAGAAAATTTAGACCTAAAAGTAAATGCTGCTAATCCAAGTTTGGATTTAAAATTTTCAAATTTTGCTGCAGGAATTTTCCAATTAAATTATTTTGCTGTACCAGGTTCCATTTCTTTTATTGGAAAGGTTTCTACTGAATTTAGTAGTACTGTTCTTGCTGAGCCAATTGGTGGTGGAAATTATGCTCCAATTAGATTATATAATAATACCGATTTTACACCATTGAACACCTACATAAGAAATCCAATTTTCCTACATAATAACAATTTAACTTTTACTAATAATTTCAAAGGAAAAGGAAATCAATACATCGGAACTAGAATTGTATTTCCTATGTCGAATGATACCATGTACGTTTGGTTTTTAATCAATGTAAATGCGGCAGGTGATGAATTAAGTATTCTTAAAGCAGGTTATGATGATGATTTGTTAAATGTTAGACCAATTACAGGTGGTGATGGTGAGAACAGACCAACTACAGGTGTGAATGAATTCAACTCTTTCAATTTTAATCTTTATCCTCAACCGGCTAAAGAATCAATACAAATCGAGTTAAATGCTGATTTAAAATCATACAGTATTTATGCTTTAAATGGTCAGTTAATTGAAGAAAAAATGAATTCAAATCCTACAATTTCAACAGCACATTTAGAAAAAGGAATTTATATTCTTGAAGTAAATTCGAGCAAAGGAATTTTAAGAAGAAAAATGATTATTGAATAATAATCAGATTCAGTATAAAAAGAGAGGCCGGAATCGCTTGCGATTCCGGCCTCTCTTTTTT
>CALRIT020000003.1:0-296573 GCA_943361925.1 Vulcanococcus limneticus LL | reverse complement strand
AAGAAAAGACACGATTTTAACTCCGTTTATGTCTTTATCCGACTTAAAACACGGAAAGTTTAAAGGATTCAGCGGACAATTTGAAAACAGAACCCAACGCTGGATAATTTTCAAAAAAAGAGAAATGATTCTGTATCCATGGTATCAATTACAGGAAAAACATGTAATAAAAGATTAAACAAAAAACCCTTCGGAACTTTCATTCTGAAGGGTTTATCTTGATTTTTGTGGTATGAGAAATAATTAATACCGACACAAAGATTTCATCCCGAAAGCTTTCGGGATTTTGCTCTACCAACTGAATGAATATTGTAAAACAAAAAACCCTTCGGAACTTTCATTCTGAAGGGTTTATCTTGATTTTTGTGGTGTGGGAGGGAATCGAACCCCCGACACAAAGATTTTCAGTCTTTTGCTCTACCGACTGAGCTACCGCACCATCTTTTCCCATAAGGGAATGCGAAGGTAAGCTTTTAAATATTATTTGCAAATTTTTTTATCTATTTGCTCAGGTTCAGCACAATTTGTTATTTTGTTTGTTAAGTTTCAACTATGCTGCAACAAATACTATTCCTTTTAGTAAGCGGGGTTTCCGTTTTTTTCTTTGCCAAAAATTTGGGCAAAATCCGTCGTAATATCTTGTTAGGCAAAGATATAGACAGAAGTGATAATCCTTCCGAACGCTTAAAAACCATGCTGAAAGTGGCTTTTGGTCAGACCAAAATGACCGTTCGTCCTGTGCCTGCTTTCTTCCATTTTATCATTTATATTGGTTTTATTTTAATCAATATTGAGGTTTTAGAAATTTTAGTTGATGGAATTTTTGGCACTCACAGAGCTTTTTCTTTCCTCGGTTCGGTCTATAATTTAGCAATTGGCTTCTTCGAAATACTTGCTTTTGGTGTTTTTGTGGCTTGTATCGTTTTCTTAAGTCGCCGTTTTATTGTAAAAATCAAACGTTTCTCGGGTGTTGAAATGAAAGGTTTTCCAACACGTGACGCTGCTACTATTTTAGTTGTGGAGATTGTTTTAATGGGTGCTTTATTAAAAATGAATGCCTGTGATCAAATTCTTCAAATGCGCGGTGCCGAACATTTTGTAAATGCAGGCTCATTCCCTATTTCGCAGTTCCTGATACCTTTCTTTCAATCATGGAGCACCGATTCCCTTATTTTAATGGAAAGAATTTACTGGTGGTTTCATATCCTTGGCATTTTTGCATTTATGAATTACCTGCCTTTCAGTAAACATTTCCACATAATCCTTGCTTTCCCAAATACTTATTACTCAAACCTAAAAGCTAAAGGTGAACTCAATAATATGGCTTCTGTTACTCAAGAAGTGAAATTGATGTTAGACCCATCTGCACAGGTTCCTGAAGGATATGAACCTCCAACAAGTTTTGGCGTAAAAGATGTGCAGGACCTTACCTGGAAAAACTTAATGGATGCCTACAGCTGCACCGAATGTGGAAGATGCACCAGTTCTTGTCCGCAGAACCAAACAGGTAAATTACTTTCTCCAAGAAAAATCATGATGGATACCCGCGACCGTTTGGAAGAGGTTGGTAAAAACATTGATAAAAACGGAAGTTTTGTAGATGATAATAAAAATCTTCATACACTAATTAGCGAAGAAGAATTATGGGCTTGTAATACCTGTAATGCATGTGTTGAAGCTTGTCCGGTGAACATTAACCCAATGGAAATTATTGTGGAAATGAGAAGATTCAAAGTAATGGAACAGTCTTCTGCTCCTGCTTCTTTGAATAGTATGTTCAATAACCTGGAAAACAATCAGGCTCCTTGGCAATTTAGTCCTATGGACAGAGCCAACTGGACACAGGAAGTTTAATTACCCTAGTATAAATTCAGTAATAACAATTCAATTCTGGTTAATCAGATAAAATGATAAAAATAAAAAGCATTTCTGTTCTTGTATTCTTTGTGCTTACTATGCAGCTTAGTTCATGTTGCATGGGCATAGTATGTGATTGTTTCGATGACATGGATGCTTCAATTGGACTGACATTTAATATGGATTCGACCAATGCCTCCGGCTTTAAAAGAAGTGACATTGAAAATGCACTTTTTATCAAATACAATAAATCCGGTCAGGCTATTGATACAAGTAGATTAAGTAGTTATGGTGACTATTTTGAGAACTATTTTAGCATCCCAAATTACAAAGCTTCGGCAGTAATAACCTACCAAGATACATGCTCATACAGAATTCTAAATGAAACGGGAAATGTTGATGTGCTCATTAGTGATATCGACATCAAAGGCGATTTTGGAGGCGGATGTTGCGATTGTTACCACAATAAAAGTATCAGCTTTAAAGTAAACGGAGTACAACAATATTTTGAAGGTAAAGACAGGGCTGGTGCTGGTTATGCCATCAACAAAAAATAAGAAGAGTTTTATATAAATATATTTGAAATTAATTTGCTAAACAGATTCCAATAAAATGAGTGAATTCAAAGTAAGAACATTAGCCGAATTGGCTGCCAATGGCGAAACTGCCGAGATTTTATTCTGGGTAGGTTGTGCCGGAAGTTTTGATGAAAGAGCACAAAAAATCACCAAAGCAGTGGCCAAAATATTACATCATGCAGGTTTAAAATTTGCCATTTTAGGAACTGAAGAAGCCTGCACAGGTGATCCTGCAAAAAGAGCAGGAAATGAATTTCTTTTCCAGATGATGGCCATGCAAAACATCACCACCATGAATGCTTATGAGGTGAAGAAAATTGTAACTGCTTGTCCGCATTGCTTCAATACGCTTAAAAACGAATACCCTGCTTTAGGTGGTAATTATGAAGTAATTCATCATACTTCACTGATTAATGAATTATTGGAGAAAGGTAAAATCAGTATTCAGGGTGGGGCTTTCAAAGGACAAAAAATTACCTATCACGATAGTTGTTATTTAGGAAGAGCAAATGGTGTTTATGAAGCTCCTCGCGAAGTGATACAAAAACTCGATGCTGCTTTGGTTGAAATGAAACGCAGCAAAGCCAATGGTTTGTGTTGTGGTGCCGGTGGCGCGCAGATGTTTAAAGAAGCTGAAAATGGTAACAAGGAAGTGAACCTGGAAAGAGCTGATGATATGCTCGAAACCCAAGCGGGAGTAGTTGCTGCAGCTTGTCCGTTTTGTATGACCATGTTACGTGATGGCATTAAACATCATAACAAGGAACAAGAAGTTCAGGTATTAGATGTAGCTGAACTGGTTTCTAAAGCCATGGATTTATAAATCATGAAAAACTGGATTTCGATTTTAGTTTGTTTGTGTTTGTGGGGAAACCTGCATGCTCAAATCAACAATGAGGTTTTATTAGATAAAATTGAAGTCCATCAAAATGATTCAGGTAAATTTTCTTTCTTATTAAAAACCAATACCTATTTCAGAAATACCGAATATTTTAATGAAATAGAATTGGGCAGAACCTTGTTGGGATATCAGTTTCAACCGGGCTTGGCTTATCAAATCAACTCTCATGTTAAACTGGAAGCAGGTGTTTATTTAAGAAGAGATTTTGGTTCACCAGAAGTCTTTACTGAATTGCAACCTGTCTTTAGTTTAAAGGCACAAAAATCGGGATTCAGTATGATTATGGGAACCCTGGAAGGCGCGCTGAGTCATGGTTTCCACGAACCTTTATTTGATATCAATCGTTTTATTGAAAGAAGAAACGAGGAAGGTTTACAATTTAAATTCAAGGACCAACAAACTTTTGTCGACCTGTTTATTGATTGGAACAGGTATATTAATAGAAGTTCAAATGAGCAGGAAAAATTCGTGTTTGGTTTTCATGCAAAAAGAAACCTTCTTAATAAAAATTCATCCTATAAAATCATGCCTGATGTGCAGATGATTGGCAAACATCATGGTGGTCAGATTGGCACTAATTCCGCCCCTGTAACCATGAGGTGGAATAGTGCATTGGGACTAAGATTCGAACAAGGTAATGAAACTACAAAAGGTTTCTTCGACTTCAATTATTTGTTCTACTCAGAGCCTGATAAAACAGGAATTTGGCCATCGAGCAATGGAAAAGCAATTTTCTCTAACTTAGGTTTTAAAAAGAAACATATCACAGTTTCGGGAAGTATTTTTTCTGGTTCTGATTTTCTAGCGCCTATTGGAACACCTATTTATTCATCTCAATCTATTGAAAACGCCAGCACTTATCAAACAGATAGAAATTTGTTCTTTCTAAGATTGATGTATGAAAAAGCCTTGATGAAAAGTGACGTAATGACTTCAATTCGATTTGAACCTGTGTATGATTTACAAGCAGATATTTTTGACTACAGTTATTCTGTCTACCTCGTATATAAAATCAACAAGAGGATTTCTAAGAAGTAGTTCCAAAATCTTCTTCAATCAATTCAGCAACTATTTTTCCAGAATTTAAACAAAGTGGAATTCCTCCTCCCGGATGAACACTTCCTCCACATAAATAAAAGCCTTTGATATCAGAAGAAAAATTCTTGTGACGAAGAAAGGCTGCATACCTGTTATTACTGGCATTTCCATACAATGCACCTCCGTAACTGGATGTCTTTTTTTCTATTAATCGCGGGTCTAAAATATCTTCAACTTCAAGTAAATTTTCAAGTTGAGTATTTAAAATTCTATTTAGTTTTTTGATGATATTTTGCTTTGCTTTTTGAATCAATTCATCCCAATTTTGAGAACCATCATTAAACGGAACATTGATCATCACAAACCAGTTTTCGCTGTTTTCAGGTGCATCATCGGGTTTGTATTTTGATGTAATATTGATATAAACCGTTGGATCAGAATCAATACTTTTTTGATTAAAAATGGTATCAAATTCCTTCTTATAATTTTCGGCAAAAAAGATATTATGAAGACTCAATTCAGGAAACGATTTTTTGATGCCCCAATAAAAAATCAGAGCTGAAGAAGACTTCTCTTGTTGTAAGATTATCTCAGGTTGTTTTTCCTTTTTTAATAGTTTTCTGAAAAGCGGAAATACATCCATATTTGAAACCACTAAATCAGAATAAATTTCCTGCTCCCCTATTCTAATTCCTTTAATCTTTTTATCTGAAACAAGTATCTCATCAACCCTTTCATTAAAATTAAAAACAACTCCTTTTTCTAAACAGGTTTCATAAATGGTTTGGGTAATATTGAACATACCTTTCAAAGGAAAAAATGAACCAATATTGTGTTCCAGATGTGGAATCATGTTTAATAAACCCGGCGCCATATAAGGATTAGAGCCATTATAAGTTGCAAAGCGATTGAAATACTGAACAAGGTGTTTTGAAGAAAAACTCTTTTCATTTACTTCATTCATGCTGCTAAACAAATCGAGTTTAGGCATGGCAAGTATACCTTCGAGTGTTTCTTTTAAATGATAATGTGAAAAGCGATGAAGCGTATCTTCAACAAATAAACTTGCAGTCTTTTTGTACTTGAATTCAGCTTTGTTAAGATAGTCTCTCAACTCATTTGAATCGATACCTAAATTATCTTTTAATTCATTTTCAAACTGGTTGATGTCTGCATAAGCCGAAAAACGAGAACCATCTTCATAAAAGTAATTACACGATTTTTCAAGTTTGATATAAGGAAATATTTCTTTCGGATTTTTGCCTGCTGCCTTTAATAAATCTTCTACCAAATGAGGTAAAGTAAACAAAGAAGGACCGGCATCAAACCTATAATTACCCAATTTAAATTCTGATAATTTTCCTCCAGGATAAGAATTTGCTTCATACACATGAACCTCATATCCTTTAGATGCCAATCTTAAAGAAGCTGCCAATCCTGCAATTCCTGCTCCAATTACACTTACTTTCATTTCAAATTTTATAAAATAGCAGCTAAAGCCTCTTTTTGTTTTCCTTCGGTGAAAATATCATGATGAAAATGATCGAGTTTTCTTAAAGCAAACAATAAAGTTTGTTTTTCTTCTTCACTTAAATCACCTCCAACTACCATCGATACTTGCTGCATTTTTCCTACTGAAGCAAAAAAGGCTGCTCTACCTCTATCTGTGATGGCAACACATTTACTTCTTTTATCATCAGGATTATCGTACTGGTAAATTAACTCCATGGAAAGCAATCGCTTTAGAATCTCCATGCCTGTTGTTTTTTCTTGGATGTTCAATTGAATCAATTCACTTTTACCCATTCCGGTTCTTGTAATTAAAGAAGCCAGATAAGCAAATTCATCTGCAGTTTGAATTTCACTTCCCTCTAATGCTTGTTTGATATATGTTTTGGCATAACGGTACATAAAAACAATCAAACGTGTTATTTCTACTTCGGCAGATTCCTGTGGACCAATATTCTGGCTTAGTGGAATTTCTCCATTCAATTTTCTTGCTGATGGAATTTCATCCTCATCTAGTGTATGTTCTTTTAGCCAAGTGGCAAAATCAGAAAGCCCCGATGCAGCAGAATTTCCGCCCATTTCGTATAAATCAAGTTTATACATCAAGTCTTTCATCAATTGAAATTTGTCCATTTTCAAAACAATTAGCACACAAAAATACTTATTTAGTACGAAAACATCATTTATTTCTTGCAAAAAAGTACGTTTTAGTATTTATTTGCATCAAATTTAATACAAAAACATACTAATGAAACAAATTGTAACAAGTATTATCCTTTTAATAGGTTATAGCTTAAATGCATTTTCACAGGGAAAAACCGGAACTATTTCCGGAACTGTAAAAGACAAAAACACCCAGGAGATGCTCATTGGGGCAAGTGTAAGTTTAGAAAACACACAATTAGGAACATTAACAGATGTAGAAGGGAAATTTAAGTTATCTGGAATTGCCCCAAAATCCTACAACATTAAAATTCAGTATGTGGGGTATGTGCCTAAAACCATCTACAATGTTGTAATCACAACAGGAAATATTCAGACATTTTCTATTGAACTTGAAGCTGAAAACAAAAACTTAAAAGAAGTGGTGGTAAAATCGAAACCCTTTGTTAAAAGAACCGAAACTCCTTTATCCATTCAAAACCTAACTGCCGAAGAAATTAGAAGTAATCCAGGAGGAAACTTCGATATTTCAAGAGTAATTCAGGCTTTACCCGGTGTTGGTGGAAATACAGGTGGAGCCAGTTTCAGAAATGATATTATTATTAGAGGTGGTGCACCAAATGAAAATGTTTTTTACTTAGATGGAATTGAAATCCCTGTAATCAATCACTTTTCTACCCAAGGAAGTTCAGGTGGCCCACAAGGTATTTTAAATGTGAGTTTTATTGAAGATGTAACTTTAAGCTCAAGTAGCTTTGGTGCGCGTTACGACAATTCACTTTCAAGTGTATTTACCTTCAAACAAAAAAATGGAAATACCGAAAGATTACAAGGAAACGTAAGGTTATCAGGTTCAGAATTTGGATTAACTATGGATGGACCTTTAACTAAAAAGACTACTTTCCTAGCATCAGCACGCCGTAGTTATTTACAGTTTTTGTTTACTGCTTTAGATATTCCAATCAGACCAAACTATTGGGATTTTCAATACAAAACAACCACAACCATCAACGAAAAAACCAGCTTAACTACCTTAGGAGTTGGAGCAATAGACAACTTTAAATTCGGTGTTCCTAGAGAATCAACTCCCGATAAAGAATATGCCATTCGTTCTAGTCCAAACATTAACCAATGGAACTATACCATGGGAGCTTTATTAAAAAGAAGAATCAAAAATGGTTACTACAATCTTTCTGCCAGTAGAAATATGTTTAATAATGCATTGGATAGATTTCAGGATGGTCAGGATAATGATGAATCAAAAAGAACATTAAAAATCCGTTCTCAGGAAATCGAAAATAAATTAAGACTAGATGTAAATCAGTTTAAAGGAAAATGGAAATATGCTTATGGTGGCATGTTACAATATGTGAAGTATAACAATACTACTTTCACCAAAATCAATAATGGATTTTATGATAGTTTAGGAAATCAGATTGCACCACCGGTTTTCATCAACTTTAATACTGCTGTTGAATTCTTCAAAATGGGTGCATTTGCTGAAACATCAGGTAAAGTTCTAAACGACAGATTGAGTATCAATGCCGGATTAAGATTCGACATGAACACTTTCACCAATGATGGAATGAATCCATTGGAAACACTTTCACCTAGAGTTTCATTCAGTTATGCTCTTACAGAAAAATGGAATCTGAATTTTACAACTGGAAGGTATTTCAAAATGCCAACTTATACTGCTTTAGGATTTAAAAATAACAATGGTGAATTGGTTAACAAGAACAATAAATATGTTGCCTCAAACCATATTGTGGGCGGATTGGAATTCTTACCTGCAAGTAATACACGTATTACCTTAGAAGGATTTGCAAAATATTACAGCAATTACCCGGTTTCAGTGAGAGATGGAATTTCACTTGCAAACCAAGGAGCTGATTTTAATGTTTTAGGAAATGAAGCAGTTGAAAGCACTGGCAAAGGACAATCATTGGGTTTTGAAGTATTCTTCCAACAAAAATTAACAAAGAATTTTTATGCTACTGTATCTTATACTTTCTTTAACAGCAAATTCTCAGGTCGTGATGGAAAACTAATTTCTACTGCTTGGGATAACAGGCATTTATTATCAGCCATTATGGGCTATAAATTTAAGAGAGGTTGGGAGATTGGAGCCAAATACAGATTGGCTGGAGGTTCACCATATACTCCATTTGATTTAAATGCTTCTCGTATTAATTACTTAACAAGTGGTAGTGGAATCTTAGATTATTCAAGATTAAATCAAGAAAGACTATCAAATTTTACGCAATTTGACTTTCGTATCGATAAAAAGATTAACTTCAAAAACAAAACACTGGATATTTACTTAGATATACAGAATGCTTTTGCAAAAGTAAATGCCTCATTACCGAATTATACTTTCCAAAGAACTGCTGATAACAGTGGTTGGTTAAGTACAGACGGAAATCAAATAAGAGCAGATGGTTCAAACGCCATTCCACTTATATTAAATGATGATTCAGCATTGATTTTGCCAAGCTTTGGTTTCATATTAGAATTTTAAAAAAATGGCATCTAAATCAGCAATTGTAATTGGCTCCGGTGTAGCGGGATTATCTACAGCTTCCTATCTTGGACAAAATGGTTATGAGGTTACAATCATCGAAAAACATAACCAAGCGGGCGGTAGAGCCAGACAATATTCTCATGAAGGTTTTGTATTTGATATGGGACCAAGTTGGTATTGGATGCCTGATGTTTTTGAAAAGTTCTATGCTGATTTTGGACACAAAACTTCAGACTTTTATGAGTTAATTAGATTAGACCCTAGTTACAGGGTTTATGATAAAAAAGGAAAAGCGGTAGATATTCCGGCAGACATGACTGAGTTGGAAGCGCTCTTCGAATCCTATGAAAAAGGTTCAAGCTTAAAACTACGTCAGTTTTTAAAAGAAGCTGCCTATAAATATGAAGTTGGAATTAACGACCTTGTTTACAAACCGGGTTTAAGTCTGCTTGAATTTGCCGATTTACGTTTATTAAAAGGCTTATTAAAAATGGATGTATTGACCAGCATGAGGAGTCATGTACACTTATTTATCAAAGATCCATTTTTACAGGAATTACTTGAATTTCCTATTTTGTTTTTAGGAGCATTACCAGAAAATACACCTGCCTTATATAGTTTGATGAATTATGCTGATATGAGTTTGGGTACTTGGTATCCAATGGGAGGTATGCATAAAATTATTGAAGCTTTTGTAAGTATTGCTAAAGAACAGGGAGTAAAAATTGAACTGGAAACTGAAGCAAAATCCATCATCATAGAAAATGGAAAAGCTATTGGAGTTGAAACCAATAAAGGAAAATTTCTGGCTGATGTAGTAATTGGTGCCGGAGATTATCATCATATAGAAACAAAATTATTAAAACCGGAAAACAGACAATATTCAGATGCTTACTGGGAAAATAGAAAAATGGCCCCATCTTGTTTGTTGTATTATATAGGATTAGATACCAAACTTCAAGGGATGAAACACCATAATCTATTTTTTGATACTGATTTTGGTTTACATTCTCACGAAATTTATACAGATCCAAAATGGCCTACTAATCCATTATTTTATGCTTCAGCACCATCCGTAACTGACCCAAGTGTTGCACCTGAAGGAAAAGAAAATTTGTTTCTACTGATTCCAATAGCTCCCGGTTTAGGAGGCGATGATGAAGTTATTAGAGAAAAATACCTGGATATCATGCTACAAAGGCTGGAAGAAAGATTAGGTGTAAAGGTTAAAGAGCATATCATTTACAAAAGAAGTTACAGCATTAGCAATTTTGTAGATGATTATCATGCCTTTAAAGGAAATGCATACGGATTGGCAAATACTTTAACTCAAACAGCCATTTTAAAACCTCGATTAAGAAGTAAAAAAGTAAAAAGCCTTTATTTCTCAGGCCAGTTAACGGTTCCAGGACCAGGAGTACCTCCGGGAATCATCAGCGGAAAAGTTTGTGCCCTACAAATTTTGAAGGATAGTAAAACAAATTAGGGCAAAATGAATTTATACTTATACTTTATTGACCTAAATCAGGTTTTTGGAGTATTAATTTTAAGAAGAATCAAATGAAAACACTTTACGACCGGGTATCAATGAAAAGCAGTAAGCTGGTTACAAATGCTTATAGCACTTCATTTTCAATGGGCATTAAGTTTTTGGCACCAAGGTTTCACAATCCTATTTATGCCATATACGGTTTTGTGCGCTTAGCAGATGAAATCGTGGATAGTTTTCACGATTTTGATAAAGCTAAATTATTAAAAGAATTCAAAAGAGATACCTATCAGGCAATTGAAGAAGGCATTAGTATGAATCCAATTTTGCAATCGTTTCAAGAGGTTGCAAATAAATTTGGAATTGAAAACTACCTAATTGAAACTTTTTTGAAAAGTATGGAGATGGACCTTCATAAGTCGGAATACGATCAAAATGGATATGAAAATTATATTCTAGGCTCAGCAGAAGTAGTAGGTTTAATGTGTTTGAGGGTTTTTACTGAAGGTGATACGAAAAGATATGAAGAGTTGAAACCTTATGCAATGAAGTTGGGTTCTGCATTTCAAAAAATAAACTTCTTAAGAGATTTACATGCCGATTCAGAAGGTTTAGGAAGAATGTATTTCCCTCAATTAAGAAATCAAAACTTCACAGAAGCAATCAAAAAAGAAATTGAAGCTGATTTAGCTGCTGATTTTGCTTTAGGTTACCAAGGAATTAAAATGCTTCCAAAGGATGCACGATTTGGAGTTTATGTTGCTTATATTTATTATTCAAAATTATTGAATAAAATAACCCAATTGCCTGCTGAATGCATCATGGAAGAAAGAGTACGTATTTCTGATCAACATAAATATGCTTTGTTTTTTGGTTCATTCTTAAGACATAGTTTTAATATGCTGTAAAATGCCATTCCTACTAGTTTTGATAAGTTTTTTGTTACCTGCAAATAAGACTTTGAACGAGATAAGGTCATTGTATCACGAAGCCATTTATTCTTCTGAAAAATCTAAAGAAATCATCAATTATTTCGATAAAGAACCTGGCAAAACAGCAACTGAAATGGCTTATGAAGGGGCTTCAAGAATGGTAAGAGCAAAACATCTTTTCTTTCCACATGATAAACTCTCAACTTTTCAAAAAGGAAAGGTTTTGGTTGAAGAAGCAATAAAAAAAGAGCCAAACGCAATAGAAATAAGGTATTTAAGATATAGCCTTCAATTAGAAAGTCCAAGTTTTTTGAGCTATAGACAAAATCTTTCAGAGGATAGGAAATTTTTAATAGAACATTATTCTGAGGTTAGAGATAAAGAACTAAAGTTACGATTAAAAGACTTTTTAATAAAAGAAGCAAAGCTTAGTATTGAAGAGAGAAAAATTATAAATTAAATGTTAGAGGAAGTAATACTGGTAGACGAACACGATAATGAAATTGGTTTGATGGAAAAAATGGAAGCCCATGAAAAGGCTTTATTGCATCGTGCGTTTTCAGTTTTTGTCTTTAATAAAAAAGGAGAATTACTTCTTCAGCAAAGGGCTTTACATAAATACCACTCAGGTGGTTTGTGGACCAATACATGTTGCTCACATCCACGAAAAGGTGAAGAGGTTATTCAATCGGCTCATAGAAGATTAATGGAAGAAATGGGTTTCGATTGTGAATTGGAACTCAAACATAAATTCATTTATAAAGCGCCATTTACAAACGGACTTACTGAACACGAATTAGATTATATTTTTACCGGTGAATATGAAGTAGCTCCTAATCCAAACCCTGATGAAGTAGCATCATATAGATGGATTGAGATGGAACAACTTCAAAAAGAAATTGAAGAACATCCTGAAAATTTTACCGTCTGGTTTAGAATCATTTTAGATCAATATCTTCATACACTGGCTTAAAAGCTAAGTAAAAAGCTCATTTCTCCTCATCTTTGTAAAGCATGGCAGTTCATTATTTACTAAATAAAATAGCGGGAGGAGAAAGTGAAATCCTTGATTTCAAAAAAACAATCTCCTCAGCATCAAAAATTGCTAAGACAATTTGCGCTTTTGCCAACCACAAAGGAGGAACTTTACTTGTGGGTGTTAACGATAATAAAACGATATCTGGCGTAAAAAGTGAAGATGAAAGGTATATGCTAGATTTAGCAGCACAATTTTATGTAAAACCCACAATCGAACTAAAAATGGTTGAATGGGAATTTGGAAACAAAGTTGTTATTGAAGCAATTATACCTGAAGGATTAGACAAACCTTATTATTCAAAGGACGATGATGGAAAATGGTGGGCACATATCAGAGTGAAAGACCAATCACTTTTAGCAAGCAAAATTGTGCTGGATGTTTTAAAAAGAAATAGTGGTAAACAACAAAACATCATCAATTATACCAGGCATGAAGAAGGACTTTTAAAGTTCCTTCAGAAAAACGAAAAAGCTACTTTAAAAGAATTGTGCCAAGCTTTAAATATTTCAAGATGGAGAGCACAAAAAATTCTTGTTGCTTTAGTAAGCGCAGGAATTATCAGAAACCATACTACAGAAAAAATGGAATTCTTTACCCTAAGTTAGTCCGTAAAACCGTTTTGGCAGGAAATTTGAATTAAGTTAGAATAAAGATTTTAAGTCTTAATTTGCAAACCAAAGAAACTTATATGAGATACATTTTAATTGTCTTAGCCATCGTATTATCAGGCTTTCAAGGAAATACACAAACTAGTCCTCAAAACATGGAGATAGTTAAACGTTTTGTTTATTTTCTAGATAATGGATTCGAAAAAATAGATTTACTAAAAGTTCCATCTATAAAACGTTCATTTTTTAGTATTGGCAAGCCACAATTAATTATTGCAGATAAAAATGATAAATCGAAGAAAAATTTGGTGAATTCATTTACGATTTTGGTTAAAGAAGGGGGCAATGAGGAACATGGAAAATCTTATGTAAATCCATCACCTTTTACTACAGGCACTTGTAATTCAGTAATTTCAGCTCAAAAACCAAAAGCAACCATAACATTTTTGGAAATAAAATTAAACGTTACACTGCCTTCATCAGGAAACAAATACAGCAATCCAATTGGTAGTTTGCCGGTAGGATTTTTCCTTTATCTTGATTAGAAGCAAATAGTCGACTACTTTTGTAAACTCAAATCAGCAAAATTTATGAAAGTAGGCGTTGTAATTTTCCCCGGCTCCAATTGTGACCAAGATGCGATTTACGCATTCAGAAACCAGTTTGGCTGCGAAACTGTAGAACTTTGGCACAAAGACCATGACTTACAAAGCTGCGATTTGATATTTTTACCAGGTGGTTTCAGTTATGGAGATTACTTAAGAAGTGGTGCTATTGCTCGTTTTTCACCTATCATGCAAAATGTAATTGAGTTTGCAAATAAAGGCGGATTATTAATGGGCGTTTGTAATGGTTTCCAAATTTTATGTGAAAGTCATTTACTACCAGGCGCTTTATTGCATAACGACCACCAAAAATTCAACTGCAAAAATGTTTTCATTAAACCTGAAACAAATAATTCATTAATTACTTCAGGATTGAATTTGAATCAAGGATTTAAAATTCCTATTGCTCATGGCGAAGGAAGATACTATTGCGATGAGAAAACATTAGCAGAATTAAAATCAAATGATCAGATTTTATTCAGGTATTCTGATGAAAACGGAAATGTAAATGATTCTACAAACCCAAATGGTTCATTAGAAAACATTGCCGGTATTTGTAACAAAAACAGAAATGTATTTGGTATGATGCCACATCCTGAAAGAGCTATAGATGCTGAATTATACAATATCGACGGCAGAGGAATTTTCGAAAGTTTATTAAAACTGAGTTTGGTTTAGGCAAAACTTTATTCATTATACTTAATCTTATATTTCATTTAAAAGCTAAAGAATCAGATATTCTGATTTAGACAGAATTCTTTTGTTTGATTTAATCAAATTTAAGCCAAACTAAATACGCTTTCACTTGTAATTTCCTTTCTTATTTCAACCTAAAAAATAATCTTTTTGATGAAATAGTTTTAAGGTCAAACACTTATCAATTCTGTTAATGTAAACTTTGTTAAAATAAAACATTGACCTAACTCAATCTTTGAATAATAAGTGTATTCTTGCCTATATGAAACAATTATTCAAAATTCTATTCTTATGCCTTCCATTGTTTGGATTGGCGCAAGAAAAAATGAAAACGGATACCACTTTAAGCAATATACCAATACTTGCGAAAAACAAAGGTGGTCAATTAGGTTTTTCTTTAAAAGCTGGCACTTTGGGTTTTGGAGCAGAATTTGCAAAAAATCTTAATGCCAAAAGAACCATCAGTTTAAGACTTGGTGGCACTTATTTACCTGTTACTTACAAAGGACTTGAATTAGATGTTGATGGAAGCACAATTGTGGCAGACATCAGTGGTAATTTAGGTAATGGATTTTTAATGTTTGATTTTCACCCATTTGGCAATGCATTTAAATTTACTTTAGGTGGCGCAATGATGTTAACCAAATTAAATGGAGATGCCAGAATGAAAGATTCCATTAAACAAGGTGAAATTATTATTGCTCCGGAAAAAGTAGGACTGATTAACGCTAGCATCACCCTTGAACCTTTTGCTCCATATGTGGGAATTGGTTTTGGAAGAGCCATTCCTAAAAACAGAATTGGATTTAGTTTTGAAATTGGAACTTATTATACCGGTGCTCCTAAATTAGATTTCGTAACTACAGGTTTATTAGAACCTACAACTGACCAGGAACCTGTTTTACAAAAAGGTATTTCTGTTTACGAATGGATGCCACAAATGATGTTCAATATTACTTTTAAACTTGCTAAATAATCAAATCATGAAATTACTATATAAAGTCCTAAGCTTAGGTTTAATAAGCTTCTTAACGTTTTCTAATATTTCATGTAATAATCCCATTGAAGATTTAAAAATTACATTAAATACAGACATTTCAACCAACAATTATGGTGTTCGTGTTATTGATGCGAAAAATCCTGATGTTGCAGTTCAGCAATTATCAATTCAAATTGTTGGTGCAGGAAAAAAATTCATTTATAATTCTGATGGAACCAGAATATTTAATGCTGAAAATGGAATATTCTCCTTATTACTTGAGCCTGGTTTAAAACCAAGTGTTGAAAATCCTGTACGTTTCACTATTTTAATTGAATCTCCAGGCTATCTAAAAGCTGTTTTTCCAGTTGAAATTAATGCTGATGGTAATCGTGCAATCGACATTCCTATGGTAAAGTTTGATGCACCTCCAGTTGGTGTTGCTTCTAAAACAGAAACGGTAACTGTTGATGCTACAAATGGTACAACTACAAGTATTAAAATTGTTGTTCCGGCTGAAAATGGTAAGCAAGAGGCTGCAGAAATCAGCATTCCTGCAGGAACCAAAATGTTAGATGAAGAAGGAAAACCGGTTACAGGAACAGTTTCCATTGAAATGGTTCATTTTGATAACAGAAACCCTGAATCACTTTTATCTTTTCCTGGTGGATTTGATGCATCAAATGTAATTGGTCCAAACGGACAACAAATGGATCCAATCACTTTTGAGACTGCAGGTTTTATTTCAGTTGAAATGACTAGTGGAAGTCAAAAAGTAAAATCATTCTCAAACCCAATTTCTGTTAAAACCGAATTGAATGCTGAAACAATAAATCCGGTTACAGGTCTTGCAATCGCAGAAGGTGATACAATTCCGGTTTGGAGTTTAGATACCAAAACAGGACAATGGAAATTTGAAGGAAATTCGAATGTTAGCAAAAACGCTAGCACAAATAAATTAGAAGCAACTATGACAGTTCCACATTTAAGCTGGTGGAATTTAGATTACTATTGGAATTCATGCACTTATGGTTCATCTGTAAGATTTAATACCAATGTAAACACAACAACTTACAGATACATGGAATTAGTTAATGAAAATGGTTCTATTTACAGATATCTTTTTGACAATGTTGCGAACGGTAGTGTTTTTGGATTGTACAGAGCACCAAATGGTATGAGATGCAGACTTCGCGTTTACTCGGGAACAAGTTATTATAACAAAGGAACTTTAATCGGTCAAACTCCACTTTTTAACCTATGTGGTTCAAACCTACAATTAAGTTTAACATTACCGGTTCCAAAAATTGTTAATATTGATATTGCAGGAAATTGCGAAGGAAATGGAAGAGTACTTAGACCATCTGTATATGTTTATTACAAGAAAGTTGGAAATGGCTCATTCAATTACCTAGGTTATTTATACAATGGTAGAATGATTACAGACCAATTTGAAATCGGACAAACTTATATATTTGGGACTTACTATTCTGGACGTTGGTATGAATACACTCGTACAATAGACAGAACAAATTATATTGAAACAATGAGTCTTCCTTCTACAACTCCAGGTTGCAGATAATAGAGTTTATTTTATAAAAAAAGCGGTACTTGTTTAAAACACAAGTACCGCTTTTTTTATATTGAAGGATTATGAATTTACAGCATAAGTAGCTTGGTTTTCTTTTGCTTTCTTTTTACCTCTGAAGAATAAAAACAGATTAAAGAACAAGGTTATTCCTAAATAAATTGAAAATCCGCCCAGCTTGCTACTAAGTTCTTCCATCAGGTTTCGTGAATCGGATAACTCGTAAGAAATACGCATAATTAATAATGCATAACCAATATTAAGTAAGTAAAATCCTACTTGAAATAAATGATTGGTTGCATTGGAAATGTCTTCTCTACCGTGAAAAATATCCAGCATAAACACTTTTGCATTTTTAAACAAAACTTTTGCTACATACCAGGTAAGACCCAATGCTATCGGTAAGTAAACTGCATACGCGATAACGTTCAACATTAAATTTTCCATTTGTTTTATAATTAAACCTTTGTGTATAAGGATTTGATTTCTTTCGAAAAGTATATGATGCTATAGATATTAAAATAATGAATCAGACCGAGTCCCAAAATCAATGAACCAAGGTGCAAACTCAATTCATTTATTAGATCCTTCGTACTCATAATATTCGGCCAGAAACTTAAACTGTATGCGTCATAACCCAAATTGAGTAAATAATAGCCAACCAGCAAAAAATGATTGATTGCATTGGTAATTGTTTCATCACCCGAGAATGCTTCAAGTATAAAATACCTTCCATTTCTATAAAAAACCTTGCCCAGAATTACACTTATATAAAATGAAATCGGCAGGTAAATCAAATAAGCAATAACATTATAATTCATATCTGTAATTATTAAACTTTCAGAATTTATTGAAACTTATTCTCAAAAAAATATTACTTCATCATTTGAACAAGGATTTTGTAAAACCAGTTCTCGTCTGACTTAGAAAATTTCTCAAGTAAATCATCCACCCTTAAGGTTAAATCTTTAATATCTCCGGTTACTTTTTTGAATTCATCCATTTCAGCTTTAGTGCCGCCTTCAAGCTCATTCACCTCTGTAAACAATTTCAAAACCGGCTCTAGTTCACGTTTTCTTCTTTCTTTGGTGATTTGTCGTGCTACCTTTAAAATATCCTTTTCAGCAACAAAAAACTCTCTTCTTTCACCCTGAACCAATTCCTTATATACAATTCCCCAATCCATGAGACTTCTCAGGTTCATATTGGTATTGCCTCTCGAAATACTCAGTTGTTCCATGATATCTTCTGCAGATAATGCTTCAGGTGAAATTAATAACAGTGCATGAATCTGAGCCATGGTTCTATTAATGCCCCATTCCGAGCCTAATGTTCCCCATGCCTGAATGAATTTATTTTTTGCTTCTGTCAATTTCACAGCACAAAGATAATAGTAGTTTTCAAACTTTCAATTATTTCTGAAACTTTTTTAAATTTTTTAAAATTGTACCTTCGAGTCATGACGAAAATAGGTTATGTCATAGGTATTGAATGGATACTTTGCACCTTACTTCTGCTTGCTGCTTATATAAATGCTATTTCCGGCTTTGGTTTAACTCTTAGTTGTGATTCGGCAAATTACCTTTCAGTGGCACAAAGTTTATCGCAAGGAAAAGGCTTTAATCAGTTTGATGATTTCCCTTTCCTAAACACAGCTCCACTCTACCCTATTTTAATAATGCCGGCTTACTTATTGGGAATTAATCCTCTTATTTATGCTGCTGTATTAAATGGAATATTTTTGCTTGGCGCAACTACAACAGCAGTCATGTTGTTTCAAAGATTTTCAAAACCTGTTTGGTTTCCTTTAGGAATACCCGCACTATTCTTTCCCTTTTGGGTGTTCACGCTCAATGCAGTGGCTTTACTCTCAGAAATGGCATTCATATTTATATTTCTCACTTTTATCATCCATTTTTATGATGCTTTACAAGGGAAAAATGAATTGAGAAAATCTGCCATTCTCCTTGCAATCATGCTACTTCTGAGGTTTGCAGGATTATTATTTGTACCCGCTATTCTATTTCTTCTTTATCACCATAAACAACATTCATTCAAACAAAAAATAGAATTTGTTCTGATTGCATTTATTCCCGTTGGACTTTGGTTAATAAGAAATTTTCTATTGTCGGGTAATGGCTTTGGTGAACATCAAATCACAGAAAAATTTAGCCTTTTTGCTATTGGTGGAAACATCAATGAACTAACAAAAATGGGTCTACAATCGCCCTTGAAAATGATTGTAGGAATTCTGGCGGTTGTTGCCTACATGATTGCTGCCTATGAAATTTTCAGAAAGCAGGTACAAACTCAAATGGTGCATCTATTACAGATTCTATTTTACCTCATTTCAAGTTATATTGTACTCCTGTTTTTCCAGAACAATTTACCTCTAACTCAAGTTCCACGCTTTTTAAGTATTGTTTGGTTGCCCATGACCATCTTCTGGTTACTTTTATTTCAAGTTTGGCTACTCGAACATGTTTACAGAAAATGGTTAGTGAGAACAATCAGTATTTTCATACTTGCCTTAGGATTGTTTCAGTTAGGCGGAGTAATAGGAAAATCTATACTCTTTCATTATAAAGGTACTGGTGTTTATTCTTCACAAAATTGGGAAAACATCCCAATGAATGAACTTCAAACTCTAATTGGTTCTAATTCAAAAATTATTTCTAATCACCCTGATTTTATTTGGCTACAAACTGGTATAAAAGCTAAACATGCCAGATTTATTAATGAAGATTCTAGCCAATTCAAAAGCCGCACAGAGCAACCAAATACGCTTATTTGGTTTAATCAAACCGATCGGGAGAAGATTGTTCTTCCTATAGAAAATTATGCCGAAAAAATTAAAGGTATCATCCATGAAAATCCCGCTTATGTCATCTTTGAACTAGATCCAACAAAATAGCTTACAACACTTATTGGTGTATTTCAATCTTTTGGTTTAATTTGAATATGCGCAATATTTACGTATTTCTAATTTTACTGTTTGCTCAAGTTAGTTTTGCACAAACAAGCTTCCCTCAAAATGGCCCTGCCGACCAAAGGCCAAATGCATTTGTAATTAGTCACGCCACCATCTGGTTAGATGCCGATAATAAAATCGAAGATGCATCTATTATTGTTGAGAATGGTTTGATTAAAGCAGTTGGAAAAAATCTAACTACACCCAAAAATTTCAAGGAAATCAATGCTAAAGGAAAAGTAATTTACCCTGCCTTTGTTGATTTATACTCTAACTATGGAATCAAATGGGAACCTAAAAGAGAGAATTTCAGGGGGCAACAATTCAATACAAATAAACCCGGTGCTTATAACTGGAATGAAGCTATCAGAGCAGAACTAAATGCTGTTGATTATTTTATGCCTGATGAAAAATCAGCTAAAAACTACAAATCTGCAGGCTTCGGAATTAGCTTGAGTTCTATACAAGATGGTATTTGTCGTGGTAGCGCAAGTTTGGTTTCAACAGGAAGTGGAAACGCACAAGAATTAATTATCAAACCACAATCAGCACAAGCATGGAGCTTTAATAAAGGTAGTTCAAGTCAGGATTACCCGGGTTCCATGATGGGATGTATTGCTCTCATCAGACAAAGTTTCCTTGATGTCATGTGGTATTCAAAACAAAACAAAGAAGTTGATTTAAGCATGGAAGCTTTTCGTAAAAACCTTTCTTTACCCTTGGTTTTTGAAGCTGAAAATAAACTTGCCATACTAAGAGCCTCTAAAATTGCTAAAGAGTTCAACCAAAACAATTGGATTATAAAAGGTTCGGGAGATGAATACCAAAGAATCAAAGATATTAAAGCAACAGGCCGACCATTAATTGTTCCTGTTAACTTTCCTAAACCTTATGAAGTTGAAGATCCTTTTGATGCAGAATTGGTGAGTTTGGGTGACTTAAAACATTGGGAACTTGCTCCTGCAAATTTGTCTTTCCTACAAAAAGAAGGAATCACATTTTGTATTACTATGAAAGGTTGTGAAAGCTCAGGTGAATTTCTGAAAAATCTTAGAAAAGCTATTCAATTTGGATTAAAACCTAATGAAGCATTAAGGGCATTAACACAAACTCCAGCGAGATTAATTGGAGCATCAAATGTATGCGGAAAATTGGCTGCAGGAATGCCTGCTCATTTCAGCATAGCTGATAAAGACCTATTTACTGAAGATGGAAGAATTGAAGAAATCTGGAGTTTTGGAAACCAAGAAATTCTATATAAAAAGAATGAAAAAGATATCAATGGCAACTGGACAATTTCCGGAGATAAACACTTTATTCAACTAAACATTCTTGAAAATAAAGGTAAACAAGAGTGGAAACTCATTGGTAAAGACACTCAAAAAGTTGATGCAGATTTTTCATTAGATATGTACACTTTAAGCTGGAAAGACAAGTCTAAAAAAGATTCTGTAACTAGAGCGAAAATATTCTTCACTGAAATCAATCAGACATTAAATGCTAATGGTTTTGTTTTTTATGTTGATGGAACACAAAGTACCATCGCCTTAAATAGAACTCAAACACAATCAAGCAAAGAAGAAAAAGACAGTTTAATCAAACCAAATGTAGCTGAAATCATTTATCCGTTTACTGATTATGGAAGCAGTAAAATAGCAAGTGATGAAGAAATCATCTTTAAAAATGCAAGTGTTTGGACCAATGAAAAAGAAGGTGTTTTAAGTGAAGCAGATGTTTGGATTAAAGCAGGTAAAATTGTTGCTGTTGGAAAAAATCTCAGCTCGCCAACTGCAAAAACAATAGATGCAAAAGGTAAACATCTAACAAACGGTATCATTGATGAACACTCACATCTTGCAATTTACAGAGGCGTGAATGAATGCACACAAGCAATTACAGCCGAAGTTAGGATTGGTGATGTATTAAATTCAGAAGACTTAAACATCTACCGTCAATTGGCCGGTGGTGTAATTGGAGCTCAACTTTTACACGGTAGCTGTAATCCCGTTGGTGGTCAAAGCGCCTTAATTAAACTTAGATGGGGAAAATCACCAGAGGAATTAAAAATTGCTGGTGCAGATGGTTTCATCAAATTTGCGTTGGGTGAAAACGTAAAACAAAGTAGTTGGGGAAGTGCCAGCAATCGCTACCCACAAACAAGAATGGGTGTTGAACAAGTGTATGTAGATGCCTTTACAAGAGCCAGAGAATATGAAAAGAAAATGAAACTAAATCCGCTTATTACAAGAAAGGATTTAGAACTAGAAACACTGCTTGAAATTCTTAACAAAAAACGTTTCATCAGTTGCCATAGTTATGTGCAAAGTGAAATTAATATGTTGATGCATGTGGCAGATAGTTTTGGCTTTAAGGTGAATACATTTACACATATTTTAGAAGGTTATAAAGTTGCAGACAAAATGAAAGCGCATGGAGTAAGTGCCAGTACCTTTGCTGATTGGTGGGCATATAAATATGAAGTGGTTGAAGCCATTCCTTATAATGGTGCAATCCTTCACAATATGGGCATTACAACAGCCATTAATAGTGATGATGCTGAAATGGGAAGAAGATTGAATCAGGAGGCTGCTAAAATGGTGAAATACGGTAAACTAAGCGAAGAAGCTGCTTGGAAAATGGTGACTTTAAATCCTGCAAAAATGTTACATCTTGATAAAATTACCGGCTCTATAAAAGCAGGTAAAGATGCAGACTTAGTACTTTGGAATGACAATCCATTGAGTATTTATGCCAAACCAGAAATGACCTTTGTTGATGGTATTTGTTACTTCTCATTAGAGAAAGACAAAGAACTAAGAGAGTACATCAAAAAAGAAAGAAACAGGATTATTCAATTGATGATTCAGGCCAAAAACAAAGGCGAAAAAGCTGTTGCTCATGTAACTGAACAAGATGAAGTTTACCACTGCGAAGATTACTAAAACTTGAAAAGTAAGTTCACATATATTCTTTTCTTTTTGATTTTTTGGTCTGGGATAAAACTACAGGCGCAAGACTTCACGCACTTTAAGGAAGCACCAAAGTCTGAACTCATTTTAAGAAATGAGCTCAATTTAACAACAGACAGTGCAGGGAATCCTTATTATTCCGAGGTTGTGAATGTGCGTGTTTATGATTCAGAAGATCGCTTGTTAAGATTAGTTTTTTTCATGAATTCGTCATTAGAATATTGGCTGATTTGTGAGTGGAATTATAAAGGTAAATGTTATAGTCAATTGGTAGAAACAAGCGGAATTGGTGAATTTGAAAGCCTCAAAAAAATTGAGAATACAACAGGGTTAAACTATTTAATTCAATCAAACTTATCAAATAATGACCCTGTTATCATCTGTCATCACCTGCAAATAGATTCTAATGAGGCAGTTTTTCAACCTATGCGTTTTCATTCAATTAGAGAAGAGGAATTCCTTGCCATACCAAAATCAGTTGATTCAGAAAATAACTATATCAATATAACTTCAAATGGAATTTCTTTTACCGAGAAGATTTCAAATAATAACAAAGTATCTATTTTAAGAACAGGAAATTTTGTTTATGATACTTTTGAAAAGAGAATGGTATTGGAGGAAATCAATGAAGAATTAAGTCCACCAATTGAAAAACAAATTCCTGATACTTTATTCAGATACAGTAGTCTAATCGGAAAAGAAAAAATCAGAACTTATATCTTACAATATGTTGATATGAATGGAGATGAGGGCAATTCTCAACTTTGTGATTTATTCAAAGTGATATACCTCTTCAGAGGACAAAAATTCGAATCAGAATTATATACTCTGACAAATCCTGAAACGGAAGAAAAATTCGATTTCAGTCAATTTTTACCAGAATACGTTCAACTAACTAATGGTAGAGTTCTTCTCAAAACCCAAAACCTTAACAATGCTTTTAGAAGCGGCATGTGCGGGGCTTGTGATTTCTGGGATTTTAGTATTCATGAGGTAAATAAAAAATCTTCAAAAATAGTATTCAATGCAGCAATCAATCTTGGGATGCAAAGCAATTCTTATGAAATTTATAAAAATGGAAATGTAATCCAATCATCACATTTTAGAATTGGTAATGATGATGCAGAAATGAATTTCAACGATGTAATTTGGATAAGGAACAAAACCTGGAAAATCAGATTTTATGAAGGAGAAGATTCAAAGGAAGTCTATTTGAAAATATCACCTGAAAAAGGTTTAACGGGCTTAGCAAACCTGAATACATCAACAAAGAAAAAAACAAAACGAGTATGAAATATATCAAATCAATTTTAGCCGGAATTTTAGGAACCTGTTTAGTTATGAATGTGCAGGCCCAAGAAATTCCTATTGTTATTAGTGGAGGAACTATTCATTTAGGTAATGGTAAACTCATCCAAAACGGGACCATTGTTTTAAACCGAGGTAAGGTGATGGAAGTTGGAGAGGCTCCCATAAGTTTCATCAAAAATGCCAAAACAATTGATGCCACCGGAAAGCATATTTATCCAGGAATCATTGCATTAAACAATATCATGGGTTTGAATGAAATTGATGCAGTTAGAGCAACCAGAGATTTTAATGAAACCGGTGATATGAATCCGAATGTACGTGCATTAATTGCTTACAATACCGATTCAAAAATATTACCTACTGCAACTTTTAATGGAATCCTATTTACCCAATGTGTTCCTCAAGGTGGTAATATCAGTGGTACCAGCAGCTTAGTGTATACAAAAGCATGGAACTGGGAAGATGCTGCAGTAAAAGCGGATGATGGTGTTCATTTAAACTATCCTGATTTAAGGGTTGCTAGACGTGCAGAAGACAAAGAAAATCAGCAAAAAGAATTGGATAATATCCGTCACTTTTTTGAAGATGCAGCTCAATATGCAAAGCTTGATAATCCTGAACCGGTGAACCAAAGATTAAAGGCAATGATGTCGGTAATGGAAGGCAAAACAAATTTGTATGTTCATGTGAGTCATTCAAAAGGACTAGTTTCTGCCATTCAGTTTTTCAAGGAAAATTATCCTTTAATCAAAATGGTTTTGGTGGGTGCTGATGATGCTTACAAAATCAGTGATTTAATTGTTCAACATAAGATTCCTGTTATTCTTGGAAATATTCATCGTTTGCCTGCACATGCATCTGAAGATTTTGATCAACCGTACAAAACCGCAACTCAGTTGGTAGAAAAAGGAATATTGGTTGCAATTAGTCAGGCAGGTAGCTGGGAATCGCGCAACGTAATGTTTAATGCAGGAACCTGCGCTGCTTATGGACTTACAAAAGAACAAGCATTACAATTGGTAACAGAAAATGCTGCTAAAATTGTAGGTATAGATAATAGAATTGGAACTTTGGAAAAAGGAAAAGATGCGAGTCTTGTGATTAGTGAAGGAGATATTCTTGACATGAAAACAAGTAATGTAATTCAAGCTTTTATCATGGGTGAAGAAATCGACTTAAGAAATCAGCAGGTTGAATTGTATGAAAAGTACAAAAAGAAATTTGGTATTGATTAAAAAATTAGGTCTGAAGGTCTAGTGTTTCCTAATCATGAATAAATCATTTTTGAAACAACACTTTAAACCAAAAATTACATTAATTCAAAATAGTTAAAAATACTAACAATCATATATTCAGCCTCCTCAAATACTTAATGATTTCCTGATAACATGACTACATAGAATAAATCATTAGAAAATCTTCACAATTTAGTTTTGGGCAAAACCCTTAATAAAATTATGAAGAACATTTACAGATTGATGGTCTTTTTAGGTTTGTCGATTATCGGCAATTCCTCAATTGCACAAATCAACACACAGTTCCTTGGAAGATATTCCATAGGAACTTACAATGCAGACGGAGGTGTGGCTGAAATATCAGCGTACGATCCTGGTTCAAAAAGGATGTTTGTTACAAATGGTCCTGACAATTCATTAAGAATTGTAAGTTTAGCTAATCCTGCTAGTCCAAGTCAAATTAGTTCCATTTCTATGGCAGCTTATGGAAGTGACATTACTTCTGTAGCTTGTAACAAAAAAGGAATTATTGCAGCAGCCGTTTTGGATTCAAATGGAAAAACAAATCCAAGCAGTATCGTATTCTTAGACATCAATGGTAACTTTATTAGTAAAGTAAAAGTTGGTGCAAATGCTGACCATGTTATTTTTACTCCAAATGGAAACAAAGTTTTGGTTGCCAATGAAGGTGAGCCAAACAATGGTTACACTATCGACCCAGAAGGTTCGGTTTCAATTATTGATGTTTCGGGTGGTTTCGCCGGATTAACTCAATCTAATGTTCAAACTGCCGGTTTTACAGCATTTAACGCTCCAGCAGTAATCGATTCAAGAATCCGTATTTTCGGAAAAATTCAATCAGGTGGTGTATTCTCGCGTAACTCAACTGTTGCAGAGGATTTAGAACCTGAATACATTACAATCTCTGATGACAACAATACTGCATGGGTAACTTGTCAGGAAAACAATTGTGTTGCTGTAATTAATATTAATACTGCAACTGTAACATCATTATTACCTTTAGGATATAAAAATCATGCTTTATTAGAAAATGCTTTTGATGGTTCTGATAGAGATGGTGTTTCAAATGCGGCTTTAGCTAAAATTGATACTTTCCCGGTTTTAGGAATGTATTTACCTGATGGTATTTCATCTTATAAAGTTGGAAGCCAAACTTATTTTGTTACTGCTAATGAAGGTGATGCTAGAGCAGATTGGGGTTCAGCAAACAATGAAGAAACTTCAGTTGGTTCAGGTTCATATAATTTAGATCCAACAAAATTTGGCGGAGCTTCTAGAGTAACAGCTTTAAAAGCAAACACAGGAATAGGAAGATTAACAGTAACAAAATGGTTTGGTGATAATAATTCTGATGGATTGTATGATACCATTTTTGCATTTGGTGCGCGTTCATTTTCTATATGGAATGGTTCAACTGGTTCATTAGTTTGGGATAGTAAAGATGAGTTTGAAAGAAGAACTTTAGCTGCTTACCCTTCTAATTTTAATGCAAGTCATTCTTCTAATTCTTTAGATAACCGTAGTGACAATAAAGGCCCTGAGCCAGAATCTGTAACTATTGGTAAAATTTTGGATAGTACTTATGCGTTTGTTGCATTAGAAAGAATTGGTGGTATTATGATTTACAATATCACAAATCCAAATAGCCCGTATTTTGTACAATATATCAATACAAGAAATTTTGCTGTAACTCCTAGCCAAGCAAACCTTGCTACTGTTGGTGATTTAGGTCCTGAGGGAATTGTATTCATTCCTCGTAATGAAAGTCCTAATGGAAAAGATTTGATTTTATTATCAAATGAAGTAAGTGGAACTGTAGTAGTATTTCAAGTAAACTCTCGTAGTGCATTCCAAATGCAGGTTTTACATGCATCAGATATGGAATCAGGTGTTGATGCTCCAATTGATGCTCCAAACTTCGCTGCAGTTTTAGATACATTAGAAAATACTTATCCTAATACAGTTAAATTAGCTTCAGGAGATTGTTATATCCCGAGTCCGTTTTTAAGTGCAGGTGAAGATCCTTCAATGCAAACACCTTTAAGAAATACTGCTTCTAGTTATTATGCAGGAACAACTTCTGGTTTAAGAGCTGCAATTGGAAGAACTGATGTTGCAATGATGAACATAATGGGATTCCAAGGTTCTGCTTTTGGTAACCATGAATTTGATTTAGGTACACCTGAAGTAAACAGTATTATTGGTGTAGATATTAGAAGTAATGGAGCAGATAAACGTTGGATTGGTGCTCAATTCCCTTACCTAAGTGCTAACTTAAATTTCACTAATGATGTAAATTTAAGTTATTTAACAACTACTCAAAGATTACATGTAGATAGTTTTAAAACTCCTGTAAACATTACTGCCAATTCTCAAAAGAAAGGTATTGCACCTTCAGCTATTATTGAAATGAATGGTGAAAAAGTTGGTATTGTTGGAGCTACTACACAACTTTTAGCAACTATTTCTTCACCTGGTGCTACAACTGTTACAAGTGGTGGTTCTGATAACATGCCTGCTTTGGCAGCAGTTTTACAACCGGTAATTGATTCATTAAGAAGTTTAGGTATCAACAAAGTAATTTTAATGAGTCACCTTCAACAATTAGCTAATGAAAAAGCTTTAGCTCCATTGTTAAAAGGTCTTGATATCATTATTGCCGGTGGTTCACATTCATTGTGTGCTGATGGAAATGATAGAATTAGAGTTGGAACAACTGTTGCTGATAAATATCCTATTTTAACTGTAAACAACGACAATGAGCCTGTTGCCATTTTAAACACAACTTCAGAATGGAAATATGTTGGTCGTTTTGTTTGTGATTTTGACGCTGATGGTATCTTATTAACCAACTTATTAGATTCAACTATCAATGGTGCTTATGCTGCAGATACTGCAATGGTTACAAGCTTATGGGGTACTTATACTGCTGCTTTTGCTTCTGGAACTAAAGGTGCTAATGTTAGAACTTTAACTTCACAAATTGCTACAGTTATTAATAATAAAGACGGTAACAAATTTGGAAAATCAAATGTATTCTTAGAAGGTAGAAGAAATTTCGTAAGAACAGAAGAAACAAATTTTGGTAACTTAACTGCAGATGCAAACTTATGGTATGCTAAATTAGCTGATGCTGAAGTAAAAGTTTCTATCAAAAATGGTGGTGGTATACGCTCAGCAATTGGAAATATCAATGCAGTTGGTAATTCTACAATCTTAGAAAACACACTTGCAAATCCTTCTGCTGGTAAAGCTAAAGGTGATATCTCTCAATTAGACATTGAAAATTCTTTAAGATTCAACAATGGATTAGTTGTTGCTAGAACAAATGCTGCTGGTTTAAAAAGAATTTTAGAACATGGAATTTCTGCTACTACTACTGGCGCAACTCCTGGTCAATTCCCACAAGTGGGTGGTGTAATGTTTAGTTACAATGTTAACCTAAGTGCAGGTAACAGAATTCGTTCAATGGTTTTAGTTGATTCTTTAGGAAACAGATTAGATACTATTGTTAAAAATGGTGCTTTGGTTGGTGATACAAGTAGAATTATCAAATTTGTAACATTAGACTTCTTATTTACAGGTGGTGATAATTATCCTTTCCCTGCAAATGCAACAAACAGAGTTAACTTAGATACTGCAATTAAAACAACAGGTATTGCAACTTTTACCACAACTGGTAAAGAACAAGATGCTTTTGCTGAATATATGGGTAACTTCTATACAAGTGCTGCTTACAATTTAAGAGATACTTCTATTAATGGTGATACAAGAATTCAATCGTTGAGCAATAGACTTGATGCTATTATTGTTCCTAATGCAGGTGCTAATAGTTCTCAAAGTCCTTATTTAACTACTATCAAAAGTGGTGTACAATTCACATCAATTTTAACTGCTGGTGATAGAGTTGGTTCATATAGAATGGCTGGCATTCCTGATGGTGTTGGTGCATTCGATAATGGAAATGGAACATTCACTGCTTTAATTAACCATGAATTTGGAAATACAGTTGGTGTTAACCGTGCACATGGAAACAAAGGTGCATTCGTTTCAAAATGGGTAATAAATAAAGCTGATTTATCTGTTGTTAGTGGTTCTGATTTAATTCAAACTGCTAAACTTTGGAATGGCTCTGGTTATACAACTTACAATGCTGCAAGTCCTATGGTTTCTGGTTTTAACAGATTTTGTTCTGCAGACCTTCCTGCTGTTTCTGCTTTCTATAATAGCAGAACAGGTTTAGGTACTCAAAGCAGAATTTTCATGAATGGTGAAGAATCTGGTTCAGAAGGTAGAGCATTTGCTCATATCGTTACAGGACCTGAAGCTGGTACTACTTACGAATTACCTTATTTAGGTAAATTCTCATGGGAAAATTCAGTAGCAAATCCTAATGTATCAAACAAAACAATTGTAGTAGGTACAGATGACGCAACTCCTGGTCAAGTTTATGTATATGTTGGAACTAAAACCAATGCTGGTAATGAAATAGAAAAGGCTGGTTTAAGTAATGGTAAATTATATGGAATTGCTGTTAATGGTTTGGCAACTGAGGTAAGTGGAAGTTTTCCTTCAGCAGGAACTGCATTCACAATGGTTGATTTAGGAATCGTTCGTGATTCTTCAGGTGCTGCTTTAAACACAAAATCAAATAGTTTAAGTGTAACAAATTTCTTACGTCCTGAAGATGCAACTTGGGATCCAAGTAATCCTAAAGATTTATATTTTGTTACAACTAATAACATTACTTCACCAAGCAGATTATGGAAAGTTTCTTTCAGCAATATTGAAAATCCTGAATTGGGTGGAACAATTACCGCTGTATTAGATGGAACTGAAGGTCCAAAAATGATGGACAATATTGGTATCGACAAAAATGGTTTATTGTTAATTCAAGAAGATGTTGGAAACAATGTACACAATGGTAAAATTTGGCAGTACAATACTAAAAACGACCAACTAACTCTTCTTGCCCAACATGATACAACCAGATTCATTTCTGGTTCTGCTAACTATTTAACTCAAGATGAAGAATCATCTGGTATCATTGATATGGAAGAAATTCTAGGTCCTGGCCAATTCATTTTAGTTGATCAAGCGCATTATGGCGTTGCAGGTGAAATAGTTGAAGGTGGACAATTCTTAAGCATGTTTAATCCTGATTCTTATAAAGCTTCATTAGGTATTTTAGCAAATTCTTCACAAACTCCTTATTTATTACCTACTCGTTCTGATGTTAGTTTTGATGCAATAATAACTGCTGGTGATTCAGTTGGTTCTTACAAAATGGCCGGAATTCCTGATGGAGTTGGCGCATTCGATAATGGAAATGGTACTTTCACTGCTTTAATTAATCATGAATTTGGTAATACAGTTGGAATCAATCGTGCTCATGGTAACAAAGGAGCATTTGTTTCTAAATGGGTTATTAATAAAGCTGATTTATCTATTGTAAGTGGTTCTGATTTGATCCAAAAAGTTAGACTTTGGGACAATGTTGCGAAGAAGTTTGTAAATTACAATTCAGATACCCCAATGTTAAGTGGTTTCAATAGATTCTGTTCTGCAGATTTAGCAGCTACAACTGCTTTTTATAATAGCAAAACTGGTAGAGGAACACAAGAAAGAATCTTCTTAAATGGTGAAGAATCTGGTGCTGAAGGTAGAGCTTTTGCTCACATCGCTACGGGTGTAAATGCTGGTACAACTTATGAATTACCTTACTTGGGTAAATTCTCTTGGGAAAATGCAGTAGCATCTCCATTCGCTGGAGACAAAACAGTTGTTGCCGGAACCGATGATGCAACTCCTGGTCAAGTTTATTTCTATGTTGGTACAAAAACTAATACTGGAACTGAAATTGATAGAGCTGGTTTAAACAATGGAAAATTATATGGTGTTGCTGTTGCAGGTTTACCTACAGAAATTAGCGGAACCACTCCTAGAGATACTACATTTACTTTAGTTGATTTGGGTATCGTTCGTGATTCTACAGGTAGTTCATTAAATAGCAGAAGTAATAGCCTAAATGTAACCAATTTCTTACGTCCTGAAGACGGTGCTTGGGACCCTAAAAATCCAAATGACTTCTATTTTGTAACTACTAACTCATTTTCTGCACCAAGCAGAATGTGGAGATTAAGATTTAAATCTGCATCAAACGTGTTAACCGGTGGTACAATAAGTGCAGTTCTTAATGGTACAGAAGGACCTAAAATGATGGATAATATTGGATTTGATACATTAGGACATATTTTAATTCAAGAAGATGTTGGTAACAACGTTCACAATGGTAAGATTTGGTCTTATAATGTTGCAAATGATCAGTTATCTTTAGTTGCACAACATGATTCTACAAGATTTATTTCGGGTGCTGCAAATTACTTAACTCAAGATGAAGAGTCATCAGGTATTATTGATATGGCTACAATTCTTGGAAAAGGTAAATTCTTATTGGTTGACCAAGCTCATTATGCTAAATCAACTGAACTAGTAGAAGGTGGTCAATTATTATTAATGACAATCGCTGAAACTATTCTTGATCCAATTACAATTGCTCAAGATTCAGTAGAAATTGGTGTTATAAGTAATAATTCAACTCTAAACATTCAAGCTAATACTTTAGCTGGTGCTGATAAATACGATTGGGTTGTACCTACTGGAGTTAATATTGTTTCAGGTCAAGGTACAAAATCATTAAACATTCAGTTTGCTGATCCTGTTAAATTCTCAAGTCCTGCTGCAAAAGCTAAATACATTTATTGCACAGCAACTAATTTATTATCAAATACTACTTCTGCAAAAGATTCTATTATGATTTCTAAAAACAAGCCAATGTTTACAATTGAGGCTTTAACTACAAATCAAAACAAGAATCTTGCAAAAGGAACATGGACCTCAATCGCAGGTGCTGGCTCTTCAGATAGAATTGTAAATGTTAATAGTACTACTGACTTAAAAGTTGGTTCTTTAGTTAAAGTTCTTAGTGGTACTGGTAATATGGGTAATTCTAATACTGTTGATTCTATCTTAAGTTCAACACAATTTAGAGTTGCAAACAACATGACAACAAACTTGGCTAATGGAGCAGTTTTAGTTGCTTACTTTGTTCCTCAAAATACATTTAATATTTATACATCAAATGCTGGTGCTACCAACCTTGTAAATGTAATCACAGTTAGTTCTACAAGTGGATTAAAAGAAGGTATGTTAGTTGATTTAGCTTCCGGAACTGGAACTTTCAGAGCAGGAACAGTAGTTTCAAAAATTATTGATGCTAACAATTTCATTGTATCTTTAACTCCAAGTGTTGCTTTAGCAGATAATGCAGTAGTTAAAGCTTATCCTTTCATTAACAATACATGTTTAATCTCTGTTAATACCGGATTAAGTTCTGAAGCTGATATCACTGTTGTAGCAACTCCGGTTCACAATTTAGGTTATACATTTACTTTACCTAGAGGTTCTAGAATTAGCAGAATTGGTGATTCACTAGTGGCAAATTATGATACTACAGTAAATCCATTGAAAGCTATCAAAACAACTGCCAATTCAATTGGTATTGTATTTGATTCATCTTTCACAAGTGGTTCTATCAAAGTAACTCCTTACAACAATGCTGGAAACGGAATTGCTCTTTCTCAAACAATCAAAGAAGAAAAAGCTTCTATATTCAAAGTTGTAAGCACTGGTGCTGCTATTAAAAACACAACTGTACGTTACAAAGCTTCTGTAACAAATGGAGCTGAAATAACAACTTATCGTTGGACAATTCCTGCTACAAACGTTACAGCTTTATCTGGTTCAGTTTCTAGCAATGTTGTAATTACTACTACTGATACATTATCATTAAGCTTTGGAAATCTTTTCAAATCTGGTAGTTTAAAAGTTGAAGCAATTAACAATTGTGGAACCGGTACTGCAAAAACTTTTAGCTTAAATGGTACTACTACATTATCTAAAAATGGTAACAATGAATTAGAAGAAGTAACAGAAGGAATTTTGGTTAATACATTAAATGTTTATCCTAATCCTAACAATGGAACTTTTAATATTTCATACATCAATAACCAAATTGAAGAAAATGCAACTGTTTCAATCATCAATATGATGGGACAAACAGTTCGTAGTTTCAATTTCTCTAATACTGATGGATTATTATCTGCTGAAATCAATCATGAACTTGAAGCCGGTTTCTACTTTGTAAAAGTTGAAGTTGGTACTCAAGTTGAAATCATTAAGATTTCGGTTGAAAAGTAATAGTTAAGAATCTTTAACAAAGCCCCATCTGTTATTACAGATGGGGCTTTGTTTTTTATATGAGTTCAAGATTGACATAAAAATCTATAGGCTTCTAATTGAGGGCAATTTATAAACACAAAAGAGGCTGTTCCAAATATTGAAACAGCCTCTTTTTTATTTGCACCAGACTTAAGCCGCGGTGCTATTTAAAATAATTACCATTCTGCCGAAGGATCTACTCTAAACACTTCACTCATTTCTTCAACAAGTGGCGCCAAATAATCTGAATGATATGCTTTACGTCCGCCATAAACAGGCTCCCAGCTTGATTCCGCAGGAATTCTTAATCCAGCTTTTTCAATGATAGGAGTAATTTTTGCCAACCATCTTTCTTGTAAAGCGGCTTCACCTTCAAATACTCCTGATTCTGCTAATTCTTTTTCAAAATCACTAGGCTCAAAAATACCCAAAGCATAATTCCAAGCTTCGTTTAATGCCGATTGCATACGTGCCTTACTTACCTCAGTTGCATTGCTTAATTTAACCATCCAAGTATCGCCATGAAAAACATGGTATTTAATTTCGCCTTTTATTTTTCTAGCCACTTTTGCCAAAGGTTCGAAACTGCTGTTAGCCAACATTTCAAATCTTTGTTGATCGGCATGGTCGAATAAAAAATGACGAACCATACTGAAATCATATTCGCCATTTGGTAATTCAACCAACTGACAATTGTGAAATTTAGAGGCTTCTCTTGTGAATGCAATTGTATCAGGATCTTGCTCACCAAGTTCATGTAAAATCTGGTACATCGCTTGTGCATGCCCAATTTTATCCTGTGCCATTGATGAAAAAGCTATGTCTTCTTCCAAAATCGGACCTAAGCCTGTCCATTCGCTATTTCTATGACCAAAGATCAATAAATCATCAGCCATTTTATACAATAATTCTTTTACTGCTTCCATAATTTAAATTGATGATTAAAGGGCTTTTTCTTTTTTGTATTTGTTGATTTTCTCCATCACTTTATAACCTCCTGCTTCGCGGTATTGCTTTTCAGGAACGGTTTCAAAAATGTCTGAATCATCATAATCAGATGCAAAAACATTGCTGGTTTTTACAACCCAAATATTTACACTTACACCTCTTCTGCCATATTGTTCTTTGCCGAAGATTAATGCCATTTCAGGATTTGCAGCATGTACAATTCCAACATGAATGTGTTGGTCGCCACGACGTTTTTGGTGAAATACTTCATAAGTTTCCCATTGGTCTAAAGTATCCAAAGGAGCAATGGTATTGTTCTCTTCTATCTGAGCCCTGGTAATGCGGGGGTCGAGTGAGTTAATCATAAGTTTGGTCTTTAAAGGTTTAAGCTAATGGAACAACATAAGCAGACTGATTGGCTTTTAAAGCCTCACGTACCCAACGGCCACGTTCTTCAGCATTTCTTCTAACAGCAAGTCTTTCTGCGTTACAAGGACCATCGCCATTGATTACTCTTTTAAATTCATCCCAATCCGGCTCGGTATAATCCCATTTACCTGTTTCTTCATTTTTACGAAGATTTGGATCAGGTAATGTCAAACCTAAATCCCAGATTTTAGGAACATACATGTTTAAGTATTGTTGACGCATATCATCATTACTAGCCATCTTCACTTTCCATCTCATTAAGATTTCTGTATGTGATGAAATTTTATCTGAAGGACCAAAGAAATGCATGATTGGAGGCCACCAACGAGTCAAAGCTTCTTGAACCATTTGTCTTTGAACTGGAGTTCCTGTTGCAAGAGTAACAATATTATCATGACCATATTTTAAATGGAAAGATTCTTCAGTACAAATCCTATCTAAAGCTCTGCAATAAGGACCATAAGAACCTTTTGCATTGGCAACCTGATTGATGATTGCACCCGCATCTATTAACCAGGCAATGATACATGCATCAGCCCAGGTATAAGCAGGATAATTGAATACATTAGAATACTTTGATTTACCGGTGATGAGGTCGTTAATCATTTCTTCACGACTTTTTCCAAGAGTTTCAGCAGCACTGTAAAGCAATTGTGCATGTCCAACTTCATCCTGAACCTTAGCCATTAAAGCTAATTTTCTTCTGAAGCCCGGAGCTCTGGTAATCCAGGTTCCTTCAGGTAAAGCACCAATAATTTCAGAATGTCCGTGTTGTTCAATCATTCTAATTAATTGTTTGCGATACTCTCTTGGCATCCAATCTTTAGGTTCAATTTTTTCACCTCTTTGAATTCTGGCTTCGAATTCAGCCAATTTTACCGGATCCTCTCCTGCGAGAATTCCGTTTAATTTCTCATTTGGGTCGATGTAAGCGTTTCCGTACATGGTATTAGGTTTTTGGTTTAATTTTATCCTTTAAAATGTGGGTCTGTAACTAATTTTTTTCTAAGTCCTCCCATCACAAAATCACTGATTCTGTTGGCAATTTCATCTGCTGTCATTCCACCATCAACACGATACCATTCTGCAATCCAGTTAACAGAACTCAACACACTTAATACTGCAAATTTCAAATCAACATCATCAAAAATATCTTCATTAATTCCATCTTGAATGATGGTTTTAAATCCTTTTTCGTATTTATCTCTTAACTCTTTGAATTCAATTAATTTTTCTCCGTTTAAACTTCTCCATTCATGAAGAAAAACAGTGCTTTTCGACAAATTTCCGGTTAAAACTCTTACATGACTTTTTATCGCCATTCTTAGTTTTTCTTCAGCACTAAAATAAATATCATTCACCTCATCAATTCCGGTTAAAAACTGATCAGCCATACTAAAACAAATTTTCTCAAGAATTTCTTCTTTCGATTTAATATGGTGATACAAACTGGCGGCTTCAATCTCCAATTGTTGAGCAATATCTCTCATTGAGGTTGCCTCATATCCTCTAATCTTAAATAAATCAGCAGCTACCTGAATGATTTGATCTTTTCTTGAAACGACTAAACTTGCCATATGCCTAACAAATGTTAGACAAAAATAATAGTTTCTATTAAAATTGCAACTAATTGATATTTATCATGTAACAAATCTACTCATTGTTAGTTAGGGTAAATCGGACCAAAATCAATTATTATTTTAAAATAATCCTTTATAGGTTGCGTTTCAAATGGCTATGAATCAATCAAAACAATTTACACGTGCCTTCATTTTGTTGATGGCAGGCTTATTCTGTTTTCTTCTTTACCACAAATCACCTGGTTTAAATTATTTTTTACTTAGTTTGGTTACTATTGGCGCCTGGCTTTGGACAAGAACCGGCGCAACTTCACGAGGATTTGTCATTTTAATTGTTGGTCTAATTCTTAGCGGACAATCAGTTGTTCTTGGACATAATACCCTTGGAATTCTGATGTTTTGGTTATCATTTGCACTGTTTATTGGAACTGTTCATTATACCCAAATTAAACATATTCAATTTGCTCCAAATTACTTTTTCTATGCTTTAAGTAATGCAAGAGTAAGTTTAGTTCAAGGACTAAGTGGTGGCGCAGAAAGCAAGAGTAACTGGAAAAATTTTGTACGATTCTTTTTCCTACCTGCTTTTACTTTAATCATATTGGTTTCTATTTACGCATCGGCAAATGAATTTTTTGGGGAAAGTTTCAAAGCCGTTTGGACCAGCATTAAAGATTTTTTTGGTGAGTTTTCTTTCGATGGAATTTTGCTCTACATCCTGGGTTTAATTATTTTTTCATTCTTCTTGGTGAAAACTTATTCGGAAAAATTAGTTTCAAAAGAACAATCACTTGAAATGGAACTTCTGCGTAAGAAGAAAAAACCGGAATTCAGAAAACTAAACCGATTATTATTAAGACAACAACAAGTTGCCATTTCATTTTTTATCATCATTAACTTGATGTTGGCCTGGCAAAATTTTTTAGAAGTTAAAAATGTTTGGTTTGGCTTTACATGGACAGGCCAGTTATTAAAAGGATTTGTTCATGAAGGAACTTACCTGCTCATTTTTGCTTTGTTGATTTCAATTGCCATCACGATTTATTACCTCAACGGAAATTTATTGTTTATGAAAAACAATGGATTTTTTAAAGCATTGGTTATACTTTGGATAGCTCAAAATTTATTGATGGTAGCTGCCGTAGCCGTTCGTAATACCTACTATGTGCAATTTTATGCATTGGCATATAAACGAATTTTTATCTACTTCTTTTTGTTAGCTGCTGCAATTGCTTTACTTAGTATTATCTATAAAATTCTCAATAAAAAATCTGTTTCTTATTTAATTTCAACCAATTCAATTTCAGTTTATTTTATTGCCATTTTAGCTGCCTGTTTTAATTGGGATGGAATTATTGCCCGATACAATTTCAATCATTCTGATAAAGCTTATCTGCACTATGAATTCATGCTTCAATTAAATGATGCCGCATTGCCTTGGTTAAATAGTGATAACACAAAATTAAAACAAATAGATAGCCTGCAATTCAGCAGATTCCCGGTTAAAGTAAATTCAATCGAATCAAATTTTGGTGGACAAGTAAGTAGCAGGAAATCTTCTTTTGTAAAAGAATTTAGCGAAAAATCGTGGCTCGAATGGAATTTACCTGAGCAAAGAGCTTATAATTTATTGCTTGAAACGGGTCAAGCTCAATAAAAATATTGTTTGAAATATTAGATTCCGATGATAAAAATAACCGGTTTCTTATGTAAATCTGGCAATTCCTTTTTCCAATCTGCAATTGTTTTGGTTCTGATAAAACTCTTATTTGAGGTTAAATCACATCCAATACACAAGCGCAGATTGGGTTTACAATTTTGAAGTACATCTGCTAAAAGAGCATTGTTTCTATATGGAGCTTCCATAAAAATTTGGGTCTGACCTTTTAAAGCCAATTGTTCCAAAAACTGAATTCTTTTAGCTCTTTGTGCCTTATCTACAGGAATATATCCATTAAAAGCAAAACTTTGTCCGTTTAAACCGCTACCCATCAAAGTAAGCAAAATACTTGAAGAACCGGGTAAAGGAACAACCTCAATATTCTTTCTATGAGCCAACGCAACAAGCAAAGAACCCGGATCGGCAATACAAGGCAAACCTGCATCGGTAATTATACCTGCATCCTGACCATTTTCGAGTGCAATTAGCAGGTTTCCAATCTCAGATTCGGGTGTATGTTCGTCTAATTTCCAAAAATTTAGCTCATTTTGGGGCTTTTCTAATTTTAATTTTTTGATTAATGCCCTTGCATCCTTTTCATTTTCAACAACAAACCTGTCGATGTGATGAACCATTCTTTTAACCATTTCCGGTATAAAGTCATCGGTATTATCATCACTTAACACATTGGGAATCAGATACAATTTGCCAAATTTATTGGAATCACTCATGTTCAAATCTTATTAATAATCAGAAATTTATTGTCGAAATACGCCTTCCTTTCGATGGTCAAAAATAGGCCAAAGCAGAAAACAATTAAAAAAGACGCAATATTCATTTGATTTTTTGAAAAAATGGCCGTTATTTTTGCCACTCTTTAAAAATCTATATAGATGGCAATTTTAACTAAAATAAGAAACAGGTCCGGATTGGCAATTGGTGTTGTCGGTGGCGCCCTGTTACTCTTTGTGATTTCTGATGCACTAAACAGCAATTCTAGTTTATTCAGTGGACAAGCAAGCAGCAACAATGTGGCTGAAATTGATGGTGAAACTATTGGAATCCGTCAATTTGAAGAAAGGTTAGAAATCAATACCGAAAACTTCAAAAAACGTTCTCAACAAGAAAATCTTGATGAAAATACGATTAATCAGGTTCGTGAACAAACATGGACTCAGGTAATGAATGATTACTTAATGGTTAAACAATACAAAGATTTAGGTATTGAAATCAGTAATGAGGAATTAGAAGATATGTTGATTGGTAAAAACATTCATCCACAAATTCTTCAATCATTTACAGATCCTGCAACCGGACAATTTGATGTAAATAATGTAAAACGTTATTTGAAGCAAATGTCGGAAGGAACTGATGAAAACATGAAAGCTCAATGGAAAGAGTTTGAAGATTTCTTAGTTACAGATGGTCAACAACGTAAATTCACCAACTTATTAAAAAAAGGTGTTTACACAACTTCTTTAGAAGCAAAAAGTGCATTTCAAGCAAGAACAGCAACTGCAGAGTTTAACTTCGTTGCTATTCCTTACATGTCAATTGTAGATACAACCATTACTGCTGAAGAATCTGATTTAAAATCATACTTCAAAAAGAACATGGACAAATACAAAGAGCGTGAAAACAGCAGAAAATTAGATTTCGTTGTTTGGGATTTTGCTCCATCTTCAGAAGATAGCGCTGCTGCTCAAAAATGGGCTTATGATCAACTTGAGCAATTTAAATCAACAGATAACGACACTACTTATACAAACTCAAACAGTGAAGTAGGTTTCGATCCAACTGCTAGAAATCGTTCAGCTTATCCTGAAGAATTACAAGCACAATTATTTTCTGCAGCTCCTGGAACAGTATTTGGTCCAATGTTTAAAAATGGTAAATATTCTTTATACAAAGTAGTTGGTGAAAAAGAAGATACAGCATTCAGCATGAGAGCAAGCCATATCTTAATAAGAGTTGAAGGTGCTACTATGGAAGATACTATCAAAGCAAGAACAAAAGCCAACGATATCTTAGCTCGTGTTAAAAAAGGAGAATCATTCGCAACATTAGCTTCTGAATTTGGAACTGATGGTACAAAAGATAAAGGTGGAGATTTAGGCTGGTTCCCTGAAGGTGCAATGGTTAAAGACTTCAACGATGCTATTAAAAATGGTAGAAAAGGTGATCAATTTGTTTTAAAAACACAGTTTGGATTCCATGTAATCAAAATCACTGAAGACAAGAGCAAAAAATTAGTAACTGCTGCAGTTTTGGAAAGAACAGTTGCGGCAAGTGATAAAACTACAGGTGCGGCTTATAATGAAGCAAGCACTTTTGCAGCAGCATCTACAGATGCTAAATCTTTTGAAGCAAATATTGCTGAAAAGAAAATGGAAAAAAGAGTTGCTGAATTTGTTCGTGAAAACGACAATTTTTTACCTGGTTTCAATGAAGCAAGAGAAGTTGTTAAATGGGCATTTACAGCTAAAGTTGGTGCAGTTAGTGAAGTAATTACTATCGGAAACGATAAATATGTAATTGCAACAGTTAATGCTATCAGAGAAAAAGGAAAAGCAAGCTTTGAATCTTCAAGAGAAAGAGTTTTAGCTGATTATAGAAAAGATAAAAAAGCTGAACAATTAATGGAGAAAATGAAAACTGCAATGGAATCTAATACAACTTTAGATGCATTAAGTCGTAATTTAAACCAAGCTTTAAATCCAGTTCCTTCTCAAACATTTGAAAATTCAAGCGTACCTATGGTTGGATTTGATCCATCATTCGTAGGTACAGTTATGGGAACTCCAGCGGGTAAATTAGTTGGTCCGGTTAAAGGTGATGGTGGTGTTTATGCTTTCCAGGTAACCAAAACAACTCCTGCTCCAGCACAATCAGATTTAAACAGCTTCAAAACAGAAATATCAAGCGCACTTCAATCTAGAATTGAATACAGCTACTTAGAAGTTTTAAAAGAAGTTAAAAACGTAAAAGATTACAGATTTAAATTCTATTAGTACAATGAATTTGGTTAGTTATACAAAAGGTAACGGACCCGAAACAATTGTATTTCTTCATGGATTTTGTGAAAATAATACCTGCTTCAACGAGCAGGTATTATTTTTTTGTGGCAACTATGAAGTAATAACAATTGATCTACCGGGCTTTGGAAAAAGTGAAACTGTTTCCAATATCAGTTTAGTTGATATGGCTAAGGCTGTGCAGGAATTACTTCAGCAAAAAGGGAAAACCAAAGTTTACTTGTTTGGTCATAGTATGGGAGGATATGTAAGTTTGGCCTTTGCCAAGTTATTTCCTGAATACTTAAAAGGAATTGGATTAATTCATTCAACACCAGTAGCCGATTCAGAGGAACGAAAAGACAAAAGACGACAAGTTATCTCCTTTTTAGAAAAACATGATACTGAAGTTTATTTAAAGAATTTCATTCCACCTTTATTTACCAATGAAAATGCTGTAAAGTATGCTTCACAATTCATTGAAGAAGGTAAAAAAGGTCCAAAAGAAGGAATTATTGAATCTGTAAAAGCTATGATGAATAGAGAAGACAATACCGAATTGTTAGAAAAACTGGATATTCCATTTTTTTGGGGAATAGGAAAATACGATTCATTAATACCTGAAAACGACTTATTCACCTTCTCGATTAAATGTAAAAAGCCATATATAGCTTATTTAAAAAATTCTGCTCATATGAGCATGGTTGAAGAAGCCAATGAACTAAACAAACATATCAATCAATTTATTAAATTATTGGGAAACAGCTAATTTGCTCAAAAACTTAATACCTTTGAAGAATGAATAATCAATATCACGATATGATTTCTCATTGGAGAAAACAATTCGAAAAAGTAGAAGGTACTTTAAATAAAGGATTGGATGAAGCCATAGAAAACTTCGAATCAAATAAAAACTTGTTAAAAAATAACCTGGAAAAATGGAAAACAGAATTAGAAAAACAGGTTGAAAATGGTGAAGAAAAAGCACAAGAAATAAAAGGAAAAATTGAAGCTTTACAAGTTCAATTAGCCTTAGGAAAAGCTGAAGGAAAAGAGGTTTTTGAGGAACAAAGCAAAAAAATTGAAGCTGCTCTTCAAGATTTGTATAAAAATGGAAAAGAAAATGGCGCTAAGATTTATGAGCAATCAATAGAGCTTTTCGAACAACAATCTCAAACTTTTAAAACTTCATTAGAAATTGCCAGATTACAGTTTACTTTAGGTAAAATGGAAGCAGGTGAAGAATTGGATGAAGCTAAAAAAGAAGTAAGAGAGAAACTTGATGAATTAAAAACTCAATACAAGGAAACTCAGGATTTGGCAATTAAAAATGTGCTTGAATGGCAACAGGATAGCATCAAAAAAATGGAAAAATTCCAGGAGTGGACTAGATCATTTCTTAGCAATAAATCTTAGTTTCCAAGACTTCTAAGCGATTTAACCAATATAATAAAGTCCTTCTCAACTGAATAATCTTTGGCATAAAGAAAATTTAGTTTTTGAGCAGTAACTTCATTAATAAACTTTCCGTGGTTTTTATCTACCGGACTTAAAACTCCTTCTCTTAAACCGGGAAGGAGTTTATTGTTTTCGGTTTTAGCATAACCAACCCAGGTTAAATCGCCACTAAGAACCCTGAACCAATTTGAAAATAAACCTGTACGATTTTTAACGAATAACAAAATAACAGGTAAAAACGGAAGTAAGATTAACGCAAAGCCAATATCAAACAAACGTTTCTTTTGTTGTTCAAATGGTTTAGATAAGGAAAGATTAAATTCAATGGTATAAAAATCTCCAGGTGCGTTTTTAGAATTCGAGCCAATAATAAACAAACTCTCTTCCGGAACAATTTTAAACATCACATCCGGTTTTCCAATAATACCCATCCATTCTATAATGCGGGCTGCTGATAAATCCTTACTACAGAAAATAATTTCTTCCACCCCAAATAATTCAACGATATCAGCCAACTGATTTACATTTCCAATATAATGATCATCCTCTGTTTCTGAATCATTTACTCCTACAAACCCAATGTATTCGGTTCTGCTTTTAGATTTAACAAGCAGGTCTTGTACACGTGAAACTTCATCTTTATTTCCAACAATGATTGTCTTTAGCTCTGAACCTAAACTAAAACTCAATTTTTTATTTGAAAGGAAATAAATGAAAAGGCGGTTTAAATAAGCAATAAATATTGAAGCAAATGTCCCTAGAACAATCAAAGCTCTAGAAAATCTATAAGCTTCATCAACAAAAGCATAAAAAACTGCAATTGCCAATGTTCCAATGGCAATACCTTTTACAACACTTAAGAATGTTTTTCTTTTATGATAGGAGCCGGCAAGAAATAAACCCGACATCCATAAAACAGAATATACTAATGAATTTACCCAAACAGAATTTTCGGGATAGGCCTCCCTTGTTTCAAATTTGTATTCACTCCAAACATTTTTGATGATTAAAAAGGCGAGAATAAAAAATATAAAATCTAAACCCGGAAGTAAAGCTTGTTTAAAAAATCTTATTCCGATGGCAGCAATCGCTCTTATATAAATAGCAAAGTGAATAAGTGTACTAAAAATTCTGGCGTGTTTTTGTGAATAATGCTTCTGAGCAAAAATGATCATCGCCCTGTAAAAGGTAAACACATAATTAACCGAGGTTCTTTTGGTACTTTCACCTTTATAATGGATGATGGTGGTATCTGAAAAGTAGTAATTCTTAAAACCAGCCTTAGAAATGCGAAAACTTAAATCAATGTCTTCACCATACATAAAGTAGTCTTCATCTAATAAACCGGCCTTTTCAAACGCTTCCTTGCTTATCATCATAAAAGCACCGGCAAGAATTTCTACTTCATGGGTTTTGTTTTTATCAAGAAAGCCCAAATGGTATTTGCCAAATCGTTTTGATTTTGGAAATAGTGCTGCTAATCCAAATATTTTATAAAAAGCTACTTCCGGAGTTGGTAAACCACGTTTCGATTCAGGTAGAAATTTTCCGGCACCATCTATCATTTTTACACCAACAGCGCCGGCATCGGGAGTGGCTTCCATAAAATCAATTACTTTTTTAAAGCAATCTTCTTCAACAACAGTATCCGGATTAATTAAAAGGATATACTTTCCTTTAGCTAAACGTATAGCTTGATTATTCGCTTTTGAAAAACCGTAGTTTTCTTTGTTATCCAATAAAATAACTTCTGGAAATCTATGACGAACCATTTCACAAGAACCATCAGCAGAATGGTTATCGACCACAAAAATTTCCGCTTCAATTCCCTCACAAGCCTTTCTAATTGAATAGAGTGCTTGTTCAAGAAAGTACCGAACATTATAATTTACTACTACTACGGAAAGCTGCATAGGGTTATAAGCAAACGAAAATAGGCATTTCGAATTGTTTATTTAACAAGATAAGGTCTGATATTATAGTTTAAAAGCTTCACTACCACTTAAACCTAGTTTAAACCGCTGATTATTAGTGCGATTTCCTTAACATTTTCTTAAAGCTCCTTTCATCTAATTAAAAACTTACTTCAACTTAAAAAAAATCAACTTCATCTAAAAATATTTCAGCAGTTGTGTAACTAATTTCACCTTTGTTGCGTCAAATGCATAACAACAACAAAAAATAAATATATGAAAACATTACAATCATTGGTTTTAGGCATCATGCTTTTAGGTGGATTAAGTTTCTCTACTTGTTCAAAAGCTAACGCTAAAAATTCTCCAGAATCAGCTAAAGTAAAAGCAATTAGCACTGAAATTCGTAGTAAAGTTGCTTTTCCGGCAGAATTAGTTGACAAAACAGTTAATGAAAAAGTAACTGTAGAATTCAAAATCAAAGAAGATAAAACTATTGAAGTAGTATCAATTGAAACCCAAAACGAATTTTTAAAGACTTATGTTAAAGAGCAAATCACAGCTATGAGTTTAGAAAATTATTCTGGATTTGAAGGAAAAACACTACAGATCAATTTGTATTTCGCAAACTAAAAAAACTTCAGGGGTGAAGGTTTATTAAATGGGTTAGCTCTCTTTGAGGGCTAATCCTTTAATAACAAATCCAACCATATTGCGGTGCCGGGGTACACCGCTTTCTCATAAGCACTTACATTTACACTTACCCAAGAAAGCCGCCGAAAGCGGCTTTCGTTTTTTATACTATTGAGTTTGATAAGGAATTCTACTTACTATTGAACGTCCCAAAGTAATTTCATCAGCAAATTCCAATTCCCCTCCTATCGCAATTCCTCTTGATATCGTAGAAATTTTAACCGACAACGATTGCAATTTTCGGGATAAATAAAACACAGTAGTATCTCCTTCCATAGTAGCTGAAAGTGCCATAATAATTTCTTTGGTTTCTTCTGATTTTACTCTTTCGATTAAAGATTCAGCTTGAAGTTTATCAGGACCAATGCCTTGAATTGGATTAATTAATCCACCTAAAATATGATAAGTACCATTAAACTGATTGGTATTTTCAATGGCCATCACATCTCTTAAATCTTCAACAACACAGATTAATTGTTTATCGCGTTTAGGATTGCTGCAGATATTACAGGTTTCAGAATCACTTACATTGTGACAAGTTTTGCAGTATTTTATTTTAGTCCTTAAATCAATAATTGACTGCCCAAGTTTAGTTACATCTTTTTCACCTTGTTTTAAAAGGTGTAAAACCATTCTTAATGCCGACTTCTTCCCTACACCCGGGAAACGTGAAAGCTCGTTGACAGCATCTTCAATTAATTGAGAAGGAAAATTCATTGCTTCGAAAATACAAAATCAAACTGAATGAATCAGGTATAACTGAATTTAAAAATTAATATTCACTACCATCCATTTATAAGCTATTGTTGTTATTTTTACTGAAAGATAATATCATGAATCTACAATCAATCTGTGAAAAAACATGCAAGGCAGCTGAAGAGGCCGGAACTTTTATTTTAAAAGAAAGAGAAAACTTTTCAATTGATAATGTAGAAACAAAAAGCTTCAATCAATTGGTTAGTTATGTCGATAAAACCAGTGAAGAAATGTTGGTTAAATCATTGAGTAGCATTTTCCCTGAAGCTGGTTTTATTACAGAAGAAAAAACAATTGCCAGTGGTGAAAAAGAATGGATGTGGGTGATTGACCCTTTAGATGGAACCACAAATTTTATTCATGATTTACCTGTTTACAGTGTGAGTATCGGACTTCTTCAAAATGGTAAGCCCATGTTAGGAGTGGTTTATGAACCAAATAAAAAGGAAATGTTTTATGCCTGGAAAGATGGAGGAGCTTATTTAAATGGAAAACCAATCAGGGTAAAAGAAAATTCTGAAATTGGAAAATCATTAATGGCAACAGGCTTTCCTTATTACGATTTTAAAATAATGCCTCAGTATTTAAATACTTTAAGTGAGTTAATGAAAACCACTCAAGGAATGAGAAGAATGGGAAGTGCTGCTATTGATTTAGCTTATACTGCTTGTGGTAGATTTGATGGCTTTTTTGAATATGGATTGAGTCCATGGGATGTTGCAGGAGGAATCATCATCATTGAAGAAGCAGGCGGTATTGTTAGAGACTTTAAAGGTGGAGAAGATATGATTTTTGGAAGAACTATCTTGGGTTGTTCAACTGCTATTTACAGAGAATTTTCAGGAGTATTAAAACGCCATTTTACTGACTATTAAAAAAGAAAGGCGATTGTAAACAATCGCCTTTCTTTTTATTATGCTGTCTGTCTGACACCCAACATTGATTTCGCTTTTTTAGCTATTGCAGCGGCATCGTAACCACATTCTGCATATAATTCTGATGGTTCGCCATGTTCTACTATTCTATCAGGCATTCCCATTCTAATAACTTCTGAATTGTAGTGATTGTCTGCCATGAACTCAATCACTGCTGAACCTGCACCACCAACAACTGTTCCATCTTCAATGGTAATAATATGCTTGAACTTTCTGAAAACTTCGTGCAACATCTCTTCATCCAAAGGTTTCACAAAACGTAAATCGTAGTGAGCACCTAGAATTCCATCCTTTTTCAATTCATCTAAAGCTGTTGCAGCCATATTACCAACTGTTCCAAAAGAAACAATTGCAAAATCTTCACCACTTCTTAATTTTCTTCCTTTACCAATTTCAATTTCAGTGAAAGGACGTTTCCAATCAAGCATAACACCGTTACCTCTAGGATATCTGATAGTAAATGGTAAAGCATTTTTGTCTAAACTGGCTGTATACATAAGGTTTCTTAATTCCTCCTCATTCATTGGAGCAGAAACCACCATATTAGGAACACATCTCATATAAGGAACGTCTAACATTCCATGATGTGTTTGTCCATCAGCACCTGCAATACCGGCTCTATCCATACAAAAAACTACATGTAGTTTCTGTAAAGCAACATCATGTACAACCTGATCATAGGCTCTTTGCATGAATGTAGAATAGATATTACAAAAAGGAACAAGTCCTTGAGTTGCCATTCCTGCACTAAAAGTAACAGCATGTTGTTCGGCAATACCCACATCAAATGAGCGATCAGGCATTGCTTTCATCATGATATTTAAGCTGCTACCAGAAGGCATAGCCGGAGTAACACCAACAATTTTAGGATTCATTTCCGCCAATTCAACCATGGTATGACCAAATACATCCTGGTATTTTGGTGGTTGAGGAATTGGATTCGGAGTTTTGATGATTTCACCGGAAACCTTATCAAAAAGACCTGGTGCATGCCATTTGGTTTGGTCTTTCTCTGCAGGAGCAAAACCTTTTCCTTTAACAGTTACGCAATGCAACAATTTTGGACCAGGAATCTTTTTTAAGTCGTTGAAAATTTTAACCATATGGTCAACATCATGACCATCAACAGGGCCAAAATACCTGAAACCTAAAGCTTCAAATAAGTTGCTATGTCTTAATAATCCACCTTTTAAAGTATCGTGAACTTTTGATAAAATATCTTGAGAAACCTGACCTAATTTGCTTAATCTGTCAAGAGCTTTCCAAACATCATCTTTAAACTTATTGTATGTTGGAGATGTGGTGATATCAGTTAAATAATCTTTTAATGCACCAACATTGGGGTCAATACTCATACAATTGTCGTTTAAAACAACAATCAGATTTGCATTGGCAACTCCGGCATGGTTTAAACCTTCAAAGGCCATTCCACCTGTTAAAGCACCATCACCAATTACCGCAATATGTTGACGGTTATGATCACCTTTAAGTTTTGAAGCCACTGCCATTCCTAAAGCAGCTGAGATAGAAGTAGAGGAATGTCCTACACCAAAAGTATCATATTCACTTTCAGCTCTTTTAGGAAAACCACTGATTCCTTTATAAACTCTATTGGTATGAAATCTATCTCTTCTTCCTGTAAGAATTTTATGTCCGTAAGCCTGATGACCTACATCCCAAACCACCTGATCATCGGGAGTATTAAAAGCATAATGAAGTGCAACACTTAGTTCAACTACACCAAGGCTTGCACCAAAGTGACCGCCATAAACAGAAACTGTATCAATGATATATTGACGTAAATCAGCGCAAACCTTTACCAGGTCATCTTCTTTTACTTTTCTTAGGTCGTTCGGATTGATAATATCCTTTAAATATGGTCCGGCTTCAATTTTCATCATGTGAGTATCAACACCTAAGAGGTATTAAGGTTTTTAAAATCAAAAATTTAGGTTTGGCAAATTAAGAAAATGTACTCAAAATCAACTTAAAATTGGGTTGATTTTTCACACCAGATTAATTTATCTCGGTCAATATTATTTAAATAAAGTTCGAAATGCCAGAAAATGAACGATAAAATGCACTAAAACTTATAATTAAAGTCTGGCTTCACTAACAACCAAATCTTTAGGATGTATCGATAGTACCGGAACAGGAGAATTTTTAATCATTTGTTCTGAGTACTTTCCTTTAAAGAAATTAGAAAAACCTGTTTCCTGCTCGGTCATAATAATAATTAATCCGGCATTATTCTGGGCAGCATATTCAAGAATTTTTTCTGTTGGATTGCCTCCCATTTGCATATCGAGGGTGCATCTAAATCCTTTTTCTTCTATATGATTGCTAACTTGTCTTGTATAATTTTTAACAGCTACTTCTGCATCTTTACCTGTATCATTAGAAACTCCTACAATATGAATAATTGAATTGAATGCCTTTGCCATAGTAAGTGCATAAGGAGTTTTCTGTCTAGTTTCAAAAGAAGTATCTATTGGAACAACAATATTTGAAAGGTCGAATTTTTTACCATTACAAGGAACAGTAAGAACCATACGCTCATAATGGTCTATAATTTTAATTGCCTCAGCAGGAGTTACCAATCCGCTTGAATTTGCATCAGTTTTTATTGGCAGAATAAGCAAATCAGGCGGAGTTTCGCTAATAATTCTATTTATTCCTTTAACAGAAACTTCTTCTGATACAGTATTTACTTTTAGTTTTGGTGCATAAAATTTGCTCTGATAATCAGCTTCTTCTCTACCGAAATGTAAAACATTCACATTAGAACCTGCACCAAGTGATAAACGTGAAGTTACTTCAATTGCCTCATGACTAGAATTACTTCCAGAAATAGCGAGCATAAGATTTTGGATAATAATGGCCATATTTCTCCCTTTTGTTGACTTACAAATTATTTAATAAAATTTTAAGAAACAAGATAATTTGAAAACTGAATCCTCCAAAAATCAAACATGCCTATTTATCAGGCATTTACAAAATATCTAATTTCCTTTGAACGCAGGTTTTCTCTTTTCAACGAAAGCTTGTACCCCTTCCTTATAATCTTCACTTCTTCCAGCTATTTCCTGGCAATAAGCTTCATACTCCAGCATGGTGTCTAAATCTGATTGAAACGATTTATTCAGCATCTTTTTCATCAAACCAATCGCTTTTGTTGGAGCAGTTGAATAATGTAAAGCCAATTTATTTACCTCTGCATCTAATTCTTCGGCTTTTACAACTTTATTAATCATTCCCCAATCAGCAGCCTGTTGAGCAGAAACTTTTGAGCCCAAAGTTGACAATTCAAAAGCTCTTGCAGAACCAACCAATCTTGGTAAGAAGTAAGAAGAACCTGAATCTAAAACCAATCCAACATTTACAAAAACCTCAATTAAACTTGCGGCTTCAGAAGCTATAATCATATCACAAGCAAGAGCTAAAGAACAACCTGCGCCTGCTGCAACACCATTGAGTTTACAAATAACCGGAATTGGCAAATTTCTGATTGCTCTAATCATAGGATTGTAGCGTTTGTGAATACTTTCGCTAAGACTTCTTTTTGTACCGGCAATCGATTTTAAATCCTGACCACTACAAAAAGCTTTTCCTGAGCCGGAAATAACCAAAACTCTTATACTTTTATCCTTAGCTGTTTTTTTCAAAGCATCTAAAACATCAGCACTTAATTGCTCATTAAATGCATTAAAAACATCAGGTCTATTAAGGGTTAAACTTGCAATACCCTCATTTACATCAAATAATACTGTTTCGTAACTCATTTTGTTTTTTATAAAAGAATAAACATAAAAATAGTACCCAAAAGATAACCCAGATAAATTTGCGCCTCATCATGCGATTTCATAAACATTCGGGCACTACAAACCAATCCGCTAACAATCAAAAATCCAGCCAAAAATAATCTGGTATCAAAGGAATTATGATAGGCCGCTGAAAGTAAAATTGCAGCACCAGAACCTAAAGTAGCAGCATGTATAGAGATTTTATAGAAATAGTTGATTACAACAATTGCCAACATAATTACTGCTCCAGAAAACAAATAAGAAAGTAAAAGTGGTGGAACAGCATATTTTGTAAGATTGTAATAATTAAACACATACATCAAAAATGTAATAAGATACGGAAGCCTTCTTTCTTCTTTATCTTCTATGCTTAAAGATTTAATTTTCCCTGTAATTCTAAGACTAAAAACCACAACCATTGGTACAATACTGGTTGTAATAAAAACATAACCCATGTAATACAATCGCAGTTTTGCCGGCACACCATGGCTAAGTGCAGGAAAAAAAGTAAACAGCATAAATAAGTTCAACAGGTTTACAAAAACCGGATGAAATAATGCTGATAAAAAAAATGCAAAATTACGACTCATTAATTCAGACCAACTGCAACTACACTAATTTCAACATTAGCTCCAAGAGGCAATTTTACAACCTGAACAGTTTCTCTTGCAGGAAAATACTTATCAAAATAAGTACCATAAACTTCATTGATAGCAGCGAAATTGCCCAAATCGGTGCAATAAATGGTAGTTTTAACAATGTCAGAAAAATCCATTCCTGCTTCTTCCAAAATAGAAGCCAGGTTTTCCATTACCTTTTTTGTTTCTGATTTTATATCAGATTGAATCATTTCTCCACTTACTGCATCCTTTGCTACTTGTCCGCTGACATACAAAGTATGACCAACTTTAACAGCATGGCTATAAGGTCCGATTGGAGCAGGAGCTCCTTCACTTGTAACAATTATCTTTTCCATATGAGTTGTGTTGTTATTTTTGTTTGATTAATTATTCTACGAATATGAAGATTTTGGCAAGAGGTTCAAACACAAGATTAAAAGAACTTCAAGAAAAACTTGGAGATAAGGCTAATAATTTAACCCAAATTGATGATTTGGACTTAATTTCTGACAATGTTAATGATTATGATTTAATTTTTGACCTAAAATTCGATGACCATCCTGACCGATTAAAATATTATGCTCACCTAAAAAATAAGCCGGTTATTGTTGGTGCAGTTAAACAACAATTGGCAAAAGCACAATTTGATTTCAAAAGAGAAATTGAATGTAATTTGATAGGAATGAACACCTTACCCGGTTTTATCAATCGTTCTCTTGTTGAAGTAAGTTTGCTTGATTCAAATAAATCAAATGAACTGGAAGAAATTATGAAGAATCTTGGTTGGGATTTTAAATTAGTTCAAGACAGAATCGGAATGGTTACTCCAAGAGTCATTTTTATGATTATTAATGAAGCTTGTTACACTTTACAGGAAGGTACTGCCGACATGAAGGATATTGATACCAGTATGAAACTAGGAACCAACTACCCTTTTGGGCCATTTGAATGGGCAGATAAAATCGGCATCAAACATGTTTACGAAACCTTAGAGACTATGTATGCAGATACCCACGACGAACGCTACAAGGTTTGTCCACTATTGAAAACTAAATATTTAAAAGGTGAAACTTTTTACTCGGTATAAAAAAATTATGAAAAAACTGTTCCTCATTCTATTAAGCAGCATAGCTTTGGGTGCTTTTGCACAAGATCATATTTGTGCTACATCAAAAATTAAATCTTATTCATTTAAGAAAAAAGCTGTTGCAACCTATCAAACAGTAAGGTTAATGGAGTTTTATGATGTGCATTACCACAAATTCAAATTAAATATTGAAAAAGATACAACATACATTACTGGAAGTGTTGTAACTGGTGTTAGCTCTTTAAAAAATGGACTGGATACTTTTGCATTTGAATTACATAGCAACTTAATACTTGATTCAGTTGTTCTTACTAATGGAAAATCTATTTCTTTTTCAAGAGACAAACATGGTGTTTACTGTAAACTTGATAAATCTTACAATAAAGGTGAATGGATAGAAGTAGAAATTTTTTACCATGGATTACCTCCATCAGATGCAAGTGCAGCTATAGGAAACGGATTTTCAAATGGACGTTCACAAACTTACGGAGCTAGAATTACGTGGAGTTTAAGTCAGCCTTATGCAGCCATGGAATGGTGGCCTTGTAAACAAAGTCTGGATGATAAAATTGATTCCGTTGATATGAATATTACTACCTCATCTGTAAACAGAGTTGGAAGTAATGGCAAACTTGAACAAATTGTTTCATTGGCTAATAACAAAAATCGCTACGATTGGAAATCACGTTATCCAATTGATTATTATTTAATATCTGTAAGTGTTGGAGAATACATAGAGATAATAGATTATGCTAAACCTAAAGGTTATTCAGACAGTATTTTGATTCAACATTATCTGTATAACGATAAAGCTTATACCAATAACAAAGCTAATATAGATGCAACAACAGGCATGCTTGAATACTTCAGTGATTTATTTGGGTTGTATCCTTTTCACAAAGAAAAATATGGCCATTCAATGGCACCATTTTCAGGCGGAATGGAACACCAGACGATGACAACACAAGGCATATTTCCTTATACAATTGTAGCACATGAATTGGGTCATCAATGGTTTGGCGACCATGTTACATGTGGCTCATGGTCTGATTTATGGTTAAATGAAGGATTTGCAACCTACACAGAATTTCTTGCACTTGAAGGATTAAAACCAGGTCAGGAAAAAGCTGAAATGATAGATGTACACAACAATGCAAAAAATGGAAATGAATCAATTTTTATTGTTGATACAGCTTCAGTACCAAGACTTTTTAGCAGCAGTTTAACTTACAACAAAGCCGGAGCAGTTATGCATATGCTTAGATATGTAGTTGGAGATACTGCATTCTTTAAGGGATTGAGAGAATACTTGAAAATTTATGGTGGAGGAACAGCAAAAACTTCAGATTTTCAAAAAGTGATGGAGCAAATATCCGGACTGAATTTAAATACATTTTTTAATGAATGGATTTATGGAACAGGTTATCCGTATTATATCATTAGCTGGAATTACACACCCGGTTTTGTACATTTATTAAGTCTTCAAAAGAATGCAAAGGAAACAGGAAACTTATTCAGCATACCTCCATCATATCGATTCTATTATGCAAACGGAGATTCAATGGATGTGAGATTAGAAGGTAAAGCCATTCAAAATGATTATCATAAAATTGCTGTTAGTGATAGTGTTAAAAAGATAGTTTTCGATCCTGAAAATTATATTCTTAATGATATCACTTTAATCAAAAACAGTAATTTAACCGGAATAGAAAAACTTCAAGTTGAAACTGATTTTGTTGTATACCCTAATCCTGCTAAAGATAAAATTACAGTAAGTTCAAGCTACGAAAAATTTGAATTGTTTCTATATGATTTAAATGGAAGAATGATTCAAAGTTCAAAGGGATATGATATTGAAAAGACTTTAATTTCTAATGAAAAACCGGGATTGTATTTATTGAAAATACATACTGAAAATGGAGATTGTTTTAAGAAAATTCAGATTGAAAATTAACTTATCTTAAAAGAGTAACATTCCCTTTAATTGTAACATATTCTCCTTTTCTGCCATAAGCATTGGCAATAAAAACATAAACACCTGCCGGGGCCGGTTCATTTCCAAATGTGCCGTCCCAAGCTTGGTTGAGGTTATTTGTTTCGAAAACCATTGTTCCCCAACGATCGTAAATCCGTAGGTTATATTGTTTGATAAAAACACCTTTTAATAAAAATCCATCGTTGATTTTATCTGCATTTGCTGTGAATGCATTTGGTGCAAACAAACGTGGCTTGGTTGACATACAGCCAATATTCGACCAGCTTTCTACCCAATTACTGTCTTTTTGATAAGCCACAACTCTGTAGCAATAATCATCTTGTTCAAAGTTCAAATAAGAATGACTTGTTTCCAACGAATCAGTTTCCTTTTTGGAAGCGATTAACTGCATTGAACCAAGACTATCATTGTAGAAAAATACATCATATCTTTCTATACCGGAAGCCCAATCCTGATAAGCATTCCAGTATATTTTAGGGTCTTCAGTCAACTTATCATTCTTTTCTATATCAACCAATAAAAGAATAGTTTTAGCTTCATTGGAAGGCAATCCAATACCACCGCATTCATCTTCTAATTGTACATAATAAGAATAACTAAACGCATTTACATCCACATCTTTATCAATATAAAAACTATCTAAACTACTCAGTTCAATTCGCTTGTTTTTCCTAATTGGATCATTGGAATATCTATTAATAACGTACTTAAATGGATACTTATGTTTACGTTTAAACCATTGCAATAAAACGCTTCCATTGTCTTCAACAGTAACCCTTAGTGTTCTTGTATTCGGAGTATTGGCATCAAATAAAGGAATGGCAGAAGCAGTATCACTCCATGAAGCTTTCGAACTATTGATTGCTTTAATTTTGTAAGTAAAAAGTTTATGGCAATAGGTTTGTGAATCAATAAAATTTAAAGTGGTATCATTAACTCTTCCAATTCTTTCAAACATATTATTTGTAGTGTTCAACCTAAAAATTTCATAAGCCCAAATTGTATCCCAACCTAAATAAGGTAACCATTTTAATGAAACTGCATTTGTTATACCTTCAGCCTTTAATTCCATGGTGGTATGTTTCTCTGATATTTCAGAAACATTCCTGCAAGCATCAACCGTTTGCATTTTGTATGAATAGGTATAAAATCGAGTATTTAGGTTAGAAAAAACGGGAACAGTATCCAAAATATCTGTTATGGTTCTGGTTTGATTTGGAATATTTCCATTGAAATCGAATTGTATCAGGTAATGATCAAAATCGGCTTCTGGAGAACGATAAAATGAAAAATCAACCTGTTCGTCATTCACCACACTTGCTCTTAATGGAATTGGCTTTATAGGAGCAATGGAATCTCTGAAAACCTGAATCGCAAATGAATCAATTAGTATTCCTTTACAGTTATTGATATCGGTAACTTCAAACAATACAGGAATATCACCTACCCTATTACAATTGTAGTTGATAGGACCCTGAAATGAAAAGGTGTTTGTATCAATCTTCCATAAATAACTTGTTACCGGGTTTACACTAGTAACATTCCCTGTGATTTCAACATCTACACCCAAACAATTAATTTTTTTGCTCACTGAAAAACTTACCTGAGGATTGGGCAAAACCATTATTGTATCAATGGGTGGCAGACCAATTTTACATCCGGCTGAATCAACCAAAGTTAAACTAGGAATAAACCTTCCATCTCTAGTATAAATATGATTGGTATTCGCATTTGTATCTAAAATTCCATCACCAAAATCCCATTCAAATTTTACAACATTTGTCGAGTTTGATTTCAATTCAACCTTTAAAGGAGCACAACCAAAATCGGGTGTAATTGAATAATTTCCTTTAGGTCCACCAATCACAAGCATATCAGGAATAGATTGTGTTGCCTTACAACCCAAAGAATCGGTAATAGTTAATGAAACAGAATATGTTCCTGCTAACAAATAAATTCTGGCAGGATTCTGTAAATCAGATTGACCACCATCGCCAAAATTCCATTGCCAAGACAGAATAGGTGTTGAACCGGCAGTGCTAAAATCAGTAAAATAAATTGGTGGGCCGGGACAATTGATAACTTTAGGATTCGCATCAAACAAAACCTTTGGAGGTCCTGTCAGGATTGGAACATTTCTAGTAATACTATCTCTGCAACCATTCACATCCGTAACTCTTAATAGTACGGGTAAAATTGTATCACCTGAATATTGCAGTGAGGCTGTTCTTGAAGTGAATGAATTCCCCAATATTTTCCAATCAAAACTCAAAGCACCCAAACCCATTTGTGCATCCGGTTTTGGTGTGAAAATAAAGGTGTCTTTTACACAATTTTTCTTTTGTAAAAATGAAAAATCAGGAAGTGGCTTTGATAAGAAAATTCTTTTTGAGTTAAAAAACCTGCATCCTTCTGAATCCTGAATTGTTAATCTTAAAAAGAAACCATCAGCTTGGTTGGCGGGTGGCGTTTGATAAAGATACCTTGCGAAAACGGAATCAGGATGTGTATATACAGTTGAATCACCGTTTCCCCATGTCCAGATTCGTTTTACAATTGGAAAATCAGATTGACTTGTATCTTGTGTAGTTAACAACAAAGGCAAACATGAAATATTAGGAGAAGAAGCAAACTCAACATTGGCATTGATTACCAAAATAGAATCGGTTTTGGTAAGTGAATAAGAACATCCTTTATTATCTGTTAGCACCATTGTTACGGTATACTTTCCAGGATTTAACAACAAAGCAGAAACTGAATTTCCAACAAGAGTTTTGCCATCAATCATAAATTCGGTTTTCACAATATTGGTCATTGGACTCGTTGTATTTAACAAAGAAACCAAAAGTGGAAAACATCCTTTTTTAGCAGAAATGCTGAATTTAGGATTCATCCCAACTTCAACCTTAACAGGTAAAGTAAAAACTGAAGTACATGAAGTTAATGTATCAAAAGCGTACAACTTAACCATATAAGTTGCCGAAGAATCGTAATCGTGGTTTGGTGAAAATTGGGTGGAAGAATCACCATCACCAAAAACCCAAAGAAATTTGTTTCCACCAACACTTCGATTAATAAAACGCAACTGTGAATTTGAACAAGGAAGATAATTGAAACTATACCTAGCAATTGGACCTAGAATTCGGAAAACACTGTCTTTAAAAATTCCCGAGGTACAACCATGATGACTCATTAACAAACTCAAGCTTTGCCAGCCGGTATCATTAAAAAAAACGCTGTTATTCAAAGCACTTCCGATAAATGAAGAATCTTTAGTTACCCATGAATAACCAAAACCCGGAATCCTTAAATGGTTTGGTATTTGTAAACTAATAGGCTGTTCACCATAACAAAAAACAATTTTTGGTACAGTAAAGTTAGGGTTCAATACCAAACCAACCCGAACGGTATCAAACCTGGTTGAAACGCAACCTTCGGCATTGGTTGCAGTAAGAGAAACATAATACACACCGGTATCGTTATAAGTGTAACTATGTGAAGCCAAATTACTGGTAACACCAGGTTTTCCAAGGTTCCACAAGAAGTTATTAAATGGAGGCGAATTGGTATCGTAAACACCAAAATTAACCAATAAAGGAGCACAACCTTTTTTAGGACTTACCAATGGCAAAACGAAAGCAGGCTTGATTTTAATGTATAAAGGTTTAACGAGCGTATCGCGGCAACCATTTGTATGGGTAGTAATTAAACTTACGGTATACTCACCAAAATTGGTATAATTAACAATTGGGTCTTTTATGTTTGATGTTTGTGCATTTCCAAAATTCCATAACCAAGCAACAGCACTTGAACTACTGTCTTTAAAACTTACTGAACTTGGGACTTTACAATAATTTGTTTTGTCGCTATAAAAATTAGATTTAGGACCGGGAATTACATTAATAAAAGAATTTCGAATGGTAGATGCAATGCAATTTCCGACCCTTACTCTTAGTTCAAGTGAATGATTACCTACCGGCAAATTTGTTAACTGAACATTTTTAAAACTAGAAACCAACACACCATTGAGATACCATTCGAAAACAATTCCAAGAGTATCGAATGTTGTTGCATTTAATACTCTTACATTTCCGGGTGCACATAAATCAGGAGTTCCATCAATAACAAAATCAGGAACCACATCTATAAGTCTTATAAAATTTGGCTTCACAACATTTACGGTGCATTGGGCCTGATTCACAACCCTTAAACTTACAGGAAAAGTACCCTTAGAATTATAGGTTGCCTGCGGATTTGCACTTGTTGATTGAGTAGTATTTCCAAAATTCCATAAGTATGAATAATTTCCGGTGGAAGGAGTAATGCTTGGAGTGAAAGTAGGTTGAAATGGTAAACTGCATCCAAAATTTGAACTTGCAACAAAATCAACTACAGGTTGAGTTTGAACATTGATATAATTGTTTTTGATTAAAGAATTTGAACAATTATTAGAATCAGTAACCAATAAACTTATGGAGTAATTTCCCGGAAGATTAAATGTATTTGTTGGATGTCTTTGGTTAGAAACATTACCATCACCAAAATCCCAAGCCCAGGATTTTAATCCTGTTAATACAGCCGAACTTGAATCTCTAAATTGTACTGATAATGGAGAACAACCTGTTAATTTTAAAGCTCCAAATTTTACTGAAGGCAGCGGATAAACATCAATATAATTACTTACTGTTTTTTGATTTGAACCTGCTGCATTTGTAACAGTTAATCGCACAGTATACTTACCCGGATTTACATAAGAAGCAGAAGGATTCATTAATGTGGAAGTATTTCCATTCCCAAAATCCCATAAATAGGTACTTGGATTTCCGGTAGAAAGACTCGTAAACTGCACAGTTAGAGGAGCACAACCATTAACTTTATTGGCAACAAAATTTGCAACAGGTTGAGAAATAGATGTAAATGCCAAGCAAATTAGCAAAGACAAAAACACAAATTTCACCCGGATTCGCATACTTAGAGTAGATTCACAAAGTAAAGCAAATCAGTGGGTTTTCCTTTCTAGAATTGTTTTTTTAACAATTCATTAAACATCTTATTTTATCTCAATAAAAACCGGGCAATGGTCTGAATGAACTGCATCAGGTATAATTCCGGCTGATTTAAGTTTGTGTTTGATAGATTCATGAATCATACAATAGTCAATTCTCCAACCTTTATTTCTGGCTCTTGAACCTGCTCTGTAGCTCCACCAGCTGTAATGGTGCGGGTCTTTGTTAAAATGTCTGAAACTATCTATGTAACCTGAATCGGTGAATTTAGTCAGCCATTCTCTTTCTTCAGGTAAAAATCCACTTGAATTTTTATTGCTTACTGGGTCATGAATATCAATTGGATGATGAACAATATTATAATCTCCACAGATAATCAAGTTAGGGAATTTCCAACTTAATTCACGAATGTAGTTTTCAAAATAATCAAGCCAAAACATTTTATAAGCTTGTCTTTCTTCGCCACTTGAACCACTTGGTATATAAACGCTAATAACTGAAGTATCGCCAAAATCAGCCCTGATAATTCTTCCTTCTCTATCATATTCAGGATTTCCAAAACCATATTCAACGTGATCAGGTTTTACCTTACTAAAGATGGCAACACCACTGTAACCTTTCTTTTCTGCACTGAACCAGTAACGGTGTTTGTAACCAATCACATCAAAACTATATTCTTCTGCACTGATATTAGCCGCCTCTGCTTTGGTTTCCTGAAAACAAAAAACATCAGCAGAACTACTTTGCATAAAATTAACCAAACCCTTACTAATGGCTGAACGAATGCCATTTACATTATAACTGATGATTTTCATAACTACTTATAATCCGTATTCACTTAACAAATAAACCAAACCTGCTAAAACCACAGTTCCAAATTGTAATTCTCTTTTATTCACTTTATCAAAAGTATCATTCGAGGTATGATGGTAATCGAAATATTTTTGTCCATCGGGATGATAACCAATTAAAGTAGTCCCTTGTTTTCTTAAAGGACCAATATCTGCACCACCACCATTTTCATCGAATGCCTGAACACCATATGGACCAAGTAATTCCTGCCAGGCTGCATACTTTTTAAGCTCCTCTTTTTTTAAGGTAAAACCAATGTGACGAGGCATAAAACCACCTGCATCTGTTTCAATTGCAGCAATGTGTTTTTCTTTATTTGTTTCAGCTAATTCTGCATATTTCAATCCTCCTTTTAAACCATTTTCTTCATTCATAAACAAAACTGCTCTAATGCTTCTTTTTGGCTTGATACCAGAGTGAAGAATCAATCTTAAAGCATTCATACTTTGAACTGTTCCGGCACCATCATCATGCGCTCCTTCGCCATTGTCCCAAGCATCGAGATGTCCACCAACGATAACATATTCACTAGGAAATTCTGTCCCTTTGATTTCAGCAATTACATTATAACTTAAAACATCTGGAAGCATTTCGCATGTTTGACGGAAATACAATTCAGCATTTGGATTGGACTTTAAAATCTCACTAAGAATAGCAGCATCAACAGTACTTACAGCACAGCCAGGTATTTTAGTGATGCTATCTTTATAATTGGTAGCACCGGTATGAGGGAAATCATCATAAGCATGAGTCATACTTCTAACTATTACACCAATTGCACCTTTTTTAGCAGCCTCAATCGGACCTTGTCCGCGTTGGTTTACAGTATTTCCATATGCAGAACCACAAGTGAGTACATTATCAGGAAAAGGTCTTGAGAAGTAAACTATTTTTCCTTTTACAGATTCATCACTCAATGCGCGTAATTCTTCAAAAGTTTTTACTTCAATAACTTTAGCTTTTATTCCGGATTTTGGTGTGCCAACGCTGTTACCTAAAGCACAAATACTGAGCTCCGTTTTCTTGCCATTGCTTAAAACATAAGCTTGTTCTTTTTCACCACGAACCCAATGAGGAACCATAACAGGTTGTAACCAAACAGAATCAAAACCTTCTGATTTAAGAGATTTGAAAGCCCAGTTAACAGCAGCTTCGGCCTGAGGAGAACCACTTAATCTTCCACCAATTTTTTTACAGAGATATTCAAGTTGAGTATAAGATTTTCCACTTTGAAACTCTTCTTCAAACATTTTTCTGATGATAACTGAATCCTTAGTTTGAGCAATTAAAGTGCTACTAAAAAAGACAATAAAAATACCTAATAAAGCTGATTTCATTTATTAAAATTTAAACAGATAATCTTAATTAATCTGTATGCTGTTTCTACCTAATTTAACCAAACCTTTTTGCTCCATTGTTCTGAGCAAACGGCTAATTGCTTCGCGATGTGTATGTAATTCTTCAGCAATTTCCTGATGAGTAATATCCAACACTTTTACATTAAGTGCTTTGGCTCTTTCTTTGATATAATGTAAAAGTTGCTTGTCCATATTACTGAATGCAATCAAGTCTATAACTTGTAACAATTCCGCAAAACGTGTTTGGTAATTATTGCTGATATAAGCTTTCCATTCAGGAAAACGGAACCAGTCTTCTGTAAGCTTTACAGGAATCATCAGTAACCTTGATTCTAGTTCAGCAATAGCTTTAATCATACTTTTTTTACCCGATTGGCAACATGTTAAAGACATGGCACAAGTTTGACCTGGATATAAATGGTAGAGAAAAACCTCTTGTCCATCATCATTCTGACGAAGTATTCTTAAACAACCTGAAAGTACAATTGGAATAAACATGATTTCATCACCCGGCTGAGTAATTACATGATCTTGATGAAAGTTACGAACGCGAGCTTGTTGAATAATTTCCCTTTTTAAAGCTAAATCGGTAAAAAATAATTCCTTCTCATCTATGATTTGTTCCATAACTCAAGAGTAATTAAAAACTAGCTTAAACGCAAATTTAGTATTAAGCAAAAAATAGAGGTAAAACTACAATAAAGGCCTATTGAATTATAAGTCTTTTGATATTTTACCTTCACCAATTTGCTGGCGCCACATAGCGTAATACAGTCCCTTTTCATTGATTAAATCCTGGTGTTTACCTGATTCAATTACTTTGCCTAATTCCAATACGTATATTCTATCAGCATGCATTATGGTACTTAACCTGTGCGCAATTAATATTGTAATATGTTCACGTTTTGAAGTTACTTCTCTAATGGTTTGGCTGATTTCTTCCTCGGTAATAGAATCCAAAGCAGATGTGGCTTCATCAAATACAAGCAATCTTGGATTTCTTAACAAAGCACGTGCTATACTTAATCTTTGTTTTTCTCCGCCTGAAACTTTCACTCCACCTTCACCAATAATTGTATCAATTCCTTTATCAGCTCTTGCCAATAAATTCTGACAACTTGCTTTTTGTAATACAATATTTATTTCTTCATCAGTAGCATCGGGTTTCACAAATAACAAATTCTCTTTTATTGAACCGGAGAACAACTGAGTATCCTGCGTTACAAAACCGATTTGTTCTCTTAATTCATCGAGTTCTATGTTTTGTGATGAAATGCCATTGTATAAAATTTCTCCTTCTTTTGGACGGTATAATCCGACAAGAAGTTTAACCAATGTTGTTTTACCAGAACCTGAAGGACCAACAAAAGCAATGGTTTCACCTTTATTCACTTCAAAAGAAATGTCATTCAAAGAAGGACGATTTGAGCTTTGGTAACCAAATTTTACCTGATTAAAAGTAAGTTTTTGAATCTCATTTAATGGTTGAGGAGAAACTGCTTTTGGTTCAATAGGTGTATCGAGAATTTTTTGGAAATTAGCTAAACTAACTTCTGCCTCACGATAGATATTTATCACGTTACCTAATTCCTGGATAGGACCAAAAATAAAGAATGAATAAAACATCATCATGAAATATTGTCCAACTGAAATCTGGTCTTTAAAGATTAAGTACATCATCACAAACATCACAGCTGTTCTGAGTAAATTAACCGATGTACCTTGAATAAAACTTAAACTTCTGATATACCTTACTTTTTTCAATTCAAGACCTAAAATTTTGGTTGTAGTTGTATTTAATCTGTTTATTTCCTGAGAGGTTAAACCCAAACTTTTCACCAATTCAATATTTCTTAAGGATTCAGTGGTAGAGCCCGCTAATTGTGTCGTTTCGGTGACAATCAGCTTTTGCATTTTTTTGATTCTTTTGCTTAATAATGAACTCAATAATCCTAAAATTGGAATCACTGAAATAAAAACCGGAAGAATCATCCAGTTTACCTGAATGGCAACATAAGAAACAAATACAATACCTATGAAAGTAGTAAACAAAACAGATATAACAGCCTGAATTAACTTCTCGGTATCTTGACGAACTTTCTGTAATACACCTAAAGTTTCGCCACTTCTTTGGTCTTCGAAAGCCTCATAAGAAACGGCAAGTGAATGTTTGATACCATCTGAATAAATATCAGCACCCAAACGCTGAATGATGACATTGGTAAAATAATCCTGGAAGTTTTTTGCTACCCTCGACATAAAAGCAACACCAACAGAATAAAGAAGTAATTTAATAACACCAGCTAAAAATACATCTGAAGGAAGTGTTTTTGCCTTCAAAAGATATTGGTCGATAATGAGCTGCGAGATATAGGGATCCATCATCGAAAAACTCTGATTAGCAGCAGCTAAAAAAAGAGCCAATAACAATAATGACCTATATGGTTTTAAATAGTTGTATAATAAATTCATGTGAAAAAATGAAGCTGCAATGATAAGTAAGAATGAAATGAAAATTTAGAGATTCCGAAATCTAAAGATTTGTTTACATAGATTTAAGGAAACTATAATCTTCCCAAAAGCCTATTTCCTGGCTCTATTCCTTTGAACTGCGCGGTTTCTAGGTTTGGTTTTATTTGGATTTCTTTTTCGTGGACCACCCAAGTTAATTTTTGAATTTTTAGCCTTTTTCTCTTGTTTAGCACCGGCACCATCTTTCTTTTTAGAAGGTGGAAGGTAATTTTTCATTTTGATTTGAGGTCGTTCATCTTCCCCAAAAAATGAAGAAATCTCTACTTCTTTTGGAGTTCTTTTTCTAGTAATCTTCATTTTCATTAAAGATTCAATCTCTTCCAAAAATGGCTCTTCCACTTCATTAAAGAACGTAAATGCAATCCCATTTTTACCAGCTCTACCTGTTCTTCCAATTCTATGAATATAATCACCGGCTTCTTTTGGTGTATCAAAATTGATAACGTGTGATACCTCAAAAATATCAAGCCCTCTTGCTGCGATATCAGTTGCAATTAAAATACGATTGGTTCCATTGTGGAAATTGGCGAGAGTAGCAAACCTGATATTTTGTGATTTGTTTGAATGTATTAAAGCAATATCATCTTTGTAAACTGGAAGTAACTGAGCATATAATCTATCAGCTAACTTTATGGTACTTACAAAAATCATTACCTTATTAAACACCTTTTTATCAGCAAGAAAATGATTTAGTAAATTTACTTTGGTAAAATAATTCGGACCATCATATGCCATTTGTTTTATTTTCTCCAAAGGCGTTCCATGCACCGCAACTTCTACCTTTTCAGGGTTTTTGGTGAAAGTATTTATCAGCACATTAATATCTTCACTTAAGGTTGCAGAGAAGAAAATATTCTGACGTTTTGGAGGTAATAAATCGAGGATGGTAGTTAGTTGCGAACGAAATCCGATTTCCATCATTTCATCCACTTCATCCATTACAAAATGCTGGACCGTTTTTAATTTCACAACGCCCATCATAGCCATATCGATAAGTCGGCCAGGAGTAGAAACCAAAATATCCAAACCATCAACAATTGCAGCTTTTTGGGGATTGATATTTGAGCCACCAAAGATTCCTGCAAAACGAACATTCATGTACTTGGTGAGTTTTTCAATCTCAGCAACAACTTGCAAAACCAATTCACGGGTAGGAACCAAAATGAGTGTTTTCGGAGCTTTTGCACCTGTATATTGGTACAAACTTAAAATAGGCAAAAGGTAGGCAAAAGTTTTTCCGGTACCTGTCTGAGCAATTCCTATCACATCTTTTCCTGATTTAATCACCGAAAAAGAGTGTTCCTGAATAGGGGTTGGATGTATATAATCAAGCTCCTGAAGTGCGTCAATTAAGGGCTTGCTTAGTTTAAGGTCTTCGAAATTCAACATAAAAAAATTTTTGTAAAGGTAGGTTGAATTTGAACAGATTACCTAAAATATTCATTGGGGGGACGGCCATTTAGGGATGGACGGCTGTCCATCCCTAAATGGCCATCCCTACGATAATTTATTTTGCAAATGCGTCAATCATCAATTTCATTGATTTTGTAAATGCATCATCGGCAAATTCCTTGTTATGTTTCGGATTACTTGGATTGGCAAAGGCATGGTCGGCATGATATGTTAAAACCTCTAGTTTTTTACTGGCAGTTAACATATTCTTTTGAAAACGATCTACCATTTCTTTGTTAATCCATTTGTCTTCATCAGGCCAAACAAATAATATCGGAGCATTTAATGTTTTTAGTTTTTCCATTTTTTCTTCCGGCATGCCATAATACATCACACAAGCTACATTTTGTTTTCCTGCAATTAATGCAGTTTGCATACTCCAACCTCCGCCAAAACACCAGCCAATAGTAGAAATTTGAGCGTCTTTACCAACATATTTCATCAAACCTTTTATAATTGATTCTGCTCTTTCTGTTTTTACCGATTGCATGTATTTAGCTGCAGAGTCTCTTGAAGTGGCAACCTGGTAATCGTATAAATCAATGGCAATTACATTCACATTTCCTAAGGTATTAAAAATCTTTTCTGATTCTTGTTTGATATAATCGTTCAAACCCCACCATTCGTGTATTACAAAAACGTATTTGTTTGAAGGCGATTTTGCTTTAATTTCATAAGCATGACCCTTTTTTCCATCAGGAGTTGCGAATTCAATATCTGAACCCAATTTTGTTTCCAATACAAAATATTCCGGCTCAAGATGTGCATTTACGAAAGCTTTGTCGTGGGTTAACAATGCAAAAGCATTTGTTGAACAACAGCTGTGTTGGGCATTGGCGAAAGGTGCAGAAGTAAAAAGAATTACAAGCAATAAAATAGGAATAATGTGTTTGTTCATATTGAATAATTTTAAACTGTTCAGATAGACAAATGTAGGTAAGGAATAATGGTAGATTAAATTAAGGATTACCCAAATTAAACCCATTTAGAAACAATTTTTAAAGGGAACCAAAATAAATTTAAATGATTACCAGTTGTTTATAAATACAAAATCCGTGGAGTTAATTCCAAGATAGAATTTTGGTACGGCTAGGTATTTAAGGCTTTGCATACCAAAATCCTTTTTAAAAAAATTAAACAACGAAGTATTATGTCAAAATATTTGAACAAGTATCGAAATGAATCATTCAGGGCTCAATGGTGGAATTATTCAAATGAGGGTTCATATTTTATAACAATTTGTACAGCAGACAGGAAATTAATTCTAGGTGAAATATCTAATAAAGAAATGCACCTGTCGCCAATTGGAGAAATTGTATTAGAAGAATGGAATAAATCATTTGAAATACGCACAGAATTATTTTTTGACATTTTTGTAATCATGCCAAATCATATTCACGCAATTTTGCGGATTGAAAAATCCCGTAGGGATGGCCGGCAGGCCATCCCGCCCAATAAGGACGGGAATTTCGGTACGGATGGACAGCCGTCCATCCCCAAAATGGATGGCCAGCCGGCCATCCCAACCATTTCATCATTTGTGGCAGGATTTAAATCTGCGGCTACAAAACGAATTAATGAATACCGAAATACACCCAAAACCCCTGTTTGGCAAAAATTATTTCATGACCGGATAATTCGTGATTCCAATGAATACGATCGGATTTTTAATTATATCAAAAATAATATTGAAAAATGGGGATCGTAGGGATGGCCGGCTGGCCATCCCTACAACAACAAATACAATTTTTTTAATCGATATATTGATTCCATATTTGAAAACAAACATTACATACATTGTTTCATAATAAACGTCTATTTGTTTTTCTATTTATTTTCTGTTCACAGATTGCCCTTGCACAAAATGCAGATATCAATCTATTAAAGCACATCAATATCAACAGAAATAAAAATCTGGATGGAACAGCAATTTTCCTTAGTGAATCGGTTGCTCCCCTGTGCATAGGAATACCGGCTGTTATGTTTGTGAAAGGAAGTTTACAAAAAGACAAAACCTTAAAAAGAAATGCATTGGTTACAGGAAGTAGTTTTGTGCTTGCTGTTGGAAGTGGATATGTCATCAAGGAAATAGTTAAAAGACAAAGACCCTATCTTAGCTATTCGGAAATAGAATTATACGGACCCAAGGAAAGTGGCTTCTCTTTTCCATCCAATCATACATCCTCTTCGTTTTCAACGGCCACCGCATTGAGTATTCTTTATCCGAAGTGGTATGTAATAGTTCCTGTTTATACTTGGGCAGGTTCTGTGGCTTATTCAAGAATGCATATTGGTGTTCATTACCCTTCAGATGTATTGGCTGGAGCTGCATTGGGAGCAGGTTCAGCTTGGGCTTGTTATTATTTGAATAAGAAATTATTTAATGGAGCTAAAAAACATGATCATTACAACCCTTCCTTTTAAGTCTTACCAAAATACCAACCTCTCTTTATAAGAATTATTTTACAGTTTTCACAAAAACCATCCTCTTCATCCCAATGGTTTTTACCTCCACAATCACGCATTATGCAATTCGATATATTACAATGTCTTGGTTAATTCATTTGGATGGACTGCCGCCCATCCCAACTACATTCCTTCACCACTACACCAAAACTCATCAATTTAATTTTACTCGAACCAGCCTCTTTTTTACTCACTACAATCTGCGTTCCTATTCGCTCTTTTAGTGCTTCTACATGTGATATAATACCAATGCTCTTTCCATTTTCTCTTAAGTTCTCCAACGCCGACATGGCAATATCCAAAGTATCGGCATCTAAGGTTCCAAATCCTTCATCTATAAACAAAGAATCAATTCTTGTTTTTCTGCCTGCCAGTTCAGATAATCCCAATGCCAAGGATAAACTTACCAGAAAACTTTCTCCCCCTGAAAGTGTTGCCATTGACCTACTGATATCTGCTTGGTAAGCATCTATAATTTGTAGTTCCAAATCCTTATCTGCCGACTTTTCAATTCTATACCTGTCACTCAGTTTTTGTAAATGTACATTGGCTAGTTCAGTGAGTCGCATTAAGGTTAATCCTTGTGCAAAACGACTAAACTTTTTACCATCTGCAGAGCCAATTAATCCATTTAAATTCTTCCATTTTTCGAGTTCCTTTCTTTGCTTCAAAATGGTTTCCATCAAAGCTTCAGATTGTGCTCTGCTTTCTTCATCCTTCTTCAAAACCTCCTCTAACCTACCTATTTCTCTATTTAAGATGGCTGTTTTATCTTCCAACTCAAGAATTAAACTGATGAGTTTTTCCAATTCGTCATCCGGGTTTTTCTTGGCCAGCAATACGGTTAATTCATTCCTGCACTCACTTAAACTTTGTTCCAATTGAAGTTTTCGTTTCGCTAAATCATCTGCTTTATCCTGATACAATTTTCGCTTTTCCTCAGACAAAATCATTTGTTTCAATTGCTCAATTCCTTTAATTCCAGCTTGAAGCAATTGTGTTTCCAAATTAGATACCTGCCCTTGATAACTCAACTCATTCTCGGAGAACAATTGTTCTGCTTCCTTTAATTGTGCTTGTGTATTTTTAATTTTCTCCAATAACTGAATCAAAATTTCTTCTCCATCTTTCTGTTTTTGCAATAGCCTCTTCCACTCTACCTCAGTTTTGTTTCTTAAGTCTTCTGTATCTGTATCGCCAACCAAATCAAATCTTTCATTCTTTAAACGAGTTAAGTTGTTCTGAATCGATTCTAATTTAACCGTCTCAAGCTTCAAACGTTCTTTTAACTCATTCAAATTGTTGTTTAGATTCACTACATCTTTCTGTAAACTAATCAGCTTTTGTTCCTCTTCAACAATTTGTTTTTGATAAGATTTCACCTGCTCATAATCAGCTTCCATCGAAACCAAAATTTCTTTTCTTTTTTCTCTGATGAAAACTTGTTTTAAGTCTGTGAATATTAGTTCTAATTCATTTGTTAAAGCGGCTAATAAGTCTTGTTTAGTGTTACTTTCATCTAAACAAGTTTGAAGATTCCTTTGGTTCAGTTCCAGTTCCTTCTTTAGTTGTTCAATCTGATTTCGTTCAGCCAAAATCACCTTATCAGATTCCAATAAATTCAGATTCAATTGCTGTAATAATTTAAGGTTCGTTTGCAGCTCTTTTAACTGAATTTCAAGACTATCCTTTAGTTTTGTTTTGCTTGTAATCAGCGCTTCAATCATGGCAGTATTGTTATCATCCAATTCTTTTGGTAACAAGCTGTTGTTTTGACTGAAGGCATCAATATTTGTTTGGATATCCAGTTCCAATTGAGGAATCGAAATGAGTAGGTTATCTGTTTCTAATTTTTGCTTCAATAAAGCAGATTCCAATAACTTTTCTTCTTCTAAATTAAGTTTGATTTTTTGTTCCTGTTGATTAATTTTTTCAGGCCATTTTTCTGAATTGGAATTAGGTAAATGAGCCAAGTAAGGATGTTCTTCCGAGCCACATAATGGACAAGGCTTTCCCTCTTCCAACAAGTTTCTTTCAGCTTCAAATTTGCTGATGAGTCTTTCCATCTCAAAAGCTTCACGCATGGTGTTTAAATGCATGTCAAGCTCGGTACGACTCTGTTGTTTCAACAATAAATCAGCCTGAACTTTTGTACTATTTGATTTTAATTGTTCAAGTAATTCCTGCTTTTCAATGAAAGATTTTCTTTGGGTTTGTAAGTGATTTGCAATTCGTAACTGGTCTTTACAAACTGAAATAAGATTGGGTAAATCCCTTAAGTTAGTTTCTATTTCTTCAATCTTACTATCTAATTGAAGTGCTTTTAATTCATGAAGCTTATTCTTGATTTCTGTTTGATTCAAAACTGTTTTCTGAATAGCTAATTCTGCCAGTTTCAGTTTGTTTTCTAAATCCGGATTGGCTTGTAAAATCAATTCTTTCGACTGATTTAAAGTTAGAATTTGCTTTTCAATTTCATCCAATTTTACATACAGAATTTTAATATCAGATAATTGCGTATCGAGTTTTTCTAAGTGCTTTTTTTCAAGCAAAAATGTTTGTAATCTATTCAGTTCAGCTTCTGCTATTGTTCTGCTTTTTTGTAATTCCTTTAGATTAACATCCTGCTTCTTTATCTGTTCTTCCAACAATCCTACTTCACTTAAAACAGCATTTTGGTTTTGTTTTGTTGATTTGATTTCTACATCCTTTTCATCAGCCAATCTCAATTTTTCAAATAGCAACTTATTTTCTTTTTCTTGGTGATGAATAAACTCGCGGTTCTTATCAACTTCAACTTTTCTATTGTCAGTTTCAGTTTCAAGAACAGGAATCTGATTTTTGAGTTCGGTAGCTTTTTGTTTCCAGATTTCCATTTGCTGTTGAAGTTGATTCAACACAGATAATGGCTTGTTAAAGGGTAGCGTTTGGTTGTGGTTTTCCAATTCCCTGAAGATGTGAGTATAATTGGAGTATTCATCAACAAAAGCTTTCTCCTGCAACTCTAATCCCGATAGTTTTTCTGTTAAAGTTGTAATCTTTTCAAGCAAGTTTTTACGCTCTTGTAAAAGGTCTTTTTCTTTTTTGCTGTTTGATTCTAATAACCTGTTTTCAAGCAATGCATTTTGGTGTTCTAATCTTTGCTCTTCATCAAGCAAAACAACATCTTTTATTTTCTCATTTAACTTATCGAGTTCTGTACCTGCAGCTTTTGTTTGTTCATATACAAAAGATGAAATCTCAGAATAAACATTACTATCAGTTATTTTTTCCAATAACTCACTACGTTCATTTTCACTAGCTTTTAAGAACCTTGTAAAATCACCCTGAGACAACATCACAGAGCGAAGAAACTGAGGAAAATCTAATGAAGTAATTTCTACAATTTTCTTTTTTACTGCTGATAAAGGATGCGCACAAATGATATCTCCACTTAAAAATGACAGTTCCATTTTGGCTCCCTGAATGGCTCCATCTGATTTTCTTCCGGCACGGTGATTCGACCATTTGCATCGGTAAGCTATCTCATTTACTTCAAACTCAATTTCGGCAAACGACTCGCCGGTATGTCGGGTCATAATATCATTGGGATCACCTTTATCATGACGATGAACTTCACCATACAAAGCCAAAGTAATGGCATCGAGAATCGTGGTTTTACCGGCACCTGTGGGACCTGTAATAGCAAATAAACCGCTCTCATTTAAAGGACTTTCATCGAAACGAATGATGTGTTTTCCCTTTAATGAATTGAGATTCAGAAAATGGATGGAAAGAATTTTCATGAATGTTTCTCTCCTTCCATCATGTTTAAAGCCAAATCAAAAGTTTCTAAAAGTTCTTTTGCAGGTAATTCATCTACATTCATGGTTTCACATTTTTTAACAAAAACCGAACGTGGATTTAAATCCGCTAATTCAAAGGCCTTATCAACTTGCTCACTCAAACTTTTAACAGGTGTATTCCGAATTTGTCTCAAAAAATATTCTTCAATAAAAGGTTTATTGGAAAGAATCGAACCAATTTCTTCCTGCACATTTACTTCGAACTTATCTGTAATCAATTGCAGTTCCAACCAGGCAGGAAGCTCACTGTTTACTTCATTTATCTTAGTAATTTTATCCTTAAGTTCATTCAGGTTTCCTTTTAAACGAATGAGTTTTCTAAAGACAGGAATTTCATGTTGTTTGATTTGTAATTCTTTTCCTTGTTCTGTTTCAATTACAAGTACTTGTTTGATGTCTTCATTCTCTGAAAAACTCAATGCAATGGGTGAGCCGGAATAACGAATATGTTCAAGTTTGTTTACCAGCTGAGGTCGGTGTAAGTGACCCAATGCGATATAATCAAACTCCTTTGGAAACTGACTTGCAGCAATTTGTCCGAGGCTGCCCACATGAATTTCTTTTTCACTGTCTGAAGGTTCAGCACCGGCAGCATATAAATGTCCGGAACCTATAACAGGAATATTTTTTTCTTTATAAGGCAAAATATACTGAACCAGGTTTTGGTAATGACTTGAAATACCTTGTTTTATTCGGGCTTCACGCTCTTCAGTGCTTTCACCAGAAACAGATAAACGAATGTCTCTATCGCGAAGAAAAGGAACAGCAACTACCACTAATTCAACTTCATTATTTGAATTGTATACAGGAATAATTTGTTCCTCACTATTTTCAGGAACACCACCAATAACATGAATATTCAAGTATTGTAATAAAGTTTTAGGTGCATTTAAGGTTGAAACCGAATCGTGGTTACCACCAATAATAATCACACTCTTACAAGAAGTATTTTTTATTTTAAGCAGGAAATCATAATACAATTTCAATGCTTCATTTGAAGGATTACCTGAATCAAAAATATCACCGGCAACGAGCAAAACATCAATGGAATTTGTATGAATAAAATCCAACAGCCAATTCAGAAACATCTGATGCTCTGTGGTTCTTTCGAATTGTTCCAATCTTTTCCCAAGGTGCCAGTCGGCAGTATGAAGTATTTTCATTTGGGAGCTAAAATAAAGAAAGTAATTGCGAAATGAATGAAGTAAATTTTTTAATTGATTAATCTCAAAAATTGAAAAATCATCTCAAAACTTAAACATCAAAAGCAGCTTTCATTCTATATTGTTCCTCTCTTGAAATTTTTATCGAATTAGCCAACTTTTCCCAGTTCTTAATAGAAGATTTTACTTTGTTTATTATTTGTAGCGCCTCCCCCTCTTTTAACCTAAAATAATCTATAACAGATAATGCAAGTTCAAAGTCTAATGAATTATCATCCTCTGAAATGTTTAGAGTTAAACCTGAACCAAAAGGATTTGGATTGATATCAAAAGCAGGGGAAAGAATCCATCCATTCTCAGAAAGAAGAAAACCATGATTTCTTAAATGGTCGTCTGTATTTTTAATTCCAATGTTCAATATAATACGTGTCCATAATTCCTTTAAATCCAGATTTATATTTGCTCCATTTCTGGAAATAAACTCTGCTATTTCCAAATAACTAACTCCCTCATGATAATCAGCGCCATCATTATAGCCAAGCAAAGTCATTGCTGAGGCAAAATGAATCCTTTTACCATTTATATTTCTATCAAACCTTTGACTTAAAAAAGTATGGTATTCGTTTGAAAATTTCTGAGCATCAAAGTTGGCTACATTTATTCCTACTTGTTTTGAGATTTCCATTGCAATAAATTCCCAGGCACCAATATTTACATCGTCATTTTTGCTAGGGAATTTAGCAATCCATAAATTTCCTGAAGGATCTCTTACGCTTGCTTTTGGCCTCGCCCCACCTAGTGATGAACCTGGAGCCATTAGCATATTTAACCAATGAAGAGAATTCTCATCATCAACTTCATCTTCCAATTTAAGAGAGGCATATTCTAATTCTCTTAATGTTGTAAATGGTGGGGCTGCTAATTCCTTGTTTGAATTGAGGAATTCTTTTTGTGGGTCCAATTTAAATCTTAAACCACCCATTCTATTTTCATCAAATACACCTAACAAAAAATCTGATTCATTAAGAATTAAAGGCTTCCGTCCTTCTCTCTTTGCTATTAATGCTTCTCTCCTTTTCATCAATAACCTGCCCCATCTATCAGGTGATGAATCTAAGAAAATACCAAAATTTGATTTTTCACCGCTGTTATACTGAAGACCTTCAAAATATTGAAGCTGGGGATCTAGAATAAAATTACTGTTTTCCTTAAGCCAATTTTTATCATACTGAAACGAAAAAACTTCTTTTCCTCTAATTATATCCGAAGATAAAATCCCCAATAAGGATGGCTCTTCTTCACTATTCCAATTGGCGTAAACAAAAATGTTCTTATTCATTTTTTAAAAATTGAAAATATAATTAGCGAGTAAGATTAGTTCTTTTGAACTTTTATTTTTTGCGGCGCTCTCTTCTTTGGCAAAATCCCAATATCCTGCAATTTCCTGCCGAGTTCATCATCTGCTGCTAATTTTAAAAAATCCTTTTCTAAACCCAGAACAAATAAAACTTGAAAATAAGCACCCATTGTAACAGAAGGCGTACCCTTTTCAATTAGCCACAAAGTACTTCTTGATATTCCCGCTCTTTCAGCTACTTGTTCAGTAGAAAGTTTCCTCCTTAAACGAGCCAGCCTTATTTGCTCACCTAACAGATTTAATATTTTCATTCCATTAGGAAATATGATTACCTTTTCCTTCATAATGTTTGATATTATAAACAAATATATATTATTTGTTTGTTTTTTAAAACATTATAAAAATTAAAACAGACTATTAATCAATATTCATTTCACAAAAAGGGGGGATTGTATTTTTTTATATAAGCGCTTGTTTTAATCTATTATCGTCCAGCACAAAACCTTTAATGATATATTCTTTTAAAGTTTGTGTAGCCCAAATTCTAAATTGAGTTGCTTTACTTGAATTTACTCTATAACCAACTGAAATGATGGCATCAAGATTATAGAATTTAGTTTTTCGTGAAACTTCTCTACTCCCTTCAAATTGAACTTGTAAAATTTCTTTACAAGTTGCTTCTTCCTGCAATTCAGCAGCTTCGTAAATATTTTTAAGATGAGTAGTGATGTTTTGAGTAGAAGTTTCAAATAATTCAGCTAAGGATTTTTGAGTTAACCAAACGGTTTCATCTTGAACAAAAACATCTACCTTAACTTCTCCATTCAGATTATGGTATATAATAAAATTGGTATTTTCTTTCATTAATTGATTTGAGATTTACGATTGGGTAGCAACAATGTACGATTTTTGATTTACGATTTGGGAATTACGATGTACGATTTGGGAATTACGATGTACGATTTTAGAGTTAAGATTGGGGATTTACGATTGAAGATTTTGGATTAGGGATTGTGGATTTTGGATTTCAGTGTCTTAATGGATGAAACCACTATGGATAGTATTTCATTAAGCTCTTTTTTAATAAACTCAATTCTATCTGATTGAACTAAACCGCTTTCTTCTAAAATCTCCAACCAGTATTGTGTCTCATCTGCTTCTTCTTCAACAATCTTTAATTTATTAATAAAATCAGCTGTTGATTTGGCCCTGCATGCTGCTCTATAGTTAGCACCTACCGAAGTTGAACTTCGAACATTTTGCTTTGCGATAGCCCATGCAGATGGCTTACTTGGCAATTCATCAATTAGCTTAATTACCTCAAAACCTATTTGTTTAGTCCGTAATTTTAATTGTTCCTGCATAATCCTTAGTTTATTTTATTTACGATTTTAAATTTTTAGAATTACGATTTTCTCCACTCGTAAATCATAATTCGTAAATCTAAATTCGTAAAACATAAATCGCAAATCTGAATTCATAAATCGTAAATCAAAATTTGTAAATCGTAAATCAAAAAAAGGGCCTGCAAATTTCTCTGCAAGCCCTTTTTTCTAAAATGAAATTCGATTAGTTTTTCATCAATAAAACTTTTTCAAAAGACTTATTGCTGTTTACTATTACTTGATAAATTCCACTTGGCCAAGCAGCTGCATTCAACTCAATTGAATTTGATTTACCTGCAGTTTGTTGATACATCACTTTTCCTTGCATATCATAAACTGTTAAATCATCATATCCGCTTAAATCTGATAATAATTCAACTCTGAACATATCGTGAGTTGGATTAGGAAATACTCTCAAACCTTTGCTATTTAATAAACTTGTTTCAACTCCCAAAACCTGAGTTCCTTCAACAAATTTATTAGCAATGGCTTCATTTAAATCAAATGTTGCACCGTTGTCAATTCTTCCTTGAGGGTCGATTAATAATCCTGCTACATGTATGTGTTCCATCTTCCAGCTTGGATCTAAAATTACACTAAAATTGTGTGTAAATGCATCATTTTCTTTGATTGTAGCAGGAAAAGAATTATTCAATCCTGCAAAATTCGGATAGATAATTCTTCCAACATGTCTGTAAGTCATTTGAGCAGCAGGTACCGGATTTGCCAATTTCTCATAACCACCCATTTCACCATTTCTGTTATTTGAATACGCATTCGATTGATCCCAACCATCACCTGTTCCGGTAACACTGTCTTCAATTAATACAAATGCAATTTTATAAGCACCAGTTAAGTTCTGGTTGAACTTGGTTGTTAAACTTACTTTTAATTCTTTGGTAGTATTGTTTAAAGTAGCACCTGCAATGATTCCACCTTTTGGAGCAACAGTAATTCTCGTTAAGAAATCTGCTTCAACTGCTGATGGATCAATATCAGCGCCACGGTCTACTAATAAACTTGGGTAACCTCCGATTAAGTTTCCTAATCCACCATCATAATTGGCATTGGTCATTGGATCACCATTATGAACTGCAATACCTAAAAACAATTTGCCATATTTATCATCCATTTTTTGAAGATAAACTGCACCACGAGGACACCACTGACACCAAGTTCCGGTTCCTTCTTCAGCTACAACCACTTTACCTTTTGCAGGTACTATCGGAGTTTCGGTCAAAGTTTTTGTATTGTCAGCTGCATCATCATCAGCCACAGTATTTACTTTTACTACAGTAGCAGAAATGGTATTGGTTCCTTCTGCCATGGTAATTTCATTGTCGAGTACAAAACTTTGAGTAGCCAAACTAGCAATATTTAATCCTGAAAAAGTTTTGTTCTGAATAGTTCCATTGTGATTCAAACTTAATTCAACAGATGTAATTGCAGTTGTACCAAGATTTCTGATTTCAATAGTTGGTTTAACTGACTTACCTGCTAACAAACCATTTACTCCTCCAAGCATGGTTAATGCAGCGTTGTTACTTGGTAATGTATATGAAGTATAAGTATAACTTACATCATCAATATAATAAGAACTTCCGCTTGTTGGATAAATATTCATTCCGGCTACCTGACGATACATGTTTTGGAAGGTTCCTTTTGAAACATCATTAAAAAGAATTTCCCAATTGTTTTGGTTCAGATTCACTTTTACATCCAGTTTAAACCATTCGTTTTGAGTATAAGTACCTTTTAATAAACTTCCTGAAAGTGTATTCACCAAATTAAAAGTACCATCTTCAGCGAAGTTCAAATCAAGACTCCAGCCTTTTCCAACAAGCGTTTGTTCCTGTAAATTGAAATAGGCCTTTTTGTTGGCATCTATAAACATCCACAAAGAAAGATTGAGATTACCGGTATTGTAGTTTCCACCAAAAGGTAAAACAATATCAGCAGGACCACCATTGGTGGCAGTTGAAGAAAAGTAAAGTGAATTACTTCCACTTTTGGCTTTTGCATTACTGATTTTAATGTCGTCCGCTCCACCAGGCGTTCCTGCCCAGGTTTTCCATGCAACATTGCTGGTTCCTAAATAATTTCCTGCTGTATAGCTATCGAAATTATCTGAAAAAGTTTGTGCACCTGCTGGTAAAATTAAGCATGATGCAAGAAGAGATAATAAGTAGTTTTTTGTCATATTCAAGGGTGTGTTTAAATCAAATATAACAAAAATGAGCAAACTATCTAATTGAGAGTTTGCTCATTACCTTGAATAAAATAATTTACTCTGCTTTATTACCAAATCTAATTTGCACATAATTTACTAACTGACTCAATTCATCATCTGTTAAAACAGCATTGGCAGGCATCGCCAAATTGTATTTGATTCCATTCACAAGAATCTCTCCTTTTTGTCCATGACGAATAATTCCTGCAATTGAATCGGGATACTTTTTTATAAAATCAGAATTTTTTAAAGGTGGTATAAGTTTCGCCAATCCTTCACCTTCAGCACCATGACAATTTTCACAATGCACTGAATACATTTCATAACCTGTTGCCAAACTTCTCATGTTTTCCGGCATTTGTTGTTCGCCACATGAGGCCAATAAAAAAGCGTAAATCAACAAGAATAAATTACTCTTTTTCATTCATCAATATTTCAATGTCCTGAATTAAAACCTTTGTTTCGTTGGCATTGGTACCATCGTAAATACCTCTGATTCGTTTTTGTTTATCAACCAAAATCAAACCACCACTATGCACGTAACCGCCCGGTTCTGTAGAATCTGCCATGGCAGTAGAATAATAGCCATGCTCTGCAAGTTCATAGGTTTTTTCTCTGTCTCCATTTAAAAAATGCCACTGCTTAGCATCTGCACCTAATCGCTCTGCATAATCTTTTAAAACAGCAATGCTATCGTGTTCAGGATCGATGGTATGTGATAGAATTAAGAAGTCGGAATTGCTTTTATACTTTGCATAAACATCTAACAAATTCTTTTTCATTCGTGGACAAATAGTAGGACATGTTACGAAGAAAAAATCAGCTACATAAATTTTGTCTTTTGTAGTTTCCTGATTTACTTTCATTCCTTCCTGATTGGTAAATTCAAAATCCGGAATGGTAGGGTAAATACTATCAATCACTTCTTTGCCATCAACCATCGTTACTTTGGCAAATTTATCACCATATACCGGAAGCTTTTTTTCTGTGCATGAAAACATCAAAAACAAAACAAAAAGCAATCCAAAAATTCTATTTCTCATTTAATAAGTCTTTAGCGTGTGCAATACTACTATCTGTAAGCGATTTTACCTTTAGTATTTTTTGATATTCACTTTGAAGATAAGCCAAAGCTGTGTCAGCACTCAGGTTTGGCTCTTTGTAATTTCTCATCCAGTTCAGCATTTCCTGATCTGCAGCATACAATTGTGAAGATACTTTTTGATAAACATCTCTCCCATTTGTTTCATTTAAACTATCAATCTTATCATTGATTCTGTGTTTCAGTTTGAGTACCAGCGATGAAAACTTCATGGCCTCATCGTGGGTGTTCATCACCAAATCACTCAATTTTTTAGCTTCTTGTTCATTTGCTCCTGAACCGCGATTAGCGGGACCGGAGCAAGCGGCAAGTATCAAAACAATACCTGCCGCCAAACTCAAAATCCTTTTCATTTTAGTGTTGTTCGTTCTCTTTTTTACAAAGACCAACTATCTGATGAAACACATCATGAAGTGCAGATAAAGCAGCTGTGATTTCTTTATCACTTGTTTTATTGCTAATCATTTTGTGTAATTTTTTGGTGTCAGATTTTAATTGTTCAACAGCTTTTACAATGGCATCTGTTTTATATTCCAAAGGAATTTTTGAATCAGCCAATTGCTCAGCTTTTTCCATCATCTCCTTACTTCTTTCTTTAATGGGTTGAAGATTTCCTTCCTCGCTTGGATGGAAAGTTTGAGACATGATACTATGGAAAGCTTTTAATTCAGGCCATTTATCCATGATACTTTGAGCTTGAACAAATTGGAAACTTATGATACTTATAACTATTAAAACTAGCTTTTTCATTTTTATTTAAATTAAAATTACTCCGAGAATAAACCTTAGGCAATGCCTTAAAGGATTCCGCTATCGGAAATACGGAATTTTATGAAATTAAAAATTGAAGGGGAAATTCCCCACGATAAAAATTAAAGCTAAGCACGTGGCGGTTGGAAGACACCCGAAACAAATCCCAAAGGGAAATAGGTTTCTGGATAAACTCCCTGTTCAAAACCAAAGGAATGTAAAGGTGAAATAACATGAGCTAATTGTTCGAAGACTAACCATGTTGGGGCTTCATGTTGTTTTAAGCCACATGGAACCTTGTTTTCGCAATCATTGGCTTTTTTAATTTCCTTAGCAAGGTAACAACAACCCTTACATTTTTTTTCAGGTTTGTCTTTGTTAATACAAAACAATTCAGTGATGGTTTCTTGATTCAATTGAAAAGCAGCTAGAATCATAAGTCTATCAAGACTTTGAACCATTACTGCCAACAAAAGTAAAACAAGAAAAACCCTTCTCATGAACTGCAAAGCTAAGTCCAATTTTGAAGATAACAAGTAAATGATTTGCCTGCTCAGAAAGCTTGTTTATTTTGCAGGTTCATGAAAGCAGGATTCCATTTTAAAAATATTGATGCGCTAAGGTTTTTCGCCTTTGCAAAAGTATACCTGCTTCATGTTCCAATTGTGAGTTCGGTATGGTGGTTTCAACAAATTAAAACCGGTGGTGGAATTGGTGTCATGTTCTTTTTTGTTTTGAGTGGTTTTCTTATTACTTGGCTATTATTGAAGGAGAAAACAACAAACAGTCAAATCAATGCCAAACGATTTATGATGCGAAGAATCCTGCGTATCTGGCCGGTTTACTTTATAGTATTGCTTTTCGTTTACCTCATGCCAAAAGATTTACTCAGCTCATGGGGATTAAGAATTGTTGGTGGTTATGAACCCGATTGGTTGTATTCATTCAGCTTTCTCGAAAACTATAAAATGCTAATGAGTGATCAATTCCCAATCACTACACCCTTATCTGTGTTTTGGTCATTGTGCATTGAAGAACATTTTTATATTTTTTGGTTATTACTGATGAGTGTCTTGCAATTGAGATTCATTCCATACTTTTTGCTACTCTGTTTTCCGGTTTCCATTTTAATGAGGTGGTTCGAACCTATGATTTGGCAAAATACAATGATGTATACCAATGATTTGTTCACCAACCTCGATTTATTTGCTGCAGGCGGATTGGCAGCTTATGTATTTACTTTTAAGCAGGAAGTTTATGAAGGTTACATGAGCAAAATTCCGAAATACATGCAGTTTGTTTTTATCCTGTTTGTATTATCACTGGTATTCTTTCACCGATATCTTTTACCTGAGATTGCATACAGCACACTCAATTTATTCAGAAGCTGCATTTTTGGAATTTCATTTTCACTTTTGATATTGATGATGGTGTCAAAACACAGCTTGATTCATTTCTCTGAAAAACACATTTTTTCAAAACTGGGTGAACTCAGTTATGGACTTTATGTTTATCATTTATTATGGATACATGGTATGATACGTTTTTGTGAAAACCATCAAATAAACCTTGCTGAAAGTCTGAATATAAGTGTGTTTGTTTTAGTAAATCTGCTATTAAGCATCGGAAGTAGTTATATCAGCAAACGCTATTTTGAAGATTGGTTTTTGGGATTGAAACGGTATTTTGACTCTAAATAAAGGCTCTTTTTTGTATCATTGCATCATGACAAAAGAAAGGATACAAAGTTTCAAGGAGTTCTACCCTTATTATTTGAAGGAACATCAGAATGCCACTTGCAGGCTATTACATTTTATTGGCACCACTTTGTTTTTTGTTTGTTTGATGGGCGCTTTTTTATTCCATCAAATTTGGTTCCTTGCATTCGCACCTCTTTGTGGTTATGGATTTGCATGGGTTGGACATTTCTTCTTTGAGAAAAATAAACCTGCTACTTTTCAATACCCATTGTGGAGTTTATTTAGTGATTTCAGACTCTATTTTGAAATCATTGGTGGTAAAGAAAGCATTTCAGGAAAATGATAGCTTACAATCCAAAAGAGTGGTTCGGACTCATTTTCTACTTTCACAAAAGCGATACTTTCAGAAGGTTATTGCCACTCATTCTAGCTGTAGCAGTTTATTCAGCCATCATTGCCTACATCGAAATAGATGTCTTTAAATTAAGGTTCCGCTCCACTGCAGCTTTGCATTCCATTTTAGGTTTTGTGATTTCAATTCTGCTGGTATTTAGAACCAATACTGCCTACGACCGCTGGTGGGAAGGAAGAAGACTCTGGGGTCAGCTGGTTAATAATTCAAGAAGTTTTGCATTAAAGGTAAAATCTGCAGGATTTAATGCTGAAACAACAGAACAATTGTTGAACTTAATTGGAATTTATCCTACTGTTTTAAAGAAACATTTGCGGAATGAAAAACATGATTCATTTCCTGTAGAAATTCATCAACCAAATTTTCTTTCTATGAAAATGCATGAGCAAATTCAAGTACTCAGAAAAAATGGAGAACTCAACGACCAATCTGTTTTGTTTCTGAACAATGAACTGGTTGCTTATTCAGATATTTGTGGCGCATGTGAAAGAATTAAAAACACACCCATTCCTTTTGCTTACAGCATGTTCCTTAAAAAATTCATTTTTGCTTATGTACTTACCATGCCTTATGGTTTCATTAATGAATTTGGCTATGGTGTGATTGCTGTTGTCAGTTTCACCTGTTATGTTTTAACTAGTATGGAATTGATTGCAGAAGACATAGAAAATCCATTTGGTTATGATGCCAATGATTTACCTACTGATAGCATTGCAGAAAACATCGAGAAAAATATCAAGGAAATCAAAGGATTTTAAAGCACCATTTCTTCAAATATTTTCATAAGCGCTTGTTTAGGTTCATCACAAAAACCTGGATGAATTTTAGAACATTGTACAATGGTACTTCTTGTTGCAGAAAGCCACCTGAATCGCTCTGCAGGACCATATTCTCCAATAGGACCGGAATCTTTATCTCCATTGGCAATCATTTTAAACGCTTTTAAATTTTCTTTGATTTGATTCACATCTGCCTTTGAATCGAGTACCAGTAATTTATCTGTATTCAATTCTATTTTGATGTCGATAGATTGTAATTGTTTGCAAAAAAGAATCACACCCACATTCATGAATTCCTCTCTTTCAACCCTTGGAACTACGCGGATTACAGCATATTCAAACAAATTATTCTTGTGCATCCAATACCTCCTTTACAAAAATATCTGCATGTTGAATTCTGTTAATTAAGTAGTTTCCATAAGCCAATCTCTGCTCTTCTATCGATGAATAAATCAAATCACTTTCAAGCCAAACATCAGGAATTTGATGGATGATATTTGATATGATTTCCTTGTTTAATAGTTGAGTTAATTCTAATGAAACTTTCTCAATCTGTTTCGCTTGCTTTAGCAATACATGATTCTTTATTAAAGCAAAAGACTGTTTCGCCTTATCATCCCACACATTTCCAGAATGATGAAAATACAAAGCAGCACCATGGTCGATGAGCCACAATTCATTCCTCCACATCAACATGTTTGTATTACGTGCAGTTCTGTCCATATTCATCAGAAGAGCATCAAGCCAAACAATTTTAGAAGCACTTAATTCATCTAATTGTTTAACAACAGGATCGTAAGTAATGGCACCTGATAAATAATGCAAAGCCAGATTAAGACCGGTACTTGCCTTTAATAAATCCTGAATTTCTTCATCGGGTTCTGTCCTTCCAAAAGCTTCATCCAAATCAACAAAAACCAGTTCGGGTACTTTTAAACCAATAACCCGTGCAATCTCACCACCAATTAATTCGGCTATCAATGCTTTGCTACCCTGACCTGCACCTTTGAATTTCACCACATAATTAAATCCATCATCAGCTTCTGCAATAGCGGGCATAGAACCGCCCTCACGTAATGGAGTAATATAACGTGTTAGATGAACTCTTCTTAATGGAACAGGAATTGTAGACATGCTCCAAAGCTACAAAAGAAAGGCTTGTAAGAAAAGGGAATTGTAATAGCAGTAAAAATCAGGATTTGAACTAAATTAGCTTCAAATATTAAAGAAAAAATCATTGTTCCATTTCAGAAATACCATTGCGAATTCCGTGTTTTTATTGCTGATTCTTTTGGCAGGAACAAGCTATTCACAAGAACTCAAGAATCAAAATAGTAAAGAAATTATCTTTCAGGAAAACGGCTCATTCGGAATTAAAAAGTCGAATGGAAAAACCTTGATTGCTCCCATTTATAAAAAAATTATCGCTTTAGAAGAAAGCAGCTTTTTAGTCTTTTCTGATAGTATCAAACTCATCAACAAAAAAGGAAAAATTATATTCAAAAAACATATTGAATCTTATTCCATTTGTGCGAATGGTTTCATCTCTTTTAAAAATGAAAAATGGTTTTTAATCAACCTGAAAAAAAAGAAAATAATATTCGAAAATTTGGATGATTCTATTCATTGGATTGGAAGTAAACGAGAAGTAGGAATCTTAAAAAGAAACAATGTTTATGCTTTGATTGATGAAAAAGGAAAAATCAAAATTCCTTTTGAATATGCATTTATTCAAGAAGCAGGCGAGAATGTTGTCATCTTGCATAAAGACAATAAATACGAACTATTTAGTACCAGTGGAAAAGCACTCAGCAAAATCAGTTTTAACAAATTAGAAAAACTTGATTCGAACAGACTTATAGCAAAATCAGGCCAATGGGGCATCATTGATGATTCAGGAAAAGAAATTATTCCTTTTGAATATGATAGCATTTATCAAAAATCGAATCAATTATTGGCACTAAGTAAACAAGGTCGGACAGCAATCATGAACCGAGAATTTAAACTGATTTTTCCTTATACCTTCGGTTATATAGGCAGAATGATTGGTGATTTTTTCGTAGCACAGAATGGTAATTATTATGGATTTTATCACCAATCAGGAAAAGAGATTTTCCCATGGGTTTATCATGAAATTTATTACAATGAAAACCAATCCATCCTGCTTTTAAAAAAAGATACAAAATGGGCTTTGGCAGATACCACTGGAAAGCTATTGAGCTCTTTTATTTTTGATGAAATAAGAATGGCAAAAAAGCCAATACAAAACAATGAACAGATTATAGCTATCAGAATAAATAAATTCTGGGGATTTCTATCAAATACAGGTAAACTTCTACTTACACCACAATTTGAAAGCATCAGCAGCTGGAACAACGAAAGTTTTATTGTTAAAAACAAAAAACACTTTGGTTTTTACAATGCCGAAGGAGATAAAATTTATGATACCATTTATGATGATATTAAATTTATACATGAACAATTATTGGCTATAAAAATCAATGGAAAATACAGCTTTGGAGAACTCAATTCCAACAAGATTTTATTCGAACCTCGCTTTGACGAAGTGAACATATTTTCAGAAGATTTAATGGCAGTTTCCATCAATACAAAATGGGGATTTGCCACTAAAAAAGGAGGACTCGCCATACCCTGCATTTATAATCAAGCACAAGCCTTTCACGAAGTAAGAGCCTGTGTAAAGGTATTTGATAAATGGGGATTCATTGACAAAACAGGCACCATGATTATCAATCCTAAATATGATATACCAGGTAATTTTGAAAAAGGAAAAGTAAGTTTACCTGTAAATGGCAACTGGGAAACTGTTAACAGAAATGGTGAATTATTGAGATAAAAAATCAATTCTCAATCACAAACATAAAAGGTCGGAAACCAATAAAAGCGCCACCTTTTTCCATGTTAGGGAATTCCTTCTCGTTAGTTTTTACCATCAAATAATAACCTGGACTCATATAACTTCCTCCTTTGGTTAAGCCGGTTTCATTGGTGAATTCAGCCACATTACCCGACATATTAAACAAGCGAAAATCGTTTGGAGGAAAAGCTCCTGCACATGGATTGGAGTACACATAACCATCTGCACCTAAATCCGAACCCATATAATCAGTCCCTGTATTCACTACATATTTTCCTGTGCTATCTCTTTTGATATTATAATCTCCCATTGTTGCAAAATTTGCCAAGTAACAATGGTTTTTGAAATCCCTTAAAGTAAGTCCATCCCATGGAAATAATTTTTTAATGTTAGGACCGGATGAATTCCCAATTGCTGCTGTTTCCCATTCTTTTTTACTTGGCAATCTGAATTCTACCTTTTTATATTTTCTATTTGGCGTTTGATTATAAACCTGTGTTAGCCAATTACAATAGGCGATGGCAGCATCTTGTGTAATATTTACTACCGGATAGGTTTTGTATTTTTGATGAACCGTATACATTTTCGCCATGGGTTCATTAAAACTTACGGTGTTTGGAAAGTATTGTGAAAATGTCCAGCCCGTAGAATCACTTTTGTATTTCTCTTGGTGTGTTGGATTGGCCTTCAAAAACAACTCATAATTTTCATTCGTACATTCACATTCACTCACCAAATAATTGGTTCCGGGAATTTGTTTGTAGGTAGATTCAATCAGGCTTGTCATTGCTTTTGAATCTTGGGCTTTTACTTGTATTCCTAATACAAATAATAAAAAGAGCATTGGATATTTGAATGTTTTCATGGTGGCTAAAACGATAAGTTCTTAGCTAAGGTATATAAAATCAGGCTTAAGCACTTTAAAATACCATTAAAATATAATATCAATTCGGATACAATCTCACTTGTTTGATATAAAGCTGTCCGTTTTTATCAAACTTAAATTCGATGTCGAGACCATAATATTCATATACCGATTTATCAAATTCACCCATATCTGTTCTATAATAGAAGTGGTCTTTAATGGATTCAAGTGCACTGAATAAACTTTCTATATCCTGTTGATTTAATACTCTGGCCTGTTTGTTTACATTACTAAAGCTAATATAATCTACATTGATTTTAGCCTTGTGGTTGTTCATGATTCTGCTACTATTCATGGTGAATTGTTCGCAGGTGATTTTTTCATCAGGTAAAACAACGCTTGTTTCTCCAAATTGAACATTCACAGTAAAACCCGGAAAACTTGGACGGTATAAATTTTTGGTGATGGCTACTCCATTTGATATTTCATCAGGGAAATTCCTGTGACATAAAATAGCCATAGCAACAGAATTCTGGTTGATGTTTCGAATTCTTCTTTCTTCAAATGCTGTTTCTTTCCAAACACTTGCCCAAACATCTTTAATGGCCTTCTCTATTGATTTATCTGCATCTCCAAGAATTCCGGTTTTTGAGGTATACAATCCGGCACCACTAAAACCATCTAAATCTTCTGCGTTACTACTGCTTCTAAAACGATATGAATTTCCACAAGAATTGAGTCTGATTTGCTCTTCCACTTTCTTTAATAAATCTGTTTGTATTGGTGTTGATTTGATTATTTCTCTAAGATTTTTCAATGCAGCAGAAAGTTCTTTGCCTTTTAATGCCGGATTCAATACCAATTTCAAAGCCTTTTGAATAGTATCATGATTCATGTGCTCTTTGTAATAGTAAAACGGAATTGCAAAAACACCTTCAGGAGCCTTCCAAGTTTGTTTGATTAAACCCTTTATTTGATGTAATTCTCCTACAGCTGCAGCTTTGTTACCAAATGCATTTCTGTGCCTGAATCTCAAAGTTTTCCCTGTTAATAATTCCTTCTGTTGAATGTTTGTAGTAAGGACAATTGCTTTACTCAAAAATGCTTTTATTTCATTCATTTTTACATCCTCTTCTGATATTTTTTCAATCTTAAATCCATCTGTTGTGAGAACTATTTTTACAGGTTGATTCAGGTATTGCAGTAGTTCCTGATTATTCCATAAATTTCTAATTGCAGCCGATGGAATTTTTCTGGTTCTGCATAAAATCTGAATATGAGATAAGGGTGTTTGAAAAGCATCAGTTATAATACCTGCACATTCAGGAATACAAATCGGTGTTCCTTTTAACAAAATGATATCATCAGGTTTAACCTTGGTATAGGTTTTATCCAGATTGTTAAAGTCTCTAAGGTAACCATAAGCTACTCCATTTTCCAGTAATTGGAATTGTTGGGTTTGGTAAATTTCATCAACATAAAGTAAAGGCAATTTGGTTTTCTCTGTTTTGAATAAGTCGATTAAATAACTTGTACTTACCAATAAATTCAAGGAATCTTTGAGGTAAGAATCCTTTTGTACTTTATCATAAAATCCTTCCAAATTCTTTAATGAATAAGCAGTGCCTGATGTAAATTCAAGTGCATATTTCTTTTGAGAAACATAATAATTCAGGTTAGCCAGAAAGTATTGCTGACCAATTACTTCGTCATAATTTTTGTTATTGAATTCTTCGAGTCCTCCATAAAAATTCAATTGTTCTTCACAAAATTCAAAATGATAATTATAATGATGACTATTGAGAAAAAAGAGGTGTCCGGTTCTGATATCCCAAACTACTTTTACAGATAAAACCTGGTTGAGTTTTCTACTTAATGGTTCCCCCTGAAACAATAAAAAATCATCATAACTTTTGAGCTGAGTTTTAAATTTAGGAGCCTCTTGTCGCTGAGCCTGCAACTTATTTCCACAAGCCAGATTCACAAAAACTGAAAACAGAATAATGATATACTTCAATGTGTTTTTATACCTCATTTAAAACTCTTTTTTTGTTAGGCTGATATGATTTCCATTCATCAATTAAAGTCAATATTTATGAATAAAGGGTTCTGAACTTATATTTGACAATCTAATTCAAAAAAATGAAACGTTTCTACCTTCTGATTCTTGTGTTTATATTTTTCAGCTTGCAAGTAATCTCTCAACCAGCAGAGCAAAAGGCAGATGAATTATTGTCGAAACTCAGCATTGAAGAAAAGATATCCTTATTGGGTTATAAAAACAATGGTGTAAAAAGTCAGCAAATACCTATATACAATTGGTGGAACGAGGCTTTGCATGGAGTTGCCAGAGCAGGAAAAGCTACTGTTTTCCCTCAGGCTATAGGTATGGCTGCGAGTTTTAATCCGGCTTTGGTGCAGCAAGTTGCAGATGCTATTTCTACTGAAGCTAGAGCTAAATACAATTTAAACAAAGACAAAAATCAGGGTGAACAATACATGGGTTTAAGCTTCTGGTCGCCCAATATCAATATTTACAGAGACCCAAGATGGGGGCGTGGACAAGAAACTTATGGAGAAGATCCATATCTGACATCACAAATAGGGATTGCATTTGTAAGAGGATTGCAGGGTAATTTTAGCAACGAATTAAAGACATCAGCCTGTGCCAAACATTTTGCCGTACATAGTGGACCAGAAGCACTCAGACATTCTTTTGATGCCAAAGTTAATGAAAAGGATTTGAGAGAAACCTACTTGTATGCCTTCCAGAAATTGGTTGAAAACAATGTAGAAGCCGTGATGTGCGCCTATAACAGAGTAAACGGAGAACCATGTTGTACAGGCAATACATTACTTCAAAATATTTTGAGAACGGAATATGGCTTCAAAGGTCATGTGGTAACAGATTGTTGGGCATTAGAGGACATTCGTTCTGGACATAAAATAGAAACCGATGGTGCTATCATTGCAGCAGCAGCGATTAAAGCAGGAGTGAATTTAGATTGTAGCACACATTTGCAATCTGAATTAATGAATGCTTATAAACGTAAACTAGTAACAGAAGAAGATATCAATCGGGCATTAAAAGGAATCCTCATCACACAAGCCAAATTAGGTTTACTTGATACCAAAGGATTGACTCGTTATGATACTTATGGAGAAGATAGTTTAGCTAATACATATCATCAAAATCTAGCAAGAGAAATTGCAAGAGAGTCGATGGTACTTTTAAAAAATGAAAAGGTTCTGCCACTTGATATCAATCAGCTGAAATCATTGATGGTATTGGGACCAAGAGCTTCCAACGATGAAGTTCTTTTGGGAAATTACCACGGAGTAAGTAGTCATACAGTTACATTTACAGAAGGAATAACAGCAGCATTACCTGGTAATATCAGAATTGAATATGACCAGGGATGTGATGACAAAGACACCTTACATTTTGGTGGAATCTGGGCAGCAGGAAATGCTGAAATCAGTATTGTGGTGATTGGAAATAGTCCGGTTTATGAAGGCGAAGATGGTGATGCTTTTTTATCTAGAAATGGTGGAGATGGAAAAGAAATGAAGCTTCCAAAATCACATGAAATATTGGTTAGAGAATTGAAAAAGAGTCAGCCAAACAAAAAAATAATACTGGTAATTACAGGAGGAAGTGCTTATGATTTAAGTGAAGTTGAAACATATGCAGATGCTATCATTCTGGCTTGGTATGCGGGTGAACAAGGAGGAAATGCATTGGCAGATATTATTTTTGGAAAGTATTCACCATCAGGAAAATTACCTATCAGTTATGTGCAAGACATCAATAGTTTACCTGCATTTGATAATTATTCAATGGAAAATAGAACATACAGGTATCAAACTACAAAAAACAAATACCCATTTGCATACGGATTGAGTTATGGAAAATTTGAATACCGATGGACATCAAAACCGAAAGTATTAAACGATAGTATTCAGTTTAGTATTGAAATTAAAAACATATCAACCTTTGATGCAGCAGAAGTGGCGCAGGTTTATATCAGTTATCCTAATGGAGAAAGAATGCCGATTAAAGAATTAAAAGCATTTCAGAAAAAGAAAATTGATAAAAATGGTTTGGAGAAATTTGAGTTCTCCATTTCAAAAAACGAATTAAAAAAATGGGATTTGAAAACATCAAAATGGAAACTAAATAAAGGAACTTACACCATCAGTATAGGAAGCAGCAGTGAAGATGTTCGATTGAAGGAAGAAATTTACTTTAAAAACTAAGTGTTTGAAACCCTCAAATTTTAATAAACCTCTACAGCCTTTTTCAAACGCCACATTTCGCCATTTCTGCTCTTTATTTTCTCAATCATTTCTTCCCTGCTTAGTTCTTGCAGGATATTGATAGCTTCGAATTCAGGCAGATTTGTTAAGAATGCAAATTCCCTTGTGGTAAGTGTATTAAAAGAATTAAACAAAGAATGAGGTTGTGTATCTATAGGATTCTTTTGCACCTCAGGTATTAATTTTTCAATTGCCCTTTCAAAATTCTGATAATCCTGGAAACCACTTAATGTGATGTGGTTATCGAATCTGTCTGTAAGAATAAAAGTTGGTAAGACCTGAATGCCGAATGATTTCACCAATGATAAATCCTCATCGAACATTTGTTCTGCCCTACTCTCAATGTCTTTAAACAAACGAATTACATCCAAACCAACTTCAAAAGCTGCTTCTTTGATATGCTCCTTTCTAACAATATTTTTATTTTCAAAAAAGAGCATTTCATTTAATCTTCTAAGAAAAATAATTGCTTTATCTATATCCTGAATTTGAGCTGCCTTGAAAGCCAAAGATGGAGGATATGAAGAATGTAAAGGATCGTTAACCCAGATATCTCCATTAATAGGAGTATTGTATTTTATCGCCGCATTTTCCCAATATTTTTGGGCATCTTCAGGTTGTTTAATTCCACCTCTGTCGTAAGAATCCCAGGAAGGTAATAAACCACTCATGCAGTATTCAACTTCAATATGTTCGCCAAATTCAAGTTTTAGTTTTCGTAATTGAGGTTGAATAATCCAGCAAGTAGAACAAACAGGATCTGTGAAATAAAGAATATGAATCTTTTTTGATTTGGCTTTAAGGTTTGAATACTCTTCTTTATTTGCAATCAAAGGCACTTTAACTTTGTCATCATTTTGCAAATGAAAATTCAAAAATTCATCTTTGAGTTTTCTTCCCAATAATAAATGTTCCTTAACTATTGGAGACCTTAGCTCATAAAATTTGTTAAAGGCATCTGAATAATTCTTTTCATTAACCAATAATTGAACCAGTAATTTAGCATCCACAAAGGCATTGGTTGTGCCAGCACTGGTAAAAGGAAGAGCTAAATGTGCAGCATCTCCAATTAAAACAATATTGTCCTTGTGGAACTGATTTAGCACATCAAAATCTCTTGTATTCCAAACATAACTGCTTGAAAAATCATTCCTGTTTAGTATCGCTTGAACATCAGAAGGAAAATCCTTTAGTAAGTTTAAAGTAAATGATTTTAAATCATCGGGTTTGGAATTAGACTCAATAGGATTGAGAAGTGAGTTAAACTGTGTAAACCAAACTATTTCATCAGAACTGGTGGGAATATATCCAAAAGACAAGCTGCTTTTGTCATCCAAGTATTTAGTGAAGATCCCTTTCTTGGCAATTACCATTTCTCTGCATTTACAAACACCTACGACTTCTTTTACTTCAATATCTGTAAACTTAGTTTCACCGAAAAGCAATTCTCGTATTTTAGAATTTCCGCCATCTGCAGCAATAAAAACATCTCCATATTCAATTTCACCATTTTCGAAAACAGCTGCTATAGCCTTCCCATTTTCATATATAAAATGAGAAAAACTTCTTCCAAAACGCATGATGTCTTCTGGTAAAATATCAAGCAGGAATTGAATTAAATCTGCTCTTTTAATGCATTGCCAAGGCCTTAGTTTGATATACATTAAGTCCTTATCACTTGGTCTTTTTAGGTGAAAGGTATCTACCAATCTGCCCGGCAAACCATTTTCTTCAATATACCCAAGTAATTCTTCTAAAATATTTAATCCATCTGAATGCATCAAAAATGCATTTCCTTTAGGGGAGATATCGAGGTTTCTTTCACAAATTACAACATCAACCAAATACCTTTTTAAAAGTATTCCTGCAGCCAATCCGGCAATTCCACCACCAATTATTACAACTTTCATAGTTTCAATAAGGCTTTATTCAATCTATTTAATGCTTCATTTAGTATTTCATCTGAGGTAGAAAAACACAAACGAACATATCCTTCTGCACCTTCTCCAAACCATTGTTTTAAACCAGGTACAATTGCCACTTTTGCTTCATCAAGAATATACTGGTGAATTTCAGAACTACTTTTTCCGGTAGCCTGAATATTTGCAAAAGCAACATAACATGCATCAGGAACATGGCAAGTAATTCCGGGCATGGAATTCAATGATGATACAGTTAAATCTCTCATTTTTTGAAGGTGATTTACAAATCCGTTTAACCAATATTCACACTCAGTTAAAGCAGTATGTGCTGCAACCTGTGATAAAATATTTACACCATGAACAGTTGATTGATGCAAAGAGTTTTGAAACAAAGCATCAAATAAAGTACTGTTTGATGTGAGTAACATACCTATTCGCAATCCGGCCAATCCATAAGATTTACTAAATCCATGCACAATGATCGTTCGATTTGATATAGCTTCACTAATAGCAGAAATGCAGGTATATTTTGCAGGTGGAAAAACAATATCACTCCAGATTTCATCCGATAAAATTAACAGATTGTGCTTTTCTGCAATTTCACCAATTTTCAAAAGTTCTTCTTTCGAAAAAACCTTTCCACTTGGATTTAATGGATTACACAAACAAATCATTTTGCAGGAAGGAGAAATCAAACTTTCAAGAAGCTCAAAATCAGGTTCTTGTTTTTCAGGATGAATTGGAAAAGGAACAGCAATAGCTCCAACGGTTTCTATGGAATACCTAAAAAGAAAATCAACAGGATCGAAAATGATAGCTTCATCACCTTTCTTTAAAAATGATTTACAAGCAACATAAATTCCGAAAGCAGCACTATCAACAGGTAATACGTAATCGGGATTGAATTTTATTCCTCTTTTTTGTAAATAATAATTGGAAATACTTTCCCTAAGAACAGGTAAACCCTGTGCAGGACCATAACTCAGGTAACGATCATTAATATACTTTGAAATAGCCTCTGTAATTTCAGGAGCACATGGAAAATCAGGGTCGGCGGCAGTTAAGGGAATAACGCCTTCGGCCTGGGTAGCCCACCTGAGGTTAAAAGCTCTTTGCTTTAGAATATTTAAATTTATGTCTTCGGAATTGAACATTAATAAAGTATTAACGATTTACAAAGAAAAAAAAGCTGCTTACATAATACTGGCTGTCATTAACTTGGAAATTCCACATAACTTTCCAAAAAAAGCAGTTTAAATTCATTTTAAAAAGAAATCATAAAATATGACAACTAGTAGACATTTCCTACTACTACTGAATTTTTTGATATTTTAGTTCTTTTAAATGACAATCGATTGAATCAAAATTTTCAATTGGTACTCCTAACCAAATCAAGGCTTCATTTACTTCTTTAAACTTTTCAACATCCATTTTAAAAAGCTTAGCCATTGGTTTATAAACTTTAATTAAAAACTCATGATTAGGTGAGGTAAAAAGAATGGCAACTTTTACATTTCTGTTTAATCGTACCGACTTTTTGAAAAAATCCAAATAATCAGATAATTCCATTCTAAAAACAATTGCAAGTGCATCTCTAAAATCCATTAAAAGATTATAGTCAGGATTGTATAAAGGATCTTCCATAAATTTTAAGGTTATGCCTTTCAAATCTCTGATTTGAACTTTGAACTGAAAGTTTGTTAGAATCAGTCCAGTTTCCGGCAGAATTTTATAAGAGATAAAGGATTCCATTGCTATAACGAATGTAAGTCAATTAATGGTCCCAAACATTAAATAATACCTTATGAAATATAAACAATTGTGCAATTCAACTCAAAAACTAGTCAGCATGTTTTAACTATTTTTAACAATAAAAACTTAACCTAAAAACATCCTTAGTATTTTATTAATACTGAGAAAATAGATTGCACATTATGAGTCTTAAAAATAAAATAAAATCTATTCGATATAACTTTTTGAAACAATATTCAAATCGCAAACTCAAATCCAATATCTCAAAATATTTAAGGAAAAACACCTCTTTAGAATCAGAATTAAAATCCGCATTAAGTTTTTTCGAAACAAATGAAATACAAACCTTTCCCTATTTGTTTCCTAATAAATACAGAACTGCTCAATTAGAAATATCAAAGGATGAATTTGGGTTTTATACTTCAATCAATCAAAAGAAACTGTATTTCAAAAAGGACTGGTCTGAGGAAAGTTGCAAAGCTTATTTAAAAACCCTTTTTATTGAACAAGATTCTGATTCGCCTCATGCATATTGTTCTGAAATTTTTAAACCAGAGCCAGATGAAATTTTAATTGATGTTGGAACAGCTGAAGGCTTTTTTACACTATTAAAACTTGATGAGGTAAAGGAAGCTTATGCCTTTGAAATGGACAATAACTGGAATGATGTTTTAAAAATCAGTTTCAAAACTTATTCTGATAAAATAAAGTTATTTGAAGGAAAACTAGGCAATTCAAACACAAATGGAAATTATAAATTAGATGATTTTAAGGAACTTTATCAGCAAAAATTATTTATAAAGATAGATGTAGAAGGTTCTGAACATGACGTTTTTGAAGGCATGAAAACTTTGCTTTCACAAAACAATCAAATTAAAATTGCTGTATGTACCTATCACAAAAAAAATGATGCAAACGAGTTTGAAGCTTATTTTAAGTCATTAGGTTTTCAAACTGAATTTTCAAAAGGCTATATGTTATATCGTTTTGCCAAAGATCTAAGTGAGCCCTATTTAAGAAAAGGTGTACTGAGAGTTTGGAAGTAAATGCTTAAGATTAAATCGAGGTAAATTTCAAACACGATAATTATTTTACTCCAATATTATTTTTTCAGTAAGTTTTCTGGAGTCATCAATAATTTGTAACCAATAAATTCCTTTAGGTAAGAATTCAACTGAAATATTCTCAGCAAAATCAGAAGATAAAACTTCTTCACCTAAAACATTATACATTTTAATTTTTGCTTGATTAGAAGTCTCGTAATCAATGAATATTTTGCCTGATGTTGGATTCGGATAAATCAATAATCTTTTTGCCCTTAGATTTTCATTGATAGAAGATCCGCCAGTTCCAATTATTGAATACAATTGATTGTTTGAAACAAACAAAATATAGTTACTTCCTGCATATAGTCCTTCTGTTTTAAAATTTGGAATGGTGTCGATAAGCGAATATGCTATCGAAGTTCCTGTTGTGGTACCATTAGTTTTCCAGATTTGGTCGCCATAAATATTATCATTGGCAACGAAATACATGGCATTTCCAATCTTTGTAAAATATCGAGGATCAGACCCATTCGTATTATTGGAAATATCTTTAAGTAATACTGTATTGGCAGCTGAACCATCACTTAAATAAGGTTCCCAATCATTATTGTCTTTACCACTTAATACTAATTGATTATCGAAAATACCAATTGCATTGCCCACATTTGTTAAACCTGTAATAGGTCCATGGCTATTTCCATCAGTTTTATTTAGTGCTTTATATACTGTACCTGTAAGATAATAAAACTCATTTTTGTATAAAGTAATTGAACTAATATTTCCACCTCTAATAACCTTTGTACCAGCCTTTGTGCCATTTGAACGCCAAAGGTTTCCACCGCTTCCTGCATTATCTAAAAACACTAGTAAACTATCTGAACTTACTGCATTTGAAATCCTACTAAACTGATAGTAAAAGGCACTGTCTTTTAATAAAATTGTTCCAGCTGAAGTTCCATTTGTGCTCCAAAGCGCCACATAGGAATTATTGAGATTGTATGCTGAAAATACAATAGAGTTACCGGCTTTATAAAAAGATTGATTCTTGTCTTTTGCTGCTTTTACAAAAACATTAGACTTTACTTCAATGGTACCCAAATTGGTGCCATCTGTTTTCCATACCGAACCGGCATTTGGATTGCTTGAAATAACTGAAAAGTAAGCAAGCCCATTGAATGGACTTAAACCACTTAATTCAATATTAGTTCCCGGAAATTGTTTAATTACTAAGGTACCTGGTTTGGTGCCATCAGACTTATAAAGTGCAACTTGTCCCGATAATGGCTTAGCAAAAAAATAAAGAGAGTTATTAAGATTAACTAGATTCTTTATGAACTCAAAAGAGTCTTTTACCAAAACAGTTCCAGCAAGTGTTCCATTGGTTTTCCATAACTGAAAATGGTTATTCTGTTTGAATTTAAAATAGCTATCACTTTGAACAAGTGCCATATCCTTTAATGCAGAATCAGCAATATTCGACTTTAAAAATATAGGTTTCTGTGCCGTTGAAATTTTGGTTAATAACAGCATCAAAACAACAAAAACAATTTGTTTAGTGGTAGTATAAAATGAACTCATATACCAAATATATTCAATTCAAACTAATTGTAAATCAATCATGTATTGATTCGCGCGAATAAAGAATTATTTAAGATTAAAACAATTGATTCAGATAAAATTTGGTATCAAAAAGTTAAATTAAAATCAATTAAATCTTGGTTATATATTTTGGCATTAGCACCTCAATGGTAATTTAAGAAAAAATCTGAGTCTTTAGTAAAATAAAAAAAAGAAATCATGGATTAAATTGAAAATCCTATGCAGTTGATATCAAGAGTGAAAAAGTCGCGTCAGAAAAAAATAGTCCCTAGCAGAATCTTTACTCGAATGGTTAAATCCGAGTTCGGAACTCATATCAAATGTTTAGGTGATGACGAAGGGATAATGAATTGTTAAAAGGTAACAAGGTTGAAGTTCACAGCTTTTGCTTCAAAAACCTTCTTCCTGCTGCGGATTTAAAAAATTTCTCCCTAATGATTGCTTCTTCACTGGATGAGAATTCCTCAAAATAAATGAGATCAAAAGGTATCTTGCCTTTTATGGATTGTGTTTGCCCTGCATTGTGTTGCTGAAGTCGTTTTTGCAAATCTTCACAATGGCCTTTATAGAAACTTCCATCTATTGTACTTTTTATTACATAAGCGAAATAAGGCATAAGGGTAGATTTTGTAGTCTCGAGCAGAATCTTTACCCGAATGGCTTTTGCCAGGTGGGGAACTCATGTCAAATGATTAGGTGATGACGAAGCAGAATGTTCTACTTAATTTAATCTTAGAAATTTACAAAACCTTTCCTTTCAAAAATCTTCTACCTGCTGCTGATTTAAAATATTTCTCCCTTATGATTGCTTCTTCTCTGGATGAGAATTCCTCAAATTAAATGAGTTCAAAAGGTACCTTACTCTTAATGGATTGTGTTTGCCCTGCATTGTGTTGCTGAAGTCGTTTTTGCAAATCTTCACAATGGCCTTTATAGAAACTTCCATCTATTGTACTTTTTATTACAAAAGCGAAATAAGGCATAAGGGTAGAATTTTGTAGTCTCGACAGGAATCGAACCTGTATCAAATGTTTAGGTGCTGACGAAGCAGAGCTTGTCAGCATCCTGACCGACATAGTCGCGTCAGGAAAATAGACAGTTAATTATTTACAGTATTTATCAATAAAGGCAAGTTTCCTCTCACTCGAAAGATTCTTTAGTTTCATTTCTAGTTGATAAGCAGATGCTTTATCTTCTTTAATGATTGTTCCCAATAATTCCCATGGTACATATGGCTTTGTTGAAGGATTTCGACCTTCATTGTGTTCAATGAGTCTTCTTTCTATGGAACTAGTGTGACCAACATAGAAACGATCATGCGATTTTGAATAAAGTATGTAAACAAAATACATACAAAAAAAAATTTGTAGTCTCGACGAGAATCGAACTCATATCAAATGTTTAGGAAACATCTATTCTATCCATTGAACTACGAGACCAAAGTTTTCAAAAACCAGAATTCAGATTTATGTTATGAAAAATGAATTTTAGCTTAGGTTTTACGGACCGCGAAAATAACAAAAGATGCGGATTAGCCAAAGTAAAAGATAATTTCAACCCCTAAAGCCAAATCGATTCCTTTAGTATTTCATTCAAATTGTGTGTGTTCAGAAAGAAAATTAATCTGATGAGGTGATAAGAACCTAAGGATATTCCTAATACAATTGCCAGTTTTTTACTATAAAACCAGTCTTTAAAATATTCTTTTTTACTGATGATTTCTGTTGTAAACAAAAAGATAATCAGCAAACAAAAAACGAAAGTAACCGGGCCAAATAAATGGTAGGATATACTTTGAAGTAAATCGCCTTTGTAGATATAAACCAGTGATTTGGTGATGCCACAACCCGGGCATGGTAGGCCACTCAAAAGCTTAAATGGACATAATGATTGATTGCTTTTTATATCATGTTCGCTTTCAAATTCAGCAATAAAAAAAGGAATAGCCAGGCTAATTAAAGCTCCGGCTATTCCTAATAATTTTCTTTTTACTGAAAACGAATCAGTCATTCAGCTAAAGTAAAACCTTAATCGTTGTACAATTTGTTGATTTCACCTTGTACAATCATTGCTGAAACCATTGGAAAGAAAAATCCAAGTACCAACAATAAAACTGTTTGGTCGTTGGGTTGCTGATTGGTTCTTTGGTAAATTGCAGGTAATCCGTCTTTACCGATTAAATAATAGAAATACAGGTTCACCGGAAAACAACAGCCTGAGAAAATAGCAATCGGAGTTGATACAATTTCTTTATCGGCTACCGCATTAATTACTTCTGCCGATTTAATGTTCCAGTAAATTAAGTACAATCCACAGGTGATGAATCCGAGGATCAATACAAGAATAGGTTCGTTTTTAAAACGAGGGATGGGTTTTTGAATGAGTTCCATGTGTTTGGTTTATATGAAGATACTGACTTAAGTAAAATAAACCAAATATCAAATTAGAATAATATTGCAAATCACAAGAAAGGCGGCCTTCTCAAGCCGCCTTTTCTTTTACCTATCTATATACTTAAACCAAAAACCTGCTTAGTTAATGAAGTTGATTACTTCTTTGTTGAAGGTTTCAAATCCTTCCCATTGAACAAAATGACCGGCTTTGGGTATCATCACCAATTTTGATTGTGGAATCTGTGCACATCCGGCTTTTGCAATGGCTTCTGTTGTGCCTCCGTGTAAATACCTATTTGGAATGAGGTTATCGTTTTTACCATACATTACCAAAACAGGCTGTTTAATGCGTTTTAAATCTTCGAAAACAGGTCGGTTAACCATTCCGCTTACACTTTGAGGAATCATGTAACAAAACGCATCAAAATCGCTTGCTTTACGCATGGCCAATCTGTCTGTTATCATAAAATCAGCATCAGCAGGCATTTTGTTGAAGTTGGATGCAAAATTAATTTGAATCTGTTCAACCGGTGTTAATGCTGTTGCTTTTGCTGTTACTGCTTCTCTAAACCAGGCTTTTTCTCCTTCGGTAAAGAGTTCAAATCCTGCTGGAGCTGCCAATACCAAACCTTTTACTTCATTCGGGTATTTCACCGACATAAGAATGGAGATTTGTCCACCCATAGAATGTCCTACCAACCAATAGTTTTTAATACCCAATTTTTCCATCATCACGTGAACCGATTCAGCAAAAAAATCCATGGAGCCTTCATAAGCTCCTTTACTGCTTTTGCCATAACCGGGTAAGTCGATGGCAATACAATGGTACTTTTGAGAAAGTACATCCAGATTCTTTTTCCATGCAGGCATATAACTTGCCAATCCATGTATAAAAACAAGGGTTTCTTTTCCTGAGCCCTGCTCGGTATATGCAATGCTGATTCCTTTTCCAATATCAACCTTTTTGGTTTCAAAAGGATAAGTTAAATCTTCAATTTTATTGATTTTCGGATACTTGCTAAAAGGTGTCATACATGCGCATAAAAGGGTTAATCCAAATAAAATTCTGTAATATGTCTTCATTGTTTTCAAAGCATTAAAACATTAACCATTTATAAACCAAAAATACTGTCCATGGATTCGCAGGTTTTGTTGTTACTCCGCCATTTACAACCGAACTGTTATAATAATCACCCAAAGACAAATAAGCTGCATGTAATTCAAAATTCATGAGGATATTGGGCGTATATGAAATTCTGAAATTGGCTTCAGTACCCATGTGGTTGCTTCCTCCTTTTGGTGCTACATTACTAATGGCACTTGCGAAAGAAACCTTTCCATTTAATTTATGAGGAACAAAATCTTTATAAAAAGAAATTACTCCACCTGTTAAACCATATCCAAGATTTGAAAAATCATTCACCAATGCCACAAATCTGTTCACTACATTTCCATGAGGAAACAAAATATAAGAACCACTTGATATAAAAATACTCACTGGTGCTCCCCAGTTATTTCCGGTCATAACACCAGAATATTTATTGTCTTCAATACCATTTGCATCTCCACTGCTATACAAAAAATCTGCCTGAACCACATCTCCAATTGTTTTACCATAACGGTAACCTGATTTAACATTTAAACCAAATCCACCAATTAATGCACGTTTATTCCAGCTATTCACAACAGTTTTGCTTAATGTATCAACCTTACCGAAATTATAATTCAGAAAACCTGTTAACATCCAATTGTCTTGAACATAGCCTTGATTTCTGGTGAAAAATGTTCCGGCCCAAAGGATATCTCCTCTGTATTTACTGCCACTCATTGGAAAACGATAAGTACCATTGTAATCACTTAAAGAAGAATTCAAACCTTGACCCAAAATAGAAGGACCACCTTCTCCATTCGCGCGGTCTCTTACATAATCAAGACTTGCACCCAGTTTAAACTTCTTGCTGATTTGTCTGTCGTACATAAATTCATATCGCACCACATCATCATTCAGTTGAACTGAGTTTTCATAAAGTTGCCAGTATGCCAGTTTAAACTTTTGAAAATCGCCATCATATCGAACATTGATTCCTGTAGCATCGGTTCCCCAATACATCAGTCTGTAACCTGTATTGGTAAGTTCATCAAACAAGGTTCTATAAGCATTTGAAGGATTATCAAACATTCTTTGTAAACCCATATTGATGGCCCAACCTTTGGCTGGAATTAATTCAAGTTCAACATTCTGAGTTTGAATATTTACCTGATCACCTGATACAGCACCACCAAAGTTTCCACCTACTCCATAAGCCACATCACCCCAAGTATAATCTATTTCAAAAGAAGCGCGTAGTGTTGCTTTTCCGTTTAATAGTTTTGGTGAATAGATAAAAAATGGTAGCAATCGTTGCTCGAAATAATGTGTGGTTAATGAATCGGAAGTTGTAGTTGTATTTTGCCCGAATAACCTACCAAAAATTTGTCCTTTGAGGAAATCGTTGGTAGGATAGTAATTGGCGTTTACAAACTGGTTATAATAATAAGCCAGAAATTGAAATTCCTTATCAACCTTTTTGGGGATGGGTCTGTCGAAAACAGCAATGCTTGTATCATTGCTTGTTTGAGCAGAGGTGATTGTCAGGAAGCTTACAAAGACAATCAACAAACTAATTTTTCTATCAATAAACATCATGCTAATAAAAAAGAAAAGCCGCAGTTGTGTTATGATTTTTCTCAACTGCGGCTTCATCAATAAAAAAGAGACTAATTTACTTTGCGGTAGGTCTGAACATTCATCATACCTAAAGCACCATTGTTGGTAGAACCAAATCCTTTAGCAACAGTTGGAGGAGTAGCACCAATATCAGGAGTTGTTTGAACAACTTCATATTTCATCACACCATCAGTAATTTCAAAGATACCTTCTGTGCTTAATGCTGCAGGTGAAGTTTGATTGATTTTGATAGTATAAAAATTTCCTGTAGCAGCTTTAGTTTGAGTATAAGTACCAGATAAAGTAGCCAATTGAGTTTTAGTATTATCCCATTGTTTTACAGTATAAGTATTGTTGGTATTGAATTCAGCATAGATAGAATCTATTTTGAATAATGTTACCAATAATGGAGCTACATCAGTACCTGACGATTCCCATTTTCCTTGAATTCCTGTAGCTGCAGGAGTTGTGTCTGTTGTTGTTGTTTCGTCTTTTTTACAAGAGGTGAATAAGGTGGCTGTTACAGCGAACATTGCCATTACAAATACGATTTTTTTCATGTGTTTAAATTGGTTTGATTTTGTTGAAGGTGAAGGTAATAAGCAATTGATTTTGATGTAGTCTATTAGAATTTTTTATTATCCTGACTTAATTTATAATCAAAACTAAAATAGCATACTAACCTGTTTTTTAACTATTTATGAATTCAAATTAAGTTCTGACTTAAGTTTTTTTATGAGTTGTGGCTGTTGGTGATAGAGTTGATTTAGTTGTTGATGAATGCGATTGGTACGTAATGGATCATTCATTAAAATAATGGCTGATGCTTTCATTTTTTCGATAGCAAGTTTCTCGCTGATACTACCTTCCATAAATTCAGCCAAAGCAATATACCAACTCATGGTTGGTAAGTAATGTGCTTTCTTAGAGTATTGCGTTTCTTTATCTCTGAGTTTATATCTGTTTACCAAATACAATAAACGAGGAAACTTTTCGAGCAAAACTAAACTTCTGAAATATGCAGCAAAGAACAAATGCCAGCGAGTACTCATTACTTCTTTTAAATGTGAACCTAAATAGTTTTCTGCAAAACGTCCTGCCTCCTTAAGTTTACCCAAATCAATTAAACAATGAACATAGTGTGCAACAAAGCCAATTTTGTTGTGATTGTCGGCAGTGTTTCTCATAGCAGGAAAAGCAGCTTTCATGTGTAACATTGCTTCCTGTGCTTCACCCATTCTTAACAATACCGAACTCAGGTTAATTACATAAAACAAATAATCGTTGGTATGATATCGCAAACTCAGATAGCCATAAAAACGTGCCCTTTCAAGCTCTTCTGTTTTTGAATGAAGTAATAGACTGTTTGCATAATAGTTAACTGCCAATCTTCTTCCGAGGTACTTGTGTTTTACCATCATGGTTTCTACTTTTTGCAAAAGCGTTTTCATTTTTACGTAAGCACCTTTGTTCATGTAATAAAACCAAAGTCGAACAGCAGCTGCATATCTGTTTAAACCATCCAGGTCTTCTCTTTCTGTAATTTGAAGTAGTTTCTGTTCGGTGATTTTATCTGTGATGGTTAACAAGCCATATTCATCAATAATATCAGCAGTTAGTTGATGTAGGCTTTGAAACACAATTGAACTTTCAGCATAATTATCCGCATACTTTTCTAGCCAATCATTCACCAGTGGCATGAGTTTGGTTCTAAGTCTGATTTGCAGGTATTGTCTGAAATGTAACATCAAACCATAAAAACGAAGGAATTGGTAATGCGAATTGTCATAACCACTCATCATCTTCACCAAACTTTTTTCTTCTTCTTGTGTGATGCTATCTGATTGAACCTTCCATTCGAATTCTTGTATAACCTTTAATGCATGGTCTACATCGCAGGATTCGAGATTCTCCTGAATCCAGTTTTTAAGATAAGAGTATTTGCGTTTATCAATTGAAGCATCAAAAGCATAATTGGGTTTTAGTGTATTCTTATTTGAATAAACCTTTTCCAAAATGCCTAAAAGCTGATTGTCTTCAAGATTACAATTCTGTTGAAGGTATTCAATTTCAATGGGAAGTAAATCTTCACAAAACTTAGAAAATATGGCCAATTTCGGTTTCATACTAAGCTTTATTATTTTGTTGATGTGAAGATTCAAACAAAAACTTCAATGATTTTTTATCAAGTTTCCCTGTATCATTTTTAGGTAATTCAGATAAATGAACAAACTGTTTCGGTATTTTAAATTTGGCCAATCTTGATAAACAAAACTCCCGTAATTTATCTTCTTCAATATTTACACCATGAAAGCTTGAATAATAAGCCAATCCTACTTCTCCCCATTTTTCATCAGGTATACCAATAACTGCAACTTCACTGATAGATTCATGTTGTCTTAATACTTTTTCTACTTCAGTAGGATATACATTCTCTCCTCCCGAAATAAACATGTTTTTCTTTCTGTCAACCAAGTATAAATAGCCTTCCTCATCACATATCATCACATCGCCGGTTTTGAACCAATCACCTGAAAAAGCATCCTCACTTGCTTTTGGATTGCGCCAATATCCGGGAGTAACAACATCGCCTCTTAGCCAAAGTTCACCGGGTTCGTTTGTTTGGGACTCAAGTCCGGATTCATTCACTAATTTATAATCAACATAAAAATTAACGAAACCAATTGAACCTCTTTTACGAATGGCATCTTGTTCAGGTAAAGAAGTAATATTCGGACCCGCTTCAGTAAGTCCATAACCTTGTCTGATGAACACCGATTTATTCCCCCATGTTTCAATTACAGGTATAGGCAAAGCTTCACCTCCAACAATATAATTTTTTAGAAAAGGGAATTTTGCAGTTTCAAAATCAGGATGTTCTGCCAACATTTTTGTCATGGTAGGAACAGTCATGAACACACTGATTTTTCTATCCATTAAAGTTTGAATAGCGATTGATGGCTCAAATTTCCTCATGATATAAATGGTCCCTCCTACATGTAACAAGGGAGTAGCCAATACATTCCAGCCTCCGGTATGAAAGGATGGTGTACACAAAAGTGTATTGTCTGAACCATTTAACTGAAGTCGAAGTATTGTGTTCAAACTATTCCAGAACATCATTTTATGCGTATACAAAGCACCTTTGGGAAAACCTGTTGTTCCACTTGTATACAAGATAAAAAGTGCATCATCTTCTGCTATCTGCTGGGCTTGATAAGATTCAGGAATCACTTTTAAAGCATCTTCAAGAACCACTTGTAAAATCTCACATTTAAAGTGTTCATTTTGAACAAGTGGCAAGTGTTTTTCCTCTGCCAATATTAATGCCGGATCTGAATCTTGTAGGATATATTCCAATTCAGGAACACTTAGTCTGTAATTAAGCGGGACCAGAATAATTCCCGTTTTTTGAGCAGCAACAAATAGGGTAAAACAAGCTATGCTAAATTCTGAAATCATAGCAAGCCTATCGCCTCTTTTTAATTTGTATTTGTTGAGTAAAACAGAAGCAAGTATTTCAGCTTCTCTGTTTAATTCAGCATAGGAAATAGACAAGCCGGTTTCTAATTCAAACAATGCTGTTTTGGAAGGCGTATATAAACTCCATTTCGAAATCCAATCGGTGCTCATATTGTTTTACTTTTAATTCTATTGAATAAACTAAGAACAAGCACAGTAATTACAGATGCAAAGATAGCAAAAGATGCTGGAATAGCCGGATTTTTAACTTGTAATTGCATGTATGAACTAATAGAAAAATAGTAAACAGAAAAATGCACTAGCAAAGCCATAATAGCTGCAGTTAACAAAACATTAGCTTTTGTTTTAGGGAAAAATAATCCACAGAAAATAGGAATTACTGCTGATGCAAAGAATGCATAAACACCATTTTGCGCTAACATGGCAACAGAAAAGTTTGGATGACTAATTTGCTGCATGCTCCAGATTCCCGTGATAATTGCCATTAAAACAATTACTAGTTTGTGAATCCAAAACCATTGTTTATCATCTAAACCTTTGATATTTGGTTGAAGAATATCACTCACATAGGTTGTAGAAAGCGACTGAATCAGACCTTCAAGAGTTGAGATTCCGGCTGATATCAAACCTAAAACAACCAATAAACCTACATATACCGGGAAACGTTTCACAACAAATGCCGACATGATTTTATCAGGCGATAATTTTACACCATCCACCATTAAATCAGGGAATTGAATTCGGGCATAAAATCCGGCAAATACAACAAGGAAAAATAGCAGTTGAACAAGCACACCAATCACCAAGTATTTGTTTACATCAGCATCACTTTTAAGCAACATAGCTTTGGTGATGATATGCGGCTGACAAACAACTGCAAATCCTATAATAAGTTGGGCAATAACTATCTCGAAGAAGTCTCTGAATAATGGACTATCCGGCCGTGTTGGGTTTGATAATTGCGGATCGATGGCAGCAACTTTATCAAAAAATCCACCGATGCCATTTTCGAAATTATCGAGACCTGAGCTTAATAAAATGATAGCAACAACAACCATTATCAAAGCCTGAATGGTATTGGTATAAACCAGTGCATTGGCGCCACCAAACATCATGTATCCAAAGATAAAAATGATAATTACCCAAAGCACCAAAACTGAATCAGCGTTTAATGCTGTAGCAATAACCTGAGTTAATCCAACACAAATTAATACAAGAAAAGTAAGTAATAATAAAGATGTATAAGCAAACCAATTTTTCAATCCATTGCTATTAAATCTGTTTCCAATCCATTGAGGCAATGTTTGCGCTTTACTTGCAGAACCATGTCTGCGAAATTGTTTGCTTAAAACAACCAAAGCCAATAATGCAGCTAAAGGAAGAAAGATACCATAACTTAAAAAAGCACTCCAACCGTAATAAGCAACAATGCCGGGATTGATAATAAAAGTAGCAGCAGATGTCATGGCTGCAGCAACAGAAAGTCCTACCATTAAAGGAGAAAACTGAAAACTGCCCATGGCATAATCTTGCATGTTTTTAGTTTTAAGTGCGCCTTTAATCACCATAAACAAAACCAAAACCATGTAAACACCCAACATAATGAGTGTTGCATTCACGTAACTCGTTGCCGATACTTCCATCTTTTTAATATTTAAAAATACTACCTGCAAAAGCAAGTCCGCCACCAGAACCAATCATAATTACCCAATCGCCTTTTTCAATTCGTTTTTCACTTACTGCCCTATGTAATGCCATAGGAATGGCAGCTGAACCGGTATAACCAAACAAATGCATATTGGTAATCGCTTTTGCATGTGGCAGACCTAATTGATCCATTGTTTCTCTTATAGAATGAACATTGATTTGGGTGAGTACAAACAGTTTTACATCAGCTAAAGAAATGCCTGCTCTTTGAACCAATAAATGGGTGATATCACACCACATGGCAGGATTTAACTCCTTTGGAAATTTTTTAACGAACTGTAATAAATGTTCTTTTTTATCGAATGATTCCTGAGTAATAGGGAATTTGGTTCCTCCACCATAAATCCCCATCCAATCGTGGTACTGTCCTTTTGAAATCTGGTAACCAGCTTTGTAACCCGAATCTGAATCAGCAACGGATTTTAATACTACAGCCCCTGCCCCATCAGCAAAAAGAGTAACTGTTTTTTTATCCTCAAGATTCAAATATTTGCTCATGGCATAAGCGCCAACTACTAAAATATAAGAATGGTTTTCATCGGCCTGAATAAATTTACAAGCTGTATCGTAAGCAGCAACAAAACCGGCACAGGCAGTATTAAGGTCGAAACTACCTGCATTTATAGCACCCAATTTGTATTGTAAAACCGACGCTGTTGAAGGAGAAATATACTCCGGTGTATCTGTTGCTACAATTACCATACTGAGTTGATCAGCTGAAATTCCAGCATTATTTATAGCTTCTAAAGCAGCCTTTTCGCACAAATCAACGGTACTTTCATTTGGGGCACACCAACGTCTTTCAAAAATCTCGACATTGGTTTGTAACCAGGTATCAACATCCTCTCCCAATTGCTGATTGAACCAGGAATTTGGAACTACTCTTTCGGGCACATAAGCACCTGTGCCAATAATTACAGCGTTATTCATGAGATGAATTATAAGGTGATACCACCATCAACACTTAAACAATGACCATTGATAAAAGAAGCCGCATCTGAAGAAAGAAATACATACGCATTGGCGATATCTTCAGGTGTACCTAATCTTTGCAATGGCGTTTTATCGATGATGCCATTAATGACTTTTTCAGGAACCGTTTTAATCATATCAGTAGCTATAAATCCTGGAGCTACTGCATTTACATTGATACCTTTTCTACCTAATTCACGTGCCCAAACTTTGGTAACACCAATAAGGGCACTTTTTGCAGCTACATAATTACTTTGTCCGTAATTGCCATACAAAGCCACAACAGATGAAGTATTGATAATTTTACCCGAACCGGCCTGAACCATATATTGAGAAACTGCCTTGCTGCAATTGAATACGCCTGTGAGGTTTACATCAATTACACTTTGCCAGTCTTGAACAGTCATTTTCGCTAAAGTAGCATCACGTGTAATACCGGCATTATTGATAAGAATATCCAGTTTTCCAAATTGTTCGAAGCAGGTTTTTGCAGCCTGTTCGCAAGCCTCAAAAGAAGCAGTATTCACTTTAAAGAAATAAGCCTGAGCGCCTGTTTCTTTTATTTGAAGAATGGCTTGAGTACCTTTTTCTTCCTGTACATCCCAAATAATAACGATTGCTCCTTCGTTAGCAAATCTTTTAGCGGTTTCAAATCCAATTCCCGATGCACCACCGGTAACGATAGCGACTTTGTCTTTTAAAATATTCATGTGAAATAAATTGCAGGGCTAAGCAACAACATTTTTATGTCAAGAGTAAAAAAAAATGATTTCTAAATAGTTGACATAAAACAATTATTAAGAATAATCTATCTATTTATTTTATTTTCAGCATTTTACTGCACAAAAAACATATCCGACTAAAAAGAAATAAATCCCATGGTTAAAAAACTATGAGCTTGTCGGGAATAAATTTTTTAATAAAAAAATGAATGGCCCATCATTCACCTAACTAAGGAATTAATTAATTTGTATCTTAGTTTTTACTATGAAAAAGTTCATACCCAAACATCCAATACTTCTTCTAATTAGCTCTCTTCTAATTTTAATTGTTTCATGCAAACAAGATGCTAAAATTGTTCCTGCAGAATTACAAGAAGGACTTTATGATTTAGAAGTATTAGAGTCATTTAATTTTCCTGCAGATTCAACAAAATATCTAAAAGACGCACTTTTCTCTTCACAAATTTATTCAAAGCCATTATTCCTCATTCAAAAGGGTTTAAAGAAAAGGATGTATACCATTTGTGTTGCAACTGATATCTGGAGTAAAATGTGTGATATATTCAATTGTCAAATAGATTTAGTTTATGTTTCTTCTGATTCTATTTACTTTCAAAAACCACCTTGTTATATTTATGGATTTAGAGAGGATTTTCAACCGAAAGATCCATTTGGACCAAATTTTTTTGTTGATTCAACCTTGATGTATCAAGTTCAAATAAATAATCTGAAACTAATAAATACAAAAGATATGGTTGGAAATTGGAGAGAGATTATTCAATGTAAATACACAAGGAAAGATTCAGAAGGAAATATAATCATTGATTCGATTGTAAACAGGCCTGTTTTTGCTAAAATAAAACTAAAATTTGTTAAAGGAATGCAATAAAAAAGGCTGCAATGGTATTGAATCATTGCAGCCTTTTTTATAAATTTTATATTAGTTTTTTGATGCCAGGTGAAATTTCTTTTCACTAATCATTTCACCATTCAGGAACAATCTTAAGGCATAGGAACCTTGTTTAAATTCATCAGTTTTAAAATCGATTTTTTGCTGATGTTTACCTTTGGTCATGATTTTATTTTTGATTAAATCACTGGCTTTATTGTTTTCAGGATCATACAAAATCAAAGATACTTTTCCGCTTTGAGGTAAATCGAACTGGTGATTGTGTTTTACCTGGTAAACCACTTTTTTATCAGGAGCACTTGCAATCGCTTCTGGTTCATTTACAACTGCAACTTCTGGTTTAACTTTATTTTCAGAAGGAAATTCAGGCATTTCACTAATAACAGATTGTTCTTTTTGTTTTTGCAAAACTGGCTTCACTTTTCTGTTCTCTAAACCACGAATGGTTTTGGTTTCATCAGAAGCTTCACTCACGCCAATCTTTGTGAAAATACCTTTCCATTGTTCGTTTCTGTTCCAGTCTTTTACACCCATGTTCTCGATTGATTCATGGTCGCTTACAACATATATTGCTTCCTGAACGCCTTCTCTATCCCAGAGTCCATTTGTTTCAATTTCCATTGCCAAGTTTTGTAAATTCTTATCAGCCATTTTACCAATACTAAACTGATCACTTGCTTTTGGTTTGGCATCAAATTTTTCACATCCTAAAGAAAAAATATCCTTGATAACAGTTGCAAAAGGAGGCACACGAACATACTCAGTTTTGGTTACCAATACATCACGGGTTGATGATTCGTAGGCAATAAAACGACGACCGGCTTCAACCTTGATAGCAATGGTAAAAGGAAGCGTATTTCTGATTTGTAAATTGGCTTGCTGGTAAGCAGCTTCATGACCGACAACCTTGATGCTGATAGCTCTGTTTTTAAAAGCTTCGTTCAAGTTCATTAATACTTCGGCATTCGAAATTTTTGGAGAAAAGGCGGCTAACATGAGCCCGCATAACACTACACTTTTCATAGCTTAAAGGGTTTAAGGGTGAATAATGAGAAAAGTGTAGATTTACTTATTGCATATATTTTTGTTTGATGTTGTTTAAAACGAGGAAGGATGATTTTAGTATAAATAAGGTTGAATTTTTTGTTTTATTCTGATTAATTATTTCGTTATCAAGAGATTAAAATTACTCATCATTAAACACTCTATGGTTTTCTTGTTACAAGTACAATTTTAGTTTTAGCATAATTCGTTGCTTTGATCCTTACTTTTTGGAAAAAAAGTAAGCAAAATTCTTTCATCATCGAAGGCGGTTTTTTTGGCTGCTGGCTCCTGGCGGCTGGCTTCTGGCCGGCGATTGTGTTACTATTAAAACTGGTTTTCAAAATAGGCCTAGTCAATCCAGAACAAATTACGCCCCTTCAGGGCTAGAGGGAATGCGAGATTGTTTTTTCTAACGAATTACACCCTTTCAGGGCTAACATATTACACCCATTCTGAGCTTAGAGATTCGTTTCAATAAACCTTGACCGCTATTGATTAAATTTCTTTAGGAATGTATGTGTTTTTTTTACTCAAATCTAAAGCCAATAGCAAACAGCAAATGGCCAATGTTAGAAAGACAATTTCCACCTACTAAAATCAAAAGCCAGAAGCTAGTTGCTAGTTGCCAGCAGCCGTCTTCCGGCCAATAGCCTGTAGCCAGCCGGCTACTTGACTACAGAGCCCGGTTCAATATCATTCTCAGGACCTACATTGAACAGTTTTCCGAAATCGTTACCTGCCATGAGCAACATGCCTTGAGATTCTATTCCCCTGATTTTTCTTGGTGCAAGATTGGCTACTACTGTTACCAGTTTTCCAACTAATTCTTCAGGTTTATAATATTCAGCTATGCCAGATAAAATGGTTCTTTTTTCAAAGCCCAAATCAACAGTTAATTTTAATAGTTTATCTGCTTTTGGAACTCTTTCTGCTTCTAAAACTTTACCTACTCTTAAATCAATTTTCTCAAAATCTTCGTAGGCAATATCCGATTTCACTTCTTGTAAACTGCTGGCTTTTGGTTGTTCAAGTTGTGAGGCTTTGATGCTGCTCAATCTGTTTAATTGTGATTCAATCTCCGCATCTTCAACCGGCTTGTATAAAATTTCAGCAGCACCCATTTGTGTTCCACTTGAAATGATTTCAGCTTTGTTTAACAATTCCCATGAAAAATCCTGAAGGTTGATGATGCCTGCCAATTTCTTTGCTGTATGTGGCAAAAACACGCCTGCAGATACTGCTAGTTTAGCACAAACCTGAATAGCTGCAAACATGATGGCTTTCACACTTTGTTCATCGGTTTTAACTAATTTCCATGGTTCTGTTTCTGCCAAAAATTTATTTCCTGCTCTTGCAACATTCATCCATTCGGCCTGAGCATCTCTTAATTTTACCTGTGCTAACAAATCGTTCATTTTCTGCAAACTCGATTCTACATCTCTATCCAAATTCGATTTTGCCAACACTAATTTTTCATCATTTAAACCCGGATTTTCAGGAACCAATCCGCCATAATATTTTTGAGCTAAGACTGCAACACGGTTTACGAAATTCCCGAAAATGCTTACCAATTCACTATTCACCCTTGTTTGGTAATCCTTCCAGGTAAATTCTGAATCTTTTGTTTCAGGAGAAATAGAACTTAATACGTATCTTAATTCATCCTGACGTCCCGGAAAATCATTTAAGTATTCATGTAACCAAACAGCCCAGTTTCTGCTGGTAGAAATTTTATCACCTTCGAGATTTAAAAACTCATTGGCAGGAACATTTACGGGTAAATTATATTGGCCATGTGTCATGAGCATCATTGGGAAAATAATGGCATGAAAAACGATATTGTCTTTTCCTATAAAATGAACCAATGATGAGTTTTCATTTTGCCAGTAATCTTTCCATTTATCAGGATTTCCTTGTTGTGCAAAATATTCTTTGGTAGCACTGATGTATCCGATAGGCGCATCAAACCAAACATAAAGAACTTTTCCTTCTGCATCGGGTAATGGAACCGGAACTCCCCAATCCAAATCGCGGGTCATAGCGCGAGATTGTAGTCCATCGTTTAACCAGCTTGCACACTGGCCTTTGATATTACTTTTCCAGTTTTCGAAACGTTTGATGTATTCCTGAAAATCTGCGGAACCCTGAATTTCACCCATTGGTAAAAACCAGTTTTTTGTTTCTTTTAATACAGGCACATTTCCACTTAAAGCAGAACGCGGATTGATTAAATCTGTAGGACTTAATGAGGTTCCGCATTTTTCACACTGATCGCCGTAAGCATTAGGATTTCCGCATCTTGGACAAGTTCCTGTGATGTATCTATCTGCTAAAAACTGATTGGCTTCTTCATCAAAATACTGACGTGTAATTTCTTCTTTGAAAACACCTTTGTCGTATAAATTTTTAAAGAATTCTTGTGCAGTATCATGATGAGTTTCGGAGCTGGTTCTTCCATAATATGAAAATTCAATCCCAAAATTTTTGAAAGCATCCTGCATGATACCATGGTATTTGTCTACCACCTGCTGAGGTGTAATTCCTTCTTTTTTTGCTTTGATGGTAATTGGAACGCCATGTTCATCACTTCCACAAATAAAAACCACATCATGGCCCAAAGCTTTTAGGTAACGTACATAAATATCAGCAGGCAAATAACATCCTGCCAAATGTCCAATATGCACCGGACCATTTGCATAAGGCAATGCTGCTGTAATCAGGTATCTTTTAGAATCAGTCATAAGGCTGCAAAAATAGGGCATTCAAGGGAATTATTTTTGATGAAATGGAAACTTCAAATAATGATTAGAACCCAATCACATTTTATAAAATATTGGGTTTTATTTAAACTCAAATAGAGGTGATATGAAACAATTAAGAATCCTTAAAAAAAGATTAAGAAAATTCTAAGGAATTAATAATGAATTATTTAATAAATTCGAATCAATGAAACAATTTTAACCCTTTAGCTTATGAAACACCTTATTACCCAATTCATTATCATCGCAATTTTAGCGATGGTTCCTTCAAATAAATCATTTGCCAATAAAATATTGGGTGGCAAAATTGAATCTTCTTTCATCAATCCGGCTGGAGATAGTATTCGTGTTCTCATAACCCTATATGAAGAATGTGGACCCAATCCAATTTGTAGTTGTAATACATCCAATTGTCAGATTCAGGCTGATGTAAAAGGCGCAGGAGGAAATTATGCCGGACAAAATTTCGGAACTTTCAACCTGAGTTATGTGCCTTTTTTTGGTTTAGAGGAAATGGTAGATGCTTGTCCTTCTTTTCAAAGTAATTGTATTCCATGTGGTTCAGGGAATGCTGGACCCGGTTCATTTAACGGCGTGAAAAGAATCCGTTTTTCGGGCGTTTTAAATTTAAATCGATTTCCAGAAGCCTTATGTGGTTTTACAATAAGTTACTCAAGTTGCTGCAGAGACTCCTCAATACAAGTCATCCAAAATCCATCAAATTCAAACTTTTATACCGAGCTCAATATCAATCGTTGTATCCCAAACAGGAGCTATGCAACACTGGAAGCCGAGCCTTTATTTAAGGTTTGTTCAGGAGTAAAAACCACTATTCCTCTATTTAGAGGCAGCTCATATATGTTTGATTCCATCAGTTATAAATCGGGTAAAATAAAAACCGCTCAGGAAACCTATGTAAGTTATACAGGGAATTATAGTGAGTTAAATCCATTTCCACGTGCTGAATTTCCAGCACCATTGGATTTAAGCAAAGGTTATTTAGAATTTACGCCATTAGGGATTTTTAAAGCTCCTATTGCTATTGATAAAAACAGTTGGAATCCAGTTTCAAATGCACAATATCAACTTAGAGATTCAAGCAGAATTGAATTCACCATACAATCTATTAATTGTCCGGCTAATAATGTTCCTGTCATCAGGGTTTATGATGCTTTGGGGAATCCATTGAATGGAAGTGCAAACCCGGTAGATACTGTTTGTAATGGATTGGAATTATGTAGAATTTATACTGCATACGATGCCGACCCAAATGATACAACCTATTTTACTAAAATTGGAATGGGTTCATTTGGTGAATCGTATGGTTTTACAAGATTGTATGATGCATCAACAAGACATATCAACGGACCCAGATTTGATTCAATAAAAGTATGTTGGAATACATTTGGTACCATCAAGAACCAACCATTATTTTATTCATTGTATTCAAATGATGGTCGCTGTCCGATACCCGGAAAATCAAATTTCTCTGGTAAAATTGTTTTTGATAACCTGGGTAATGTTAGCCTTTACAAAACAATGACCGGCATAAAAACAGCTAATCTAGATTTTTATGTTAGTGAAAATAATCAAATCAACAAAGACCAAAGTATCTGGAAAATTGAAAGCAGACCGGGAAGCGATAGCTTTGTTACTATTATCGGAAGTACCGTTAACAATTATATCTTTCCTGATAGTGGTTTGTACAAAATCAAAATTGGCATTCAAAAAACCTGCGGTTTGATTTGGGTAAATAAAGAAATTTATATCAGTCCGATTTTTGCCTACATCAACAATACAAAAAATACCAGTTGCAATACATCAAATGATGGTAGAATTGAAGTTGCAGGCACCTCTATGTTTCTTCCTGTAACCTATAGCATCAATGATTCTGCCTACCAAAGTTCAGGTGTGTTTAATCATTTAAAAGGGGGTTATTATGTTATCAAAATTAAAGATGCTTTAAACCATATTGAATCAATTAGTACTCAAATTTATTCAATGAATAAAGTCATTCAGGTTTCTCTTTCAAATTATACTCCTAATACATGTAAAGAAGATTCCAATGGTTCATTTAGCATACAAACTAGTAATGGAACAGGTCCGGTTTGGTATAGTTTGGATTCAGGAATTTATAGCCAGAACAATGTATTCAATGGATTAAAAAATGGTTCCTATTTGATTGAAGTTAGAGACTCTGTTAACTGTTATTCCTCAAATAAATTTACTATTGCTTCAACCTCGAATTTAAGAGGAAACGCCTGGCGCATCAAACCAGTGGAATGTTTTGGTGATTCAAACGGCGAAATTAATTTAAGTGCAAACGGACAGTTTATGAAGGCTTGGTTTAAAGTCGATACAGGAAGTTTTCAAAACAAAAGCATTTATGATGGACTAAAAAAAGGTGTTTACCAAGTACAATTGAAAGACAGTTTAAATTGCTTCGACAGATTTGAAGTGGAAGTACCGGGTTCTGATAGCACATTAAGCCTAAACTTTGCTAACAAACAACCTGCTTGTTTTGAATTCAATAAAGGAGAAATCAATTTAGTTATAAGTGGTGGAACAGCTCCATTTAGTATCTATAGAAATCAAAATCCTCAACCTACATTTGATCAAACATTTACTAATATAAATCCGGGTAATTATCAATTTACCATTACAGATAAGAACAACTGTTCCATCACCAAAAATACTACAATCCAACAAGCTCCACCCAAGCTGAATGTATTAAGCGAGATTGATCATGTTTCATGCAAGGAGAAAAACATTGGTCGTATTTTTATCATTCCGGATGGTGGAGTTGGACCTTATATGTACAAACTGAATTTGGATACTTTTTCATATCGTCGTGAATACACAAATCTGAGTGCAGGAAAGTATTTCATATCAATAAAAGACAATAAAGGCTGTATTAAAATTGAAGAAGTTTCTATTAACGAACCTGTCAAAATGAGTTTAAGTTTTGTGAATACACCAGAGTCTTGTAATGGGGCAAAAAATGGTACTTCTGTTATAAGTGTAAGCAATGGAGTTGCTCCATTTAGTTATATGTGGAATGGTAAATCATCACCAAATTTACTTTACAACAACAACTTAGGTGAAGGAATAACTACAGTAAAAGTTACTGATTCAAGAGATTGTAGTATTGAAGACTCTACCTATATCAGAAGATTAAAACCTATTGAAAACAATGGAAAAATTTGTGCTATTTCTGTTGATCCTTTGATAGGAAAGAATATTATTTATGTTTCAAAAAGCAGCGATTCTGCCATTCAAACATTTGATATTTTTTCAAGAAAAACTTTAAGTTCACCATTCGAATACATTACAAGTTTGTATGGAGGAACCAATAGTTATGCGCATTCCGGAGGCTTACAAACAGGCGGTTTCACCGATTATTATTATGTTCAGGCAAAAGATGTTTGTGGTAATAAGACTCCTTATAGTTCTGCTTTAAATGGAATACATTTATCAATAACAAAATCAGGAAACTCCTATTTACTTAGTTGGAATGTTCCGGCTGGTTTTCCTACTGCAAACGGTTTCAAGTTATATGAAAAAATAGGAAACAATCCTTACCAAATCATTGCCAATTTAGGTTCGCAGGTTTCTGATTATTCAATACCTGTTCAAACAAATTTTCAAAAACAATTGATGGTTGAGCTTCTAAGTTCTGATGCATGTGAACCTAATATAAAGCTGTTTTCGAATGAAGTGCTTATAAGTGCAAATTCACTGTTTGAAAATGAAATGGTAAAAGGATTTGTTGTTTATCCAAATCCAAATACCGGAACTTTTAAAATAAGTGAGGATACTAAACAAAGTCAGATTAGTGAAATTGAAGTTTACCAGGCTAATGGCAAACTGGTGAAAACATTTACAAACACTATAAGTTCGTATGATTCAGAATATGATGTGTCTGAATTGAGTACCGGTGTTTATTACCTAAACATTATTACTCAAAACAAGAAACATCAAAACATTCCGCTTTTCATTAATCACAAATAAACATGTAAAATTGCCCATCAATTATTTGTAATCATGGAAAAATTCGAAGAAAAACAAAGATTTACACAATGGTGGTTATGGCTAATTTTACTTGCCGCATGTGTCATTCCATTTATACCTGTTATGATGGGTTTAGATTCTAAAACCGACCAGTGGCTTAGTTTGTTAGCTATGAGTTTTTTACTTTTCCTGATTGTTGGATTGTTGTTTTTACTTCAGTTAAAAACCAAGGTTAATGATGAGGGAATTCATTATCAGTTTATCCCATTTCATTTCAAACAAAAAACCATTCTTTGGCAAGACATCAAATTGGCAGAAGTAAGAAAATATGAGCCTTTAAAAGAATATGGTGGTTGGGGAATAAAAGGTTTCAGCAAAAAAAACAGGGCCTTTAATGTAAAAGGAAATATGGGTTTACAATTGGTACTAAAAACTGGTGATAAAATTCTCTTTGGAACACAAAAAGAAGAAGAGTTGAAGGATTTTCTAAAATCAAACAAAAAACAAAAAAAGTAAACTCTTAATCCTTACTTAAATCATTCTGTACATAACATGAATATGATTCTCAATTTATAACTTGAATAAAAATTAAAGCTTATGAAAAAAATTATACTCCCCATTATTATAGTTTGCTCCCTACTTTTAAGTTTCGAACTAAGTGCTCACCGCCTCATTGCAGGAAGAATCGCGATTCAAAAAGTTGGATTGACTTCTCTCAATATCAGTCTGGTAGTTTATAAAGATTGTCAGAGTGGCAATTTATGCGGATGTCCTGTTGTGCTCAATACCGGCTGCATTCTACCTGTACAAATTAGAGGTGGAAGTGCCGGATTTTATGGAACACTGTTTTCAACTTTAAACCTGACAGTCGTTCCAAATTCTAGTACTAACGACGTAACATCGCGCTGCATTGGTGTAAACAAAAGCGTTTGTTCTAATTGTGGAACTACTACTCCTGGTTCTATTTCACCAGGTGCTGAAGCTTATACCTTTCAAGGAATGCTTAACTTGACGAATATTCCTGATTCTTGCTGCGAAATTGTTGTGAGTTATACTGAATGTTGCAGAGAGAACAATCTCATTAATTTAAACAATGGAGGTTCACAAAATTTTTATGTTGAATCTCGTTTTAACAGATGTTTGAATTCTACTTCGCCAAGTTTTGCTTTAGAGCCAATTCTGATTGGAAATCCAGGAAACAATTTCACTTATAATTTCCAAGCTGTTGATGCTGATGGAGATTCATTAAGTTATAGTTTAAGTCCTTTACAAGTGGCTATGGATACCAATGCAATTTACAATGCACCATACTCAGCCAATTATCCTTTTCCTTATTCAGGAGCTCCTTTGTTGTATACAGAGAACCAGTATCCAAATGGAATTCATATCAACAGAGAATTTGGGGTGATGCGATTTAAAGCAACAAGTACTTTTAAATCGGCATTAATTTTAGAAACAAAAGAATGGAAAAACGGTGTTCAAATTGGAAGCACAAAAACCAATATGATGGTTTATTCAATCAGTGCTTGGCCAAATCAGGATCCCCAGATAAGGATGTATGATTCTCTTGGAAACAATATCAACAGTGCAAACAATAGAATTGATACCATTCCTGTTGGTAGAAAATATACCCGTTATTTAGGTTCTGTTGATGTGAATGCAGATACAACCAATCTAAATTTTAGAATGATTGGAAACCCGAATGCTGCTGAAAAAATCCATGTGAATTCAATAAAACCACAATTTGATTCAATGGTGGTGAATTATACTCCTACTCAGCAAGACATCAATGGAAAAGTAAAAAATATAATGGCCGGAGTAATTGATCAAACCTGCGTAAACCAAGGAAGTAATCATATTTTATGGGGCGTTTTGGTGAGCGAAATTCCTGATGTTCAAATTCAAACAATCAATACAGGAATCAGGTTGAAAAAACTTAAATACAACAAATTAAATTCAGCATTTACTTATAGAAACCAAACAATTTGGGCTATTGAAAAATCGCCGAATTCAAATCAATTTGATACACTTCAAATGGATTCTATCAATGGTTTTGGATTTATTCAACCCGGTACTTATAAAATCAGGTTGGGTATAAAAGCGCCATGGGAAAGAATCTGGTTTGAAGAAACCATTCAAATCAATCCGTTTAAAATCAAACTAAAAAGCAAAACCGATGTAACATGTGCAGGTATTAACAACGGTACTGTTTCATTACAATCAGAAGGTGGTTTTGCTCCATTTATGTTTAAAATCGATAATGGTGCATTTAGCTTTGATTCAAATTTCTTCAATATTTCTGCGGGTTCACATACTGCCTATCTAAAAGATTCGATGAACAATATGGATAGTTTGGTATTTACTCTTTTACCGGGAAAAACCATCAGCTATTCTATAAAAGAAAACAAAAAGATATCTTGTTTTGGAGAATCTGATGGAAGCTTTACTATTCAAGCAAATGGAGGAACAGCGCCTTATCTATATAAACTAAATTCTGGAAATTATTCTCTAGATTCTGTGTTTACTCAACAAGCTGTAGGAAACAAACAAATCTTTATTAAAGACTCAAATAATTGTGAAACTGTGCAGTTATTTGCTTTAACAGGACCTGATAAACTCAGTGCAGAATTCACCCAAAAAGACCCAACTTGTTTTGGGGCAAAAAATGGATTCATCAAAGCCATCGCAAGCGGAGGAACCAAACCTTATAGCTATACCTGGCAAACAAATCCTCCTGTTCAATCGAATATTCTTTATGGAATTGATAGTGGTACAGTGAATTTACTAATTAAGGATTCAAACCAATGTGCTTTAAATACTTCTTTTTATGTCTACAAGAATGAGGTTTACAATGCCGATACAATTTGTGCTATGACTTACGATACCGTTTATAACAGAAGGATGATGGCATGGAATGTAACAAAAGGAGCAGGAATAATTAAGTATCGTGTTTACCAGTATAATTCACTTGTTGATACCGGCACTCAAACAGCTGAATTAAATGTAGCAAATGCTACTTTGTTTTTTGATACCATGAGTATTAGTCCAAATTTCTATTATGCTGTGAGAGCCGTTGACAGTTGCGGAAACCAATCTGTAGTTAATAGAAGAGTAAAACCGATTTGGTTAAGTGCAAGTCCATCAGGCCAATTTGTAAACCTAAGCTGGACAGAATATCCATTTATGAATGATTCAACTGAAATAAAATTGTTCAGAAAAATTGCCAATCAGAATTGGGTTTTGATTAATGATGTTAGCGGATTAAACAGCTATACCGACACTGTTTCTTCTAACCAAAATGTTCAATATTTCCTTCAATATTTAAAGACCAATAATTGCTTTAAGAATTACAGGATTTTTAGTAATGTAAGTACCATTTTAGCCACATCACTTCAAGCTGAAACAAAATCAAAATCAGGATTTATTGTTTATCCAAATCCAAGTAATGGTTTGTTTGAAATTAAGTCTTTAAGTCAAAAATCAGCTAATTACAAAATGAGTGTTTGGGGAATTTTAGGTAACCTGATATTAGAAAAAGAAGTAAATGGGTCGAATTCAACTGTTCAATTAGACCTAAGTAATTATGCAGATGGAACCTATCGTTTGTTGATAGAAAGCAATGATGGAAAAACAGAAAACATTCCTTTGATAAAAATGAAGGATTAAAACAGATTGAGTTAGAATTCTGAATTGTAAGGATTTTAAGCAAGCTGAATGGATTGAAATGAAATTCCTTAAATTCAAGGAAATGACCCCAAATGCTAAATTGAAGTGTTCTGAATAGTATTGTTCAAATATTCAGAACACTTCAAATAATAAAAAAGTATAGTTTTAGGAAGTTTAAATTACAACAACAGAGGCTGCTTTACCCGCAATATAACCTGTTGTCCAAGCTGCTTGAAAGTTAAAACCACCAGTAATTCCGTCAATATCAAGAACCTCACCTGCAAAATGTAAACCTTTCATGCGTTTGCTTTCCATGTTTTTAAAATCAACATCATCCAAATGAATTCCACCACAAGTAACAAACTCTTCTTTAAAAGTAGTTTTACCTTTTACATGGTAAGTATCATACATTAAACAACGAATTAACTGATTCACTTGTTCTTTGCTCACTTCTGCCCAATTTGAATGACCATCTAAATTTGCCTTTTCCATTAAGTATGCACTTAATCTTTTAGGCATGATAAATGGAAACAAACTGGCAACTTGTTTTGAAGGATTAGCGGCTTTTAAGTTCATGAGTTCCTGACGAACAGCATCTTCTTTTTTACCTTCCAGCCAATTGATTTCTACCTCAAAATCGTATTCTTTTTCAGCCAAATATTTTGCACCAAACGAAGATGCTTTTAAAACAGCGGGACCACTTAAACCCCAATGTGTAATCAAAACCGGACCGGTAGTTTCGAGTTTGGAATTCAAAATTCTTACTCTTGCTGGATTCATGCTGATACCGGTAAGTTCAGCTAATTTTTCATCCTGAATATTAAATGTAAATAAAGATGGGACAGGAGTTTCGATGCGGTGACCCAATTCTTTTAACCATTGAAGACCTTCAGCTTTTGGACTACCACCGGTTGCAACGATTACTTTTTTACAAGGAATTTTTTCTCCATTTTCTAAATACACTTCAAAACCACCATGAAAACTAGGAACAATTTTTCTAACTGCAGTTTCCAATCGGATTTGAACTTTGGCTTTTTTAGCTTCCTTTTCAAGACACTCAATAATGGTTTGTGAATCGTCGGTAGTAGGGAACATTCTACCATCGGGTTCGGTTTTAAGCTTTACTTTTCTCGATTCAAACCACTCAACGGTATCTTTGGGTTGAAAGCGACTAAAAGCACTTTTCATTTGTTTTTCGCCACGCGGATAACTCTGAGAAAGCTGCTTTAAATCGAAACACGCATGCGTAACATTACAACGACCGCCGCCGGAAACTTTTACTTTCTGCAGGGTTTTAGAAGATTTTTCTAACAGAATAACCTCAAGGTTTTCGTTTGATTGTGCGCAGGTGATTGCTGCAAAATATCCTGCAGCTCCACCTCCAATTACAAGTACTTTGTTCGACACAGGGACTTATTATTAAAGGATTTTGACCTGCAAAGATAGCAAAACAGCCTCTCTTTTCTAAATTATTCCCCAAAAATGGCATTTCAGGGGAATCTCTTTTAAAAAAATCAGAAAAAAGAGGGCTTTTCAGGTTTTCTTTATTTGGCGGCTTATTCAAAATCATTTATGTTTGCCTGTTAGGCTTCGGCCTGCAAATCAAAGCACCTTATTTATTTAAAGAAAATGAACCTTTAAGTATTTGATGTGTATTGTAAAATCGAACAATTTTTGTTTTTGAAATGAATAAATACAATCAGTTTAACAATGTGCTGGGCTGGATTCTCTTCGCAGTTTCCCTTGCCACTTACACACTTACCCTCGAACCAACAGTGAGTTTTTGGGATTGCGGTGAGTTTATTTCCGCTTCTTATCGTTTGCAAATTTGTCACCCTCCGGGAGCTCCGCTCTTTTTAATGATTGGTAGAGTTTTCTCTTTGATGGCCGGTGATGATGTTACCAGAGTTGCTTTTTGGGTGAACATGGTTTCTGCCGTAACCAGTGCTTTAACTGTTATGTTTATGTTTTGGACAATCACACATCTTGCAAAAAAGATGTTAGTGAAAAGTGGCGAAGCTGAAGGCTGGCAGTCAATTGCAATTATGTTCTCAGGAATCGTTGGTGCATTAACTTTAAATTTCTCAGATACTTTCTGGTTTTCAGCTGTTGAAGCTGAGGTATATGCTTCATCGAGTTTCTTTACTACACTTACTTTCTGGTGTATTTTGAAATGGGAAAATATTGCAGGTGAAAAAGACGCAAACCGTTGGTTGGTATTAATTGCTTACCTCATTGGTTTAGCAATTGGTGTCCATTTGTTAAACTTATTGGTTATCCCGGCAATTGTTTACGTAGTATATTTCAAACAAAACCACTTTACAACAAATGGCTTCTTAAAAGCTACAGCAGTTGCGGTTTTAGCTATTGGAATTGTACAATTTGGAATTATCCCGGGACTACCTGGTATTGCTACCAAATTAGATTTTTTACTAGTTAACTCATTCGGCTTTAACTTTAATGCAGGTGCTTTATTAATGATTGCATTGTTATTAGCATTATTAGCCAGCACCTTACACTATACACATTCCAAGAGTTCTGTAAGTTTATATGTCGCAATTGGCTCTTTTGCTGCCATGGCCCTTTCTTCATTCATTATTAATGCAAGTATTGGTGCTTTCTTATTCTGGGGAATTTTAGGTGCCGTTATTTACTATTTCGTATTCAAAAAAGAAGCAGCCATGCAAATGGTTAACTTAATTGTTTTGTGTTTCTCTTTTGTTGTGATTGGCTATTCTTCTTACAGTATGATTATCATTCGTTCTTTGGCAAATCCGCCAATCGATATGAACAATCCTGATCAACCTTTCTCATTATTGAGTTATTTAAATCGTGAACAATACGGTGAAAATCCTTTGGTTTATGGTCAGTATTTCTATGCAAAAGTGGTTGATGTGAAAAAAGGTAATATGCAATATGCCAAAGGTTTTGATGGTAAATACGAAGAAACCGGAGAAAAAATTGAGCGTATCTACGATCCTAAAGATTGTACCATTTTCCCAAGGATGTGGGCTGATAGACCAGATTATGTGAGCTCATACAGAGAATGGGAAAAAATTCCTGAAGGAAAAAGAGCCACATTTGCTAAAAACGTAGATTTCTTATTGAGTTACCAATTAGGATTTATGTATTGGAGATATTTCTTCTGGAACTTTATTGGTAGACAAAACGACGACCAGGGTTTTGGAGATATCACACGTGGTAACTGGATTAGTGGAATTAACTTTATTGATGAATGGCGTTTAGGTCCAATTAGTAAAGCACCTGATAGCATTAAAAACAATAAGGCTCATAATACCTATTTCTTCCTTCCTTTGATTTTAGGTTTGATTGGAATGTTCTTCCACTTCAAAAAAGCAAAAGAAGATGCTGTTATTGTTAGTACATTATTCTTGTTCACAGGATTTTTCATCATTCTTTACCTGAATTTCCCTGCACATCAGCCAAGAGAAAGAGATTATGCTTATGTTGGTTCATACCAAACATTTATGATTTGGATTGGATTGGGAGTTCTAGCTGTGGTTGATTTCTTATCGAAAAAAATAAACAAAACTGCTGCTGCTGCCGGAGCCGGAATTCTAACCTTGGCCGCTGTTCCTGTTTTAATGGGTTCTCAAAACTGGGATGACCATAACCGTTCTAACAGATTCACGGCTTTACATTTTGCTGAAGACTATTTGAATTCTTGTGCTAAAGATGCAATCCTTTTCACCAATGGTGACAATGATACTTACCCATTGTGGTATGCTCAAAATGTGGAAGGAATCAGAAGTGATATTCGTGTTATTAATATGAGCTTGTTAAATACCGATTGGTATACCGATGGTTTGAAAAAACAAGCTTATGATAGTAAACCTATTGAATTCAGCATGACACCTCAACAGTACAAACAAGGTACCAGAGATTATGTTGTTTTCTACGAAAATCCTGAATTGGAAAGACGTTACGGAATCAACAAAACTGATTACTATCCATTACAAAACATCATGGCCTTTATGAATGATGATAAAGATCCAATGGGTACAGTTCAAACTCAAGGTGGAGAAGCTTTGAGATATTATCCTACTAAGAAGTTCTCTTTATTGGTTGATAAACAAGCTGCATTGAAAAATGGAATTGTTAGACCAGAAGATGCTGCTTTAATGGTTGATAGCATTAAGTGGGAAATTGGAAACAGCAATTTAATGAAAGCTGATTTGGTATTATTGGATATCATTGCATCTAACTACAATACAAGACCAATTTACTGGGCTATTACAACTGGTAGTGATGTGTATTTGAATCTACAACCATATTTCCAATTGGAAGGTTTAACTTACCGTTTGGTTCCTATTATCAATACATTTACTCAAGATGGTAATACAGGTAGAATCAATACAACAGTATTGTATGACAACCTTGTAAACAAATTCAAATGGGGTAATATGGGTGAACCTGGAGTTTACTTAGATGAAACTATTTTACGTCAGACTAAAAACTTCAGAAACATTTTCTTCCGTTTATCAGAAGCTTTGGTGATGGAAAACAAAATGGATTCAGCTGTTAAAGTAATCGACCATTGCTTAAAAGTTATTCCTAAAGATCAAGTACAACATGATGTGTTTACAGTTCGTTTAATTGAAGCTTATTACCGCGCAGGTGCTATGGATAAAGCCAATGCATTAAGCAAAGAATTGTTTGGTTTCTTTGAAGAAAGAACCAGATACTACTTAAGTTTCAAAGACAAAAAAGGACAAGTAAAACCAGAAATCGACGACCACATGCAAATCATGGGTTACTTGTCGCAAATGGCAGAATTTAACAAACAAACAGATTTAGCTAAAGAATTAAAAACTAAGCTTGATTCATTACAAGCAGGTATTTAATCTTTATGTATCAATCTTCAAATAATAAAAATCAAATCTATGGCCTGCACGCAGTGAAAGAAGCACTGGGTGCAGGTACAGATTTAATAAAAGTTCAGGCACAAAGAGGGATTCAAAACCCTCTTTTTGATGAAGTAATAGCACTCTGCAGAAAAAATGATGTGCCGGTTACTTTTGTTCCCCGTGAGAAATTTGAATTTCTAAGAGATAAAAACCACCAGGGAATCTGTGCTTATATTTCTCCAATTACTTATTACAGTCTCGAAAACCTGGTTCCACAATTATTTGAAAAGGGAAAAGACCCATTTTTAATGATTCTTGATAGGGTTACAGATGTAAGAAATCTGGGTGCAATAGCCCGTACTGCGCTTTGTGCCGGTGTTGATGCAATTGTAGTTCCATACACAGAAACTGCTCCGGTTAATGATGATGCAGTGAAAACATCAGCAGGTGCTTTATTAAAAATTCCTGTTTGCAGAGAAAAGCACCTCAAAACAACTTTAGAGTATTTAAACCAATCGGGTTTTACTACAGTTGCTTGTACCGAAAAAGCCAGACACGATTTCCATAAAACTCCATTAACGGGACCATTAGCAATTGTGATGGGAAATGAAGAAAACGGAATTGGTAACGACCTGATTAAAAAATGTACTTACCTATCTAAAATCCCTATGGATTTTGGAGTAAGTTCTTTAAATGTTTCGGTTGCTGCAGGTATTGCTATGTACGAAGCAATCCGCCAAAGAAATGTTAGTATAGAACCCGAAATTTAAGTGTTGCAGGAATTTCCTTCAATTCACTAATTACATCTTTTTCATACTGCTTATCTACATCAGTAATTACATAACCAATGGCATCATTGGTTTTTAAGTATTGTCCTGAAATATTGATTTTCTTCTTTGCCAATACCCCATTAATCTGTGCTAAAACACCCGGCACATTTTTGTGAATATGAATAAAACGATGTCCATTGTTTAGCGGAGGTAAATTCAATCTTGGGAAATTATCACAAGATTGAGAACTACCAGTATTCATGAAATCAATGGCTCTTTCACTTACTATTTCAGCAATATTATTCCTGGTTTGATTGGTGGCCAAACGTTTGTTAAAGCTTGAAATGGTTTGAGGAAACTTCTGTGTCTTTTTAAAGGTTTCTTCTGATAAACAATCAATTCCAAAACCACCCAATTTCTTAGTTACAAGAGCTTCTTTTACAGCAACTAAATCTACTGCATAATCATAACCCATATTGATTAAAAGCGCATTGGTTTTCATCAGCTTTAATTCCTTTGAACCAATCAATAATTGCTTGTTGAAACGCTTTCCTGCTGCTAAAAAAACCAAATCTGATTTCTTTAATAAATCAGGTAAAAACTTCATTCTTTTAGCATTACCCAATGGCGGACGTTCATCAATATCATAATACAAAACCTCCATTCCTAAATGTAAGGCCATTACAGATAATAAAGAACCACTGTGACCATAACCAACAATACCAATTGTTTTGCCGGGTAATTCCTCTTCTTGTTGTCGGAATAAATGAAGTATTTTCATCAAACCTAATTCCAAAACACTTCTTGTATGGGCATAAGAACTACCAAACAAAGCAATCCCTTTTTTAGCTAATTGATGTCCAAAATCTTTGTCATCTAATTCGCCCCAAACACCCATTAATAAACATTTGGTATCATTAAGTAAAAGCAGTTTTTTATAATCAACATTCGGATGAAAAACAATGATTTGTGATTGCTGAGCCTCATTGGCAACACTATCAAAATCGGCCTTTGCAAGCATTTTTTTGATTTGATAGGCTTCTTTCTTTAACATGGATTCGGTTGCAAAACAATCTTCACCCCATAACAAAGCTTTAATTTTGCTTTTAGGGAATGAAATGGCCATTGGAAGTTTTTCTTGAAAAAGAATTTCATCTAGACTTGATGCAATGTTTTTTGCTTTGCTGATTACTGATGGTCTGGAAACATTTTCAGTAAAAGCGAAAAAGCTATTTGCCATTCCCGATTCAAATAATTCATAATCGGTATAACCATCTCCTATTACACAAACATTTCCTTTTAGTTTAAGGTGTTTAAGTAATTTAACTTTCCCCTGTTCCTGTGCAAGGAAGTTTTCATCATCAGCCCCGATAATATTATTCTTTTTATCATATACAAATGTGTTTGCATACACACAATCGGCATCAATAAAATAAGGTTTAACAACAGGTTCGATAAACTCTTTAAATCCACCGGAAACAATAATTACACGACCTTGATACTCCTTAAAAAACTCTTTGTTTCTGGCAAAAGAAACACTCACCTTTTTTCGAAGTTTATTTACCAGCATTTGTAAATGATACTTTTTTGCCGATAACAAAGCAATTCTGGCTTTAAGAGATTTAGGGAAAGGCATTTTACCTTCCATGGCCAAATCCGTTAATTGTTTAATCTTTTCAATGATTAACTCTTTATCGGGATCATTCTTTAAACTAATAGCTGCCAACTCCTCCATGGCTTCTACCTGCGTAAAAGTGCTATCAAAATCAATTACAAAATATTGTTCTTTCTTCGCCATAATGATATAAAAAAAGCAGCCCAAATTTGGACTGCTTTCTAAAAATTCTTTGTAAAATTTATTGTTTTGTGAATTTCTGTGTAAGCAATCCTTGGTCTGTAATCGATTTAATTACATATACACCAGTAGATAATGAACTTACATCAATTGTATTTTCGATGGTTGTTCCTTCTAAAATAACTCTTCCACTTAAATCGTAAATTTTGTATTCTTTACTTTCAACTCCATCAATAAATAATTTATCGGTGGCAGGTACAGGATATAATGTGTATTGTTCAACAGTTAGTTTTGGTAAACCGATTGAAGATCCATCATAATCAATGATACATCTTAATTCTGTTTGCTCACGGATTACATCAGTTAATGTAACACCGATAAAGTTAGTTAGTACGATTTTAAATTCACGTGTTCCCCAAAAATTAGCATCAGGTGTCAAGTTGATTTTGTATTTCTTCCTGCTTGAACCATCATAAACATTTGTTCCTGGCAAAAATTTATGAACGATTGGCGTAAAATTATAATGAACACCATTTACAGCGCTGCCACTAATATCTGAAACTGAAGCACCAACTTCAAAATCCAATGTGTCGTTACCTGGCACATATACAATTAATTCAAAAGCTGCATCCGGGTCAGAATTGGTGTAATTGTCGTAACCTGGCGCTACAAATCCAAATTTAACCTGGGCTTGTGATACCATCGCCAGTGAAAAAAGTACACTTAGTAAAAATATTTTCTTCATAATCATTCCTTTTAAAATCTAAGTAAAATGTCAAACTAACAGCTTATCCACAATTTGACTTTTTACAGCACTACAAGTTTAATAAAATATTTGATGAAAAAAAGAGCTAAATGGTTGCTTTTACCTAATTCTTATTTTTTGACCTTTTTTAAGGTTTCCATCCAAATTCTTATTTAGCTCCTTGATACTGGTTTCTGTGACACCATATTTTCTTGCCAAAAGAAAAATAGTTTCGCCTTCTTCCACTACATGAGTAAGACTTTCAGCGTTTTTAGGTCTTTCTTTCTCTGCAATTGCAGGTACAATTGTTAAACTCTGCCCGATGCTAATCTGGTCGGAAACCAAATTATTAGTTGCCTTAATATCAGCTGGTTTTAAATTGTACATTTTCGAAATACTGAACAAAGTTTCACCCTGACGAACAATATGCAAGCCCGGAACTGTTTGTGGGTCTTTGGTATCGGCTGATTTTATTGCTGGGTTGATGATTAATTTTTGTCCAACCTCGATACTATCTCCCGATAAAACATTCAAAAACTTAATGGCATCTACCCTAACTCCGTATTTTTTACCGATTCCATAAAGTGTTTCTCCTTTTTGAACAGTATGGAAAAAACTCAGGTTTTCTCTAAAATCATGCATTGGGTCGGGTTTAGAAGCTTCTACCTCAACCGGTTTTTGTGTTTCTAAATTTTTTATTGGGTCTTCGTAAACCTTTTCGTTGAACTGGGTATCAACTTTAGCTACTTCAGGTGCTTTTTCTGTAATAACTTCAGGTTCTTTTACTTTAATCTCTTCAATCGGTTTTGTAGGAACTACAGGATTTACTATTTGAACAGTATCTCTTAATTTAGGTGCTTTGTCTCTTGATTCTCTAAGATAAATTGTTTCACCAACAGCAGGTTCCTGTCCTTCAATCAGTTCATTTCTATCTAAAAGTTTTTCAAGTTTCACAGCATATCTCTGAGAAATCTTGTACATGGTTTCATTCTCTGCAACAATATGAGTTGGAATATCTGATTTGTTCTTTTTCGATTTTAAATAAACCGTATCACCTTCTTTACAAATTGCATCTTTAGGTAAATCATTATTTCTGTAAAGCTGATAAACCTTCATATCGTAATCCAAGGCAATCTGCGCATAACTATCACCTGCTTTTGCTACAATTCCCGGAACTCCGTTTACAACAACTTCTTTTCCATAAGACTTAATCGTTTCAGCCTTTTCTTCTTTGTTTTCGCGGTCTTCTTCTTCACTTAATTTTACTCCATCGTATTTGTGAAGTTTGTGTCTTTCAATAAAAGTAATCAGTAATTCAGCGTATTGAGGATTTGTTGCATAACCCGCTTTCTTTAATCCATGTGCCCAGGCTTTGTAATCAGTTTGTTCTAAATCAAATAGAAAAGCATAACGCGAATTTTTCATTAGAAAATCTGAATGATCTCTGTAACTATCAATAGCTGCATCATATTTTCTAAAACACTCTTGCGGAGCATCATCATCTTCGTACATGGTTTTACCTGTCCACGAAGCTTTACATTTAATTCCAAAGTGATTATTGGCTTCGGTTGCCAGGCGACTGTTTCCGTTTCCACTTTCTAAAATTCCCTGGGCAAGTGTAATACTTGCAGGAATTTTACTTCTGTACATCTCATCAACTGCTAAACTCGAATATTTTTCAATGTATTGATCAACCGTCATTTTTAGCGGTGGCTGCGGATTTGCTTCTTGTGCAAAGGCATTTAAGCCAAAAACACAAAACAGAAGTAGGTATAGTTTTCTCATCATAATTCTAAGAAACAAAAATAAGGCCGAAGTTTTTAGCTTTTATCTTTCAAATAGCTTGTTTATGCAAGGCTTTTCCAACAAAAGCACGATTTGTATATAAAAGTAAGCATGTAACATTTATTCCAAAACCTTTCATTTCCCTTTACGTAAATTTGAAAATTATTAAGATTGGCATGCGCTTCATTTGTTGTTTCATTGCCATTTGCATTTAAAGTATATTTTTGTCAAGTTTTAATCACATCAATAAAATGAATTTACACAGACTGCTTTTCTCTCTGTTTTTAATCGGACTAAACCTTTTGGGATTCGCTCAAATGAAGCAGAAACCAACCTGGGATATCAGTACAAACCCTAAAAATGCTAAAATTGGGGAAGTTGTTGATTTGATTTTTACCAGTAAAATCGAAAAAGACTGGTACATGTATTCCAACGATTTTAGCGATAAAGTTGGTCCTGTAGTAGCTTTTATTGATTTTAAAAAGGATGCAAGTTACGAGCTGGTTGGAAAAACCAAACCGGTTGGAAGCCACAAAAAATATGATGATGTTTTTGAAGGTGAAGTTTCAACTTTTGTTGGAAAAGCCGAATTTCATCAAAAAGTAAAAATCTTAAAAGCCAATCCAAAAATTGTTGCAGAGCTTGAGTTTCAGGAATGTTCTCAAATTACTGGTCAATGTGTTTTGTTCAATGATGAATTAAAATTCGCCGTAAATGTTAGCGGCGGAAAAGCCATCGAAGAATCTAAAACACCTGAACCGGTTGAACCAACACCCGCAAAACCTGTTGAAACCTCTTCACCTGATACTACAACTGCAGACACCTCCCACACTCCCACTCAAACCCTTGCTGATTCCGACCCTTGTGATTACAAAAACATGAAGGTTCCTAGCGACCAATACATCAAAGAAAATGGTGAAAAAGGAGATATTGATGGAAGTGGAGAATCGCTTTGGGGCTTTATGATTTACGCCTTCCTTTTTGGTTTAGGTGCAATCATGACACCATGTGTATTTCCAATGATTCCAATGACTGTTACTTTCTTCACCAAAAATCAGGACAATGGTCGTTTTAAAGCATTAATGTTCGGATTTTTCATCATTGCTATTTATACCATTGTTGGAACATTGGTTGCAGTATTCATGGGACCTGATTTCGCCAATTGGTTAAGTACACACTGGGTTCCGAACATCTTGTTCTTCCTCATATTCATTGTATTCGGTGCATCCTTCCTAGGAATGTTCGAAATTACATTGCCACATAAATTCGTGAATTCCATCGACTCCAAATCGAATATGTCGTCTTATGGTGGAATTTTCTTCATGGCATTTACCATGGTTTTAGTTTCGTTCTCTTGCACCGGACCATTGGTTGGAAATATTTTAATTCAGGCATTTGGCGGTACTTATTTAAGACCGATTGCAGGAATGTTTGCTTTCTCACTAGCCTTCGCTATTCCGTTTACCTTGTTCGCTATTTTCCCGCAATGGTTGAGTTCATTGCCTAAATCAGGCGGATGGTTGAATTCGGTAAAAGTAGTTTTGGGATTCATTGAGTTAGCATTGGCTTTAAAATTCTTATCTGTTGCCGATACTGTTTACCATTGGGGATTATTAAACCGCGATGTATATATCGCCATTTGGATTGTGATTGCAGTGTTCACCGGTTTATATTTAATGGGAAAATTCATCACCTCGCATGATAGTCCGGTAACACATGTAAACGTACCAAGAATCTTCTTAGCCATTGCATCATTCTCGTTTGCCGTATACTTGTTCCCCGGATTGTTTGGTGCTCCTTTAAGTCCTATTTCAGGTTACCTACCACCTCAACATACATTGGCATTCGACTTGTATACACCTAAAACAGAAAAAGCCAAATTAACAGCAGAAGTGAAACATAGCAAATTGTTTCACTTGCCACATAACTTAAACGGCTTCTTCGATTATTGTCAGGCCTTAACCTACAGTAAATTGGTGAACAAGCCTGTATTCATTGACTTCACCGGACATGGTTGTGTAAACTGTCGTAAAATGGAAGCCAATGTTTGGAGCAATCCGGAAGTGCTTAAAATCTTAAATGAAGATTACGTAGTAGTTGCTTTGTATGCTGATGAAAAAGAGAAATTAGCTGAAAACGAATGGTATGTTTCTCCTTATGACAACAAAGAGAAAAAAGAAATTGGCAAACAAAATTTGGATTTACAAATCCGTAAATTCAATGCCAATGCACAACCTTTGTATGTATTGATTGATCACAATGAAAACATGCTGGCATATCCAAGAGCGTTTAATGAAAGCGTTCCGGAGTTTATTGAGTTTTTGAAGAAAGGCAAGGAGACTTATAACAGGATCAAGCATTAGTTTTTCTGATGGGAAATTGGAGAGGGAAGGCTTTTGGCTATTAGCTATTAGCTGTTGGCTTGGGGGATTGGGGGATTGGAGTAGGGAGAAATTGCTTAGTGCTATTGAGAGATTAGAGTGGGAAGGCTTTTGGCCGTTAGCTTTTGGCCATTGGCGAAGAAAGATACGTTGATAGGGAGATTGTATTTTAAAATAAGCTTTCTAATTAACCTTGTTTTGAAAACCAATCTTTTTAATTACAACGAATTGTAAGCCAAAAGCTAAAAGCCAATGGCCAACGTTTGCAGTTTATCACGACAAAGCTAATTAAGATTAGAGATTATATTTATACAAAAAAACATATTAAAATGAACCATATTAAAGAACATTTCACAGAGGCGCATGATGTATTAAGTCGCTTTTTGGCTGATGAAAAGAATTTTGAAAACATTGAAGCAGCCGGAAAAATAATGGTAGAGTCGATTAAAAACGGTGGTAAAATTTTAAGCTGCGGTAATGGTGGAAGTATGTGTGATGCCATGCATTTTGCAGAAGAACTAACTGGCAAATACCGCAACGACAGACCCGCAATTGGCGCCATCTCTATGAGTGATGTGAGTCATATGGCTTGTGTTGGAAATGATTATGGTTACGATTTTGTATTTAGCAGATACTTGGAAGCAGTAGGTCGTGAAGGCGATGTTTTATTGGGCATATCAACCAGTGGCAATAGCAAAAACGTATTAAACGCTATGGAAGTAGCGCGTAAAAAAGGCATCAAAATCATAGGATTAACAGGCAAAGACGGTGGTAAAATGGCAGGATTATGCGATGTTGAAATCCGTGCCCCACACAGCAATTACGCCGACAGAGCTCAGGAAATCCATATCAAAGTCATCCACTCTTTGATTGATTTTATTGAGAGGAATTTGTTTTAAAACAAAGCGAATCTACACAAAAAGCCAGGAGAACAATCTGCCAGGCTAAGTATTTACAAAATTTTCTTGGGTGTTTTTCCCCACTAAGGCTTCGGTTTTTTCGAGGCTGTTATATTTGTGCCCCATTTCCTGTTTTTGTTTAAATAAGGGCTTCTATTGGCTGTCTTTGGCTGCTGCTTTTTTATGAAGCAATCTACTTTTCGTAATTCTGAATTTTCTTGGTGAAATTTTTTAGGGTATTCCTTAAACCTCCTCCATATTTGGAGGTTTTTGCAATGATTAAGCCAGTAGCCAAAACTATTTTATTAAATAATTGGAGCTAATTGTTCTTGAATCTCTTCTACTCTATTCAACGGAACTCCGCTCTGATGAAGGATTTAAAGGCCTTTTTTATTGTATTGATTGCACTCACATCAACATCAAGTAAGAATCATTCGCTTACCAATCAAATATTAATCTCCCTAATTTCAAACAATAAAAAATGGGGTTTGAAGATGATATGATTTCTAAAAATCAATTGTGTTTTTGCTTAATCAGATTTTTTAACAAATAAAACTTACACTTAGTGTAAATTAAAAATAATTACAATATTTTTGCTGTGGACATAAAATTTGGACATAAAAAATTAGGGAAACTAGCCAATGACCCTAAAAGGTGTAGACAGGAAATGGGCGAAAGAAGAGCCAATCTCTTTCTAAAAAGATTAACTGATATACGCGAAGCCGATACACTTGAAGATGTAAGACATCTACCCGGTCGTTATCATGAGCTTAAAGATACGCGCAAAGGGCAGTGGGCTTGTGATCTCGACCATCCTTATCGGCTCATTTTTATGCCACAATTAAAACCGATACCAACAAATGAACATGGTCAATTTATTTGGCTAGAAATTATCGCAGTAGAAATAATTGAAATAGTAGATTACCATTAAAAACAGCAAGTATGACAACTGTAAACGAATTTTATACAGACATTGCTTTTCATCCGGGTGAAACGCTGGCTGAGAAACTGGAGGAGTTGAAAATGGGACCCAAAGAGTTTGCTGTTCGCACAGGAAAACCAGAAAAAACAATCATTGCCATTCTTAAAGGCGATAGTTCTATTACCCCCGAAATGGCCATTCTTTTTGAAAGTGTATTAAAAATTCCGGCAAGATTTTGGATGAAAAGTCAGTACCGCTTCGACGAATATAAAGCCCGTGAAAAACGAGCCCTGGCACTTAAAGATGCATTAGATTGGGCAAAACAATTCCCCTTTGCTGAAATGGTAAAATGTGCTTGGATCAATGCAAAAACTAAACCCGAAGAAAAAGCAGAAGAAATGTTTCATTTTTTTGGACTGAGCTCTCCCAATGCTTGGAAGGATTATTTTTTCAATCAGCAATTAAAAGTTGCATTCCGTATTTCATTGGCACATACCAAAGAACCTTATGCCATTTCTGCTTGGATAAGACAAGGAGAAATTCAAGCCAAGGAAATTCAATGCAAAGATTATTCAGAAACCCAATTCAAATTAGCATTGGTAGAAATCAAAAATCTCATGATTTCGAAACCCAATAATTTCTTTGAACAATTGCAAGAAATCTGTCTGACAGCGGGTGTAAAAGTGGTGTATACACCCTGCATCAAAAAAGCGCCACTCAGCGGAGCAACTCGATGGATAGACAATAATCCATTGATACAATTAACTGAAAATCAAAAACAAAACAAACGTTTCTGGTTTACCTTCTTTCATGAAGCAGGCCATATACTCTTACATGGTAAAAAAGATATTTTCCTGGAAGAAATTGATTACTCAGAAGCCGATTTACAAAAAGAAGAGCAAGCCAATGAATTTGCTTCAAAATGGATGTTATGAAATAAGTAAGAACAAGGTGTGATAAACAAATGGCCATGAATACTGATAGCACTCGGGAATTCGCAAACAAATACGACCTATACAAATACATTCTTGAAACCTACATTCAAACCTTTGAAAAAGAAACAAAATTAAACATTACGCTACTTTGGACTTATTCAGTTTGATAGGATATGGGTGGTTGATTAAATTGCTTCACTATGTTATATTCGAGTGAATCATTTGTAATCTTTAAATAGAAATAGCCAATTTAAATGTCAAAGACAATTCTCATCCTTTTTGCGTTTCTAATTATCAATTGTAATTCATCAAAACAACTGAATGATAAAGTCAGAAAATCTCCCAAATTTGAAATTGTGCCCCCAGGAACTACTTGGCTCAAAGATAATTTATTCATTGACTACACTGAATTATCAAACTTTCATTATCTCGAATATGTCCATTGGATATTTAGAGTTCAACCAAAAGAATATTTATCAGTTCTACCTGACACTTTATGTTGGATAAAAGATAGTACTGGAAATAATGACCTACAATATTACTACTTCAAACACCCTGTTTATAGAGATTTTCCTGTAATCGGAATCAGCTACGATCAGGCTGTTAAATATTGTAATTGGCGTTCTGATGTAGTTAATTTAATGCTATATTTAAAAGCTAATCATATTAAGGATTTTAATTTTGACAGTACATATAACTACCCTAAAATTGTTAAATACCGATTACCTTCTAAGGAAGAATGGATATATGCCGCTCAAAGTGGTTTAAACAAGACAGAATACCCATTGGGCTATGTAGATATTTTAGACAATAAGAATAAACCGGTTTCCAATACTAAAGAGTATTTCAATTTGAAAAAACTGCCAATTGTTTTATCAGCAAATGCAAGTGGCGATACCTCATATATCCCTCTACAAACTGAATCGGTGATTTTTGGCAAACCCAATATCTATGGCATTTATAATATGTTAGGTAATGTATCAGAATTAGTAAGTGATAGCTTAATAATGGGTCTCAACTTTCAAACTTATTTGAACGGACAACCACTGTTCAACGACAAATACACTATCTCAAAATTTCAGAAATATTCGAATCCCAAATCCTGGATAGGTTTTAGATGCATCTGCGAGGTAGAGTTAAAAAAATAACCTAATTAAACCAGAATTATAGAGGATGTTCCCAAATAAGTAATAGGTCACCTCCATCCTCCCCCATAGATTTCCCCGCAAAAATTTATACTATTGTTTAGCTTCTCATCCTTTAGATAAACATGTCATTAATAATACCGGAAAATGTGTAAGGAGTTATAACTTATTCCACAAATAGAAGCCAAAAATAATGAAACCCTTATGTTTGAAAACATCCTTCCCATATTCCTTTTATCCAATGGTATTGTTGGTGGAATATTGAGTTTATTCTATACTTATATCGCAGTATGTCTGGTTTCACTGCTTTTAACAATTTATTATCTCAGAACTCGAAAAGAAAAAACTTTTGTTCAGGCAATAAGTCTATCCTCACTCATTCTTCTTATAGGGATACTATTTCATAGAACGGATTTATATTCACCTATTAACATTAGCAGCCCCTTTTTCATTCCTTCATTGATTAACTTTACCCTGCTGTTTTTAAGGAAAGTAAATGACAATAAAACCAAACTGATTTGGCATGTGATGCTGCTTCCCACTTTAATTCTGCTCTATTCAAAATTGCTGGAGTTGTTTCTGATTTTTGATATAGAAATCTGGAGTTTTTTCCCTTCTCTCACCTATATTATTTATCCGATTTCTATTTATGTATATGTGAAATGGATACTTGATTCTGATATACAAATTGAACGAAAACAATTGTACATCAACTCAAACAAGATTTGCCTGTACTCCTTTTTGATTTTACAGGTTTTCTATCTCATGAGCATTTCTCGTTTGTTTGTATTCAATGAGGCTATGATAGCACATTTAAGTCCATTTTTTATTGTGCTGATACTTATTAATTTATTGATACGCTTCATGACAAAAGAGAAGATCAAAAGCTAAATATGAAAACAACTTTTATCCTTAAATTGCTGCTTTTGAGTGTTTCATAACTATTTTAGTTCTTGCTAATTTTCTTTTCAATTCGGTTAATATTAAAGCACCTTTACCTAAGGAACCAAATGCTCTAAGTACAACCAGACCAAATTAAACTTCTCCAACAAAACCAATTTTAATACATCAGAAAATAATTTGGTAGATGTATTTTTGCTTACAGAAAATTCAATAAAGTAAATGATAGTTGACCTGGTACAACGTGTTTATAGAGAGAAATCAAAGGGAAACCTTGGACCCATTGGAGAGTTTAATCATTGGTTGGAGGCCGCTTTGACTCAATCGGGGACGAAATTTACTTCTGGTGGACAAAATTTCTTATGGAAAATAATTTCGTCTCAGCGCTTCAATGATTTTATTAGTGAACAGCAAACAGACTGGTTACTAATTCATTCAGAAGAGTTGGACTTCACCCTACTTGCTAAATTAGATTTTGATTATGCCAACCTGGTAGGTGAAAAGGACTATCCACGAATTGGTTCGTTTTGGTTAATTAAATCAAACTTTGATGGATTACACGTAAACGATGAACCCATACATATTTCCACACCTTTTCATATTTCGACACCCTTGCATAGAATTGAACCCGATCTGGATATACTCATTTCGAAACTGCGTGATAAAAATGTAGAGATCATAAAACATGTAGACTACAAAACGTTTAAGACAGACAGCTTAAGGATACGCTAAGAATCTGCCTAAAAGCACTTGAATAATGACTGGTTTTTATATGATTTGGTTGATGCGGAAAAATAATAAACGCGAATATTAACCATTGCAATCGCCTCATATGTTGTATATTGAAAATTCAATACCCTAAGTTTACATTTATTATTGTTACGAAACCGCTAATAAAACAGCAATAGTAGTTTCAATCAAACCCATCCCCTTAATCTAAAATGACAAGATTATATATTCTGTTTTATGCCGCTTTGTTGCTGTTGTTTTCATGTAAGACGAAGAGCAATTTCGTTGCTTTTTTAAGGGCCTGCTGAAAAAGACAGAAACAGGTCAGATTTTAGACGCTGCCAAATTAGACGTATATCTAATACTTCAATTTGGCAGCAACGACAAAGATGGCCTTGTTTCTGTCTTTATTTAATTGAAAACCAATTTTAATTGATTGATAAATAGTTCTAATAAAGATCTTCAGCAGGCCCTACTTACCCTGAAGGTAAAAACAAAGCTTTGGTTTTGAGTTATGATGATGGGACCATTCAGGATATTGAATTAGCTAAACTATTTGACCAATACGGGCTGGTTGGAACATTTAATTTGAATTCATCTTATTTAGGAACAACAATGGCTTGGCCTATGGAATTTGGCGATACCATTTTTCAAAAATATGTGCCAAAAGATTCGCTTTTAATCATTTATAAAAACCATGAGATTGCTGCTCACGGCGCATATCACAAAGATTTCATTAAAATTTCGGAGTTGGAAATATTGGAGGAAGTGAATAGGGCCAGCTGAAAAAGACAGAAACAGGTCAGATTTTAGACGCTGCCAAATTAGATGTATATATAATACTTCAATTGGGCAGCAACGACAAAGATGGCCTTGTTTCTGTCTTTATTTAATTTGAAAACCAATTTTAATTGATTGATAATATGTTCTAATAAAGATTTTCAGCAGGCCCTAAATTCTGATATCAAACAATTAACAGCCCTTACCCAAAGGAAAATCTTAAGTATGGCTTACCCATTTGGAAATACGAATGAGCCTATTTCCAAACTCATTTCTACAACAGGCATTAGCAATGCTAGAACGGTTAGCGATACCTATAAATTCGACTTACCCGAAAACTATTTACGTTGGAACCCCACTTGCCACGACAGTAAAGTTTTGGAGTATACAGATGAGTTTTTAGCCTTAAACAAAAAGTCACTTTCTCTCTTCTACGTTTGGGGCCATTCATGGGAATTTGCAGACCAAAAACGATGGAACAATATGCTCACTTTCTGTGAAAAAATTGGGAAACAACAAAACATTTGGTCTGTTGGAACCGCAGAACTCACAAGCTATTTACAAGCCATCAAAAGACTACAAATCAAAGACAACAAAATAAGCAACCCCGCCGACAATTCCCCCGTTTGGATAGAACTCTCCACAGGCTTAATCAAACTAAATGCCGGAGAAAGTGTGAATGTGAATACTGAGGATGAGGACTTGAGAGGTGTTTGTTTGTGATTCACAAACCGGATAAATTATTTAAGGCAATATTGGTTTTTTGATGAAAAATTGATAGTATTGTTTAGCCTATTGCTTCTTCTGCCCTTACTAAAAGAGATTGGATTGAGGAAGTTTTGTGGCTTCAATAAACTAGTTACCAGCAATAACATACAGAAAGTCAAATGAAAATAATAGACGACTTTATAAAGCAATACAACAAAGAGTTTGACTATTATCAAAAACTCTCACAGATTGTTGCGAGCAAAATTGAAGACCAACTTTTCAAAAGAGGGATTAAGGCTATCGTTACACATAGAGCAAAAAGGCCAGACAGATTAAAGGACAAACTGTTAAAGAGAAATGAAGAGAAAAAATACAAATCTGTTGACGATATTTTTAACGACATTGTTGACTTAGCGGGAATAAGAGTTTCTCTATACTTTCCTTCTGAGAGAGAAATTATCGATGAGATTATTAATGAGCTTTTCCAAATTGAAAAGAAGAAAGAATTTCCTAACGAAGCTCATACACCAAAATACACAAAACGTTTTTCAGGGTATTGGGCGACACATTATAGAGTTAAACTGAAAGAAGAAAATTTAACCAAAAGATACCTTGACACTTTAGCAGAGATACAAGTAGCTTCTGTTCTTATGCACGCTTGGTCAGAGGTAGAACATGACCTTGTTTACAAGCCATTTTCAGGAGACTTATCAAAGGAAGAACTTGCCATACTTGACGAAATTAATGGACTTGTATTAAGTGGTGAAATAGCACTTGAGAGATTGCAGTCCGCAATGGCAGAAAGAACAAAGCAACGAAATGATATTACCGATAAATATGAATTGACAAATTTCCTTTTGAACTCAATTGACAAGAACTATCTGAACAAAATCAAGCTTGGAGACACCTATTTATTAAATAACTACTTAAACACAATCAAAAAACTAGATACTAAAGACTTCAATAATTACATTGACAAAATAAACATAGAATCAAACGAATCAGTTACAGACCAATTGTTGAATATGTTATTAGTTGAGTTCTATGATACCGATAAAATAAATCTTAAAAATTATTTTAAAAATTTGCACATTTCAGAAAAGAAAGCATCGGGCTTTGAGTCATTTGTAAAGTGCTGGGTGGTATTAGAAAAAGCGGCACGAGAGTTTTTGACAGAGGATGAAATAAAGTCAAGAAAATATCTGATACCAGATTTTAGAATTTTGAAAGAGAAAAAGATTTTAACTTCTGCTGAGACTGCTCAACTAAGCCAAATGCGACAAGTGAGAAATTACCTTTTGCACGGTATCGAGACACCTTCAGAAAACTACCTTAAAAACAGCTTCCAAATTTTAAAATCATTGACGGAAAAGGTTGTTGACAAGGTGCCGACAAAATCTATAAAGGACAAATTGAAAAAAGAATTAGCGGACATATGACAAGAATTACTGCTGGTAACACGGGTTTTGCGTCAGGAGGGGTGACGTGCAAACTTGGAGCTTTGTGCTTCTATTCAGCTTTGGTGCAGGTTGACTGTTTAGTGCTTCTATCCCCAGCCCGAACGCAAATCGGCCAACCGTTATCGTTCATGACATGGCGACAATGCAAACACTAAACTACAGTGCAAAAATCATAATACAACAACATGGACATAGATAAACTAAAAAATACGATTCAAGACTGCAACCTAAATTTCTTAATTGGTTCGGGTTTGTCTGTTCCATATTTTTCAACTTTGGGTAACATTGAATTACTCTTAACAGAGTTGAATAATGACACAACGCTCAACGACAAGCAAAAAGAAATAATCAGAGTTTCTATTCTTGGAAAGTACTATGAAAACGTAATATCAAAGAATCCTATCATCATTGATGATACTAAAGTAGGACCACGCAAATCCTTAGTAATGGAAAATTACAAAGAGTTTCTCGTTCTCTTAAACACCATTGTCCTGAAACGAAAAAGTTCAATCCTCAATAAGCAAGTAAATCTATTTACCACCAACATTGATGTGTTCTTTGAAAAAGCTTTGGAGGATACGCAACTTGAATACAATGACGGATTTTATGGAAGGTTCAATCCTGTTTTCAGTTTAACCAACTTCAAAAAATCTCTTTTCAAAAAAAGTTTGCACTATGACAACACTTCTGAAATTCCTGTTTTCAATTTGCTAAAAGTTCACGGCTCACTGACATGGAAATCTGAAAAAGAAAAAATTGTTTATTCCGAGTTAAAGGAAATAGAAGAGATAAAATCCAAATGGGACGCCGTAAAAAGCAAAGTTATTGACTTTACTACAACTGATAAACTTGACCACTTTATTTCTGAAGTTTCTAGCAAGACTTATGACACAACATTTAATGACTTTCTTGTAGCTTATGATAAACTTGCTGTGGTTAATCCAACCAAAGAAAAATTTCAAGACACAATTTTAAACCTACACTATTATGAGTTGCTTCGGGTTTTATCCAACGAATTGGAAAAAGAAAATACTATCTTGTTTATTTTGGGATTCTCATTGGCTGATGAACACATCAGAGAAATTGTTTTGCGGGCTGCAAATTCAAATCCAACTTTAACAATTAAAGTTTTTGCATATGACAGTGCAGCAAAAACAATAATTGAAGAAAATGTGAAGAAGGGCAATACAACGATTCGCTACAACAATATTGATTTTATAGAGCCAATAGCACCAGAGAACTATGATTTCAAAACTATTAATACAAGTATTTTCAAAGCCGTATTGGACAAAATTGACTAAGCTGAAATGGAAGAAGAAATAATAAAAGATTCAATCTTCCGAATCGGAAGTGTTACTTCTGTTGACGGCCGAGCTATTCGTGTTTCTGTTGACAAAGCGAAAAATAGTTCACATTTGCTTTACAAGGGAGACCTTGTCAAAAATGTTTCTGTTGGTAGCTACATTAAAATTATAAAAGGGTTTACAAAAATAATTGGCAAGGTAGAAGGAGAATACACGATTGAAGACAAAGTTTATTCTAAGAAAGAATATTCAAGCGACAAAGAAAAAATTAATAGAACACTTAACATAAGCTTACTTGGGTTCTTTAATAAAAAGGAATTTGAACGAGGCATAAAAGAAATGCCTTTGATTGATAATGAGTGTTACCTTTTAGACAGAGAGGAGTTCAATAGTGTTCACGACTTTATAAGAAAAAAAGATGAGCCATTGACTATTGGAACTCTAACTCTTGAAAAAGGACAAGAAATACAAGTTGGTATTGATAGTTTATTTGCAAGCCACATTGGAATCTTTGGAAATACAGGTAGTGGAAAATCATATACGTTGGCAAAAATATATTACGAACTATTCAAGAAATATAAAGACCAACCAAACTTCCAAGCTAACGCTAAATTTTTCCTTTTAGATTTTAATGGTGAATATGTAAATGAAAACAACAATATTATTGTAGAGAAGGAATTCAAACAGATTTACAAGCTATCTACGAAGGGTAAAGGTGACAAATTTCCTGTAAGCACAGAAACCCTTTACGAACCGTCATTCTGGACAGTTGTTTTAGAAGCTACTGAAAAAACTCAAACGCCTTTTATAAGGAGAGCAATATCTAATTCTTGGTTATCAGAAAGGCTAACAAGCAATGTTGCCATTTTGAGTTTAATAAAATCAAAATTGCTCCTTGCAATCGACAAGAATGATAAAGAACTTGGCTCTAAGGTTATTATTGAGTTTTTATCTGATATAGAAAACTGTTTACCTAGTTCAAATATTCCTTATGTATTGGATATCCTGAGAGAAAGATTGCAGTACTTCAATAAGAACAATGAGTTTATTTATATTGAAGAAGACGGCAATTGGAAGTTTGGGCAAGAAATGAAACAATATGTCAGCAATGATATAGACCTTATTAAATTATCTTCTAGTAAATTAAATGACCTTGACAAACTTAAATTACAAATCATATTTCAATACTATGACGACATCATAAAGGGACATGCAAACAGAGAACACCTATCTCCTTTAATAAAGCGAATGGAGAAGCGATTCGAAGATATAAGAAAAGTAATTGAGATTAATGACAGCATCAGCAATCAGAAAAACTTCACAATTGTATCTCTAAAAGAAGTCAACATCCATATGCGTAAAATTCTCCCATTACTTTTATGCAAACAGTTATATGCCGAACAAAAAGAAAAAAATGACGAGACAAGCTATTTGAATATAATCGTTGATGAAGCACACAATATTTTATCGAGAGATTCTGACAGAGAAAGTGAACAATGGAAAGACTATCGCTTAGAAACATTTGAAGAGATAATTAAAGAGGGAAGGAAGTTCGGAGTGTTTTTAACTATTGCAAGTCAAAGACCATCTGATATTTCTTCAACAATCATTTCTCAATTACATAACTACTTTTTGCATAGACTGATTAATAACAACGATATTTTGGCCGTTGAGAAAACAATTTCATACTTGGACAAATTGTCGTTTGAATACTTACCTATTCTCCCAACAGGCACTTGTATTATTGCGGGTTTGACTGCACAAGTTCCCGTTGTTATTGACATAGGTAAAATTGATGATAAACATGAACCAAACAATAAAACAAGAAGTCTAATAAAGAACTGGAAATGAGACTGAAGACAGGAAAAGCACGCACCGATAACAGCACCAACAATAAATTGGCGGTTCAGTGGTTAAATGAAGATTCGAGCTTCGCATCAAGTTCAGTGCTGGCAGAAAGTCCAGTGCTTCTAAATCCGGTTCTTCGCCAAGCGCCAAACCATTGCGGGCTGGCTAAAGCGACAAACAATTTACAAATACAACAACTTATATGACATCAAATTCAATACTCTATTACCCTTCAATTGAATTTCATTCAGACGAATGGGTTAAATCAAGTCTTTTGCTTTGGGATAATGTTTATAGAATTGTTCCTACAGAATATAAACCATTTGACAGTGATACAATTCGATTCCTTGGAGATGCTGGACTTGTAAGGGACATTAATTTAGAAGAAACCGATGTAAAACAAACTGGTGATGAATTTATTGAGCTATGCAATAGTTTGCCATTTATTCCTGCTGGTTTAGAACCCGGAGATGAAGACAGAATTCACCCGGACAAAATCGACAAAAGACTTTATCCTTCTTTAGAAAAAATAGCCGATAACTTTTTACACAATGGCTGGCTTCACTTGTCAAAAGAATTAGCAAGGGGTTATATGTTCTATTTAGCAAAAACTGTAGCGCAGAGAAGAAACTTAGTTAGAGGAACAGATGACTCTGATAGTTGGTCAATTGCACCATATTTTACTGAACAAGCAAACTTTGATGACTTTATTTGTAATGAGGAAGCTGAAGGGTTTTATTGTTCGCTTTTTTTGGAGGATTTAATCCCCAAAAACATTGGAAGTATTCCAGCAAAAGAAATAGTAGCATTTGTTGAGAAGCGAAAAGACCTTAGAGAGCAATTAAGAATCAAGCTTGACTTACTATTTATGAAATTAGCATTAATTGACAACAAAGAACAGGCTTTTATTGAAGTCAATGACTTTCTTGCACAAGTTGAATATGATAAGAAAGAGCTAAGAAAAAGTATGGAGTTTTGGAAATCTGATATTCCTTCATCTCTTTTTGCTGTTGGAGTACCGACCACATTAACAGCTTTTGGAGCATTTGGACTTTCCGGTGATGCATTTACTGCAAAAAAAATTGCCAGCTCTATTTTAATTGGTGCGGTCGCTTCATATACAGATTATAAAAAGACTATAAAAAGTAATCGCGACTCATCGTATGCTTCTTACTTGTTGCAAGTAGACAAATTAGTAAAACCAGATTTACCTAATAAATTGATGAGAAACCTTGAAGAATTTATTAATGACTAAGGTGAAAGCCCGAACCACTAACATCGTATTGGCAATAGTGGGGCTGACAATTGTAAACTCAACATTTGTATTTTTATCGGGCATTTGTGCAAATTTTGGGCCTGTGTGTTTCAAATGCCCCATCATCACCAATACGTAAACCATTACCTGCAATTATTATGGGACTGAGTTCAAACACAATACTCCACACAACTGACAAAAAAGGAATCTTAGGAATTCTTGAGAACCTACATTTTAAACCTACCTACTGTAACGAGAATATTTTAGCAGGTAAAAACAGAATTAATGCGGCCTTCCCAATGGTATCATTTTCTGACTTCCCAGTTTCTGAACTAAAGTACCGATTCTCCTACGGACGGTATGGAATTGGTTTAAGTAAAGCATGGGCAAGAAGAGAAAAACTAAATCCTGTCCTATATGTTGAAAAGCGTTCGCAACTAGCGGATGACTATTACAAGCAATTCATTTCAATCCAAACAGCGTTGGATGAAAACCGACTTGATATGGCATGGAAAAAGGGTGCTTACAATCTATTAAGCTTCATGAAGAACTATCAGGGACATTTAAAGATAGATAGATTGAAAATAGATGATAAAAACTATAGATTTTCTGATGAGCGCGAATGGAGATTCGTTCCCTCTCGGAAAGTATTAGAGGAAAATAAAATTGCCTTTTATTACGAAGGTGATTTTTATGAAAAAAACAAAGTAAAATGCAACGCAAAATTGCGACCATTGAAACTTCCCTTCAGTTTTGCAGATATTAACTACATCATTGTAGACAAGGAAAGTGAAATTGAGGAAATCATTGGGAAGATAAACTCCTTTCACCCTGACTTAACATCTCCGGAAGCCAATAAGATTTGTTCTAGAATAATTTCCATGACAAGAATCAAAAACGATTTTTAACTACTACTAAATACTATGAACCTTATATTATGGAAAATCGGTACGAAATGGCAAAAATCGAATACGAAAATGAGGACGATGATGGAAAGCATCGGCTTGTTTATGCATACTTCGGTCTTGCCGTATATACAGGACAATGTTTGGAAGAGGCGTTTTCTATTATGCTCTGGACAGACAGAATTTTTAAGAATAAAGTAAAGACTAACAGGGAAGTAAATGAGATAATTGATTCCATTGAAAACTCAAAGAAAACAATGGGCAATTTCATTAATGAAGTTAAGCAAAGTTATAGTTTGACAGATTCTATTGTTGAACACCTAGACAAAGTACTTGATAAGAGAAATTACCTAGCACATAAATATTTCAAAAAGCACATAGAGAAGTTTTATTCAGAAAAGGGCCGTCTAGAGATGATCAAGTATTTCTGTGAGTTCATAGCCGAATCTCAATTGTTAGAAGACCAATTAACCAAATATTATTCAAAGTATACGGAGAAAATGGGCTTCACCGAAGAACGAATCGTAGACATTATGAATCAAATAAAAGGACAGGAACTAAAAAGAGAAAACGAAAGCCAATAGATAACTACAGCTAATCGAGTAGACGGCCTCGCCAGCCTTTCCTTTCATGGTGCACCTGCGCTCCAACCCATATCCTAAGGTTCAATATCCCAAAGGAATAAACCTGTGCCTTATTAGACTTAAACAAAAAAGAAAGAAAAACCGCTTTTAACTAAACATAAACCAAATTGAACTTTCATTGGTACACAATACTTTGCTCTATGTAACAAAATCAATTCTAAAATTTGCTGACAATTTCAAACTCCCCCCATTCCCAAAAAATCCATATCTTACCCAACTGAAAATACTATTCAAAATTCAATTGTGGATTTTTGATTGTTATTCAAAAAAGGAAAAAGGCTGTGAACAATTTAAAAGAATTGAAACCCAGAAAGGCTCTCAATAAAGCCTTCTTAAAAGTAAAACCAAACAGGACTGAAATTGAAGGTTTCAAGGCCAATCTTATTACCCTGCTCGATAGAACAAACGATACTGAAAGCGAGGAGTTTCATAAAAATCTCATCTCCGATTTTCTAAAGGATACCTATTACAAACAAAATCATTTCATTAATACCAAAAGTCGGAATGACCTGGTAATTCATACCGGACAAAATGCGAGTTCAAACGTTGGCGTAATCATTGAGGCGAAAAAGCCTACTAACAAGTCTGAAATGATGACCAATCAAAAGCTGAATACCAAAGCTTTTCAGGAGTTGGTTTTGTATTATTTACGTGAGAGAATTACACACAAAAATCTTGATGTAAAACATTTGATTGCCACCAATATCAACGAGTGGTTCATTTTTGATGAGCATCTTTTCGAGAGACTTTTTGCTCAAAACAAGTCCTTTGTTAAACAGTTCGAAAACTTTGAACTCAGCAAGAAAACCACTGAGGTTTTTTATAAAGAAATTGCGGAGCCTTTTATTGATAGCATCACAACTGAAATTGAATTCACCTATTTCAATATTCAAGACTTTTCAAAACAACTTCGTAATGCAGATAAATCAGACGATACTTCGCTGATTGCTTTATTCAAACTTCTTTCACCTGAGCATCTTTTAAAACTTCCCTTTATCAACGATAGCAATAGCTTAGATAAACGTTTCTACGGTGAGTTATTGCACATTATTGGCTTAACTGAAACCAAAGAAGGAAACAAAAAACTAATTGAACGCAATAAGCCCGGTGAGCGACACACTGGGACCATACTTGAAGATGCCATCATTCAGCTTGATAGTTTGGATAAAATCATTCGATTGGAGAAACCAAACCAATTCGGCAGCACACAACAAGAACGATTGTTTAATGTTGCTTTAGAACTATCAATTACCTGGTTAAACAGGATTTTGTTTTTGAAACTTCTGGAGGCACAACTAATCACCTACCACAAAGGAGATAAGTCTTATTCGATTTTAAATCTCGAAAAAATCAAAAACTATGATGACCTGAACAGCTTGTTTTTTCAGGTATTGGCGCGAAAATATGATGAAAGAAACGAAGATGTAAAAAAGGCCTTTGAGAAAATTCCTTACCTCAATTCATCTCTTTTCGAGCCAACGGATATTGAGCAAACAACATTGTTTATCAGCAACCTAAAGGACGATAAGTCTATACCAATATATTCACAAACAGTTCTGAAAGACCAGCAGGGCAAAAAACGCACAGGAACTATCACAACTCTTCAATACTTGTTTGAGTTTTTAGATGCTTATGATTTTGGTGCTGAGGGTGGAGAAGAGATTCAGGAAGACAATAAAACGCTTATTAATGCATCTGTACTTGGTTTGATTTTCGAGAAGATAAACGGATATAAAGATGGTTCGTTTTTCACACCCGGATTCATCACCATGTATATGTGCCGCGAAACCATTCGCAAAGCAGTTGTACAGAAATTCAATGAAAGCAAAAAATGGAACTGCCAATCACTTGATGAACTCTATGATAAAATTGAAGACCGAAAAGAGGCAAACAAAATTGTAGACAGCATTAAAATTTGTGACCCGGCTGTTGGTTCCGGCCACTTTTTGGTTTCTGCGCTCAATGAAATGATTGCAGTAAAAAACGACTTGAAGATTCTTCAAGACCGAGAAGGTAAACGTTTGAAAGAATACCAGGTGGAAGTGGTAAACGATGAACTGATTGTAACAGACGAAGAAGGCGAACTATTTGAATACAATCCAAGTAATAAGGAAACTCAACGCATACAAGAAACGCTTTTCCACGAAAAGCAAACCATTATTGAAAACTGCCTTTTTGGGGTTGACATCAATACCAACTCTGTTAAAATTTGCCGTTTGCGTTTGTGGATTGAGCTTTTGAAAAACGCCTATTATAAAAATGCCACGGAGCTTGAAACCCTTCCCAATATCGACATCAACATCAAATGCGGAAACTCTTTGGTAAGTCGATTTGCAATTGATGCAGACCTGAAACAAGCCTTGAAAAAAAGTAAGTGGACCATTGATGGCTATAGAGTTGCTGTGGACACCTACAGAAACGCGGAAAACAAGGAACAGAAAAGAGAAATGGAGCGTTTGATTGCCGATATTAAATCGGATTTCAGAAGTGAAATATCATTAAATGACCCTAAGGTAATTAAGTTTCGAAAAGTTCGTGATGAATTATTTAAGTTAAACAACCAAGTTCAGCTTTTTGAAATGAACAAAAAGGAAAAAGCAGATTGGAATAAAAAAATAAAACAACTCAGCGAGGAAACAAATAAATTAGAAGCAGAAATTGAGGAAATCAAAGCGAACAAAATTTATGAAAATGCTTTTGAATGGCGTTTCGAATTTCCTGAAGTGCTTAATGATGACGGCGATTTTGTGGGTTTTGATGTTGTGATTGGGAATCCACCATATGTTCAGTTGCAAAGTATAATTGAAACCTCAGAACAACTTAAAAGATTTAATTACTCAACTTATTCAAGTATGGGTGATTTATATGCATTATTTTATGAACGGGGAAATCAGATTTTACAAAAAAAAGGAGTACTTTGCTTTATTACTGGCAGTGCCTGGATGCGGAGCAATTATGGACAATCACTCCGGAAATTTTTCATTGAAAAGACGCAACTTTTAGATGTAATTGATCTTTCAGATTGTGAAATTTTTGAAAGTGCAACGGTATTAACCTCTATCATAACTTTCTCCAAAAAGAAAGAATATAATGAACCAATTAGGGCAATAAGATTTACAAAAAAAGACCAAACGAAACTTATAAACTTATCAGAAGAAATAAATCAAAAGCATACTATTATCTACCAATTTCCTGAATCTTCTTGGATTATACTTAATTCTCCAGCCAACGCTATAAAAAATAAAGTTGAAAGTCTTGGGAAACCTCTTAAAGATTGGAATATTAAAATCAATCGAGGAATTCTTACTGGCTTAAATGATGCATTCATAATTGATTCAGAAACCAAAAATTTGTTAATTACAGAAGACCCTAATTGTGACGTAATAATAAAACCCTTGCTCAGAGGACGTGATGTACATAAGTACCATTATGCGAATTCAGATTTGTATTTAATTGGAACATTTCCAAGTTTAAATTTAGATATAGAGAACTTCCCTTCATTAAAAAATCACTTAGCTCAATTTTTACCTAAACTAAATCAGACTGGTGAAGTATTTATTAATGAATTGGGGCAAAAAGAAAAAACTAGGAAACAAACTTCTGGGGAATGGTATGAAACTCAAGATTCAATCGCTTATTGGGAGGACTTTTCAAAACCAAAAATAATTTATCCTAACATGACAAAGTACTTACCATTTTCACTAGATGTTGATGGTAATTTCCTTAATGACAAGTGCTTCATTTTATCCGGTGAAAAGCTATATTATTTAGTTGCTTTTCTAAATTCAAAAGTCTTTCATTTTTGTTATGATGAGGCTTTTCCTGAACTACAAGGTAATTCAAAAGAAGTTAAGAAATTCATACTAGAAACTATTCCAGTAAAAGAAATTAATGATGAATTACCTTATATTCAATTAGTTTCTAAAATTCTTAGAATTAAAAAACAAAACCCTTTAGAAGATACAACCGAACTAGAAAACCAAATAGACCAATTGGTTTACCAACTTTATGGCTTGACTGAAGAAGAAATTAAGATTGTTGAAAACGCATAAATAAGACCAACATAAAGCCTGTCGGGTTTTTCAATATAAAAGCTATTTTTGTTTTAAACTTATAAACTGTTGGCACTTAGTGCAGCTAACAGAACAGTCATCAATGAAAAAGATTATATTTATTTTTTTATCCTTTACTTTCCTTTCTTGTACTAAACAAGAATCAAACTATGACCTTAAGGTTCAAATAAGTAGCTCCGTATTGCCTGCTTATGTGATGCTTTATAAAAACAATAGTTTTCTTGATACAATTAACTTTCAAATTGATGGCACAATCGGATTCTGGGAAATTGATGAGCCAATTAATACAAGCTATTCACTTGAAGTAATAAAATTGAATTTAAAAGATAGCGGAATTGTAAATATAAAATGGTTTAGAACAACAAAACTTGCTCAGCAAGATATTTTAATAATGGATACTTTGAGCAACGTTAAAACTGCTAATTTTAAAATGTAAGTTAGTTGCTGTCAATTGTATTAGTATCAAAATATCGAAAGCTTATCTAAACCCAAATCCTTAATCCCCCCTAACCCCATGTCCCCACTAAAATCCCTCCCACTTCTCCTCCTCCTATTCTTCACCCAATCTGCCTTTGCACAACCGAGTGAAATCGACAGCTTAATTTGTAAATCATGGAAATTTGTGGCTTATGAAGCAGAGGGTGAAAAAATAATGGCAAGTCCCGACCAAAAGAATGATAGAATGATTTTTTACTTCGACAATCAAGTAAAATCTATTGAGGGCAAAAAAATTGAAAATGGAACCTGGACCTATGATTCAACAAAGAAAATCCTAACAGTAATCGACAATCAAACCAAGGTAAAAGCCATCATGAAGGTGTTGAGGCTCACAAAAACACAGTGCATTTTAGAATACAAAGACCCCAATGGAATCGTGCTAAAAATTCACATGGCACCTGTGAAATAGTTTTTAATTAACGGTCAAGATTTTTGGGGATTTTACATGTTGTTTCACCATTGATAAAACTGATTTATGAGACTACCTTTGCATAACTATCCCAAACATGGATGAGAAAAATTATAAAATTGGTTTACAAAATCAGTCTGGTTAAAAGGGCTTAAATGCAATTCCGATAATTTTATTGAAAGCGAATTTCTTAAAATTGAAAATTAATTATGTCAGAGCTTTTTCACAATAATTCCGATTTTATTCTATATACCTCTCAAGATGGCGAAGTGCGTGTGGATGTATTTGTTCATAATGAATCTGTATGGCTCACTCAAAAAGCTATGCAAGAATTATTTGATAGGTCAAAATCAACAGTAAGTTAACACATTAGCAATGTTTTTAAAGAAGGTGAATTGGAAGAAAGTCGAGTTGTTCGGAAATTCCGAACAACTGCCGATGATGGAAAAGATTACGAGGTATCATATTACAATCTTGATGTAATCATTTCAGTTGGATACAGAATCAAATCTCAAAGAGGAACACAATTTCGAATTTGGGCAACCAAAACACTAAAAGAGTTTATAATAAAAGGATTTGTTTTAGATGTCAAACGCTTAAAACAAGGTGGTCAGGTTTTTGGGAAAGATTATTTTGAGGAATTACTCGAAAGAATCCGGGAAATCCGAGCTTCTGAGAGAAGATTTTATCAGAAAATAACTGATATCTATGTTCAGTGTAGCGTTGATTATGATACAAATTCTGAACTAACTCACAATTTCTATAAAACAGTTCAAAACAAACTTCATTGGGCCATTACCGGAAATACTGCAGCAGAAATTATTCACAAAAGAGTTGACTCCCAAAAGCCCAATATGGGTTTAACAACTTGGAAAAACTCTCCTGATGGTAAAATATTAAAATCAGATATTGGTACGGCAAAGAATTATTTAGAAGAAAAAGAAATCAAGGAGTTAAATCGCTTGGTGGAATTATATTTAAACTTTGCTTAACTGCAGGCGGAACGAAATATCCCCATGAAAATGTCTGAATGGATTGATGTGCTAGATGGCTTTCTAAAAATCAATCGATATGAATTGTTGGATAATGCCGGCAAGATATCAAATGAGCAAGCCCTCGAAAAGGCTAGTCGGGAGTTTGAAAATTTTAGAGTAATTCAGGATAAAAAATATGTTTCAGATTTTGATAAGGAAATGAATAAAATCAAAAAATTAAAATAAAACCAAATTAAACTTAACGTAAAGAAAGCATAGCCTTTTGACTAATTGCGAGTGATGCGGTATTTAAAAGTTTTTGCATTTAGGAACAATAGTTCTATATTTTATGAAATTCGCCATTTCAATAATCCCAAATACAATTTTCAAATAATTAAAAATACAAACACATGTCCCCTATTAAATCCCTCCCACTCATCCTCCTCCTATTCTTCACCCAATCTGCCTTTGCGCAAACGAGTGAAATCGACAGCCTCATTTGAAAACACATTGGCCATTTGCAGTTGGCATTTGGCCCGCATTGGGTTTAATTAAAGCAATTGTTTTCCTAAAGAAAATTGCATCAAAAAATATTGGTTTAGTAATTTAATTTTCATTTCACAACAAATCTTCCTAAGCCCTGAAGGGGCGTAATTGGTTAGAAAATAATTAACACAAAAACATCAAGCCCTGTAGGGGCGTAATTGATTGTTGTTATTGGATTTTTAGGTATTTGGTTATCATTGGGTGAATCAATTCCTTCAATCGTCTCTATGAATTTCGCCCCTTCAGGGCTTGGAGTATTCCGTTTTAATTCAGCTAACGAATTTCGCCCATTCAGGGCTATGATTCAGAATATTTTGGTTTAAAAATCAAAGATTCATACCTCACTTTGGCCATTTGCTGTTGGCTTTTGAAAACACACTGGCTACTAGCCGCTAGCTACTGGCTTGCATTTCGGTCAATTAAACCGATTGGTTTTCTTTATTAGAATCCAGAAAAATATTGGTTTAGGAATCACATTTTCATTAGAGTAGAATTTCCCGCTAACAGCTAACCGCCAATAGCCAAAAGCCTTCCTACTAAAATCTCTATTTTAACAAAGCCCTTTCAATTCTGCTACAAATTTCGTTATTTGTTCATCAAATCAAATGGCATTACAATCGTTTTTTAGAAAAAAAAGTATCCAGGATATTTTATCCGATCAGGAAATCAGGAATCAGTCCGGACAACAACTACACAAAACTCTTGGCTTAAGAGATCTTACCGCCATGGGTATTGCCGCTATTATTGGTGCGGGAATCTTTTCAACTATTGGAAATGCCAGTTTTAATGGTGGTCCTGCGGTTATAACTTTATTTATGTTTACGGCAGTGGCTTGCGGTTTTTCGGCCATGTGTTATGCAGAATTTGCGTCGGTGGTGCCGGTGAGCGGAAGTGCATATACGTATGCTTATACATCGTTTGGAGAACTCGTGGCCTGGATTATCGGTTGGGCTTTGATTGTTGAATATGCCATAGGAAATATTGTGGTGGCCATTAGCTGGAGTGATTATTTCACTGGTTTAATGGCGGGTTTGGGTTGGATGATTCCCGAATACTTTACCATGGATTACCTAAGTGCCGCCAGAGGTTTTGATGAGGTTCAGGCGCTCATGGCAACGGGTGTGGGTTTTGATACTTTAACTGCTGTTCAGAAAGAAGCTTATTTGGCTTGGACAAACGCGCCGGTTTTAGGCAATATGAAAATGGTGTTGGATTTACCTGCATTGGGAATTGTGATTGCCATTACTGCGCTGATTTACCGCGGAGTGAAAGAAACCAAAAATGCATCCAACATTATGGTGGGCATCAAACTACTGGTTATTGCCATGGTAATTGTGGTGGGTGCTTTTTATGTCAATCCCGAAAACTGGAGTCCATTTGCACCTAATGGCATGAGTGGTGTTTTGAAAGGCGTGAGTTCTGTGTTCTTTGCTTATATTGGTTTTGATGCTTTGGCTACTACTGCAGAAGAATGTAAGGAGCCGCAAAAAGACCTTCCAAAAAGTATGATTAACTCTTTGTTGATTTGTACGGTTTTGTATATCCTGATTGCTTTGGTTTTAACCGGAATGGTTTCCTATACCGAATTGGCTGTGGGTGATCCATTGGCATTTGTTTTTGAAAAAGTAAACCTGGGCTGGATGAGCGGAATTGTTGCCGTAAGCGCTGTAATTGCGATGGCAAGTGTATTATTGGTTTTCCAAAATGGGCAACCAAGAATCTGGATGACCATGAGCAGAGATGGTTTGCTTCCTGAAAGATTTAGTCGCATCCACCCGAAATTTAAAACACCTGCATTTTCAACCATCATCACCGGAATTCTGGTAGCTGTTCCTGCCCTATTCATGAACTTAAAAGAAGTAACCGATTTAAGCAGCATCGGAACCTTATTTGCATTCGTAGTAGTTTGTGCCGGGGTATTGAGAATGGAAAGTCACAAAAACGAATACCATGCGGGTTTCAGGGTTCCATATTACAATGGAAAATGGATAGTTCCTGTTTTGACAATCATTGCAACACTGGCATTGTTCCTGTTTAGAACCGATGATTTCCTGGGCTTTTTTACCAGCGAAAATCTCCTTCATAAATTACCTTTTTATGCCTTTTTGATTTTGGTTGTGGTGATGAATTATTTCACTTTTAAAAACAACTATTCATTGATTCCGGTATTGGGTTTATTTGGTAATTTTTACCTCATGACAGAACTAGGAGTATCAAACTGGATGGGCTTTTCTGTTTGGTTGATTTTTGGTTTGGTGATTTATATCCTTTACGGAAACAAACACAGTAAAGCTGCGAGAGTGGCTGTTTAATTTCATTCCAAAAACCTTTCAATTTTTCTTCATGAAAGATTTCATTAGTCAGGCAGAAATAAATGGTTTTAGTCTGAATGGCGTTGGCGATTGTCAGTTTTGTGGCGCTCCATTTGAAAAGGGAATTTTTGATTGTGTGAACCAAGCCAATCATGCACTTGAGATGTTTGATTTTAGCGATTTGTCTTTTCACCAGTACCGTTTTTTAAGTGTAGATGCACATGCCTTACAACATCCCGAAATTCATAGCAGGTGGAGCAATCATTTTCACTTAAGCCGTCTCCATTTAATTTTAGAGAAGAAACTGGATTGGGATTATAAAACATCGCCACTGCTGAGTAATTACCTCAATCAATATAAACTCAAAAATGAAAATGAGGTATTGAACGCTCCGTCCGTTTTGTTAAGGGGTGAGTTCAATTCTAAACATCTTCTTGAAGCAAAAAGTGCACAGCAGCTGGCAGAAATCATTCTGGCTTGGGCAAATTCCGTTTATTTATCCTGGCAAGAAAATCATGCTATAGTTGCTAAAATTTCAGAAGGATTTTTGAAGCAGAATCCGCATTTGAAAAGGGTGAATATCTAAAAGCCAACTTATTGGTGGTTTTAATCTGATTGAATTTCAATCGCTTTTCTGTCCCGTTCAAAGCAAGAAAATTCCATTTCGTCAAACTTTTTGTGTGTAATGGGCTTTATTAGTTCAAATTCGCAGCAAAATTCAAATTCTCAGAGCGCTGAAGAATTTGGTTTCCATCACTTTTATGAAAAAAATACTCTTACTATCCTTAGTCCTGATTTCCTGGCTCAGCCAAACATCAGCCCAGGAAAAAAAATTCAGCATCTCAGGTGAAATCAAAGATGCAAAAAATGGAGAAGAACTTATTGGTGCCTCCGTTGCTGTTCCTTCCCTTAAACTTGGTGTAACTACCAATGCTTACGGATTCTATTCACTAAGTCTTCCCGCTGGTACTTATGAAATCGAAATTAGCTACCTGGGTTATGTTACCGAAAAGAAATCGATTAATCTCAACCAAAACCTTAAACAAAATTTCGAACTGAAGGAAGATAAAAAAGACCTCAAAGAAGTTTTGGTAAAAGCTGATAAAGTAGACAAAAGCAATTTTGAGTCGAACAAAATGAGCGTGGTTAAACTCGATATCAAACAAGTAAAAAAGATTCCTCTTTTATTAGGTGAAGTTGATATCATTAAAGCCATTCAATTGCTTCCGGGTGTTCAACAAGCCGGTGATGGTAGCACACTTTTCACGGTTCGTGGTGGTAATATCGACCATAACCTTGTGCTTTTAGATGAAGCTGTGGTTTACAATCCTTCACACGTTTTGGGTTTCTTCTCGGTTTTTAATGGTGATGCTATTAAAGATTTTGAAATTTATAAGGGTGGAATTCCTTCTCAATACGGTGGCCGTTTGGCTTCTGTTTTAGATGTGAGAATGAAAGATGGTAACAGCAAAAATTTCGGTGTTTCTGGGGGAATTGGTTTGCTATCATCGAGATTAACAGTAGAGGGTCCGATTGTAAAAGACAAAGGTTCGTTTATGATTTCAGGCAGAAGAAGTTATTTCGATATTTTCTTCCCTTTTACTGAACAAACAAAAGATGCTACGGCTTATTTCGGTGATATCAATATCAAAGGCAATTATCAGCTTACAGAAAAAGACAAAATTTTTGTTTCAGGTTATGCCGGTAGAGACAAATTAGGTTTCGGTGATTTCTTTGGTTTCGGTTGGGGAAATTATACAGGAACTCTACGTTGGAACCATATTTTCAACAACAAACTTTTTGTAAATACCAGTTTGGTTTACAGTAAGTACGATTATGGTTTCGACTTAAATATTTCTGATAACCTGAATTTTAAACGTTCGAATTTTATCAATGATTACAATTTAAAAATTGAAGGTAATTACTTCATTTCACCTAAAAGCAGTTTGAAGTTTGGTACCAAACAAACTTATTACAAATTCGATCCGGGAGTGAGAACAAAAATTACTGCAGAATCTATTGTTCCTGAAGAAGCATTGCCTTCAAAAAGAGCCTTAGAACAAAATTATTTCATCAGTCATAGCTACAAATTCAATTCTCGTTTAAGCACAGAATATGGTGCGAGACTTTCTGTTTTCTCTAATATTGGTGAAGGAAGAAGCATTAATTATGCAGGTGGAAGTCCTACTTATATCGAAAATGGTTTCGTAAAAGAAGCCGCTAAAGATGCAACAAATCCTTATACCAACTATGCTTCAGGTGAGGTTTACAATACCAATTATGGTTTCGAACCAAGATTGGCTTTTACTTATTTGGCTGATGCAAGTAGCTCCATCAAAGCTTCGTATAATAGAATGTTTCAATACATGCATTTGATTCAGAATGTAACCGCTTCAACCGGACAAGAATTCTGGACTCCAACAGATAAACACATCAAACCACAAATGGCAGATCAGGTTGCTTTGGGATATTTCAGAAATTTCAGAGACAATGTAATTGAAGCAAGTGTTGAGGTTTATTATAAATGGATGAGCAATACTGTAGAATTGAGAGATGGCGCAGATATTCAGTTTAATGAAGCTATTGAAGCTCAGGTTTTAGCAGGAAAAGGTCGTTCTTATGGAGCAGAATTTTTCTTGAGAAAACAAACAGGTAGAACAACAGGTTGGATTAGTTATGCTTTGTCAAAATCAGAAAGACAAAACGATTATATCAATGGTGGTAATTGGTACGATTTCCGTTTTGATAGAAGACATTATTTGACTTTGGTATTAAGTCATGATATCACAGAAAGACTTTCAGTAAGCGGTAACTTTATTTATGCAACCGGAGAGGCTTTTACCATTGCAAGTCAGAGATATCGTTTATTTAATTCAGAAGAAGCTACCATTCAATATAGCAACAGAAATGCTGCAAGAATGCCGGCTTATCACCGCGCCGATGTTTCCATTACCTGGAGCAGAAAGAAAATTCCGGGAAAAGTTTATAAAAACGAGTCGAATTGGGTAGCCTCAATCTATAATGTTTATGGTAGAAAAAATGCTTATACATTAAGCTACGACAATGATGATAACGGAAATCCGATCGTTCAGAAATGGTACCTGTTCACTTTTGTTCCATCAATTACTTACAATTTCAAATTCTAATTTAACATGAAAAAGTTTTTTAATTCCATAGTTTTAGGTTCTACCTTGATTTTCGGCTTAAGTTCATGCCAGGAAAAAATTGATATTGATGTTCCGGGTGGTGAGCCAAAATTGGTAATTGAAGCAGAAGTTAACAGCGATGAAAATATTGGTTCGTATGTAAAATTGAGTTTGTCATCAAACTATTTTGGCCCAACAGAATATCCGCAAGTAAGAGACGCAGAGGTTACCATTAATGGTGTTCCTTTTGTTATGGCAGATGATGGTTTATTTTTAGCTCCTTCAGGTTATAAAGGTTATCCTGATTCTACCTATAATTTGTTGGTGAAATACAATGGTCAAACTTATACTGCTACATCTAAACTAGAACCTATGTTTAGGGTTGATTCTTTCTTTCAGGTTTTTAAACCAAAAGAAGGTTTTATTCCGGAAGGTTATAGCATTAGTTACAGTGGCTTTGATGCACGTCAACCAATTAAATACACTTATTTTCAATTAGGTTCAGTAAGTAAAACAACAAATATGGATTCTCTTGAAAATGGTTTGGTATTGTTTGATAACTCTGTAACTCCAATAAACAGACAATATGAATTTGAATTACCATTTACCCGTTACGAATCGGGTGATAGACTCTTTTTCATTTTCAGGTCATGCGATAAAGCTATGTATGATTTATTAAATGAATACAATAACCAAAATTCAGGTGCTCCGGGTCCGTTTCAAACACCACCAACTAATTTACCTACCAATATCAAAGGCGGTGCTTTAGGTTATTTTGCTACATACGATTACAAAAGATTCGACTACACAGTAAAATAGGGTTTTGTTTCTATTATTTGAAAACCATTTTTAGATTTTCAGTAGGCCCTAAATAGGTTTTTAACTATTTGTTTAGATTATCGGAAGTTTATTTGCGTTAAAGTCGATTAGATTTGTACGCATATGAGCTTCCGATATTTTTTTTGCCTGATTTTAAGCCTGAATCTCTTTGTTGCTAAAGCACAAACAGATTCTACAGAAAACGATCCAGAGGACGATACTTTTACTTTATTTAAACCCGGCCCTGAAGGAAAAACAAGGTTTGGGGTGAAAATGGGTATTCAAACAAGTACCCTTTTAGGTTCCGAAATGGATAATCAAAGACTACTCTTCGGAATTTTGGGTGGATTGTATGGCCGTTATCACCTCAACAAAACCTGGTGTTTGCAATCAGAATTACAAATTGCGTTTAGAGGTAGCTCGTTCAATAATGGCGAAAACGGAGAGTATTCAACCATTAAATTACTCTATGCCGATTTACCTCTTATTCTTTTTTATGAATTTGGTAAAGACAAAAATCATAGCATTGGTGCAGGTTTGCAGGCATCGAACCAAATGAGTGCCAATATGTATTTTAATGGCGTTTCTATTCCGGGCGGTAAATCACCCGTTTTAAACAAATGGGATTTTTTACCTGTTCTTGCCTACCAACGCCGTTTTCCTTTTTTCATCCTTCAAAGTTCTGCTAAATACGGCCTCAATAATTTAAATCTTGGTCGTCCTTGGCCAAATGAAGGAAAACCGCTAAATAATAATGGAAGCATTCATAACTTTGCGCTTGAATTCAATATAATTTTTTAGATTTTGAACAGAGAAAGCCTTATTCAGCAAATAAACACAAAGTCAAGTTTCCTTTGTGTAGGTTTAGATACCGACCCAAATTTAATCCCGGAACATTTAAAAAATCATCCTGATGGCGTTTTTGAGTTTAACAAAGCTATTATCGATGCTACCAAAGATTTTTGTGTTTCATACAAAATAAACACGGCGTTTTTTGAAGCAATGGGCTCGAAGGGTTGGGAAATTATGGAGCGTACTTTTGCTTATATTCCTGATAATATCCTGAAAATTGCTGATGCCAAACGTGGCGATATCGGTAATACCAGCAACCAATATGCGAGGGCATTTTTCGAAAGTCTTGGAGCTGATTGTGTGACTTTGGCTCCTTATATGGGCAAAGATTCATTAGATACCTTTTTTAAATATCCTGGTAAATGGGGAATTGTTCTTGCATTAACTTCAAATCCGGGTTCAGCCGATTTTGAGCAACAAAAACTTGAATCAGGAGAATTTCTTTACCAAAGAGTCATTTCAGAAATGTGCGAAATTGGTTCAGCAGATAATTTAATGTTTGTAGTTGGAGCAACCAAACCACAGGAATTTCGCGAAATAAGAAAAACAGCACCCAATCATTTTCTTTTGGTTCCCGGTGTTGGGGCGCAAGGTGGAAGTCTTTCTGAAGTTTGTGAAAATGGCTTAATTCAAGATATCGGACTTCTTATCAATGCCTCTCGCAGTATAATTTACGCCGGAAAAGACGAAAATTTTGCACAAAAAGCCCAAGATGAGGCGCGCAAAATTCAAGCTGAGATGGCGGAAATCCTTGCGAAAAGGGCATAAAAAAAGCCGGCGTAGCCGGCCGAAAAATTTTTTTTTAAAACTACCAACCTAAAATCCATGCGAAGATTAATGGCGCAACAATCGTAGCGTCACTTTCAACGATGAATTTCGGTGTATGAATGTCTAATTTACCCCAAGTGATTTTTTCATTCGGTACAGCACCGCTATATGAACCATAAGAGGTTGTAGAATCGCTTATCTGACAGAAATATCCCCAGAATGGTACATCATGCCATTCTAAGTCTTGATACATCATTGGAACTACGCAAATTGGAAAATCACCGGCAATACCACCGCCAATTTGAAAAAATCCTACACCTTTACCTGAAGAATTTCCTCTGTACCAATCAGCCAACCAAACCATGTACTCAATTCCGCTTTTCATGGTTGATGCTTTCAATTCGTTTTTGATTACGTATGAAGCAAAAATATTTCCCATGGTACTGTCTTCCCATCCCGGAACAACAATTGGAATATTCATTTTCGCTGCAGCCAACATCCAGCTATCTTTAGGGTCAATCTCGTAGTATTGCTCTAAATCACCAGATAATAACATTTTGTACATGTACTCATGGGGGAAATATCTCTCCCCTGCCTGATCTGCTTCGTTCCAAACTTTGAAAATATGTTTTTGTAATCTTCTAAAAGCTTCTTCTTCAGGAATACAAGTATCTGTAACACGGTTGTAATGGTTTTCTAATAAATCCCATTCTTCTTGTGGACTCAAATCTCTGTAATTCGGAACTCTTTTGTAATGACTGTGTGCAACCAGGTTCATGATATCTTCTTCCAGATTGGCTCCGGTACAGCTGATGATATCAACTTTTCCCTGACGAATCATTTCTGCAAATGATTTTCCTAATTCAGCAGTACTCATAGCACCAGCTAAAGTTACCATCATTTTTCCACCTTCAGTTAAGTGGGTTTCATAACCTTTAGCAGCATCCATTAAAGCAGCTGCATTAAAATGTTTGTAGTGATGCTCAATAAAATTTGAGACAGGTCCTTTACTCATATTCTTTTTAATAATTTTTAAACTGTGATAAAAAGCGGGTATCGTTTGTAAAATAGGTTCTTAAATCTTTCACATCAAATTTCAACATGGCAATTCTCTCGATTCCCATTCCAAATGCAAATCCCGAATATTCTTCAGGATTGATTCCACTTGCTTCCAATACATTTGGGTCAATCATTCCGCAACCCAAAATTTCCAACCATCCGGTTTGTTTGCAAACATTACATCCTTCCCCTTTACAAAGCAAACAACTGATATCCATTTCGGCACTAGGTTCGGTGAACGGAAAATAACTTGGTCTGAATCTCACTTTCACATCTTCGCCAAATAATTGCTGTACGAAATAAAACAAAGTTTGTTTCAGGTCGGTAAAGCTTACGTTTTTGTCGATATAAATTCCTTCAATCTGATGGAAGAAACAATTGGCTCTGGCAGAAATCGCTTCGTTACGGTAAACCCTTCCCGGCATAATTGCACGAATGGGTGGCTTTTGATTTTCCATCAATCTCACCTGAACCGATGAGGTATGTGTTCTTAATGCGATTTCGTCTGCGATAAAAAATGTATCCTGCATATCACGAGCAGGGTGATTTGGCGGAAAATTCAATGCTGAGAAATTGTGCCAGTCATCTTCAATTTCCGGACCTTCAGAATAAACGAAACCTAATTTATTTAAGATTTGAATTACTTCATTTTCAACAATTGCCAAAGGATGTCGCGCTCCGGAAAATTCTAATTCAGCGGGTAAACTTCTATCGCGACGTTGGGAAAATTTATTTTTTGAGCCACCCTGAAAAATTTGGTTAGCCTCATTCCACTTTTCTTGGGCTTTTTGTTTGAGTTGATTTAAAATTTGACCGGTTTCTCTCTTTTGATCAGCTGATACTTGTCTAAAACCTTCAACTAAATCATTAATCTCACCTTTTTTTGATAAAAATTTCAATCTAAACTCTTCAGTTTCTTGTTCTGTTTTTAATTTTATCTCTTCAATTTGTTGAAGTAACTGATGAATCCTTTCTTTCATGAATTTTTATTTTTAACTGATTTTCAAACTTATCTTGAATTAGAAATTGCGACATTCACTAATTCTCCTTTTCAAAGGTACATAGATTTTTTGAGCCTTCAATTCCTCTGTACACAATGGTATATTACATTAAAGTTTAATTTATATAAATATATAATTTAATATGTAATGTGAATTTGGTGGATTACTTCTTTGAATTGCTCTTGCTTTTAATTTATTAGCCTGTTTTCTACAAGTTTTCTACATTCTAATACATTGGTATAGCCTATTTTATGTGTTTAGTGAACAATCTTGAATATAGTTATACAAGGTTTTTGGGTAAAAGTTTCAATTCAGTATATTGTGTATAGAATGATTGTAATTGCGACATTTACAAACAGCTTTCCACACTACTTTCGGTTTTTTTAGTTACCTACATTTAATGTCGCACTTGTTAACGTAGATATACACATAATTGCGACATTGACGCATTTAAACCTAAGTAACTGAATACTTTCTACTTATTAAAGATTTTTTGGATATCTAAGCTTTGTTCAATATCCCAGAATGCTCTAATTGTTATTTTCTGATCTAGGTATGCTACTTCTTCAGCTTGAGTTTTTTCTGAATAGTTTGCTCTATCCCATTTACCGTTTTTATTACTGTCTTTAATAACCTTTACTCTTATTTCAATTGGGTTCAAATAATCAAATAGTACTACTTCACTTTTGCTATTTATTATTTCTTTATTGATGATCTCTTTATCATCTCCGCTTACAAGTTGGATTAAATAGTTCTCTTTTGAATTATTAATGATGTTAAGTGATAATGTACCAGTTTCTTTTACATTCTTCATCTGAATGCTTGTTTTCAAACCTTTATTATATCGTCCCCAGATATCTTGTATAGTGCTATCCTTTATTTGTATTTCGTATATCTTAGATTCTTCTTTTTTAAAGTTGATAGTCCAATTGAAATTATCTACTTGTACAATTTTCGCCTCAATAAGTAATGTATCTTGTTTTACAATGATAGTTTTAGCGCGAATACTATCAATTGGATAATTTGAGCTGAGTTTTACTGTATCTTTTATTGATAAATCTCTGTTAACTTTAAGTTCTAATGCACTGTTTTTTAGTTTCTTACGGTTTCTGAATTCTATTGTCTCTTCTTTTTCAGAAATTTTAACCTGAAAACTTGATGTGGATGAATCATTTTTCTGTTTACTATATATAAATAGTGTATCTATTTGGTTTTCATTATGTTGCCACCTACTATAGGTGTATTTATCTTCTTTTTTCTTAATGTATTGTACTTTTTCTGGTTGATAAATAGCTAATGTATATACTCCTGGTTCTCTGTTTAAAGTATCGAGTATTTTATTCTTGTTGTGTAAGGTAGCTTGTGATAAGAATAACTTAGTTTTTGTTTGTGGATATGAGCTTTCGATAGGGTTCACTAAAAATGCGACATCTTCAATTTTCTCATATTTTAAATTCTTATTTTCATCCTTAAAAGCAAATAGATAAAATTTAGATGGAGGTAAATTGCTGATTAAGAATTTTCCATCCTCATTAGTTTGACTTAAATACGATGGATAGTTTTTCATAACTGTACTATCATCATAGTTTTCAATATTGTAAAGTCCAACTGTTATTTCCTTCTCGGGTTTTAAGTTTAATGCATTTACAATGGTTCCTTCAATAGCTAATGAATCAATAAAACTTCCTGTTGAAAAACAATATGAGTAGTTTTCCAAAGTTTTACCTTCATGATTATCTGAAATTGAATTACCAAAATTTATGGTGTAGGTTTTGTCCTTTTCTAATTTTGATTTTTTTAAATCAATTACTATGGATTTACCATCACTTTCTATTGTTGGTTTTTCTTTGATATAAGGTGATATTACAATTTGTTCCGGCTTCTTAATTTCTACAAACTCATCGAAATTGATTGTTATTTTACTTTGAGAAAATGAGGTTGTTTTGTTTGCAGGTAAGCTTGATTTTACTTTAGGTGCTTCATCATCTTTTGGACCTCCACCTGGTGTCACAATTTGTGCACATGAAGTTATTAGTAAGATGAAGGGATATAATTTTTTAGATATCATTTATGTTTGATGATAAGAAGTATGCTCGATTGGTTTCCTGTGAATAACGCTTTTAAGTTGGAATACATTCCTTTTGTTGCTCCAAGAATGAAGCCAAGTTTTCCATTTCCTCTATGGTATTCACTTCTCATTGAAATATATGGTGCATCAAACCACATGCCTCGCATTTTTATAACTTCAAATCCATTGTCATGAAATAATTTATTGATGCTTTTTTTATTGAAATGATGAATATGTCGAGGCACATCATAACCATCCCAATGTTCTTTATAATTTTTCGCATCCCAAGAATCTGAGTTTGGTACTGCAATAAACATGGTTCCTTTTTCAGATAGAAGGTATTTTAATTCTTTTAAGCGATCTTCTAATCTGTAAACATGTTCCAATACATGCCATTGAGTGATTACATTAAACTGACCCTTTTGAAAGCTTTTTAGTTCAGAATCTTTTTTTACCTCAATATTGAAATTGTCTTTTACATATTTTATCGCATCTTCTGATATGTCTGCACCTTGGCATTTAAAGGTTCCTTCCTTTTGTGCACCATTTAAGAAGTATCCTAAACCACAACCTAAATCCAGTAGTTCACCATTCGATTGGTATTTTTTTATGATGTTAAGTTTTAACCCAATAGAATAATTTCTTACTAAATCATACAACTTGTAAGTTATTCCTAATTTAGATTTATCAGAACCGGAATGTGATATATAATTATTCGATTGATAATATACACCACATTCTTCTTCAGTTGGTCTATGATTTGTAAATTCATGTGTGCAATTATTACATTTTACTATTGGGAATTTTTCGCCGCTAGCAACATAATCTTTGCATTCAAATAAAAGAGTAAAGTTTGATTCTTTACAGATTGGACAGAGTGTTAGTTTTTCCACGCTGCAAAATAAAGTAATTATCTACCCAAATGCACCATAAGAATTGAAACATCTGAAGGAGATATTCCACTAATTCTTGATGCTTGTCCTAAAGTTTTAGGTTGATGTTTTTTTAGTTTTTCTCTAGCTTCAATTGATAATGATTTTAAATTCTGATAATCAAAATTATCCCAGATTTTAATATCCTCCAATCTGTTCATTTTTTCAGCGAGTAATTGTTCTTTTTCTAAATAGCCTTCATACTTTAAAAGTATCTCAGCTTGCAGAATTACTTCTTCTTCTAAATTTTCAGTTAATTTTTTAACTGTCTCAAGACTTAGTAAGTTTTGCATTGATACTTGTGGACGTGAAAGTATTTGATCTAATTTATAGTTCTGAGGTATTTCTGCTGTTTCTAATTCCAACAATAAAGGATTAATTTCTGATGGAGTGATGGAGGTCTTTTTGAAATCCTTAATTAGTTTATCGGTTTCTTCTTTTCTTTTTTGAACTTGGTTTAGAGCTTCATCACTAGCCATTCCCAGTTTATGTGCTTTTTCAGTTAACCTGATATCTGCATTATCTTGGCGAAGTAGTATACGATATTCAGCTCTTGAAGTGAACATTCTATAAGGTTCATCAGTTCCTTTGGTTACCAAATCATCGATTAAAACTCCTATATATGCTTCTGCCCTACTTAGAATATATGATTCTTTTTCGTTGATATTTAGATGCGCATTTATCCCAGCCATTAGTCCTTGGCACGCTGCTTCTTCATAACCTGTTGTTCCATTTATTTGTCCGGCAAAGAATAAGTTTTTAATAAGATGTGTTTCTAGGTTTAACTTCAATTGTGTTGGTGGGAAATAATCATACTCAATTGCATAGCCTGGTCTGAACATTTTTGCATTTTCAAAACCCGGTATTAATCTCAAAGCTTTCAGTTGAACATCATCAGGTAATGAAGTGCTAAATCCATTTACGTAAATTTCAACTGTGCTCCAACCTTCTGGTTCTACAAATATTTGGTGTCTGTCGCGTTCGGCAAATCTGTTTATTTTGTCTTCAATAGATGGACAATATCTTGGGCCTAGACCTTTTATTCTTCCTGCATACATTGGAGAATCATCGAAACCAGTTCTTAGTATTTCATGTACTTTTTCATTGGTATAAGTTATCCAACAATGTCTTTGGTTTTCTACTGATTTTGTATTTTTTGAGTAAGAGAATTTACTTGGATTTTCATCACCGGCTTGAGCTTCCATGGCTTCGTAGTTTAAACTTCTTCCATCAATTCTTGGTGGAGTTCCAGTTTTCATTCTACCCGATTCAAAACCCAATTGTATCAATTGTTCTGTTAAACCAGATGCTGATTTCTCTCCTATTCTTCCTCCTCCAAATTGTTTTTGTCCGATATGAATGATACCATTTAAAAATGTCCCATTAGTTAGAACTACCGCTTTTGCAGTAAATTCTATTCCCATTCCTACTTTTACTCCTACAACCCTGCCATCTTTAACCAGGAGTTCACTAACCATATCTTGCCAGAAATCTACATTAAGATTTTCCTCTAATAACTGTCTCCACTCTGCACTAAATACCATTCTATCGTTTTGTGAGCGTGGACTCCACATGGCTGGTCCTTTTGAGCGGTTTAGCATACGAAATTGTATGGTAGACTTATCGGAAATGATGCCTGAACCACCTCCAATTGCATCTATCTCTCTGATTATTTGGCCTTTTGCTATGCCTCCCATGGCTGGATTACAGCTCATTTGAGCTATTTTGTTCATATCCATGGTTATTAGTAGGACTTTTGATCCCATTTTAGCTGCTGCATTGGCTGCTTCACAACCAGCATGTCCAGCACCTACAACAATAACATCGTAAGAAGAATATAGATTATTTGTTTTCACGTGAAACTTGGTAAATTTTATTGGTACAAAGATAAGGCATGCTCTTCGGCTTCTCGCATCTTGAGTTGGTCATTTTTTGTTTTGTCTTTAAATCCGATGAGGTGTAAGAGTCCATGTGCAATTACTCTTCGAAGTTCAATGCTGGATTTTATATGATGTAGCATTGCATTTTCTTTTACCCTGTCTAAGCTTATATAGATATCAGCTTCTAGGTTCTCATTCTTTTCGTTCAGTTGAAAAGTAATGATATCTGTATAGTAATCATGATTTAGGTGCTCTTTGTTTATTTCAAGAAGTTCTTCATCACTAACAATACAATATGATATACTTTCAATTTCTTTTTTGTAATGCTTAGCAATCTGATTGCACCAATTAGTATATTTCTTTTTATTGAAGTTTGTTCTAACTCTTGTGCTACTGAATTGTATATTATCTAAGTATTGTGATTGTTCCTTTTTGTTCACTGATTTTTTCATTCTGTGATATTAGTGCTTTGAAAAAGTATGTATCTGTTTGTAGAGAGTTGCCATTGTTATCTGTTCCATCCCAACCTTGTGGAAGTGAATTAGATTGATAAACAATATCACCCCATCTATTGTATATTGTTATTTCTGTTTTATTGAGGTTTATTCCTATTCCATAAAACATAAAGACTTTGTTTGTTCCATTAGGACTAATTGCATTTGGCCAATAGATATTACCGGAGAAGCTAAGACATTCAATATTAGACTTTGATCTGGTTAGAACATCGTTTTCTATAGCCTCTATATAATAACACACTGCTTGGTTCTTATCGATCACATCTGTAGTAAATGTGTCAGTGCCCGATTGAAATGCCATGAAATTTGTTGCATTATCGATGTTAGTTCCTGATGCTCTGTTAATTATGTATTCTTTTACGTCTTTGTTCCACGTGAAATACCTATTCCAGTTAAGTTCAAGTTTAGGGTCGTTATTTGTTAATTCAAGAACAATGTTACCTGAAACATTGCTAGTATCAAATACATTATTGCATAGGCCAACTGCTATTGCTCTGTATTTGTACCTTTTGTTTACACTTACATTTTGGTCGATATAATTATTCTCGTTGTTTTGAATTTTAGTTAACTCAGTAAATCCAAGATCAGCATCTCTTTCTAGTATCAAGTACCTTTTGTTTTGAAGACTGTTTTGTTGTACTTTAATTTCTATGGAATTGTTTTCACGTGAAACATTGGAAATGTATTGTCCACTCGGTTCAATTCTAAAGTAAGGAATTGCATTTGCAGTATTGCTTGATGATGTAATTCTTCTTGTATCTTTTTTCACAGCCCTTACAAAAAATGAGTATGGAATAATCCTATCTAGGTTTTGAATGGTATAGGTATTTATATTTCCACTCACTGAATCTAATATTATTTGATCAGGAGCATTGTATCTAAGTATATAATATTTATCTATTTCTGTCCAGCCTTCATAATGACTCCAGTTTATTGTGCAAGTTTTAGCACAGGTATCTGTTGTTGCAGTAAGTAGAATTGTTTGATGAATATTTCCATTCAGAGGATTTCTGTTTCCACAACTATCTAAACTAGTGATTTCATACCTAAGTTTAGTAGTAGTAGGATCTCCTGAAGAACCATCGGTATAAAATGTATCAATATAGTTTTCTATAACTCTTGGGTCTGCCCTATTGTAGTTGTATAAACTATATGATCCAAAGTCGGGACTTTTATTCGATTGCCAGCCAATAAGAATTCTGTTTGTACCAAGTTCTACTGAAATAGAATCTAAGAATGATTGTTCAGGTTGAATTATATCAACGCTGATTGTATCGCTAATTTCGTTTATTACTCCAGTTCCACAATCAACCTGGTATGTGAAATAGTACGACCAATCTTTGTTAGTAGGGAGATTTGCGCCTAAGTGAGTAAATGTGAAATTGTTTGGGTTTACTGTATTTGATAGTTCTATAAATGGAGATGCAATACTTTCACGCCCATATAAAATGAGATTTCCAATTATTGTGCAAGCATTTGGTACTCTCGACCATAAAATTGTGTTATCATTTATACTTCTACACGCTTTTCTTGGTTTGATACTTTGGGCTTGACTTGCAAAACCTATTAGACTTAATATGATATATAGTTTTAATCTTTTCAATTTTTTCCTACTACCATTTCAACGAGACCCTCTTCTGTAAAGTATTTTTGAGCTGTGAGCAATAGTATATCAGAATCAATATTGTTTATCTTATCAATGAAGTTTGATAGATAATTGTCCTCTAAATTGTAGTCGAGGTTTAGTTTCATTCTATTGGATAATGAAAGTGTATTATCCAAGCTCTTTAGAATCGAACCTAAAAGATAATTTCTAGCAATATTGATCTCTTCATTAGAGATTTTTGTTTCTCTAAGTATGTTCATTTCCTTATAGATTTCCTCAATTCCTATATTCTTTGATTTAGAATTGATTTCTGTTTCTATATACCAGGTGGAGCCAAGTTTATTTATTTCATGACTTGAATAGATTCCATAAGTTAGTCCCTTTTCTTCCCTGATGTTTTTCATCAACCTCGAGCCAAAGTATCCACCAAAGATTAAGTTTAGTAATTGGAATGCTGCAAAATCCTCATGGTTTCTGTGTAGTCCATGTTTACCTATTCTAATTGCTGCTTGTACAGAGTCATTCTTTTCCACGAAGTATTTTCCAGGCTGTATGAATGGAGGTGTTTCACGCTTCGATTGTATTGATTTTTCTGACTCTTTGTAGTTTAGTTGAGATGAAATTTGGCTTAGTGTTTCATGTGAAAAGTTTCCACTAAGTATGGCATAGTTCAGGTTGTTTAAAATATAGTTTCTGTGAAATTCTACCAATTCATCCCGTAAAATGCTCTCGATATTTTCCGCTGAATTTGATTTCCCATAAGGATGATCTTCACTAAAGATGTTCTTTGCAAATTCCCTTCTGCAGATGTATGAGTTCTTTTTCTGGTTAACTTTAAGCTTTTGAATCGCATTTCTTTTCAAAGTATTTAAAGCTTTATCAGGGAAATTTGATTCTGTTATTGCTTCAATGAAAAGTGGTAAACAATTGGCAAGATGTTTTTCAAGGCAATAAAGTGTGGCTACTGTATCATCCTCTCCGCTTTTAACCTGGAAATAGGAACCGTAATAATCCAAAGCATTTAGGATTTCTTTTCCTGATTTATTCTTGGTTCCTTCACTTAGCATACTTGCTGTGAATGAAGAAATGCCTGTTTTATTTTGTTCGATATAACCTGCTTTAAATACCAAATCTAGCTTAATAACAGGTTCTGTTCCTCCTGAATGAAAGTAAATTGGTGCTCCACCTATAGTTACTTCCGATTTAAATCTATCAAACTTTAGATTTTTTATGCTTTCAGTTTGCGGAATGATTGTTCTATTTAGTGTCATTGTTTGTTGCTTGGTAAATGATGGTTGAGCAATTGTTTTCCTGTAATGTTTTAGATATTTCTTCCTTCATATATTCAACATCGATTTCCAGGTATAAGTCGATTTCTTTATTCACTAATTCTATATCTCCGAGGTATTCTGCATAAGCAAGTTTCATTGCTCTGTTGAGGATATTGACATCTCCAAAACGAATATTTGTCTCTGTTTTGTTTTGCACCTTTTTCAATTCGGTTTCTGAAATGCCGGTTTTTATAAGATCTGATATCACTTCACGAATTGCAGTTTCGGCATCTTCTATTGAGACTTGTGGTAATATTTTCCCTTCAATCATAAAGAGTCCGGGTTCTGCATCGCCGCTGATATAGGCATCTATTTCTGAGAAAAGCGATTTTTCTTTTACCAAAACATCATACAAATTGGAAGCTTTTCCGCTGCCAATAATGTCTGAAAGTAAATCCATGGCGTAGTAGTTTTTATCAAGCCTCCCTCCCATATGATATGCTTTAAGAATTAGGTTAGCCGGAACATCAGATTCAATAGTTTTGCGCCTTGGTTCTTGTTGTTTCGGTTCCATTTCGTAAACCGGTTTTTGGATATTTTGAGCAGGAATTTCACCAAACCATTTCTCACATAATTCTTTGGTTTTGTCTAAGCTGATATTTCCGGCTACCACCAATACGGCATTATTTGGTGCGTAGAAATTCTTGAAGAAGTCTTTAACATCTTCTAAGTTGGCGTTTTCTATATGTGAAATTTCCTTTCCAATTGTCGGCCAATTGTACGGATGTTTTTGGTAAGCTAAAGGCAGAATATGCAACCACAAATCACCATAAGGTTGGTTTAAATAGCGTTCCTTAAATTCTTCAATCACCACCCCTTTTTGTACATCCAAAGATTTTTGGCTAAAATCAAGACTTAACATTCTATCACTTTCAAGCCAGAAACCCGTTTCAATGTTTGAAGCAGGTACAGTTAAGTAGTAATTGGTAATGTCGTTTGAGGTAAATGCGTTATTCTCCCCTCCTGCAAATTGAAGTGGTGTATCGAACTCAGGAATATTGATGGAGCCACCAAACATAAGGTGCTCAAATAAGTGTGCAAAACCTGTTTTATTGGGGTTCTCGTCTTTTGAACCTACCTTGTAAAGTAGATTTAAAACACACAATTGCGTATTGTCGTCTTGATGATGAATGACAGTTAAGCCATTGTTCATCGTGTATTTAGTATATTGAATCAAAGTGAATCTCCTTTCTTACAAAATTAGATTTCACGTGAAATCTAACACCAGAAGGAGTTAACAAGAATTAGGCTTTGAGTGTTGATTGTATCAAATAAACCTACATTGAAACCATGACTTAGTACTTAAAAAAATAAAGATTTTAGCATCGATTAAATGAAGCTTTGATGTAATGAAGTAAATTTTGATTTCGATTTATTTTCTAATCAGAATAATAATAAAGATTAAGCTCCAATAAAATTTTGAAGGTTTTTCTGATTTTTGGTTTGAGTACTGCCAAAGAATAAAAAATTGTATAGGGATTTGAAGAGGCTAAACTATTGATATTTAGCCTGATTTAAGCGATTATTTAAGTCTATTTACTTCCAAACGGCTGAGAATCGCGTAGAATTATATTTCTTTCTCCCACTTGGCAACTACATATGTCGCTAAACAGTTACCAATTACGTTAACTGTGGTTCTTCCCATGTCCATTAGCGCATCAACAGCAAGAATTGCAAATGCTTTGTGAGGATCTAATCCCAAGGAAGAAACGGTACTTACCAAAATTAAAAATGAAGCTCCCCTCACTCCTGCTACACCTTTACTTGTTAGCATTAAAATTAGACACATTTGAATTTGTTCTGAAATACTTAAATCAATTCCAGATGATTGTGCAATAAAAACTGATGCAAGTGAAAGGTAGAGTGTGGTTCCATCAAGATTAAAGCTGTAGCCTGTTGGAAGTACAAATGCGACAACCTTTCTAGGAATGCCCATTGCTTCCAGATTTTCCATGGCTTTTGGCAATGCAGCTTCGGAACTTGCTGTGGCAAACGCAATAGAAACCGGTTCGTATATGGTATGAAGGAATTTTTTGAATGGAAGTTTAACAAGTAGTGCAATCGGTAATAAAACGAGAACCAAAAATGCAAATAATGCTATGTATAAAGTTCCTACCAGTTTTAATAGGTTTCCAATCACGCCAAGTCCCATCCCTGCTACAGAATAGGCCATTGCGCCACCAACAGCTAAAGGTGCAAACCACATCACAATATTGGTAAATTTAAACATGGTTTCACTCAGACCCTCCATGAAGTTTAGAACCGGCATTTTTTTACTTTCATCTTTTACCATGGCTAAACCAATTCCGAATAAAATACTGAATAAAACTATTTGAAGAATCTGATTGTCAGCAACAGATTTTGCAATGTTTTCCGGAAAAATATCAAGAATAACATCATGAGATTGTTTCTGAGCAAGCAGTTTTTCTGCCTTTTCAACCTGAGCTTCTGCAGCATTTAAATTTGTTCCCCAACCTGCGCCACTGATATTTATAGCTAATAATCCAACTATAAGTGCCAGTGTAGTAACCACTTCAAAATATCCAATTGCTTTTAAACCCATTCTCCCAACTTGTTTTATGTTTGAATGTCCGGCAATTCCAACTACCAGAGTTGCCAGTAAAAGTGGAGCTATGATAGTTTTGATTAAACGTAGAAAAATATCGCTAAAGATTCTAAGTGGTTTAGCATCAGAAGGAAAGTGAAAAGGTAAACCTATTTCTTCCAGACTTTGGGAGATTAATGGAAGATCTAGTCCTAATGCAACTCCCATAAACATACAAACCATAATCCAGGCTGTTAAATTTTTGGTACTAATTGCATACCAGCAGCCAAAGAATAAAGTGATAAAATGTAACAGGATATTTGTACCATTTAATGCACTTGAGACCAAGTGCGACAATATGGTTACTGCTGAAAAAACTGCGATGATTAGAAGTAATTTTTTATTATTCATTTTATATTCCCTTATTTCAAACATAGTTACTTAAAGCCATTTTCTAAAATTATTGAAATTCTGAATTTTGATAAAAATGTAATTAAGCATTAAACCTTTTGTATTTTTGATTATCTGAGTGGTATATAAAATTTAATAATTATGAAAAAGTTCATTCAATCGGCTACTCTGGCGCTGTTGCTTTTAACAGTTGGCTTTACATCTTGTAGAAAAAATGAAAGTTCGGAAAGTGACTTAACTTCTATGCAAGATCAAAATAGTGCGGATTTCAATGTTGACCTAATTGTAAAAGAGGTTGATATGGCTGCAACTGATGGTGGATTAAAGAAAGGCGGTTTTCCAATTGTTACAATTGATTCAGTTTCATCTCCAAAAACAATGACAATTGATTATGGTACAACGAATTATGTTTGTGAAGATGGTAATTTAAGACGTGGTGTAATTCTAGTAACATGGACAGGAGCTTATAGAGAATCGGGCACTGTAATCACAATTAACTTTAAAGATTTTTACCAAAATGATAACCATGTTGAAGGAACAAAAACGGTAAGTAATATGGGCTTAAATGCCAGTAATCAAATGACTTACAATATAGTTGTTGAGATGAAAGTTACCAATACTTCTAATCAGGTTTATAGCTGGACATCAAACAGAACAAGAACATGGATTAGTGGTTACGATACAAAAACAAAGTGGGATGATATATATTTAATTAGCGGGACTTCATCAGGAACCAATAGAAAAGGGGATTTGTTTACGGCTAAAACTATATCAGATTTAAAAATTGATATGAGTTGTCAGTGGAGAGTTGTAAGTGGAATTGTAGAAATGAATCCCGAAGGCAAATCTACACGCACAATTGATTATGGAAATGGCAACTGTGATAATGAAATTTCCGTGACAGTAAACGGAAAAACTCGCACAATGAGTAGAAGAAAATAGTCATAATCAAAGAGTTTGAGTAAGGGTCGGAAGTAATTTCGACCCTTATTTTTTTGAAAATGAAGCATATGCAGCTTTAATTCGTATCTTTGCAGGCTATTTTATGAGAAACGAACAAAGTAACAGAAGCCCAAGAGGCAATAGAGGTGGTTCAGGTTCAGGAAATTCTTTTGGTTCGGGTAACAGAACACCCAGGAAAAGCGCACCAAAAGGCTTTACAAAGAAATCTGAAATGAAAGGCTGGAATAAAAAATCCGGCGATGAAAAAGAAGTAGATTACAGGTATGCTAAACCGGGAAGTAAAGGCAAAGACGTTGAATTAGGCAAAAAACCGAGAAGAAATTCAAGCGATTCTGAGTCAAATTTTCGCAAATCGAGTGATGATAAACCAAGAAGATCTTATACAAAATCAGATTCTGGCTCTTATATAAGAGGAGAAAAACCTGAAGGAAGATTTAGTAAAGGTCCAAGAACTGAATCAAGTGAAGGAAGAAATTCACGTTCATACGATTCAAGGCCATCAAAATCGGGTTCAACTACCGGTAGATTTAGTAAAAGAGAGGGTTCTGATTCAGAAAGACCTAGAGCTCCTTACAAATCAGACAGACCTTATTCAAACAGAGAAGGTTCATCTTCAGACAGACCAAGAGCACCTTACAGAAAACGTGAGGAAGGCGATTCTTTTAAATCGGATAGACCTTATTCAAACAGAGAAGGCTCATCATCTGACAGACCAAGAGCACCTTACAGAAAGCGCGAAGACGGCGATTCATACAAATCTGATAGACCATATTCGAAAAGAGAGGGTTCTTCATCTGATAGACCATATACAAAAAGAGAAAGCTCTTCATCAGACAGACCAAGAGCACCTTACAAAAAGCGTGAGGATGGCGATTCTTATAAGTCGGACAGACCTTATGCTAAAAGAGAAGGTTCTTCATCAGACAGACCAAGAGCACCTTACAGAAAACGCGAAGAAGGTGACTCATTTAAATCCGACAGACCTTACTCACCAAGAACTTCGTCTTCAAGTGATAGACCAAGCAGATATTCTGATAAAAAAGGAGATGGTGAAAGAACTTATGGTTCAAACAGAGGAAGTTCTTCAAGAGATAATGAAGGCAGAAGCTCTTCTTATGGAGACAGACGCGGAACTTCAGGTTACCAAAAGAGAGATAACGATTTTTCTAAATCAAAAGAAAGAGCTAAAGAAAAAGAACAAAAGGCACCAAAAAAAACAGCTGAATCTGATTTGGAATTAGCCGATGGAATTAGGTTAAACAGGTATATTTCGAATGCTGGAATTTGTAGTAGAAGAGAGGCTGATGATTTGATTGGGGCAGGTTTGGTAAGTATTAATGATGTTGTTGTTACAGAACTTGGTTCAAAAGTAAAAAGTGGTGATGTTGTTAAATTTAATGGCTCAAAACTTTCGGTTGAAGAGAAAGTATATCTACTTTTAAATAAACCAAAAGATACCATTACAACTTTTGAAGATGGTGATGGAAGAAACACAGTAATGGAGCTTTTTGAAGGAAAATTAAAAGAAAGAGTATTTCCGGTTGGAAGACTGGATAGAAATACAACAGGACTTTTAGTTTTAACTAATGATGGTGAAATGGCTCAACGTTTGATGCATCCAAAATATGAAGTTCATAAAGTTTACAAAGCAACTTTAGATAAACCATTAAGACCTACAGATTTATGGACATTATCGAATGGAGTTGAATTGGAAGATGGTGTGATAAAACCGGATGCAATTGCTCAACCTGATCCTAAAAACAAAGAGGTTGTAGGGATAGAAATTCATAGTGGAAAAAACAGAATCATTCACCGTATGTTTGAACATTTAGGCTATAAAGTAGATAAACTCGATAGGGTTTTATATGCTGATTTAGAAAAAGGAAAACTGAAACGTGGTGAGTGGAGAGAGCTGACAGAAAAGGAAATAAAAGGCCTGAAAAGGTTATGTAAGCTAAAATAGCTGAGAGGAATCAAAGCTATTTAGCAGATAAGAAAAATAAATTGTATAACTTCGCAATTCAAATCATACAAAAATGAACCATGTTTTGTTATTTATCGGAAACCTTGGCGGTGGCGAATGGATTCTGATTATTTTAGCTATTATTTTATTATTTGGCGGAAAGAAAATTCCTGAATTAATGCGTGGAATTGGACAAGGAATCCGTGAATTTAACGATGCTAAAAAAAGCGTTAAAGACCAAATAGAAGATGGAATGCGCACCAAAGAAGGTGACAAGAAATAAAGTTTTTTCTGTTTAACCGTACTCTTTTTTAAGTCAATTGAAATCATACCATTCCTTATCGGAAATCCGCAACGATATTAGTTCGGGAGCGCTTACTTTACCTCAATTGGTAGAGTTTTATTTAAATAATATTGAATCAAAAAAAGATTTAAATGCTTTGTTAGAAGTTTTTTCTGATGAAGCAATTGAATCTGCTAAAAGAATTCAGGATAAGCTTCAACAGGGAAATGCCGGTAAACTTGCCGGTATGGTATTGACACTCAAAGACAATATTTGCTACAAAAACCATAAAGTATCGGCATCTTCAAATATCCTTAAAGGATTTGAGTCAATCTATTCATCAACTGTGGTTGAAAGATTATTGGCTGAAGATGCAATTATCATTGGTCGCGCCAATTGCGATGAATTTGCAATGGGAGCTTCCAATGAAACTTCGGCTTATGGACCGGTTTTAAATGCAGCAGACAAAAAAAGAGTTTCGGGTGGATCTTCAGGCGGAGCAGCAGTTTCTGTTCAAGCAGAAATGTGTTTGGCAAGTCTTGGAAGTGATACAGGCGGATCGATTCGTCAGCCTGCATCATTTTGTGGTTTAGTGGGATATAAACCTACTTATGGCAGAGTTTCCAGATGGGGTTTAATTGCTTACGCTTCATCATTTGATATCATTGGCCCAATTACACATTCTGTAAGTGATGCCCAATTGATTATGGAAGTAATTGCAGGTGAAGATGAAAACGATGCAACATCTTCTGCAAAACCGGTTGGAGATTACGTATCAAAAGAAATTTCAGGCAAAAAGAAATTTGCCTACATCCAGGAAACCTTTGACGCAGAAGGAATTGACCCGGAAGTTAAAGCAAGAGCATTTGAATTTCTAGAAAAGGTAAAATCTCTTGGACATGAAGTGGAAGCCATCAGCTTTCCATATTTAAATTACATGATTCCGGTTTACTATACCTTAACAACTGCAGAAGCTTCTTCTAATTTGAGTCGTTTTGCCGGCATGCATTACGGACATAGAACTCCGGATGCTAAAGATTTAGATTCATTGATTAAAAAATCGAGATCAGAAGGATTTGGAGCTGAGGTAAAGCGTAGAATTATGTTGGGCACATTTGTACTTTCTTCAGGATATTATGATGCTTATTACAGCAAAGCACAAAAGGTTAGAAGATTAGTTCAGAATAAAACAGAAGAACTGTTTAAAGATTATGATTTTATCATTTCGCCAACATCACCAAGTGTGTCATTTGAAGTTGGTGCAAAAGCTTCGAATCCATTAGCGATGTATTTGGCTGATATCTTTACAGTTCACGCCAATATTGCCGGGAATCCAGCTGTTTCTATTCCATTTGGAAACAACAGCGAAAATTTACCAATTGGCATGCAATTAATGGGTAGAAGATTTGAAGATGCTGATTTATTAGCCATTTCAAAAAGCCTATCTTAATCATTTTTCATTGGTCACAGCAGGGTTTTTACCTGTTAACATCTTAATTACTTTTTTTAATGTAAAGATTTTTTGGCACTAGCTTGCGAGAATGGTGTTGAGAAAGAATAGCGCATTATTATTTTTATTGGTATTCCTGTTATTGAATTCAGGAAACCTTTATGCAGCTCTGAAGGGGCAAGATGAGGTATATCAAAGCAGATTAGCTGCTTTAAAAACCGGATTGGAAATTAATTATCATCCTTCTGCAAAACCATTTATTGAACAATATTTAGCTAATCCCGAACAAATAAAATTATTGGTAGCCAGAAGTAAATTCTATTTTCCACTTATTGAAAAGAGTTTAAAACAAAAGGGTTTACCTACAGATTTAAAATATTTAGCTGCAACAGCTTCTTTATTGGATCCTTCAGCTGTTAATGCAAATGGTGCAAGTGGCATCTGGATGATGATGTTCCAGGTGAGCAAAATGTACAAATTAAAAGTAAATACTTATGTTGATGACCGCCGTGATCCTGTAAAATCAAGTCAGGTTGCTGCCCAACATTTCAAGGATTTATTCAGTATTTACAAATCATGGCCATTGGCAATTGCTGCTTATGGATGTTCTCCTGTGCAACTAAACAAGTCTATTCATTCTGCAGGAAACAGCCTTTATTTCTGGGATATTTATAAGGTAATGCCATCGTATTGCAGAGACTTGTATCCTAAAGTAATTGCAACGGTTTATATTCTGAATTACTACAAAGAGCATGGAATTAAAATTGTAGAACCGATTCAATTTCCGGTTTGTGATACAGTTTGGGTACCGAAATGGTTGTCGTTTCAACAGGTTTCAAATTCACTTGATATGCCAATTGAATTAATCAGAGAATTAAATCCACAGTTTAGAAAAGACATTATTCCATATGCTCAAGAGCCATATTATATCAGAATACCAACTGATAAAGCAGCAAAATTTTCTTTATTAAAAGATTCAGTTTACAGGCCAATTAATCAAACAGAATTTCAACCAATTTCAATAGAGAAAGATCCTGAAGCTGTTGAAACCTCTAGCGAAAAGGGAGAAAAGCCAGCTGAGAAAAGGGAAAAAATCAAGAAGATATTTTATACCGTAAAACGAGGTGAAGTATTAAGTGATATTGCAGATTGGTTTGATGTGAGTTCTGCTGATTTAAGCAAGTGGAATAAAATCAAAAAGAATAAAATTAAAGCCGGACAAAAGCTTGCAATATTTGTTCCTGCAAGCAAAACGGGCTATTATAACCGAATCAATAAAATGACGGCAGCACAAAAGAAAAAGCTTAAACGAAAGGATTAATATTTCTTTCCGTGTAGTTTTTCTCTCGTTTTGTTGTAATTGATTTTGGCTTCAATTTGTTTTTCAAGGTTGATTCCTAATCCTGCTGACATATCTAAAAGTCGTATAATTGCATCTGCGATTTCGTCTTCAAAGCTGTCTTTGATATGATTTTGAAATGCTGAATTCTCACCGACATTGGATTTATCTTTTTCAAAATTTTCCCAATTGGCAAATTTTCCTTTTCTGTGAGCTTCCATAGCTTCACCAAGTTCACTGGTTACCAGCATTAGCATTTCTCCGATATTTCTTTCCTTGTCCCAAAAGCCCTTTTCCTTATTAATTTCAAAAATTGATGAAGCAAGGGCATTCATTCCGGTTAATTTTGATTCCATACGCGATTTTCTTTCGTTTTAAGCAGGTTTTACAATCAAACCTAATACTTACACGGTTTAAATCAAAATCACACAAAAGGGCATAAAAAAACCCGCTTTTCGGCGGGTTTTAATTTCTGTTCAGAAAATTAGTTTCTGTCGTTGTAAGAACGTCTTTCTCTCTGAGGTCTTTCCTCACGAGGACGAGCTTCATTAACAGTAATGTTTCTTTGCATGAAGCTTTGACCGTTTAAGTTGTCAATAGCATTTTGTGCGCTTCCGGCGTCTGGCATTTCAACAAAACCAAATCCCTTGCTTCTACCGGTAAATTTATCGTTTACAATGTTAACCGATGATACTTCGCCGTAGGTTGAAAACAGGTTGCGTAAATCTTCTACGCTAGCTGTCCAATTTAAGTTTCCGATGTAGATGTTCATAAAAAATTAATAGAAAAGTCAAATGTAGGAATTTAAATCTCAAATGCAATAGGTTTTTGCTTTTTTGGATTATTTGCAATCTTTTGTTTTTGAGGAAATTACATTTAAGCCATCCTTTTCAATCTTTTATTCAGATGATTTGATGCTTGAATGTGCTTTAAATTTATCCTTATTTTTTTCTAACTATTTCATTGAACAAATCGTGAATTCTTGTGCGAACATTGGTATCTGCAAGCTTTTTGTTATCTGCTGTCGGGTTAATTCTGTTCGATAAAAACACGTAAACCAAACCGTTTTTGGGGTCGGCCCAAGCGCATGTTCCAGTAAAGCCTGTATGACCAAAACAAAATGCAGAAGAAAATTTTCCGGCGGGTGTTGCTTTCAATAAATTGGTCTCTGGCTTATCAAATCCCAATCCTCTGCGCGATTTTTTGTTCTGTTTTTTAGAAAACATATAGATAGTTGATTCTTTTAGGAATCGATTTCCACCATAAGTTCCTCCGTTTAGCAACATTTGCATGATAACAGCCACATCATTTGCATTAGAAAATAAACCAGCATGACCACTTATTCCTCCCAACATAGCTGCACCAGGATCGTGAACGTAAGCTTTGATTTGTTGCTTGCGGAAAATTTCATCCTTTTCTGTTGGTAATATCCAAGTTTGATTGATGGCCTTTTTATAAGGATTAAAAACCATATTGGCCAAATTCAATGGTTTATAAAAGTTATTGTTTAGATAGGTTTCAAAGGGTTCATGACTAACAACCTCAATAATTTTCTTCAACATCATAAAACCTAAATCGCTGTAAACATATTCACCGCTTGGTTTAAGTTCCGACATGGCTATCGTTTTCCAAATTTCATTTTCGTAGTCGTTTCTAATGAATATACTATCAGCAACCACAGTTGTAAAGTTTTTCTCAGCAGTTCTTTTATATATAGCAGTATCAAGCTCACCATTTTTTAATGTTTTTTGATAAAACGGAATGAATGGTGTAAGTCCGGCTTCGTGTAATAAAACCTGACGAATTGTAATTTTTTCTTTAGATGTTCCTCTTAAAAAAGGAAGGTATAAACCCAATTTATCATTCAAACTAATTTTTCCTTCTTCATACAATTTCATGATAGCTAAATTGGTAGAAAGAATTTTTGTTAGTGAAGCCAAATCATACAGGTGGTGATTTTCTACTTTTGATGCTGCAGAATCATAGCTGTGGTTTCCAAATGATTTATTGTAAAAAACCTTGCCGTTTTTTGCTGCTATGATCTGGCAACCTGGAGTTGCTCCGTTTTTAACAGCATCTATTGCCAAAGAATCAACAAAAGCTAAAGGCGTGTGTTCAATGCCAATTTCTTCAGGCATCACATATTCCAATCTATCTACAACTTCTGTTTCTTCTCCATCAGCTAGTTTAAAAGCAGGTAAAACAGAAACCGGCATTTCTCCTGATGAAGCAATAGCTCCCATTAATACCTGAGCCGATAATTGGTTGTTTAAGGGCAAATCCTCAAAAGCCAGAATTACATTTCTTGCTTCCTGAAAATGTTGTAGGATATAAGGATTTCCATGGTTCACTAGAATACTTCTTCTATCAGCTAAAACCCTTTTAACAAAAGCAATTTCTTGTGATGTTAAACCTAGTTTTCTACTAACAAATCTGCTGGTATTTTGCATGCTTAGAATAACCAAACTGTATCGTTGTAAAACATTAAAAAGTGAATCGAACGCTTGTTGTGAATCGTTTTTATCGATTGAATGAAAATCGGCATGTAAGTAATTATTCATCATTTGTTGGAATGATGTAAATTGAGATGAACCCACCGAAACCACAGCAATCTTGTAATACTCCGGATTTTTTAAAGGGATAAGTTTATCGGTATTTTTAGCAACTACAATGCCCGTTTTTACTATTTTTCTGATGAGTTGATCTGTTGAACAGCAATTCAAATCTTCAATTAAATTTTTAGTTTGAACAGGTGTGTATTTGTTTAAACCAGCCCAATATTTAGTAATCAGAATTTTTCTGCATGATAAATTTAACTGTTCTTGAGATATCAATCCTTTTTTAAGGTAATCCTTAATCCAGAAAATTCCCTGAGGTACATCTTCCACAAAAAGCAATAAATCAACTCCGGCTTGTAATGCTTTTGCACAAACTTCTCCTGGTGCTGCATAATTAGCAACGCCTTTCATGTTTAATCCATCAGAAACTACAAGTCCATTGAAACCCATTTCTTTTTTCAATAAACCCTGAATTGCATTTGAAGAAATACTGGTTGCTCTATTTGCATTTGTATCAATTGCCGGCACAAATAAATGTCCAACCATTACACCTCCAACCCCATTGTCAATTAGCTTTTGAAAAGGATAAAGTTCTAGTGAATCTAATCGTTTGCGACTTGCATTAATTACAGGAAGTGAGTGATGTGAATCTGTTTCTGTATCACCATGACCAGGAAAATGTTTAGCAGTTGCAAGGATATGCTGTTCTTGTAAACCTTTGGCATAAGCCCAGCCTAGTTTGGCTACAGTTTCTTTATTTTCACCAAAACTTCTATCGTTAATAACAGGATTTGCCGCATTGTTGTTGATGTCTACATCGGGTGCGTAGTTGATATGAATTCCTAATCTTTTACAATGTTTTGCAATTTCAGCGCCCATTTGGCGGGTTAATTCCAGGTTATTTGCAGCACCCAAAACCATTTGTCGTGGGAAAGTTGGTGTACTATCCAAACGCATACTTAAACCCCATTCTCCATCGATGCTAATGAGCATAGGAATTTTAGATTTTGATTGAAAGCGGTTGGTAAGAACGGCCTGTTTCATTGGGCCACCTTTCATAAACATAAGCCCGCCAATTTTGTAGTCGGAAACAATTTTTTCTACTTCCTTTTCATAATTCTGATCGCGTTGCGTCCAAACAGCGATTGTCATGAGTTGAGCAATTTTCTCATCTTCAGATAAAGTGCTCATCACAGAATCTACCCAAGGATAAGATTTATCCCATGATATATTTTGAGCTGATGCTGAAAATGAGAGGCAAAAAAGTATAAAGACAAGAAGTCGGCCTATGAGGAATTTTACTATATTATTCATGAATTTGGTACAAAATAGCAGAAACATTCTTGTTTTTTTGGATTGATTTAAGATTAGTTATTCACGCTCACAACGTTGAAAGTTCTCCACAGATAGAAAATTTCGTATTTTTATGGTGTTTTTTGTTGTGTAATGGCTGACATCATAAAATTATTACCGGACCACGTTGCAAGTCAGATTGCAGCTGGGGAGGTTGTTCAAAGACCTTCATCATTGGTGAAGGAATTGCTCGACAATGCAATAGATGCGAAAAGTACATCGGTAAAACTTTTGGTAAAGGAGGGTGGAAAGGCTTTGGTGCAGGTAATTGATAATGGCTGTGGCATGAGTCATGGAGATGCACGCATGTGCTGGGAGAGACATGCTACCTCAAAAATTGGTTTAACTGAAGATATTTTCCGAATAAAAACAATGGGTTTCAGGGGAGAGGCATTGGCAAGTATTGCTTCTGTAGCTCGTGTTGAAATGAAAACCAAAAGAGTTGAAGATGAATTCGGGACATCAATTGTAATTGAAGGCTCAAAAGTAATTTCACAGGAAGATATTGCTGCTGATATAGGTACATCGATTGCAGTGAAAAATCTCTTTTATAATATTCCTGCGAGAAGAAATTTCCTGAAATCAAATCCAGTTGAGTATAAACATGTTTTAGATGAATTCATCAGATGTGTATTGGCAAATCCTGAAATTAAATTTGCCTTGTATCACAATGATGAAGAGCAATTTTTGCTTGAGCCATCAGATTTGGAAGGTAGAATTACAGATGTTTTTTCTGGCACAAAAAAATCCGAATTGATTAGCATCGAAGAAGAAACAAGCATTATTGATATCAAAGGATTTTGTGGTTCACCCGAATCGGCAAAAAAGGCTAGGGGAGAACAGTTTTTCTTTGTCAATAAAAGGTTTATTAAAGATCCTTATTTGAACCACGCCATTGTTGGTGCTTATGAAGGTTTGATATCAAAAGAGCAATTTCCATTGTATGTGCTTCATATCAGCATCGACCCATCACAAATAGATGTAAATATTCATCCAACAAAAACAGAAATTAAGTTTGAAGATGAAAAGAACATCTATCAAATTTTAAGAGCTGTTGTACGTAAAGCTTTGGGTGGAATTTTAAATAGTCCGGAGATGAATATTGGTTTTGATGATAACCGTTTTATGCATCATGAATTGGGCAAAAATCCAGGATTTGAATCAGAAAACTCTACTGTTTCAACTGCATCAAGAAGTCAAAGAAATTCATGGGATGATTTAAAATTTGAATATTCTCAAAAGCGAAATCAGGTTAATCAAAATTGGGAAATTCTTTTTCAGGATAACCAGAAAACTGAAATGCAATCGGAGCCAGAAACTGTTAGAACTTCTTCAGTTGAATCAGAATTGGCAGTTTCAAGAAGCTTTTTTCAATTACACCAAACCTATATCGTTACCCAAATAAAAAGAGGTTTGATGTTGGTAGATCAACAAGCTGCACACGAAAGAATTTTGTATGAAAAATACTTACGTGCTTTGGATAAAAACCCAGTTGCAAGTCAGCAATTGCTTTTTCCTAAAACTGTTGTTTTGAGTGCGGGTGACGAACAAATAATGCTTGAAATTTTAGATGATATTCGACTTTTAGGCTTTAATATCAGTCATTTTGGCAAAAATACATTTGTGGTAAATGGTTTGCCTGCAGAATTACATCTGGGAAACGAACAGGATTTATTGGAGGAAGTAGTTGAAACGTACAAAAACTCTAAAACTACTGAAAACCATAAGAAACAATTGGTGGCGAAAACTTTGGCTTTAAAGGCTGCCATTAAAAGAGGAATTCGTTTACAAGCAGAAGAAATGAATCGTTTAATTGATGAATTGTTTGCTTGTCAGGAACCTTCATTTGCCCCCGATGGAAGAGCTTGTTTAAAGATGTTGGGTCTTGATGAATTAGCCAAAATGTTTGAAAGTAAATAAATAGATATGTACCAACAATATAGGCCAATGGGAGCTTCAAGTATTCCATTGGTTGTAAAAAATTTAATGATTATCAATGGACTCGCATTTTTGGGTTCATTGTTGTTTATGAGCAGGGGATGGGGCGATTTAAGTGACAAACTTGGATTGTACTTTCCCAGTTCAGATTATTTTAAGCCATTTCAAATTGTGACTCACATTTTTATGCATAGTTCATTTTCACATTTGGGCTATAATATGTTTGCACTTTGGATGTTTGGCAGCTTTTTGGAGAATTTTTGGGGTCCGAAACGATTTCTGACTTTTTACATCATTACCGGATTTGGTGCAGCTGCCTTGTATTTAGGCGTAAATTATTTTGAAATTTCTCAAATAAAAGATGCTATTGCCGAATACATGGCCAATCAGAGTTATGAGCAAATGAATATTTTATTGAGAAAAGATCCTTTGTTAATGAATAAGGATGCTATTTCTGAAATATTATATGCTTGGTCTACCGATCCAACTAATCCAAAATATTTTGCGGCCGGACAAGAAATAGCCAATGCGATTTTGTTAAGGAAAATCAATACGCCAATGGTTGGAGCAAGTGGTGCAGTTTTTGGAGTTTTGCTTGGAAATGGAGTTTTATTTCCAAATCGTGAAATACATTTGTTCTTTTTTCCGTTTCCTATTAAAGTAAAGTACATCGTTCTGGTTTTGGGTGGAATGGAATTGATGGATGGTTTGGGAAATAATCCTATGGATAATGTTGCGCATTTTGCTCATTTAGGCGGAATGTTATTTGGTTTTATTTTGATTAAATATTGGAATAAAACAGATAGAAATAGTTTCTACTAAGTAACACGCATAATTGATAATTAGGATTTTAGCTAAATGAATTGACTTTTTCGCTCTTAAATATGAAGGTATTGATATTTAATTTAGGGCTTTAATTAGATACAATTTGCTGTTAATTATTTCCTTGGATTATACTTAAAAATACTTTAAGTGGTGGTTTTTTGTGTTTAAATAGTTTGCTAAATCAATGAATTCAATTAGGTTTGGAGGATATACATGTCGATAGTAGAAGAATTAAAATTTAAGTTTCAACAAGGCAATGCCATTATTCGCATTATAATGGTGAATGTGGCTGTTTTTGTGGTATTTGGAATTGTAAATACCATTTTGAGTTTGTTTAATTCAAACGCTATCGTAATTACAATAACCGAATGGTTAATTTTACCGGCAAGTTTTTCTCGTTTTATATTTCAACCCTGGAGTATAATTTCCTATACATTTTTCCATGAAGGGTTTTTGCATATTCTGTTTAACATGCTTTGGTTTTACTGGATTGGACAGTTACTACAGCAGTACCTAGGAAATCCTAAAACCTACCAGGCATATTTTATGGGAGCCATAGTAGGTGGATTGGTTTATATGATTTCATACCACGTGTTTCCTTACTTAATTCCGAGCCTTGAAATTTCTACGGCAAGAGGAGCAAGTGCCGGTGTTTTATCAGTGGTTTTTGCAACTGCTACCTTATTGCCTGAATACGAACTTAGTTTGTTTTTAATTGGTTCGGTTCGATTGAAATACATTGCTTTGGTTACACTCTTGTTAGATTTAATCAGCATTCCATATGATAATCCTGGTGGACATATCGCTCATATAGGAGGAGCAGCATTTGGTTATTTTTATATCAAACAGATTTACGCCAATAATTTTCTGAGTGGTTTCTTTGATTGGATTGAAAACCTGTTTAAACCTAAAGAAAAATCGAATTTAAAAATTCATCACCGTTCAAGTTATATGAAGGTGAATAGTAACGAAAAACCAAGTCAAGCGGAAGTTGATAGGATTTTGGAAAAAATAAATCAGAAAGGTTTGAGTTATTTAAGTGATAAGGAAAGAGAAATTTTAAAAAACTTCGGAAAGGACAATTGAATTGAGTAAAAGAATCATATTTCTGCATATAGTTTTTGGCTTAAACATCATAGCTGCAATTCCACTTATTGCGGCCTTGTTGGCGCCTGAAATCGACCCAAAAACATTCTGGCCTCTAGCTATTTTTGGATTGGCTTTTCCAATCATTTATTTGACAAATTTTGTTTTTATTCCTTTCTGGGCCTTTTTTTGGGACAAGCGAATATTCTTATCACTTGTTTTGTTTTTAATTGGAATCCCATCTGGATTAAAGTTTTTTCAATTTCAGTTAAAGCATGATTTAAAAGGAAATCGGTCTGATTATTTAAATGTCATCAGCTTTAATACTCACTTTATGGGTGGTTACGATAAGCCCGAACAAGATACGGTTAAGTTCTTCCAAAAATTAGATGAATTAGATCCAGATATTATTTGTTTTCAGGAGTTTGCTAATTTAGGTGGGAACTTTGAAAGACCCATGTTCAGAGAGTTTTTTCGTCGATATAGAAATTTTTCTATTGTAAATGCTGATGGATTAAGTGAAGCTAATCCTAATGGATACGGAGTTTGTATTTTCTCTAAATATCCAATTGTAAACAAGGGTTATGTAGAAATGGTAAACAAAGCAGCCAATCTTTCAATTTTTGCTGATGTGGTTTTTCAAGGTGAGACATTAAGAGTAGTAAATACACATCTAAAATCTATTGTATTCGAAAGGCAGGATTATAAAACCGTTGAAACCATATCTAAGGCTGGTACTGCAGGGGTTCCGGTATTTGGAATCAGAAGGATTATTGCGAAGCTGAAATATGCTTTCAAAATCAGATGCGTGCAGGCAGATGCTATAAGAGAAAAGCTGGATTATTGTATTTATCCGGTAATACTTTGTGGCGATTTTAATGATACTCCAACTAGTTATTCCTATAAAACTATTCGGGGTGAAATGAAAGATGCTTTTGTTGAATCGGGCTCCGGATTTTCAACAACTTATACGGGCAATATGCCTTCATTCAGAATAGATCAGATTTTTCATGATGCTAAATTCAGCAGTGAAAATTACCAAACCCATGTTCAGGCATTCAGCGACCATGCAATGATTAGCTGTTCTATTAAAATAAAATAGGGCTTTTTTTAACAACATGAGACCTTCTTCGTGGTCTTTAGCTTTTACTAATCGTTACTTCTACTCTTCTGTTTTGTTTCCTTCCATTTTCTGTTTCATTTGACGAAATTGGCTTTGAACCACCGAAGCCCTGATAACTTACGTTTTGTGAATTTACAGCGCTTCTAATGAGGTAATCTGCCACAGATTTCGCTCTAGCTTCTGATAGCTTTTTATTGTCGGCTTCATTTCCAATATTGTCGGTATGACCAGTAACAATGATTTTATAAGTTGGATTTCTTTTTAAATAGGCCACCAGATTATCTAATTCAACAAATGAAGGTTTAAGCAAATTGCTGCTGTTGGTTTCAAACAGAATATTTTTAAGCACCATTGGCACACCCGGTTTTGGCGAGAAATTAGTGTCACTAATTACTTGTTTGTTACCGGCTCTAATTTCATCAACATGAAGAAAATGTCCTCTGAAAAATATTCCTCCCGGCTCTAAATCAGGTAATTCAAGCGAAATTGTTTTAAGAAGTGTAGTTCCATTGCTGGAATATAGTCTGCCTGTTACATGGGTTTTGGTATTGTATGTAAGCTCCATTTTATACCAAACATTTAGTTTATAAGTTTGAGAAACCGATTTCAAATCGGGGTAGGTATAATCCGGTGATTTTCTAAAATCGAAGGAGCCTTTTTCGGGAGCAGCGCTTAGAAAATAAGCAATTCTGTTATCAGATGATTTAACACCAAAACCTAAATATGCATTTGTAGTTCTTTGAAATCGTATCCAACAGCTGATTACTTGGCCTGGATAACCAATTTGAACATCTGTTCTTAAGAAACAATCTTCAATACAGTTTAAGCCAAGATTTCCTGAATGAGCACAACCTTTATTCAATTTTGAATTGGGTTGTGTACAATCTACCCATGGCGACCAAATCCATGCTGAATCCCTTTCGAAGTCTTCAATTAATGGAATTTCTGTGGTTAATTGTCCAAATGATTTTTGAAAGAAACAAACAATGAATACGGCGAAAATCAGGGCTTTTTTCATAGGGTTTTGGTTGAAATTGTTCCATTTGAGCCAAAATTGTTTTCATATTTTATAAAATATAGAATTAGAAATTTTACAATTTTGAATGATAATTTATTCTGTAAAACAGATATTAATACTAAGATTAGGTGATTTTAGTTAAAGTTTTAGAGCGCTAGATATTTTTATTTACTACCAGAAATAGAAAAAATGTAATTTGTGTCTTATAAACATTCACAATAATTAAAGCTGCAAAATTGATTTTAGTTTTTCATTCAAAAGCTCAATTTCTTTTTGATTCATTTTTCCAATGAGCCCTTTTGATAGAGATTTATCTAAGGTTGCAAATTTATTAGTCCTTATTAAGGATGTTTTTTTTAAACCATTTGTTGGAAGAGGATTTAATACTAAATCTGATTTTTCTTGCCAAGCTAATTGCGTGGTAATAAAGCAAACGGTAATATCTTGAACAGAATCTATTAAAACAACTGCGGGACGTAATTTACTACCATTTAAGTCCGTAAATGGAAATGAAATTAAAACGATATCCCCTTTATTCATTTTCAAAACTTTTTATATCTGAAAGAGAATATATTTCTTCTTCATTATTTAAAAATTCATAAGACTTGGATTCTACAACAAGCTTTTGAATTCCTACTCTAATCTCGTTTTCTTCATAATTTTTTAAAACGAATGCTGCAAATTCTGAAATTTCTTCGGCTTTTTCTATTGGTAGTTTATTCAATATTTCAGAAGTTTTTTCAATAATGCTTTGTTTGGTCATTTGTGTAAATTTAATCCGAATTTACTAAATATAATTTATCTCTACAAGTGGCTAGTTAATAAGGTTTTGTAATTTGTTTTAAAAACAAAAAATTAAACATCTTATTTTCTAATCCCAAGTAATTTAACGCCAATCAACATCAGCCAAAGGATCCATAATGTGCTTCCAATAAATCCGGCCCAGCCAATTACATAAACATTGGGTAAAACGGTTGCAAATAATTCGCTTTGTGCCAGCAGGTAAATTGTGGATGATATAAACCCAAGCATATTCAACCATTTAGGAAATATTTTCAGCTTTGAAAAAGCCAAACTCATCATGATGGTCCAGATGATGCTAAACAATTGTCCCAAATGCTCTCCTAAAACAACACCACCATATTGGTGAATAACTTGAAATGTTATCAGAATTGCATCCTTGTTTCCGCTTCCATGAACATAGTTTTCTGCCAAGATTGGAACAATAAATGTCCAACGAAGTAAACCAATCATTTGAACTACAAGACCAATGATTCCAATACTTGTAGCCCATCTAACATAGGAAAATTTATCTTCGAGTTCTTTACCCAGCAAAACCATTGCAGGCAAAAGTGGTAATCCTAAAACCGCGAAAGCCCACCAGGTCCAGATTAGCTGGGCTCCACCCTCATTAAACTTTGTAAGAATGAGACCGGTTTCTAATCGGAGAATATTTGGGTAATCAAAAATGATGGTAAGAATGGTGTAGGGGATGAGTACACCTAAGGCTCCTATTATAAGCAGAATGCCTGTCGTTGTTGAGTTTTTCAATAGCTTTTAAAATGAAAATGAATAATTGAAAGAAGGGGTAGGGTTGATTTTTAAACTCTGGTTTTGGGAAGCAAGTGCAATGATTCCTAATCTAAATTGAAATCCTTTGTAAATCGCAAACTTTACTCCTGTTTCTAAAGCCAGCGCATTTTGGTTTTTGTAATCTCTGGTTAAACCTCTTAGGTAAGAAGTACCGGCATAAAGAGCAGATGGTGATTCATTTTTTCCAAAAGGAAGAAACCAAAAACTTACTCCTGTTTTTACAAATTCAGTGGTGGTTCCACTTGTAAAATTGGTAAGATAATATCCGGCATGTACCGAAAATTGGCGGTGTTGGTATTCGAGTCCGATTGACGGATTTCTGAATGCATTAACACTTAATTGGTGTTTAGGAAATTTACTTTGAGAAAATGCCTGATTCAAGCATAAAAACAGACCTAAAAGTAGCATTGATTTTTTCATATCGTATTGATTAATTTTACGATACAAAGGTCTTACCGGGCCGGTTTAAACTACCGGACAAATGTCTAAAAGTAAAAAGACCTTAAACTTTATTTCTAAGTCTGCTTAAATGTCTGGGTGTAATTCCTAACATTGAAGCAATGTATTGCAGCGGAACCAATTGTAAAAGTTCCTGTTCTTCTTTTACTAATTTTTCATAACGTTGTTCGGCAGACAAAGTAATGAGGTCGAATTTTGCTTTATCGATGCAACAAATCTGCCATTCGATAAGGCTGATGTAAAAGTCTTTGAAACGAGGAATTGACTCTAATAAAACCAATACATCTTTCTTTTCTATAATCCAGATTACTGAAGCATTCAGCGACCTAATGTTTTCCCTAGAAGGTTTTTCGCTTAAATAACTCAACAAGGAAGCCATAAAAGTATTTGGTAAAGAAATATAAGTAGTTCTTTCCTCACCCAATTCTGTAGTTGAATAATATTGAAAAAGACCATCTTCAATAAAAGCCAGTTCTTGGGAAAGCTCATCTTCCTTTACAAAAAAAACATGTTTATCAAGCTTTTTTTCCTTGAATTTGCTGGTTATGAGCTCAATTTCTTCAGGTAGAAAGCCAGAATTTTGGAAGAATGATTTTAGGTTTTGCATGGTTATAGTTTGTTAAGCTAATTGCGAATCGCTGGCAAATTATAAAATGGCTTTTACTAATAATTTACCGCCTGTAAAAAGGAAGATTACAATGAAAATTTCGCTAATTCCTAAAAGTTTTTATCTTTGGTTAAGGTTAGTTTAAGCCGCCTATACTCAAACTTAACTGGAAAAGGTTATTTTCTTTAGATATTCTTTTCAATTTTTTGTTTGATTATTCCGTATTAAAAAAATCTGATGGCTAAACTAATTTGTATTGTTGTTTTCTTCTTTTTATGCTTAAGTGCAAATTCTCAAAGTGCTGAGAATTCCAATGAAAATACGCTTAAAAAAGTTGGGCAATTTATTTTGCATGAACAAAATGATTCGGCAGTTTTTTACTTGAATACAATTCCCGATAGCCGAATTTCATTATCCTTAAGAGAAATGGCAAAAGGGAATCCTAGCTATTCCAATGTTTTGGATTTCTTGCTAATACTTAGTGAAAACTATATTCAAGATATTGAAAAACTGAATAAACTACTTTCAAAAGTAATTGCGGAACCTAAAGATAAAGAGTCTATCAACCTGGATTATGTAAAAATCAGGTGGCATCAAATTGTAAGAATGTTGAATCTAGAGATGTTGGCTGAATCAGCTGATTTAACTAGAGAATTGAAAAATTATATCAACTCATTTCCTAATAAAAGTGAAGCAGATATTTCAAGAGCTAAGATTTATGCTGATTTGAATGATATTGTACTTTGTATAATTAAGGGTGAGATAGATAAGTTAAAGAACATCACCATAAAAAATGAAAAGAAGGCACTCGCACTACAGGATACTTTTTTAATCATTTATTCAAAATACTATTATTCTCAATACTTATATTATAGCCAGGATTTGGATGGTTATATTAAGGTTTGTGAAGAGGCATTAGACCTCGAAAAGAAACTTCAGGTTAAAACACTTTATTATTCTGCTGTTTTTGAGCAATATATTGATGCGTCAATATATAAAGGGGGCTTTGATGAAAATCATATACTTGGGTTGCTTTATGAAATGTATACCTATCATGATTCAAAATATAACAGTTTTAATTTGTATGTAAAATTGCTAAAGGCAACACCAATGAATTCGGCTACCCATCAAAAAATATTTAAACAGTTTAATGTTACAGGACTTGAGGCCTTTTGTGATACAGTTATTTCTCAAAGTCAGGAACAAACCACTTCAAATGATTTATTGAAATTATATAATTACTGTTCAGAAGTATTATTTAAGCACAATTTTGTGAATAAAGCATTCATATTCAAGAACAAGTGTATATCATTAACTAAAAAAATCTATTCTCAGGAATTGGCACAAACCATTGCTGATTACCAAACAAAAGAGGTAGAGCAAGCTAAAGCAATAGAGAATGGAAAATTGCAGGCAACTATTGCAAAGCAGAAGATTATAGTTTGGACAATTTCGATAGCCATCATTATTTTTTCGGTATTACTTTGGTTTTTATATCAGGCAGTTAAACAACGAAATAAAACCAATAAACAATTGGCTTCTGCCAATAACGATTTGAAAAGATTGAATGTGTTAAATCAGAAGATTTTTACCGTCATTTCTCATGATTTTAAAACGCCTATGCTAACTTTAAATATGTTGGTGAATGGCTTTAAAAAGAAAACTGCAGATGAACAAATGCTAGAACATATTAATGAGGTAAGTAAGCAGTTTGATAATGCTAATACGATTTTAAACAATTTATTAAACTGGTCGAAAACCGAAATTGCAGTTACAGAAAACATTCAGGAATTATGTGACCTAAACGAAATTGTTGATGAAACAATAACTCAGGTTCAATTGTCGGCGCAAGAGAAACGCATTTCCTTTGAATGTGAAATTCCAGAAAATACAACAGTAAAACTACCTCCTGATATTATGAAAATTGTATTGCGTAATTTGGTTTCCAATGCAATAAAATTCAGTTATGAGAATACTTCCGTTAAATTGGTATTTGATAAGAAGTTGGGTCAATTAAAAGTAATTGATAATGGCATGGGAATTAAACCCGAAAAGCTAAGCCAATTATTTAATAAGGATGTTATTTCTTCGTTTGGAACGAATAAAGAACCTGGTTTTGGGATTGGTCTGTATATAGTTCACGAATTATTATATAAGTACAATTGCAGTATTCGTGTTGAAAGTGAGCTTGAAAAAGAGACCGTTTTTACTATTAATTTCCAATAAATCAATAGCGGTTTTCCGGCATATTTTAAAAGCAACATCCTTCTACTTTTGCACGATGAATACAATTAGAATTGGCTTGTTCGATGATCATACATTTATTTTGAAAGGATTGGCGGAGTTTTTAACAGCCAACCAGATGGAAGTTGTATTTAGTTGTGTTACAAAAAAGGATTTACAAGAACAATTACTTAAAACAGAAATTGATATTCTTATTTTAGACATTGTTGCCCCGGATGTATTAAGTATAGAGTTGTTTGAGGAAGTTATTGCCCATTACTCATTTATTAAGATTATAGCGCATACAACCCTAAGTTCGGCAATGTTGGTTGAAAACTTACTATCTATTGGAGTAAAGGGCTTTATCAATAAAAAACAACCCGAAGCTGATATGATAAATTGCATAAAAAGTGTTTATGCAAATGAGATATCTATTCCTGATGAATACCATTTTTTAACATCAAAATATCGCTCCTTAAATTCAAGTGTTTTGTCGCCTCGTGAAATTGAAATCATTCAACTTATTGCAAATGAATTCACTTCTCAGGAAATTTCAGACAAGTTGGCGATTTCGATTTTTACGGTAGAAAATCATCGCAAAAACATTTTTAGAAAACTGGAAGTAAAGAACCTCGCCGGCATGATGTTAGCGGCTAGTCGTATGGGTTATATTTCCTAAATTCAAGTCATTTCGATTCTAAATTATTTAGAATTCATTTTCAAAATCAATTTCTTAAATGGGCCTTGGCTCTAAATAAATGACGGGAAACAGCTATTGTGCTGATTTGCCCATCCCGCTAGGTTTGTATGGTATATCTCAATTCAGCTTACACCTGATGCAAAATTGCATTAAAAAGGTAATCTGAATTGGGTTTTAACAATAGAAAACCATAAACCTAAGTGCAATAATTTTTAAGGATTTGCGCACTTGAATATCAAACATCATGAATCCGAAACAGCATTGTTTATCACCAAATTTCTGGTTAAAAAAGGCTTTTTTAGCTATTATTTATTGTTTAGTAACGCAGTTTTCGTATGCAGCTTTAAGTGGTACGTATACGATAAATCCTGGTGGGTCTGCAAGTGCTACTAATTACAAAACCATCAAATCGGCAATTTCCGACCTTACATTAGGCACTAGAACAGATGGCGGAACACCCAATGGAGCAGGAGTTTCAGGCGCGGTTATTTTTGAGCTATCAAGTACCTATACAAGCTCCTCAGAAACATTTCCATTAACCTTTGGAGCCATTACCGGTGTAAGTAGCAGCAATTCCATTACAGTTCGCCCGGCCTCAAATGTAAGTTCAGTTCTTACCATTAGTGGCTCAAACTCTACAGCTATCTTTTTGATGGATGGGTGTGAAAATATAATTTTTGATGGAAGACCCGGTGGTGTTGGGAATAATTTGTATTTGAACATTAGTAATTTATCTTCTAGTGGTGTGGCAATTTCTTACCTTAACGATGCTTCATTTAATACAGTAAAGTATTGTACATTACGTGGTGTAAACCCAACTTCAAATAAGGGAGTAGTGATTTTTGGCAGCACCACAGGTACAACAGGTAACGACAGTAATACAATAGATAATTGCCATATCAGAGATGGGCTAACTACTCCTCAAAATGGTATTTATTCTCAAGGCACACTGGATAAAGAAAATACGGGAAATATAATTAGCAACAACCATATTTATAATTTCTTTACTACTGGGGCTGGTGCACATGGGATTAATTTAAATTTATACAATGAAGGTTGGACCATTATCGGTAATCATCTCTACCAAACAGCAACACGAACACCAACATCAAGTAATCCCTATAGAGGAATTGCAGTAGTTGGTGGAGGAGGTCATTTGATTTCATCTAATAGTATTGGTGGTTCAGCGGCCAATACCGGTGGATCAGCATGGACACATAACGCAAGCACTGCACATTCTTTTTGGGGCATATATTTAAGTGTGGATACCGCTGTTGCAACTAGTGTTCAAGGGAATACAATTGCTAATTTTTCTTTTACGTTTGCAAATGCAAATAGTTCAACTAGTGGTATTTGGAATGGGATAATTATATCAGCGGGAAAAGTAAATGTTGGTACTATAACAGGTAATACCATAGGAGATACTTCCACAGGTTCTATAAACGTAGTTTCATCTCTTACAGGAGGAGCCGTTATGGGAATTAGAACATCATCAACTGCCGTGGTTAATATTTCAAACAATTCTATTGGTTCGATTAATGCCAGCGGTTCCAGCGCTTCTATTTCTTGCTCAATTTATGGAATATCAATAGGTGGCAGATGTTTAAATGTTTCAAATAATATCATAGGAAATGTATCAACAGCAAATAGCCTGAATGCAATAACTTCATCAAATAGTACAACAGGGCAATTCGTTATTGGAATCCATAATACCAGCTCACAGAATTTGCCAATAAACATTACTAATAATACAATTGCAAACCTGAATAACAATTATATAGGAGCCGCTACAAACGGTCAGGTAGTGGGTATTTCTAGCTCAAATGGAGTTAATACAATCACTGAAAATACAATATATAATTTAAGCACAAGTAGTAAAAACCCAAATAATGTTGCCACCTCCATATTAGGTATTTCAATTACATCATCAAATGGAGCTAGTGGTAGTCAATCTGTTTCACAAAACCTTATTCATACACTTACTAATACAACTGATACTGCTGCGGTGCGTGTACTTGGAATTTATGCCAGCTGCCCAACTTCTGGAACTCATTACTTAAGTAAGAATTTTATTCATAGCCTTAATCTTTCTTCAAGTAATGCAAATAGTGTTCTTGCGGGAATTCAGATTTTTCAAGGCACCGGAACTATAATCCAGAATAATATGATTCGTTTGGGTATAAATGCTTCTGGAAACAGTATAACTAAAGGTTGTAATATTTATGGTATTTACCAAAATGGTGGAAATAATTTAAACTTTTATCACAATAGTGTTTACATAGGAGGTAGTGGTGTAATTTCAGTTGGAAATACTGCAGCTTTTTACAGAATTATTTCGGGTTTCGCCATGAAACTTTACAATAATGTTTTGGTTAATGCACGCTCCAATAGTTCTGGTTCAGCTTATAATGCTGCACTTTGGTTAACTGCTCCAACCGATTATACAGTTATAAGCTCAAATAATAATATTTTATATGCTCCCGGTATAGGAGGAACAGTAGGCTTGCAACAAACCAATGCTTACACAACATTACCATTATGGCAAGAAATCAGTAAACTGGATTCAAGCAGTGGGTCGGGAAATCCAGGTTTTGTAAATCCAACGAGTAATGCAACTTTGGTAGATTTACATATCAGTGGAAATAGTCCTGTAGAATCTTTTGGCAGAATTGGATTAACAGTAAAAGATGATTTTGACGGAAATCTTCGTGATTCATTATCAGTTGATATTGGCGCAGATGCCGGTAATTTTACTGCTGTAGATGCTTTTTACCCTTTTATAGGTTTTACTCCAATAAATGACTTAATCAGTAGTACTACTAATCTTTCATTAGCAGTTTCGATAACAGATATCGGTTTAGGGGTCCCAACCAGTGGAAGCAATCGTCCCCGAATTTGGTTTCGCAGATTGGCACCAGCAACTTCTGCATGGATCAGCACACAAGGGACATTTAATAGTGGAAATGCTAATAATGGTAACTGGACATTCAACTTAAATTATTCATCGCTCGGAATTACTCCAACTATTGGAGAAACCTATGAGTATTATTTGGTAGCACAAGACCAAGTAAGTACTCCGAATTTACGAAGCAATCCTTTAATTGGCGTTTCACACACAGATGTTAATACACAAGTTCAAGCTCCAACTTCACCCCATAGTTTTTCAATAGTGGCACCATTAACTACAACTATAAATGTAGGCAGCGGACAAACCTTTACCACACTTACGGGCAATGGTGGTGTGTTTGAAATTATTAATAATGTCGGGCTTACTGGCAATACTGTGGTAAACATTACAAGCGATTTGATTGAAGATGGTACTCATTCTCTGAAGGGTACTGGTCTAAACTCCTTTACTCTTACTATACAGCCAAATAAGGATAGCATTCGAACTATTAGTAACAATGGAAATCTCGCGGTATCAATGTTGCGTTTTGAGGGCGTTACCGGAGTAACAATAGATGGACGTAATGGTGGAAGCGGTCGTTATTTTAGATTTATAAACACCCACACAACACCAACCTCTTGCAAAGCTGCGATTGAAATATTTGGTTCAAGTACCAATAGTTTTATACGTAATTGCATCATTGAAAGTAATTCTAATTCAACTAATTTTGGAAACATATTTCTAGGTATAGGAGCTAATACGGGTATTGGCATCCGCAATAACGATATACGAGATGCCCAAGGAACTCCGGGAACGCCAGGTATACCTCGAATTCTTATGTATTCTTTTAGCGATAAAAATGTTGTTTCCATAGAGGACAATAATTTTCATAATTTTACACAATACGGTATCAATTTAGGTTCAGTTGGCAATGGGTGTAGAGTTTCGGGAAATAGTGTGTATTATAATGCCAGTACTATACCCAATACAAATCAAGTGGGAATTTCTGTGTCTAGAGGTGATAGTCAAACCATTGTTGGTAATTTTATAGGTGGCCAAAGCCCCAATTGCGGAGATAGTGCATGGACCAATAATGGAAATATTACTTTTTACGGTATACAAGTTAGTTTGGGCACTATAACACCCGGCTTATTAAAAGGGAATGTTATTCAGAATATTAGACTTACAGGAACAGGTTCAAGTAGTTTCTACGGCTTATCTTCTTCTTTTGGCTTAGCTAATATGGATAGTAACCTGGTTGGTCATCCCAGCATTGCCAATAGTATTTACAGTGCTGGAGGTACTGTTAGTGGTGGCACCCAAAACATAGGGATTCTCAATAGTTCAAATGTGGCAAATGTGACAAGTGTGGTTAGTAATAATACGGTTGCAAATATCACCAGTTCTACGTCAAACAGTAATACGAGTGCAATCTTAATGGGTATTTATAGCAATGTCACTACTTCGAATAATACCATTTTTAATATTAGTTCCAATGCGGCCACTAGTGTTACAACATCAGCTCCAGTTGGTATTTTTAATTCAGGTGCAACTTCTAGTCAATCGGTTAATAACAATACCATCTATAACCTAAGTAATACCAATACAACAGCGGTGTCTCCTGCTGTGAATGGAATTGTGGCAGATGGTGTCCTTTCGAATTTTATAACTAATAACCGCATTTACGGGTTAAGCAATTCTGCTACCGGTGTTACTCCTGCAATCAATGGTATTCTTAATAACAATAATATCAACTTAACCATAGCGAATAACCAGATAAGTCTTACAAACGATACCAATACCAATTCAGTAATAATATCTGGTATTCAATGTACATTTACAACCGGAAACATACTTTATAATAGTGTTTATATTGGAGGTTCAGGAAACAGTAAATCATATGGTTTTTTACGTCTCACATCATATGCAGTTACTTTGCGTAATAATTTGCTGTATAACGAACGTAGCGGTACAAGTGGAAATCATTATGCCATAGGTAATAACTTCGCAACCCCTGCTACTGGCTGGTCATCTAGCGCCAGTAATAATAACCTTTATGTAGTTTCCAATCTGAATAAAATGGGCGAATGGGGTGGTTCTAGTCAAACCCTTGCCCAGTGGAATATTTCATCAGCAGGGGATTCTAACAGCGTGGTCCAATTGAATAGCACAATTCCTTCCTCAAGCTTCTTTACAGGAGTAAACGCAAATCCTATTAATTTGGGGATTTCAAATTCATCGCAGGTATATGTAAAAGATCTTGGTACGCCAGTTTCAGCAATTTCTACTGATTATAATGGTAATCCACGTCCAACTTCAACTACAAGTATTGGTGCTTTTGAGTATTCAGTTTCATCAAGCAGTAATAATGCTAATTTAATAGCAATGTTATTGAGTTCAGGAACATTAAATCCTTCATTCGATTCATTACAAACAAGTTATACTTCGAGTGTTGTCAATTCTATCAGTAGTATTACTTTAACACCAACAAAATCTCAAGCCAATGCCACAATCGAAATAAGGGTAAATGGCGGAACTTATGCTTCGGTTACTAGTGGAACCGCATCAGGTTCATTAGCATTGAATGTCGGTTCAAATACCATTGATGTAAGAGTAACAGCACAAAATGGCACTACTCAGAAAATTTATTCTGTAACTATAACAAGAGCTGGTGTCGGATTATCAGATAATGCTAATTTAATTTCAATGTTATTGAGTTCAGGAACATTAAATCCTTCATTCGATTCCTTACAAACAAGTTATACTTCGAGTGTTGTCAATTCTATCAGCAGTATTACTTTAACACCAACAAAATCTCAAGCCAATGCCACAATCGAGATTAGGGTAAATGGCGGAACTTATGCTTCGGTTACTAGTGGAACTGCTTCTGGTTCATTAGCATTGAATGTTGGTTCAAATACCATTGATGTTAGAGTAACAGCACAAAATGAAACTACTCAGAAAATCTATACTGTAACTGTTATAAGAGCCGGTGTTGTTCTATCAGACAATGCCAATCTAGTAGCAATGTTATTGAGTACAGGAACATTAAACCCTACATTCGATTCCTTACAAACAAGTTATACTTCGAGTGTTGTCAATTCTATCAGCAGTATTACTCTAACGCCAACAAAATCTCAAGCCAATGCCACAATCGAGATTAGGGTAAATGGCGGAACTTATGCTTCGGTTACTAGTGGAACTGCTTCTGGTTCATTAGCATTGAATGTTGGTTCAAATACAATTAATGTTAGAGTAACAGCTCAGAATGAAACTACTCAGAAAATTTATACTGTAACTATTACAAGAGCCGGTGTTGTTCTATCAGACAATGCCAATTTAGTAGCAATGTTATTGAGTACAGGAACTTTAAATCCTTCATTCGATTCATTACAAACAAGTTATTCTTCGAGTGTTGTCAATTCCATCAGCAGTATTACTTTAACACCTACAAAATCTCAAGCCAATGCCACAATCGAGATTAGGGTAAATGGCGGAACGTATGCTTCGGTAAATAGTGGAACGGCATCTGGTTCATTAGGATTGAATGTTGGTCCAAATACCATTAATGTTAGAGTAACAGCTCAAAATGAAACTACTCAGAAAATCTATACTGTAACTGTTACAAGAGCTGGTGTTGTTCTATCAGACAATGCCAATTTAGTAGCAATGTTATTGAGTACAGGAGCATTAAATCCTTCATTCGATTCATTACAAACAAGTTATACTTCAAGTGTTGTTAATTCTATCAGCAGTATTACTTTAACGCCAACAAAATCTCAAGCCAATGCCACAATCGAGATTAGGGTAAATGGCGGAACCTATGCTTCGGTAAATAGTGGAACGGCATCTGGTTCATTAGCACTGAATGTAGGTTCAAATACCATTAATGTTAGAGTAACAGCACAAAATGAAACTACTCAAAAAATCTATACTATAACTGTTACAAGAGCAGCGAGTAATCCTGATCCAATAATTACAATTAACGGCACGCTTGACACTTTTTCAAGCTGTAGTGGCACCGCTTCATTTGTAGATAGTTTTACAGTTAGCGGAAGTAATCTTGCTGCAAATATTACCATTTTAGCTCCAACAGGATTTGAAATTTCCACAACATCTGCTACAGGTTTCACAAACAGTTTGAATTTACCACAAAGTTCAGGTTCTGTAGCTTCAACAAAAATCTATGTTCGTTTAGGCAGCAGTGCAACAGGAACACCTTCTGGTAGTATTGTCCTTTATTCAAGTGGTGATAATTCGGAGGTGCTTGCTGTTACAGGAATAGTAAATGTTTTACCAAGTATTACACTTGGAACGATAAGCAGTGTATTCACAACAGCAACAACATTTAATCTCCCTTTTACAAGCGGTGCTGGTTCGCCTAACCAATATTCAATTTCGGCCGGTACACCAAATGCCATGCCTTCATTTACAGCAGTAAATAATTCTTTATTGGTTTCGAGTCCGATTCTTGTTTCTATACCTGCCAGTGCAGCCAATATGTATAATTTTAACCTTACTGTTAAAAATACAACAACAGGTTGTATAAGTAACAATATACCTTTTACCCTTTCTGTTGGAAACCCATCAATTTCCAATAATATAATTTCTGGCAATCAACTTATTTGCTCTGGTTCAACACCAACAAGTTTGGTGGGTTCTAGTCCTGAAGGTGGTAACAATTCTTATACCTACTCATGGATTAAATCAACCTCTACAGCTAGTAGCGGATATACAGCAGCAATAGGTTCTAATAATTTACAAAATTATCTTCCTCCTGTGCTTGCTCAAAATACCTGGTTTAAGAGAATTGTAAACTCAGGAACTTATTCAGATACCAGCAATTTTGTGCTTGTTTCATTGGGAGATACTAGCAAACCAATAGCCAGACCCCGCAACCTGATTGCTTATTTAAATAATACAGGAACTCTAAACTTAACAGGAGCACAGGTTGATAGTGCTAGTTTTGATAACTGCGGTATTCAGAGCAAAACGCTAAGTAAATCTTCATTCAACTGCTCAAATATTGGTTCAAATCAGGTTTATCTGATTATTACTGATGCAATTGGAAACAAAGACAGTGCCTTGTTTACAATTACCGTTTTAGATACAATTGCTCCTATTGCTATTGCTCAGAATAGAACCATTTATTTAAACACAGTAGGAAATGCAAGTATCACCTCTTCGGCAGTGAATAATGGATCATCTGATGTTTGTGGAATTGCTAGTTTGAGTATTAATAAAACCAGCTTCGACTGCAGCAATCTTGGAAATAACACCATTACACTTACAGTAAGTGATGTAAATGGTAATTTTAAAACCACACAGGCAACAATTACCGTGCTTGATACCATTAAACCTGTTGTATCATTAAACTCAGGAATAGTGCTTTACCTGAATGCCCAAGGTAATTTAGGAATTTCTGCCTCTCAGTTTGTAAGTAGTAGCAGTGATAATTGTGGTAGTACTTCTGTTACTATTAACCCTAGTTCTATCAATTGTAGTCACCTAGGAATAACGCCGATAACAGTAACCATTACCGACGCAAATGGAAACAAAGATTCTTCAAGCACCAATGCTATAGTTCTTGATCCAATTGCTCCGATAGCAAGACCCAAAGCCCGCCTTACAATCTACCTTTCAGGAAACGGTCAGGCTGTAATCAATCCGACTTTGTTGGATAGTGCCAGTTCTGATAATTGCAGTATTACCAGCAGGGTATTAAGTCAATCTGTTTTTAACTGCAATAATATTGGTACTAACAATGTAACATTTACGGTTCAGGATCAAAGTGGTAATTCGCATGCTGCAAATGTAGTAGTAACGGTGCTCGACACCATTGCTCCGGTAGCTACTGTTTCTAATCAACTTGTTTATCTTAACAATGCCGGAACAGCAACTATTACAGCCGCTCAGGTTAACAATAACAGCACTGATAATTGTGGTATTCTATCGGTAAGTATCAATAAAACCAGCTTTAACTGTAGTGATTTAGGAAACCGTACCATATTGTTTACTGTAACGGATTTAAATGCCAATATCAAACAAACGCCTGTTACGGTTAATGTATATGATACCATCCGTCCGGTAATGAGACCTAAACGTAACTTAAATGTTTACCTAAATGCATTAGGAACAGCATCGCTTTCTACTACAACAGCAGATAGTGCCAGCTCAGATAATTGTAATCTGGCAAGCAGAAGTCTTAACCAAAGCATATTTACATGTGCTAATCTTGGTGCCAATACCATCATTTTAAGTGGCTCAGATAGTACTGGGAATATTGGTTCGGCCTCATTTACAGTGAATGTTCTTGATACCATTACACCAATACTTACAACAAAACCAGCTACCATTTATTTAAGCAATAGTGGTACTGCAACATTAACTTCAAGTCAGGTTGTATTAAACAGCAGTGATAATTGCGGTCTTATAAGCACTAGCTTAAGTGCCAGCAATTTTACTTGTGCTAACCTGGGTAATAACAATGTTACCGTAACAGTAAATGATGGTTCTACTAACAGTAGAAGTGGAATTGCCGTTGTAAGTGTTGCAGATACCTTAAAACCGAATGCACTGGCTCAAAACAAAACGATTTACCTCAATGCTTCCGGCCTTGCAAGTATCACTGCGGCACAGGTTGACAATGGTTCTACAGACAATTGTACCATAGCCAGCCGTAGCATTAGCAAAAGTAATTTTACTACTGCTGATTTAGGTTCAAATCTCATCAACTTTACTGTAACAGATAATAGCAATAACAGTAGTCAGACACAAGTACAAATTTCTGTTTTAGATACAATAAGACCCATTGTTCAAACCCAAAATAGAAGTATTTACCTGAACAATTCTGGTACTGCAACTGTAAGCGCATCACAGGTAAATAACGGTTCATCAGACAATGTAGGAATAAACTCATTCCAACTTTCTAAAACAGTTTTTACCTGCACTGATTTAGGAGTAAACCAGGTGTTTTTAACTTTAACCGATATTTCTAATAATAGCAGCAGTGCTTCTGCAAACATTACTGTTCTTGATACAATCAAACCGGTAGTGAATACTCAAAATGTTACTTTATACCTGAATGCAATTGGACAAGCAACGCTAAGTACATCTGCCGCGAATAACGGTTCAACAGATAATTGCGGAATAACTTCACTTAGCTTGAGCAAAACACTGTTTACCTGCAACGACAAAGGTGTAAATACCATTCAGTTAAACGCGCTCGATGCCAGTAACAATTCAGCTTCTGCAAATCTTCAGGTTACTGTTTTAGATACAGTGAAACCAAATGTGGTGGTGAATAATAACCTCACTTTATACTTAAACAGTAGTGGAACAGCCAACCTAACAACTAGCATGGCAAATAATGGCTCTACAGATAATTGTGGAATTCAAAGTCAGACACTTTCTAAAACAAATTTCAATGGTACAAATCTTGGATTGAATTTAGTGAATTATACCATTGCAGATGCCAGCAATAACCAAAGTTCTGTAGTGTTAAACATATCTGTTTTAGATACCATCAGACCGATATTAAATGCCCAAAACAGAACTATCTATCTTGATGCAGGCGGAAATGCTGTTTTAACACCAGCTATGGTAAATAATGGTTCTGCAGATAATGTTGCAGTTACTCAGTTTCAGTTAAGTAAAACAAATTTCAATTGTAGCAATATTGGTGTTAACCAGGTGAGCTTTAGTATTGCTGATATTAGCAATAACCAAACCAGCACCTTGCTAAACATTACTGTTTTGGATACTATTAAACCTGTGGCTTTGGCACAGAATTTAACAGTTTATCTAAATGCTTCAGGTAATACTTCCATTAGCAGCGAGCAAGCCAATAATGGTTCTTCAGATAATTGCTCTATTACAAATATTAGTCTTAGCAAACAAAACTTTAGCTGTGCCGACAGAGGCATCAATATTGTTAGTCTTACGCTAAAAGATGCATCAAATAACAGCAGTTCTGTTAACTTTAATGTGACAGTTTTAGATACCATCAAACCGGTTATTCTTGCCAATCCAATGGTATTACTTTACCTAGATAATTCAGGTAATGCAAACCTGAATACATCAATGGTTAATTTAGGTACTTATGATAATTGTAACAACACAACTCTTAGCTTAAGCAAAACAGCTTTTAATGGTAGCAATTTAGGTGTGAATCAGGTTTTATTGACCGCCGCTGATGCAAGTAATAACCAGAGTACAGTGAACATTGTTGTGAATGTAATTGATACAGTAAGACCTATTGTAAAAGCAAAAGACCTTACACTTTACCTCAATAATACCGGTAGCGTGTTTTTAATACCTAATGATGTAAATAATGGTTCTACAGATAATGTTGGAATTAGTTATTCAACAATCAGTAAATCTTTGTTTACCTGCAATGAAACCGGAACAAATCTGATTGAATTTTCGGTACAGGATATCAGCGGAAACCGTTCTGCACAATGGATTAGCATTACTGTGCTTGATACCATTTTACCTGTTATTACTAGTTTCCCAAGCTCTGTTGTTCTTGGACATTGTAACCAGGATTTTCAATTTACGCCACCTTATGCATCAGACAATTGTGGATTGATTACAATCGTGCAAACAACCGGAATTCCTAATGGAAGGAAGTATCCGGTAGGAACCACCACCAATACATTTACTTTTACTGATAGGTCGGGAAATGTAGTAAGCAGAAGTTTTACTGTTAGAATTTTACCAGCTTATTTACCAGATACCTTCCCTAACAGAACAGCTTGTAGCAGCGATTCTCCATTTGATTTAACCAGAGGTAATGCCAATGTTGAATTTAGCGGAAGTGGAGTAAGTCTGGATGGTTTGCAATTTGACCCAAGTCTTGCTGGTCCCGGTAACCACGCTGTTATATGCACCTTTACCGATTCAACAGGCTGTGAAACCAAAGCTACTTTTTATGTTACAGTATACCGTTCTCCTGATAAACCAGTAATTGAACGCATGAGTGCTGATGTTTTACAAGTTGTTCAATCATATGATTTCTACCAGTGGAGACGCAATTACGAAGATATACCTGGTGCAAACCAACGTTCGTATGCCATGACAAAAACCGGAATTTATAGTGTTCGTGTTGGCACTGTAGCCGGATGTTCAACCGAAAGTGATTTGTTAGGTGTTGGCGTAGCACTTGGTTTTGGAGCTAATGAGCATCAACTTCAGTTTAACCTTTTCCCTAATCCAACTCAGGATAGATTTAGAATCGATGTAGATGCTAGGTCAGGAACTGCGTTTACCATTAGGGTTTTTGATTTGGTTGGTAAAATGGTTTATGAATCAGTTGAAAAAGGTTTTACCACCGATATTGATGCCTCTTTATGGAAAGCAGGAACTTATATGGTTCATATAGAATCTGATAATAAATCTGCTGTGAAACCTGTAATCATCACCAAATAATAGAATTCTATATGATTAGCACAAGAATAAAAATAATGATATTAGCGGTAACACTGGCTTTGACCGGTGTTACCCAAGCTCAGCAAACAAATTCCAAAACCAATAAATGGGCAGTAGGGCTAAGACTGAGTAATTTTAATGACCTCGAAGTTGGCTATTTTGACAAACTCAATAACGGCTTTTCGGGTAAAGATTTAAAAGGATTTAATGGAAATAAAACGGGTTTCGATTTAGGTTACGGTTTGGATGTAGCCTATTTTTGGTCACCGGTTATATCGCTTGATTTGGGATTTGACATGGGTAAAATGACCGGTGCAAATACAGTTGAATATTATCAAGCTGATGTCAGTTTTCTTCAATTGGGATTAAATTTCGACCTTAAAACCAAATTCAGAACCAAACCCTATAAGTGGATCCCATTTGTTAGGGCATCTGTTGGCAGAACCGGCTTTGATACTAAACGTTATTTTATTGAAGACGATGGGCTTTTTAATTCAGAAAGCGGAAGTACCCTTGTTAGCGGTTTAGGTTTGGGCTTACGATACCATTTTAATGATCATTTCCATGCACTTATTCAATCTGAGTATACAGTAGTTTATTCAGATGGTTTAGATGGATATAATTATGGAAGTGGCAGAGACCATCTGCTTAAAACCTCTATTGGTTTAAGGTATACTTTTGGCAAACATACACACAATGATCGTGGACTTGCCTGGCAAGGTGGAGATAGCAGGAACTATGATGATGTGATAAAGCAGTTAAATGATAGTCTTCATTTTGAAAGAGCCCGTGTTAGTAAGAACAATGAAGATATTTCCATCATTAACCAGAAACTAACAGCAGATTCAGACAATGATGGAGTACCGGATATCAAAGACCATTGTCCTGATATTAAAGGTGACGGAAAAGATGGTTGTATAAAAGAGGAACCTAAAAGTGTAAACACACCGGTTGCCTCAATAAATACAAATAAGAGCTTCAATCTATCTGCCGAAAAGCAGTTGGAATTGGAGCCACTAATCAAAGACATATTTTTTGAACCCGGACAATATGAAATCAGCAATAATGATGAAAAACAGCGATTGGCGAAACTTGGAAAATTCCTGGCAGCTAATCCTGAAATAACATTAAGTATAGTTGGATTTGCAGATGGAACCGGAGTAAAAAAAGAGAACAAAACACTTTCTGAAAACCGTGCGAAACTGGTTTACCATATCCTGCTCAACAATGGTGCCGCCAAAGAAAAGCTTGATTATATTGGCTTAGGAAGTATCAGTAAAAACGAAAACAAAGCAGAAAGAAAAGTAAAATTCGAACTGCAATTGAGGTGAGTAGAATGATGACTTTTGCTTAGGAAATAAAAAATGTTCAGAATATATAATTGAATCAATTTTCAAAAGCCGGATTCCTAATAATACTGGGATATAAGAGAAAGAAGTGGGAGTTCAATTTCCAAAATTAATTGCTCAAATTGAACTCCCAACATATTGCAGTTTTAATCTTCCAATTCAATAAAATCGGTGCTGATATGGTCTTCTGCACCCAGTACAATTTCTTCAGATTGGTACATTTCTTTCACTACCGAATAAGCTTCATCCATAGAACCGGCTTCAATTTCAATGGTACGTGAAAGAGTTTCTTTTATTTCGATTTTGTAGATTTTCATTTCCATAATTTTTTATAATTCTTGTTTCCTAAAAACCTAAATAAAACAAGGTTCTGGAGGTTTTGTAATTGCCGCCGGAATATAGGTTTTTATTCTTGTTTGAAATGAGCTGCATTCAAACATTTTCATGCAAAGGTTGCGATTTTTAATAAAAATGTATTTAGAAAGTGCGAATTATAATTTAAGCACCAATAGCAATTAAATTTGAATTGCCTTTTGAATTATTTTGAAGCCTCAAGCCTCAACTTCAACACATTCACTCCAATCGCATAGCCATACATTTTTCCATCAGCTTGTTTGATGATTCTGATTTTGTTACAAGCTCGGCCCATGTCGGTTTTAATCCAGCTTTTGCCGCCATTTTTTGTTAAAAAACCTGTGTTTAAAGTTCCGATAAATCCGGTGTTTTCATCAATAAATCCTATACCAAACGACCTTGATTTGTAATCATTACAAAGCTCGTATTCCTTCCAGTTTTTGCCGCCATTGGTGGTTTTAATGAAGTGTTGTGTAACAATATTGGTATCGGGATTATAACTTTGAATGGTTGCATAGCCAACCTTGGCACTTGGGAAGGATATTTTCCAAGATGTTTCAAAGGGTCTGGAGCTTTCATAAACTTTTTCCCAAGTTGTTCCTCCATCAATTGTATGAAGAATAAGTGCATGACTTGTTTCAATGTCTTCACTTGTTGATGCACAAGCAAATCCTTCTTTTTTATTGAACATTTTTATATCGTACAATGCTTTGCAATAAGGACTCATGTCCATGCTGGTAAAGGTTTTTCCGTTGTCGTGACTAACAATAAAGTTTGCTGGACTACCTACTCTTCCAACCCCATAAATATGGTATTTGTAGCCAATCTCTCCGTGATTGATAAATTCTTCTTTTACAATATCCAAAGCACATAAACCTTTGATGTATTTTCCGCTGCAGTTGGCCGGTTTCCAGTTTACACCGCCGTCTGTGGTTACATATAATGGAATGGTGTCTGTAACATTAGGGAAATAATCGGTGCCTACTGTTCCAACAAAACCCGTTAGACTATCAATAAAGGCAATACATCTAAAGAAGGTTCCCTTTTTTTCAAGCTGTAAGGTCCAGGTTTTACCGGCATCTTTTGTGTGAAATATTTTACCAAAACCATTGATATACCATCCTGTATTTTCATCGATAAAAAAGATATCGTCCTGCTTTCCTTTATAGGCTTCGGTGTTTAGTTTTTCCCAATTATAATTTACTTGTGCAAATGATAAATTACTGATGAACAGTGAGATTAGAAAGCAGATTGATTTAAAGTATTTCATGTTGACCGTATGCTAAATTTTTCTTTTCAGGATTGTTTTTTGATAGTTACCGAGTTCATGATTTTTTCTTTTCAAGCACTTGAGGTGGGTTTCAAAAAATTTCAAGATGCATAAACTTTTGTGGATTGTTTATGTCATTTCTTTATTCTGAATAACAAATTTTTAAGCGGTCATTTTTTTATTCAACTTGTTGTAGAGTTCTAAAATTCGGGTTTTGTTTTTAAGCAATCCGGCCCCACTAATGCCTGCCTTTTTTGCGCTCCATACTTTGGGAACAGAAAATTTTCCTTGAGCCAAAGAATACATCCAGAATAAATCGATGAAATTGGCCAGAAGATTTATTCTATAAAATAGGCTTGGAATTTTTGTCTCAAATCCCAGTTTCTGAATGGTGCGATCATTAAAAAAGTAAGAGGTACCAATGATGCTTACAGTTTCGGGAATTTCTTTGTTTTCTAAAACTTGAATGATTTTTAACAAGCCTTCTAAATGATACATCAAGAGTCTGTTTTTGAATTCAGTTCCTTTCTTGAATTTCCTCATAACAAATAAATAATCAAAGCTGGTCCCGCTGTGCATATCGATTTGATTATTGTTTACCATGTATCCAAGTAACATTGGAGAATAATAAGTATAAATTCCTGTAATCCTAAAGAATGGCGTACATGTAAACTGACTTATTGGAGTATAAGGGATGAAAAGCAGGTAATATAGGGGTTGCTCAAATCCCAATTGAATGATTGAAAGAGCTGGAAGAAATCCGAGTACCAATAAGAGCAGCGCTTCAATCCACTGTAATAGTTTGGGTTGATTGTAAAAGTTGTTCATATAAGATGCAATTTACTCAGAATAATAAAACTAAGTTTATGATTTTCAATCCCTCTTTAACCTCGAAACCTAAAAGTTTTTACTCTGTTTGACTCGAAATTTTAATGGCTTCACGAATAAGATCTGTCTTTTTGTATTTCGATTCTTTAATATCAAAATAGACATACATTCTTCTTAATGCAGAACCAATTCCATCAACACTCATGAAGGCTTTTTCTGCAATTTCTTTATTGGTTATAACGGGATTGTCTAATAGAATATTTAATATTTTCCAGTCAGTTTCATTCAATTTTTGTGATATGAAAGCTTCAATTTTATCTTGGTTTAATTCAAATTGATTTGAAGTGGAAGTTATTTTTTCACTTCCAATGGATTTTAATCTGCTTACTTCTTCTAAAAGTTCTTGTCTTTTTAAACGATTTTCTAAAACAGTTTTTCTATAGTAAAAAATAAAGAAGCCAATTAAAATAGTACATATAGCTATTATACCATATGTTTTTTTTCTATTCATTGAATTGTTTACATCCAGTTTTTCTTCATATTCTTTTTGAATGGCTGCTTCCATAACAGCCAAATTGTAGTTTTCCATGGTTAAACTATCATTATACTTTGTATACTTTTCAAGCATGATTAATGATTGTTCAATTTTATTTTGTTTTTTGTAGCATTTATACAACAATCCATAAATACCAACTTTTAACTCATTTTCGGTATCATCATTTACTAATTTTAATACTTCTTCAGCCTGTTTAGTGGCTAAATTTATATCAGTATCAAAACTTAATGAAGCTTTAAAAGACTGTCTTTCAATGATTCTGGAATTGTTTCCAAACTCATCATCAATTTCAATACTTTTCCCTAAATAGAGTTTTGCCTTTTCTATATCGTTTAATTCTTTGTATGATTGGGCCAATAAAAAATAACAATCGGCCAATGAATATTTATCATTAAAAGGAAGTAAAGTTTTTATGGCGGCTTCAGCTTGTTTAATGGCGTCTTTGTTATTTTTTCGTTTAAAATAAACCAAACCAATATTTAAATGAACCGTGCCGGCTCTTGCTTCCAGTTTGTGTTTTTTATATAATGTCAGCGACCTTTTGTAATACTTTAATGCTAAATCATAATTACCCATATACAAATAGATAATACCTAAATTATTTACTACAGCCGCTTCGCTTTTTTCTATTTTGTTCTCTTGGAAATAGTCTAGCGCCTTATTGAAATATCTAACAGCTTCTTGATATTTTCCTTGTTCGCCATAGATATTACCCATATTAGAGTAAATGATTGTCAGCGCTTTTTGATCATTAAGTTTTTCTGTTAAAACATAATTTTCTTCTAAGGCTTGCATTGCCTCCTTTATATTTCCCTTTTTATAATGAGCACTATATTTTTGACTCAAAGAATTTGTCATTTCTACTATTGACTTTTTTTCTTTAGCTAAATTGTAGTGATAAGCGTTTATTAATAAAATAGAATCTGGTTGTTTAAAGGTATTATTGGCGTAAAATTTATTGATAGCATTAAATCTTATTGAATCTGGAAGGTTTGGATTTTCCCAAATAGATTTTGGTGAAATTATATCCGTTTGCGAGTAAGTGTTTGACGAAATAATTAAAAAAATTAAATTTAAGAGAACTAATTTGATGTAGTTTTTAATAATCATAAGGATTTTAAGAATTTCAAATTTACTTGATCTTAAATATTAGGATAGATTCTTTAGTCATACAATCAAATTGGCTATTTCGTTTTGCGGCTTAAAGAAGTTGACAAAGTTGATTCGATTCACTTGTCAATCTCTCAAAAATATAAAATACTGAGCTTAACTCCAAAATGGAAGCGTCATATCCGTAAAGTATCGGTAGACAATTAATTTTCTTAATTAGGAAGCTGAAAAAGCACCGAACAGAAAGATTTTCATCATTTTTTCTCAAATATCACCGCCAGTATTGCATTTTCACAACCACGCGTGAAGTAATTTTTACTGTTCCAAGAGATTTTTGTGATATAAAAATCTCATTTATGAAAAAACAAATACTTAGGACTCGGAGTCTTTTTTTACTGATTTATGCCTTCATTGGCATAAATGTTAGTCTTTTTGCCCAGGTGAATGTTACCGCAACTTCAGGTACAACAGGGCCAAGTTCTTACACTAACCTCAGTTCTGCATTTTCGGCGATTAATGGGGGTACACATCAAGGAATAATTCTGATTTCCATATCTTCAAACGTAACAGAACCTGCAACTCCGGTTCAATTGTTGCGGTCTGGAGCCGGTTCATCAGCTTATCAAAGTGTAAAAATTGTGCCGCTAGGAAATGTAACAATTTTCTCTGCTATCACACCGGCTGCTTCTAGAGGTATTATAGAGTTTATTGGTGCTGATAGTGTAACTATTGATGGTGATGACCCAGCCACACCAGGAATTAGAAATCTTACCATAATTATGGCAATAACAACTGCCAACAATGTTGCCTGTATACGTTTTAGTTCATCTACTGCTACCGGAGATGGATGCCTTCATGCAACGGTAAAAAACTGCAATATTATTGGTGGAAGAAATTCTCCAACAGCAATCATTAACAGTTATGGTATTTTTTGCGGAGGAAGCTCAGCTACCAGTAATATTACCACAACATCAGGTGCTTCAGACAATGATTCAATGTTAATAGAAAATAACCATATTCAACGATGCTTTTATGGCATTTACGCTTTTGGACGTTCTTCACCATTTCTAAATTTAATGGATTATTTCAGAATTAAAAATAATGTGATTGGTTCAAGTTTTCGATTTGACAATGTTGGTTATTGCGGCATTTATGTAGCGAACACACAAGTTACAGCTTCAGCAAATTCATTGTTAATCGAAGGTAATGATATTCAAGGAGGTGATTCTTTAACCGGATTTGCAGCTAGTATAACGGGTATTGAGTTAACATTAAGAAACGCAGGGGCAATCATTAGAAATAATAACATCCACAATATTGAAAATCCAATAACCAGTGGTTGGGGTGCTTATGGAATCATGATTTCTTCCGCAATGAATAATTCAAATATTCACATTTACAATAACTTTATTAGAGATATCCGTGCGTTTCATACTACCTCCGCCATTTCTAGTTTTACCAATCATGGCATATATATAAATGATGCTACAACCAATTTAAGGGTAAATAATAACACAATTGTATTAGCAAAACCTAATAATGGCAGCGGTACCTCTAATTTTTCTTCATGTTTTACCATAACATCTAATACAGCAACTATTGCCGAGTTTAGAAATAATATCTTGGTTAATAAACAGTCGGATAATACTGGTCAAGCTTGTAATGGCATTTATCTTAGTTCTGCAAGTATTGTAAGTTCAGCTGCTATGAATAACAACAATTATTTTGTAACAGGTGCTTCTGGAAATGTTGGTAGAATAACAACAATTAACTATCCTAATTTAGCAAATTGGCGAGCAGTTTCAAATAAAGATTCCAACTCATTTTTTACGGATCCTCCATTTATTTCTAATACTGATTTACATTTATCTCCAGTAAAATCTGTGCTTGAGTCCAATGGTTTAACCATTGTTGGTATTTCTACGGATATAGATGGTGAACAAAGACCAGGTCCGGTAGGTTCTGTAAATGGTGGTGGATTAAACTTTGATATTGGTGCAGATGAGGCTGATTTAATTTCGGAAAACTTTAAATATGACTCTTCTGCTGTTATGCAAGTAAGCGGAATTGTTCCAGCTGGTTCAGATAACAATGCCTTATTAAGAGTGGCAATTTACGTTTCTGGTTCTGTTGGAGCCCCAATAAATATAACTGATTTACATTTGAATACGATTGGTACTACTTTTGTCGGTGATGTATGGGCAGCAAAAGTTTATTTTACAGGAAGTAGTTCCACCTTTAATATTTCTAACCAATTTGGTTCAACAATTACAAACCCTAATGGTGCTTTTTCGGTTAATGACACTCAAATGCTTTCTTCTGGAGTTAACTATTTTTGGTTAAGTTATGATGTTATTTCAAGCGCTGCTAATAACAACTTTTTAGATGCAAGAATTGATTCTATTGTAGTTGCAGGTATTGGGAGAATTCCTAATAATAATAACCCTAGCGGCGCATTACAAGTTGGATTTCCAATGACATACATAAGTTCAACCTCTCAACATGTTGATTTATCTAGTGTTGAAATAGGTTCTACCAATAATAGATTGTTAAGAATTTTTATTAGAACAAGTGCTACAGGAGCTCCGATTAAACTAACGAAATTGGATTTAAATACCAATGGTGGTGGAAATGACGCTGTCAATATCGCTAACATAAAAGTGTTTTATACCGGTAGCAACCCTAACTTTTCTACACTTAATCAATTTGGTTCAACCTTTATCCAAACAGCAGCTGCCGGAAGTTCTTGGGGTTCGTTTTCTGTAAATGGTATTCGCCCTTTGCAAAACGACTCAAATTTCTTTTGGGTAACTTATGATATTAAGAGTTCAGCAATTGTTGGCGACTCGGTTGATTCAGAGTGCGGAGATTTAACTATTGAAAACGCTATTTATACTCCATCAATTACTTCGCCACTTGGTAAAAGACGGATTCGTAACCCCTATTGTGTTAGTTCGGCAATGTCTGTATTACACGAAGAAATTTGGAACGTAAGCTTTGGTACATTAAACAATACCTCCAATTGCACTACACTTGCATCTGGTCCCGGCTCTGTAACTGGTTTTTATTCTAATTATACAAGCTCTGTTGCAGCACCCAATATAGCAGCAGGTTTGCCAGTTCCATTTAGTGTGAATGCAGCAACTTGTGGTACAACGGGATTTCCTTCCATTTTAGGAATTTATATCGATTATAACCAAAATGGCACATTTGATTTACCAAGTGAGTTAGCATTTGTAAACAATACCTTTACATCAAGTACAACAGGGTCTACGATTGTTTCTGGTAATATCACCATTCCTTGTACTGCCTTATCGGGAAATACTAGAATGAGAGTAGTATTGATAAGAGCAACGACAGGAATGACACCTTGTGGTACTTACGTTTTCGGTGAAACAGAAGACTATTTGATTAACATTGTTTCCGGTGCTTCATCACATATTGCTTCAAACGCAATTCAGTTTGCAGGAACCACTTCCTCAGGTTTAACTGATGTTAGAATTTTAAGAGTTCCTGTTGTAGTGGCTTCATCTCCATGTAACCTTGGTTTAATAACTGAATTAAGATTCAATACTGCCGGTACAAGCAATGTATCAAATATTGTAAATGCAAAATTGTATAAAACAGGCAACTCAAATGTTTTTAGTTTAGCCAATTTGGTAGGAACCGTTTCTAGTCCTAGTGGTCAGTTTTCATTTTCCGTGATTGATACTGCTGTAAATGATACCAATAACTATTGGTTGGTTTATGATATAAGTGCTACAGCAGCCTCATCAAATACATTAGATGCTGTTTTTGATAGCATTGAACTTTTTGGAAATTGGCAAACACCAATGATTAGCGCACCAGCGGGTAATTTAGTTATTACATCACCAATGACTTATCTCGGTAGTACTGTAATTCATCCGGATTTAACAATGGTAGAGCGACCAACAAGCAATGTAAGAATGTTACGTGCCATACTTAGAATGAGCTCAACCGGCTCACCAATTTCTATTACTGAATTTCATTTAAATGCCAATGGAGGAGGAGATGATACATCCAACATTGCCAACGTTAAAGTATTCTATACAGGGAATAATCCAAACTTTTCTACTAGCAATCAATTTGGTTCAACCTTTATTCAAACCAACCCTATTGGAAACAAATTTGGATTATTTAGTATAACAGGCTCTTTAAACCTGGCTAATGATACTAATTATTTCTGGGTAACATACGATATCAAACCTACTGCAATTTTGTTCGATTCTATTGATGTTGAATGTGCAGGTTTAACTATTGCCGGCCTTTATCAAATACCAAGTATTACGGCACCTGCTGGTAACAGAAAAATTAGAGCAACTTATTGTTTACCCACTTATTCAAGTGGATGTGGTGTAGATTTTATTTCTCGTGTTAGATTAGGAAACTTAGATAATGCTACTGGTTGTAATGGCCAATATACTTTTTATAATTCAGTTGCAGTTCCCAACCTAGCGCTTGGTTCAACAAATACTATAACTTTAAATTATGGAAACGATTTAAATCAGTTTGCATTTGCATGGATTGACTACAATAGTAATGGTGATTTTAATGATCCGGGTGAAGCTTTAGGTCCACAATTTCCGGCTAATGCGGGTGCAAACGGACAAGCTGTTATTACTTTTACAGTGCCTTGCAGTGCTCAAACAGGTATATTCAGGTTAAGAATTAGAGGTGGTGATGATGTACAACCAACAGCAACACAATTTTGTGGGGCATCGGGTTCTAACTATGGTGAAGGTGAAGATTATTTAGTAAACATAGTACCGTCAACAAAGTCCTATTCAAGTATGTTGGTTAACCAACAATCAGGCACTACCAGTGCCGGTGCTGTAGATGTTAAGGTTTTACGTGTGCCGGTAATTGTTAACTCTTCTGCATGTAATCCTGCCATAATAAATGAGTTGCGCTTTAATACAATTGGTACAACCACAACTTCAAACATATTAAATGCAAAATTATATGCTACCAGAAATTCCGGAAATTTTAGCAGCGCTAATCTAATTGGAATTGTATTCTCTCCAAATGGTCAGTTTTCATTTACTGTGTCAGACACAATGAATAATGATACAAACTTTTACTGGTTAACTTATGATGTGGCTGTAACTGCAGCAAATAATAATGTTTTAGATGCCAGATTAGATAGTATTAATGTAATTAATTCATGGTATATGCCAAGCAATGGTAACCCAGTTGGCAATCTAATTGTTTCTACACCTGTGACTTATGTAAGCAGTACTGCTGAACATACAGAATTAGAAACTGTTGAAAGCTCGTCTGTAAATAACCGTATGTTACGTGTTATGGTGAGAATGAGTTCTTCAGGTGCACCGGTTACTGTTTCTCAGCTAAACTTAAATGCAGCAGGAGGTGGAAATGATACTGCTAATATTGCAAATGCCAAAGTTTTCTATACAGGAAACAATCCTAACTTTTCAGCAAACAATCAATTTGGAAGCACCTTTCTGCAAACAACACCTACTGGTTCAAAATGGGGAACTTTCTTCATAACTGGTAATGTAAATATTGGTCCAGACACAAATTATTTCTGGGTAACTTATGATATCAAAGGCTCAGCATTATTAGGCGATTCTGTTGATATTGCATGTCAGGGAATAATAATTGCTGGTGTAAATCAAACTCCTACAGTTTTATCACCTGCTGGTTCTAGGAAAATTCGTCAGCCGTTTTGTGCTGCCGGAGCTCTGTTTCCTGTTGATGGTGAAATTTTAAATGTTACTTTAAGTACATTAAATAATACAACTACATGTACTTCTTTGGCTTCTGGCGCAGGTTCTGTATTAAGTTCATATAATAACTATTCAGAATCTGTTGTAGCTCCTCAAATTAGAGCAGGTGAGCGTGTTTCATTTAATATTCATACGGCGACTTGCGGAGGTAATTTTGCCGGAGTTATGGGAATATGGATTGACTTTAACCAAGATGGAGATTTAACTGATGCCGGTGAAACGGTTGCTATGACGCAAGCTTTCCAATATGGAATTGGTGTTTTTCAAACAGGTAGTTTTTATATTCCTCTGAATGTAATGCTTGGTAAAACCAGGATGCGTGTATCATTGATTGAAACTAATGTGAGTCCCATTCAACCTTGCGGTGTCTATGCTTACGGCGAGACAGAAGATTATACCATCGATATATTACCAACTTCAAATTCTTCTTATGTTTGGAATCAAACAACAGGAGGCAATTTTGCAACAGCTTCCAACTGGACTCCTGCACGCATAAAGTTAAACATGTCTGATATGTTAACAGTTAGTACCGGAAATGCTGCAACATTTACTGGTCTTATCAGTGAAAAAGTTAGAACAATCACTTTTGGAAATAATACTCAGGCAACTTTTGCAAATGCTACTTCAGAATTGAATATTATTGATACGCTAACTTTAGGAAATAATGTTCGTTTAATAACCAATAACAATACATTTACACTTGGTTTGGATACTCTTAGAATAGGTTCAATTGGAGTTGGTTCAAATGCCGGTGTTAATGGTAATTTAAAACGTTGGTTCAATTCTACAGTATCTAGTCTTAGTTATCCTTTGCTTAGTAATACAGGTGTTTCTAGAAGTTTAACTGCAACATTTTTGAGTGCACCAACCGTATGTGGTTCATTAGTGGGCTCATTTGTCCAGACCCCTGCTGGTAATTTAGGTTTACCATTCTATGATAGTACTGCATTTATGACGGTTAATACCAATTCAGTAAACGGATATTGGTCTTTTACTCCTGAAAATGGAACAACTGCTTCAGTTTATGATTTAAATCTAAATGCCACAGGTTTTGCAGGTGTAAATAATTACCAACAATTAGTAGCAGTAAGAAGAGCTAATGCAAGCTCAGCATGGGCTTCAGCCGGAGTTCATTTAACAGCTTCAGGTTCAAATTCAGCCCCAATTGTTAATAGAAGTTTAGTTAGTGTGTATGGTCAGTTTACTATAAGTAGTAATAGTTCCTTTAATCCATTACCTGTAGAATTATTAAGCTTTAAAGGAGCTCAAGTTAAAGGAGATGCAAAGTTAAATTGGACTACAAGCTCAGAAACTAACAACAAAGGATTTATGTTAGAGCGTTCAATAAATGGAAAAGATTTTATTGCTGTTGCTTTTGTTAATGGTGCGGGTAATTCCAAAACTATGATGAACTATGCCTATACTGATGTTCAACCCTTTGTTAATTCAAATGTGCTTTTCTACCGTTTAGAGCAAGAAGATTTTGATGGTACTATTGCTTATTCTAACATAGTTTCAGTAAATATTGAAGAAATGTTTGAAGAGGAAATTGCAGTTTATCCTAATCCGTTTTCAGATAAAACAGGAGTACTAATATCTGCATCAAACAATGGCAATGTTACGCTTGAGATTGTAGATATTTTGGGAAGAACCGTTGCAACTCAAACCAATGCAATTGTTGCCGGTTCGCAATATTTACCTGTTAATGGTTTGAGCCAATTAAATTCCGGTGTTTATTTTATTAGGGTTTATAATGGAAAATCGATGAGCACTATCAAGGTTCAAAAAGTAGATTAATTTGTAATATTCTTATTCGAAAAGGGTTGCTAATGGGCAACCCTTTTTTTGCACTTTGAATACCAGTGCGCTATATGTAATAGTTAAAATACCATACTTTGAATTTTACCGGATTTATAAAACCATAAAAAATAGAGTATGTTCAGATAAAATCGATTAATTTCAAGCATTTAACCTGATAAACGTTTATTTCTATTTCGCCTGAAAATTCCCTTCTTGAATTTTTCTCATCTTTCTTCCTCTCACTTCTCGTTCTCTTCAACTCTTCTTTCATCCTCTTCAACTCATCTCTTAAGCAAAACAAGACTATCTTGGTAATCTAGTCCATCTTCATTGCACCAGCGGCCTTTAATCCATTGTTTGATTTCGAGGCCATTTTGTTCAATCATTTTAAGCAAAAAATCGTGTTTGTATAAGACATTGGCTCGACTCACTTTTTCATCCATTAAAGCATAGTTTTCATGTTTTATTGGAAAGTTGAATTTGTTGGGTAAAATGGTATTGGTATCCTGAATAAAAAAGGTGAAAAAGGCCAATCCTCCGGGCTCAAGAATACGGGCAGTTTCTGCTAAATATCTATTGGTCTCTTCGGGTAATAAATGGGTATAAACAGAAATTGCTACTGCAATTGAAAACGATTGATCTTGATAAGGAAAATTGAATGAACTTGCATCCTCACCGCCTGTTGTATATAGGTCGTTTGATAAATCAACATGAATAAACTCAAAGTTTGGGTGTTTCGATGAGATGTTTTTCTGACACCAATTGATTCCGGATTTTACCACATCAAATCCGGCATATTTTCCTTCTTCATTAAGAATGTTTGTCAGGGGACGAGCCAATCTACCAATGCCACAGCCGATGTCAAGTACTTTAGATGTTGCTTCTAAATCGCAGTATTCTTGAAAACGTTCAGCAAAACGATTGCCGGTAAGTACAAAATCACCCGAGCCAATAAATAATTTTCCTTTTGGAGGTATTCCTGCAGCTTTTCTACTTTTGTAGCTGAGTAAATCGGATGGAAAATAAACAATGATTCTGCTTAAAAACCTCAACTGAACCGGTAAGGCATAGTATAACTTTCTAAAGAACTGAATCATAGATTATGGAGCATGTTTTTAAGATTGGCCTTTGTTCAGGGTTTTTTCGAAATTCTTCGACCAACGTAGTAATAATTTACTCCACATCCAAGTCCGCCTTCGCTGCGAGTGGCTTTAATGCTGTCGTTCCAAAGCCTGATAGAGAGATAGCGTCCGAAATAACTACCGGTTTCATCAAGTTGTAAATATTCATAACCCAATACACTGATTGTTGAATCTAAATACCCATAATTAATGTTAATGATACTGTCCTTTTTAGAGTAGCAATTCCCACAGTTACCATAACAATATTTTGTTTCTGTTACTTTGTATTTGCCAATAAATTTATCTCTATAATCGAATTTGGTTTTTATTTCAACATCCTTTTTACAGGATACATGCTGAAATACAAAGAGAAGTATAAGGAGTACTTTGAAAAAGGTAGTTTTCATTTTTGAAGGCTTTATTCGAATTTAATAAAAGTGAGGCACAATTGCTTTGATTGTGAACATAGATGAACCTTGTTTTTAGTGATTTCAGTTTATAAGAAATCTATTTTCCTTTTATTCCTTATTGATTTGGACTTTTAACCTTAGTCGCATCATCAAGCGTAATTAGTTTTTCTTCATCTTCATTTAAAAGATATTCATCTTCAGTTTCTAAATAAATTGATTTATTGTTAGCTACCATTTTAAATGAAATTTTAAACTTCTTTGGAAGCTTTTCTTCATACTCTTCAATGGTTGTTAAGGCAGATGATTCACCTGGTAACAGTTCTGTGGCAATGTAAATATCACCCCATTTAACATCTACAATTTCTACTTGTGAAATTTTGTTTTGAATTTGAATTTTACCCGGTTTATAACACGATTGCAAGGCAAATGCTGTGCAGATAAATGTTATGATTTTTAAGCTTTTCATTTAGTCAATTTTTATTTCAATTTCACCAACATAAGCACTTCTCGAATTTTCAATTACCTTAAAGGTTGTATACTTTAGGGGATAGTATTTTTTAGTTGAATTGTCGTTAAAAGTAAGTTGAAACGATTCTATAAAACATACATATTCACCGGGTTTTAGTTCGTAGGTGGCATTCAAGTATTTGGCGAAATCGCCGGCTGTTGTGTATTCAGGTTGATTGATGTCTTGATTTGCAATGATTAAATAGTTGATTTTATTCTTTGTTTGGTATTTATTACCGACTAAAATTTTATCAACTTTTGAGGTATCGAGGATTTCGGTATTGATTTTTGTCCAGTAATAATTGTTTATGAAAATATTGACAGAATCAATGGATTTCACAACCAAATAACTGCTATCACTTGTTTTAATATTAATCAAAATCAACAATTCCTTAAAAGGATTATTGCTTGAATTCGAAACAACATTTCTTTCGGCACTGCTAAGTGTATCGCTCTTTTTACAGCTAATTATAAACAGTCCTAAGAGCAAAATGTAAATTAGTTTTTTCATTCTTTAAATCTTTGTTTTCGCTTAAAGAATAAATATAGGAAATTTTGATTGAGTAGTATGAATTGAATGTTATTTTTAAGAAAATCAGTTTAACGATAAAAGCTCATTTCTAAAAGCAAATGCAACAATTTATCTCGGGCCTGATTCATAGTTTGCTCTCGGTTCTCGTTCTCTAAAATTCTTCTCTTGTCTCTCGCCTCTCGTTCTCTTTAACTCTTCTACAATCTTTTGATGTAGTAGTAAAACCAGCTATCTTATTGAGGTTTGTAATTTTCGTTGTAATTTTTGTAACCCATAAGTCTGGCGCTAGGTGCCAACAAAAATTTCATTGTTTTTAAAACTGGTTTTGGAGGCGCATCCTTGGTTGGATATGAATCGAATTTATCACCAAATACGGCTAATTGAAACAATATTTTTGGTGGTTTTGAATTGGCTTCATTTTCATCCCAAAACGGATAAATTTGAGAAAGACAATAAGCAAATTCAACAGGCATTTCGCTTGTAACTACTACAATTGAATCTGTTTCGTTAAATGGTCTGTGAGCTGTGTTTTTGGGGATGATTAAACTTTGTCCTGCAACAAGTTTTTTAATTTCACCTTTATATTCCATTGATAAAGTTCCACTTTTAACTGTGAAGGTTTCATCAAAATTTTCGTGAACATGTTTTACTGGTCCCACTGATTTAGGATTAAAATAGATATCAGTTATAAGATTTCCATTTTCAATTTTTACTACAGTTTGAGTAAGACCTTCAAGTTTTGATTCATATGATTTACCAACCTGAAAATACTCATTTAAATCAGGCATTTTGGTTGGAATTATTAAATGATGAATAAGCAGGCCGATTAACAAATAAGCCGCCAAAATTGAGAAAAACCACATGGTAATTTTTTTAATTTGTTTCATGAAAAATCTATTTTGTTTCTTTATAAAGAGGCATGAATAAATTCAAGCCAAATTCATTTAGAAAATGGACTTGTTTACCAAATCTATCAAATAATTGAAATTTTTCATCAAATAGGAGTAAAAATTGTTTTGAAGTTTTACTTCAACAATTACTTTAAATGATTATCTACTTCTTTACCTAAAAGCAGGTTCATCGAAATTTCATTGACGTTTAATTTTAATCATATTCAAACTAGTCAACCTTAAAAATTTAATTAGAATAGGAAACATGTTTTTCACGTAATTGCTTAGAGTCAAACTTATATTTTAAGGTTATCCTGAATTTTAATTTCAAAACCAATATATAGCGACTAATTTTAATATTTATTCTAAACTTAAAAGTTCGTTTGTGTTTGAATAACAGTCTGGTACATGTTTATAGTTCAAACTAAATTTAAGTTTATCTATTATCAGGAATTAATTTGCTGTTAAAATTTAAGTTTTGGAAATAATAACAAAGGAATATTTAAAGCAGTATTTTTTGAATAATGAAATAGGTTTGTTTGCTACTCAAAATAAGCTTTCAATTCCAATTTTAAACCGTTTAGTAAAAAAGATGAATCTTGGACTTGATTTTCGAGGAATAAAGGTTTGTGATGGATTGATTATTGATGGCCATCACAGATATATAGCATCTTTATTATCAGGTTATAATCTGGAAATATTTCCATCAAATAAATCGAGTATTACGGGAATTATAGATTGGAAGTTAATAGAGTTGTTAGATAATGACTTTGATAGTTTGGAGAAAATCCAAGAACATAATAAAAACGATGCTTTAAGAAATGATATTAGAATAGAAAATCTTATTGATTTACTAAATAATTCCTAATTTTGTAATATGCTAATATTCTTAGACATAGATGGAGTTATGGTGCCAGCAAAAAGCTGGAAAAGACCAGAAATATTAAAAGATGGATTTCCTGATTTTAGTATGAACTCTGTCTCTGCCTTAAATACTATTCTTAGTAAAAGTGTTAAACTTATTCTTACCACTTCACATAAATCGAGCTATTCAATTAATGAGTGGAAGTTTATTTTTAAAAACAGAGGAATTGAACTTAATCAAATAGTTTCTTTAGAAGAAAATTCGACAGGTTTAAGCCGGAAAGATGAACTCTTAAGTTGGTTTAATAAAAATATTGTAAATGAACCGTTTGTTATCATTGACGATGACAAATCTTTAAATGGACTTCCTGATTATTTGAAAAAACATTTGCTATTAACAAGTCCAATAATTGGTTTAAATATGGATGCTATTCCCGAAATCAATCGAATTTTAAACTTGAATTTTGAGTTGGCTTAAATCTGAATTTATTAATTTAAATCTCAAAAATCATGATATACACATCGATTTTCACTAGACCTTATTTAGTCAAAAAAAAGAGGCCCTAAAGCCTCTTTTCCTTTTATAAAAACATTATTTTCATTACTGTTTAGGCGCTTCATTCATCTTGAATTTGCGGATATTATATGTGAAGGTTAACATAAAATAGCGGTTTAAAACACGTGTTCTTGTATCTTCAATATAGGTTTCGGTTACGCTTCTGTTAATTGAATTGTTTTGGTTTAAAATATCAAATACCGATAAACGAATTTCACCTACTTTTTTATTCAAGAATTTGTATCCAATTGCGGCATTCCACAAGTAAAATTCCTGGTTAAAGGCATCACCCAATCCGTAATAGTTTGAATAGGCAATATCACTATTAAATACCCAAGATGCGTTTGGCATTAGATTGATTTTTGCTCCGGCATTTTGTACTAAATAGTTATTGTTTCCCTGACTCTGTAGTGTATTCTCAACCAAGTTTATATTGGCTGTATAGTTGATGTTAAAATCTACTTTCGGACTAATATTACTTCCTAAAACGAATCCTGTATTCAGGTTGATGGTTTTTGCATCGTTTAATAATCCGTTAATCATACCGGGTACTTTTGTATAACTCGCTCCGGCATTGATATTTAAATTGCTTTTCAATTTCTTAAACGGAGTTGCATAAGTTAAAAATGTCCTGATATTGTAGTTTCCATCAAGGTTTTCGGGTCTGCTTAATTGTGATCCTCTACTTAAAAACACATCGTTAATTGTTGTATCTGTGCGGGCAATATTGGTTGTTGATGCAATATAATTATTGGTTAAATTTATCATTCCAAACAAAAATAATGATTTTCCTTTTTCAACCATATTGTTCGAATAACGTACCATCAGAAAATTTGAAAACTCCTGTTTTAAATTCGGATTTCCTATACTTAATATCAATGGATTGCTATTGTCTAAAACGTTTTGCAATTGCGATACTGAAGGCACATTGGTTGCTGTTCTGTAAAAGGTTCTGATTGATTTGTTTTTGTTGAACTCATACTGAAACATCGCATTGGGTAGAAAATTAGTGAAGGGCTTGTTAAAGCTTCTATTGGCTGGATATTCCTGTACATTATTCAGTTCCAAATATTGATGAGTTAAACCCATCATAAAATTGTATTTGGCACCCTTTAAATTGTAATTCACACTCGAACGATGTGTTGTAACTGTATTGGTGAATTTATTACTCAATAAAGTATCTCTAATGATGTATTCACTATTTAGCGAATCGTAATGATTGGTTTGTTTGTCTGATTCGTTTATAGCATAAGTTGGCGCATAGGTAAACAACAATTGTCCGTTTTTGCCTACAGGTTCAGTATAGGTAATATTGGCATTTGCGTTGGTATTGAATGTTTTTTGGTTTGAGAATTGGTTGATATTATCGGCAGTTGTAAAAGTGTCAATGCTGCTATTGATAGAACTTTGGTAGTTTTTGCTGGTTTTATCACTGATATCATAACCCAAATTCAAAGAGAACGTTCTGCCGGTTTTATTGAATTTTCTTTTATAGAGAATATTGTTGTTCAAGCTATAACCATCGTTGTAGTTATTGTAATTACTGCTAGTTTTGCTGATGGGTGTGCTTCCAAAAGAAGTATTTCCAATTGTTGATGAAAGACTTTTGTTTTCCTGGTAACTGAAACGTGGGGTATACAAAATGCTATTGCTTGTATCAATATTGTATTCCAAACGAAGGTTAAAACGATGGTTACTGTTTTGAGTGTTTGAGCTATTTACTTCATTGTAAATTTGTTTGTTTTCACCACCCAATAAAAAGGTTCTACTTGTTTCTTTATCTGTTTGATTTTCTCCCTGATTAAAGAAATAACTCCCGCTTACATCTACCTTTTTTCCAAATTTGTTGATATAGTTGAATCCGGCTGAATTGGTAATATTAACTCCATTTTGTTGGCCAACCATAAAATTGTTTAATGTGCTTTGCATGGCCGACATTGCTCCACCTGGTCCACCCGGTCTTCCCATTCCACCGCCGCCCATGCCGGGAGGACGCTGTCCACCACCTCTGTTGCCTGAACTTCCGAATAAATCCTGGGCCGAGAAGTTTTGTTGGTTGATATTATTACTCATCCCTAAAAGAGTAATCCTTCTGTTTCCACTAAACATATTTACTGTGGCACCTGCCTGATACCTGTTGTCGGTTCCATAACCCACAAATACTTTTCCGAAAACGCCATTGATACCGCCACCGCGAGTAACGATGTTCATGGTTTTATCGGTATTACCATCGTTAAAACCGGAAAATTGAGCCTGGTCACCAAGACGATTAAAAACCTGTACTTTGTCTACTACTTCTGCCGGCATATTTTTCAAAGCCATTTGGGCATCATCACCAAAAAATTCTTTTCCATCAACCAAAACCTTTTTTACATCTTCACCCTGCGCTTTAACGGTCCCGTTTTCTATGGTAATTCCAGGCATCTTTTTAACAAGATCTTCTGAAGTAGCATCAGGGTTGACTTTAAAAGCTGAGGCATTCATTGAAGTTGTATCACCTTTTTGCTCACTTCTTATTTGGGTTGATTCAATTTTAGCTTCTTTCAATAATTTGTTATCAGGTTCCATGGTGATTCTCATGCGATTGTTTTCACCAATCAAACCACGTTTTTTGAAAGCTTTGTATCCAATAAATGAAGCCTGAATTTCAAAAGAATCACTTAATAAATTTTCTATTGAGAAAAATCCTTTGTCGTTTGAACTCACATAATGTGGTTTCGCACCCTTTTGAGTAAGCATGATACTTACTCCAACCATAGGAGAATTATCGTTTTTATCGATAACCATTCCTCTTAAGGTTTGATTTTGAGCTGATGTAAAAAGTGGAAAGAGTAAACCTAGGAATATGATAAAAGAAAAACGTTTCATTATTTTTTGATAATTGCGTCAAAGATGCTTGAATTATTACAAATAGCCTTGATGTTTTAGGTAAACGGTATTAATTGGGAGGTAATTAATATGGCTTCTGGCCACTGGCTCCTTGCTTCTGGCTTGCATTTGCTTGTTGAGCTTATTTTGTGAAATCAATTTAGCTTTCATTCTTATTTGCTTGAAATCAAGAAACTTGTAAATTTTAAATCTTTGGGATGACTTTGTTGAATTGTAAAATTTTTATATATAATTCTTAGTCCCATTAATGCCAATTTATTGGCTTTTTGATTATATCATTTATTGTTTAAAAGTCTCTTATTACCAATAATCTAAAAATGTTTCTTGTAATTTAAAATTGCTATTCGTAGAAAAATTTTAGGCCAGTAGCAAGAGGCCAGAAGCAAGAAGCCGTTTTCACGATTTCTTGCGAAAACAAATTCCTCCATTACATTTGTGCCGTCTTTAGGGGTGTCTGATATAAAAAAGAAGATTGTCTTCTTCTTGCTTATTAAGACTGAGATTATACCCTTTAACCTGATCAGGGTAATGCCTGCGTAGGGAAGAAGACCGGAATTTTTATTCGAAGCTTCAGAAGTTCCGTTCTTCAATAGGGTAAACATTTTTAGACCGTTCAGCCCCTGCTGCGGTTGGTTTAAAATTTTAATGTTTACAAAATGAAAAAGTTTTCTTTCTTTCTAATGGGATTGTTATTGTCTCTGGTCTCCTTTGCCCAATTTAGCATTTCGGGAAAAGTGAATGATGCTGAAACTACGCGTCCTTTAGGCGCCGCCAGTATTAGTTTGTATCTCAATGGTAAGGTATTACAAAATCAAATTTCTGCCGACAATGGCAGTTATTCTTTTAACAAACTAAAGCCCGGTACTTATTACCTTGTTATTAATTATTTGTCTTATCCTCAGACAGAAAAGAAGGTAGAATTACTCAATTCCAGTGCAGAAGTAGATATCAATATCAAACCACTAACACAAGCTGGTGCTGAATGTGTGATTATTGCAGTTCGTTATAAAAATACCGCTGCTGCTACTTTCACCAATATCAGTAAAAAGGAAATTGAAAAACAGAATTTCGGACAAGATGTTCCTTTTCTGCTTAATCAAACTCCTTCTGTTGTGGTGAATTCAGATGCCGGAGCCGGAATGGGTTATACCGGAATGCGTATCAGAGGTGTTGATCCAACCAGAACCAATGTTACCATTAATGGAATTCCGGTAAATGATGCAGAATCTCATGGAACATTTTGGGTAAATACTCCCGACTTGGCTTCATCAACGCAGAGTATTCAAATTCAAAGAGGTGTAGGTAATTCAACCAATGGCGCTGCTGCATTTGGAGCGAGTGTCAATATTCAAACCGATCAGTTTAGTTATACACCTTTTTCTGAAGTTTCTACAAGTATTGGTTCTTTTAATTCCAGAAAACATACCCTTAAATTGGGTACAGGATTAATGGATAATAAATGGGCAATTGATGCACGTTTATCCATGCTTAAATCTGATGGATTTATCGATCGTTCTTTTTCTGATTTGAAATCTTATTTTGTTTCTGCAACAAGGATTTTCAATCACAGCAGTATTAAATTCAATGTGTTTTCAGGAAAGGAACAAACCTATCAAGCATGGAATGGCGTGCCCGAAGCCCGTTTAAGAGGTGATGTGAATGGCATGGTTTTATTAACTCAGAACTTGTACATGAGTTCAAAAGATTCAGCTCATTTGCTGAATTCGGGTAACAGAACTTATAATCAGTTTACGTATCCTAATCAAACAGATAATTACCAGCAAGACCATTATCAGTTTTTTTATAGTTATAACCGCAATAACAGAGATAGATTAAATATTGGTTTACACTATACGTATGGCAGAGGTTTTTACGAAGAATATAGAAGTGCTGAGCCATTCTCGCGTTATAAAATGAATGATGTGATTGTTGGTTCAGATACCATCAACACTTCAGATTTTATAAGAAGGCGCTGGTTAGACAATGACTTTTACGGAACAGTATTCTCTTATACGAGGGATCGTGGTGAAAAATTTTTCACATTTGGTGGTGCCATCAATAGGTATGATGGTCGTCATTTTGGAGAACTAATTTGGGCTCAGAATGCTGCCATCAACTTTAATAATCAACGTTTTTATGAAGGAAAATCAACCAAAACAGATATTAGTCTTTATGGAAAACTTGATTATGAATTCAGTAAAAAATTCGAAGGTTTTGTTGATTTACAATACAGAGGTGTTGGATATCAATTGAAAGGTGAAGACCTGAATGGAAGTAATTATATTCCTTATGATTTTGATTTGAATTTTAATTTCTTCAATCCCAAAGTAGGTTTAACCTATCAACTAAATAGTAAAACCCAATTTTATGCCTATGCTGGAGTTGCTCACAGAGAGCCGGTTCGTAATGATATCATTCAAGCCAGTAAAAACAGCGTGCCTAAACCCGAGAAAATGTACAATGGAGAATTGGGTTACAAAAGATATGGAAACATTTTCAGCATCAACATGAATGCATTTTATATGGATTATGTAAACCAATTGGTGAACAGTGGTCAGGTAAATGATGTGGGTGCCTATAACCGTGTAAATGTTCCAAGAAGTTACAGAGCAGGATTGGAAGGTGTTTTCGGAGTAAAAATTAGAAAAGATTTAAAATGGACATTCACTGCTGCTTACAGCAAAAACAAAATTAAAGACTTTACAGAGTATGTAGACAATTGGGATTTGGGTGGACAAAATGAAATAAAATACAAAAATAGCAGCATTGCCTTTTCACCTGAATTCATTAGTTCTTCTGTGTTGAATTATGAAAACGTAAAAGGATTTTCTGCCTCCTGGATTGTAAAAACAGTATCGAAACAATATTTGGATAATACCCAAAGTGAAGCCAGAAAAATTGATGGTTTTGTAGTAAACGATTTGCTGTTTTCTTATGAAATAAAAAGACAAAGAATTTTTAAATCTGCAAGAATTGGCTTGCAACTGAATAATATTTTGGGAGAAGAATACCAACCTAATGGCTATGTATTCAGCGGTATTATTGGCGGCCAAAGAACAGATTTTAACTATTTCTACCCTCAAGCCGGCAGGAACTTTATGATGAATCTGGTTATTGGATTTTAATTAAGCTTAATATTTCGAATTTGAGAACTCATTTTAACCAATGAAATTAATATTAAGGGTTTTATTAATTTAACCCATATAATAGAAAATATTGGTTTGAATCAGTCCCAAAAGTTTAATTTTGGGACTGATTCTTTTGCGCAAGTGGCGGAATTGGTATACGCGCTGGTCTCAGAAGCCAGTGGGGCAACCCTTAGGAGTTCGAGTCTCCTCTTGCGCACATAAAAATTTGCTGGTTTTTACGATAAATGAATTTGATTTATCGTAATTGTTTTATAGAAATTGGGAGCTACTAATCTGTAATTGAATTTACAATAGCACGAATTGGATTTTTCGCCACTTCAACATCTTTAATAATTTGAACTGCCTGCGTTTTCTGTTTGGCATTCAATCTTACAATATCATTCAATCCTTCTAATGCTTCTTTATCACGACCAGCTTTTAAAAATGCCAGTGATAAATACCATTTACTCAGGTTAACATTATTGAATTCCTTAAAATTCTTTACTGCTAATTCTAAACTGTTGATGGCTAAATTATCAAAGCCGGTTTTTAAATAAGATATACCTAAATATAAATTATAGTAACCTTCTTCTTCAGCTCTTGGTTCAATGTTTTGAAATCCTTCTATGGCAAGCGAGTATTCTCCCTTTTCATAATACTTCATAGCAATCTGACTCAATCCTGTTGAGTCGACATAATTAGGGTCTGTGGTCCAGTAATTCAAACATGGTCTGAAATTTTTATCGTAAATTCCAACAAGCTGGTCACCGGGAGCTCTAAATTGCTCACTAATAAACCAGGTTGAAATACTTACCACAAATAATACTGCCAGGTAGAAAAGAATTTTGATTGCACTTTTCATTGCTACGAATTTATAGTTTCCAAGTCAATTTTTTGCTTATTATCAATTTCATTTAAGAACTTATCTATGCCTTCGATTATATCGTCATGTGTAAACGTATGAGCACCATCAAATACCAAAATTCTGCTGTTTTTTTCTGCTTGAAATAATTTGAGTAAACCTTTCATGGGTGTTACATCATCATGTTTTCCTGATACAAACAATATTTCAATTTGCTTTGTTTGTGCCAATTTGATACAATTTCGCCAATTAGGAATGAAATGTCGCATTACTTGCCAATTATTGTAAAGTCTTATCGATTTTGAAGAATCTTTCACTTGAAGGCTCGCTACCCTTATTTTTTCCTCTGAAAGGATTTTAGTGTTTTTGATGAAGTTTAAAATTTTTTGAAGGCCAATATTTTCTTTTGTGTAGAACCTGAAAATCATTTTACCCAAAATTGTTCCTGTTGAAAAGGCAAATAGTCTAGAAAACCTTTCCGGTGGCGCCGACATCAATATCCAGCCTTTTACCGAAATTGATTGAGATTGTATTGCAGCAGCAGCCAGCCAGTTTCCAAAACTAAAAGCTCCCATCACAATATTTCTGTTTTCAAAACCGAGGAAATGGATTAAATCAAATAATGTCGCATTAAACTCATTGATTTCTAAAGGTTCATCCTTTTTGAATGCTAAACTATCTCCATGTTCTAAATGGTTAATTCCTAAAATACTGTAATTCGATTTTAAATGTTGATTGAAGTAAACAAAGTGGCGGGCGCTTTGACCATAACCCGGAAATAAAACAAGCAAGTTTTCACCACCCTCAAAAAAATAATAACCCAGCTGAATTTGCTTTCCCCTGAAAATCTCTTTTTTAAAATCAGCCATCTTGTTGTTTTACGCTTGTTTTTTGAATGTGTAAAAATACTTTTTAATTATTATTTCAATCAGGAGAAAAATCAAACTACATTTGTACAATTTATACCAATTCTAAAGCAAAGAATTGGTTTCCTTTACACCTCATAAAAATAAATATGCCAAAAGATTTAAGCATCAAATCAGTATTAATTATCGGTAGTGGTCCCATTATTATTGGTCAGGCTTGCGAATTCGATTACAGTGGAAGTCAAGCTGCTCGTTCATTAAGAGAAGAAGGCATCAAAGTAGTTTTAATCAACAGCAATCCGGCAACTATCATGACAGACCCGGTAACTGCAGATCATGTTTATCTTTTGCCTTTGGTTTCAGATTCAATTGAAAGCATTTTAAAAGAACATCAGATTGATGCTGTTTTACCTACTATGGGCGGACAAACAGCTTTGAATCTTGCCATTGAATGCGAAGAAATTGGACTTTGGGCCAAATACAATGTGCGTATGATTGGTGTAGATACCAAAGCAATTGATACCACTGAAAATCGTGAGAAATTCAGACAAAAAATGATTGAAATTGGTGTTGGTGTTGCACCATCTAGAACAGCCAATTCATTTTTAGAAGGAAAAGAAATTGCTCAGGAAATAGGATTTCCGTTGGTTATCAGACCTTCCTATACACTTGGTGGAACCGGTGGAGGTTTTGTTTGGGCTAAGGAAGAATTAGATGCTGCTTTACAAAGAGGTTTAACGGCTTCACCTACACATGAAGTTTTGGTTGAAAAGGCAGTTTTTGGCTGGAAAGAATTTGAACTTGAATTACTTAGAGATAAAAATGATAGCGTAGCCATTATTTGTACCATCGAGAATTTCGACCCAATGGGAATTCATACAGGTGATTCAATTACTGTAGCACCGGCTATGACATTAAGCGATACCTGCTTCCAACACATGCGTACTTTAGCAATTAAAATGATGCGTAGTATTGGAAATTTTGCAGGTGGTTGTAATGTTCAGTTTGCTGTAAATCCTGAAAATGAAGATATTATAGCAGTTGAAATCAATCCTCGTGTTTCACGTTCTTCTGCTTTGGCTTCAAAAGCCACTGGTTATCCAATTGCAAAAATTGCTGCAAAACTGGCTATTGGTTATCATTTGGATGAATTAAAAAACCCAGTTACCAAAACAACTTCAGCTTATTTTGAACCGGCAATTGATTATGTTATCGTAAAAATACCTCGTTTTAATTTCGATAAATTTAAAGGTGCTAACAAAACCCTTGGACTGCAAATGAAAGCAGTAGGAGAGGTGATGGGAATTGGTAGAAGTTTTACTGAAGCTTTCCAAAAAGCAGTTCAAAGTTTAGAAATCAAAAGAAATGGTTTAGGCGCCGATGGTTTCCAACAAAGAAAATTGGAAGATATCGTTGAAAAATTAAAGAATCCTAGCTGGGACAGAATGTTCGCAGTTAAAGATGCTTTGAGTTTAGGTATGCCAATTTCTTCTCTTGAGAAAATTACCAAAATCGATCGCTGGTTCCTGAATCAGATTAATGATATGGTACGTTTAGAAACAGATACCAAACGTTTCAACCTAAAGAATATTCCAAGAGAATTAATGATTGACCTCAAACAAAAAGGTTATTCTGATATTCAGGTAGCTTATTTGTTAGGAAGTGATACCACCGAAGATGAAGTTTGGGATTTGAGAAAAGAAATGGGAATTCATCGCATTTATAAAATGGTTGATACTTGTGCAGCTGAGTTTCCTTCTCCAACCAATTATTTCTACTCAAGTTTCGATGGAAGTAACGAAAGTGTGGTAAGCGACAGAAAGAAAATTATCGTTTTAGGATCAGGTCCGAATAGAATTGGACAAGGAATTGAGTTCGATTATAGCTGTGTACACGGTTTACTCGCTGCAAAAGAATGCGGTTATGAAGCCATCATGATTAACTGTAATCCAGAAACTGTAAGTACCGACTTCGATATGGCCGATAAATTATACTTCGAGCCGGTATTCTGGGAAACCTTACGTGAGATTGTTGAACTAGAAAAACCGGAAGGTGTAATTGTTCAATTGGGTGGCCAAACAGCTTTGAAATTGGCTAAGAAACTCCATGAACATGGTATCAAAATTATTGGTACTTCTTTTCCTGATATGGATATTTCAGAAGACAGAGGATTGTTCTCAGATTTATTAAAAGAATTGGACATTCCTTATCCAAATTACGGTGTTGCTGAAGATGCAGATGAAGCCATTGAAGTAGCAAATAAAGTTGGTTATCCGGTTTTGGTTCGCCCGAGTTATGTATTGGGTGGCCAAGGAATGAAGATTGTAATTAATGATGAAGAATTAGAACAAGCAGTTATTGATTTATTGGGTGATTTACCAGGTAACCGTGTTTTAATTGACCATTTCCTAGACAGAGCAGAAGAAGCTGAGATTGATTTGATTTGTGATACAGAATCGGCTCATGTAATTGGAATGATGGAACATATTGAACCTGCAGGAATTCATAGTGGTGATAGTTCTGCTGTTTTACCTCCTTTCAGTTTGAGTCAGAATGTGCAGGACCAAATGGAATCGTATGCAAAAAGATTGGCCACTAAAATGAATATCAGTGGATTATTGAACATTCAGTTTGCCATTAAAAACGAAAAGGTTTATGTAATTGAAGCAAATCCAAGAGCAAGTAGAACTGTACCATTTATCGCAAAAGCACATCAAATCCCGTATATCAATATTGCAGCCAAAGTAATGTTGGGTGCAAATAAATTAAGCGATTTTACATTCGACAGAAAACTAACAGGTTATGCAATCAAAGAACCTGTTTTCTCATTTGATAAATTCCCAGGAGTAAATAAGGAATTAGGTCCTGAAATGAAATCAACTGGTGAGGCCATTCGTTTCATCAAAGACTTGCACGACCCTTATTTCAGAAACTTGGTGAAAGAAAAAAGTATGTATTTGTCTAAATAACCTTGGGTTTTATACATCTACAACAAAATAGGCGGCCATTGGCCGCCTATTTTATTATGGTTTGGGGATGATCAATAATATGGTCCTTGGGATAAATCCCAAGGCAAATATTGGAATCGGGATAAATCCCTGGGCTATAAGTAGCATCGGGAATAATCCCAATTTTACTGTTTTTCCAGAATGTCTTTAAGGTTCTTCAAATTTTTAGCAGATGTTTCTGCAATCATTTTTTTGCCAAATAAGTAAGATGGCAAATTCATAGGATAAACAGACTCGCTGTAAAATTCCAAAGTAACTTTTGTTTCGTTTTCGTTAATAGATTCAAAGATATCCGCTGCTTTTGCATGTCCTGCAAAAGGACGAATAAAATTCAAATCAATATCCATTCTATCAGGAGTTAAAGCTGTAATGGTTTGAGAACCTTCTCCAACATTATCGTCTTTGCTATTCCATTTTTGAGTTGCACCAACAGTTCCATCGGTTCCTTCAATTGTTATATCAGAATTTGGATCAGCCATTACCCATTCGCTGTAATTCTTCTGATTATCAAGGATTCTAACATAATCAAAAACCACTTGTTTTGGTTTTGAAATGGTTTCTGATACCGAAACGGTATAGGTTTTTGGTACAAAAAGGGCTGCAATAAGCGGAATTGCAATAATTACAACAATAGCAATCAGGATTTTTTTGATGATTTTCATGGTTTTATTTTTAGGTAAAGGAAATTACAAAATCTTTTTGAATTGGCCGAAAACTATCATTAAATCTTTTTTAAAATTGATTCAACTTCCTTATAGGAATTATAATTCCCATGATAAAATATTGGATTAAACTGTTTGAAAACAAGTGATTTAATATTTTAGAAACACAGTTATTCACTTATTTATAGCGAATTATTTCGCCAGAATATTAATTATAAGTTTTATAGGATGGGTTATTACACTTAGTCCGAAATCGGTTAATAAACCCAACAAAGGAAGCATGAGCATTAGCCACCATTTGTATTTGAAATTTGTTGTGGTTCCTTTAGTTAAATTATTCCAAACCAAAATCATTTTATCTTTATAGTAGTAAAGAATTAAAAAGTCTGAAACAATCATTCCAAATAGTCTAATTGGTAATGCGAAGCCAAATTCATCAGCAGTGAAAGCAAGGTCAATTAAAAATATTTGCCCCAATATTGGAAGAAGAAATAAGGCACCTACTAATGTTGTACGGTTAAACACAATTAAAATGGCTCCAATAATTTGCATCAAGCCAACAACAATGTCAAAGGTTTTCGACAAACCAAATAAATGCCAGGCTAATTGAAATTTACTTACATCTTTGAGTGGTTTGTTTAAAATGCTTGGATCATAAACTCCAAATTGCTCTCCAATCAACTTTCCATAACCATAATCCAACATATAGTAAGCTAGATACCATCTTAAAACTAAAATCACAAAGTCGTAGAATTTTTCCTTTGTTGGTTTTAATTCAGATAAGCTGTATTGTCGGTAATGCTTAATTATATTAGTTGTATAAACGACAAAACCTACGATAAAAAGTATGAAAGGTACATACACAATTAACATTGATATTTTTTCCAGCATTTTTGATGTTTTAAGGGTTGATATTTGGTTAAAAATCATCAACTTGTACCAAATTTAATGCCAGTTTAATGATTTGATTTTGGCAAATTGGATTCTGTATTCTAAAACAACATCACTAATAAGGTCACCAAAATGAAATTTTTGTTAAGTGCTTGAATTGAAGTGCTTTTTAAGAAGAAATTAGGGATTTACTCGAATAAGTGGTCCGGTTCAGGAACCTTGAATACTAAAAAGTTTGTTCCAAAAAAGTTCAGGAAAACGTTTAGTCCAATGGCCAATAAATTAGAGACCAAAGGTCCATTTCCTTCAAACCAAATTGCTGCAACTTCTTGATCAATTCCTCTGAAAATATCTGCAAACCAAAGATTTGGGAACAACCAGTGGTCGCAAACAAAGTTAAAAACCAAATAAACCACAAAGGTGATGGCATAAACCAAAATGTATTTCAGCAGGTATTTTTCACCATCTTCTGTTTGGTCAATATAGGTCCAGAATTTATTTAGTGTAAAACCAACGAAAAATCCCATCACATAACCAATGGCTTTCGACAATAAATTCAATGCAGGATATTGAGCTGCAATTAACCAAAACACGCCTAAACTAACAGAAGCACTGGTGGCGCCAACAATTCCAAATTTCAAAAATTTTCTGGTTAGGGGGTATTGGCGAAGCCAAAGTCGGAATTTCTGAATCTGTTTTAACGGCATATATTGATGCAAAGATAAAAATTATTGGCGGCTTCTAAAGTAATCCCTCGTCTGCAAAACTATAAAATTGAGAATTCGCAATAATTAGGTGGTCGGCGACAAAAATATCCAGCATTTTTCCTCCTTCCTGAACTTTTTTTGTGATTTGAATATCTGCCTGACTCGGTTGCAGGTTTCCTGAAGGGTGGTTGTGTGCCAGAATAATGGTGCTGGCTTTGTATTCGAGTGCATGCATGAAAATGATTTTGGGATCAACAACGGTTCCTGCAATTCCACCTTCGCTAATTCGGATTCTTTTTAGCAGAAATCCTGCCCGGTTGAGGTATAAAATCCAGAATTGCTCATGTTCTAAATCGGATAACAACTCGTTTAGAACCAAAAAAGCGTCTTTGCTGCCCGAAATTTTCTTTCTTTCAAGCGCTTCTTCATCTTTTCTTCTTCTGCCCAATTCCAGAGCTGCGATTAATGTAACCGCTTTTGCAGGTCCGATTCCTTTGATTTTTAGGAAATCCTTAGTTTTGAATTTACCCAGTTCCTGAAGCTTATTTTGGGCTGAATCAAGTACATCTTTACCCAAATCTAGGGCACTTTTTTGGGCATTTCCCGAACCAATTAAAATGGCCAGAAGCTCTGAGTTTGTAAGGTGTTCGCGTCCTTTTTGAAGTAGTTTTTCTCTGGGTCTGTCATCCTCAGAAAGTTGAAGAATTGATTTTCCTTTTTGAGGTAATTCTTGGTTTGTCATTTAGCTAAATAACAAAACAAAAAAGGCTTTCCTGTTTAGGAAAGCCTTAGAAGTGTATTCAATCGAAATTATTTCTTCTTTTTAACTACTTTTTTAGCAGTATTTTTCTTAACAACAGCAACCGGAGTAGTTCCGATTTTGTTAACAGCTTTAGCTAATTTAGATTTTTGGTTAGCTGCTTTATTCTTGTGAATAATGCTGCGTTTTGCCAACTTATCCAACATAGCGCTCACTTCTTTTAACAAAGCTTCTGCTTCGCTTTTAACAGTTGAAGTGCGCAGGCGTTTAGATAAAGTACGGGTGGTCTTTGCCTGGTAACGATTACGTAAACGCTTAGTAGCTGAATTACGGATTCTTTTTTGTGCTGACTTATGGTTTGCCATTGTAAATACTTATTCTTTAATCTGATTTGCCCTTAAAAAGGGATGCAAATATAGGTAATAGAATTGAAAATCAAATCACCAAACAAAAATTATCCTCAAACTGAGAAACTTTCACCGCAACTACATGTGCGTGTGGCATTTGGATTGTTGAAAGTAAAACCTTTTCCGTTTAATCCGTCCGAAAAATCCAATTCTGTACCAAATAAGTACAAAACGCTTCTTTTATCGGTAACTACCTTTACACCATTGAAATCCATTACCTCATCACCCGGTTTTGCTGTATTGTCGAAATCTAACTTGTACGACAATCCTGAACAACCACCGCTATCTACTCCAACTCTCAAAAAATAATCTGGTGTATACGATGATTCTATCATCAATTCTTGAATTCTGCTTTTTGCTTTTTCGCTAACTGTAATCATATCTAAAATGATTGAACCGCAAAATTAGACAAATGTTTAGTATTAATTTTGTAAAAATCGAAACATATTGATTTGAAAATAGAACACCTCTCCAAAATTTTGGGAGGAAATACCCAAATTGATATTAAATGTTTTAGGAATTACACCAATTCGGTTGCGTGGTTTACGGAATGTTGCATTCATCATTCCAATTTATTTTTATTCTGCATTGGTTTTTCAGGGTGGACTTAAATTGTTTACCTTTGTTTTTATGGCTCAAAAAATTCAAATTATTGCGGTTGCCGGTGCCGGTACTATGGGTTTAGGCATTGCTCAGGTTTGTGCTGTTGCAGGTTACAAAACTCTCTTGTTCGATATCAACCCCGATATGCTGAGCAAAGCAAAATCAGCAATTACTAAAAGCCTTCAATCTCAGGTTGATAAAGGCAAAATGTTAGCTGAAAATAAAGATTCGGCTTTGTCTAAAATTACTTTTACCACAGAACTTAATGATTTGGTTGCCGATTTGGTTATTGAGGCAATTGTAGAAAGACTGGAGGTAAAACATCAGTTTTTTCAAAATGTAGCCCAAATCAATAATCCCGAAACCATTTTAGCTTCTAATACTTCTTCCATTCCAATTACACAGATTGCTGCCAAAATTCCTTTTCCGGAAAGAGTTTTAGGAATTCATTTCTTTAATCCGGCTCCAATTATGAAATTGGTTGAAATCATATCAGGCGTTCAAACAAACCCACAAATTGCAGAAGATTGTAAGGAACTCATTTCTTCAATGGGAAAAACCTGTGTGATGGCTAAAGATGCTCCTGGTTTTATTGTTAACAGAGTGGCCCGACATTTTTATGTAGAAGGTTTAAAAACCCTAGAAGAACAAGTGGCTTCTTTTGAAGATATTGATGCTTTGCTCGAAAGTTCAGGATTTAAAATGGGTCCTTTTCGTTTGATGGATTTAATTGGAGTTGATACAAATTTCTCGGTTACCAGCAGCATGTATCAGCTTTTTCATTATGACGGAAAATTTCGTCCGAACCGCATTCAACAACAAAAAGTAGATGCCGGTTTACATGGCAAAAAATCTGGAAAGGGCTTTTACTCTTATGAATAAATATATTATCTTTTCTTTGTTGATTTTCATTTCCTTTTCATGTAAAAAGGATAAAACCAACCAACAAAATCTCGATTTCTTTGATCCTGTTTTTGTTGATTTTACTGTGAATATGGACTTACCCGATGCTGCTGAACTCAAATTTCCCAACGGTTATATGTATAGCATCAATGGTTACAAAGGAATCATTATTTACAATACAGGTTTTCCGGGTGCCGATCAATATGTGGCTTTCGACAGAGCTTGTCCGTATAAAACAGATAGTGCTTGTTCTATTGTGACAGTTGAAACAAACAACCTTTTTTATGTTTGTGGCAAAACGGTTAATTCCAAATTTGTGCCTTGTTGCGGTTCAAAATTCGCTGCCCAAAACGGAGGAGTTGTTTCAGGTGCAGCAACAAGAGGTTTAAAACAATATTATGTTTATCAATTTGGTGCGCAATTACGTGTTACCAATACCCCAATTTAATTTATGAAAACAAACAAACTGCTGCTATTAACCTCATTTTTATTTTTTGGTTTGATAGTAAAGTCGCAACCGACTTTTGTTAAAGATTCTTTAGATAATTTTATCAAAAGAGAAATGGAACGCTGGCAAGTTCCGGGTTTGGCAATCGCGATTGTTAAAGATGGAAAAATTGTGGTTTCAAAAGGATATGGTGTAAAGGAATTCGGAAAACCAGAGCCTGTTGATGAATACACTTTGTTCCAGATTGCATCAAACAGCAAAGCTTTTACAGGAACTGCCATTGCTTTATTGAATGATGAAAAGCGCCTGTCACTCGACGAAAAAGTAACTAAATACCTGCCATATTTTAAACTGTACGACCAAAATTCCAGCGAATTAGTAACAGTTCGTGATGTACTAACACATCGTTTGGGCTTACAAACTTTTCAGGGGGATTTTTTAAACTGGGGAAGTACTTTAACTCGTAAACAAATTGTTGAACACTTGGCTTTAACCAAACCTGTTCATCCTTTCAGATACAAATATGGTTATTGCAATGCAGGTTTTATTACTGCAGGAGAAGTGATTTTAGCAGTAACCGATACTACCTGGGACGATTTTATTTCAGCACGTTTTTTCAAACCACTTGACATGAAACATACCAATTCCTTTTATTCAGGAATGGTAAATGATGCCAATGCTTGCAAACCACATACACTTTGGAATGGCAAATTAGTTAGCATGAACCTTACCAATATAGACAATATGGGTGCTTCAGCTTCCATTAACTCAAATGTGAGGGATATGTCGAATTGGTTGTTGATGCAACTGGATAGTGGTCGTTTCAACGGCAAACGTGTTGTTCCGTTTAAGGTATTGGCTGAAACTAGAAAGTCGAATATGGTTGTTGGTGATCCTTCATCGCGTTTGTACAAAAGCAAACATTTTTCTACTTACGGTTTAGGATGGAGCTCTTATGATTACGAAGGTAGAAGAATTTGGGAACACAGCGGTGGTGCCAACGGATTCGTAACCAAAACAGAATTTGTTCCCGAAGAAAACATGGGTGTTTTGGTGTATACCAATACCGATGCAAATTCATTGTATGAAGCATTGGCAAAACAAGTTATTGAAGCATACTTAGGTGTTCCTTACAGAAACATTTCTGAAATCTATTTCAATGGTTCGAAAGCCGTTAGAATTGAAGAACAAAAATTAATCGATAGCCTTGAATTACAAGCATCAAAAAAGAATAAAACTGAATTGCCGATTACTGCATACTGCGGCGTTTACAAAAACGATTTTTATGGCACAGTTGAAATCAAGAATACCAAAGCCGGATTAAAAATGTACATGAGCAATCACCCCAACAATATTGGCACATTGCGTTATTTAGGAAACAATCAGTTTTTATGCAATTACAGCGATTTGACCTGTGGCGTGCAGGTTTTTCCGGTTAAAATTGAAAATGGAGAAGTAAAATCTATGACCGTAAGAGTGAATGATTTTATTGATTATTTGACTTACGATTTCGAAAAACAGAAATAGCTATGAAAATGAAAAAATTTACATTGACTATTTTAATTTTCCTGAATGTAATAGTGCTATTAGGCCAAATCTGGCCTGCCGGCGCACCACCATTTGCCAGATGGGTGAATATTTTCTTTCTAATTGGCAATTTGGGCTACTTTATTGATTATTGGGTGAGGAGGAAGTAGGGACTTAGGTAAAATGGCTATATTGTAGTTTAGAATTTTACGTTAAGGAACTAATTATAAGCCAAACTTATTTGAATAGAATTGCGATTATATTGATCTTTTATTTACTTGTCATTTTATTGACAAGTTTTGAAATTGAAGACAGGTCCGCTAAAATATTTGACATTCCCTCTCAAACAATAAATTTTTTTAAAATACTTGGTGATAGTTCTAATGGTAAAGAGGATAAAATAAAGGGCTTCCAAATAAGTGAATTAGTAACTTATAAAGAGTATAAAGAATACTTAAATGCTATCAGAAAGGACTCCTCATTTAAATATTATCAAACTCAATTACCGGATAGTAATATTGGTTCAAATGAGGTTCGTGCCAAGTACATAGGCAGCTCAGAATTTGATGAACTTCCGGTTCTTGGTATTTCCTGGGACAACGCGATGAATTTTTGCAGATGGAAAACAATTAAAGAAAATGGGGATAGTGTTCAATTTCTTTATAGGTTGCCAAATTGTTCTGAATGGTTGGCCGCTTACTGGAATCTATCGAAAAACAACATCCAGAATGATTTTAATAAAAAATACTCTGATTGGCTTTTGAATACTAAATTCGAAAATATATTGGAATTTAGAGCTAATTGGAAAGGTTCTTTAATCTTCGAACACAATTACTTTGCTGGAAAGGATGAATCATTAACCTTAAAACGTAAATTAGTAATTGGTGATTCTTATTTGTTTCAGCAAGAAAAACTACTGAATTATTGTTTATTTAACTACTATTCCACTGAAGGATATAGACAAGTTTCATTTAGATATGTTAAGGAATTAGCCAATGAAACGGATAAAAATATTTTTCAGAATAGAGGAAAACCGGTAAGTATTTTAGAGTATTGGGGACTTAATTTAAAATGAATTTTTTTTTTCACTTAATAATATTTTTGGCATTTCTGTCAATTAAAGAATCTGCTAGGAAAAGGCATTTTTATGAAGACGACCTTATCAAGTGTTTCTATGAAACATGTGAAGGAAGAGTGGATGGAAAATATATTTCCTTTTATAAAACGGGGCAAAAGAAGTCAGAAGGGTATTTCGAAAATAATTATCGTATTGGTAAATGGACTGTATGGGATTCAACAGGCAGAATTCGTATGCAGAGAGAATACATTAACCCATTTACATTCAAAAGAATAATTCCTGAAATTCCAAAGGAGGCCACAATTGATTTATTAAATTCCACTAGATATAATATTCAAAGAAATGAAGACGGTTACATTGAATTTTTTCGATTAAAAGAAAGAATGGTTTTATCAGTAAAATCAGTTTATAGAATTGCCACTCCAATTAATAATCCAATACTTTTTGAAAATAACAAATTATTCAACATCATAAATCGAAATGTAATTCTAAAGAATATTACCACATATGATAGTAAAGATGAATCTTTTAGAAGTGAAATTGTTTTACATAACGACTCATCTAAGTTTAAAATTGTAGGTTTCAAAATATTTGAAGATATTATTTTTGATAACGAAAGACTAGTTTCGGAATGTCGAATTAATTATCTAATACCTATTGCTGTAAATACATTAACTCAAGATACAATTGAATTGTATTTGGTTCGCTACCCTCAATTGCGAAAGTATTTAGTGCAAGAAAGAATAAACCGGCGAGACATTCCCGAAAAAATCAAAAATTTTGACGACTTGTTTTTTTATCGTTACTATTCGGGAACAATATATAAAGAATCGAATATAAACGATAGTCCAATTGTGGCCTATAAGATCGGAAAGGAAATCGAAAAAGAGGCAGAAAGGATTGAACTAAGTTTAATTGAAAATGAACACGATATTTGGATAAAGTTTACAAAATAGTACTTGAAGCGAATGTCATTACACCTAATTTCAAAATGAACCTGATTCGCATCAATAGATGAAGTTATTGACGTTTATTTCCCAATTTTAAATTAGATCTTAGATAGGAAACTCCCAAAATTATCATTCATTTTACTCTCCCTCATACTTAATCTGCTTTTTAATTATTATTGTATATGATCAAGTCTCAAATACAATCCGAAATTAAGAAGGTACTGGAAAGCCTTCCTGAGAATGTATTACAAGATGTGCTTGATTTCTTAAAAGAGCTTCAGAATCAACAAGCAGACAAAATTAGTTTAACCAATAATTTGCGTGAAATACTATTTGAAGACAAAGATCTTCTTGATAAATTAGCCCAATGATTCAGTTATAAAATGAAAACATACTTTATCATTTTAACAACTATAATTACCCTTTTTTCAAGCTGTGAAAAAAAATCGGATTCAAGTAAATTTATTGACTCTGTTTATGTAAAAGTAAATGGAATTGTATACTTAAATACACCCTCAAAAACTCTTTATAAAGATTCACTAATAATTTTTAAGAATGACTCAATAGTTGTTTTGATGCCTACAAAAACCAGCATTCAATTATATATTCATGATTCTTTAATTTCTGGGCAATTGAGCCTTATGTTCAGTGAAAAGGTGATGAGTGTTAAACTGAATCAAGGGTTTAATACATTTATAGAAGTATTGACTTATCAGGATTTTAAGCTAGATAGGCAAACTAGTTGGTCATATGAATTATTACCTATATTTTTAATTGTTTTAATAATATTTAGGTTCCTTTTGGGTTCTACCCATAAAAGAATGCAAGAATCTAAGCCAGTTCGTTCTGATGGAAATACAATTGTTGAACAACTAAGTGAACTTGGTTATTTCAAGTATATGAATGACTCTGAAGAAATAGATGAGTTGAAAAAACAACTTGTCGATTCCATTAATTATTATAACTGTCTTGTGACGATTGATACCGGAGAAAACTTTGAACCAATAGAAAAAAGATTATTCTTTTGCGATGGGGAAACTCTATTTGAAATTGGTGGTTTAGAGAAATATTTAAATTTTGTTAAACCAGCCTTTACAAGCAGGAATCTAACCATAGAATGGAACAATGAAATTTCTGATGAGATTGATAAACATTGGACGCATAAAATTACAGTAAATGGTAAAGAATATGTTGCATTTGAAGGCGATATGGACAATATCTATGTCTGGGGAATTGCACAGTTGAATTTCTATGAAATGATGAATGATGTGTTGAAACTTCAAAATTCTGATGAGCAAGTTTATCCTATTTATGCAGGAGAAGACGGACAGTTTATATTTCTAAATAAAGAACTGTTTGAATATATTGAATCCATTGATTTGCATGACCAATGCAAGCCAAGAACTATCTCTGATTGGAAAAATTATCAAGAATTGAATTAGAAATTGATTTGGATTTATTAAAATGCAAAAGATGTTTCAAAGCATTTATTGATTGGAATTTTGGTACCCTTAACAACTTTGGGTCTAAACGTTGTACTTCTTAAATTTATAATACTTTCGGTATAAAATGAACGATTTAAAAGAAATAATAGAATATGAGGTTTCCTACGTTTCCTATAAAAGTCGTTACTGGAATTATTTCAAGCAGACCTTCTATATATGCCTGATTTGTTCTCCTATTTCTTTTTTTAGTTACTATTCCATGGCTTTTCTTGGGTTATTAGTATTGCTTAAACTTAGACGCTCCGAAAAGCTTGCCCATTTCTTTTTAAAAAAGCTAATTATTCATCCCCAAACGAATACTGTTGAATTAAGTTACTATGAAAAAAATGAACTTAAGGAAACAAAAATTCTTAAACTTGATTCAATCAAAATAAAATTCGATGTAATTTCAACAGGAAAGGAATCATATAACAAGTTATACTTTACTTTGGTTCAAAGGCCTGAAAATGAAGTTTTTGGCCAGACAGAAATCAATGAATGGAGCCCGGAACTTTTATCGGATATGTATATGTCATTGAAAAAAATGAAAGGTGAAAATCCTATACGACCAACAATTTACAATTGAGAATAGCAATTAAGAAATTAATGTTTAAATCATTTTAGTATGATGAGATTTGTGTGATTGATTAATTAACTTTCACAAGCTAAAATAGCTTTAAACGTATACTCTTTGCAAATTTGCAGAACGATATTCAGCAGCTTATCGACAATTAAATGATAGAAAACTTAGCAAATAAAAAAGAAGCATCAAGAAAAAAATCACTTGGGGAATTAGGGGAATTATTCGCTTTAAAATCACTTGTTGACAAGAAGTTTGATAGGATTAGGAATCTAAATGACGATTTGATGAACGAAACATTCGCTGATATATCCTGCGAAAAAGATGGTTTTAAATATATTATTAGTGTTAAGGCTAGAAATAAATTTCAAAAAAATGGCAAACTGAATACCAGATATAATCTAGGCAAGGATGTTTATGAAAATGCATTAGTAGCCGAGAAAAAGTACAATGCGAAAGCTTGTTGGTTAGCCATTCAATTTGACCATAATTCGTTTTCAATTTATTTTGGACAACTAGATGAATTAAATGGTAGCAAGGCAATTCCGGTAGACAAATGTGAAAAGGGACAAGTCGGGGAGATTTGGGTTCACAATAGGCGCCATTATTTCAACTTTGATTATTATACAAACAGAGAGAAAAAGTAAATGGCAAATCGTTGGGGAATACCGAAAAACGTTGAGGAGCTAGTTAAAGCTAGGGACAAGAATTGTGTTTATTGTGGAATTTCATTTATTCATTCCACATTTACTTACAAAACAAGACCTACTTGGGAACATATTATCAATGATATTAGAATTAATGGGCCCGATAATATTGCGCTTTGTTGTGGTTCTTGTAATGCAAGTAAAGGAAGTAAGCTTTTGAACCATTGGTTAAACGGAAAATACTGCTTAGCAAAAGGAATTACGAAAGACAATGTTGCCGCAGTTGTGAAAACGTTTTTAGACAGGCAATATTGACAATTGCATAACAAAGGTTTTTGCTAGGTTCTCAGACAGTTTTAAGTTTCATAATCTAAATCCACACTCACAAAAAAAGCCCTTCAGCATTTTCTACTAAAGGGCTTTTTCATTTATTCTGCTACTTCACTTCGCTCAAATTTGCCGAATTCCATTTCGCCGGCATCGTCCATTTCTTTGAGTTTCATGATTTGGTCGAGGGCATCTGGAACTACATCACTGCAAATAGTAATGAAGCTGTTTTTGCTCGCATTTTTAATGGCGTAATCAATGGCTTCTGTTTCCTTTTTAATCACAGTTACTTTTTTGTTCGGATCTACTTCACTAATTCCTTTCATCATCAAATCAATGATTTCTTGTTCGGTTCTTCCTCTTAGGTTTTTATCCTGACGAATAATCACTTCATTGAACATCGTTGCTGCCAGTTTTCCTAATGCTATTGTATCTTCATCTCTTCTGTCGCCAACTCCGGCAATAATCCCTACATGGTGCGATTCAATTTTAGATAACATATCGGCAATGGCTGTAAAACCTGCTGCATTGTGTGCGTAATCTACCATCACTTCAAAGTTTTTAAACCTGAAGATATTCATCCTTCCAGGTGTTTGTGCTGGTCCCGGAATGAAAGTTTGTAGCGCAATACGCATGTCTTCAATCTTGAAGTTTCTTACAAATCCTGCCAATAAGGTTGGAAGTATATTTTGTACATTATACAAGGCTCTTCCGCCATAAGTCAAAGGAATATTCACCGCTTTTTCAACCCTGATTTTCCAGGTTCCTTTGCTAATGGTTACATATCCGTTTTCGTAAATGGCAGCCAATCCGCCTCCTTCAATATGCTTTTTCAATAATGGATTGTTTTCATCCATCGAGAAATAAGCAACTTTACATTTTAATTCTTTTGCCATCGATGCCGACCATTTATTATCAGCATTCAAAATAGCATAACCACCAGGTAAAACACTTTCCGGAACTACAGATTTTACTCTCGTTAATTGTTCAATGGTATCAATATCAGAAAGTCCTAAATGGTCTTCTGCCACATTGGTTACAATAGCAATATCACAATTATGAAAACCTAAACCCGATCTTAAAATTCCACCTCTTGCACATTCCAAAATAGCAAAATCAACTGTAGGGTCTTTTAATACAAATTCTGCACTCATGGGGCCTGTGCAATCACCACGCATCATCATTTGGTTTTGGATATAAATACCATCTGTGGTGGTATATCCAACTTTATGTCCCATGGTTTTTACCATATGAGCCATTAAACGTGTGGTGGTTGTTTTACCATTTGTTCCGGTAACGGCGATAATCGGAATTCTTGCAGAGCTTCCCGGAGGATACAACATATCAATTACAGGTTCAGCCACATTTCTTGGTAAACCAATGGCTGGGTCGATATGCATTCTGAAACCCGGAGCTGCATTTACTTCTAAAATCGCACCACCATTTTCAGATACAGGCTCCGATAAATTTTCAGCCATGATATCAATTCCACAAATATCTAAACCAATAATGCGGGCAATCCTTTCACACATAAAAATATTATCAGGATGAACCATATCTGTAACATCAGTTGCAGTTCCACCAGTACTTAAATTGGCAGTAGGTTTCAACCATAATTCTTCATCTTTTGGAAGCACTGAATCCAGTGTTAATCCTTTTTTGTTCAGGATATCCATGGTAAAATCATCAACCTTAATTGATGTTAATGTTTTTTCATGTCCATAACCTCTTCTTGGGTCAAGGTTGGTGATATCAATGAGCTCCTGAATTGTGTGTTTTCCATCACCCGTAACCGCAGCAGGTTTGCGAATGGCTGCAGCAACAAATTTGTAATTGATAACTAAAACGCGGTGATCCTGTCCGGTAATAAAACGCTCAACAATTACACCACGTGAATATTTTTTAGCAGCTTCCAAACCTCTAACAGCATCTTCATAATTACGAATATCAGTTGTAGCTCCTTTACCATGGTTTCCATCAACAGGTTTGGTAACAATTGGATATTTAATACTTTCTATGGCAGCTTGTAAACCTTCTTCTGTATAAACAATTCTTCCTTTTGGCACCGGAATTTCTGCGGCTTCAAGTAGATTTTTTGTTTCTTCTTTATCACATGCAATATCAACAGCAATACTTCCTGTGGTGCTGGCAATAGTTGCACGAATTCTCTTTTGGTTGATACCATATCCCAACTGAACCAATGAGCGTTTATTTAAACGGATATAAGGAATTCCTCTGGCAACAGCTTCATCAACTATACAACCGGTACTTGGTCCCAGACGTTCATCTTCTCGAATTTCTCTTAATGTTTGAATGTCTTCATCTAAAGAAAATTCTTCTCCCGAAATTAAATATTCAGCAACCTTTACAGCAGCTCTTGCGGCATAAATACCGGCTTTTTCTTCCATGTAATTAAAAACCACATTGTAAACACCTTCTTTCGAAGCGCTTCTGGTTCTTCCAAAACCACAATCCATTCCGGCCAAAGTTTGTAGTTCTAAAGCAATATGTTCAATAACATGGCCCATCCAGGTACCTTCTCTAACACGTTTAAAAAAACCACCTGCTGTACTTTCCGAGCATCTATGAGAATACATACTTGGAAATTTTGCTTCCAATCTTTCCGAAAATCCCTCAATTACATTGGTTGGTTTTTGTTCTAAGTCTTCAAGATCAAGACGCATTTGAATGAGTTTGTGGCGACGTACACTCCAGTAATTTGGGCCACGCATAACTTTAATATCTAGTATTCTCATGATAAAGGGATTGTTATTTTTAAAAGCCATTTAGTTCCTTTTGGAAGGGCTTCATAAACAATTATAAATAATTAATAAGTCAATTACCAATTTATGGCCGCCTTTATTAATTTCATTGGTAATCTTGACAATTTTCGCCGCAGATTTTTTACTTTATTCAACTAAAATTTATGAAAAATGTAAAGGCTTTACTGAATTTCTTATATTTAAAAGTTAAAATTAAGCATGGAAAAGAGCATTTCAGTTTTTATTGTTGATGATGAACCCAGAGCCCTTGAGACTTTGAGTAAATCATTGACATCCTTTTTTACCAATGTAGAGATTGTTGGAACGGCAAACAATATCAATGATGCATTCAATGGCATCAATTTAAGTAAACCCCAACTGGTTTTTCTAGATATTGAAATGGGTAGTGAAAACGGATTTCAGCTTTTGGAAAAATTCGATTCTATTCAGTTTCATGTAGCATTTGTTACAGCCCACGAAGAATTTGCTTTAAAAGCAATTAAGTTTTCTGCATTGGATTATATCATCAAACCTGCTGGTATTTCCGACCTTAAAGCCTTATTGGTAAAACTTGAAAACAAGGAGGAAAAGCAAGAAGAGAATTTGAAAGTGAAACAGATGTTCGGCAATTTTTTAACTCCCGATAAAAACGAACACAAGATTACAGTTGCCATTGCCGATGGATACGATTTTATAAAAGTGAGTGATATTCTTTACCTACTCGCTGATGGAAGTTATACCATATTCCATCTCAAAAATCAGCAGAAAATCACCACATCAAAAAGCCTAAAGTTTTATGAAAGTGTACTTGATTCTTATGGATTTTTCAGGATTCACAATTCAACATTTATCAACCTCAAATACATCAAAAGAATCAGCAAATCTGCAGGTGGTTCTGTAATTATGGAGGATAACAACGAATTCAGCATCAGCAAAACAAGAAAAGATGAGTTTTTAGAATTATTGGCATTGAAATAAGAAATCAGAATGAATCAAATTTTAAATAAATATAGAAGTGAATCTTGTTTAAGGCATTTCTGTTTAATCCTGTTTTTTTCTTTTTTTCTGTTTGATATTGTTGGCGTTCAGGCTGGGAGTTTAGATAGTTTATTGAATGTAGCTTTAAAGGAAAATGATCCTAAAAAGCACAATGATAAATACCTTTTTTATATAAATAAACTGAGTAGCACACAAAGAGATTCAGCTACAAACCTACTTATGGCCTATGAGGAAGAATGTAAAAAAACTGAATTTGAATATGGGATGGCTCGTTCGATGGGCCTACGTGCCTGGTTTAAAAATTACGTTGGAAAGTATGAAGAAGGATTAATGTTGTTAAGGAATGTTGAATCAATACAAAAAAGGATAGGCGATTCTTCAGGTTTAGCGAACACCTTCAATAGAATTGGATTGGTTAGTTTAAGATTTAAGAGATATAAGGATTCTGAAAGGTACTTGACTCTTTCTGCTAATTATTTTTTGAGGCTTGGTGATACCACTAAAATCGATATGTGTTACAATAATTTAGGAGTATTATATTCAGAATCTAAAAACCACAAGAAAGCAATTGTATATTTTAAAAAAACTGCAATACTGCGCGAAATACAAAAGAGTTATTATTGGCTTGGTTATGCTTATTACAATATTGCTGAATCTTTTCTTGCTTTCAATTCATTCGATAGTGCAGGTTATTATTTTGACCTTTCCTTAAAAATGTTCATGGAAAAAACACCAGATGGTTTAGTTCCGCCGATGGTTGAGGTTGGTGTTGGAAGTTTTTATTTCAAAATTGGTAAATACAATGAAGCTGAATTTCATGTTAAAAAAGGAATAGAAAGAGCAAAAGAAATAGACCACAAAGAAGTACTTCTAACTGGATACGATTTATTGGGTCAGGTTTATGGCGGTTTAAAGAATTATGAATTAGGCTATAAGGCACAAATTGAATTTATTGATTTGAAATTGTATCTGGATAGTATTAATAATTTCGAACAAATTACCGAAGCCGAAGAAAAGTATAAAAGTGCCGAAAAGGAAGTGGAAATTGAACGTTTGAAATCGGCTAAACTAGAAGCAGATGGCAAAGCACAGCATTTTCTGTTTTATTCTATTGCTTTACTTTTTGTATTGATTTTATCGGCTGCACTCATCTGGATTTTCTGGCAAAAACGTAATCAAACAGATAAAATAAAACGTGCCGAACTGAATGCAAAAATTGCTGAAGCCAAGATGTTTGCCTTGAAGGCTCAGATGAATCCGCATTTTGTTTTTAATTGTATAAATACTGCGCAAAATTTTGTGTTGAACAACAAGAAAGAACGTGCTTACGAATACCTTTCTGATTTTGCTAAACTTATGAGGTTGGTGATGGAAAATTCCTCTAAACTTTATATTCCTGTTGAAGATGAATTACAACAAATTCGTTTGTATATAGAGCTTGAATCCATTCGCTTCGAGAAATGTTTTGGGTATCGCATTTTTGTAGATCCGGAACTCGAAAATGGAGTTTATGAAATACCGGGAATGATTCTACAACCTTTGATTGAAAATGCAATTGGACATGGTTTAATCAACAGGCAGGAAGATGGCGGAGAATTGATTCTTCAATTGAGTTTAGCTGGTGAAAAGGTGCTTTGTGAATTAAGCGATAATGGAGTTGGAAGGAAAAAAGCCTTAGAAATCAAAGCAAAAAAGACAATACATTATAGCTCTGCTGCAATCCCTAATATAAAAGAAAGGTTGATTATGCTTGATGGTCAATACAAATTGGAAATTATTGACTTAGTTGAAAAAGGTATTGGCGTTGGAACCAAAGTCATACTGGAATTGCCATATAGATAAGAAATTTCTATTCATTGTAAATTATCATCCGCAAAGTCTGAATGTAATTTGATGAGTTGAAAATGGTATTCTACAAATTCCGGTGATTCTCATTTTTTCATGAAGTTAGTTTTGAATCATAAATCAACACTATCATGAAACAATTTATCCTTACTTCATTTCTTTGCTTTTTTGCTCTTATCAGCTTAAAAGCACAAACAGGTTCTTTTAATAAACAAATTATGTTTAATAATGAAAGTAGACAAGTTTCTTATTATGTTCCTACTAATTATGATGCTAGTAAACAATATGGATTAATTGTTTGCCTTCATGGTTCGGGTGATAATTCCGCAAACTACAGAAGTGGTATTCTTAATAGTTTAACATGGAACACAATTTTTATCAATACTATTTTTGTTTTTCCTGACGGTGGAAACGACTATTTCAGTGATTTTTTTAGTCCAAAAGGTGACGAAGCTTTTATTGATATTGCCATAGAAGATTGTAAGAAAAATTACAATATCAACTCTGGAAACATCCTTCTTCAAGGTTTTTCACTTGGTGGAAGAAGTGCCTTAAAATTGGGTCTCGATCATCCTGAAAAGTATAAGGGTCTTTTGTTAAATACTCCAGCTATTCAAGGCGTTCAGGATTTAGAAAATAAACCAGATGCGAGTTTGATTTATAACTATTCCAATAGCAAAAACATTCCCATTTTTTTGTCGGTTGGCATGCAGGATGCAACTTATTTTGATATAAATGAAGAACTGGTTAAAATTTTTAAATTAAACAATGCATCGGTTTATCATCAAAAGATCAGTAATATGTCTCATAACATTGCTGTTAATGCACAAATTAGAAAGTGTCTCAACTTTTTCGATACAAAAATTGTAAGCTCAAATGATTTAGACTTATTTGATGTTAAATCTCCAGTTAATGCATGTGGGAATACGGTTTATGCTGATTGTTTTATTAGAAACAATGGAACAAGCACTGTGAATTCGACAAAATTGAGTGTTAAAATTGGAGCTGAAACTTTTGAAAAAACCTATACTGTTTCAATTAAACCTAATGAACATGTAAAAGTAACATTTGATTTTACTCCAGTAAATAAACAGGAGTCTGGATACACAGTAAAAATTGAAAATGCAGACTTAGATTCAACTAATAATTCTAAACTTCAATTGCTTAGTTTAAGTCCAATTCTTGTTGATGGTGTTTTTAAAGATGGATTCGAGAATACAAAAAACTGGGAGATTCAAAAGCGTGGAAGTTTGTTTGATTGGTATTTGGATAATACGGCGAAAAAATCAGGTAGTTCATCATTTGGAACGTATAATTCTATCTTGTTTTTCTATACAAATAATAGTGTAGAATCGATAGTATCAAAATCATTTAATTTGAATCAACTCGATAAAAAAACAGTAAGTTTTGATGTTGCTTTTAACTATACAAAATACACTGCTCCTTATTTTGCCAACGACACTATTTTTGCTGATACACTTGAATTGCAGGTTTCATCAGACTGCGGTTTATCTTACAAAACAATTTATAAAAAGGGCGGAAAGGAATTAGCAACAACTGCAAATCCTATGCTTAATCCAGTAAATATTTCTCAATTAGATTTTGTTCCAAATGAAAATGAATGGAGAAGAGAAATCATTGATTTATCAGCATATGCAAAGTCAAATAATGTCTTTTTTAGATTCAATTGTATTTCTGGAATGGGTGGCGTTTTAAACATTGATAATTTTTCATTGGGTGAAGATTTGATGTCGGTGAATCAAGTTAAAAAATCAGAAACTCATTTCATTGTTTATCCAAATCCTGCCAATGAAAGTTTTAGCTTTAATCTTGAAAAAGTAGAAAGCATTAGGTTTTTGGATTTGGAAGGTAAATTGGTTTCTGAAACAAAGCCTGAATTGGGCGTTCAAACAGTCAATACTTCTCATTTAGCTAATGGAATGTATATTGTTCAATTCGTAAGTAATGATTCTGTTAGTTCAAAAAGAATATTGATTCAACACTAAATTTTAACAACATGTATTTCAATTTTAATACAAAATTATTCCTCTGTTTTTTCTTGTTGATTTTGGGCTCTTGTCGTTATGAAGTTCAAGTCAAACCGCTTTTAACAAAAGTTTATAAAGCCGATTTTTATAATTCAGATAACCAGCTTGTGCAATCTGATTCATTGGTTTACAAAGAATATGATGAGACCTTTTTTTTGGTTCAGCAAAAAATAACTTGGGAATATTTTAGAACAATTCGGGTAAATGAAAATACAACAAATCTCGAACAACAAATCGAAACATCAGGCATTGTTAAATCAAAGGATGAAGTGTGGTTACATCCACCAAGATTTAAAGGATATGTTGATTTTACTGAGTTTTCTCCATTCCCAAAAGTGAAATTGCCTTTAAAAGATTCACTTAAGTTTGAGTCGAAATTAGATTTGGGAACCTACGCATCAAAAGAAAATGGAAAAGAGGTTATATCTTTTTATGAACTAATTAAAACTGATTCTAATTGTGTAGTGAAGTCAAAATCTCAAACTTCAAAAGGTATTTTTTATGCTGATTTTATTTACGATGAAACTTTAGGATTTACCCGGTTTCATTATACCAATCCGAAAGGAGAGCAACTTATTATTCAACAAATTAATTAATTACAAATGGCATATTTAATCATCAAAAGATCCTCTCAGTGGGCCAATAAATTCAGAAAAATTGATGTTGACATCAATGGTTTAAAGAAAGTTTCTATAGCAGATGGACAAGAACAAAAGGTAGAAGTTGAAGCAGGAAAAATTGCACTTTCGGCCAATATCGATTGGACAAAAAGCCCGGTTTTGGAATTGGAAATTGCTGAAAATGAAACTAAGATTATTCAATTGGGATGTAATGTAGAATTTGGCTTATTAGAAAAAATATTAACAGGGTTAAGTTTTGCTGTCTTGATAACTTCCGTTTATTTCTTTGGAGAGATACCATTTAAGTCGTGGTTGGTATTGCTATCTCTTTGGCTGGTAAGGGATTTAGTGATTACAAAAGGGAAATCAATCTTTTATTATTTGAGCATTGGTAGGGATAAATATTTGTATTTAAAAGCACTAAATGAGCGTACAAATTTGGCTTAAAATGTAGTTTTGGGAGAATTCCTGGTTTTGTATTAAAAGTTTTTGGTTTTCTTTGCCGCCTCAACATTTTAGCTAAAGATTTTGGAATTACCTAAAGGAAAGCTCATCTCCATTGGCGGAGCAGAGGATAAAGGAACTGATTTAGAAACAGGATTTGTACAAAGAAACCGTCTCAATTTTTTTGAATTGGGAATTCTAAAAAGAATTGTGGATGAAGTAGGTGGTCCCGAAAAACGCATTGAAGTGATTACAACAGCTTCTTCAATTCCAGAAGAAGTTGGCGAAAATTACCTAAGTGCTTTTGGAAAAATTGGCTGTACGAATATTGGTATCATGCACATCAAAAAACGTGAAGAGGTTACAATTCCTGAATATATCGAAAGAATTAAGGCTTGTGATGCTGTGATGTTTTCTGGTGGTGACCAATTGCGTTTAACAAGTATTTTTGGTGGAACAGAAATCTATCAGATTCTTCACGATCGTTTTAATGACGAAGAAGGATTTATAGTAGCAGGAACCAGCGCCGGCGCAATGGCCATGAGTAATACCATGATTTATCAAGGTAAAAGCGATTTGGCTCATTTAAAAGGCGAAGTAAAACTAACAACAGGTTTAGCCTTTATTGGAAATGTGATTATCGATTCACATTTTGATAAAAGAGGTAGATTCAATCGTTTGGCTCAAGCAGTAGCAAGTAATCCTCAATGTATCGGAATTGGTTTGGGTGAAGATACCGGAGTGATTATTACAGCAGGAAATCGTTTGGAAGTTGTTGGAAGTGGCGCTGTTGTAATTGTTGATGGAAGAGACATTCGTCATACCAATATCACTGATGTTTCAATAGGAGAACCGATTTCCGTAGAAAACATCAAGGTGAATATTTTGGTGAGAGGAAATGCTTATTTGTTAAAAGAAAGAAAATTTGAAGTTGAAGCTGTTCATGCTTCTTAATATTTAATAACTTGATAATGTACCGATAAGGAATTTCTGCTTCTTATCGGTACAATTTATAAAAATTGATAGCGTTTTAAAACCATGTCAATTTTCAACTTATCAGGACTAATCGTTCAATTATTTGTTTTGGGATTTTTCATTTACTTGTTCTTTCAAACAAGTAAGAGGGCTTAGTTTAAGTTTAATCCTAAAGTGAATCCAAGCCAGGCTTTGTCTTGGTAAATCCATATTTTATTGTTGCTATCCAGCATCTTATCTGCACCTAATGCCAAACCAATATTAAAATTATTGATGGCAATGATAGCAGCAAGTCCTTTTGTAAATACTACAGCTTCATATTCTCCATTAAAAAGGTTATTTGTATTTGTTGGTGACATAAAAGCGTTTCCAAATCCACTCATGACACCAAAAGATATACCAAAATGATTTATTTGCCTTTTTTGATGGCCAATTGGATTTCTATGATAGTTTATCTTGTAAACATCATTTCTTAATCCCAGAAAACATTGAGCATTGATATTGTAATTCAGTTGGGCAGGTACATTTTTCTGGCTTGGTCTGAATTTTATGGGAACAGTAATTAAATCAAGATCCAGGCTATTTTTACTTAGTTTTATTTCTTGAATGAAAGAATCATCGCTTAGTAAAGAACTTTCATATTTTACTGGATTTCTCTCAAATGAATCAGGATTGCTTTTGCTTGTTTCATAAATCAAAACATCTTCGTTTTGAAGTTCTACAAAAACAGCTTTTTTACCTTGGTTTGAATAAATTCCATCTTTTAATGAAGTTTTTGGATTGTTGTTTAAAACACGACAAGAACTAATCGTAAGAACTATAAGAAATAAGAAAAAGATGTCTTTCATTTTTAATTACCTGTAAATCTCAATTAATTCGCCATTCTCTGAGTGTTTAAAACCTCTGTACATACCTTCTGAGTTAAAACTCATACAGATGTTTCCTTTTGCATCTAAAGCAACCAAACCACCTTCACCGCCCAATTCTACCAGTTTCTTGTTTACAACCTCCTCACAGGCATCATTTAGGTTTAAACCTTTGTATTCCATTAAACAACTTACATCGTAAGCTACAACGGCTCTAATGAAATATTCTCCATGTCCGGTGCAACTTACCGCACAGGTTTTGTTATTGGCATAAGTTCCGGCACCAATCATGGGTGTATCGCCTACACGACCATATTTCTTGTTAGTCATTCCACCTGTTGATGTTGCAGCTGAAATATTTCCGTTCATGTCTAAAGCAACAGCGCCAACAGTGCCAAATTTCTTTTCACCTGTTTCTTGTTTGTCTGAATGATCGAGTTGGTAAGAGTCACTGTCTTTTACATCCTGCCATTGTTTATAACGACCAGCTTCATAAAAATAACTATCCTCTTCAATTTTTAGTCCCATAGACTGCGCATAGTTTTCAGCTTCAACCCCGCTTAAAAACACATGACCTGATTTTTCTTTGATGACTCTGGCAAACTGAACAGGATTTTTTACTCGACTAACTCCACTCACTGCGCCAGCCTCCAAATTAGAACCATCCATAATGCTGGCATCCATTTCATGAGTTCCTTTATTGGTAAAAACTGCACCTTTTCCGGCATTAAATAGTGGAAAATCTTCTAAAGCACTTACCGCAGCTTCCACTGCATCTAAACTACTGCCTCCATTTTCAAGTATCTGATATCCTGCATCTAAAGCAGCTTTTAAACCCGATTTGTATTCCTTTTCTTTAGCCTCTGTCATCAAAGATTTGAGAATAGTTCCCGCACCACCGTGAATAGCTATGCAAAATGGCTTTGTATTTTGTTCCATTCAGCAAAATTCTTCTTTATAAGTGAATTGCCAAATTTTCATTCGAAATCTTATTTGAATTCCTATGAAATCAGGAAAAATTAAAAGTGCGACATTTTGAGGATTTTCGGCCTTTTCTGTTTCAGTTTGGGAAATTGCGACATTTTGGGTTTTGTGGTTTTTGAAGGATTTTGCCGTGAATTTTGCAAATTTTTAAGCTGAAAGGAAACACTAGACAAAATTGGCCATAAAATCAGGCTGGTTGTAGTTATAAATTCACAAACTCGGAGTGCGACATTTTTGAAAAATTGCCTTAAAATGAGGTTTTTGTACAAAATTAGAGCTTACGAAAACCATTCAGTTTCCTGATTAAAATTGCTAAGAATTTGGATTTTTATTTTAAGTTGAATTTACCTCGGAAATCCGTTTTGGCTGTTCCTTAAAAAGCTTTCATCACTCAAAGTTTTAAGAAAGGCAATGACTTGGGATTTTTCGTCTGAACTGAGTTCGATTTTCTTTTTCAGGTGTTTCGATAAAGTTTTACTATCATAAATATTGGCTGAATAATGAAACATCACCATCTCCAAATTCTGATACCTACCATCGTGCATATAAGGGTAAGAGAACTCGATGTTTCTTAAACTGGGCACTTTGAATTTGTACAAATCGCTTTCTTTTTGACTGATTTTTTTTCTTCCAATATCATTCAGGTTTGTATCCGGTTCCAATCCGTTGTTTTCAAATTCATTGTTGGTAAACAAAGGCTCAGTATGACAAACAGCACAATTCGATTTGAACAATTCATATCCTTTGGCTTCTGCTTCAGTAAAGCTAGATCCTGCTTCTTTTCTTTGAATTTTATCGTATTTGGAATTCGAACTTACCAGAGTGAGCATAAATTGTGAAAGTGCTTTTAATGTTCTTTCACCACTCACTAAACTATCGCCATAAGCCAAAGCAAATAACTTTTTGTACCTGTTTTTCTTTTGTAAACGGTTCACAACATCAGCAATATTACTTCCCATTTCATCGGGATGTGAAATAGGTGCCAATGCCTGTGCATCTAGATGGTGAATGGCTCCATCCCACATAAAACTCTTTTGCCATGCCAGGTTCATTAAAGCAGGTGAATTTCTGGTCCCGATTCTGTCTTCAATTCCATGACTCAAAGTATGGTCGGTATGCGTAAAGGCAGTAAAAGGAGAATGACATGAGGAACAGGAAATGCTGTTATCAGCAGATAAAATAGGGTCGTAGAAAAGTGTTCTTCCAAGAAAAATTTTCTCTTTTGTTATAGGATTTTTACTGAAATCATAATTCGGTTTTGGCCAGTTTTGAGGAACCTTAAATAAGCTTTCATCTGGCAATTTAAAAGCAGCCAACACAATCAATATCAAACAAAGAAAGACAAGACTTTTTTTCATTTGAAAGAATTAGCTAAATCTTTTGAAAGTTGCACGGCCATTAAGCTTGGACTCATCACCTCAGATTTATTTTCAATGGGAAGTTTTGAAACGAAATCTTCGAGATTAAATACGATTTCTATGTTATTAGAAAAGCTTCGATTTAAGCTGATTTGTTGCACACATAAAAATGGTTCCAAATATCCACCTAAATGGTAAGAGAAACTACCTGTTTTATTTTTAGAAAGACTGCTTTTTCCTTCAATCTTAAAATTGATATAACCACTTTGCCAGGTCCAGTACATGCCTTTTACCGGATCTAAATCACCACCCATAATGCCTGAAATATTGGTACTGCTATCGATTCCAATATTCATTCTGATTTCATCAAATTGGATATCATTTCCGTTTAATGCAAATGAACAACTCAAACTATCATTTAAATTGATGAGGTGAAAACTGTTTTCCTCTTTGTAAACCAATTTTCCTTTTTGATAGAATTCAATATCTGAAAAATAAAATTTGCAAAGGCTGATTTGAATAGAATCGTTTTTAGAAGAAAGGAAATATTTCTTTTCAATTTGAAAATCATCATTCCCCCAAACAGGCTTTAAACGCAGGTTTTGTGCAGTACCTGAATTTGGTAGCAGGAGATAAATCAAGCCGAAAAGAAAAAGAATGAATTTGATTTTCATGTAGGAATAAGGTAGACAAAAGAAAGGAAATTCCTACTATGAAACTATTCAAAATCTTAATGAATCAGTCTAAAAATGGAATAACTACTTCTCCCAACTCATAGCCACTTTCCCTTTGGTTCGCATTGATTCTATATAGGCAATGGCATCAGGAATTTCTTTGTATGAAAAGGTCTTTTCGATTTGTACTATTACTTGTTTTTGTTCGATTAAAAGAGCCAGTGTTTCAAGGTCAGTTTTAGTTACTTTAGCTGTAAACTGAATAAGCGGAAAACTTACTAGCATCTTTTTAATAAGCACGCCTGCCATATGTCCTAAACTCGTAAAACCAATCATCACCCCGCGTTTTCCCATTCTTTTGTAATCATCGAAATTTAGGTTACCGTTGGTATCAATCACCACATCATAAGAACCTTTGTGTGTATGAATGTTTTCTTTATCGTAAGCAATTACTTTATCGGCACCCAATGATTCAACAAAACCTATGTTTTTTGATGAACACACTGCTGTTACTTTGGCGCCACGTGCTTTTGCAATTTGAACAGCAAAATGTCCAACTCCACCTGAAGCACCATTAATGAGCACTGATTCTCCTGCCTGAATTTTAGCATGAGTATCTATAGCTTGAAGTGCAGTTAAACCCGCAATAGGTACACATGCCATTTCATTGAAGCTTATTTCGGCAGGCATTTTTGCACAACTTTGTTCCTGAATTTGAATGTATTCTGCAAAGGCACCACCTGTTAAAGACTCACCAAAAACACGGTCGCCAACTTGAAAATGTTTGGTGTTTTTGCCTGTTTTTTCAACTATTCCTGCGAAATCAGCACCTAGAATTTTGTCTTTTGGTTTGAATAATCCTGTTGTAAATCTGGCTGCAAATGGTGCTCCTCTTAGTATGTGCCAGTCGGCTGGATTGGCCGAATTGGCCATTACTTTCACTCGAATTTCATCATCTTTTAAAGGACTGAGTTCTATTTCTTCAAAGCGAAGTATTTCCGGTCCGCCGTATTGTGTTTTGATAAAAGCTTTCATGTTTTCTAATTGATAATTTTCCAGAGAAAACCATGACGAAGAAAGGGGAGAAAAAGTTACAAACTGATAAGCGAGTTGAAAAAGTAAAATTAATAGTTGTTATCTAAATTTTTGATTTTGAGATTAATTAAAACTTTTAAAGAAGTCTGAATCTATCTCAAATACTGTAATAGGTTTTAGCCCAAGTTGGTACTTTTCAAATAACTCAACTAATCTATCTCCATCAATTAATTCAATTGGAGTTACTCCTTCTCGATTTGCCTCATTTTTAGCTTCTTTTGTGAACCTTCCTGTAGTAATGATTAATCCTTTTTCACCACGACCTTGCATTGCTCCACGAAAGTCTCTAACATGATGAGGAGAAACTGTTTCTTTATATCTTTTACATTGAAAAACAATATTTAAACCAACAACATCATTTAGTTTAACAATCCCTTTTCCATCAATTCCTTGGTCACCAGAACCCCCTGTTATATGAATTTCATTTATTCCGATTTCCGTTAAAAGTCGTTTACAAAGTTTTTCAAATCCAGTTGGAGTTAAATCTTGAATAATACTAATAAGGGTTGAATTATGTTCCTCATCTTCAGTGGCAGTAATTTCAAAAGATTGTTCTTTAATAATTGTTTCAGAGGTTGTAGATTTTTTAACACTGTTTTGGACTTCTTTAAAAAGAGTATAAACATCTTCATCGTTTAGTTTTTTATCTAATCCCTCTTTGGTTAATCTCCATATTCCTCTTTGTGAATTGTCAATTAAACCTGATTTGAATAAGTAGAATCTAGCCCATTGTATTTGGTTTTTAATCCTTGATTGTCCATTTGAGGTGGTTTCTTCAAGTTCTTCTTCAGTTATTCTAAGTTCCGAAATAATTTGATCTATAATATCTGCAGAATTACCAGCTCCACCATTTGATTGAAGTGATGTTAGTACAGGGTTAATGTATTTTAAAAACTCAGGTCCTTTCATTTGATGTATTGAAAATTTGAAGCGCAATATAAACTAGGAAACATGTTTCTTTTAAGTTAAATTAGTGATTTAATATCTTAATCTATGAAATCACTACCTAATTTTTTTGATCAATCAAATGAGGATGACTTTAATCCAGACAATGGTAAAGAAGGCTTAGTTGATTTCTTTCTTGCATGGACAGTACAATGTGCTCATAAAGATTTTGAAGAAACAGAACCCAAGGTAAACCTTTATGCAAAACATATTCTATACTATTTACTTTTTGAAGAGAAAATGGAAGAAGAAGTTGAATTTGTTGATATTCAAGCATACAGGCAATGGAAAAACATAGATTTAATTTTTGAAGTATCAATCAAAAGACTAGGTGTAGTCTCGAATATTGTACTAGTTATTGAAAACAAATTTTACACAACTATACATGATGACCAATTATCTAGATATAGTGATATAATTAAAAATCATTATGCAGGAAAGAACCATAGTCTTCGATTTGTTTTCCTTACATTGGATTATGCGAGAAAAAATATAGATTTTGAAGATAAAGAATGTGAAAAGTTCGACTTTAATTTTATAACAATTGAAGATTTGAAATATTGTTTAAAAATTGATATTACAAATGAGACAGGTAATTATTTATTTGATGAGTTTTGGTTTAACTTCATAGGCTAGTATAGACTTACCTATAAATCAAATTTATCTCAGAAAGTTCTTTTCCAATTTGTTGAATGCCCGATAGAATTTTTTCAGTTTGAACAACAGATGGCTTTTTATTTCCCTGAACATATTGTGACAATAATGTAGGATTCATTCCAATTTTTTCAGCTAAAAACTTTGAATTAATTACCCTGTAATACTGAAAGAATTGTTTAAAATCCATTTCAAATTTCAAATTGTTGACGCTTAGTTTGATATCTTGTTCTTCAAAATAAAGCTGACATGCTTCCAAGGAATTTTCCATTAGTTCAGAAATAGTTTTCCCACTTGTGAAGATGGGAAAATCTTCTGCATAAGCAGAGTAACCGGTTTTGGTAATCTCTACAATTAAGCTGATTTTTTTTCTACTTGTCTTCATATTGGATAATTATTTAAGCCCTGCATCTTTTTTTATTTTATTCTCTAAACCTTTTCCAAGTTCCTGTGAGCCATGATTTGGAAAGATGATGATTCCTGGTTTTTTATCGTGGATTAATTTAACGTGTGATCCACTTTGAGAAATTGGATACCAGCCATCCCGAGTTAATATTCTATATAATTCAGAGCATTTCACTAATATCAAAGGTAAATAATTATTTACTTATTTTGAAACCAGTTTCCTTTAAATTATTATAAAATTGATTGCAAACAGAAAAGTATAGGCATAAAAAAACTCCGGCATTACCGGAGTTCCTTTTTTATAATGAATAATCTTATTTTCTTGAAATGGCTTTCAAAGCAGCATCAACAATGTTTTGCGCTTCTAATCCGTATTTTTTCATCAATTCATCTGGTGTTCCGCTTTCTCCAAAGCTATCGTTTACGCCAACCATTTCAACAGGTAATGGCATTTCACGAGATAACAACTGACAAATACTATCTCCCAATCCACCATTAAACTGATGTTCTTCTGCTGTTACCACACATTTGGTTTTACTTACCGAAGCCAAAATTGCTTGTCTGTCTAATGGCTTGATGGTATGTATATTAATAATTTCAGCATTGATTCCTTTTTCAGCCAACATATGTCCTGCTTCAATGGCTTTCCAAACTAAGTGACCAGTTGCAAAAATGCTCACATCTGTTCCTTCGTTTAACATCAATGCTTTTCCAATTTCAAATTTTTGGTCGGCAGCAGTAAAATTAGGAACAGCAGGTCTTCCAAATCTTAAATAAACAGGTCCATCATATTCTGCAATAGCAATGGTTGCTGCTTTGGTTTGGTTGAAATCACAAGGATTAATCACCACCATTCCAGGTAACATTTTCATTAAACCAATGTCTTCAAGAATCTGATGAGTAGCGCCATCTTCACCTAAAGTAACACCTGCATGAGATGCACATATTTTTACATTTTTACCTGAGTAGGCAATCGATTGACGAATTTGATCGTAAACACGTCCGGTACTGAAATTAGCAAATGTTCCTGTAAAAGGAATCAATCCGCCAATAGTTAAACCAGCTGCAACGCCCATCATATTTGCTTCAGCGATTCCAACTTGGAAAAATCTTTCAGGATGATCTTTTTGAAAGGCATCCATTTTTAATGAACCCGTTAAATCTGCGCACAAGGCCACTACTTTCGGATTTGTTTTTCCTAATTCCGAAAGTCCGGCTCCGAAACCACTACGGGTATCTTTTACATTCTGTATCTCAAATTGCTTCATGAGTAATGATAATTTTAATTCAAAGTAATATTAGTGGCCTGACCACTGGTAATTTTAAATCCTCTTTCAAAAGTATTGCTGCTTCTGCTCGCACCTTTTGCTCTATAAATAATTTTATAATCTCCCGGTTGAATCACATATTGGTGCATACGTTTATCGGTTGATAATTTGCAAACCCAAACCAACTCGTTTCGAATCATCTGGTAGATATCGGCATAAAAATCCTGAACCTGAAAACTTACAATCAGTTTGCCCGGTTGTGGAAGCTGAATAGTAGTTGTAGTGCTTTGGTCAACCGACACTTCTTTAAAAATCATTCGTGGTAAACAAAGTACTTCCACATCATATTTTCCTACAATGTATTTTTCTTTTGCAATAGCATCCTGAACGTGTAAGGTTTTGTAGTCTTTTGCTTTTCGGCTAATGAATTGTAGGTTATTGTAATTCGTTAAACCATCAACTCTTACTGTAAGTTGTCCTTGTGGTGCATCAACTCCAATGATGGTATGTTTTCCTGGTGTAACCTCAATGTTTTCTTTGGTTACGGGCGGAATGGTATGAACCACCATTCTGTATTTGTAAACCGGGTCTAATAAAATTGTATCAGGATTACCTCTTTCGTTGATGGTATGCATATAGTTATACAACAACTGATTCGATTTCATATCGTAAAAACTCATATTCACATTGGTTTCAGTAGGTTTACCATTAATGTCTAATAAGTTAACCTGAGCTGTTGTATTATTTAATGCCTGAGAAATAACCACATTTAATGCAGTGTTAAATCCTTCTTCTGTATTGGCATCATAGTATTTACCTACGCAATCAAATGCTTTTTTGAAATCGGGAGTTGATCCAATTCCAATAATAAATGGTTTAAGAATAATTCCTTTACTCTGCAAAGCTTCAGAAACTGCACAAGGGTCACCCGAACATTCTTCAATTCCATCGGTAATTAAAATGATGACGTTTCTTGAATAAGGGTCTGTAGGAAAATCAGAAGCCGACATCAACAATGAATGAGCAATTAAGGTTGTTCCTTTAGGATTAATTGCCTGAATTCTATTTTTTATTTCGGTATGATTTTTTGGTCTGAATGGAACTTCCAATCTGGTATCCTTACAGTTTCTAGCTCCCGGAGGAGAAGTATGACCATAAACACGTAATGCAACTTCCACATTTTTGAGTGGAGCTAAACTGTCGATTGTTTTAGATAAAAGTCGTTTTGCAACATTTATACGTGTATCATTATCCAGTTTTGCGTACATACTACCACTGGCATCAAGTAAAAACAGGATGCGTGTAACAGTAGGTTTTTTTTGGGTTTGTGCCTGAGCAAAACCTCCTCCAATCAAATAAAGAAAGAAGGCAAAACCCAATAGGGTTTTAAAAAGAATTTTTAATTTTTGCATGCAGGCTTGTTAACGTGTTTAGTAATCTCCAATTGTCTCAGGAAGCTGAGAAAGGGCATTTGCCAATTCAGCATCATTTGGAGCAACACCGTGCCATTTATGACTACCCATCATAAAATCAACCGGGTAACCCATTTCTGTGCGCATCATGATAAAAATTGGTTTTCCATTTCCGGCCATTGATTTGGCTTTTGCCATGGTTTCCAAAATATTTTCATGATTGTGTCCATCCATATCCAAAACTTCCCAACCAAAAGCTGCAAGTTTAGTGCCAATATCGGTACCAAGACCCATTACTTCTTTTGTAGAACCATCAATTTGTTGTCCGTTAAAATCGATAGTAACAATTAGATTATCGATTTTTTGGTGAGCAGCAAACATAAATGCTTCCCAATTCTGACCTTCTTCAATTTCACCATCACCCATTAAACAATAAACCAATTTTGAATCATTGTTTAATTTTTTTGCCAAAGCAGCACCGGCAGCAACAGAAACTCCCTGTCCTAAAGAACCCGATGCAACTCTAATTCCCGGTAATTCTTCGTGAGTTGTAGGATGTCCTTGTAAACGGGTATTAATTCTGCGGAAAGTTTTCAATTCTTCAACTGGAAAATAACCTGAACGTGCTAAAACACTATAAAATACCGGTGAAATATGTCCGTTCGAAAGAAAAAAGATGTCTTCTCCAATTCCATCCATTTTAAAATCAGGATTGTGGTCCATAATATTAAAATATAAGGCTGTCAGGAAATCAGCACAACCCAAACTTCCGCCCGGGTGGCCACTTTTACATCCATGAACCATTCTTAAAACATCTCTTCTTACCTGCCTAGAGGTAGCAGTTAATTCGCTTGCCGACAGCTTATTCATTCTGTATTTTTTAAATTAATAGCTGCGAAAATAAAAAAGGCAAACCTAAGTTTGCCTTTTATTTATAAAATCTTTGTGGAAATCAATTCTTTTATATCATCTCAAGTAACCAAAACAAGAGTCCTACAAGGAAAATGAGCGAGCCAATCCATGAAATAAATCCTCCTGCACCCACTATCATTCCCAAAATTGCACCGGCAATAATTAAAATTAATCCAACTACCATCCATTTAATTGGATTTGATACCAATGCTTGATTTTCTTTTAAATCTTGTTTTTTTAATTCTTTATGAAGGGCTTTAAACTGCTTTTTGATATCTTTTATTTCGTTTGTTAAAGATTTAAAACTGCTTTTACTGCCTGATGATGGAACAGTTTCTTTGATACTATTTTCAATTTTTTTTGTTTCTGAAGGATTATTTTTTTCTATCCCGGCTATCAAAGGTTCAGCTGTTTTTGATTTCTCGATTTTGATTTCTGCCCTTTTACTTTCTATTAATTCGTTTTTAGGATTTGATTTAACAACTTCAGTTTCTTTTTTAACACTAACTTTATCTCGATAAGAATATAATTGTTTTCCGCAAGAGCTAATAAAAATTAGGCTTACAGCTAAAATGACAAAATGGAAATTTTTCATATTTTTCATAATTAGGAAATTTGACAGCAAGATATTTGCTTTTTAAATAATTCGGAACTTTATTATTGTAATCCCTTGATAACACTCATTTTCTTGAGCTTATTAAATTTAGGTTTACTTTAAATGCACCCAATTATTTACTTAAATTCGGATATTTATTAGATTAGTACTAAACTTTCAGATTAAACTCACGATTTTTGCCGCCCACTTTTCAATTTGAAATAGTACTAAAATAGATTTGAAAAGTACCATTTATTAAAAATGCGTAAAGAAATTCAAATTCAGGTTTTGCCTGCTGAGCAGGATTCAAAGGAGAAAATTCAATCCTATATTTTTTCTTCTACAGGAATTTCAGAATCTGAATTAAACGGATTTAAAATCAAAAAGAAAAGCATTGATGCCCGCCGACAACCCATCAGAATTAACCTTACTTTAGAACTTTTTATTAAAGAAGAACTTCAGGAGGATTTAATTCAGTTTGATTTTAAAAATGTTCAAAATGCTAGGGAAGTTGCCATTATTGGCGCTGGTCCAGCAGGTTTATTTGCAGCTTTACGTTTGATTGAGTTAGGATTAAAGCCAATTGTTTTTGAAAGAGGAAAGGATGTTAAAGAACGCAGACGTGATTTGGCTAATATCACCAGAAACAATACAGTAAATCCTGAAAGTAATTATTGTTTTGGTGAAGGTGGTGCCGGTACTTATAGCGATGGTAAATTATATACCAGAAGCTCAAAACGTGGTGATGTAAACCGAATTCTGAAATTATTGGTTTACCATGGCGCCGATCCTGCTATCTTGTATGAAAGTCACCCACATATTGGTACCAATAAATTACCCGGAATTATTACCAGAATCAGGGAAACAATTTTGAATTTTGGCGGTGAGGTCCATTTTAATGCCAAACTCACAGATTTTCTTTTAGATGGTAAAACCTTAAAGGGAATATATATTGGTGAAACTTTACATCGTTTTGAGCAGGTAATTCTTGCAACCGGACACTCTGCCCGTGATGTTTTTGAATTACTTGAAAAACGTGAAATTGCCATTGAAGCCAAACCATTTGCTTTGGGTGTGCGAATTGAACATCCGCAGGAATTGATTGATAAAATTCAATACAAATGTTCTACTGAAAGAAGTGAGTTTCTGCCAGCTGCAAGTTATAGTGTTGTTCAGCAAATTGCAGGCAGAGGCGTGTTTTCGTTTTGTATGTGTCCGGGTGGGATTATTGCTCCGGCCATGACAGCTCCAGGTGAAATAGTTGTGAATGGATGGAGTCCGAGTAAAAGGAATAATCCTTACGCAAATAGCGGAATGGTAACATCTATTGAAATTCCGGATTTTAAAGCATTTGCTCATAAAGGAAACCTCGCTGGAATGTATTATCAAAAAAGTGTGGAGCAGGCATGTTTTGAAATGGCTGATAAAACACTAAAAGCACCTGCCCAAAGAATGTCGGATTTTGTAAACAAAAAAGTATCTGCTGATATTCCTCAGAACTCTTATCTGCCAGGTACTGTAAGTAGAAATCTTCATGAAATTTTACCTGATTTTGTAGCTTCAGGATTAAAAGAAGCATTTAAAGTTTTTGGTTCAAAAATGAGAGGCTATTTAACAAATGAAGCAGTATTATTGGCAACAGAGTCAAGAACATCTTCACCTGTAAGAATTCCTCGAAACAAAGAACTTTTGTGCCATATAGAAGTTGAAGGATTGTATCCATGTGCAGAAGGATCTGGTTATGCCGGTGGAATTGTTTCAGCCGCCATGGATGGTGAAAATGTGGCAACAGCTATTTATCAAAAAGTAAAAAATTAAGAATTTTGAAAAGAATAATATTTCTTCTATTAAGCCTGGTTTCTGCCATTCAATCGCTTGAGGCAGGTACTATAATTTTATCCAAAACCAGCCTAGGTAATTTTGGCTCATGCCCGGTGAATTATGCCACAGCGCCTGCACGATATAAAATTTGGGCCACAGGATTAAGCACTGGTGTTACAATAACTGCACCGCTGCATTTTGAGCTTAGTTTATCTGTTAATCAAAATTTTGGAAAGGCAGTTTATATTCCTAATAACGGAACAGTTTTAGATACCACAGAAGTTTTCGTTCGTTTTGCTCCCTTACAAACCGGAGCTTTAAATGGATTGTTATCAAACTCAAGTTCAGGATCAAATACTGTGAATTTAAATCTAATTGGAACCGGAGCAAGTGGATTAAATATTCCAGCAAATTATTATTCGGGAATTACTCAAACGGGCTCTGCTTTATTAACTGCCTTGTATAATAAAATTGCGGGTCATACAAGCATTAGTTATGCTGCATTATGGACAGCCTTCCCCAATTCAGATGTTTTTTATGATGGCAAAGTTTGGGATGTTTATTCAACAGCAATTAGTGGTTCATCAGCTGCTTATACATTTACTTATTCAACCAATCAATGTGGTAATTATTCTGTTGAAGGTGATTGTTATAACAGAGAACATAGTTTTCCTCAATCGTGGTTTAATAGCTCTAGTCCAATGGTTTCCGACATGTACCATATTTATCCCACAGATGGAAAAGTAAATGGGATGAGAAGTAATTATCCTTATGGTGATGTTGGAACAACTACTTATGTTTCGCAAATTGGAGGCAAATTAGGAACGAGTATTTCTCCTGGATATTCTGCTGTGGTTTTCGAACCTGTTGATGAATACAAAGGTGATTTGGCAAGAGCACAATTATACATGGCTGCCAGATATAACAACTTAATTGCATCGTGGCAAAATAATGGAAATGCAAATGATATTCTTGCCGGAAATTCCTATCCTGCTTTTGATGATTGGCAATTGAATTTGCTTGTTAAATGGCATAACCAAGACCCTCCAAGTGTTAAGGAAATCAATAGAAACAATGCAGTTTTTAATGTTCAGGCAAACAGAAATCCTTTTGTTGATAGTCCGCAGTTTGTAAATAGAATTTGGGGTTTAGCTAAACCTTCAGAACCAACAATTGCCAGTTCTCAATTGAGTTTAGATTCTTTCACTACAACAGCAGCACGTTTAAGATGGAAAACAGGAAATGGAAACAGAAGAATTGTAATCATGAAAATGGGTTCTGCTGTTAACCAATTCCCATTAGATTCTGTTAATTATACAGCTAGTTCCGTGTTTGGTTCAGGGGCCAATTTAGGTGGCGGAAATTATGTTGTTTATAATGGCATGGGTTCTGGAGTAATTGTAACAGGATTAAATCCTATTCAACCCTATTATTTAACGGTGATTGAATACAATGGTTTAAGTAAAACCGCTAATTACAATATAACTAATGTTTTAAATTCTTTCCCAGTATTTCTTCCTGTTGATTGGTTGAGTTTTACAGGTGAAATATCAAATAGAGATATTGAATTACAATGGAAAACAGCCTCAGAAAAGAACTCTTATTCTTTTGAAATTGAAAGAAGTTTTGATGCAGAAAACTGGGAAAAAATTGGAGAGCAATTAGCTGCGGGAAATAGTAGTGTCCAAAATAAATACTTTTTTACCGATGAAAACATTGTTGAAAAATCAAATTTAACTGTGTTTTATAGATTGAAACAAATTGATTTTGATGGACAATTTTCATATTCAAGTATAATTTCTCTTAAAATTCCAGGTACTGATTTGTCGAATCTGGTTTTATATCCCAATCCTCTAAACAAGCCAAGTATTCATATAGATGGAATTAATGAAAACCAATTGTTCGATGTTTATGTTTATGATATTACAGGTTTGGAAGTTCTTAGTTTTTTAAACAATAAAGGAACCGAAAAATCAATTGAAATAAACGGACAATTAAAGAATGGTGCTTATTTCTTTAAAGTAAAACAAGGCAATTCAGAAAAAACAAAATTGGTAATAATAGAATGAAAATGGTAACCCTCACAGAGCACAAGGAAATAAATGATTCCTATGTTTTTAAAGTAAATAAAACTGAAGCAGACTGGAACAAGGAATTGAATTCAGATCAATATTATATTCTTAGGAAAAAAGGAACAGAACGTCCGTTTACAAGCGAGTTTGAAACACAATGGGATGGAGGTTTATACCAATGTGCTGGATGTGGTGAAGAATTGTTTTCATCTGATGGGAAATTTGATAGCGGATGCGGATGGCCTAGTTTTTATGAAGCAGTTGACAAAACCAAAATTGTAACAAAAACCGATGAAACACATGGCATGGTTAGAACCGAAATTATGTGTGCAACATGCGGCGGACATTTAGGTCATGTTTTTGATGATGGTCCCAAAGACAAAACAGGATTAAGGTACTGTGTAAATGGATTATCCTTGAAATTTAAGAAACATTAATCCCTAAAATCATTGGAAATGAAGGGAATTCAGGCCTTTTTTACCGATTGTATAAGCTTATAGGAGCATTAATTTAAATTTCGTTTCTTTGTACAAGTTTTAAAAATTAAGAAAATGATATTCAAGTTTCTTTTATACGCCTTCTTATTTTATGTCCTGTTCAGATTTTTATTTGGAGGATTGTTTAAAGTAAAGGTTTATAACAATATCAATCACCATCACTATCCTCCGCAGGATAGGGAACAGGGACAACCTGAAGGTACAATTACCATCAACAAAAAAGTAGAAAACAAAAAAACTACCGGCAGCGATAAGATTGGCGAGTATGTAGATTTTGAGGAAGTGAAATAAAATGCTGGAAAAGAAACTCAGATCCTGGTTATTGCAGGCACTTGGCACCGAAAATTATTTGTCGCTTGTTAGTAGCACTTATATCCGTTTAATTGCCAATGGTAGATTAAAAAAGAAGTATCCCGAATTATTCTACCTTGAAAAATTGGTACAACCCGGATTTACCTGCGTTGATATTGGTGCCAATGTTGGTTATTACTCTGTTTTTCTTTCAAAATTTGCTGGTAAAACCGGGCATGTTTATTCAGTTGAACCGGTTCCTATGTTTGCCAACGTTTTTTTAAAGAATACCAAATCGTTTGCTTTAAATAATATCACCTTATACCAGGTAGCATTGGGAGCAGAACAAAAGGAAATTACACTTGAAACTCCTGTTTTAGATGGCGTATTCAGACATGGTTTAACCAAGGTTGTTGATCATGCTTCAAACTCAGGCGGATTGAGCTACAAGGCCCAAATGTTGGTTGCTGATAATTTATTTAAGGACTTAGCACGACTCGATTTTTTGAAATGTGATGTGGAAGGTTATGAGGTGTATTTATTCCCTCAGATGAAAGAAACCATTCAAAAATTCAAACCTCTTATTCAGATTGAAATCAGTGAAGAAGAGAACCGCAGAAAAATGCTGGAATTGTTTCAATCATGGAACTATTCTCCATATCGTTTAAAAGACGAACAATTGGTAAAACTTACTTCTAATGAAGCTCTTTCTTATGATGAAGGAGATTTTTATTTTAAGGCTAATTAAGCCTCCTTTTTTAGGATAAATTTCTTGTTCGGAATGTTGATTTGCCTTCCAGTATTGATTTGGGCTAGCTGACAAATTGAAGTATTTTATGTGCATCTAATTTGGCAACGCTTAAATTCTGACTAGTTACTATAATTTTTAGATGGTCCTAATTACTACTTGTTGGTGGATGATTGGCACAAAAAAAGCTGCTTCTTCAATAGAAAAAGCAGCTTTTTTAATATAGTTTCTTATAATTTACTACCAGTCATCTTCATCAATAATTTTAGGCTCTCTTAAAGCAGCTTTATAACTATTGATTAATTCATTCAGGTCTTTATCGGCAGCTCTTAATACAGAATCATTTTGACGAACATTTGTGATACTGGTATAATAGTATTCAAAATAGTTTCTATTGGCTTTTGTGCTTCCTGCTGGTTTTACAGATTCGTGAACCAAATTAGAAATCTGGTATTTAAAACGGCCTTCTTTGATATAAATGGTTAATCTCATTTCATATCTACCGATATTTCTTTTGGTATACTTATTCAAATACGAATAAGCCGGAATGTATGCTATATAAACTATTTTTTGATTTCTTTTATCAAGCTCCATTTTGGTGTCTTTACCTAAAGTTTTTTCAGCCCAACGTTTGGTTCTTAGGTATAATGAATCTGAACCACTTTCTTCTTGTTCAACTACACCCGAGTAAGTAATTAGGTTAGTTGCTGAATCCACATTTAAAACAATTCTTTCATAAGGTTTTAAAGTTGGATCAATAGGGTCTTTTGAATTGCCATTATCAAGAGTTGGATCCATGTTTGAGGAATCAACTGTTAATGTATCCGGATTTGTAAAGTCAAATCCAGGCGATGCCGGATCTTGTACTTGTGCAAATGCAAGATTGCCTAACAATGCAAATACAATAAGTGTAAAATATTTTTTTAATAGATTCATTTTTTTAAATCGTTCTTTTAAAGGGTTTCAAAAATAGAAATTCTGCAATAAAATCAAAGGATTAAGCATGATGAGTTTCAATTCTCTTCGCTGTTGCGTGTAATTCTTCCTGTTTTTTAACTGTTTCTTTCTTTTTAGTTACTTTCTTTTTTTGGGTATCAGGTCCAATTCCATTATGTCTCAAAGCATCCCAATATTCTTTGCCATAAGCAACAAATATTTCATCACCGGGTTTTAAATTTCTGCTGGCAATTACATAAGCTCGGTTTCTAATTACCTCATATCTGCAATTGTTTCTAACGCCGGGTAGTCTCACAAATCCCGCGGCATCATTGGCATAACGTGCTAAAGAATCTAAAACGTGTTCTGCATCAATACATTTCTTTTCAGAGATGTAAAAGTAATAAGCTCCAAATCCATCCATTTTTTCATTCCTGGCCTGGCATTCTTTCCATGTAATAATTTCGCCGGTGTATTCAATTACTCTTTCACCTCTTTTAATGGGTGCATTTGTAAATAAACCTTTTCCTGCTCCCGGAATCTTCGATTTTTTGATTTCTAAACTCATCAGCTTTGCTGCTAATTTTTAATTGTAATTTAAGCCTGTTACCTCCTTTTTTCAACACAATTGCTCTCATGAAATTATTGTGCCAAAATTTAGGCGGCTGCAAAGGTGAGAAAAGATTTCATTCCTTCAGACAATTTTTTTACAAATAATAAACATTTCTGTTGGTTTTTCATTGATTCTGTCCATTACTTTGATTCGTTTTCTTTTTGGTGGATTCTTTTTCATGACCATCATTTTTTAATTTATACTTTCGTAATATGTCTCCAATTTTTATTCTGTTCTGTATAAGCCTATATTTTATTGGGCTCTTAAGCATTTCATGGTTTACCGGAAAACATGAAAACAATGAATCCTATTTCACGGGCAATAGACAATCTCCCTGGTATGTGGTTGCCTTTGGTATGATTGGTGATTCTTTATCGGGTGTTACTTTTATTTCTCTTCCCGGCACTATTTTAAATAATCAGTTCTCCTACCTGCAACTCGTTTTTGGTTATGTTTTAGGATATTTTGTGATTGCCCGGGTTTTATTGCCTCTTTTTTATTCACTTCAACTTACTTCTATTTATTCTTATTTGTTAGGTAGATTTGGAAGTAGCAGTCAGAAGACGGGTTCTTTTTATTTTTTAATCTCTAGAATTATTGGTGCAGCACTTCGTCTTTTTTTAGCTGCCAGTGTTTTACAATTGTTTGTATTTAGCCAATGGAATATTCCTTTTCCGGTTTCTGTAGCTATAATTATTGTTTTGATGTTGGTTTATACTTACAGAGGTGGAATTAAAACCTTAGTTTGGACCGACCTCTTTCAATCAGGATTTTTATTGCTGGCTGTTATATTATCAATAGTTGCAATCATATCACAACTCAATTGGTCGTTTTCTGAATCGGTTACTGCTATTGTGAATTCTGATTACTCAAACACCTTTTTCTGGAACTGGCAGGAGAAGAATTTCTTCTTCAAACAGTTTCTTAGTGGTGCTTTTATTACGATTGTAATGACAGGTCTAGATCAAAACATGATGCAAAAGAATCTTTCCTGCAGAAGTCTTCCTGAGGCACAAAAGAACATGTACTCATTTAGTTTTATTGTGTTATTGGTAAATGTGTTTTTCCTTTCTTTAGGTGCTTTAATTTATTTGTATGTGCAACAGAAGGGTATTCAATTACCAATCAATCCAACTACATTAAAAGTTGAAACAGATAAAGTATTTCCTTTATTGGCATTAAATCATTTAGGTGCTTTTGCAGCTTTGGTGTTTATCATCGGACTTACAGCAGCAACTTTTAATAGCGCAGATAGTGTTCTTACAACTTTAACCACTTCTTTTTGTATTGATTTTTTAGGCTTTGAAGAAATAGGAAAGTACACAGAGTCGAAAATGAAAAGCATCCGTCATTGGGTTCATGCCGGATTTGCCTTTTTGTTGTGGCTCGCAATTATTCTGAGTCAGCAACTTAATCAAACATCTGTTTTGGATGCAATATTTACCATAGCAGCTTATACATATGGTCCGCTTTTGGGTTTGTTTACTTTTGGATTATTTACCAAGATTAAAGTTAAAGATTCGCGGGTACCTTTTGTAAGTATTTTCCCTCCATTAATCTCCTATTTTCTTTATTCCTATTCAAAGGAATTGTTCAATGGTTATAAGTTTAGCTATGAACTATTGCTTATCAATGGAGCCATTACATTTTTCTTTCTTTGGTTGATTAAGTCAAAATCAAAATCTTAGTTGTTTTATTGTCAAATATTTATAAATTGAATTTCAAATTATAAACTATGGAACTTATCGACCAAAAAATTACAAGTAGAAAATTAAATTTTAATGCGAATGGAACTGATTACTTCATCGTAAAATTAGTAAATGGAATTTTAATGGGCCTTACTTTAGGGATTTATTATCCTTGGGCAAAGGCTAAAAAATTAATCTTTCTATACGATAATACCGAACTAGACAATGTGAAATTTAGGTTCACAGGAACCGGAAACGAAATGTTTGTTGGTTTTATTAAAGCAGTTGGAATTTTTCTGGTATTTTATATCGCATTAATAGCAGCAACAATAAGTCAAAATCAATCTGCAATTATTACTGTAACCGGAGTCTTTTATGTAGTTGTGCTTATTCTTGTTCCATTGAGTATTCATGGCTCATTAAAGTATCGTTTATCAAGAAGCTTTTGGGGCAATATTCAATTCTCCTATATTGGTGATAGAAGCACATTAATTAAAGAGTTTTTGTTAGGGATGTTATTAACCGCTTTAACATTGGGTATCTATGGTTCATGGTTTATAATGAAGCTTAGAACTTACATAACTAATAATATGCGTTTTGGAAATGCCAGTTTTACCTTTAAAGGACAAGGAAAAGATTATTTTTTATTGAATTTAAAAGGTCTCATATTAACTTTTTTAACATTAGGTATATACTATTTTTGGTTTTATAAAGATGTAATTAAATACTTGGCAGATAATACTAAACTTGAACAAGAGGGTAGGGAGATTTCATTCAATTCGGAAATAGAAGGTGTTGATTTTCTTGTTTTAAGTTTAACTAATCTGTTATTAATTGTATTTACTTTAGGTATTGGATTAGCCTGGGTTGAAGTTAGAACAATTAGGTTTTTCTTTGAAAGAATGGAAATTCAAGGAGAATTTAATCCTCTAGCATTAGTTAGTGTTGATGATGAATATAAAGATGCAACTGGTGATGATATGGCCGATATGTTAGATATCAATTTGATTTAATAACTGTTTTACAAATACGGTTTCAATTTTAAAACCATAAAAAAAGCCAATCCCGCGAAGGATTGGCTTTTTCGTTTATGCATCAATTGATTATTTCAATTTGAAAGCTTTTTTAACTTTATCTACCATGTCTAATTTTTCCCAGGTAAACAATTCTACTTTTCTGGTAAATTCTTTTCCATCAGGACCTTTGAAAGTAAGTGTTTTCACTTCATTCTTTCTTCCCATATGGCCATAAGCAGCAGTTTCGCTGTAAATAGGGTTACGTAATTTCAAACGTGTTTCGATTCCGTAAGGAGTCATGTCAAATAATTTTTCAACTATTTTAGCAATTGCACCATCACTCATTTTTACTTTAGAAGTACCATAAGTGTTGATGTAGATTCCCATAGGGTCTTTAACACCAATTGCATAACTTACTTGTACCAAAACTTCTGTACATAAACCTGCAGCAACTAAGTTTTTTGCAATATGACGAGTAGCATAAGCTGCAGAACGGTCAACTTTTGAAGGATCTTTTCCTGAGAATGCACCACCACCATGAGCACCTTTTCCACCATAAGTATCTACGATGATTTTACGTCCGGTTAAACCGGTATCACCATGTGGACCACCAATTACGAATTTACCTGTAGGGTTGATATGGTAATTGATTTTATCGTTGAATAAATGAGCGAATTTTTTGTATTTGGTTTTAACTCTAGGAATTAAAATTTTGATGATATCGGTTTTGATTTTAGCCAACATTTTAGCTTCTGTATCAAAATCATCATGTTGAGTTGAAAGAACGATAGAATCGATTCTTACAGGAACATTGTTATCATCATACTCTAAAGTAACCTGACTTTTAGCATCTGGTCTTAAGTATTTAATTGCTTTGTTTTCTCTACGTAATGCAGCAAGTTCAATAAGGATTTTATGAGCTAAATCCAAAGCCAATGGCATGTAATCTTCTGTTTCGTTGGTTGCATAACCAAACATCATACCTTGGTCGCCAGCGCCTTGATCTTGTTTTTTCTTTCTATCAACACCTTGGTTAATGTCTGAAGATTGCTCGTGAATTGCAGATAAAATACCACATGAGTTAGCTTCAAACATGTACTCACTTTTGGTATAACCAATTTTGCGAATAACACCTCTGGCAATTTCTTGAACATCAAGATATGCTTTTGATTTTACTTCACCGGCAAGAATTACTTGTCCTGTAGTTACTAAAGTTTCACATGCTACTTTTGAATCTGGGTCAAAAGCTAAAAAATTGTCGATAAGCGCATCAGAAATCTGATCCGCAACTTTGTCGGGGTGTCCTTCACTTACCGACTCTGAGGTGAATAAATAAGCCATATTATTGCTTTGTTTGATATAGATTTTTCTTTTTGTTTTCGAAAAACAAAAACCCTTTTGTCAAAAACTGGAGAACATTTTTTGACATCAGAGCCCACATTGTTTTGCCACCGTAGTGTTCTAGCCCGGTTGGCATTCGCAATTAAGCGAATTCGAAATGCAATGCAAAAGTATTGGTTTAACTTTAAAAACAAAGTGCCGCGCTTATATTTATCAACATAAGCGCGGCATTTGCATCAGATACCTAACAATCATCAAAATGTCTGGAATGGTTTTTAAGACTATTTCTAATCACCATTTCATCTTTTAACGACTCTAGTTCAAGTTCGAAATTAAGGGATTCCTTAGTTTGACTTATTGAGAAAATTTTGCTACAGTCGGGGCAGCTGATTTCCTGTCCAAGCAGCTCCAGCGCTTGTTCCAGGTCAATAGATAAACTATTCATGCAAGAGGGGCAGCCTACAATCATACTCTAATATCATAAAAATGATTGGTTCTGCAAAATTTGATTATTGCAGGTATTATAAAAAAAGAGCACTCATTGAGTGCTCTTTTTATTATGCTTCCTTATTAAAGGTTTGTTTTGCTTTTGGCTTTGCTCCATCAGCCTTGTTTTTTACTCTCCAGCCAATTGAAAAATAGAATACCTGAGATTTTTCTATTTTGTCATAAATCTTAATTCCATTTTCTGTAAAATTTCTATTGTAGAAATCCTGAAGATAGTATCTGATTTTTAAATTCATTCCTGATTTAGTATTCAATCCAAAAAATACGGATGGCATAAATAAAGGAGTTCTATCGCTAAACCAGGTATTAAATTTTGCTGATTCTACTTTCTTCCCCGATACAAACAATTTTTCTTTGTAATTTAATGCTAATTCAGCTTCTGCACCGCCATATAAGTAAAGACCATTATCAAAATTCCCAAGTTTTAATGCCAATGGTACGCCAAAATAATAGTTTCTTCTTTTAATAGTGCTATCTCCTTCAGATGATGTAAACCCAACGTTTCTTAAACCATATCCTGTAAATAATCCTACATTTTTATTAAAATCAACATGGTATTCATTCCCTAAATGAAAGAAACATGAAAATCTAAGTGGAGTATTAACTGATTCTCCTGCTTTTTCATAATCAGCAAAAGAGAAAATAAACTCTGTTTCTGATGTTGAGTAAGTTTTTATTTGTGCCTCACTTTTGGTTAAAGTAAATAGGGCTAAACAAATTACCAGTAAATATTTTTTCATATGGTTTAAATTATTCATTCTAAATTATTCTTATTTTGTTATTTAAACAAATTTACCGTTTTCAAAATCTGCTCTTTTTGCTCATTTTGGTAATTAGCTTTGGTAAATACATCTTCAATAATTCTTTTAAAATTACTTTGGTTTAACCAGTTGTTTAATAAATCTGCTGCTGGTCCCGCTAGTCTTCCATTACTGCTGGTGCAGGCTTGTAACAATGATTCTGCAACTTGTTCATTACAATAGTTCATTGATTTCAAAACCTGAAAAGAAGCTACTCTGGTTCTGAATTCAAAAGATGGACTCACAAACAATTGAAGGGTATATAAAGCTTCTTCCTTTTTGAAATTGTTTTCAATAGCTAATTCAATCCATTTTAACTTCACAGCCTGATTCATGCCCATCAACTTTTCGGTTTGAGTTAGATAATCTTTAGCCTCATTGGGAAATGCCCTGCAAAGTTTTTCAAGTGCAGTTTTTTGAACATCATAACTGATATCTTTTAATGATTTAACATAAATTTCTTTCCAATTAGAATTCATGTTTTTATTCTTATTCAAAAGTGCCTCTCGAACATTCGATTTTTCATGGTTTATCAAATTTTGTAGAATTAATTTACTGTTTTCATTTTCATCTGAAATCAATTGTGTAATTAATTCAATTAATATTCCATGGTGTTTTTCTCTTTTGATAGATTCTTGTAAAACTTCTCTTTTTTGTTCTATTGAAGTTTCTCTTAAAGCCACGGCAGCATCATACCTATCAAGATAATTTGGAGCTTTTTCAATTTGTTCTTCAAGCTCTTCAAATTTCTTTTTGAAACTTACTTGTTTAATGATATTTGAATTTGGATCAAACAAAACAAAGGCAATTTTTTTCTTTTTTGGATTGTTGATTTTCACCACTTCAAAAGCCTCTTCCATTACTTCCTTGATTTGGTCTTTGCTTCCATCTTCATAATATACTTCAAGCACAACAGGCATTTTAAAATACTGAACTGTTTCATTTGTAGCTTGAATTTGTTCAATAGCTACTTCTGTCGACCTGCTTCCATCCTGATAAGTTAAATCTTCGTAATGAACTCTATAATGTGGTTCTCCGCCTCTGTAAATCCATTCATCAAAAAACCAATCCAGGTTTAAACCTAAAACATCTTTTATTGATTGTTGTAAATCATTGGTTTCAACATTGCCATAAGCATGCTTTTTTAAGTAATGGTTTAGTACTTTTTTCCATTGTGCTTCACCTAAAACATATTCCAACATTGAAATAACTGCAGCGCCTTTAGGATATACTCTGGCTGTTCCACCTTTTGTATGACGTACAGGAAAATCATCTTTTTTACCGGTTTCTACTGCTGAATTTTGATGGGCTCTTCTTTGCCAGCTCCATTCATTTTCACCATCCAGAACTTTTGAAAATTGTTTAGGAAAAAATGTTGCATAACTTTCCTGAAGCCAGGTATCTCTTCCATCTCTTGCTGTAATATAATCTCCAAACCATTGATGAGTTAATTCGTGCATGTTTACTGATACATAGTTTCTATCATTAAATGCTTTTTCATCAACATTAAAAAAATCACCAAATATTGTTGCAGTAGTATTCTCCATGGCACCATATAAAAAATCTTGTACCATTACCTGCGAGTAAGATTCCCATGGATAAGCAATTCCGGTATAATCTTCCATGAAATCAATCATGGCCGGTGTATGCCTGTAAGTAGGTTCCATTCTGTCTGCAAACTCAGGGTAGTAATAATGGTTTAATGGAACACCTCTTTTACTTTTTGCTTTTGCAATTCCATATTTTCCAATGGCAATCATTAATAAGTAACCGGCATGTGGCTTACTCATTTTATAATGCCATGTAGTGGAGTTGTCTTTATTCTTTTGTTTTTTGATGAAAGCTCCATTCGAAAGAACCTCATATTCACTATCAAATTGTATGATGGTTTCAGTAGTGAATTTATCATTCATATCATCATACATTGGAATCCATTGTCTATTATCAATTCCTTGACCTTGTGTCCAGATTTGTTTTCTTACTGCAAATGGGTCAACAAATGGCGCTTCTTTTTCATTCCAGCCTATGAAGTAAATACCTCTTTTAGGTTTACACTCATATTCAAAACTAATAATTCCTTTTTGTTCCCATTTCAAAGGTCGTTGAGGATATACCCAAACTCCGGTTTTATTACTTTTGAAAGGTAAAGTTTGTCCGTTTAAAGTACTCTTTTTAATCTCAATCCCTGGAGCATCAAAAAATATAGAATCAACTGTTTCTTGTAGGGTTACGAATTCATGATTCACTTTGCCAATTACTTTTCCTGCTTTAGGTTCGAATTTTACTTCTAATTTTAAATGGCTTATGTCTAATGAATGTTCTCTGTAGGCTCCCTGATCTTTTAAATAGGATTTTACAGGACTCTGAGAAAAGGCACTAAAGCTTTGGAAAACTAAGGCCGCGATAAGTAATTTTTTATTCATTCTAAATGGTAATGTACTCAAATATTTATTTTGAATCTCATAACTCCAAACCATTTAGCATATTTATCAAAATTGAATTTGATTTATTGATAATAATTAGAGTGTACAGGAGCTATTCTTCAAGTTCTTCTTCATCTGGATTCACAGGTAAAAATGTTTCTCCAGTAGTTCGCATAAACATTTCTTTTCTGTCTAATTGAACTTTTGCTATTCCAAAACGGTTGAATTCGCCAATGAAATCATATTTGGGTTCAGCTAATTCATCACCTTCATAGCTCACTAATCCAACTTTCCCTTTTAAATAAACTTTTGCAATGCCATTTTTGAAAGGTCCAATTTTATCGTATTTAATTGGAATCACCTCTTCGCCGGTATAACTGATATAACCTTCTTTTAAATCTTTTATAACCTTAGCTCTGCCATTTACAAAATCGCCAATGTATTCATAAATGCAAGGAATTACCTCTTCGCCATTTTCATTTATAAAGCCCATTTTGTTTTCTTTATAAACTTTAGCTCGTCCGTTTTTATAGGGCCCAATTTTATCGTAACCTTTTTGTGCAAAGACGGTTTCAATAGCTAAAAATGAAAAAAACATGAATATTAATCCATAGATTTTAACATGTTTAATTTGGTATTTATTTAGCTTTCTCAAAATATGTTATGCTACGTTCAAATTTCGGACCAAAAATAATTTGCGATTAATTACACCTTTCAAAACAAATTTAAACAAAAACTTGATGTCGTTTTATCCATATCAGGACATAAAATGGTGAATAGTTTACAAATGAAAACAGTTTTAAGGATTTTAAGGCTTACCTAAAATGTTTGAGATTTTTAACTTATTTTAAGCTTTTTCAAGCATTTTTACTTTAGAGAAAAAATTTCATAATCTACAATGAATCAAAAGGTTATTCCTCTAGAATATTGATATTTATCAGCCTTTTTCTGTTTTAACAATTTATTAAGTAAGTGTCAAATCTTTTAAGGTTACTTTAGTAGTTTGTGATAAATGGCCTGCTACATATTCTGTTTCCCAACTGCTGTCTTTCTTGTGATACCTCACTTTTGGATGGCGAGAAATACCTGTGTTTAAATTGTCAGGCTAATCTTCCTAAAACAAATTTTCATCTTCAAAGAAATAATACGGTTGAAAGATCGTTTTGGGGTAGGGTACAAATTCAAAAGGCATTTTCTTATTTGTATTTTCAGGAAGGTGGCATCACCAGGAAACTTATGCATAGCATAAAATACGATGGTGATAAGGAATTAGCTGAGTTTTTGGGAAATAGTTACGGCTCGCAATTGGTAGAGCAAATTCCGGATTTGTATTTTGATGGAATTTTAGCTGTGCCATTACATAGTTCGAAATTTAGAAAAAGAGGGTTTAATCAAAGTGAGGAATTTGCAAAAGGCATTTCAAATTCTACAGGAATTCCCAATTTAAGTCATTTAGCCAAAAGAAACATTGCAACAGATACCCAAACAAGAAAATCAAGACTTGACCGTTGGCAGAATGTAAGTGATATATTTTCGATAAGTTCGGAGCTCAAGAATAAAACACATTCACCACATTATTTGTTAGTTGATGATGTTATTACGACCGGAGCAACTATGGAAAGTTTTGCTAATTGTTTAATTAATTCTCTTGATTGCAAAGTTAGCATTGCAAGTATTGCTTACGCCGTTTAAATTTATTATTTTGCACGACTTTACTCAAATGAAAAAGAAAATTATTTTATTGTTATTGGTTCTAATTGTGCTGATAGTCAAAATTCAAGCACAATTTCAAACTGGGATTTACAGTAGTAATTTTTCTGGTGTTATGGGGCCAATGATTAACCCTAGTTCTACTACCTGGTTGAACAATTCCACAGAAATTATGCCCTTGGGAGTTTCATTTAATGTAATGAACAACGGTTTTTATATGCCTGCCCAGCCGCTACCAACCTTACTTAGTACTTCTTTTACTCAATTAATGTCGGATACCGGTACAAATGTTAGTGAAGTTTTTGATAGGGTTTTTAAGATTAACAGAGATTTAAAAAAGAGCAATTATGCCTATATAGATTTTACTTTGATGGGTCCTTCATTCCTAAGTAGTTTTGGTAAAAGTTCTGTTGGATTGTATACCGGTGTTAGAACAATTTCTGCTTCCTATGGATTAAGTCCTGAATTGGCCACCTTTCTTTTAAAAGGAAATCGCACAAATGATTTATACGGAAAAACAATGTCGATGGATGGAAGTCGCTCAGGAAATCTTGCTTTCTATGACATTGCCGGAAATTATTCAACCATTGTTAAAGAATCTCAAAGATATGCTCACAGACTTGGTTTCAATGCACACTTATTATTAGGAATTAACTCTGTTTATTGGGCTGATAATGGTACAAACTGGACTTTCGGAACTGACTCCGTTGTATATTTCGAACAAGGTTCTTTCAATTTCGGATATGCTGCAACTAATTCAAAATACGTGAGCGAGTTGATGAAATTAAGAGGAACAGGTTTTTCAGGTGATATTGGTTATACCATCATCAGAAAAAGAAAAGGCATCCGCTCAACAAATGCACAATGTCCGAATATTGCCGGTGGTGGACGAGTTAGACAATTTCAAACTTATCGTTGGAAATTAGGTGTTTCTGTTATGGATATTGGTTTTATCAATTTTAAAACTCAAACTGTAAATACTGATTACAAAAACGTTTTTGGCGGTATTGATAGTTTAATTGATGAAGCTTACAAAGGTGTATTTGCTTTAGACAGGGCTTTAAGATTTGGTTTTATTGGAAATCCTGGTGTAGGATTTACTCAAACCGATAACTATGTTCATTATTTGCCAACTAGAGTGAATGTTCAATTCGATTATAATTGGAGAGAAATGTGGTTTCTAAGTTTTACTGCTTCTCAACGTGTGGTATTTAACTCAAATTTATCAAACAGAGCTCCAAATATTACCAGCGTTGCTATCCGTCATGAAAATTCAAAACAGGAATGGTCTGTGCCAATCAGCTTAATCGAATACCAATACCCAATTGTTGGATTCCATTATAGATATGGTCCGTTTTTTATTGGAACCAATCACGCGCTTGAATTAATTGGTTTAAGAAAAATCAGAGGGGTTGATATGTATTTGGGATTGAAATTTAATATCTCTCATATCAGAGGATACTAAATCATAAAAAATAAAAAGTACTCATAAAAAAAGAGGTTCTCAATTGATTGAGAACCTCTTTTTTATTTCTGATATTTCTGTTATTTCAACAAATGCCACAAGCTATCCATATAACTTGCATCTTTAATTTTGTCTTCTGCTTTATCAGCTATAATCTTTTCTAGTAAAGCATCGTTTTTCTGTCCTTGTTGCAATGCATATGAGTAAGGACTGATACTAAATGTAGTTAATTCATATTGCGATTTATATTGCTCAGGATACAAATCACTTAATTCATGTTCAATATGTTTTTTGTGCAAGAAATGCGGATCTGCAACCTTGTCGGCCATTTCATAATAGTTCTGAATAGCTAGTTCTGAAATTGCATCTGCATTGGGTTTACGACGTTTTTGGTATTCATCAAATACTTTGTTCCAATCTGTTCCAAATTCTTCAATACAATCGTCCATTTCAACACAATCTTCAAAACTACAATTCATACCTTGTCCGTAGAATGGAACAACTGCATGGGCTGCATCACCCAATAAAGCCAATTTATCTTTTCTCACCCAAGGATAACATCTTACAGTTACCAAACTTGATGTTGGATTGGTAAAGAAATCTTCCAATAAAGTTGGCATCATCGGAACTGCATCAGGGAATTTCTCATTGAAGAATTTAGTGACTTCTTCTTTGGTTTGAAGATTTGCAAAACTATTCTGACCTTCAAATGGCATAAACAAAGTACAAGTAAAATCACCTGCCGGATTTGGCAAAGCAATCATCATATATTCTCTTCTTGGCCAAATATGAAGTGCATTTTTCTCCATCATAAAATTACCGGCTACTCCTGCAGGAATTACCAATTCTTTATAACCAACATGTAAGTATGATTGAGAATAATTGAATCTGTCTGTAATTTGAAGTTTACCTCTGGTTGCAGCAAATGCACCATCGGTACCCATTATTCTATCGGCTTTGAATGTTTGATGTGAACCATCTTCCATTTCAAAAGTAGCAGTTGCTGTTTCCAAATCAGCATCGATACATCTTGCATTAAAATACATGGTGATATTTTCATAAGCAGATGCCAATTCAATCAGTTTTAAATTCAATCGTCCTCTTGAAACCGAATTGATTGCCTGACCTTCTTTTCCATAAGCATGGTACGACAATTCACTTTCAGCACTGTGCATCATTCGGCCATACATTGGAATGGCATCATCCAGAATTTCCTTGTCTAAGCCAATTCTTTCCAAGGCTCTAAGTCCACGTGTAGACAAAGCCAGATTGATTGATTTACCTGCATAAATTTTATTGGAGCGCATATCAGGTCTGCGTTCGAATAAATTCACCTGAAAACCACGTTTTGCCATATAAATGGCCAATAAAGAACCGGATAATCCTCCGCCTATAATGCTAATTGTATCTTTCATTCGAAACAAACATAATTAATTTTGGTACTCACCTAAAATGATAGAAGTCAAACTTTCACTTATTTGTTTTCGAAAAACTGTTTTAATGCAACACCAATTCTGTAAACGTCTTCAAATGTGTTATATAAAGGTATAGGACTCATTCTTATGACATTTGGTTCGCGCCAATCAGGTAAAATTCCATTTGATTCTAAATAATCGAATAATTTCTTACCATCTTCTTTTACAATAATCGATAATTGGCAACCTCTATCAGCCGCTGTTTCTGGTGTAATGACATTTAAGTGCTCTTTAAAATCAGCCAAAATAAAATATAAATAACCAGTTAGTAATTCACTTTTCTTTCTTAGGTTTTCGATGCCGGCTTCGTCAAAAATTTCCAATGATGCTTTATGAATGGCCATAGGAAAAATCTGTGCATTACTTAATTGCCAACCTGCTGCACCTTCCATAGGTATAAAACCTTTTTTCATCTGAAACCTGCTTGCCTCTTCATGTCCCCACCAACCTGCAAATCTTACCAATTCAGGATTGTTGGCATGACGTTCATGAACAAAAACACCACTGGTTCCACCCGGACCCGAATTCAAATATTTATATGAACACCAAACAGCAAAATCTGGTCCCCATTCATGCAATTTTAAGTTGAGGTTTCCGGCAGCATGTGCCAAATCAAAACCCACATTTGCTCCAACTGAATGTGCTTTTTCGGTGATGGATTTCATATCAAAAGCCTGTCCTGTTAAGTAGTTTACACCACCCATCATTACAATGGCAAGACTGTCTTTATTTTCTTCGATTTTGGCTAAGATATCTTCAGTTCTTAAAGTAAACTCTCCTTCTCTTGGCTTCAGTTCAATGATGGCATCATCGGGATTTAATCCATGAAACCTGGCTTGGGTTTCCATAGCGTATTGATCTGATGGAAAAGCAGAAACTTCCATCATGATTTTGTATCTTTCTTTTGTTGGCTTGTAGAAACTCACCATCATTAAATGCAAATTGGCAGTAAGGTTATTCATAATAACCACCTCTTTAGGTAAAGCACCAACTACTCTTGCAGCTTTTTCTGTAAGAAAATGGTGGTAATACATCCATGGATTTTTGCCTCTAAAATGACCTTCAACACCTAATTCTGCCCAGTCTTTTAGTTCCTGGTCGATAGCTTCTTTTGCTGATTTTGGTTGTAATCCCAAAGAATTTCCGCATAAATAAACTTGGTCTTTTCCATTGTGTTGCGGAATATAAAATTTTGAACGAAAGGATTTCAGTTCATCTTTTTCGTCCATTTCTTTAGCGAACGACAATTCATTTAAGAATAACATAGGTATTGAATTTACGGGCAATTTTAAGCTAATTATGGTGGATTCTAAAAAATTAATATGAATATCCGCATGTTTACCTATAATTTATTTTACAAAAACTATAGACATTTTAAAAATTATTTATGACTATGAAATAGGGCAAGTCGAATTAAAAATGGAATTTAATTTTTTATAAAAATTCCTAAAATCCCATAGGGATGACATTATAGTAGTAAATAAAAATGAAAGAATTATCCTCATCCCAGAACGGACGCGAACCTTCGGTTCGCGTCCGTTCTGGGATGGTTTTATCATGTTTTAAATTTACTAGTAATGAAGCGGATATTCGTTAAAATTAAAGTAAATAATGGAACTTTAATAAAGGACATTTTTATGAATCATGAATTTAACTTATTGCTAATTTTTGGTTACCCTTTTGTTTTATGGTGATTTACAACCATTAGTATTGAAAGATTGACTCTCTATTACCAATCTAATATTTGATGCAAAATGAACTTAAATGGCTTTTGATTTTTGTCCAGATTATTCTTACAAGTTTATTTGGCTCGAAGGCTTATTCATTTAATAAAACAAAGTCCATTCAGGCAAATATTCTAAAGTCGAATCAAGGGTGTGGCGTTTTTTCATTTTCGTTTAATTTGTCGACACATCAAGTATATTTAAATAAATCTGCAACGGTTTTTTATATTGAAGAAAACCCAAAATCAGATTCTTACCAAGTTTATGCTGATACCATTATAAAGAATCAAAAATTTTTTGATGGTGGATGGTATAGAATTCGTTTACACTTACAAACAGAGCCTAATGATTCAAACCAAATCTTTGAAAATGAAATTTGGGATTCTGTTTTTGTTCAAGAACGAGTGCGCGTAAATGTAAAATCACAAAAATGTATAACAAATGGGATTGAGTTAAAAGTTGGTGCTTATAATGGTAGCTCATTTGGAGCAATTGGATATAAATACGAGCTTTTTGAAGGCAAATTTGGTTCAAACAATTTAATTCGTAAGCTTAGTTTTGATTCTACTTTTAAAATTGGAGCCAATTATTCACAACAAGGAAGAAACTTTTATGTAATTGTTCATGATTTATTTGGCTGTAAAGATTCTATTGAAATTAACATTCCTAAAGAAGAAATTTTAGCCTTAAATCCTTTAAAGAATTATGATTTTTGTAGAAGTGAATTAGACTCAATTTCAGTTATCAAACACGATTCAACTGAGTATATATCGGCATGGTTTTACGATAAACAAATAATTGATTCTAATATTTTAAAGATAATGCCCATGGGAGCGGGATATTATTTTGTCAAAAGAAATTTAAATGAATCCTGTTTTGTAATTGATAGCGTTAAAGTGATGCATAGTCAACCCTTTACTTTTTCTTTAAATAGAACATTAAAAGATTCATGTGAAGGGAATATTAGGCTATCTGCTAAATCAAACATTAACTACAAATATCAGTGGTTTAAAGATTTTGATGGTTTAAAAGAACAAAGAGATTCTGTATTATTTCCTAGTAAAAGTGGTTTGTATTTTTTACAGATTATAGATGAAGGTTTGTGTGCTCATTTCTCAGACACAATAAAGTTAAACGTTAATCCTATACCCAATAAACTTGAAGTTTCTGGTGACATATTTGAAATAGATACTGGTATTATTTACCAATATTCAATACCTTATCAAAACGACCTTAAATACCAGTGGTTTCCAACGAATGCTGAAGCAATGAGTTCGCTTGATTCAAATATATTGTCATTGAAATTTAATAAGTACGGTTCAGCATTATTGCTTGTTTATTATACCAATAATTACTCATGTTCTAACCACTCTTCACTTCCGATATTTATAAATGGAAATCATGTAGGATTAAATAACAGTTTCGAGGAAGTTAAAATAATTATTTACCCAAATCCGGTAAAAGATTTTCTGAATATTAGTATCAAAAAGTCATTGAAGATTAAACCTAAATCTATCAATATCTATAACCAAAGCGGTATTTTGGTTTATACTGATAAAATTTCTGAACTTGAATTTCAAATACCTATTAAAGAAATTCTTAGTTTAGGTTTACATGTAATTGAAGTTGTAGATGAAAATCAGAACATACTCTATCAAAGTAAATTCTTAATTGATAATAGTTTGAATTGAAATTGCTCTTTTCATTACCAATAAACTTTTAGCCTTATTTACTTCTAAAAACTTCCAAATTGCGGCCTATAATTAATTCCTATTCCAAAGGTGTTAAGACGAATGGTATTGTAGTAAAGTTGATTCATACCAAATGCAACAATATCAACCCTTTTATTGGGCTTGTTGATGATTGAATAGGCTAGTTTCATATTAAATTCTTCAAGAGCTTTTATGCCTGAATTACCTGCATAAATGTATTCAATTCCTAACTGAAAATTTTCCATGAAATAAATATCTGCTGAACCAGAATATTCTGGCCAATACTCCTTAATGGGATCAATGAATAAACCTGTCCCTACTCTAAAATTGAAGGACTTATTATTGACTAAATTGAATTGTAAAAACCTAAAATCTACAGTGCTTAAATAATCGGTATTGCCTCTAAATGTTTTTTCGAAAATCAGGTTTCTTCTGTAATCGAAACTAAATGCACCTGTATGGTAAGCTACTCTTCCTGAAAATAATGTTGGATTAATTGGGTCTACACCAAGTTTGATGTCCAACTCAAGGCTCTTATTCCTGTAAATTTGATTCTCTAATTGCTTCTTGTTAAAATTAGCATTTGATGTAAATATCCAACTTGTTAAAGTGGCAATTCCTCCAAAACAATTAAAGCATGCATCTAATGAACCTCCTAAACCCGAATCATAATTGTGAGAATCATAGTTTTGATTATTTTGGTTTCCTTGTTGTTCAGGTGCCTTTTGATTTCCGGATTTGCTGTCTCTTTGTTCTTTAGCCTTTTGAGCTTCCTTTTTAATGGCATCAATTTCTTGTGCTTTAAGCAGAGGCAGAGAGGATAATAAAATGAAAAGTAGAAAGAAATGTTTCATTTTTGGTTTGAAACAATTTTTGTGCCGAAAAACAATATGATTTCCGATAAAACGTCTTTTTTGCGAGAATTAAAACTAATCTATTTAATCAAATCCCAGCTATGGTCGCCCAATAGCTTTACACTGGCTAAATGTTTTCCGATAGTTTTACTTCTTCCCCATTCGTTCGGACCAATTAATGAAAGTTTGTAATGATCGTCGTTTTCATAAACATGGTAAATCTGCCCGATTACCGGAGTGAAACGCATATCAGATTGGTATATTTTTTCAGACACCTGTAGTCTTTTTTCTATGTCCCGAACCTGCTCCATAATCAAATCTGCCTGCTTTTTTAGCATCGCCATTTCCTGGCTGGCATAATGATGCATAGCTTCAACCGCATTGGTTTTAATTTGATTTTTATCTTCAGGTCTAATAATTGGCGAACCAACACTTAGTGGCATTGGCGATAGGGAGGATGGACCAACATAACTGCCATCTTCATTCAATAATTCGTTTTCCTCTTTCATTTTCAGTTCTAATGTAACTCAAATTCGCTCTAATTGTTTGACAAAAAGTTCTTTCAAAATTAAAAATCAAAAATATTTCCTGCGATTTTTATTTTTTATAAATCGTAAATCCTGCTTATTAAGTGTAAAAATTCCCATCCAATTAAGAAAACTCTAAAACTATAAATCGGAAGATTGGTTAACTTTGTACGTTAAATCTAGACAAATATGAAAGTTGAGGTTGATATAGACCAGAATTCGGGGTTTTGTTTTGGTGTGGTATTTGCCATTCAGATGGCCGAAGATATTTTAAATGAGGAAGGACATTTGTATTGTTTAGGTGATATTGTTCATAATGATGAAGAGGTTGCGAGGTTAAAAGCTAAAGGACTTGAAATTATAGATCACGAACAGTTCAAGAAATTAAATGGAGCTAAAGTGCTAATCAGAGCGCATGGTGAGCCGCCTGAAACTTACCAGCAAGCTCTCGAACAAAATATTGAATTGGTTGATGCAAGTTGTCCTGTTGTATTAAAATTGCAAAACCGCGTTCGTGAAGCATATAATGATGATGAACAAATTCTGATTTATGGTAAACATGGCCATGCAGAAGTAAAAGGTTTGGTTGGACAAACAAATGGTGAAGCTATAGTTATTGAAAAATTTGAAGAATTAGAGCAACACGAATTACCTAAAAAGATTCAGTTGTTTAGTCAAACCACCAAAAGAACCAAAA
>CALRIT020000002.1:0-346276 GCA_943361925.1 Vulcanococcus limneticus LL | reverse complement strand
AAAGTAAGTACGTGAAAAACACAATTTTCTTGCTCTTCATTCTTTACTCATTTTTCTTATCGGCACAAAAAAATCCATACCTTTTTAGTAGTCAAATCGATAGTATTTTGGCTCATGATTCAAGTCCTTACAAATATCAAACGGCATCTTGGAATTATTCTTTTATTGGTGATTATAAACGCTCAATTGAAATTAAAGAAAAGCAATTTCCCAACGCTAAACCCGGCAAACCAAGCACTGAACAAATTGAATTATTCAAGAAGTATACTGCTGTTAATGCTAAGAATCAAATTTTAAAAGAAGCAGCAAAAACCAGAATTGTTATAATTAATGAAGCACATTACATGAGTTTGCATCGTTCTTATTTAGCCGGATTACTTGAGGATTTGCATGGCTTGGGATACAATTTTATTGGATTTGAAGGTTTGAGTTATGAAGATTCTTTAATTAATACAAGGAAGTATCCTGTTTTAAATTCCGGTTTTTATACAATAGAGTCGTGTTTCGGAAATTTAATCAGAGAGGCAATTAGAAATGAATTTTCTGTTTTTGCTTATGAGCAGAAATTCAATGATAGTCTTCAGGAATTAGTTGGACGTGAAAAAGCGCAGGCAATGAATATCATGAAGTTGATAGAACTTCATCCACAATCAAAATTTATTATTTATTGCGGATATGATCATGCTGTAGAAGATACTTTAAAGAATTTTATGGGATTGCCTATGGCAGGTCAGTTAAAAGAACTTAGCTCCATTAATCCATTCACTATAGATCAAACTCAATTGAGTGAATATTTTAATGTTGGAAGTAGATTCAGGAGATTAATGGAGCAGGATTTTGATGCAATATACATCGATAGCAACGGGACATTATTTAATCGAGCCAGTTTTCCTAAACTTATAGACTGTAATGTTTATCATCCCAATACGGAATATAAATTCAACAGACCTACATGGTTAATTACCAAACATACTAAGTTTAGGAAAATTCAATCAAAAATAAAAATAGGATTTCCATGTTTAGTCAAAACCTATTTAGCAAATGAAGATATAAATATTGCGGTTCCATTTGATGTAATTGAATTAAAATCACCGGAAGATGAAACAGCAATTTTAACATCAAAAAACAAGAAGCATAAATTGGTCGTCCAAAATCAAAAAGGCGAAACACAAATAATTGAAATAAGGTAGTAAAAGCGGTCAACGTAATTTAGGCTTTTAAACTTAAGCCAATTGCTAATAGCCAAAAGCTAAAAGCCTTCTTACTCTATCGCTTCCAAAAACTCTTTCATCAATAAAAAAGCTTCATTGTATTTGCTAAAAGTTACTGCTTCATAAGTATCACCTACATCATGGTATTGGTGATAATCTCCCATCAAATAAATAAACATTGCAGGTACTCCTTTTTCTGAAAAGTAGTAATGGTCGCTGTTTGAAGCTTTACCTCTTGCATTAATTGCTGGTAAATAAGAACCAATGCTATTGCATGTTTTTAATAAATCAAACAACTCAGGATGCACTGTTCCATTTACGGCAGTTAGTCCTTTATCGCCTGTTGCCATTAAATCGAGATTGAGTAGAAATTTAATTTTTGATAATGGTAAAACTGGGTTTTCAGTATAATACAATGAGCCTAAAAGTCCTGCTTCTTCACCTGCAAAAGCAATAAAAAGTATTGAATATTTTGGTGGTTTTTTGCTGAAGGTTTTTGCTAAATCAAGCATCATTGCTACACCACTTGCATTGTCGTTAGCACCGGGGAATATGGCAAAATCACCCATTTTGCCTAAATGGTCGTAATGAGCGGTAACCACTAAAAAGCTATCAGGTTTTTCTTTGCCTTTTATCATTCCAATTAAATTTTGTGTTGCATGGTATGATAAGGTAGATTCAACCCGAACTTTCATTTTTAAAATGAGTTGATTAATTCTATCTTTTTTAATACTGATGATAGGAAATGGCGCAAACTCCATGGCCACACTCCACATAAGAGCTTCCCTTTCTTTGTACAATAATCCTTTAGCTTTGATTTCGTTTTTTAAAATCAAATCTGCTCTTTCTGAATGTATGAGTTTAAAATCTTTAACATGATCGACAATCAGAAAAGTATTTCTTAAATTTTTACTTTTAAGTTTTTCGAATAAAGTATTGTTATCGAGTGTTGCGGAGTCGATTTCTAAAACTGAAAAATTACCATTGATTGAAGGGCAACCCGGATTAACTAAAAAATCTTTTCCGGGAAAAAGGTATTCACCATCAATATTGAGCTCAACAATTTCAGGGAAAGTGATGACTGGAAATCCAAATTCCTGATAATAACTTGTACCAACAGGTTTTAAACCTGATTCTTTCATTTTAAGTCGAATGAAATTGGCGGCCAAAGCATCACCGGATTTCACATAACCTCTTCCTGCAAATTCATCGGAACATAATTCCTTTACAATCTTTCGGGCATAAACGAGGTCCTGGCCTAAACCGGATTGGATGAATAGGAAAAATAAAACCGGAACAAGCCAGAACTTACTACCGGATTTCATTTGATTAAATAGCTTTAACCGAGAATGTATAAGATTCCATGATGAGGTTTGCCAATAATTTTTTGCAAGCTTCATCAACATTAGCTTTTGCTTCTTCTTCAGAGGCAGCTTCAATTTCAAGGCTGATATGTTTTCCGATTCTCACATTTTGAATTTGTGGCAATCCGATATTGCTCATAGAGCCTGTAACTGCTTTACCTTGAGGGTCTAAAAGTGCCGCGTGGGGCATTACATCAATTTCTGCTTTAAATTTCATGACTTACGTGTGTAGTGTAAATAGGTTGACAAAAGTACATAAAGCAAAATAGACAGGCTAATTCCAAAGAATTTAAATACCAACAAAAGAGCCACACTAATTGCTATGAAGCTGAATCTCACTTCATTTCCTTTCCATCCAAAAGATTTAAATTTTAGTGCAAACAGGGGTAATTCTGCAACTAAAAGCCAAGAACTAATAATTGGATAGGCGATTATAAAGTATCTTGAACTAAAAATTGTTTCTGCCCAATCTGGTCCATTATGCAAAACAAAGGGAATTGAAATGATAAAAAGAGCGTTTGCAGGAGTTGGAACACCAATAAAAGAATCGGTTTGTCTGGTGTCTAGATTAAATTTAGCCAGTCGTACTGCTGAAAATACAGGAATTAGAAATGGCAAATATGAAAGTGTAAGAATTAAAGGAACAAATTGAGGGAAATCGTTTCCAAAATATAAATATTCCTGACTCAACATATAAAAAATCATTCCGGGAGCTACTCCAAAACTCACTACATCTGCAAGAGAATCAAGTTGTTTGCCAATTTCTGAATGTACTTTTAATAAACGAGCTGCAAATCCATCAAAAAAATCGGCAATAGCAGAACCTACAATAAGCCAAGCTGCTGTTTCCAGATTATTTTCTAAAGCTGCAATAATTGCCAAACATCCCATAAACAAATTGGCTGATGTGATGGCATTAGGTATGTGTTTTTTCAAAATCTGATTTTTGAGCAATTTAAAGTTTCAAGGCTTTTCAAAAAAATTTAATCTTTAAATAGTCAAATTTCTATCATTTGAGATGAAGAAAAACTTAAAACAATTTGCTTTCTTGTGTTTTCGACTATTCAGGTTATTTTTGATAATTATGCTGCGATAATTATGCTTCAGGCTTTAAATCAAAAATTCAGAAAATTAAGTGTTTTATTAGGGTTGATAATATTTTTCGCCCCGGTAATTTCATTTGCTCAAAGCGAGTGGGTTGAGTTTAAAGCATTCCGTCAGGCAGCACCACGTGTGTTTAAATACCATACTCCTAGTAAATTCGAGATTGTAAACGGAAAATTAAATATCACATTTAAATCGTCTAATGGATACTTGTTTGAAATTAATGGTATTCCAAAATCAGCTTTAAAATGCGGGAAGGTGTTGAGCCCCGGAAATTTTTCTGTGATTGTTATGGATAATTTGATGGACAAAAAGTTTGTTACAAAACCAAATGATTACCATAATTCAATAGGAATTATCTGCATGGAAAAGGGCTTTTACAAAATTATATTCAAGGGGAAACTTTACAACGGACAGCAGAAAATAAGCTGTGATGCAACCCTTTTAGGAAAAATTAAATCAGAAAAACAATTACAGACATATTAATATGAACTTCAAAAAAATTACTTTCATTGGCCTGGCAGTGGGCTTGCAATTGGCAACATTTGCACAAGCACCCATCACCCAAAAAAGAAATGCACTTCTGGCAAAAACTCCGGAAGAGCGACTTCAAATACTTCAGGAAAATTTTATAATTGAACAAAAAGAATTAAATGAAACATTAGCTAAATCAGGTCAGCCAAGAACCATGGTTTCTGCGAATGGTAATTTTATGGAGGCTAAGTTTTTATCAAATGGCTTACCTGTTTATGTTCAAACATTAAATAATACGGATGCTGCAAAAACTATTTCAACCAATAAAGTTCAGCCTGGTGGTTCATTGGGATTGAGTTTAACGGGTTCAGGTATGACCAATCGCCTAGGTGTTTGGGATGGTGGAGCAGTACTTTTAACACATCAGGAGTTTCAAAGCAGAGCAGTTCAATCAGATAATCCTTCTTCTACCAGCGATCATGCTACTCATGTTGCCGGAACGATGGTTGCAGGTGGTGTTGTTGCAAATGCAAAAGGTATGAGTTACCAAGCTCCAATCAAATGTTACGATTGGAATAGTGATGATGGTGAAATGGGAGCAGCTGCTGCAGCAGGTATGTTGGTTTCAAATCATTCATACGGACAAGTTGGAGGCTGGCAGTGGGTTAGTGGTTCATCTTGGAGATTTTGGGGTGACCAAAGTTTATCTACAGAATTCGATTCTAAATATGGTTTTTATGATGATAATTCAGCTGTATTTGATCAATTATTAGTTGATTATCCTTTTTACCTTCCATTTAAGGCAGCGGGTAACGACAGAGGAAATGGCCCTACAGGAAATTTTACTTGGCAGGTTAGAAATTCAAACGGACAATGGGTGAATGGAACAGGAACAGCTCCTGGAAAAATTGGTCCTTATGATTGTATGAGTGGTGGTCCGGCAAATGCTAAAAACGTAATGACAGTTGGAGCTGTAAATCCGATTTTAAATGGTTGGACCGGAGCTTCAGGAGTTATTATGAGTTCTTTTAGTGGATGGGGTCCTACTGATGATGGCAGAATTAAGCCGGATATCGTTGCAAATGGAGTAGATGTTTACTCTGCAGGAAGCAGCAGCAATTCTAATTATACAACCAAAGATGGAACATCAATGGCAACTCCAAATGCCAGTGGTTCTGCGTTGTTAATTCAGCAACATCATAATAATGTAAGAGGTAAATTCATGCGTTCTTCTACATTAAAAGGTTTAATTATTCATACAGCAGATGAAGCAGGTTCAAACCCTGGTCCTGATTATAGTTTTGGATGGGGATTGATGAATACGGCAAAAGCTGTTCAAATGATTAATGATTCTGTATCGCAAAGAATTTCAGAAATGGTTTTGGCAAATGCAGGTACTTATACTTTAAGTTTTTATGCTGATGGAACCAAGCCAATCAGAGCAACAATTTGTTGGACAGATAAACCAGGCATTTCTCCAAATCCGGCATTAAATCCTGCAAATATTATGTTGGTGAATGATTTGGATATTCGTGTAAAAAGAAACAGTGATAATACAATTTACTTCCCTTGGAAATTAAACAAGGCAACACCTGCTGCCGCTGCAACAACCGGAGATAACAATGTAGATAATGTAGAGCAAATATTAATCAATGCACCTGTTGCCGGTACTTATACAATCACAATTTCTCATAAAGGAACATTAAGTGGTTCTCAACCATATTCGTTTTTCTTAACCGGTTTAACTCCAAAACCAAGTGCATCGTTTACAACTGCAAATAGAAGTGTATGTGCAAATACATCTATTACATTTCAAGATCAATCAGCCGGTGCAGCGCAAAGAACTTGGTATTTCCCTGGTGGAGTTCCTGCATTTTCAACTTTACTGAATCCAAGTGTAACATATAGCGCTCCTGGAGTTTATCCAGTTGCATTAGCTATTAAAAGCAGTGTTGGATACGATTCAATTTACCTGAATGATTATATCACAGTTGGTGGAATGGGTTTACCTTTTAACGAAACTTTTGAAGCTAATTCTGCAACCAGACAATTATGGTCTGTACAAAATTTTGATAACGACAGTACCTGGAGATTCTGGAATATTGCTGGTAATACTCCGGGAAATGTGGCAGTAGGAATAAACAACTATGATAACCCAACTTTTGGAAATTATGACAGATTGATTTCTCCGGTTTTAGATTTAAGAGGTTATAACGCAGCTACTATGACTTTCCAACATGCTTATACACGTTATGATAATACCATTTCAGATTCATTGAATGTTTATATTTCAACCAATTGCGGTACTACATGGACACGTTTAGGAAATTATGCTGAAAATGGAACAGGAAATTTTGCAACTGGTCCTAATAATACTTTTGAAACAACAGATCCATTCATTCCTTCATCGGCGGCAAACTGGTGTGGTGGTGGAGTAGGAGCAAATTGTTTTTCTTATAACCTAACTCCATATGTAGGAAACTTTAATGTAAGGGTTCGATTTGAACAAATTGGATATGGTGGAAACAACATGTTTATTGACAATGTTCAAATTTCAGGTACATTAAACTCTGCTCCAATTGCTGGATTTAAAGCAGTTCAATCAACAGTTTGTGCCAATAGCAATGTGCAGTTTTTAGATTCATCAAGAAATCAGGTTGCAGAATGGGCTTGGTATGTAAATGGTGTTTTAAAATCGAACCAAAGAAACCCAATTATTAAATTTACTGATGCAGGTACTTATACAGTTGCTTTGGCTGTTAAAAATTCAATTGGAAAGGATTCAGTATATAAAGCTAACTTTATTACTGTAAATGCCGGTCCTGCGAAGCCAGTTGTAAATAGTAGCAAAGGTTTGGTTTTATGTAATGGCGATAGTACTGTTATCAATACCACAGTAAGTTCATCGTTTATTTGGTTTAAAGATAGCCTTGCCCAAACATTAAGTGCTACTTCATTTACAACCAAAGAGGCAGGTAAATATTTTGTTAGAACCTATGATGCAGGTGGATGTTATAGTCAGTCTGATGTATTAGATGTAAAAGCAGGTGTAACTCCAGCTAAACCAACTATTTCTAAAAATTTAAGTGGAAATGTTTTTTGTGATGGAGGTACTTTTGTTTTAACATCGAGTGCTGAATTAAACAACCAATGGTACAGAAATGGTGAATTAATAAGCGGACAAACCGCCAAACAATTAAGTTTTACAGATTCAGGTTCATTTGCAGTAAGCACCAATAACAATGGATGTACCAATACTTCAGATGTTATTAGAATTGATAAATTACCTAGACCAAATACCAGTGAAATTATCGGTAAACCTTGGGCTGTTAAAGGTGATACAGTTACATTCAGAGTAAATGGAAGTGCTGGTTCAACATTTGCGTGGACAGCTTCAACTGCAACCATTCTTTCATTAAACGGAAAAGATTCTATTAGAGTTAGAACAAATCCTGCTGGTGGAGTTGCTACATTAACTGTACAAGAAACAGGAAGTAACAATTGTAAAGGATTAACAAAATCACTTGAAGTTGGATTGGTTAATACAGGATTGTCATCATTTGATGCAATTATGAACTTTAATGTTTATCCAAATCCGGCTAAAGAAAGTTTGAAACTTGATTTTAATATCAATGGAACTCATGATATCAAAGTTTCAATATTTAATATGTTGGGTCAATCGGTAATGGAAGCAGATTGGACAAACATTCAAGGAACTCAGCATAAAGAGTTGGCAATTAACAACCTCAAGAATGGTTTTTATGTAGTGCGTTTAGAAAGTAATGGTAAACAAATTACTAAGTCATTTATTAAATCAAACTAATTTTTAAGATGGTAAAGAAGCAGTTTTCTTATATGTTTTTGTTGATAGTATTACTAGGCGCAGGAGCTTGTAAGAAAACTGTTTCTGAATCATCAGATACTAATCTTCCTTTAACATATTCTGATTATCTAAAAACAGAAGCCAAAGAGCCTGTAGATGGAGTGATTTCCTTACAATCATTTTCGAATAGAGATAATCATTTAACCAATGTGAGTTTTTTTGCAGAAGCAAGGTTTTTTGAAAATGGAGAAAATTCCAAATTACTTAATGTGGGAGATGTAAAAATTGGAGGATTGAATTTAATCTCTGATTCAAAAGGAAGCTATAAAACAGATACCATTGCATTGGGTGAAAATCAAGAGCAATTTGGAAGGAATATTCGTGTTGAAATCAGTGGAAGCAATGGTTTTAGTTCTTTCCTGGATTCAATTTATAGTCCTGAAAAAATTGTTTACGATACTTTTTGCATTTGTTCCGGACAGCATATCCGTAAAGCACCATTTCCTGTAAGATGGAACCAAGATTTGAATAATAAGGAAGTTCAGCTTGTTTTGGTTTATGATGGAATTTCATCTTCTTCAAGAACACAAAGTATGCCATCAGCTTCTTATGCGCTACCGGTTATAAAAGCAGAAGATTTGGGTACCTATGAAATCCAACCCAAAACTTTTTATAACTTTTTACCTGCAAGTTTTATCAGAATTTATTTGGGTAGAAAAAACAGTAAAATCACACAAGTTTCGGGCAAAAGAATTAGGATAGAAAGCATCACTTGGACAACAAGAAAATTGGATTTGATGTATTGATTGAACTAGACTTTAGATTCTAATTTCAATATTAAAAATCATTTAATTTCAGAATCCTTCTTTTCCTCAACAAGAAATCTTCTCCATATCTCCCAAAGAATCATATAAACCAATAAAGGGAAAACGATAAATGATAATTTGTTGAATTCCCATGCAGAGGCAAATTCAAAATGAATTAAATGCATAATGCCTCTTGTCATACCACATCCATAACAATTGATGTCAAATAATATTACAGAAACACATTTGGGTGTCCCGTTATCAAAGTAATCTGCAGGAAGTATAAAAAGCACTATACCAATCAAAACAAGCAATGCGATTAGCGCTATTCCTGTCTTTTTTTTATTGTTTTTAACAAAAGCTATTTCCATGATTTATTTTCTGTTTAGAATCACAATTGCATTTTCATTTTTCTTCAAATAAGATATAACCTCTGAGTTATTATCGCCATCACGTATGGTTAAATTAGCGGTGCAAAACTTCATGGTTCCTTCATTCAGGGCTTGAATCCGAATGTTTCCTTTTTTATCTGTAAATGGTATAACAATAGTTTTTTTCTCACCACCCATTACAAATTTATCCAATACTTTTTTTCCATTAACATAAATAGCAATTTCATCGCCATCATTATACCTAGAATCCCAAACATCGATAACAATTTCCTGGCTGGTCCAGTTGAGTTTTAATACCTCATTATTTTTTAGAATTGTTCCTTTAGGTTTAATATTTGCGGCCTTCGCATTGGCATTTGCAGTTAAAATAGAGTCGATATTGTTTAAAGAATAGTTAGGCAAATACTTTTTTGCTAAGTCGCTTAGGTAATCCATTCCAATTAAATAGATAGAACCATTGATGCATTGTTCGCCTGTATTAAATTTACCTGTAAAATTGCCTTGAATGATTGATTTGCCATTGGTAGTTTTAATCCGGGCATTATTTACATGGATATAACAAAATGTTTTTGGGTCGGCATTTGATTTTGTATCAAGATTTGCAGTTTCATTAAATGATATTTTTTTATTGTCCCAATCAACATTTCCATTAATTATTGTTTTGGTTCTATCACTACCATAAATATCTGTTAAAGATGTTCCTTCTATTTTTCCCTTACTTGATTCTTTGAATTGTAATTTAAATGTAATCAGTTCTTTAGTAGAAAGTTCAAGTGTTCCTGCGAATTCATAAATTTTATCAGCCTGAGAAATAGATAGATGAGGAATTATTACAACTAAAAGCAAGAGCAGAATAGATTTCATTCTTTTTTTTTATAATTTGGATTTACAATTTAAATAAAAATTCATGAAACAAATCAACAAACTCTTCGCCGCTGCTTTAGTAGCAATCCTTTTAATTTCAGGTAGCGCTTACGCTTCTTTCCCTGTAAAAAATGAAACTAAAAAAGAACAAACTTCTAAGTCTGATTCTAAATCTGAAATCAATGCATTAAGTATTGACCAAAGTCAAGTTGCAGCAACTACTAAAGTTGAATCAGCTGACCCTGTTGCAGCAAACGGATTAGATGAAAAATGGATTCTTGTATTATTATGGTTCTTCTTGGGCGGTTTTGCAGCGCACAGATGGTACAAGAAAAAACCAATTGGTTGGAATATCTTGTTTATTCTTACAGCTGGTGGTTGTGGAGTATGGGCAATTATCGATTTGATTAATATCTTAACTGATAATTTCTAATAGAAATCATTTATAAAAAAAGCCGGCTTCATTCATTTGAAGCCGGCTTTTTTTTATGCTTATTGTTGATTTAAAATCTAATTTCTTCAAAACCTTTCAATGGCAAGCCACAGGTGCGGTTTTCACATACATATATACTTGCTTCGTTTGTAATCTTCTTTTCTTTAAACAATGGAATCTCACTGTTTCCTTGTAAATAATAACTCAATTGATTTGGCCTGAAATTTTCACGGTATTTTTTCAATTCTACTTCTACATTTTCTCCACTAGCCAAAACTTGAAAATATCCTTCAGATATCTGTAATATCAATTGCATCCAGTTGCTAAAGCCACTTGGGAATTTAACCAGTTTATTGCTAATCATTCCTATCATGGTTTCACACTTGTTTAGATATGTTTCTTCTTCAAAATAATACGATAACTGATGTAATGATTTGGCAAAACAGGAGTTGGGAGAAGGAATCACATCGTCATTCACATCTACTTTTCTACTGATCAATTCTTTTTCATTTAATGCCGTAAATACAAACATTTCCTTACCGGTATCAAAGAATTTTTCAATGGATAAATCCATCCATTTTTTAGACTCCATCAAATAGTTTTCATCTGAATTGGCCTCTGCAGTCGCCAATAATGCCTCTACGAACTGCGCGTAATCTTCAGCAAATCCTTTGATACTTGTTTTGCCTGATTTATGGATGCGGTACAATTCATTTTCCTGAATAAATGTACTCATCATTTTATCCATCAGGTTTTTCCCGGCTGAAATAAAAGTAGGATTGTTTAAAGCCATGCCAGCTTCTGCATAAGCTTTTGCCAGTAATGAATTCCATGAACAGATGATTTTATCATCTAGTCCGGGTTTGATTCTATTCTTTCTTACAGCAATTAATTTCTGGTTACATCTGGAAATGATTGTTTGAATTTCAGCTATAGATTTTCCTATTAATTTTTCCAGTTCTTCATCTGTTTTACTGATGTACAAAATATTACTTTCATGTTCCCAGTTGCCTTCTTCAGTGCATGAGTAATATAAACTAAATACAGGTTCATCATCACCCAAAATCTCTTTCAATTCCGATTTCTTCCAGATATAATATTTCCCTTCAATGCCTTCACTGTCGGCATCTAAAGCAGAATAATACAAGCCTTCGGGTGACTTCATTTCTGATTCAAGATAAGCGTGAATGGATTCTGTTACTTCTTTGAACAATGGATTTTTATAATAGGAATATGCTCTAGCATACAAACTCAATAATTGGGCGTTGTCGTAAAGCATTTTTTCGAAATGAGGAGCAATCCAATAACTATCAGTACTGTATCTAGCAAATCCTCCAGTTAATTGGTCGTTGATCCCACCTTTTGCCATTTTTATCAATGTAGTTTCAACAGCTTCTTTACAAGTATCATCACCAAAATAAAAAGCATATTTCATAAAGAAATCCCAGTTGTTTGGCATAGGGAATTTGGGTGCCCAATTATAACCGCCATGTGTTAAATCAAAATTGGATTTCCAGGATGATATGGCTTCATGCACAAATCTGTTTGAAATAACTGAATCTTCAACAGGAACCAGTTTATCCAGACTTTTAATTCCGTTTGAAAGTTTGGTCGCAAAAACCATGGCTTCCTCCGGTTTTTCTTCATAGAAATTTGCTAAGGCCATCAAGGTTTGTTCCCATTTATCTTTTGGAAAATAAGTGCCTCCATGTAAAGGTCTTCCATCAGGTAAAGTGAACATATTCAAAGGCCAACCTCCTTGACCGGTAAGCAATTGCACTGCATCCATATAAACTTGATCCACATCCGGTCTTTCTTCTCTATCAACTTTGATGCAAACAAAATACTCATTCATGATAGCAGCTGTATCGACCTTTTCGAAACATTCTCTTTCCATCACATGGCACCAATGACAAGCAGAGTAGCCGATGCTCACCAAAACCAGTTTGTTTTCCAATCGTGCTTTTTCAAATGCTTCATCACTCCATTCAACCCAATTTACTGGGTTGTAGGCATGCTGTAGCAAATAAGGACTAGAGGCATGTATGAGTTGATTCGGAGTTTTATTCGTATGATTCATTTTTTTGAATTGTCTTGCAAATAAAGCAAATACATTTGCCTAAAGTTTTAATCAATTTTGAAAGAGCAGATTTTTAAGTTCAAACAATTCAGTTTATCACAAGGTAAAAGTGCCATGAAACTTGGCACTGATGCTGTAGTTTTGGGTGCTTATGTGAATCCGAATCAAGCAAAAAATATATTAGATATTGGTACTGGTACAGGCATTCTTTCACTGATGATGGCTCAAAAATCGAATGGATTTATTCAAGCAGTCGAGATAAATGAAATGGCTGCAATAGAAGCTGAATTTAACTTCAAACAAAGTAAATGGACAGAGCAATTGAGTTTATTCAAAGGTTCTATTCAAGATTTTAATTCAAGAAATCCAATTGAAAAGTTTGATTTGATTATCACCAATCCACCTTATTTTGTTGCAGGAAATCAGTTTGAAATTGAAGATGAAAAACGCAGAACTGCCCGTCATACCAATACTTTATCGTTTGATGAATTGGCGAAAATAATGGCAGAATTACTTCATGAAAACGGAACAATAGCAATGGTTTTACCCGTTCAGGAAGCAGAATTGTTTATTCAGATTGCCGAAACTTACCTGCTTTTTCCAAAAGAAATTTTACAGGTATTTCCTAAAAAGTCAAAGCCTTCTAATCGCTTAGTGATGTTGTTTTCAAAGCAGAAGCAAAATATCACTCAGCAAGAACTTGTAATTTATAATGAAGACAATTCCTATACCAATGAATATTATGAACTAACCAAGGATTTTTATCTCTGGAAGGACAAATCTTAGTGTTCAATAAATTTGATGTCGAACTTGCTTAACTCTTTTAAAATTGGTTCATAATACATTGGACTTAATGGAATCTGAACGCCTTTGTCAATAATCTTTCCCTGTAAAATGAGTTTAGCAGCGATGGCCATTGGTAAACCAACTGTTTTAGCCATGGCAGTAAGCACTTCATCCTCGCCTTTTACAATCAATGAACTATTGGCTTTAAAATTCTTTTTGTCTTTTTTGTAGGTGATTTCATGTTTCATCACAATCATATCCAATTCACCTTTTTTTAACTTCCATTTTTGTGTAAGTAGGTGTTGTAGAATTTGAGCAGGACTAGCATTAGCAATACCAATTTTCTCATCATTTAATAAACCAAGCCATTTAATTTTTTGAAACTCTTTTGAGGTTTGTGCTTTGTTCATAAAGCGACTTAATTGTATCTCCAGATTTTGTTGGTTTGCTCCTGATAAAAGAGCTGCCATCAATTCTCTATAGGTCATGTTTTCGCTATTCGAAATTTTATAAGTATCGTCTGTAAGGCCTAATTTTACCAGGTAATTCCAGTTCTGACTATAATTCTTTCTTCTTAATGTTCCTCTTAAAACAGTATGAGCAGAATCAATTCCGTAAGGTGAAATATAACCCAAAGAATCACGGTTGGCATAACTTTCGAATTTGCCTAATTCAGGAACCATGACATCAACTGTCTGACTAAAAATTCTGTTTGGTGGAATGAATTTTACCTGTTTATTTTCGAGATAAGTTGCAGTTGCTTGTCCTGCTAAAATCACATTTCTCGGGTTCCAGGTGAATTTATAATTCCAAGGATTGTCATCATATTCAGGAGCTACCAATCCACCACAATACGATTTAAATGAAGTAATTTCACCACCCTCTTTTTGAATCTGATGAATCATTTGCATAGCAGATAAATGGTCGATTCCCGGGTCTAAACCAATTTCATTTAATAACAAAATTCCGGCTTTTTGAGCAGCTTTATCGAGTGATTTCATTTCCTCACTTACATAAGAAGCAGTAATCAGGTTTTTGGCAGATTTGATACAATCTTTAGCTACCAGAATATGTAATGTTGGAGGCAATAAAGAAATGACCAAATCAGCTGTTTGAATCAGTTTTTCTCTTTCTTCTTTGTTGTTGATATCGATTGCGATGGCCTTGGCAAACTGACTTTTCCCTACTTTCTTTTGAGCCAATTCAAGATTGGCATCAATGATGGTGATTTGCCAGTTTTCTTTTTTGGCATTCGATAACAAATATTTAATCAGATATGATGAGGATAAACCTGCTCCAAACACAATGATATGCTTCATAATTCAATGAATATAAGCAGCGAAACTAATAGCAATCATTGAACTGAACAAATGAATCAAAGTGATTTTTTGCCATAATCATATTTTTATTGCTTGAAACCTTTATTCTTCTAGGCTTTCTTTGCTTTTTAATTAGCTTTATCTAACTTGTGAATATGATTGAAACAGTGAAAAGAGAAGTGAAGCTGCTAAGTGTTTCTGATAAATCTGAACTTAGTAGTGCAGATGCTGAATTATTGGACTGTGCAAAAGAAGCTCTTAAGGGAGCATATGCACCTTACTCTAAATTTCATGTAGCAGCTGCGGTATTACTAGAAAATGGAATAGTAGTAAAAGGAAGTAACCAGGAAAACATGGCTTACCCTTCGGGATTGTGTGCGGAGAGAGTTGCAATTTTTTCAGCATCAGCGAATTATCCGGGCATTGCTGTAAAGGCCATTTCAGTTACTGCCAGAACAGATGAATTTAAATTGGAGCATCCTGTGATGTGTTGTGGTGCTTGTTTACAAAGTGTAAGTGAATACGAAAAGAGATATGGCAATCAGATTAGAATGATTTTACAAGGCGAAACTGGTCCCATTTATATTGCAGAGGGAACACAAACATTTTTGCCTTTTCAGTTTGATGGTGAGTCATTGAAAAAAGAATAAAATGAGTGAATTTAAGATTGAGGCGAATTTTGTTGATATAAGAAATAGAAACATTTTTCCTGCAGTGATTGAAGTAAAGGATGCGAAAATTTATTCCATCAAAAAAATAGAAAAAGAACTAAGTCAATACATTCTTCCCGGTTTTATTGATGCACATGTACATATTGAAAGTTCCTTGTTAATTCCTTCAGAATTTGCTCGAATGGCAGTATTACATGGTACAGTGGGAACCATTAGCGATCCTCATGAAATTGCCAATGTTTGCGGTATTGCAGGTGTTGATTTTATGATTCAAAACGGAAAAAAAGTTCCATTTCATTATTGTTTTGGAGCTCCAAGTTGTGTTCCTGCAACTGTTTTTGAAACAGCGGGTGCAACATTACTTTCAAATGAAGTAGATACTTTATTGCAACGTGATGATATTTATTACCTCACCGAAATGATGAATTTTCCTGGGGTTTTGTTTCAGGATGCGGAGGTAATGGCGAAGTTAAAATCAGCCAAAAAATACAATAAACCCATCGATGGACATGCCCCTGGTTTAAGGAATGAACAGGCTGCTTTATACTTCTCACACGGCATTTCAACCGACCATGAATGTTTTACTTATGAAGAAGCTTTGGATAAAGCCAAATTGGGTGTTAACATTTTAATCAGAGAGGGAAGTGCTGCCAGAAATTTCGATGTTTTGATTCCATTGATGAAGGATTATCCTAAACAAATCATGTTTTGTAGTGATGATAAACATCCCGATTCATTGCTAGAAGGGCATATCAATTCGTTGGTAAAAAGAGCTTTACAAAAGGGTTTTGATTTGTTTGATATTTTGTATGCAGCTTGTATTCATCCGGTTGAACATTATAAAATGCCGGTTGGTACACTTCAGTTAAACGACAATGCAGATTTTATTTTGGTGGATGATTTGACTTCTTTCAATATCAAACAAACCTTTATCAATGGAATTTTAGTGGCTGAAAACCACACCTCCTTTATTCAATCTGTAAAAGAAGAAGCAATAAATCAGTTTGAATGTAAATTGATAAACGAATCTGATTTTCAGATTGAACTCAAAGAAAACAACCATGTCATTGAATGTTTGGATGGTGAATTGATTACAAATCACCTTCAACTAAAAAAAGAAGAATGTAATTTACAAAATGATGTGATTTATCTAGCAGTTGTAAATCGTTATCAAAATGCACCCATTGCTGTTTCACTAATTAAAGGACTTGGTTTAAAAAATGGAGCAATAGCAGGTTCTGTGGCGCATGATAGTCACAATATTTTGGTAACAGGAACCAATTTTACCGACATGAAAAATGCTGTGAATTTATTAGTAGAAAACAAAGGTGGTTTGAGTTTGGCATTTGGAGAATCACAGGAAGTTTTACCATTACCTATGGCAGGATTGATGAGCATGAATGATGCCTGGGAGGTTGCTGAAAAATATACAAATCTCGACCGCTTAAGTAAATCTTTGCTGGGTTCGCATTTTAGAGCGCCCTATATGACCCTTTCATTTATGGCACTTTTGGTGATTCCTCATTTAAAACTCAGCGATTTGGGGCTTTTTGACGGAGATAGCTTCGAATTCGTTTCATAAAATCTTTATTATTGCCTTTCGTTAGAACAGAAGAAAAACAAATTGCATTGGCAATTGATTATTATTAACAAAAATTGAAACAGGAAACAAATTATATCTATCAAAAACTGGATGCTTTTATCAGGAAGTATTACAACAACCAACTGATAAAGGGAAGCATTCTTTTTGCCGGTATTTTTTTACTTGGCTTTTTGTTGGTGAGTATTTTTGAATATTATGGAAGATACACATCTAATGTGAGGGCCATTTTATTTTTCACTTTGCTGATTTCTTCATTGGTTGCTTTGGTGTATTATATCATCATTCCACTGGCAGGATTGTATAGAATTCGCAGGCAGATGAATTATGCTGAAGCTGCAAAAATTATTGGTTCGCATTTTACAGAGGTTCAAGATAAATTATTGAATACACTTCAATTGTTAGAATCAGAGCCTCAATCAGGAAGTTTACTTGAAGCTGCAATTCAGCAAAAAACTGAAGAATTAAAGCCGGTTCCTTTTAGTTCGGCAATTCAGTTTAGTAAAAATTTACGTTATTTAAAATTCACAATTGTTCCTATTTTCATTTTCTTATTTATACTGATTTGGTCACCTGATATTTTAGGTGATGGTGCCGAAAGAGTTCTAAATTTCAATAAAGAGTTTAAAATGAAAGCTCCATTTGAGATTGAAATTGTAAACAAAGAATTGGCTGCGGAACAATATGGTGATTTCACTATACAGATAAAAACCAGCGGAGAGAAAATTCCGGCAGAAATGCATCTCTTGTTCGAAAATCAACGCTACAAAATGTTGAATAATGAACCGGGCAATTTTGAGTACGAATGGAAGAATCTTCAAAAATCACTTTCTTTTACATTGGAATCAGGTGGATTTACTTTTGGTCCTTTTGATTTAATTGTTTCAGGAAAGCCAATTTTATTGAACTATCAGGCTAAATTAAATTATCCGGCTTATTTAGGGATGAAAAATGAAATGCTGAATAATCCAGGTGATTTAAGCATTCCTGCAGGTACAATCATCGAATGGCAATTCATGGGTAAAAATACCGATGATATCCAACTCAAATTTTTAAAAGCCGAGCATCATGCGATAAGTGAAGATGGTATCAGGTTTCAGTTTAAAAAGAAGTTTTTTTTATCTGATGAATATACCATCCAGAGTTCTAATAAAGACAATAAAAAGGGCGATTCATTGCATTTTGGAATTCAGGTTATTCCGGATGCATATCCTCAAATTGAAGTAAATGAACAGCAGGATTCTACTAGTAGAAAATTGATTTATTTTTCAGGAAATGTTGAAGATGATCATGGCTTGAAAAAATTGAATTTCCATTACAGATTTCTCAAATCAGAAAACCCGGATAAAGTAAAAAAAGGTTTACAGTCAGTTGATATTACGCTTAGATCAGATAAAATAAGTTCATTCAACCATGTATTTAATTTGTTTGAAACCGGTATCGAAAGTGCCGATGAAATTGAATATTATTTTGAGGTTTGGGACAATGATGGAGTTCATGGTTCAAAATCGAGCAGAAGTAAAATTTTCAGTCTAAAAACACCTGATAAAAAAGAATTATGTGAAGAAGCAAATGCCGGTTCTAAAGAACTGGAAAGTAAAATGGAAGAAAGTTTGAGGGAAGCAAAAGACCTTCAAAAAGATTTAAAAGATTTGCAAAAGAAACTTAAAAGTGAAAAACAATTAAGTTGGGAAGACCAGCGTAAAATGGAGAAATTAATGGAACGTCAAAAGGAATTGGCGAAGAAAATTAATGACATCAAAGAAAACTTTAAAGACAACAAACGCAAGGAGCAAGAGTTCAAGGAGGAGAATCAGAAAATCCTGGAAAAGCAGCAACAACTTCAAAAAATGATGGATGAAATAATGCCAGAAGAAATGAAGAAAATGATGAAGCAGCTTGATGATTTGATGAAACTTCAAAACAAAGACAAATTGCAACAAGAAATGGATAAACTACAACTTAATAATAAAGATGTAGAAAAGGAATTAGATAGAATGCTGGAGATGTACAAGGAGATGGAAGTTGAGAAAAAGATGGAAGAAAGCATTGAAAAATTAAACGAACTAAGTAAAAAACAAGAGGAGCTTTCAAAGAAATCAGAAGAGAAAAAGGATTCAAAAGAAAACCTGAAAAAGGAACAAGATGAATTGAATAAAGAGTTCAAGGATTTGAAAGAAGAATTGAAGGATATGCAGGAAAAAAACAAGGCTTTGGAAGAACCAAAAGACTTGCAAAACCTTGATAAAAAGCAGGAGTCGATTGATAAAAAAATGCAAAAGGCTTCGGAAGAATTAGGCAAAGGAAACGAGAAGAAAGCTGCTGAACAAGAAAAGGAAGCTGCTGAAGAAATGGAACAAATGGCTGAGGAAATGAAGGACCAGATGGAGAAGGAGGAAGAGGAAAAAGCGGAAATGAATATTCAGGCATTACGTGAAATTCTTGAAAATTTGCTTCAATTGAGTAAAGACCAGGAAGCTTTAATGGAAAGAATGAAAGCCATTACTGGTTATAATCCTCAGTTTGTTCAAATAGCTCAGGAACAAAAATCATTAAAAGACAATGCTAAATTGGTAGAAGATAGTCTTTTGGCTTTGAGTAAAGATGCGCCGGAGATAAGAGCTTATGTAAACCGTGAGGTCAATAAAATGAACGACCACATGGATCGTGCTGTGAAAGGATTTTCTAACAGAAACCAGCAGGAAATTAGAGGTCAGCAACAGTATGCCATGACCAGAATGAATAACCTTGCTTTGATGTTGAGTGATGTATTAAAACAAATGCAGCAACAGAAACAACAAAAACAAAATGGCAAAAAGGGGAAAGGAAAACCTTCTCCAAAAGATGGCAGTGGAAAACCAAGCATGAGCAAGTTAAAGAAAATGCAGGATGAGCTCAATAAACAATTGAAGGAAGGTCAGAATAAAAATGGTACTGGTGAAAAGGGTAAAATGAGTTCCGAACAATTTGGTAGAATGGCTGCTCAGCAAATGGCTATTCGTCAGCAATTGCAAAAAATGGCCAGTGAGATGGATGCTTTACAAAAGGAGCAAATGGGTGGTGGTAAACAATTAGGCGATTTGCAGAAAATGATGGAGCAAACTGAAAAGGAATTGTTTAATAAAAGATTGAGTCAGGAAACCATTATGCGTCAACAAGAAATTCTAACTCGTTTATTGGAACATGAAAAAGCCGAGAAGAAGCAGGAACAAGACACAAAAAGGGAGGCTGAACAATCGAAACAAGGTCCAAAACCATCGCCAAAATATTTTGAGCAGATGAATAAAAAGCAGAATAAGGAAACGGAATTGCTTAAAACAGTACCTCCGGGAATGCAACCTTATTACAAGGATAAAGCCAAAGAGTATTTGAATTCGTTGCCACAATAAATCATAGGGTTCGATTATATTGATAATCTTTTAGTTTATTCAACTGTGATTTTAAATCCTGACTATTTCAATTTGAAAAGATTAAAATTCACCTTGTAATCAATCAAATAGTTATAAAATCTTTTTTATTCCCGAATTTGCGGCCCCCATGAATAAAAACGAAAAAATCATTCTTTATATACTGGCCGCCATCAACTTTAGCAATATCATGGATTTCATGATCATGATGCCTCTTGGTCCTCAATTGATGCGCCTCTTTGAAATTGGTCCAAAGGAATTTAGTGTTATTGTATCAAGTTATACTTTTAGTGCTTTTGCTTCAGGAATGTTATCCTCCTTGTTTATTGATCGCTTTGATAGAAAAAAATCATTGATGCTGATGTACACTGGTTTTATTGTAGGAACAGCACTATGTGGACTTTCTAATTCCTATTATTTATTGATGATGGCCAGAATCTTTACCGGATTATTTGGTGGAGTTATTGGTGCAACTGTTTTATCAATTGTTGGTGATGTGATTCCTTTTGAAAGAAGAGGTCAGGCCATGGGAATTGTAATGGCTGCATTTTCTGTTGCCTCAGTTTTTGGTGTTCCTTTTGGATTGTTTATTGCAACACATTCTAGTTTTGGGTGGCAGGCGCCCTTTTTATTCTTGGCACTTTTAGGTTCACCAGTTTTGTATTTTATCAATCGCTACTTGCCTCCAATAAACAAACATCTTCAAACAGGAGAAAAAAGAGAGCATATTTTTAAAGCCATTTCTGTAATTCTTCAGGACAGAAACCAAAGAAAGGCCATTTTCCTATCAATGGTTATGATGTTAGGCCATTTTACAATCATTCCTTTTATTAGTCCTTCAATGGTTGCCAATGTTGGATTTAGTGAATCACAATTACAATATATTTATTTAGTTGGAGGCGGTGTTACCGTGTTTACTTCACCTTATATTGGAAAACTTGCAGATAAATTCGGGAAGTTTAAAGTCTTTGCCATTTTTGCTTCATTGTGTGCATTTCCGGTTTTTGCCATCACCAATATGCCACCAATTCATATAGCATACGCTTTGGTAGTTGCTGCTATCTTTTTCATTTTAGTAAGTGGCAGAATGATTCCGATGCAGGCAATGATAACTGCATCAGTAAATCCAAAATACAGAGGTAGTTTTATGAGCATTAATTCATCATTACAACAATTAATGGCAGGATTGGGTTCTTTGTTTGCCGGAATGATTATCGTAAAAGATGAAGTAAGTGGTCATTTACTCAATTATGCTTATGTAGGATATTTTTCTATTTTTATGGGATTGATGGCTATCATTATTGCAAGAGGATTACGTACTCCTGAAGGTGAAAAGTTCTAAAATTAGCCTTATTTTTCGCTATTTAGGTTAATAAATTGATTGTTTTTGGTATTGGTAAATATTCGGTTATCTTTGCCCGGCAAATAATCATTCTTTATTTGCCATGTTCAACGACCCTCAAAAATTTTACGGTGAAGGACTCACTTACGATGATGTTCTCTTATTACCGGCCTATTCCGAAGTACTTCCAAGAGATGTAAATACATCAAGCCAACTAACCAGAAATATTCGTATCAATATTCCTATGCTCTCAGCAGCAATGGATACTGTTACTGAATCGCGTTTGGCTATTGCTTTGGCTCAGCAAGGTGGAGTTGGTATTCTTCATAAAAATATGAGCATCGATCGTCAGGCTGAAGAAGTTAGACGAGTAAAAAGAAGTGAAAGTGGGATGATTATAGATCCGCTTACCCTCAATGAAAACGCCATTTTGAGAGATGCTACCAAAATGATGAGCGATAATAAAATTGGTGGTATTCCAATTATTAATGACAATGGAACTTTGGTAGGAATTTTAACCAATCGTGATTTACGTTTTGAAAAAGACATGAATAAATTGGTGAGTGATGTAATGACGAAAGAAAATCTCATCACTGCTCCTGAAGGTACAGATTTATCTATGGCTGAAACCATTTTGCAGGAATATAAAATCGAAAAACTTCCGGTAATTGACGGGGCTGGAAAATTAAAAGGATTAATTACCTACAAAGATATTTTAAAAGTTAAAGACCATCCAATGGCTTGCAAAGACAAACATGGTCGTTTAATTGTAGGAGCTGCAGTTGGTGTAAGTGCTGAAACTGAAGACAGAATTTCTGCTTTGGTTAAAGCCGGAGTTGATTTAGTAATAATAGATACGGCACACGGACATTCACGTGGTGTAATGAACGAAGTAGCCAGAATTAGAAAACAGTTTACAGGGATTGATATTGTAGCAGGAAATATTGCAACAGGTGATGCGGCATTAGCTTTGGCAAATGTTGGTGTTGATGCAGTAAAAGTAGGAGTTGGACCCGGTTCAATTTGTACAACCAGAATTATTGCAGGTATTGGAGTTCCACAATTAACTGCTGTTTATGACGCTGCAAAAGCTTTAAAAGGCAGTGGCATTCCAGTTATTGCAGATGGCGGCATAAGATATAGCGGCGACTTAGTTAAGGCATTAGCTGCAGGTGCAAGTACCGTTATGAGTGGATCCATCTTTGCAGGTGTAGAAGAAAGTCCGGGTGAAACTGTAATTTATGAAGGACGTAAGTTTAAATCATACAGAGGAATGGGTTCTATTGAAGCGATGAAAGAAGGTAGCAAAGACCGTTATTTCCAGGATGCTGAAGATGAAATTGCAAAATTGGTTCCTGAAGGTATAGTGGGAATTGTTCCTTATAAAGGATTTTTAAAAGAAGTAGTTTATCAGTTTGTTGGTGGATTAAGAGCAGGAATGGGTTATTGCGGAGCTGCTACTGTTGAAGCTTTACAGGCAAATGGTAAGTTTGTTAAAATCACTTCGGCAGGTGCTAAGGAAAGTCATGCACATGATATTACCATCACCAAAGAAGCTCCGAATTATAGTAGGAATTAATATTTGTACAAAACAAAAAATCCCGGTTTGAGTATTCATTCCGGGATTTTTTTTACGAGTATCCGCATGTTTACCTATAATTTATTTTAGAAAAATTATGGACATTTTAAAATTGATTTATGGCGATAAATTAGGGCATTTGAATAAAAAAATGGTATTTAGTTTTTATGAAAATTCCTAAAATCCCATAGGGATGACATTATAGTAGTAAATAAAAATGAAAGAATTACCCTCCCCCAAAACGGACGCGAACCGAAGGTTCGCGTCCGTTTTGGGGTGGTTTCGTGATGTTTTTAAATTTACTGGTAAAGAAGCGGATATTCGTTTATTGTTTTTACTTCAATTGTACTCGTCGCCTCAGTTTCTCTTTTCCATCTGCAACAACAATCAATTGATAAAGTCCGTATTGAATGTTTGCATCAGTATAAGCGAAATCCTTTTTATGAATGCCTGCCGTTAGATTTTCTTCATTTAGAAAAGTGGCAACTGTTTTGCCTTTTGGATCGAGTAATACCAGATTTACTTTTGCATCTTTTTCTAAATTAAAGGAAATATTTCCATGAAAACTTGTGATACGTCTTTTGTTTTGTCTTGTTCCTTCTAAAAGTTTTTGAGCTTTGATTTTGACCAATTCTTTTTCTAAATCCAGTTTCTGATGTTTGGCTATCATTGTTTGTAAGTCGCGTTCAATTGTTTTGTTACTGTGTTCTATCTGGCTTAATTCAGCATTATCGCTGATGCACCAAATAGCATTTTGTGCTACATCATCATCATACAACTTGTTTTCATCGAGGTATTCTGCCATAGCTAATAAATTTCCTGTGGCTTTATTTCCAGGAGCATATTGGGTTTGTTCTCCTGGACTACCATCATGTTTTTCAGCGCATAAAGCAAAAAGGTTTTTAGAAATGCTTTGGTGTGGTTGAATTTGAATTTCTTCAGATTTAGTAATGATAAGATTTTGTGTTGATGTAGTTGGTGTAATCAACATATCACCGGCAGAAATAATGAGTTTAATAATTTGATTGGTTTTGTTGGTAATTTTCATGAATGCCTTTTGTCTGGATGAATTAGCACCATTGATTTTAAGCGACAAAGCCTTGTTGTTTTTGGCTTGTTTAATGTCGACAATATTTTCGGAGAAAACTGGCTGATAGGCAAACGAGCCCAACAACAATAAGAACACTGATAAATTTTTCATGGGTGATGATTTTGAGTGCTTAACGGCATGAATCTTTAAATTCTTATCAGCTTAGTATGTTATGTTCGTCGATATTAATGTGATTTTAATGAGGGTAATATTTTTTCAAGAAACACAAAGCCATAAAAAAAGCCCCTCATTTTGCAATGAGGGGCTTTGAATATATATCAGATTTTATATTAACTACAACCTGTTTGTGTTCCACAGTTTAAGCATTTGTAACAAGCGCCGCTGCGAATGGTAATATGACCGCAAGTTGGACAAGCAGGTGAATCACCCATACGTTTGTTCATCTCACTTATTTGATCAGGCATACTTGCAGAAGCTGAAAGATTTGCAGATGCTTCTGGTGCAGGAATAACCGGAGCCACAGCACTTACTTCAGGTGCAACTACAGGAGCTGGTTTGAAAAACCCAATTGGATTAACCGGAGCTACTTGTGTAGCAGATTGGTTAGCCAATGCTTGTGCATGTTGTTTGTGTAAGTTAACTGATAAGTTCTGGCGTTGTGTTTCGGTAGGAGGTACTTGTACAAATTCTTCACGACCTAAGTATTCAAATCCTAACATGCGGAACATGTAATCGATGATTGAAGTTGCATTTTTGATATTATCATGACCTGCAACCATACCAGCTGGTTCAAAACGTGTGAAAGTGAATTTATCTACGTACTCATCTAAAGGAACACCATATTGTAAACCTAATGAAACTGCAATTGAGAAACAGTTCATCAAACTACGTAAAGTAGCTCCTTCTTTATGTAAATCAACAAAGATTTCTCCCAATGTTCCATCTTCATATTCACCTGTTCTTACGAAAATGGTTTGACCACCAACTGATGCTTTTTGAGTAAAGCCACCACGTTTTCCAGGTAAAGTTTTTCTGGCAACTACACCAGCAAGTTTATGCTTAAATGTAGTATCATGGGTACGGTTAAGAATAGCTTGTGCTGCTTCAAGAACTTGTTCAGGACTTAATTCCCCAACAGGTTTGTGAGCATCTTCACCTAAAACACTTTCTACCACCATTTGAACTTCTTCTTCGTCTTTCACGTCAGATTTGTTGCTCAATGGCTGAGATAATTTACATCCATCTCTATAAAGTGCATTGGCTTTTAATCCAAGGCTCCAGCTTAAATGGTAACAATCTTTGATATCATCAACTTTAGCTTCATTTGGAAGGTTGATAGTTTTTGAAATAGCACCACTTAAAAAAGGTTGTGCTGCTGCCATCATACGGATATGACCTTGAGCTGCAATATATCTTTCACCTTTGTTTCCGCATTTGTTTGCACAATCAAAAACAGGTAAATGTTCATCTTTAAGGTAAGGAGCACCTTCTACAGTCATTGTTCCACAGATGTAATCATTTGCTTCTTCAATTTCTTTTTTGGTGAATCCTAATTTACGTAATAAGTTAAAGTTGTGGCTATTGTATTCTTCAGGAGTAAATCCTAAACGTTTTAAGCAATCTTCACCTAATGTCCATACGTTGAAAACGAATCCAATTTCGAAAGCACCAGCAGCACCTTTATCTAAATTAGCAATTTCGTCATCATTAAAACCACGGAATTTTAATGTTTCTGGGTTGATATGAGGAGCACCAACTAATGTTGCAGAACCTGTTGCATATTTAATGATTGCATCAATTTCTGATTCGCTGTAAGCTAAATTTCTTAAAGCTGCAGGAACGCTTTGGTTGATGATTTTGAAATATCCACCACCTGATAATTTTTTGAATTTAACCAAGGCGAAATCAGGTTCGATACCAGTAGTATCACAATCCATAACCAATCCAATTGTTCCTGTAGGAGCAATTACAGTTGCTTGTGCATTTCTGTAACCATATTCTTCTCCCATTTGAACTGCTTTATCCCAATTGCTTGTAGCTGCAGCCAATAAGTAATCAGGGCAATATTTAGGATCGATTCCAATAGGTTTAACAGATAATCCTTCGTAAGCTTCAGTTGCGTTGTAAGCAGCATAACGGTGGTTACGCATAACACGCATCATGTGTTCTTTATTTTCTTCATACTTAGCAAAAGTGCCAAGGTATTTAGCCATCTCTGCAGATGTTTGGTAAGCAACTCCATTTAAAACAGCGGTAATCGCTCCACAAATAGCAAAAGCTTTAGGAGAATCGTAAGGAATACCGGCAACCATTAACATAGAACCTAAGTTAGCATAACCTAAACCTAATGTTCTGTATTCGTATGATAATTGAGCAACTTCAGTAGCTGGGAATTGCGCCATTAATACTGAAATTTCCAATACAGTTGTCCAGATTCTAGTAGCTTGTTCAAAACCTTTAACATCAAAAACCAAAGTTTCAGGGTTAAAGAATTTCATTAGGTTTAAACTTGCAAGGTTACAAGCTGTATTGTCTAAGAACATGTATTCCGAACAAGGGTTAGAAGCATTAATTCTTCCACCTTCAGGACAAGTATGCCATTCGTTTATAGTAGTATCGTATTGTACACCAGGATCTGCACAAGCCCAGGCAGCATCAGCAATCATATCCCACATTTCATTTGCAGGAACAGTTTTCATAACTCTGCCATCGGTACGGGCTTTTAATTCCCAATCTGTACCTTTCTCAAGTGCGTTAAAGAATTCGTTAGGAATACGTACTGAGTTATTTGAGTTTTGACCAGAAACAGTAGCATAAGCTTCTCCTTCGTAATCGCTAGGATATCCGGCAGCAATTAAAGCAGCAACTTTCTTTTCTTCGTCTTTTTTCCAGTTAATGAATTCAACAATTTCCGGGTGATCTAAATCAAGACAAACCATTTTAGCAGCTCTTCTTGTTGTACCACCTGATTTAATTGCACCTGCAGCACGGTCACCAATTTTCAAGAAACTCATTAAACCTGAAGATGAACCTCCACCGCTTAATTTTTCTTGAGAACCACGAATTTTCGAGAAATTAGTTCCAACACCAGAACCATATTTAAAAATTCGTGCTTCACGAACCCATAGGTCCATGATACCACCTTCATTAACCAAATCATCATCAACAGAAAGAATGAAACAAGCATGTGGTTGCGGTCTTTCGTACGCAGAGCTTGATCTTTCTAATTTTCCTGTTGAAGGATTCACGAAATAATGTCCTTGTGGTTTACCTGTAATACCATATGAGCTATGTAGGCCGGTATTGAACCATTGAGGTGAATTAGGAGCAGCATATTGCCCCATAATCATGTAAACTAATTCATCATAAAATATCTGAGCATCATCACTACTGTCAAAATAGTTATAATCCTCACCCCATTTTCTCCAACAATGAGCCATTCTATGAGCAACTTGCTTTAAGCTTGTTTCTCTACCCAGACTTCCGTCAGGTTGAGGAACACCAGCTTTTCTGAAATACTTTTGTGCAAGTACGTCAGTTGCAACTTGGCTCCAGAAATTTGGAACTTCTACATCTTTCATTTCAAAAACCACGCTACCATTCGGGTTTTTGATTACGGATGTGCGGTAGTCGTATTCGAATAAATCGAATGGACTTACTCCATCTTTTGTAAAGTGACGATCAAATCGTAATCCACTTTGTGTGTTGTTTTTTTTGTTGCGGCTCATGGACAATGAGTTGGTATTGTTGTTAATTTTATTCTAAGGTAAACCTTTGTTTTCTAGAGTTTGGGGGTCAGAATAACCTAGAACAATTAGAAAACATCAAAATTTGATGTTGTTTTTTTGTTCACTGCCGGAGGGGTTAAGGAATGGGTTACATATCAAGGGTGAATGATTATGTGGTAGACCTGCAGATTAAGGAAATCCTGAATTCAAACAATCTCTAAAGAACTGGGATTACCAAATTGTTTTTATTTGGTTAAAAAACACTCTAAAATTTTTAGGGGGTTTTTTATCCAAAAGTCCAACACAAAAGAGGTTTTATCAAACTTCGATTTCAACACCACCCTATGTGAATTTCTATAAGTCCATGATGTAGTAAGCTTGACCTTGTTCATAAGATAAGTTATTCACATTCCAGGCTGCACCTATTGCGGTTTTCAGGTAAATAACAATTTGTTCATATTCAGTGGCTTGTCTTGAATATAAGACAGATTTCAATTATTTTGAAGGGATTAGCCAAATTGATTTTTTTTGACTTGCAAATGCTATTTTTTTTGTCGTTATAGATGCGAAAAACATCAAATTTGATTAAATTTTTCAATAAATTTTCTTTCTAAATATTGATAAAATTGAAGGATTCGCATTTTAATTGGATTAAATTCAGTTAAAAATTGTTTATTTGTTACTTTCAATTTATCGAACGTGCACTTAAGTATTTTAAAACAACTTCAGCAAAATCCGCTTAAAAAACTTGCGGTTCTTATCGACCCAGATAGTTTAAGTGGGGAGGAAGCCGTTAATACTCTAATTGCACATTGCAACAGTGCAGAAGTAGATTTAATTCTGGTTGGTGGTAGTTTAATCACCAATGGATTTTGGAATGATTGTGTAAGTGCAATCAAAAAACTAACCGATATTCCTGTCATCTTGTTTCCGGGTAATTTAATGCAAACGCACGATGAAGCAGATGCAATTCTGTTTTTGAGTATGATTTCCGGAAGAAATCCTGATTTATTGATTGGTAAACATGTTCTAGCTGCTCCCGGTTTAAAAAAGTCAGGTGTGGAAGTTATACCAACAGGTTATATGATTGTTGATGGTGGTAAGATAACGAGTGTTATGTACATGAGTAATACTACTCCAATTCCACATGATAAAAATAATATTGCTGTAAGTACTGCAATGGCCGGAGAAATGCTTGGATTGCAAGTAATTTATATGGATGCAGGAAGTGGTGCAAATCAACCTATATCAAACAGCATGGTGAGAGATGTAAAATCATCCGTGAATCTGCCGGTTTTTGTTGGTGGTGGAATTAGAACCCCCCAACAGGCTATGGATATTTGTATAGCAGGTGCTGATGTCGTGGTTGTTGGAAACGCAATTGAAGCAAATCCGAGTTTGGTTTACGAATTAAGTAAAGCTGTACATTCCCTTAATTTAGCAATGGCTGAAAAATAAAAATAGCCGTTATTTTCATAACAGCTATTTCTCTAAAGTATTTATCACTTATAAAGTATCGTCTTCTATTACAGCGCCTGATGAATCCATTAAGGCATTAATTGCTTGTTCCAAAGAATCCATTGCAGCTTGGTCTTTTTTCAATTGATCTTCAACTGCTGTTTCTTCAGTTTTGTCTAATTTAGGTTCACCACCGCAAGAAACTGTCATTAAGCCTAGGGCTAAAAATGAAACGAAGAGAATTTTTTTCATGTTATTGTATTTATTTTTATTGTGAACGTTTGAAAATTGCAATTCCGATTGGATTTGCTTTTTCCAAATATAAGATTCTCAGTAAAAAATAAATCTCCCTAAAAATAATTTTTCAAAATTCCTGAATTGAAGATTCTATCTCAATACAAAATTTTGACCCAAATATACCTTTCTTACCATTTCATCATCTGCTAGTTCCTGGGCAGTTCCGGCTTTCAGAATTTTACCTTCAAACAATAAATAAGCTCTGTCTACAATCGACAATGTTTCATGTACGTTGTGGTCAGTAATAAGGATACCAATATTTTTATGTTTTAGTTTGGCAACAATTTGCTGAATGTCCTCAACTGCAATTGGGTCGATACCTGCAAATGGTTCATCTAAAAGAATAAATTTCGGATTTACGGCCAATGCTCTTGCAATCTCAGTTCTTCGTCTTTCACCTCCACTCAAAACATTACCCATGCTTTTTCTAACCCTGTTTAAACCAAATTCCTCCATTAAAGATTCAAGCTTTTCAGCTTGTTCTTGTTTACTTAATGGTGTCATTTCTAAAACAGCTTTTACATTGTCTTCAACAGATAAGGTCCTGAAAATAGATGCTTCTTGTGCCAAATAACCCAATCCTTTTTGTGCTCTTCTATACATAGGAAGGTTGGTTATTTCTTCGTTCTCAAGAAATACCTTGCCTTCGTCAGGTTTAATTAATCCAACAGTCATGTAAAATGTAGTGGTTTTCCCTGCTCCATTTGGACCAAGTAAGCCCACACATTCGCCTTGTTCCACTTCAATTGAAACATTATTTACAACGGTTCTTTTTTTATAGCGTTTTACAAGGTTTTCACTGCGTAATTTCATGTTGTTGTATTTTGGTTATTTGTCAGCAAGAATAATACCATTAATAAGCTCTTCCCGATTTACCCTCCATAAAATTGATAAATGCTTTATTTACCACTTTTGTTCCTCCGGGAGTTGGGTAATTTCCGCTGAAATACCAATCACCACTATGGTTCGGACAAGCTTCATGAAGGCCATCTAATGTTTGATAAATCACATCAACCTCAGCATGAATATCAGTAGGAGTAATAATTTCCGCTATTTTTTTGCTGATTTCATCATCAGTAAAATGGGCATATAAACTTTGAACATGATTCACCATTTCTTCTTTAGGGAGATTTTCCTGTGCTTTACATAATTGGTAAACCTCCTCTAATCTGTGAGCCATATTTCTTTCTTTTATAAGCGCAACCATTGCCTGAAATGCAACGAAATCGTTCATTCTACTCATGTCAATTCCATAACAATCAGGATACCTGATTTGCGGAGAAGATGAAACGATGATGATTTTTTTAGGATGTAACCTGTCAAGAATTCTTAAGATACTAGTTTTTAGTGTAGTTCCTCTAACAATTGAATCATCAATTACAACAAGCGTATCAACATCATTATTAATAATACCATAGGTTACATCATACACATGGGCAACCATGTCTTCTCTATGTGCATCATCAGTAATAAAAGTTCTAAGTTTTGCATCTTTAACAGCCAATCTTTCTCTACGAGGTCTAACTGCAAGAATTTCTTTCAATTTTTCCGGGTCTAAATCAGCACCCAGTTTTTTTATCTCATTGATTTTCCAGGTATCTAGCAGGTCAATAATTCCATCAACCATCCCATAAAATGCAACAGCGGCGGTATTAGGAATGTATGAGAAAACAGTATTTTTAAAATCATAATTTACTGCTTCCATAATTTTTGGTCCCAGTATATAACCTAATTGTTTTCTCTCTTTGTAAATTTCTCTGTCATTGCCTCTCGAGAAATAAATTCGTTCAAAAGAGCAAGATTTTTTCTCTCCTGCAGGAATAATATTTACCTCTTCAATTTTACCTGATTTGTACATAACCAGGGCATTACCCGGGCCAAGTTCTTTTACATCTTTATAGGCAATATTGAATCCGGTCATAATAGCCGGTTTCTCGCTGGTAACTACACAAATTTCATCGTTTTGGTAATAAAAACATGGACGAATTCCATTAGGGTCTCTCACCACAAATGCATCACCATGACCAACTATACCAGCCATCACATAGCCACCATCAGCATCTCTTAAAGAGCGTTTTAGAATATTAACAAGGTTGGTATTTTCTGCGATTAAATGAGTTATTTCTTGATTAGTTTTACCTTCATTTTTGAATTTAGTAAAATTTCTCTGAACCTCTTCATCTAAAAAGTGGCCCATTTTTTCGAGCATGGTTACAGTATCTGCCTTTTCTCTAGGATGTTGTCCTAATTCAATAAGCAAATCAAATAACTCATCAACATTTGTAAGATTGAAATTACCGGCAAGCATTAAATTTCTGCTCATCCAGTTATTTTCTCTGATAAACGGGTGGCATAAATCTTTGCTATTACCACCATGAGTTCCATATCTAAGATGACCAAGGTATAATTCACCAACAAAAGGCGCATGTTTTTTTAGGTAATCTGCATCTTTTGTTTGAGAAGAACTTCCTGATTTTGAAATTTTAGAAGAAACTTTATCAAAAATTTCGGCAATGGCACTGCTACCATTTGCTCTTTGTCTGAAGATATAGTTTTCGCCCGGTTCCGGATCAAACTTAATTACACCAAGACCTGCGCCGTCCTGACCTCTGTTGTGTTGTTTTTCCATCAACAGGTACAATTTTTTCAAGCCGTAAAGCGAAGAGCCATATTTTTCCTGGTAAAAGGAAAGTGGCTTCAAGAGACGGATCATTGCAATTCCGCACTCGTGTTTAATAGGATCACTCATAAAATGGAACCGCGAAGTTAAGCAAATTTAAGCGCAGGCATCAAACCAATTATTTATATTCTTTTAAAACATGGTCTAAAACCTGCGTAAACGTTGCAGGGTCTCTATATCCGGGGTCTAAAAAAATACTTCTTTTGTTAGGATGTATAAAATAAGTAGTAGGAAAACCTGTTGATTCACCTCTGCTTAACTGAGCGTAAAAATCACGGGCAGAATATTCCTGACTGTCAACCATGTAAGTTAAATTACTTAACTCAGGATTAAACTTTACTACAATAAAATCTTTGTTTAATTTTTTTATGATATCAGGATTTGCATAAGTGTCCTTGTCCATTTTTTTGCACCAACCACACCAATCAGTATAGGCATCAACCAATATTATTTTGCCAGTTTTTCTGGCTAAAGGATAACCTTCATTCCATGAATACCATTTTAGAGTTTCAGTTGGTGGATTTTGAAAGCTGCTAGAAATAAAAAGTATGATAAGACCTAAAAATATATTCTTCATAAAATTACATTTTCAAAATAAACTACAATAATCATACCTAAGCTGAAAGGAAGAAATAACGAATTTCGGCTGCGATTCTTTCCGGATTGATTTTTTCGAATGGATGTGCAGCATTCGGCACCACCCAAAGTCGTGAATTTGATAATAATTTATAAACTTTTATGGTTTCGTTTAAACTACTTGTTGTGTCTCTGTCTCCAATTCCTAAAAGCACAGGATGTTGAATTTGTTTTAATTCTTCCTCACTCATCACAATGGTTTCCGAAAGTTTTTTCATCATATCACTGGTACTTGCCAATAAATTTTTCCAGATGTTCATTCCATGTAAAACCATCAAATTATTGGCATATGCCGGAATTTTCTCTAACATTTTCTCAGGGTCTAAAAAGCCGGTTTCCTTGGCTGTTGTGATGGGGTCCCAGTTGAATTTTACGTTGAGGGTGAATATTTGTTTAACCCTTTGTGGATGTTTATGCGCAAAATAAAGACCAGCATATCCACCCATACTAAATCCAAATAAATGGGTTTGTTCAATATTGTTTTTATCGAGATAAGATAAAATAGCCTGAGAAAATCCTTCAAATGTTAATCCAGAGGCGGGAATTAACTCTCCTCCATGGCCTGGTAAATTAATAGCATGACAATCAAACTGCTCATCTAACAAGGAAATAACTTGTGTAAATTGAGATTTTGAAGCCAAAGCACCATGTATAAATAAAATTGATTCTTTTTTCATTGAATGAGGATTAATCATCAAAGTAAACAAAAATTAGACAATAGAAAATTCAAATTATGATTTTATAGGATTTATGTCTGAATTTTTTCTTTTTGAAATATTTGATTTACATAGACTTACTAATTGAACTGTTGTTTTTAATCAAGCAAAAAAAGGAAGAGAAAAAAATGATTGGTGAAAGCTTACTTTTGCGGGGTATGATTCAGTATAACAGAAAACATTACAGCAACGAAGAAATTGCAGGTCTTTATAAAGCCATCATTAAACCAAGAATGATTGAAGAGAAAATGTTAATTCTCCTCCGTCAGGGAAAAGTTAGTAAATGGTTCTCAGGAATTGGTCAGGAAGCCATTAGTATTGGAACTGTAATGGCTTTACATAAGGATGAATATATTTTACCATTACACCGAAATCTGGGAATTTTTACTGGTAGAGATATTCCATTCGCCAAATTGTTTTCGCAATGGCAAGGTAAAATGAATGGTTTTTCGAAAGGAAGAGAGCGTTCATTTCACTTTGGAACAAACGAATACCATATTGTTGGAATGATTTCTCATTTAGGTGCGATGTTGGGAGTGGCCGATGGAATTGCATTGGCCGGCATGTTAAAAAATGAGAAAAAAGTAACTGTAGTTTTTAGTGGAGATGGCGGTGCAAGTGAAGGCGATTTTCATGAAGCTTTGAATACTGCTGCTGTTTGGCAATTACCGGTTATCTTTTTGATAGAAAATAATGGTTATGGATTATCAACTCCATCGAATGAACAATTCCGTTTTAAAAGTTTTACTGATAAAGGAATTGGCTACGGAATGGAAGCTTATAAAATTGATGGAAACAACCTGCTTGAAGTTTATGATACAGTAAATAACCTTGCAGAATCTATTCGTTCAAAACCAAGACCTGTTATTTTGGAGTGTATGACTTTCAGAATGCGTGGTCATGAAGAAGCATCTGGTACTAAATATGTGCCTCAGGAATTGTTTGATATCTGGGCGAAAAAAGACCCGGTAAGCAATTTTGAAAAGTTTGTACTTGAATACGGAATTTTAGATGAGCAGGACATTGCAGCCATCAAAGCAGAAATAAAAGATGAAATTGATTCAGGTGTTGAAGCCGTGTTAAATGAGCCTGAAATTATTCCGGATACAGCAACTGAAATGGCTGATGTTTATATGGAATATAAGCCTGATGTAATGCCAGCTCATGGAAATTTACAATATGTAGTTCATGCGCCTGAAACTGAAGCAAAATCGAAAAAACGTTATGTTGATGCAATTAGTGATGGCTTAAAACAGGCTATGCAAAAACATGATAACCTTGTTTTAATGGGTCAGGATATTGCTGATTATGGAGGAGTTTTTAAAATTACTCAGGGATTTTTAGAAGAATTTGGAAGAGGCCGTGTAAGAAATACACCTTTATGTGAAAGTGCCATTATTGGTGCCGGATATGGTTTATCAATCAAAGGAATGAAAGCCATGGTTGAAATGCAGTTTGGTGATTTTGTAAGCGTAGGATTTAATCAGATTGTAAATAACCTTGCAAAGAGTCATTACCGTTGGGGACAAAATGCCGATGTGGTAGTACGCATGCCAACAGGTGCAGGAGTTGGGGCAGGACCATTTCATTCGCAAAGTAATGAGGCTTGGTTTTTTCATGTAGCAGGATTAAAAATCGTTTATCCATCTACACCATCAGATGCAAAAGGATTAATTACAGCAGCAATTGAAGATCCAAATCCTGTGATGTTTTTTGAACACAAAGTGCTTTACAGAAATGTAGAATTGGAAGAAGATGTATATGACGATTATTACTCACTTTCAATAGGTGAAGCACGTAAAGTAAGAGATGGAAATGATGTTTCAATTATTACTTACGGAGCTGGAGTTCATTGGGCAAGTAGTCATGTAGAAAAGAATGGCATTGATGCGGATATCATCGACCTAAGAACTTTATTACCTTGGGATAAAGAAGCAGTTGAAGCAAGTGTAAGAAAAACAGGTAAGGTTATTATTTTACATGAAGATACTTATACAGGTGGAATTGGTGCAGAGATTGCGGCGCATATCGGCAGACATTGTTTTACTTACTTGGATGCACCTGTAGTAAGAACAGCAAGCTTAGATACTCCTGTGCCATTTAATATGGATTTGGAGCAGAACTTTTTACCAAAAGATAGGTTTGCAAAAGACTTGGAAGACTTGTTGAATTATTAGATTTACTTGTAGTTTTACTATTCAAGTTTTAAATACTTTCTAGATATCTTGAATCCATATTCTGTATTTTCATAGCTGAAGTGATAAGTTTTTCGTATACCAAGTTTTTCTCTTTCATTATTAACTGCTTCAATTTCTGATTGATTCAACTGAAGGATTTCTTGGGTGCCTACATAAAATTTTGGCTTTTTTTCTGAGTACATGAGCGCGTTGTCAATGATGTTTGCATAATCATCAGGAGAAATTCCTCCTTGTTGAAAGGCTAAGTCAAGTAAACAATCGTAAGCTCTTTGAAAACGAAGAGCATGTAAAAGTAAAAACGTGAAATGATTGTTAGTTTGAAAGCCAACTTTTCGTTCAGTTGGGAAGCCATAAGTATAAAACAAACTCAGAATATCATTAAAAATAATAGAATCTGTTATTTCAATATTTAATGAACGGAGATTAAATTCATCTTTTGTTCTAGTGCTTCTTCTGATTACAATTTGGTCTAGTGCAAAAAGACTATCAATTTTTCTTTTATAGGTAGGATTGAAATACTTATTCGCTTCTTTTTTAATTAAAGGAAGTTGATGATGAAACTTCGTTTTTTCGATAATAAATTCTTTAGAAGTTAACGATGCTAATGGCTCATTAAAATTATTAGATAATTGAATTCCCTTGCTGAAAAATAAAAAGTAGGATTTATAATTTTTGAATTTAAGATTAGCATCAGCCAAGTCAAAGTAAAATCTTGATGGAGGGTCAATATTCTTAGGCAGAGAAGCCAAAGCTAGATTTAAGTATAATAATTGCTTTGCAGAATCTCCATAATAGTTACAACTATCAGCTTGATAGGTTAAGTTATAAAATTTGCTAAGTTTAGTTTGACAAAAAGTTGTAGAACTTAAGAATACAAAGATTATTGTAGGGAGAATCTTATAAAAATTCATGATTAATATATTTAAAAAAAAGCGGCTTTGGAATTTCCAAAGCCGCTTTTTTATTGAACTATTTTGAATTAACTCAAAGCATTTTCCAAGGCATCTTTTACCAACTGAGGAGTAAAAGGTTTGCTGATAAAGCCATAAGCTTTTGCAGCTGCTACTCTTTTAAATGTTTCACTGTCTTTGTGATTTCCAGAGGTGAAAACCACTCGTGCATTCCCGCCAAGAAGTGAACTGGTATCAATACCATCTAATTTTCCTTCTAAACCAATATCCATTAAAACAACATCAAACTTATTGTCTCTAGCTGTATTAATAGCATCAAGTCCGTTGCTTACATGTGTAATATTGTGATAACCTAAACCTTCAAGAATTTTCTTTAAAGATTCAAAACTCATTGCATCATCTTCAACTACTAAAATAGGATTGGCTTTCATAAAAAATTGGTTATGGTTTTTGGTGGTTTTCTTATTTCTTCAAATATCAGAAAATATTGTTAAGGTTTTAGAATAAATTTCAATAAAATGTCTGAATAATTAACAAATCCGTAAGTGGCAGGAATTTCTCCGTGGTCGGCGCCATCAATGCGGTGCGCTTCTTTATAGGTTCCTCCATGGTTTTTATAAACCACTTCACCATGGGTTTTAATTCCTAAGAAGTTATCATTAATTCCATGAATCCAGAAAAAATCCTGTTTTACTTTTTTAATTTCTTCGGCATTGTCAATTTTTAAATTGGTGATAAAACTAGAAGGCATATTTAATACAGCGCCATCTGCTGCCATTACAGCTGATGATGCAAACGGAGCTTCGAGCATTAATTTATGTGGACTAAGTGTTCTTGGATTGGCAGTTAATTCTGTTGCAGGAGCTGTTCCCATGCTAAAGCCATATAGGAGGAATCTATCGTTGCTTAAGCCTTTTTCTTTCAACCATTTCATACAAGCATCCACATCTTCATACAAACCTTCTTCTGTAGGAACTCCTTCACTTAAACCATAACCTCTATAGTCTAAGTACATCACCCCAAAACGGTTTTTACCTCCAACATTTGCAAGTAATTTGGCTCTTTGCCAGTAAAAATCCATATGCCATTTATTACCATGACAATACAGAATAACGGTATCTGTTGCAATCTTTGAAATACTGCCAATATAAATGGCTTTAATTTGATAGGTTTTGTTTTCTTTTTTACTGTAGGATGATATATTCATCAGATGAATCAAACTATCGGGAATGGAATAGGAAGCATCGAGTTTAAAGTCCTGATCATTGGTGTAATTGTCCAATTTATACTCAGTAATTTTATCACTCAGGTTATAAAAATTAGAATCGAGACGAAGGCAGCTACTTAGTAATGAAATACCAAAACAAGCTGTTAAAATAAGTAGTTTGTTTTTCATCTTAGAATTTTTTAGCAATACTGAAATAAACTCCTAAAGCACCTTTTCCCTGAATACCGATATAATCAACCACATTAGGCTGGTTATTTTTTCCGGGAGCCAGGTATTTGGCTTCTATATTATAAGCCCATTTTTTTGGAGCCCAGTTAAAACCAATATGCGGGTTGATTAACCAATGTGTCTCCTGAGTTTCTCCATGTGCTCTTGTTGAAGAAAGCTCAAACCAATTGGCGGCACCCAAGTAAACAAAACCTTTTTTAGAGAAGAGGTCTTTGTGCACATTCAAATCTAATTCCGGCCAAAGTTTTGCATTTGCTTCCCAAGTATCAAAAGCAAAATTTAAAACCGGATTGACGCTCAAACCCAATTGAAGTTTTTCGTTGGTATATACCTCTCTGCAAATTCCAATATCAGTTTGAATTACACCAAATAATAAAGAAGTTGTATGTAAACTTCCAAATGCTGTAGTTTTATTATCTAAACCTCTGGCATACATCACACTTGTAAGTGGAATGGGAATGGGTGCAGAACCAAATTTAATTAATGGTCCGCCAAGGTTGGCGCTCAGACTTTGTTCGCCTTTTTCTAATGGTTTTACTATTCTGCTAGGAGCACAAGATTGAGCTCCGAGTATGAATAGCAATAAGCCATAAATCATAACAGGGAATTTTGATGCTTTCATTTTACTAATATAATAAGTTTACATATTGCTTAAGAAAAAAGATCAGGTTTTAATTCTTGTTTCCATTCCTTTAGTAATTCCGGTGAATTGTTACGCGGATTTTTAATGGCAGGATTAATTGGATGAAAATCCATGAGTTCAGCCGGATAAGGTTTCAACATTTCGGTGATGCTTTCAATGGGTGTTTCAGGATTTAACCAGGCCTCGTATTGATGTGGTTCTAAAATTACCGGCATTCGGTGATGGGGGATGGTTTGCATCAACTCATTGGGCATACAGGTAATAATGCTGAATGTTTTTTGTGTTTGATAAATGCCCCAAATTCCAGCCAAAGCAAATAAACTTTTATCAGCCTTATAAACCCAGTGTGGCTTGTCGAGTTTTTCTTTGGTAGTTCCTTCAATAAATCCGTTTACCGGAATTAAACACCTTTGTTTTTTAATGACATCCCTAAAAGCCGGTTTTTGCACAATGCCCAATGGTCCATTATAGTGTGGATCGTTTTCCTGGTTATTGTCACCTTCAGCTCTAGCATTAAAAAGGAACATTGGTTTAGTTGCCCAGGCCGGACTATATCCAAATACAGCCTTACTTATCAAGCGGTTTTGCTCGCCTTGTAAAACAATTGGTAATTTGCTTCCAGGTCCTGCATTATACTGAGCCTCAATTTCTTCCGGATTGTATCCCATGAATTCCTCAAAGGAAGCTACGGCATCAAAACTCATTTCAATGTCTTCGTAATTAAAAAATGTTGTTACTCTTCCACACATCTGCCTCAAAATTAAAATCTTCTGTAAAAGTGCAAATATTTTTTTTGTTTTTTGATTTTAATATGTTAATTTTATTACCCTGATAATGTTAATCAGGTTAACATTTTGAGAAAGTGAGAACTATTGCGCACATGGATTTGGATACTTTTTTCGTCTCGGTAGAGCGATTGCGTAATTCTGCGCTCGTGGGTAAACCCATTATTGTCGGGGGTTTATCAGATAGAGGAGTTGTTGCAGCTTGTAGTTATGAAACCCGTCAGTTTGGTGTGAGCTCGGGTATGGCTATTAAAATCGCCAAAAGATTATGTCCGAATGCTATTTTTATAAAAGGTGACCACGATCAGTATAGTCATTATTCGAGTATGGTGACTGAAATCATCGCAGAAAAGGCTCCGGTTTTCGAGAAGGCTTCTATCGATGAACATTACCTGGATTTAAGTGGAATGGATCGTTTTTTTGGAACGCATAAATGGTTACATGAATTAAGAACACGTATTATTAAAGAAACCGGTTTACCTATTTCTTGTGGTTTGTCGGTTAATAAAACTGTATCTAAAATTGCTACAGGAGAAGCAAAACCCAATGGAGAAAAAAATGTGGAAGCAGCTTTGGTGAAGCCATTTTTAGATCCACTTTCCATCAAAAAAATTCCGGGTATCGGCGATAAATCCTACCAGACATTAAGAGATATGGGTATTGTATACATTGCTACACTCAGTGCCATGCCCAAAAATCTGATGCATCAGGTAATGGGCGAAAATGGCATTCATATCTGGGAAAAAGCAAATGGAATAGATGAACGTCCTGTGCAGGCTTATTTTGAACAGAAATCAATTGGTGCCGAGCAAACATTCGAAACAGATACCACCGATATGAAACTCCTGCAAAGCACACTTACACGTATGGTGCAGGAAACTAGTTTTGAGATGAGGAGTCAGAATAAATTATGCGGATGTGTGACCATTAAAATCCGCTATTCCGATTTTCAAACACAAACCCAGCAATTACGCATTCAGTATACAGGTTACGATCACCGCATTCTGGAGGTGGCATTACAATTGTTTCAAAAACTATATAACAGAAGATTATTAGTGAGGCTGATTGGTGTGCGATTGAGTCATTTTGTATATGGCAGCCAGCAAATCGATTTATTTACAGACAGTGTTTCCATGATTAATCTGTATCAAGCCATGGATAAAATCCGGAACTGGTATGGAAAAGAAGCAGTTTACAGGGCAGGAGCCATTTTACCTGATGGCAGAAAGGGGAGGAGCAGAAGATGATTTGGAATGCACACAGTTATTATAGTTTGCAGTATGGAACTTTACCAATAGAAGATTTGGTAAAACTGGCAAAAAGAGAAGCTTATAGCACCTTGGGTTTAACCGATATCAATTGCGGAACGGGTGTGTTTGAATTTGTGAAAGCTTGTCGTACAGAAGGCATCAAACCTATTGTAGGAATTGAGTTCAGAAGTGAGCAAGAATTGTTGTTTGTGGCTTTGGCCAAGAATGCTTCAGGCTTACGTGAAATCAATAAAATGCTCACCAGATTTCAGCTGGAAGGACTTTCGTATGCAACTCAGGTTGAAACATTACAGCATACTTTTATTATTTATCCGCTTCAAACTTTACTCAATAATCCTGATAGAAAATTTCTGCCACATGAGTTAATCGGTATTCGTTTGCACGAGCTCAATCGTTTGGCAGGAGCCAGATTTGAAGCCTTTCAGCATAAAATGGTTTTGCAACATCCTGTTACTTTTAAGGATGCTGCAGGTTATATGTTACATCAGCATTTACAGGCTGTTCATTCCAATGTTTTGTTAAGCCGATTGAATCCGCAACAACTGGCAAATGCCAATGAGGTTTTATTGTCGGAGGCCGATTTAATTCATGCTTGCAGGTATCATCCTTTTCTTATTTTTAATACACAAGCGCTCATCGACAGGTGTGAATTTAACTTCGATTTCAGAACACATAAGAACAAAAAGTTCTATTCAAGTTCTGCTTACGATGATAAACTGCTGCTCGAAAAACTGGCTCACGATGGCATGTTGTATCGCTATGGAAGCCGCAATGCACAAGCCAAAGCCAGGGTAAAAAAGGAATTGGATATCATTGATAACCTTGGTTTCTCATCCTATTTTTTAATTACATGGGATATCATCAGGTATTCTATGTCGAAGGGTTTTTACCATGTAGGCCGCGGTAGTGGGGCCAACAGTGTAGTGGCTTATTGTTTACGTATTACCGATGTAGACCCCATCGAACTTGATTTATATTTTGAACGTTTTTTAAATCCCAAAAGAACAAGTCCTCCCGATTTTGACATTGATTACAGCTGGAAGGAAAGAGATGAAGTGCTGGATTACATATTCAAACGATATGGCAAAGACCATACTGCCTTATTGGGCACCATCTCTACCTTCAAAGGCTCTTCTATTATTCGTGAATTTGGTAAGGTTTACGGCCTTCCCAAAAAGGAGATAGATATATTATCCGATTTCCCGCATCGCTCCGATAAAAGCGATCCTATTGTTGCCCGTATTTTGGAGTTTGGTTCCATGATTAAAGATTTTCCTAATCATCGTTCCATTCATGCCGGCGGCGTATTGATTTCTGAAGAACCCATTTATGATTATACGGCACTGGATATGCCACCAAAGGGCTTTCCTACTGTTCAGTGGGATATGTATACTTCTGAAGATATTGGTTTTGAAAAGTTTGATATTTTATCGCAAAGAGGAATTGGGCATATCAAAGATGCTGCAGAATTAGTCTGGGAAAACAGGCGCATTCGTGTGGATGTGCACGATGTGAAAGCCTTTAAACAGGATGTACAGGTTCGTAAACAACTCAAGGAAGGAGATAGCATTGGTTGTTTTTATGTAGAGAGTCCCGGTATGCGTGGATTGCTGAAGAAACTAAAATGTGATGATTATATTCACCTCGTTGCGGCGAGTTCCATCATCAGGCCGGGTGTAGCAAAATCGGGTATGATGCGTGAATATATTTATCGTTTTCATCATCCAAAAGAGTTTGAATACATTCATCCTGTGATGAAGGATCAATTACAGGAAACCTATGGTGTGATGGTGTTTCAGGAAGATGTTTTAAAAGTATGTCACCATTTTGCAGGATTGGATTTAGCCGATTCAGATGTATTAAGAAGAGCCATGAGTGGCAAGTACAGGTCGAAGGCAGAATTTCAGCGTATCGTAGATAAATTTTTCTCGAATTGTGCAGAGCGTGGTTATCCGGAAGCTGTTACCAAAGAGGTTTGGCGGCAGGTTGAAAGCTTTGCGGGTTATTCATTTAGTAAAGCACATTCAGCTTCGTTTGCGGTTGAGAGCTTCCAAAGTCTTTATCTCAAAACCTATTTTCCTATGGAGTTTATGGTGGCTGTGATTAATAATTTTGGTGGATTTTATTCAACCTGGGTTTATGTACAGGAGCTCAAAAAAACAGGTGCAGCAGTTCATCTTCCATGTATTAACAACAGCGATTATCTAACCAATCTAAAAGGGAATGATGCCTGGTTGGGTTTTATTCATGTGCAGAATCTGGAATCAGAAATGGTGAAACAAATCATTCAGGATAGAATGGATCATGGGCCTTATTTAGGTTTGTATGATTTGATTGCACGTGTTCCAATTGGACTGGAACAGCTGCTGATTCTTGTTAAAATAGGCGCTTTCAGGTTTACCGGTTTGGGTAAAAAGCAATTGATGTGGGATGCGCATTTGCAATTTCGTCAACACAAAGAGCAAGCTCATAGCACAAGTCTGGTCCCTCAGCAATTACACATGGTTTCAGAACATTTCGATTTTCAGCCACGCGACATCAAAGACTTTTCTTTACCAGCATTGGTGCATAATCCGCTTGAAGATGTGTATGATGAAATGGAGTTGTTGGGATTTACCATTACGAAGTCTGAGTTCGATTTACTTAAAACAAGTTTCAGAGGGGGCATTCGTGCTTCGGAAATGAAATTATATAAAGGGGATACCGTAAGAATGCTTGGTGAATTGGTTTGTGTGAAGCCACTTAAAACCAGCAAAGGCGAGTATATGTGTTTTGGTACTTTTTACGATCCTGATTATGCTTTTTTTGATACCACGCATTTTCCTCAAAGTTTAAAACAATATCCTATTGATGGCAGAGGTGTTTATTTAATTGAAGGAAAAGTGGCTGAAGAATTTGGTTATTATACCATAGAAGTAAACCGTTGTTCCAAACTTCCACGTCAGTTAGATCCGAGGTATTGAGGATTGTTTTTTGTTTCTGGGAAGTCATTTCTTTTCTGTAGCAATAGAGATTATTTTTATATTGATTTGCTTCTATACCATAGAATTTTAAGATGTATTGGTCTAATAGATTTTAAAAGCAACAGACTGAAATTTTGTGATTTGGATTCCAATTTTTAGATTTAAGTATCAGTTTATCAGGCAAATAATGTTTGTTGGCTTTCCGGGCGAACACCGAAAAATTCATCCGGATTTCCTCTTCAAACAGCAGCTATGTTTTTGCTTTCGGTACTTTGCCAATTTTCCCCTAAAATTGCAGTCTTTTACGAAATTCATGTCGAAACAAATTTTAATTACCGGTGGTGCTGGTTTTGTGGGTTCTACACTTTGTTTATCACTTAAACAAAAGTATCCTTCCTATACAATTCATGCATTGGATAACCTGCGAAGAAGGGGTTCTGAACTCAATATTTCCCGTTTGAGAAATGCCGGGGTAAATTTTGTTCATGGTGATATTCGTAATATGGAGGATTTACAACAGTTCGAACACCTGGATGTTATCATTGATGCTTCGGCTGATCCTTCGGTTTTATCGGGAATCAATTCTCCGATTTATCCGCTTCTAAACAGCAATTTGTTTGGTACTGTAAATTGCCTTGAACTTGCTGATCAGAAAAAAGCTCAGTTTATTTTCCTTTCTACCAGCAGAATTTATCCAATTAAATCTTTAGAAGCGGCAAACTTCACTGAATTAGATACCCGTTTTGTATGGAATGACAATCAAACCATCCGAGGTATTTCTTCAAATGGAGTAAGTGAAGATTTCCCGCTTGAAGGAAGTCGCTCTTTTTATGGAGCTACTAAATTAGCCTCAGAATACCTTATCACTGAATACAACGAATTGCGTAACATGAAAACCGTTATCAATCGTTGTGGCGTAATTAGTGGTCCATGGCAAATGGGTAAAGTAGACCAAGGTGTTTTGGTACTTTGGTTAGCCCGACATTTCTTCAAAGGAAATCTGGGTTATATTGGATACGGTGGAACCGGCAAACAAATGCGTGATGTAATGCATGCCGATGATTTGTTCGAATTAATCGACCATCAGATTCACCATGCCGATTTATACAATGGTGGAATCTATAATGTTGGTGGTGGCAATGATGTTAGTTTTAGCTTAGTAGAATTAACTGCTATGTGCGAAGAGATTACAGGGAATAAAATCAGCATTCAATCTGTAAAAGAAAATCGCCCTGCCGATATCAGAATTTATGTAAGTGATTATGCCAAATTGCATGCGCTTACCGGATGGAAACCTAAAAAGAATATGATGACTCTTCTTTCTGAAACATTCGATTGGATGAAAGAAAATGAACATCAGCTTAAACAAATTTTATCATAAAAATAACAACATAATCAGATATGAATATTGCATTGGTTACCGGTAGTAGTGGCTTAATTGGTGGAGAATCGGTAGAGTTTTTTTCTTCTAAATTCGATAAAGTAATTGGTATAGATAATAACCTTCGTTCATACTTTTTTGGACAAGATGGTTCAACAATCTGGAATAAAACCAGGTTAGAAGAAAAGTTTTCGAATTTCAAATCAGAGAATATTGATATCAGAGATTATACAACGCTTGAAAAAGTATTTGCTGAGTACGGAAAAGATATCAAACTAATTGTTCATGCTGCTGCACAACCTAGTCACGACTGGGCTGCAAAAGAACCTTTAACCGATTTTGGAGTAAATGCTACAGGCACTTTAAACATGTTGGAATTAACTCGTTTGTATGCCCCGGATGCAGTTTTCATATTTACATCAACCAATAAAGTTTATGGTGATACCCCAAATTATTTGCCATTGGTTGAATTAGAAAAACGTTGGGAAATTGCAGAAGACCATGCTTACTTTAAACATGGTATTGATGAAATGATGAGTGTTGACCAAACCAAACATTCTGTTTTTGGCGCAAGTAAAGTTGCGGCAGATATCATGGTGCAGGAATATGGTCGTTATTTTGGAATGAAAACTGCCATTTTCAGAGGTGGTTGTTTAACAGGTCCAAACCACAGTGGTGCTCAGTTACACGGATTTTTGGCTTACCTAATGAAATGTGCTATCACAGGCAATCATTATACTATTTTTGGTTATAAAGGAAAACAGGTTCGTGACAATATTCATTCATACGATTTGGTAAATATGTTCTGGCATTTTTATCAAAATCCAAGAGCAGGTGAAGTATACAATGCCGGTGGCGGACGTCATGCCAATTGCAGTATGCTTGAAGCCATTGATTGGTGTGAGAAAATTTCAGGAAATAAAATGAATTATTCTTATGCTGAAACCAATCGTATTGGTGACCATATCTGGTATATCAGCGATGTCAATAAATTTAAGAGCCATTACCCAACCTGGGATTGGTCGTATAATTTAGAGCAAACACTCATTCAGATGCATGATAAAATGAATGAGAGAATGATTGTTACAGATTGTAATTAATTCAAAGTTTCATCAGCCCTAAACTCGGCAACTTCTGCCATTAAATGAACCTTGTATTTGTGTTTTCCATCTAAGCTTTCACACAAAGCATAAGTCCTCATTTTTTTGATTCTGCGCATCCACGAATCTGGATAATGTTTGATGGTAAAAACCATTCCATCCTGCAAATCCGATAAATGGGTAATATCTTGTTTTGTTTTATCGTACTTCTTTAGCAATTGCAGCAGCTTCACATCGGCAGATTGCGAGTACTTAGGATTTACCATGTGTTTTGATAAAGCCGCTCGTAAATCGTAAGGAAATACCTCTGAATCCAGAAATGCTTTCATATTAATTCTGAATTCCATTTTCCATTCTTCACCATGTGCCTCATGATGTGGACCATGTTTGGTATAAGCAGTATGGTGAGATAATTCGTGGATGAAAGTAATCAGAAATTCAAACTGACTCAAATTATGGTTTACCGAAATGCGATTGCCATGACCGGAATGTGGACTATAATCACCATATCTTCCCTTACGTTCAACCTCAATATGAAGGTGAAGTTTGTGGTACATGATAAGCTCCGCACATCGTTCTAGTGCACTTTGCGGAACAAAAGATTTCAAAGCATCCATTAATTTCTTTTTGTGTACCAATTGAGATTCACTCAAAGTTTCATAGATGCTTTTTGCGTTCATTTTTGCTACGAAATATTATTTTACTTTAAAAGTAATGGTTTCTGTTAAGGTTACGCCATCAACGGTTTCAACAGCAATTAATACCAAATTAGTAGCATTTAAAGTATGAATTTTAAAATCAATTTTTTCTACAGATGTAAACGTTAATACTTTGCTACTTTCATTCAAAGCCCAAGCTCCAATTGTCATAGTTTGAGGGTCGGAAGCATTACATTTGGTAGCACCTTCATCCATTACAATAGTTTTGTTCGATTTAAATTGTACCAAATCATCCTTTTCACAACCGGGTAACAGGTTATAATTATTTTCTACAGTACCGGTTGATGAAACAGTTGAATCTGCAATAACCAACCAGTTTTTATCTTTTAAAGCATCGGCTAAGGTTGTAGTTTCAGCTGGCATTTCACGTTCACAAGAAGCCAGAATTCCGAATAAAGCAAGTAATAGTAATGTCTTTTTCATATTCCTTATGTTTTATATTATTTAAATTTTCAAAACAACAGCTAAATTTTATGAGTTTTGAAAAGTAAATAAAAGCTTTTATAATTTCACAATAAGTTCTAGTAAAGATTTTCAGCATTACCTATTTAGAATGACGAAACTTATTTAGCTCAACAATTGGTGAATCCAATCTGTTTGACGTCCTTTGGGTAAGAATGAATTAAAAACTCATTATTTATGGAAAACAAAAAAGAGTTAAAACTGGCTGTGCTCATCGATGCAGATAATGTTCCTTACGCCAATGTAAAGGAGATGTTTGAGGAGATAGCCAAATATGGTACACCTACATTTAAAAGAATTTATGCCGATTGGACCAAACCAACTGTCTCGGGATGGAAAAAGGTCTTACTAGAAAACGCCATTACACCTATACAACAATATTCGTATTCGAGTGGCAAAAATGCATCAGATAGTGCCTTAATTATCGATGCAATGGATATACTTTATACAGGAAAAGTTGATGGTTTCTGCATCGTTTCAAGCGACAGTGATTTCACCCGATTGGCAACTCGTTTACGTGAAGCCGGAATGAAAGTAATTGGAATAGGAGAGAAGAAAACACTCAATCCGTTTATTACGGCCTGCGATAAATTCATTTACCTCGAGATTTTAAAACCTGAACCTGAAGAGCAAAATGAAACCGCAGCTCCGGGTAAACCACCAAAAGCTAAAAAAGAAACGCTGAATAAAATCGATAAACAAATCATCAAATTATTCAAAGACAGCATCAGCGATTTGGCAGATGAAAATGGCTGGGCCTATTTAGGTGATTTAGGAAATTTGTTATTAAAAAAGAAACCCGATTTCGACTCAAGAAATTATGGTTTCACAAAAATGTTGCCCTTCATCAGAAGCATGAATCAATTCGAAATAGATGAAAGAGAAAGTGGCAAAAGCAACGTCAAACACATTTATTTAAGAAAGAAATAAACCACAATTTCTTCTTCAACATCATTCCATTTAGTAGTAAAATTTTCTTTTGGGCGTATCCCTACGGGCCGGGCTATCCGCTACTATCTTTTTGCTCGTGCCTCACAAAAAGGATATCCGCTACTATCCCTTACGCGGGCATTGCGTTGGGATGAAGTTATTTTTGTTTAAACGATACTGGATAAATACAGGTTAAATTTTTTTGATATCAAATCGTTAAAATAACACGGTAATAAATTATGCCAGGGTTGACAGCTTATATTTTAGAATCAAATCAACAACAGAATTTAGTATATAATTTTTATCGATTAACTAATGCAACTATGTCTTTTAATTCGAAGCCTATTTTCTAATGCATAAGAAGTATGGCATGGGTTTATTTTCAATGGATAAGGAACTGTATTTTATATTTAAGAACAAATGCGAAGAACATGAGCATGGCTAGAGTACAGTCGGTATTCTGAAATTGAATCCGAGTATCGGAGGACCCTGTTCAACTAAGGCTGAGGAGCACCTCATCGCTTAAATCTGGCGAAGCTATTTAAGGCAGACAATCAATTATCTCCAAGTCATTTTTATTTCATTATCCAGAAAATACTTTTCTAAGGTCAGCGCTTTTAAAATGTGTTCCTTGTTTCTCATATCAAACATGTCGTCAGTAACCCAATATATTTTACCATAACCTTGAATATCTATTATGCTTGCGATATCTAAATTTCCTGATTTGTTTTTATGATTTGGTTCTAATGATTTTGAAACGTAAGTAAACCATCCTGACCATGGAGTACCATGTTTATGAGATTTTGATATTGTATGAAAGAAGTCAGGATTAGTAACGCATAACATTTCAGGGTTCCAGTTTCTTATTACTAAATGAGCAATTTCTAAAATTTTTTCTTTTGTGAATAGTTCTTGATCTGTCATACTAGTTATTCCGAATCTAAAAGAAGGAAATACATTACTCGGGTATCCGAGAGAATATTCAACATTGAATGAATTTTTATCTATATTATAAAAATTGCAACTACTTGTAATGTCAGCAATGTCATCTTCCTTATATCTGATTGGTTTTACAAGCTTAGAATTTAATCCTTGCTTAACTTGAGTATAAATTTCAGGATATGCCTTTTGGTAATCACAGATATTAATTATTGCTGTTTTTTTGTTATATATTTTCCAATCGTTTTGTCCTAGTATATCGGAAATCTTTTTATGGAAATTGATGATTAAATCAGTTCTTTCTCTAATTGTATATTTTTTACTCTGTCCGAATGCTGTTAAAGTTAAATTCATTTTAAATACTTTATTATTTGGCTATTCATAACGTCAGAAAATGAAAAAAACTATCCACAATCTGAAAGGTAAAAGTAAACGAAAATAGTTAATGAATCAAGGAGATTGGGGCATCATTTTGTGGCTACAAAACCACCATTAATTTTTAAATAATGAATTAATTGCTTACAGATTGATAATAGCTCTTCTGTGGCTCAGATCAAGGAAGAAAATCAGGTTTGTATAATTTAGGCGTAAACCACGGCCATGCTTAAAGTTGGAATCGTGAACTAAAGGGAGGATATGCGGTGGCAAAATCAATACTTTGGAATGCTTATCAAAACTCAGAAGCTATTGAGTCAATAAAGGGTTTTGTTTAATTGTTATTTTAATATGAATCGTATTTATCTTACAATGTATTTTGTTTTGTTTAATTGTCCATTGCTCTTAAACAATTTCAACTCTATACCTTTCTTGAGGTCACGACTTGCAGTTGCAGTTGATATGTCTTTAAATATATTCATGTAATCTTTTCGACTAAACTCTTTAAAACCCAGACTTAAAAAGTAATCGAGCCTATCAGTATCTTTTAAAATTCTATTGTTATAATTGAGTAATTGTGACAATGATTGATTAATTACGTCTAACATGTATTCTATGAAAGGCGTGGACTTTCCTGATTTGTCACTTAGAGATAATGATTTGTAATATTCATCTTGTGTTGTATTGATCATTGTTTCAAATGGGAGGAATTCAAAAACTTGATACTCCTTTAAAAGGATTACTGTCTGCCATAATCGGCCCATTCTTCCATTGCCATCAATAAATGGATGAATGAATTCCATCTCATAATGAAAAACACAACTCTTTATCAATGTCAATTCATTTTTATCTTTTAGATACATAAATAAGTTCTTCATTAGAGAAGGCACATTTTTATAGGGTGGTGCAAGGTGTTCAAGATGGCTGCCTTTAACAATTCCAACGCTTTTGTTTCTGTATTTCCCTGGATTTTCTACTAGGCTATTCATCAATCCGGCATGTGCTTTTAAAAAATCTCTTTCTGAAGTAGATTTATAAGTATGCAATCTATCATATACCTTTAGGGCATTTATTACCTCTAAAACATCTTTTTCAGGACCAATAACTCTTTTGTTCTCAATCAAGGCTGTAATTTGGTCTTCTGATAAAGTATTTCCTTCAATTTGTAAGGACGATTGAATTGTTTTTATTCTGTTTTGTTTCCTTAATAAAGGCGATTGCTTATTGAGATAATTTGCATTTACCTCCCCAATTTTCTCTGAAATGGAACAGATTAGCTTCAGAATCTTTGGAGTAATATCGTATGGAGGTTTCATTGATAGTATCATTTGATACTATCAAAAATAAACGATTTTTTTGATTTGAAAAAATAAATTCATTACAGCAAAGGGCTCTTTCAAAACAAATTTATCAAACACTAAAATCCTGTCAAACAAAGACGAATTGAACGCCAATTGTAAATGCGCAGTTAAGGGAAGTTCATTCTATTATTGAACTGCTGTCACTAGTTAATTTGGTTTTCATATTTTCTATGTTCACCCAAAAACTGAAGTAGGATACATATTCATCTTTTCCGTTAATTTGTCCCCAGCTTTTAATACTAACATTATATTCATTTTGGTTAATTGGTTTAAAATGGTAATGAATTCCATTCCCTTCTTTGTTCAACTCCGTTTTCTTAGTAATAATAATTTCTTCTTTGTCTAATAATGCAGATGCAATTTTTTGTTTAATCAATTCTTCTTCTACTTCTTTGTTAAAGGAGGATTTCCAAGATTTTCCATATTTATTTTTAATCAGAACTTCAATTTCTTTGTTATGTTTTTCTACACTGTCAATTAGTTCTTGTGTCACGATACAACCTGCAACTCCATAAAATTCAATTCCCCATTTGTCAGCAATAACATTTTCTGCACTTTGTTTTTCCATGTCTGGTGGTCCACCATATGTTAGCAAGCGAAGTTTTTTGTTTGAATCAATTTGGTTAATTTTTTGTTCGTCAGATTTTGAATTAAGATTACAACCTGTCAAAACAATAAAGGATATTAATGTCAATAATTTAGCTTTTTGTATAATGTGTCGTGTCATTGTTGAATTACCGCTAACTTGAAGATATAAATAGTGAATGAAGTCTCCAAGAAGATTTTTTAAATTCGGCAAACGTTCCCGGACTTTCTGTTTTGGGCGGGTTTCTGGGCATAAAGTTTAAATTTGTTACTGAAGTTTATTAGAAGCACAAAGCTTCAAGTTTATATATCATTCCACCTGACAAAGAACCCTTGTTATGACTTGTTTATTACCATGGGTCTTTAGGATAATTCCTGTTGAACTCAAGTGTTGAAATATTTAGTTCAGCTAATTTTTTCTGAAATTCAGTTAAGGAAGAAAATTCCCAGTAATTATTATTGTTGAAGTTGGTGTGGTAAAACCCTTTGGTGTCAATAATATGATAATATTCAATTGTTGATTTAGGTCCGCTTAAAGTCTTTGCTATTATGTATCGATTACTATTACCAATTGCAAAAACATAATCTGAAACTATCACTTGTCCGTCATTGGATTCAGGAGTTTCTTTAATATAAATACACCTGTTTGCTTTTAAGTCTTCCCAACCAACATAGTATTTTCCGATTAAATGCTCTTCTTCACCGCTATTTCCAAAATCACACGAGGCAAACAAAAGCACAATTGATAATACTATAGATAAACGTTCTCTCATAAATTACCCAAATCATTCCGCAAATTTGTGATGGACCTGCGTTTAAACTCAAATGTAACTTAGGAAAACGAATTTACCAACCACTAAAATCCTGTCAAAAGGAGACGAATTGCATTCCTATTGCAAATGTGCTTTTATGTTTTTTCAGTCTATAATTAATCTTTGTCAAGGTTGATTGTTTCCATTAAAATCACTCTTGCTTTATCTGTTAGGAAGCCCCATTTCATTTTTGCTAAACTTGGAGTAGAGTAGGTTTGGCCGTCAAAACTAAATGCTGTATAACCGATACAATTTCCGTCTTTATCATGAAAGGTAAAATGACTATCAAAATAAGGTGTCCCGAGTTCTCCCCAAACATAAGAAGCCGTGTCGTTAAGTATTTTTAGAATTGTTTCTGTTTGGCTTTTATTTAAGTTTTTTGTAGGTTTTAAGAATCGGGCAAAATGTAGTTTAGCATAATATGGTTTGTCAATTGGAAATTTGACATTGTTCTTGAACTCTATTCGACAGTCATGCTCATAAGTTTCAATACTAGACACCTCGTTATATTTGTAACGTTTTCTGATTTCTTTCCTATAATCATAACTACTAAACAAAGTAATATAGACTATAGTAGTAATTACCATTATCAATAATATAGTCCCTATTAATATTTTACTCTTTACAGTCATTTTAAGTTGCTAATAATCCTCGATAGAATCTTCGATAGACGATTGTTTATTCTCAAATGTAGTTTTTGAAAACAGATTTATCAACCATAAAATCCCTTCAAACAGAGACAAATTGCACGCCTATTGCAAATGGCCTGTTATGCCCAGTTGTTTTTCGCTCGTGACTTAAGTGTCTCAACGATATTGTCGATTTCAGGGTGTCTGCACCAAGCTGTCAATTGTATATTTATTGATGTTTCAAGTTTATCATTTTTAAGAATTTTAATTATTCTTTGAGTCTCAATAAAATCTCTCATCTTACTTCGTTTGTTTTCTACGATGTCAATATGAACTACTAGGTCTTGAAAGGGAATAGTCTTGACCACTACTTCATTTTCAAAGGTATTTTTTACTTTAACTGTTAATAGCCTTTGATTTTCGTCAATTGTTAACTCAAATGGGTCTCCATATTTGATTTTTTTCCTAATGCGAAAAATAAAATAAGTACAGATAGCAATTGTCAACAAAAAATTGGTCAGAATGGGATTGTCTGCAAGCCAATTAAATATTGAGTCTTGAGGTTCAAATCTGCCTAAAATAATTACCCAAACAAAACTCCATATTATTATAAATATTGTCGAGTATTTTAAAAAGTTCACGAATAAACCACTGTCACCTTGTGGTTCGTCTATGGAGTATATTTTGATTGTTGTTTCGATATCAGTATTTAGTTTCTCTGTCATTTACAATTGGGCATAACTTGAAGATATGTATTGTGAATGAAGTCTCCAAGAAGATTTTTATTTAATGGGCAAAACGTTTCACAGATTTCCTTTGGGTTTTCGTTTAAACTCAAATATAACTTGCGAATACAAATTTATCAACCTCTAAAATCCTATAAAACATAGATGAATTGCACGTCTATTATCAATGCACTGTTGGCAGAGTTAAATTGCATCAATATTAGTTTTTAGTGGTATGAATTTTTTTATATTCATTAAATTCTTCTTGAGTCATAAAATTTGTTCCTTGGCCTAAAACAAAATACCATTTCCCATTCTCTTTAATGTAAGTCTCGGCTCTAATCACTTTAAAATGTAAATCTCCATCAGGTGTTGAAAAAACCACATCGGCAATTTTAGTTTTTATAGCAGTATGTCCATTGAAAATTCTTACCAATTCAGTCCCAGGAACAGTTACAACAGATTTAAAAGTCATTCCGTTTCTAGCAAATTTTTGAAATTCTTCTTCAAGTCCATAAGCTATTGACCCATCAGCACCAATACTAATAGAATTGTCATTCAAGGATAGTGAAGGGTCAAAAATATTTGAGATAGAATTTATGAATTTTCTATCTTCAGGATAATTAATTGTGTCATATTTACCTGCTGGTGGCGCTTGACCAAATAACTTTACAGTTCCTAGTGCAATGAATATAAAAGTCATTGTCAATTGAGATGTTTTTTTACTTAATTTCATGATGAATTTTTTAATGTTAATACTATTTATGTTCGCCAAATTTTTATTGTTCTGTTTTGTATGACCTATACAAACATGTTAGATAGACATCTCGAATAACTCCCAGACCCTCCACAAATGTATTTTTCTTTTGATACTTGCATCTATCATTCTAACAATTTTTATCTTACCACAACATTTAATTTTCTTTCTTTGTCAAAAATATCCTTCATGAATTACAGATTATTCTTCATTGCTTCTTTCATCTTGAGCACTTTGATTGCTTGTCATTCTTCTTCAAAATTCCAAAAGGGTTTTGCAGTTGAATCAACTAGTGAAGAGGATTCTAAAGAGGAAATTACCGGTCTTCATAAAGATTCAGTTGCTTTTGAAACCAGGCCGGGTTCTGTTTTAATGACTGGGTTTTCGCACATTCGTTTAACTCCGGTTTATAAGGTGAATTATCGAAAAGATAATAAATCATCTTTCGTTGGTTCCAATAGTTTTATGCGTCCCGATGAAACAGAAAACACTGATGGGAATATTTGGAATAACCATATCATGCCGGGTTTCGAAATTGTTTATGGCTTTAATATGCTGAATGTTTCCTACTCTGAATTCAGAAACAACAAACAGAAAAACTTCTTTGAAAAACCTGTTCTCATTCGTGCTTTGTATTATCCTTCGAATACATCTGATACCTTAAACTTCAAACCTATCAAACGTAATTTTTATATCGTTTCGGTTTATAATGAAGATACCAATAAAGACAAATTTATCAACCAAAACGACCTTCGCCGATTGATGTTATTTAACCTCAACGGTGAGTTCCAGAAATTCCTGATTCCTGAAAATTATTCTGTCACCAAATCAGAATACGATTCTGAAAACGATTTGATGTTTGTATTCGCAAAATTCGATGAAAATGGAAATGGTATCAGGGAAGATAAAGAGCCTGTGCACGTATTCTGGATTGATTTAAAAGATCCTTCCAAAACAGGCAGACAGTTTTAATACAAGAATTTAATTTCTGATTAATTCCTTTTCCATCAAAGAAAACATCAGTGAATCTTCATATACATTGTTGGTGAAATAATGCTCTCTTAACAAACCTTCGTATATAAAGCCTCTGTCTTTTAATAGCTTTTGGGAAACAAAATTTTCTTTACCGGTTAATGCTTCAATTCGGTGGAATTTCAATTCATCAAAACCATAACGCAAAACCTCATATAAGGCTTCTTTCATATATCCTTTGCCCCAATTGTTTTTGTCGTGAATGACATAACCAATTTCGGCTCTATCGTGTTTAGTTGCTATGATATGAAACCCGCACCAACCAATGGTTTTCTGACTTGCTTTTTCTACCATATGAAAGATGCAAAAACTCCTGTTGTAGCAAGTTAATCCTTCTTTAAACATCTGAGTTTCCTTTGACATAGAATCATCGCTTTCATGTCCAAAAAAGGCCTTTTGTTCGGCTTCATTCAAATGATTAAAGACATACTTATGTAACTCCGGGTCCATTTTTCGGAGCAATAAACTTTTGGTTTCAATATGAAAGTCAGAATCTAACATGATTATATTTTTGAAACGCTGCCTGAGCCATTGATGTTTTCTTCCACTTCCGGACTGCCACTATAATCTACATCTCCCGAGCCATTTAAATCAACCTTTAGTTTTTTTGTTGCATGAATTTCAACAGAACCACTTCCGTTTAATTGAACTTCTGCTTGAAGTGATTTCATTTTTGATAATAAAATATCTCCGGAACCATCCAAATTGATATGACATTCGTTGGCTACTCCTTTTAATTGAATATCACCTGAACCACTTAATATGCAATTAAGTTTATTGTATTCCCAGTTCTCATTACTCATGATACTTGCACTACCAGCAAGTTTAATTATTCCAATTGGTTCCGGTGTGTAAATGGTGATTTTAGAATCAAGATTGCTGCTCAAAAATATTCCTGATTCTCTGTCGATTTTTAGTATACCATCTGCTACTTCAAGTTGGATTTTATCTATGAAATTTTCTCCATCCTGAATGATGATTTTATAAGAATCTGCTTTTTTAATTTCTACATCAAAATTGCTGCCGATTTCAATTTCTTCAAATGCATCAACATCTTTTTCTTGTGTTACAAGTTTGCCCGAATTAGTTTCACATGAACTAAAAATAATAGCAATGATTGCGAATAAGTAAACGATTTTTTTCATAATAATAAAATTCAATTTACAGATTAATCACTAATCAAACATTACTATTTCAATTATTTCTCCTTAATTTATGAATATTTATTATGTGACTCAATAATACCAGAGGAACTATCAAACCTGGTAACAAGGTAAATGGATATTTAAACACACCCATATTGGCTTGCTCAAACGATAATTGCTGAAAGGGTGTTGGAGCTGATAAAACGGCAGTGATAACAATATTTGCCAAGAATATCAAACCGATATAATTCCAAAGAAGCAGGTATTTTGAAGATTTGATTTTGTTTTTTGAAACCAGATATATCACTACAAGCGAACTTATACCAATCAAAATATCAAGATTGGTTCCTTCAAATGTCATGAGTTTTGGAATGGCATTTTGTAGAAATAAACCAAATAAACAAAGCTCTACTAAAATACGAACCGGGTGTATCCAAAGGAATTTTTCATCATCGATTTTGTTTCTGATTTCAATCCCTTTTTTATGAAAGAACAGGAATAATATTGCCAAAGCATTTGGTCCGATGAGCAATAGAAATCTGGGTGGTAATACCATTGTTTCTTCATAAAATCCGGTACTTGTAACAAATAATTGGATGATGGTCCAAAATAGTAAAATTGGAAATGCCCATTTAATTTTACTGAAAGCAAAATAGCAAACAATCAGACTATAAATTATACAAACAAAAAAGAGGGGAGTGGTAAAGTTGATGAAGTTTTCCATAATTTAATTTTGAGCAAAGTAAGTTACTTCATATTTCAATCTACTTTACAAATGGCAAGAAATGGAAGTTTTTTAGTATTCATCTTCATCCAGTTCAGGTTCAAAATTTCTCCTGAATCCAATTATTCTGTCTGATTCTCCAATTTTTTCTTTGATGCCTGAAAAGTCTATTTCATTCAATAACTGAATTTTTGATTTTAATTCTTCTTCACTCAATAATTTAATTTTATATAGCCAGATTAAATCATTGTACTGCTGCTCATATGGTATGAAATCATTTAATGAAGTATATTTTTCAATAAGATATAACTTTCTTTTTTCATGTATTAAGTTGATAAAATTTTCAACCTTCTTTCGGTCTCTAGAAGAGCCTATAAAATCAATTCCTGAAAAACTATTATGGTTTAATAAAGTAAAAGTATTCTTTCTGGTTAAAATGAAAACCAAGTAAAAGATAGAACTAGAAACAAAATGGAAAACTTCAGCACCATTGCCAACTTTACCACCATTCATTCTGTTTATAAATACTGATATACCAATAATCAAGAATAAGATAGCTAAGCTTATCCAGATGAGATTTCTTGATTTTTGAATACTTGTTTTTGTACCTATTTCTTCAAATTCAACAAAATATTCGGAGGAAGATGTAATTCCTTTTTGAATCACTTTTACACCATCATCCTCTATTTTAAAAGTCAGACGTTTAAAGTTAGTATCGTATTGTTTGAATTCCATGTTTAATACTTAAAGATTTTACTTTTTCGATTATTGTAAGCTTAAACTAAATTGGTATGTTATTGATAGGTATCATTAAAAATTCTGTCCTTTTTTCTCTTCATAACGCTGAGCTCTTACATATTCAACTTCTTTTGTTATCTGGTCTAAGTTTGGTGTTTCGCTACTAGCCTTTTTGCGCAGTTTTACAATAACCTTCATAAACTCATCTTCTTGTTTGTCTTTGATTGAAATAAGATTCAAGTCTGCCAAGTTTCTAAGAAGTTTAGTTGCTTTGGGATCCAGTATATCTATTTGAAGTTTCATCTAATTCAAACATAATAGTAATTTTTTTAATGTACTATGTATGACAATTAATGTTTGAACTATTTTTTCACCTCATTTCCTTCCTGATTCTACTCAATGATGTATCCGTAATACCTAAATAACTTGATAGGTATTTCAAAGGAACCTGCTCCAATAAAAAGGGTCTGTTTGATATCAATTGTTGATAACGTTCTTCTGCTGTGGTGGTGATGTGCGATAACATCCTGCCCTTTAAATTCGCAAATCCTCTAACCAGCATACTTCTGCCAAATTCCCTGAATTGAGGGTATTCGTGAAATAGTTTGTTCATGGTTTCAAATGATATCCACTTACATTCTATTGGTGTGATGGCTTGAAAGTTTTCTTTAGATGGACTTCTTAAAAAGAATGATTGAACCTCAAAAACCATTTCTCCTTCAGTATAAAATTGGGTGCTGATTTCATTTCCATCAGTATCAATTGCAAATGATCTTATGATGCCGGATTCTATGAAATAATAAGCATCTGAAACTTCATTTTCTTTCAGTATAAACTCGTTCTTTTCAAATGTTTTTGATTGAAATTGATGTTCAATTTTTGTACTTAATTCTGTAGAGAAAAAGCCACTTTCAAAAAGTTTATCTCCAAGCTTTTTCATTTATTTTCTCGGTATTTCAAAGTTTATAATTACAGGAAAATGATCAGATGGATAACGTCCATTTGGCTTTTCAATCAGCACTTCATAACGGTTAACTATTTTGATATCCTTTGAAAGAAATATATAATCAATTCTTGCTACAGCGAGTTCATCAACCTTAAATCCGTTAAAGGTTCCTTCCTGACTTTGAATTACTTTTTTTGCTATTGTTTTGGCATCTTGTAAATTCTCTGAAAGAACCCTGATTCCTTCTGTACCTTCTTCCATATTTAAATCACCCATCATCACGACAGGTAGGTTTTGTGAGTTGAATTCCCTTGTTTTTTGTAATATCAATTTTGCACTGTTCTCTCTTGCTATTTCTCCTATATGATCGAAATGAGCATTGAATACCCAGAACGATTGCATTGTTTTGATATCTTTTAAAAGTGCATAGGTGCAAATTCTTGGCAAAGCAGCATCCCAGCCAATACCAATTTCGTTGGGGCTTTCGCTTAACCAAAACTGACCACTTCTAACAACCATAAACTTGGTGATATTATAGAAGATGCCTGAAAACTCTCCTTTTCTCATCCCATCATCTCTACCTCCACCAATGGGTCTGTAGTTTTTTAGGTTTAATTGGATATAATCCATTTGTGAAGCCAATGCTTCCTGAACTCCAAAAAAATCAGGCTTTTGATTTTGAATTTGTTTGATTAAAAAGTCCTTGCGGATACTCCATTTATCTTCACCATCATTTTCGTTGGCATAACGAATGTTGTAGGTTAAACAAGTATAATTTTGGGCTTGAAGATGTTGCATCAAACCTAAAAGAAAACAAATAAGTAAAGTTTTTAATAAGCTATTCATTTTTCAAATATATAAAAAGAAAGCCTCTTCAAATGAATGAAGAGGCTTTCCTTAATAATCGTATTTTGAATTAGTCTTTAGTAAATCTAAACGATTTGCTTTGACCTTCTGAGTGAATCATCAAAATATACATTCCTGAACTTAAATCTGAAACATCGATACTTGAGATATTCGATTTTTTCAATGATTTACCATCCATACTCATAATTTCAGCAACAAATGAACTGTTGTTTTTATTACTGATATTTAAAATTGTACTGGTTGGTACAGGATAGATTGTCCAAGTATTATCTGCATTTACAACATCAATTCCGGTTGCTCTGTCTCTAATAATTTTAACTCCAAACACTTGGTTTGCTTGTAATGAATCAATCGAATCAAAAGCTCTAACGGTCCATTTTAATTCCAATGAATCACCTTTTGCTATACCATTTGAAGCCAAAACAGCATCAATAGCATTTGATGTTAAAGTTAATGTAGTTGCTTTACCGTTATTATTAGAATTTAATCTTAAGATTTCAGGATTTAATGAAGTATTTGTTGAAGCAATCCATTTGTAAGTTGCAACATTGTTTGAGGCTTCCCAGGTAATGTTTACAGGTGTATTATCACCTTCTTTAACTACTAATCTTGCACCATTTGTTGGGCTTAATAAATTGAATGCATTTAAAGGATTAGCTCTTACTAATTTGATGTTAAATACATTACTAGCTTCCAATGAATCAGTTGCATTTTCAAAAGCATAAACAGTCCATTTTAATTCAACTGAATCTCCTTTTTGAATACCTAATCCTGCTAAAATACCATCAACTAAACCAGAGTTTAATGTTAATACAGTATCAGTACCTGCTTTATCAGATGCAACATTTAACATCGCATTTGTGAAAGTTCCGTTTAATGTAGTTGCTTTCCATTTGTAACCGATTGCAGCTTGTGATTTGTTCCATTTTGCTTGAATGATATCAGCAGCACCTTCTTTAACCACTACTCTTGAATTGTTAAGTGGACTAACCAATGCAAATGGAGATAATACCGGAGCTCTTTTTAATATTAAGTTGAAAGTATTACTGCTTTTTAATGAATCGTTGTTTGCACTGTATGCATAAACTGTCCATTTAGTAGCAATTGAATCACCTGTTTTTAATCCTAAACCGGCTAAAACAGTATCAATCTGACTATTTCTAAGAGAGATAAAAGTATCTTTTCCCATGGCAGGAATAGTTAATACAGGAGCAGCGAAGTTTCCTGAAGGTACATCTAACATCCATTTATAAGAAACTGCTTTGTTTGAGTTATTCCAATCGATTACAACATTTGATGAGTTGTTTGATTTAGTTGTTAAAACTGCATTATCAGTTGGATTTAACAAGTTAAACATACCCAATTGAATTACACTTGGAGTAATGTCTTTTTTTCTTACAGCATACAATTGGTAACCAGTTGCACAATTTGCCGCTGGCGAGTTACAGAATTGAGCAAGAATTCCTTCAAATACAAAATCTCCATTAGGAATTTTTAAAGCAGGAGCATCATCAATTTCAGTATCAGCAGAAGCTAAAACTCTTAAAATTGAGGTATCACCGGCAGTGCTTCCATCATAAACAGTCACATTAGAACTTGCAGCGAATGTTCCTTTTTGAATACTATTTAGTCCAACAACTTTTACTAATCTACTTTCATACATTTCACCTTGTTGGTTGATTTGTTTTAATGTTAATTCAATAGGAGCAGGCACACTTGTTGTTCCTAATTTGATAACGGTATTGGTGCTTGTAAATGCGCCACTTGCCAATTGAATTTGTGCATAGTTGCTAAAGTCATTTCTTGGTCCAAGAACTTCAACGCTATCTCCTTCTTGTAATCCATTGTTTGTAATGGCGTTTACCATGTCACCAGAAGATTGACGAACACCAATACCGGCCGTTGCATCCTGGATATAAATAAATCTGCCATAAGCACGGGTTACAACTCCTCGTATTCTTACCATTGTAGGAGCAGAAATTGCTCTTGCAGCTGCAATACTAATAGCAGGATTTGTTTCTGGGAAGATTCCATCTCTTCTTGCATTTAACAACTGAATTCTTGTATCACCCAATAAATTGGTGTCTCTTACTGCATAAGCACTTGTTGAATGTCTTGCATACATAAAATCAGCAAAGGCATCCTGTTCTGTTCCATTTGCCTGGAACCTCGCATACATAGAATCTTTTAAAGCAGTATCTAAGTTGATTCTGTTGAATCCGTTTGCAGGGAAAGGGTAGTTATCACCACCACCAGCTAAAAAGTCTAAGGTAACCAATTTAAATACTTTTGAAGTATCTCCATAAAGTTGACCATTTCTAACTACAGTATCTGTTCTTGCTCCTAAGCTGTCTAATACAACTAATGAGCGGATTCTGCTTCCTTTAGCTAATGTAGTATCATAACTAAATTGAATTCCACCAACCTGCGGGAATTGACCTGGTGTTGCACCCGGTGTAGTTGCTGAAATACCATGTTCAACAATTCTTCTTAAACCTGCTGCATTTACACTTAGAATAGAAAGTTTGTTATTGAAACGTAATGAGTTTTCAATGTCAAGTTGACTAATATCTCCACTTACTTTATTAGCACCAGGATTTGCAGCAGTTGGTCTTAAATCTACCAAACTACCTGCAGCATATACTTCACCAATAGCAGAACGAATTCCACCACCATTTTTGATAGAGATTTTAACAGTTGGATCAACTCTTCTTGCAACCCATAAGTTTGCATCAGATGATACATTACCCAAATTAGACTCTTCTGTTCTCACAGCATTTCTTCTACCTTCTAGAAACACATTTGTTCTACCAAATTTATTTCCATCTTTATTGTTGATGACATTTCCGATAGCAGAAGTTAATGTTCTAACTAAAGCACCTTTTGTACCTGCTGTGAAAGCTGTTGCATAATTTCCGTATAACGATGTAACCATAGCACTATCTGCTGCATAAGCACCATTGATAACACTATTTAACATCGAAGGAATAATCACACCCGCTGAGTCAAAATCAACAACAAATCTTCCGATGTATTTCCATTCTGAACTTGTATTCAAAATAGCCAAAGGTTCGCCATCAAAATTGGTTTTCATGATAGGATAAGTTCTAACAGCTGTATGACCAGTTCTTAATCTGTCATTGCTATCAGCCAATAAACTATGTGAACCACCGGCGATGATGATATCAACTCCTTTTAACAATGGAGCCAACGCTTCTTCATTTGCCAATTGTTGTAAATGACTCATCACAATAATTTTGTTGATGCCTTCAGTAAATCTTAATGAATCAATGACAGGTTGTAAAACAGCAGCCAAAGCAGCCATGTTATCTGAGTTTCCACCTTTAACAATTGTTGCTCCCGGAGAAGAAATGTTTGCTAGCAATTGAGTTGTTGCGCCAACTAATCCGATTTTTTGTCCGTTAACCATTGCAATTGCAGAAGGAGCTAAACCTTTTTTCTGAGAGTTTGCAGTAATGGTAGCTTTAGTTTTGAAAGAATCGGTATGTAATCTTTGATTAGTATATAAATATGATAAGTTAATATCGTTTGTAAAATCAAGATTTGCACTTAAGTAAGGGAATTGTGCTCCAATCCATCTTTTATCGTTACCATTACTTCTAATATCAACACCAATAATACTGTTAACTTCAGAAGTTCCTAAATCAAATTCATGGTTTCCTAAAGCAGAACCTTGGAAGCCCATAATGTTCATCATAGCAATATCAACTCTACCAATTGCAGCTCTTAATCCCGATGTAGTTCCAGGGAAATAAGATGAAGCTGTACTTCTTAAATGTGGTTGTACACTTGCATCTTCACCAGCCGCTAAAAATGGTCCCGGGATATAACAATCACCTGATGCTAATTTTAAAGTGCTGGTATGTTCATCTTCTAATTTATCTAAAACAGCAGCAAAGTTAGGAGCATCAATCACAGCATCAATTCCTGATTCCATATCAGATGCATGTAATACTTGTAATTGGAAATCTGATTTTGATTTAATTTCAAACAAAGCAACAGTACCACTGATTTCATTTGATAAAATAATCATGTTTTTACCATTCGGACTTTGTGAAGCAGGTACGAATACCAATCCTTCAGGACCTAAATCTCCAACTGTTGCTAATGTTCCAGAACCAGGAGTTACAGTAAAGTTTCTTGTATTGATATAATCAACAAAATAAGGATTTGTTGGATTGGTAACATTAAATACCAAGATACCACCAACTCTTTCTAAACCAATGAATGCATAAGTACTATCACCAATTTTACCAATTGTGATAGCTTCCGGTTCAGGACCTTTATCATCACTTCTGTTTTTTAGTGTGTTTGAGGTATGACTTGCATTAAAGTTTGCAGGAAATTTATTTTTAATGATTTGTTCAATTTCATCTTTACTATCCCAAACCAATGAACCTGTATTTGCATCCCAAATTGAAAATGATCTTCCACCAAAACAAAATGCAGAATCCATTTTGCCATCATTATCAAAATCACCGAATCTGTTGCTAACAGTTAATCTTCCTAATGCAGTATTAGCTTTTAAAGCTGTAACTGCTGCTGTGCCACCAAATTTAGCAGTATCTACTACAAATGCAGAACTACCAAATCTAACTTCTTCATTATTTGCAGTACCCCAATCAGCTCTGGCATCACCTTCGTTTGCTGTAAATAAATAGTTAGTATTATTTAATCTTGAGTAAGCTATTGCATCTGGATCATACAATCCAAATACAGGATAGTTGGCGATATTAATCGTTGATCCATTATCTGATGCATCCAATCCATTTCCTGGTAATGAATGATTCTTAAATCCTAAAGGAATTAATTTTCTGATATAAGCACTATCAACACTAATTTCAGCAATACAATTGTTTTCCTGACAAGTTGCCCAAACAGTTTTGCTATCTTCTGAAACTGCTAAGTATTCAGGTTCCATATCTTCAGCAACAGTTGAATTTCTTAAGAAAGCACCACCAGTAGTTTGTATTCTTCCAAATACCCTGATGCTTTTGTCTAAAGTAGTATTATTAAATGCTGTGAATGTAGCAGTGCTTACGTGTGATTGGTTTAAATTAGAAATTCCACCACTGATATCAATGATAGAAACCGAACCTTCAGGATCGATTGTATATCCCACATTTGGTTCACCTTCATTAGCAACTAAAACTTTTCTTCCATCAGGAGTAAATGTTACCATGTCAGCATTAGCTCCTGCTTTTACTTTGTTTAGGAAAGTACCGTTTGCATCAATAAATACAATGTTACTTGGATTGGTTTTTCCATTTGAATCGATTACTGCTATGGCAATGATTCCGTTTTTGCATGTAACCGATGTTAAATCGATACCATAAGGTTTGATTGAGAATGAACTAACCAAAACCGGATTTGCCGGATTGCTGATACTTACTATTTTTAGTGAAGTATCAGGAGCATTTGTAATAAAAACTCTTTTTGTTGCAGGATCATAGGCAGTTATTTCTGCACCAGCGTTATTATAAACACCAGTTGAATACCTTCCTAGAAAATTTAAGCTAACTTGTGCTTTTACTTGTGTTAATCCTAAAGCTAAGAGTACCAGTAGTGTACTGCATAATTTGAGATTTTGTAAAGTATTTTTCATTTTTGTTTTGAAATTTGTTCAAAGCACGAACAGCGACAATAACAAATGATTAAGTTGTCCTTAATTTATAGTTAGGCTAATATTACCTTTGTGTTTTTTAAATACCATTATGTCATCACACCATATTATACGCGACGGACAAGAACCTGCTTTGATTATTGCCAATGGCGAGTCTTGTTCCCGAAACTTACTCGATCAATTATTAGAATGGAGTCCGATAGTAATGGTTTTAGATGGTGCTATCGATAGAGTAATTCCCCTTGGCATTAAGATTGATATTCTTTCAGGTGATTTTGATAGAAATAAAGACCCAAGAGAAATTTTGAATTACCAGAATTCAGTTGAAATAGTGCATACTCCAGACCAAAATAAAACTGATTTGGAAAAGGGTATAGAATTATTGATTGAAAGAGGTAACACTTTTATAAACATTATTTGGGCTACGGGTAGGAGAGCAGATCATACAATTAATAATATGACTTTATTGGCGCGCTACAAGGATAAAGCCAATTTGGTTATTTATGATGACTATTCTAAAATCTTCTTATTAAAAAAGCAGTATACAAAATGGTATACAAAAGGAACTCCAATTTCATTAATTCCTGTTGGTATAGTAAGAGGTATTTCAACAAAAGGTCTGGTATATAATTTAAATAATGAAGAACTTGAATTAGGTTATAGAACCAGTAGTAGTAATGAAGTTGAGGAAGATGGACAAATTTTTATTTCTTATGAAAGTGGTGATTTGTTAATGATGGAATGTTGGGATTAGTTGATTTTACAAGTATTGATTTAAACCGTTAATAAATAAAAAAGCCTCCCTAAGGAGGCTTTTTGTCTGTCGATCAAAACAGAGCCTATTTACAAGAACAAGCTTTCGTTTTTGAAGAATCTTAAGGTTTAAAACCTCGATTCTTTTGGGTGTGATGTAATTCGGAATTGTTGTTATTAAACGTTCTTTTTAACATCACTTCTTTGTTGTAAAGATTAATCCTTAATAAAAATAAAACCTACTGTGTTTAAACAGTAGGTTTTATTTTTTTGGTTTGATTATTTTATGATAACCAATCTAGAGCTAATTGAAGATTCAACTCCATTTACTCTTACGATATACATTCCTTCAGATAATTCTGATGTATTTAATTCCATTGATTGTTTTCCAACATTCATTCTAGAAGCAGGTAAACTGATGATTTCTTTACCTGATAAATCCATAATTGAAACTGAAACTGTTTCTGATTTAATTAAGTTAAAATCAATAGTAACATTTTCTCTTGTTGGATTTGGATACATAACAAAGTTGTTGAAAGCAGATACTTCTTCACTTACTGATGTAGCAATTACATTAATTGTTTTTGAAACTGAATCAACACCATAAATATGAGTTGCAATTAAAGTAACTGTATAATTTCCATTTGAAGTATAAGTGTGAGTTGCATTTTTAGTATTTGCAGTTGCACCATCACCAAATTTCCATGAATAATCAATAGTTAATCCTTTTTCGGTTGTTGCATTTGTAAATGTTAACTCTCTTGAACCTGTTGTAGTGTTTTGTGCAAAAGTGAAATCAACAATTGGAAGGATACTTACATCATTGATAGTAATTTCAAATGTTTTGATTGAGTTACCACATTTGCTTTTTGCAATTAATGTTACTGTATACTTACCATTTGCAGGATAAGTAAAGCTAGGACTAGCAGATGATGATGTATCATTTGTGCTGGTAGTTACACCAAAATCCCACATGTATGAAACTGCATTTGATGAAGTATTAGCAAAATCAACTTTTAATGAATTCGAAGTTGAAGGAGCTGTAAAGTTAGCAGTTGCTGCAGGGTTATTAATTGGTGATGAATTGTAATTTGCATTTTGAGGATCGAAATTACACCAGCAGTTTGTCCAGTTACTATCAGCATTTTCACTCAAGGCACCTCTGTATGAAGTAGCGGTAAAGAAAGGATCTGAAATTCTTGAATCACTGAATGAAGCACCAGTTAAAGCAGGTGAACCAACTTCAGGAGCAAAATTAGGATTTAAATAATTAAATGGATCAGCTAAAACACCAGTAGAAGAAGCCAATGAATCGTTTCCGTTTGAGAAAATTTTGCTTCTTGTTAAACCAGGATTTGAACCACCTGTTGAAGTTCCATTTACTGCACGAATATTTCCTGCTAATAAATTGTTTTTGTACATCAAAGTATCGTTTTGGTGTTTGTTAACCGAACGAGCTCCATCAATGAATAATGCATCATTCCAACCCATGAAAATTGAATTGTAGATACTTGTAGAAGAATTTCTTCTGATACGAGCACCATTTTGGAATGAGTTGTTATAAGTTAATGCTGTTCCATTAGCTAATGGACCTAAAACTGTGATATTAGAGAAAGTTGGATTAGTAAAAGGTTTAGCTTCAGAACCGGCACCATCGTTATCTGATTCAAAACCATTTGTAGTTGGACCAGAACCAATATCATATAATAATGAATCTCTTAATACAATTGCATATTGAACTTTACCAGAGAAACCGAAATCAACATCTAAATCATCATCTACATTTCTGTATGATACAAGGTGTTTTGCATCTGCAGAACCACCAAACCACTCAAATGCATCATCATCTGCAAAAGAAACCTGAACGTATTCAATGGTAGTTTGTTTACCAATAGCACCCATAGTTAAACCATTGATTTCATTACCAGGAGTAATTACAGTTCCTGCATACTCGATTCTCACATATTTTAATGTTCCTGCATTGTGGTTATCATCTTGTCCACCATATAATGCATCACCTGAAGTATTATCTAAGTCACCTTCTACAGCATTTTGAATACCTGCTTCACCAGCCGCAACAGCAGAACCAGGGCAAGTTGTACAATCAGTAGGACGATTAATAACTGCTTTTCCAAGAATTACTAATCCACCCCAATCACCTTTAGAACGTGAACCTGCTGCTTTACCTGATGTGAAAACAATAGGTTGATTTTTTGTTCCATTCGCTTCAATTTTACCATTACGAGTAATAATTAAAGTTGCTTTGTTTGCACCACCTTTAATAATTGTTCCCGGTTGAATAGTTAATGTAGCATTGTTTTTAACATATGTATAACCATTGATGATATAAATTGTATCTGAATAGAAAGTAGTATTTGAAGTAATATCACCTGTGAATGCTCTCACTGGAGAAGCAATACCTGTAACATTAATTTGTCTTGTTGTTGCATTATTACATGCACCAGAAATTGCAGTTAATCTTACTGTATAGGTACCATTCGCTGCATATGTATTACTTGGGTTTTCTACATTTGATGTATTTCCATCACCAAAATTCCAAGAATAAGTTGTTGCATTTGTTGATGCGTTTGTAAAGTTAACAACACCAGCACCTGTTCCGTTTGCAGAAGTAAAACTAGCAGTAGGTGTGGTATTAACAGTAACTAAAATACTATCAACCATAGAACAACCTGTAATTGTATCTGTAACTGTTACAAAATATTTTGTTGTAACACTTGGAGTTGCAGTAGGACGAGCAGCAGTTGTTGAACTTAAACCTGCTGAAGGTGACCAACTAGCTTTATATACACCTGTTAATGTTTGACCAATAACCAAAGATCTTCCAGAACAAATAGTAGAATCTTTACCAGCATCATAAGTTAATGGCATTAAGTTTAATGGAGCATTATCATAATTAGCTGTATTTGGGTTGAAATTACACCAGCATGAAGTCCAGTTTTCACTACCCATTGCACCTCTGTAGTTTGTAGTATTGAAGAAACCATCAGAAATTTTAGCACCAGTAAATGAAGCTCCTGTTAAAGCAGGTGAACCAACAGCAGGGGTAAAGTTTGGATTTAAATAATTAAATGGATCAGCAAGAATTCCTGCAGATGAAGCAATCGAATCATTTGCATTAGCAAATATTTTCGCTCTTGTAGCAGTAGGATTTGAACCACCTGTTGACGATCCATTTACAGCTCTGATATTACCAGCAAGAATATTGTTTTTGTATAACAATGTATCGTTTTGGTGCTTATTTACCGCACGAGTTCCATCAATAAATAAAGCATCATTCCATCCCATAAATACTGAGTTGAAAATACTAGTTGAAGTATTTCTTCTTAAACGAGCTCCATTTTGGAATGAATTACTGTAAGTTAGTGTTGTTCCATTGGCTAAAGGGCCTAAAATTGTCATGTTTGAGAATGTAGGTTCAGTAAAAGGTTGTGCTTCTGAACCGGCACCATCATTATCAGATTCAAATCCGTTTGTAGTTGGACCAGAACCAATATCATATAATAATGAATCACGTAATGCAATTCCAAATTGTACTTTTCCTGTATAACCAAAATCTGTATCGAAGTCATCATCAACGTTTCTGAATGATACTAAGTTTTTAGCATCTACAGTTCCACCGAACCATTCAAAACCATCATCATCAGCAAATGAAACCTGAATATTATTTATTTGTGTTGCTTTACCAACACCTCCCATAGTTAAACCATTGATTTCATTACCGGGAGTGATTACAGTACCTGCAAATTCAATACGAACAAAACGTAATGTTCCTGAATTGTGGTTGTCATCATTTCCACCATATAATGCATCTCCATTGGTATTATCTACGTCACCTTCAACAGCAGCTTGAATTCCAGCTTCACCTGCTGCAACAGTAGCACCAGGACAAGTAGAACAATCTGTAGGACGGTTGATTTTTGCTTTTCCAAGGATTACGATTCCACCCCAATCACCTTTGCTTCTAGCATTTGCAGCTTTGTCAGATGTAAAAACAATTGGTCTTGTAGGAGTACCAATTGCGTTAATCATACCATTTCTGGTTACAATTAATGTTGCTCTTGTTCCTGATTTACCTTTAATAATAGTTCCAGGTTGAATAGTTAATGTTGCGTTGTTTTTTACATAAACGTAACCATCTAATGTGTAAATTGTGTCACTAAAAAGTGTTGTGTTTGCATCAATATTACCAACAATAGTTCTGGCTTTTTGTGCCATTGTAACTATGCTTAATAGAAATACAAAAATGAAAAGGTTTAGCTTCTTCATGTGTTATTGAATTGTGATTGCGAAGCTAGCCTTGACCTGTTGTCAGAAGGTTAACTTAAGATTACCAAAACGTTAATTAGGAAGGTTTTTCAAAATAAATAAACAAAAAAAAATCCGACCTAAAATGGGTCGGATTTCTTTATTAATAAGGTTTTTGTTAAATATTATTCTAGAATTTATATGACAAACTAAAAGATAATGAATATCCCATTTTATATCTAAAAACATCATTATCCATTTCAAATCTTTTTGCCGATTCTCCAGGTAAATTTGAAGAATTAATCAATTGTTCTTTTGAAAATTTATCTAATTTTCCATTACCGTTATTGTCCCAATAGAAAACCAGGTCTTGTGCTAAAATATCATTGATAGCTAGTTTCGCTTCAAGTCCTTTCCAGATTCTTTTTGAAACACTGATATCAATTACAGTTCTTGGGTTTTCCCATAAATCAGGAATTGAACCATTTATTTCTCTCGTGAAAGCAATTCTTCTTCCAATTCTATTCACAAAAATAGCTGCACTTAATGCTGATTTAGGATTATAGTATTGTAAGCTTGTATTTAGAATATAAGGTGATTGGCCTTGTAACGGACGGCTACCAAATTTTTCTAATGCAACATTTTTATCAAACTTAACCTGTGAAACGATATAAGCGTAGTTAGCAGTAAAGCTAAAGTCTCTTATCCATTTTGTATCAAATAATTTATCTAAGAAATCAAAGTTTTTGCGAACTTCAAACTCAATACCATAATTAGTTGCTGTAGTTTGAGAAGAGTAACTTAAGTAAGTATCACTGCCTCTAAATTCATAAACCATTTCAATAGGATTTTTGAATGATTTATAAAAAGTTGATACTGATAACATTTGTCCTTCACCAGGATAGAATTCATATCTTACATCATAATTATCAATTCTGGTTCTGGTTAAAGTAGATTTACCTGTTACTACTGTATTGATATTGAAATCATAGAAAGAGAAAGATGCTATTTCTCTAAACTCAGGACGAGCTAAAGTACGAGATGCTGAGAATCTTAAATTGGTTTTTTCAGATAACTCGTAAGTGAAGTTTAAAGATGGTAAGAAATCGTTAAATGTAGTATCAACATTTAAAGGTTTTGGAGGATTTGAGTTCAATTCATACGAACTGATTAATTGATTATAAACTTCAGCACGCACTCCATAAACTACTCTAATTCTATTTCCAATTCTTTGGTCTAACATTAAATATGCTGCAGATAGTCTAGAACTCGCGCTATAAATGTCCTGGGCACGGAAATCTTCATCCCAATAGTAATCGTTTGAATACAAATCAGCTCTGAAAAGTGTATCTAAATTTCCTTCTAAGAATTTTAATCTTTCTAAACCACCTTTTTTCAATACTGGTGCAAAAGCTCTAGCTTGGAAATCTCTATTTCTTACTTGGTAGAATAAACCTGTTTTAAATTCAGTTTTGATTTTTTTAGTACTTAAGAAAGCCAATGATTTTTGAACATCAACTCCAGCACTTTTAATATTCTCATTCAGTTTTGAAAAGAATCTTCCTGTTTGTGTAATATCAGGATTACTGCTGGTAATTTTTGCCTGGTAAGGAGTATAACCTGTTTCCGGATCTATTAAAGTTGCTTGTGTTGAAAATCTTCTGAAATCAGGAGTGCTTCTATCAATTGTATTGTTGTTTAATACCCATTTCAATTTAATTTTTGAGGTAGGTAAAAAATGTTCTCCAATTAACTGATTGGTTAGTAATCTGCTTTGGTTATAGTTAAAATAAGTATTTCTTACCAAAGGAGCTTGTTCTGATGCATAATCATCTGCTCCTCCTCTAATGGTAGTAAGATTTTCAGAGTTTAATGTCAATGCATTTTTAAACGAGATTTTATGTAAGTTTCCAATTTTGTAACCAAAATTGGCCATGATTCCTGCTAAAATTTCCTCTTTAGTAATGGTATCCTGATAAGATCTTACTATTTGGTTATCATTACCATCCATTGGTCTGTTGAATTGATTTCTTTCAACAAATGAATTTTTTACGCTATTGCTATAAGAACCTGAAACGATGAAACCGAATTCATCTTTCTTTCTTACTTTATAACTATTGCCACCTGATACACCAAATGAATAATTTAAAGGAAGATTTGATGGTCTTAATAAAGTCCAGTCATTATCAAATTTTCTAGAATTTTCAACTTTATCTGGTGAAGAGTTAAATTCTCCTCTTGCAGGAATATTTTCAGGTAAAGAGCGTTTTCCATCATCAAATCCTAAGAAATCTGTACTGCTGTTATTTGCTCCAACTCCAGCTTTACCTGTTGTAATACTATGTGTGCTAATTCCTGTTGAGAATGATGTGAATTTTTTCTCAGGAATATCTCTTGTATTAATTGTGATTAAACCTCCTGCAAAATCCCCAGGTAGGTCTGGAGAAGCTGTTTTGGTAATAACCATATTGTCCAACATATTCGATGGGAAAATGTCGAAGCTAAATGCTTTTCTATCACTTTCTGAACTTGGAAGTGGAGCTCCATTGATATATGCAGTGTTATATCTGTCGTTTAATCCTCTGATTACAGCAAATTTATTGTCTTGAATAGATGTACCACTTACTCTTTTCATTACATCTCCAGTTGTAGCATCCGGAGTTTTTCTAATCATATCAGCTGAAATTCCATCTGAAATAGAAATATTTTTCTTCTGTTGTAATAATAGAGCACTTGAATTTTCTCTTTTTAATGTTCCTTGAACAACAACCTCTACTAATTCTTTAGTTGTGCGTTCTAAAACAATTGATAATGGGGTTATTTCATTGGCTTTCACCTCTACATCCTTAATTTGTTTCTTTCCATAAGATACAAAAGATGCAATTAGATTGTAAGTTCCTGGTTTAACATTACTTATAGTGAACTTTCCTTCGTAATCAGTTGCAGCTCCAAAAGAGCTTCCTTCAATAATTACAGTTACACCAATAAGTTCTTCCCCAGTTTTCTTATCGACTACCTTTCCGGCGATTTTTCCATTTTGCGCATTTACCTGAAATGCAGTTAATAATAGGAATAAAATGAAGTTTAAAAGTTGTTTCTTGCTGATTTTCATAGCAGTTTTGATCTGCCACAAAAGTATGTTCGTATACCTTCATTGAGGTTAATGCTGAGTTAACATTAGGTAAACTCAATGTTAGGTCAACGTTAATTTAATGTTATCTGGCAAAAGGAAAGGTCCATTCTTCTAGCGAATGGACCCTTCTTTATTATTTTACAACACCTAATTGTTTTCCAATTTTGGTGAAAGCTGTAATGGCTTTGTCTAAATGTTCTTTTGAGTGACCTGCACTAATTTGTACCCTGATTCTTGCTTGTCCTTTTGGTACAACAGGATAATAAAATCCAACAACATAAATTCCTTCTTCTAATAATGCAGCTGCAAAATCCTGAGACAATTTTGCATCATACAACATTACAGGAACAATTGGATGTTCTCCTGGTTTAATGTCGAATCCTGCTTCAGTCATTTTTGCTCTGAAATACTGAGTATTGTCCCAAAGAATATCTCTTAGTTCAGTAGTTTCTGTTAACATATCTAAAACTGCTATACTTGCTCCAACAATTGAAGGTGCTAAAGTATTAGAGAATAAATATGGTCTTGATCTTTGTCTGAGTAATTCAATAATTTCTTTTTTGCCTGAAGTAAAACCACCCATTGCTCCGCCTAAAGCTTTTCCCAAAGTCCCGGTTATAATGTCAATTTTACCCATTACATCCCTATATTCATGAGTTCCTCTTCCGGTTTTTCCCATGAATCCGCTTGAATGGCACTCATCAACCATTATTAATGCATTGTACTTTTCAGCCAAAGTTACAATATGGTCTAATTGAGCAATTGTTCCATCCATACTAAATACGCTGTCTGTTACAATAATTCTGTTTCTACAATGTTGAGTTACTTTTAGCTTTTCTTCAAGATCCGCCATATTATTATGCTCATATCTATGACGTTCAGCTTTACACAAACGAACTCCATCAATAATACTAGCATGATTTAATGCATCACTAATAATTGCATCTTCTTCATTAAATAATGGTTCAAATACACCACCATTTGCATCAAATGCAGCAGCATATAAAATGGTATCTTCAGTACCAAGGAAATCAGCTAGCTTTTTCTCCAGTTCTTTATGAATATCCTGAGTTCCACAAATAAAGCGTACTGAACTCATTCCATATCCGTGCGTGTCAATTGCTTTTTTAGCTGCTTCGGTAACTTTTGGATGTGATGATAATCCCAAATAATTATTGGCACAAAAAATGATTACTTCTTTTCCGTCTGCTAATTTTACTTCGGCTCCCTGAGGAGAGGCAATAATTCTTTCCTTTTTATAAAGTCCTGCTGATTCAATTTCTGCAAGCTCTTTTTTCAATTGTTCTTGTAATCCTCCGTACATAGTGGTAATATTTACAAACAAAAATAGGAATCATTATTGATTCACAAAGTGACTTGAAGCTAAATATCTTATTTTACCTTTTTTAGCTTCTACAATAGTTATTCCTTAATTATTTTCTCAAAGAATGATTCACCATTTAAAGATTCTATTTTAACAATGTAAAATCCTGAAAGTAAGGAATTCATATCAATTTTGTTTTCATAAGCTTCTATGGATTCACTAATCACCATTTTACCATTTAAATCATATACTGATATTTTACCATTTTTAAAGTTATGGTCGGTTTTTACAAGAATGAAATCTTGAACCGGATTTGGATAAACCTGATAAGAGGCTTGTGTTTTTATTTTTTCACTGATTGAACTGATAATTCCTTTAGCTTGAACTTCCATTAAATCCAATCCGCCTCTAATGTTTCCTATGATGAGTTCTAAACTTCCATCTTTATTGATATCTCCAACACATATGGATGATTTTTTGCCAAAATTTCCTGGTCTTGCCAAGTCGTTTTCTCTTTCAATAAAAATGCTATCAATAGCGGTACAAACTCTATTTGGACTCAAATCGAAATTGCTATACAATTGAACTCTTCCATCATTTCCACCGACAATAATTTCATATTTACCATCTTTATCTAAATCGCAAACCAATGGACTTGAATATCCGTCAAAATAACTGATAGTTTCGCCATTTATTGAAGTCTCAGCTGTACTTATTTTTCCAATAGAATCAATATCAGGACTCGAATTAAATTGAGGGTTTGTGATAGTTCCTTTGTTTTCAAAATACACCAATGAGCCATTTTTTCTACCAGCTACAATATCTAATTTGGAATCTTTGTTTAAGTCGATTAATTGTGGCGTAATAAATGTACCAGCATACATCTCAAAATAATTACTGCTCTTCTTTTCAAAACTTATTTGATTGTTCGATAAACTGTTGTTTTCATAAAAATGAAATTTTCCATTCATATCTCCAATTAACAAATCAACTTTTCCATCTCCGTTTAAATCGCCGAAACTTGGATGCATCTGGAATATTTGGCTACTGGTTCCAAAATTAATTAGTAAAAAGTTAGTATCAGCAAGACTAAAATATGATTGACCATCTGCTTTTACTTCATTTTTAAAAAGTACCAATCTATCATTACTATTTTGAGTCTGAGTAAATTCACCTTGTGTTGCAACTACCAAATCCAAATCACTATCATTATCAATATCAACTAAAACAGGTTTTGCTCCACCACCTAGGTCTAACATTTCACCAACTAAAAATTCATTATTTTGATAAGTGAAACTAGGAACAGAAGTGCTTCCGGTATTTTTATAATACAATACCATCTTGTTGTTTTTTGCAGCAACATCTGCATTTGGTGCTACCAATAAATCCTTTTTCCCATCAGCATCAACATCTATCATATAAGCTGCCGGAAAAATTTCTAAGGAAGCTGGAGTACCTGAATTTGGAAAAACATTTTCTTCACTGATTATAGAATCTCTTCCCAGGCTATTAATTGTTTTACCATTTTTCAAATATAAAAGTGAGTTAAAACCAACATCACCATAAAGTATATCCTTATCACCATCACCATCACCATCAAATACAGTAACTGTGCTTCCATTATGCATTTTGGTTTTATAATTCTTAAAGCAACTTGAATTATCGTGTAGACTAAAACCATGTGTATTCACTTTATAATAAACATTTCCCCAGCAATCATCTCTGAATACAAACAACAATGAATCTCTTTTGTAACCGCGCTCTACACTAACATTTTGATTGTATGAAAATGTATTTTTACCATATCCGAAATGTAATAAATCTAAATCTCCATCTCCATCCATATCTTCAATACTTGGGATATCTAAATTTTGGATAGCAATATTGGTTGGAGGTAAAAAGGCATTACCTGTATCATAAATCTGATTTCTCCATTGATAAAATTTAATTTGATCAGAATTATTTGGTGTTACATTTTTCATGAATCTAATACCTTGAGACCAGAAAAACTTTTCAGGTTCCGGTTTTACGTTATAATCAATTTCTGAAAAAATATCAGGTTTGCCATCTCCATCATAATCTCGTAAAAGTACCCAACTATTTAATGCAGGAAACATATTTGAATAGTAAGGTTCGTATTTGAATTTTTGGTTAGCTGTTCTAATGAAGGTAATACTTTTATTTGCAGCTCTGTCAAATATGTAAATGTCTTTTAAACCATCATTATTCAAATCTATTTCTGAAAATTGAGGTGCATTTAAACCTCCTGCAAAACTATTTTGAAATGAATCCTGAGAATTTACTTTTAAGAATTTACCTGCAAAAGACCTTTTGAATTTAACCGGTTGAGCAAAACTGCCAACAAAAGTCAAAAGGCATAAAATGAGTAGAATTTGCTTTTTCATATTTGTGAATTTGAGAGTAAAATTAACGTAATTGCCATTAAGTTAAACTTAAATGGTTCATAAAATGATTTCGATTGAGAAGTTATATCAATTATATCTTAATTTTCCTGATGTCTGCACAGATACCAGAAAAATTACAAAAGACTGTTTTTTCGTTGCATTGAAGGGTGGAAATTTTGATGGAAATTCCTTTGCAAATCAGGCTTTAAACAATGGTGCTGCTTTAGCGTTGGTTGATGACCCAAATGTCTGTGTAGATCATCGTTTTATTTTAGTTGAAGATGCATTAAAAGCTTTGCAGGATTTAGCTTCTTTTCATAGAAGAAAACTTAATATTCCTGTAATTGCTATTGTTGGTTCAAATGGTAAAACAACAAGTAAAGAACTTATCAGTTCGGTATTGAGTCAGTCTAAGAATATTTTATTTACTCCGGGAAATTTTAATAATCATATCGGTTTACCTTTAACTTTATTAATGTTAAAGGAATCGCATCAGTTAGCAGTTATTGAAATGGGAGCTAATCATGTAAATGAAAATGCCCTTTTATGTGAAATTGCTTTGCCTGATTACGGACTTGTTACAAATAATGGTAAAGACCATTTGGAAGGATTTGGAAGCATTGAAGGAGTGATTCAATCTAACAAGGAATTATATGATTTCTTAAAAGCGAATAATGGAACTGCATTTGTAAATATCCAGGATTCCAAATTAATGGAAATGTCCTTGGGTATTGAAAACAGAATAACCTATTCAGGAAATCATAAAGATAAATCTACTTCAGCCGAGTATTCTTGTTATGCTCAAACACTTCAACCTAAAATTACATTCAATTTAGATGGAGTTGATGTAGAAAGTAATTTAAGTGGTGATTACAATTTTGATAATATTATGGCAGCTGTTGCTATCGGCTTACATTTTGGATTAAGTGAAGATGAAATTAAAACAGGAATTGAAGCATACAAGCCAAGTAATTTGAGGTCACAATTAATTGAAAAAACTGAGAACAAAATATTTTTAGATGCATACAATGCCAATCCAAGCAGCATGGAGCTTAGCATTCGTAATTTTATTCAGATGGATGGTCCCAATAAATTATTGATATTGGGTGATATGTTTGAGATGGGGAAATATGAAGCAGAGGAACACCAGAATATTGCTGACTTTTGTAATTCCTTTTCAGGAACTGAGGTTTGGTTAGTAGGTAAGGCCTTTTATAAAACCAATTCATCATTCAGGAAATTTGAAGAAACTTCAGAAGTTATTGAAGAATTAAAATCGAATCCAATCAATTCAAGATTTGTCTTTCTAAAAGGTTCAAGAGGAATGAAATTAGAATCATTAATAGATTTTATAAATTAATTAAAATAAAAATGCCGCTCTTTTGAAGCGGCATTTTTTATTAATTCTAGTTAGTCTTATTTACCTTTTTTGGTCATTTCACCTACACGGTCCATAACACAACGGAAACCTACTGTAGCTGTTGATTGCTCTTGGTCTAAGTATCTGCGAGTACCAGGACTCAACCAATAAGCTCTATCTGCCCAAGATCCACCTTTGTAAACACGAGCAGCGTTATCAACCAATGAACTTGCACCGTAATCGTATTTTTGTTCGATATCAGTATAAGTTAATTCGTCTTTGAAGCCAATGTTATCAGAACGTTTGTAGTTTCTTCTTTGTGCATTGTCTTCTTCAGTAACATCTACATAAATTAAACGACCTAAGCTGTCTTTTTCTGAAATGAATCCATCAGCATCAGTTTTGTATTTTTTGTAAACGTTACCACGATAAGGATTGAAACCTGTCATATCTTCTAATGAAAGTGGACGATAAACATCACCAGTCCATTCGCTTACATTACCTGACATGTGGAACAAACCATAATCATTTGGTAAAAACTTAGCATCTTTAACTTTATGAGTGTAAAGAGCACCGTCGTTTAAATTACCTGCAATACCAGCTCCGTCACCACGACCACGAGTATAGTTTGCATACATTTTACCACGAGTTTTCTCAGTATCACCTCTTCTTAGAGTTAAACCATTCCATGGATAAATTCTTTTTGCATCAATGTTTTCATTGAAAGAAGCAGATTTGAAACCACCGGCAGCATATTCCCACTCAGTTTCTGTTGGTAGGCGGTATGAAGGTAATAAGATACCATCTTCCATTCTAACACCTCGGGTTTTTCCACCTGGAGCATAATCTCTCAATTCTTTTTTAACTGAAGGAGTATATAATCCTAACAAATAAGCCTCAGTGTTGAAGTTTTGATCACCGGTTTGTTTTTGGATGTCAAGGTTTACTAAACCTTCACGAACCATAATCATTTCATTAACACGATCTGTACGCCATTTGCAATATTCAGCTGCTTGTACCCAGCTCACACCAACTACAGGATAATCTCTGTAGGCAGGGTGACGTAAGTAGTACAATACGTAAGGTTCGTTATAAGATAATTTATCTCTCCAAACCAAAGTGTCAGGTAAAGCTTTTTTATGAATGATAGGATTATCACCATATTGACGCATTAACCAATGTAAATATTCTAAGTAATGAAAATTGGTAACCTCAGTTTCATCCATATAGAAGCTACTAACCGAAACACGACGTTTGTAGTTATTATGGTCGAAAGTCAAATCCTGTTCAGCACCACCCATTGTAAAGGTACCACCTTCAACAAAAACAAGACCCGGACCGGTTTCTTGTTCTTTGAATTTGTGTTTTTCAAATCCGCCCCATTTAGCATCATTGTATTTCCAACCAGTAGTGCTCGATTTACCGGCACGATTGCAGGAACTTGTATAGAGCGCTAATGCTCCTGCAAGTGTGAATACCAAAGCTTTTGAACTTATTTTCATTTGAGTATCAATTGTTTTTTAGTTGTTTTCTAAATGACTCATTTTACAGTAATCTTTAAAAGATTGTGGAAAACGGGAAATTTGGAATTTTCAAATATAACGGATTTTTATTAAAAAAAGTCTGAGTGTAAAATTTTATAAATCTGGGCATCTTAAAGCCTTACTGCTTCTTCTTCTTCCGCCGGTATCAGGTTTAAATTCGAATACCATCGAAATTTCGTGAGAGCCTACTGCTGCTGTAGATGCCTTAGATATTACAGCATCATAACTGTAACCAATTTTAAAATTAGTAAAACGCATTCCAATCATGAAAATTGCAGCATCAGCATTTTTGGAAGTTTGACGAAACCAAGTTCCAAGTGTCAATGCTTTTTGTTTTACATAAAATCCAACATTCACTTGGTAAAAATTCCTTTGTTGCATGAAAAGTAAGTTTGGAGACAAAATAATTCTGTCTTCTTCATACCTGGTTTTATTCAAATAAATATTAAAACCTCCATGAACTGTATATCTTCTAGGCAATCTTAAAGCTGATGAATCTGCATTTTGGTAGAAAAAAGATTGATTTGGTTCAAGTAAATTATGAATTGCAGCACCTGCAAATAATCTGTTACTAAATATTAATGTTCCAAAACCAAAATTAGGGATGGTTCTGGTTTCCATTGGGATTGTTTCCTGAGTTTTTAGAATCGGACCCAAAACAGGATCAATCATATCACCGAATGTAAATTTGTTGAAATCGAAGGTTTTTTGAACGATTCCACCTTGAAGAGCTGCATTAAATCCCCAATCTCTGTTTAACTGTGCATTGTAAGAATAGATTGCAGATGCAGAAGTGCTTGTTAAAAATCCATCTCCGGAAATATCATGCGAACTGATTAAACCAATTCCACTATTTACTCCACCGATGTAGGCGTCAAATGCTGCAACTCCTGTTCTATAGTTGTTTTGTAAGCCGGTATACTGACTTCTACCTGAAATTGCCAGGCGAAGATTTCTACTTGCTCCAGCCATTGCCGGATTGGTATACAAAGAGGCGGCATAGTATTGACTAAGTTGAGGATCTTGTGCTTTCAGTTCAGGAAGCAACAAGCTTAAAGTCAGACATACAAATAATATTTTTCTCATTTGGATCATGCTAAATATAAATTCCAACGTGAATTAATTTTTCTTATTTTTTTAAGAGAATAAATTCAATTGAATATTTAGAATCTGCAATTTAGAAAATCTTTTTATTATTTATGTAAAATCGACGTAAGGAAAATTAATTTCCTCTTAAAATTCAGGACAACGCATAGCCCTAACAGTTCTTTTAGGAGTTCTTTTGTGTAATTCAAAAGATAATGAAACTTCGTGAGAGTTAGCAGCACCCGGTCTGGCCTCACTAACTGTAGCATCGTATGAATATCCGATTCTTACTTTAGGAGTTCTGATACCCAATAAAATAATAAATGCGTCAGAGTTAACAGCATTTGCTCTGTAGTACAATCCGGCTAAAAATGAACCTCTACTTGCATACATACCCAAATTCAATTGTTGAAATTGTCTTTGTGATTTTACAATAACATTTGGATAAATATTCGCTCTATATTTCGGATTTCTGCTTTCAACCACAGGAATAACCAAGCCCATATTTCCAGTAAATCTTCTTGGAATGGAATTAGGATTTTCTACATCTCCTGTAGAGAAAAAATCCTGAGTTGGTTCAAAAAGATTATGAGCAGCTAAGCCAAAATAGAAGTTTTTAGAATAACCTGAAATACCTGCTGCAAAGTTTGTTATGAAAATTGAAGGGTTTAAATCTCCCCCAGACATGTATACTGATTCACTTGGAGGATTGATAAATCCATTTCCTAAAACAATCTGATCATACCAGGTAAGTTTTGAGAAATCAACTGATTTTTGAATGAAACCCGCTTGCACAGCTGCTCTCATTGTAAATTTCCTCGTAACTGGGATTTGGTATGAATACATTACGTTTACCCCAAGGGTCCTTAATGTACCAACACCTTGTTCGTCAAACGTTGCCTGAACTCCAAATCCCCCATTAATAGCATCAAAATGTTCATCGTAACTAAATGTACCAGTTCTGAATGATCCTGGAATTCCCGGCCATTGTTGTCTAACATTGGTTACAATTCTTCCAACTGTCTGAGTTCCTGCAAATGCTGGGTTTGTGTATATAGGATTTGCGTAAAACTGTGAGAATTGAGGATCCTGCGCAGAGGCATATTCACCACAAATGGTGATTAAAATTAGCAGAAATAAGTAGGCCTTTTTATGCCACGCTTGATAAAAGGTCATTATGTTAATTTTCGATCCTAGTTTAAAAAACAAGTTTGCAATTATAGGGTTTCTGTAAACAATGTTTCAAACGATAACACAATTTGTTTTTCTTTGTTATCGTTTTAAGTCAAGTTTACTAATTTTCAATAATAAGTATTTTAAATTCTAACATGCAATATTTTGAGTATTTAAGCCCAAAAAAGATGAAATTTTTTCTTTTTTCGTCGCTTTTTTTTCTTTTTTCTCACTTTTTGGAGGCAAAAGAAATTTTAGTTGAAAGGAAAATAAATTGGAAAAATTCTTCTAATTTTAAGAATTTACCTCACTTTGAAGGTGAAATTTTTCTTAAAAATCAGGAATCAGTTCCGGTTTTTTCAGAAATTTTAGACCTAAACGGGGAAGAATTTCTTTCAGCTCAACTAATTTTTGAAGATTTTAAACGATTGGATTTTCCAGGTATTGCCTCCTTGGGAAATTTTCCTTCAAATTTTTCAGTAAGAACTTACCCTGCTTTTGAAAAAGGAAAATCAAAATTGATTGTTCAAATTGATGCAATTAAACAAAGTGCAAATGATTTGCTGATTTTGCAGAGCTTCAAACTTCAAATCAATACCAAACTGGCATTGAAGAAAGTTTCATTAAAAAAAGCTGCTGCAAATTCGGTTTTGGCCTCAGGTGATTGGTATAAAATCGCAACAACACAAAATGGAATTCATAGAATTGACTATAATGGTTTAAAAAACATGGGTATTAATCCGGATTTAATCGACCCAAGAAAAATTAGATTTTATGGTAATGGTGCTGGCATGCTTCCTACGCCCAATAGTGCTTTCAGATACGATGATTTAAATGAAGTTTCAATTCAGGTAAAAGGTGAAGAGGATGGGAAATTCAATACAAGTGATTATATTTTGTTTTATGGTGAATCTCAAATCGACCAATGGATTTTTAATAAACAATCCGGAACCTATAGTCATCAATCGAATTTATACAGTGATACCACTTATTATTTTCTAACTGTTGCAACAGAAAATGGAAAGAGAATTTCGAAAATTAACTCAGAATCCAATTTCACACAGGAATCTTCTGAAGGTGATTATACTTATTTATATGAAAACGAGAAATCAAATCTAACTAAATCAGGAAAGGTTTGGATGGGTGAGGAGTTTGACAGAGTTACAACCCAAAGTTTTAACCTAAGTATACCAAATTTAAATTCTTCACAACCTTTAAGAATGTTGTCTTCTGCAACTTCCAGGTCTATTGTTCCAAGCACATTTGCTGTTACAATTAATGGTTCCAATGTTTTGTCACATAATATGGGTATTACTATTGGTGGTTACGAGAAACCATTTACATCCGGATTAAACTATGTTGCTGCTGAATTTACAGTTTCAAACCAAACTTTAAATGTTTCTTATGCTTACAATAAACCTGCCAGCGGAAGTATTGGTTGGTTAGATTTTTTCGAAATTGTTGCTCGTGTAAATTTAAAAAATTCAAGTGGCAACTTCGTATTTAAAGATAAAAAGTCGATTGCAACTGCTGCAAAAACAAAGTTTAATATTAATACAAACCGTACTTTAAATGTTTGGGATATTACCAATCCTGTTGCTCCATTTGAAATTGAAGGTGTGTTTTCTCAAAATAATTACAGCATTGTTTGTAATACTGATAGTCTTAGAGAGTTTGCCGTAATTGATGGAAGTAATTTTCTTCAACCTAAAATTATTGGTAAAATACTTAATCAAAATCTGCATGCTTTAAGCCCGGCTCATGGTTTAATTTTAACTCATCCTGATTTTGTTGAAGAGGCAAATCGTTTGGCAAAATTTCATAAAGAAAATGATGGTTTAGATATTCATGTAATTAATATTCAACAGATTTATAATGAGTTTTCATCAGGTTCACAAGACCTGACAGCTTTAAGAGATTTCTTAAAAATGTTCTACGAAAAAACTTCAACAGGTTCAGTAAAATTATCTGATGTAATGTTGTTCGGCAGGGCTTCATACGATTATAAATACAGAATCAAAGTGAACTCAAATTTTGTTCCTGCATTCCAAAGTTTTGAATCCTTTGATCCAACAACCTCTTATTGCAGCGATGATTATATCTGTTTTTTAGATGAGAATGAAGGTAACTGGGATAGGGATGGTGATCCGGGAGAACTAATGGATATTGGTTTGGGAAGGTTACCTGTTTCAAGTGCATCAGAAGCTGCTGAAATGGTAGACAAGTTTATTTCATATACCAAAGAAACGTCATTTGGTGATTGGAGAAATAGAATGGTATTTATGGCAGATGATGAAGATTTTAATGCACATCAAAACCAGTCAAATAGTTTAGCGAATAATGTTGGAAATCGTTTTCCTGAATATAATATTCAGAAAATTTTCCTTGATGCTTATCCTAGAGAGATTACTGCAGGTGGAGCTCGTTATCCTGATGCCAATAAGGCAATGAATAATGCAATTGATAAAGGATGTCTTATCTTTAATTATACAGGTCATGGAGGAGAAGTTGGCTTAACATCAGAAAGGGTAATGGGAATTGAAGATATCAATGCTTGGTCGAATAAAACAAAATTGCCATTGTTTGTTACTGCAACCTGCGAATTTAGTAGGTTTGATGACCCCTCAAGAATTTCAGCGGGAGAAATGGTTTTATTGAATCCTAATGGCGGTGGAATAGGATTATTTACCACTGTTCGATTGGTTTATTCAGGTCAAAATGAAATTCTTAATTCAAGATTTTTTGATAATGTTGGACTTGATTCTGTTTCGCAATTAAATCCACCAAGATTGGGTGATGTTTTAATGAAAACGAAGAATTCTTATTTAGATAAAAATACCAGAAACTTTACCTTTTTAGGAGATCCATTTTTGAAGATGTCATATCCAAAAAATGAAATAATTCCAACTGAGATAAATGGTATTTCAATCCTTCAATTTAATGATACGATCAAGGCTTTAGAGAAGGTTACAATTTCAGGTAAATTGGTTGATAAAAAAGGAGTTTTGATGAGTGATTTTGATGGAGAAATTTTCCCAACTTTATTTGATAAATCAGAAACCTACAAAACTTTGGTAAACAATCCTGAACAAAGCAACCCAATGGAATTTAGGATGCAGAACAATGTTTTATACAGAGGTAAAGCTTCTGTAAATGATGGCTTATTTAGCTTTACATTTATTGTACCTAAAGATATTTCTTATCAATTCGGTTATGGAAAATTTTCTGCTTATGCCAGCAATGGTGTTTCTGATGCATCTGGATATTCAAATTCATTAATTATTGGAGGTACTTCCGATTCAATTGGTTCAGATAAAACAGGTCCGGAATTGAAATTATTTATGAATGATGAGAAATTTGTAAATGGAGGATTAACAGATGAAAATCCGACTTTTATTGCCAAATTATTTGATGAAAATGGAATCAATACTACCGGAAGAGGAATTGGCAGAGATTTAACTTTGGTATTAAACAATGAAAACAGCAAAGCAATTGTGGTGAATGATTATTACCAGGCTACCATTAATTCTTATCAAAGTGGCGAGGTTCGATATAAATTCAAGAATCTACCGGTTGGAAAACATACGCTTCGTTTCCGCTCTTATGATGCTTATAATAATCCTGCAGAATCAAATCTTGATTTTGAAATCAAACCAGCTGGAAAACCTTCTATTCAACATGTATTAAATTATCCAAATCCATTTACAAGAAGCACAGTTTTTCATTTCGATCACAATCAGGCAGGACAGGATATCTCTGTTAGCATTCAAATTTTTACAGTAAACGGACAATTAATCAAAACGCTTGATTACGATGGATATGCAGAAGGAAATCACTTTTCTGAGTTGAGTTGGAATGGAAACGACGAATATGGAGATAAGTTGGCCAATGGAGTTTATATTTACAAAGTTAAATTCAGGGTGGCGGGCCAAAAGCCAATTGAGCAGTTCCAGAAATTGGTAGTAATTAATTAATAGATGGCAATTTAATTTGTGGATTGCCGTTTTATAGGCTTTCTTAAGGTTTTTCTAATTTTTAGTTTACTTATTTTTAAGGCTAAACTAAATATGGAACAGGTAAAAATTGGATAAGTTAATTGGAAAGTTATTTTTGTTGATTAGTAGATATGAATAAAGTGAAGAATTCAATTATTAAGTTAGGATTTACAGCCCTTATTTTTTCGGGTTTTGTAAAGAATAGTGAAGCTCAAGTTACAGTTGGAGGCTCAGGTACAGGATTAGATGGTAGGCAGAATACAATCACAACTGCTGTTCCATTTTTGATGATTACTCCAGATTCAAGAGCAGGTGGAATGGGCGATTTAGGTGCTGCTACTCCAAATGACCCTAACGCCTTACATTGGAACATGGCGAAATTTCCTTTTAATGAAAGAAATGGAGCTGTTGCTTTGTCATACACACCTTGGTTAAAACAGTTGGTTCCAGATATTAATCTCGGATACCTTTCGATTTATGGTAAAATAAATGAACAATCGGCAGTTGCAGGTTCTTTAAGGTATTTTTCATTAGGTCAGATTAACTTTACCGACCAATTTGGTAACAGTACAGGTAATTACACACCAAACGAATTGGCTTTGGATTTGGGTTATGCTTCAAAACTATCAGACCATTTTTCATTAGGTATTGCATTCAGATATATTCGTTCTGATTTAGCTGGTGGATTCAATCAATCTCAAACTCCGGTTGGTGCTGGAAATTCATTTGCGGGTGATATCACTGCTTATTATACTAATAAAACCAGAGTTAAATTAGAAGGAAAAAATTACAAAGTTAATTATGGTTTTGGTGGTGCTATAACAAATATTGGCTCTAAAATTTCATACACATCTCAACAGTACGAAAACTTTATTCCGGTAAACTTAAGATTAGGTACTTATGGTCAGGTTGAAATCGACCAATACAATACCATTGCATTAGCTGTTGATTTTACAAAATTATTGGTTCCTACAAATCCTATTTATAAAACAGATTCATCAGGAAGAGTTGTTATTGAAAATGGAAATACAGTAATTTTAGAAGGAATGGATCCTGATGTGCCTTTAATTCAAGGTATGACACAATCTTTTTATGATGCACCAGGTGGGTTAAAAGAAGAGTTAAAAGAAATTAACTATTCTGCAGGATTAGAGTATTGGTATGATAAACAATTTGCTTTAAGAGCAGGTTATTTTCATGAAAGTCCAACCAAAGGAAATAGAAAGTATTTGACTTTTGGAACAGGATTTAAATTCAGTGTTTTTGGATTAGACTTATCATATTTAGTGGCAATCGGACAAAACCATCCATTGAATAATACATTACGTTTTTCTTTCTTGTTTGATTTTGATGCTTTTGCTAGTCAAACAAAAGATGAGAAAAAGAAAAACGATGATGAAATAGCCGAATAATATGAGAATAGGTTTCGGGTTTGATGTTCATCAACTAGCAGAAAACAGACCATTTATTTTAGGTGGAGTTAAGATTGAATCAGAAAAGGGAATTCTGGGTCATAGTGATGCTGATGTTTTGTTACACGCCATTTCAGATGCAGTTTTAGGAGCACTCGCTCTTGGTGATATCGGGGAACATTTTCCAAATACAGATAAAAGTATTGAAGGTATTAACAGCGGTTTAATTTTAGCAAAATGCATTTCATTGATAGAAGAGAAGGGCTATTTTGTTGGAAATATTGATACATGTATTGTTTGTGAAAAACCTAAAGTTATGCCACATGCAAAAGTAATGAGAGAATCGATTGCACATATTTGTAAGATTTCTATTGATGATGTTTCTGTGAAAGCTACAACCAATGAAAAAATGGGTTTTATTGGAAGAGGTGAAGGAATTGTTGCATATGCTACGGTTCTGCTAAAAAAATCATAGAACTTTCTTTTAAATTATTCTTCTTAGTTTTTTTGCTTCCTAAAATCGACTTAAATTGAGCACCTCATATGATGCTCAGAGAACAATATCAACAAAAGTTTGATTCGATTTTAAAGGAATTAAATCAGCAACAACTAAAAGCTGTTCAGGCTATTGATGGCCCGGTTTTAGTAATAGCAGGCCCGGGAACAGGTAAAACGCAAATTTTAGCGGCCAGAATTGCAAACATTCTTGTTGAAACAGACACCTTACCCGAAAACATTCTTTGTTTAACTTATACTGATGCAGGAACAATTGCCATGAGGAAGCGTTTGCTTTCTTTTATTGGTCCTGATTCTTATCGCGTTGCTATTCATACTTTTCATTCCTTTTGTAACATGGTTATCCAGGAAAATCTGGATGTATTTGGATTTAGAAATTTAGACCCTGTTGATGAATTAGAGCAAGTTCAAATATTAAGAGCAATTATTGATGATTTACCTAAAAATCACCCTTTAAAAAGATACACAGGAGAAGAATATTTCGAAAGTGACAGAATGAAATCGCTCTTTGATGTCATGAAAAGAGAAGATTGGAAACCGGAATATTTAAATCAAAAAATAGAAGATTATTGCAAAGAACTTGAGTTTAGAGATGAATACATTTACAAGAGAGCCGGAACAAGAAAGGATGGAACTAAATTCTCAAAAGGTGATTTAAATACAGATAAACTCAATGAAGAGTTAAGAAGAATGGAGATGCTGAAATCGGCAGCAAATTTATTCGATGATTACAATAATAGGCTTCAAGAATTAAAGCGTTACGACTTTAACGATATGATTCTTTGGGTGATTAAAGCTTTTCAAGAAAATTCAGGTTTATTGGCATCATATCAGGAAAGATTTTTATATTTTTTGGTTGATGAATTTCAGGATACATCAGGTTCTCAAAACGAATTGCTTCAAAAACTAATTCAGTATTGGGATAAGCCAAATGTGTTTGCTGTTGGAGATGATGACCAAAGTATTTATAGGTTTCAAGGAGCCAATGTTGAAAATATAGTTCAGTTTCAAAGTCAGTTTAAAGACCACCTGGAATTAATTCCGCTTGAAAACAACTATAGAAGTACTCAAACTATTTTGGATATTTCAGCACAGGTAATAAAAAATAATAAAACCAGGATTTTAGAAGATAAAACTCTATCTGCTAAAGGTCCGAATGCTCTAAATTCTACTTATAAACCAAGTATTTGGACTTGCCATAATTCATTACATGAAGCATCAGCAATAACAGATAACATCTTACAATTACATCAACAAGGAGTTCCATTAAAAGAGATTGCGGTATTGTATAAAAATCATGCGCAATCGAATGAAATTATCAAATACTTACAGAAAAAAGGATTAGGAATAAATACAAGAAGAAGAGAAAATATACTTCAGTTTCCTGTTATCAGAAAGATAATTCAGGTTATGCGTTATGTAGATGCTGAAAGTAGGAAAGCACATAGTGGTGAAACCTATTTATTTGAGATTTTACATTATGATGAGTTTAAAATTCCTTTGTTGGAATTAGCTTCTATTTCAACAGAAATTGCAAGGAAGAATTTCGATAACAGAAGTACTTCTTGGCGAGACGAATTAAAGTATTTAGCCACTAAAAAACAGCAAAGTTTATTTGAACCTGAAAAGGATGTAACATCATTGGTTAAGTTCACACAAACCATTGAAAGTTTAATAAGGGAGGTACATAATGTTACTGTTCAGGAACTGATTCAAAAAATCATTAATCAATGTGGATTTTTATCAGCGGCTTTAGGTGGAGCAGACCAAAGTTGGCAAATGGAAATGATAAATACTTTTTTTGGTTTCATTAAAGCAGAATGTAGTAAACAAACAACTCATCAATTAAAATCGATAGTAACTTTATTGAATTTAATGGTGGAACAAGAAATCTCTTTACCTGCGGAACGTGTTTATTATAGTGAAGATGGCGTGAATTTTATTACAGCACATTCATCAAAAGGATTGGAATTTGATCATGTATTTTTATTGGGTGTAAATAGTCAGAAATGGGATTCAAGTAAAACCCGTAATCAGTACAAAATGCCTGACAATTTATTCAATACTACAGAAGAAGAAATTGAAGAGGCACGAAGGTTGTTTTATGTTGCTTTAACAAGGGCTAGAAAACAATTGGTTATAAGTTATCACCAACATGATTTAAAAGGTAAAGAATTAGAACCAAGTTTGTTTGTTGCAGAAATTCGTGAAGCAGGATTGGCCGATGAACTGGAAGTTTTTATGCAAACTGAAGACCTCAGTAATTTCATTGCAGGAATAAACGAACAAAAAGAAATAGAGCTTCCAAAAAGCTTATTGGATTCACCATATATTGATAGTTTAATTGAAAAATACACTTTAAGTGTAACCCATTTGAATGCTTATTTGCATTGTCCTTTGTCTTTTTATTTCAATAATTTTATTAAAGTACCTGCAGCTAAAAGCGGCGCATTAACCTTTGGTTCGGCGGTGCATTATGCCTTGGAAATGTTGTTTAAAAAGATGAATGAAAATCCTGAAAAACAGTTTCATGATTCATCAAAATTTTTGAGTGATTTTAGGTGGTATATGAAAAAACATCAGGATAGTTTTGTTGAAGCAGCTTATGAAAGACGACTAGAATATGGAGAACAAATTCTGGTGAAATTTTATGAGCAATACATCAATTATTGGAATAAGGTTACTAGTATTGAAAAGAGTTATAGGAATGTTGTGATGAAAGGAGTTCCTATAAATGGTAAATTAGATAAATTAGAATTTGATGGCAATTTTGTAAATGTGGTTGATTATAAAACCGGCAATTATAAAAAGGCATTGAAAAAATTTGGTAGACCAAATGAAGAGAAAGTCCAAGCAGATATTGCAAAAGGAAAAGAGCCTTCATTTGAAGATGTAAATGGCGGTGATTATTGGAGACAGGCCGTATTTTATAAGTTGATTTTAGATTACGATCAAACCAAACAATGGGAGATGAGAAGTGCTGAATTTGATTTTGTAGAACCGGATCAAATTGATGGTCATTTTCACAAAGAAAAAGTAGCAATTACTCCTATTGATTTAGAAATTGTAAAAAAGCAAGTGATTGAAGTTTATTCGAAAATTAAAGCAAAGGAATTTTCGAAAGGCTGTGGCAAGGATGATTGTGATTGGTGTAATTTTACGAAAGACTGGATGAAAGGGAAAGAATTATTGGCAGCACCAAATACAGTTGAAGAGGAAGAATAATTATGCAAACAACTAACAAGTATTCCGCTATTTATTATGTTGGATTGGGTATTGTTTTTATCTATGCAATGCTGATTTTTGGAGGCTTTGTAAATTTAATCTTTGGACAATCATTAACTTCTTTAACAGCGCCTTTATCGATAATAAGTTTTGTAGCGTTATTTTCATTTTATTTAAATAGAACAGCTCAATTCAACTGGCTTAAATCTGTTATCATTCCTTTAGTTTCGATAAGCGTTTTTGGTATTTGTTTATGGTGGGCAACATTTTATCATGAAACTTTATTTGATGCTATTTGGTACCATCATGATGCGGTTTATAATTTGGCTAAATCATGGAATCCTTATAAGCGTTATCTGGCTGAGGAAGAAACAGCTTATTGTTTTTATTATCTAAATTATTTCCCTATTGGAAACTGGGTTTATGGAGCTTCAATTTATTTGTTCACCCAAACTATTGAAGCTGCAAAAGGGATAAGTTTGGCGCTTATTTTAGCTTCATCCTTTATATTATGTGGAGGTTTATTGGCAAATAATTTTGCTTGGAGCAAATGGAAATCAATAAGTATTGGAATTCTTATTTCATTGAATCCAATTACATTATTGAATTTGTTTACTTTTTATTTGGATGGACCTATTGCAATCGTTTTAAGTTTAGGTATTATTTTTATTGTTGTTCAAATATTTGGCAAAGACGAAACAGCTTGGCTTCCTGCTTTTATATGCTTTGCTGTTTTAACACATTTAAAAATTACAGGTACTGTTTATACTGTAATTTTTATGTTGGTTTTTGCCATTTTAGTGGTAATTAAATCACCGAAAACCTGGAGAATTTGGTTCTTGAGGTTTTCCCTTTTTGTAATATTAGTCGTAGGTGTTTTTGGATACCACCCTTTTATTTCAAATACCTTTGATAAAGGGCATCCGTTTTTCCCTGTTGCAGAAAATCCTGAAATCAATTTTTTTGGTGAGAATAATTATCCTGAAAATTTCAAAGATTTGAATAGGTTTCAGAAATTTGGAATTTCACTTTATTCTGAAGCAGGCTGGGTTAGATCTCCAGATAAAACCAAAATTAAAACACCATTTTCATTTAATGGCTTGGGGAGTTATGGAAGTGGAATTCCGGATATTGGAGCATTTGGACCTATATTTCAAGAAACCTTTACTTTGGCACTACTCATTTTTTTATTGGGTTTTATAATCAACAAAGACAAGAAGTATAAGTGGTTTATGCTAGTTTTTACTTTGGTTTTATTAATTAGTATTTTCATCAATCCTGAAGCTTATATATTTAGATATGTACCTCATTTTTGGCTACTCATAGTTGTGTTTGCTGCCTCTTTATGGGAACATGCACAATTAAAATGGTTAAGTTTTATTTGTCTATTAGGTTTGTTTTTTAATGTTTACCGAATGGAGGTTAAAGTTATAAGTTCGGTTAATCAAAAAACGAAGGAATTAAATTCCTATTTAGAATTGTTATTGGGTAATGAAGATGAATATGCAATTGATTCGGGTTGGGCCAAATCTTTTAAAATGAGATTGGGTGAAAACAAAATTGATACATCGAAATTAGTCTGGATAAGTCCAACAGATACTCCATTTACAGAACTTCCGGGTTCACTTGGGGGAAAATTCAAGTTAAGAAGTGCTTTGATAGCACAATGATTTTTTTACATTTGAAGTTCAAACACCAAACATAACCATGTCAACGGAAAAAATCTTAATCATCGGCTCAAATGGCCAAATTGGCTTAGAATTGGCAGCTACTTTACGAATTAACTACGGCACTGATAATGTGGTTTGTAGTGATTTGAAAGCTTTAGATAATCAAGAAGGACCATTTGAAATATTAGATGTTTTAGATAAAGATAGATTTAATGAAATCGTTAAAAAGCATGGAATTACACAAGTTTATTTGTTAGCAGCATTATTAAGTGCCACTGCTGAGAAGAATCCAAAATTTGCCTGGGATTTAAACATGAATGGTTTGTTCCATATTTTGGATGCAGCAAAAGAAGGTTTAATTAAAAAAGTTTACTGGCCAAGTTCTATTGCGGTTTTTGGTCCGAGTACACCAAGAGTAAATACTCCTCAATACACTGTAATGGAACCAAATACCATATACGGAATCAGTAAACAAGCCGGAGAAAGATTTTGTGAATATTACCACCAAAAATATGGTGTAGATGTAAGAAGTATCAGGTATCCGGGATTAATTGGCTGGAAAAGTGCACCAGGAGGAGGAACTACAGATTATGCAGTTCATATTTACCATGAGGCTATAAAAAATGGTTCATATACCAGCTTTTTAGCAGCAGGAACAACACTTCCGATGATGTACATGGATGATGCCATCAGAGCTACAATTGAATTAATGGAAGCACCTGCAGAGAAAGTAAAAATCAGAAGTAGTTACAATGTTGCCGGTATGAGTTTCGATCCTGAAGGAATTGCTGCAAGTATCAGAAAGCATATACCTAATTTCACTTTAAGTTATAATCCCGATTTCAGACAAGCTATTGCTGATAGCTGGCCACAAAGTATCAACGATGCTGAGGCTCGCGAGCATTGGAATTGGAAACCGGAATTTGATTTGGATAAAATGACTGATGTGATGTTGAGTAATTTGAAGTAATCATAAAGAGTTTGAACAAAAAAGCCATTCGTTTTGCGAATGGCTTTTTTGTTTACCGATAACTATTTCCCTTGTTGTATTCTTTGATGCAATTGGTGATGTGTTTGTTGTATGGATCGAGCATTAAATAGGTCCCAACTCCATTAAGAATTCCTGATACGCCAATTCCTATCCAGAATTCTGTTTCATTTTCACTTATAATTGCAAGTGTAGCAGGTACTATTGAAAGAAGTTCTAAACCTATGCTTAGTGCTCTAACTCTTCTTGCTTTTTTGAATGATTTAAATGCATTTGGATTGTTTTTTACTAAGGGTTTTAATTCACTAAGTTGAAGTGCATTGCTACTTTTTACAGCATAAATAGTTCCAAAGAAATTAACTGCTTGCAATGAATCTTTGCTGTTTTGAGCATTTGCCGATTGGAAAGTAAATAATGCTAAAATGAATAAAAATGGAATAGAGATTTTTTGTGACATGGTATAGTTATTGGTATCCATGTAAAACATAGTTCCTAAAAGAGAGTTTGTCTGCTAATAGTAAAACTTAGTTTTTAAGTTTTATCCCTTCGCCACAGCCACAATCTGTTCCGCATGCTGCAGCTTTTTTCTTGAAGAAAAATCGTTTTAAAATATAATAAACAGCCAAACTGAATATTAAAAAAACAGGAATTATTTGCCAATCAAAGCTCATAAGTTTTAATTTAAAAAAGGATTGAATTTCTTTTCATCTCCAATATTAGTTACTGGTCCATGGCCACAATAAACTAGACAATCATCAGGCAAAGTAAATAGTTTGGTTCTGATAACGTCGAGTAATTGTTGATGATTTCCACCTGGTAAATCGGTTCTGCCAATGCTTCTGCTAAAAAGAACATCACCGGCTAAAATAAAGTTTTGATTAGGGTTATAGAAACTTAATGAAGCTATAGAATGTCCGGGTGTAAAGAGAATATCAAAGCTTGAATTACCAAAATTTAGCTTTTGACTATCATCAATAAAAACCAATTCTTTTGGCATTTCTTTGGTTACAATTCCAAAAAAATCAGCCCATCTGCCTGTTTCCTCATAAGTTTTTAATTCATCCTTATGTAAATGCAGGGCTAAATTCCATTGTTCTGAAACAAAATTATTTCCAAGAATATGATCGATATGGCAATGTGTATTAACCAATAAAACCGGATTGAGTTGTTTACCAAGAATGAAGTTTTTAAGTTCATTTTTTTCCTTTTCGGTATAACAACCTGGATCAACAATCATACATTGTAAAGTTTCATCCCAAACAACGTAAGTGTTTTCGTGGAAATCATTGAATTCAAAAGATTTAATTTCAATCATGATACAAATATCAATTAAATAAGATAAAGGAATTGATTTAAGTTTAAGGAACCGGATCGTGTCCATGTCCGCCCCAAGGTCCACAGCTAGAAATCCTCTTCACTGTTAACCATAAACCTTTAATTGGTCCATGTTTTTTTAGTGCTTCAATTCCGTACTGACTGCATGTTGGGGTATACCTGCATGAATTGGGTAAAAGGGGAGAAAGCAGTAATTGGTATACTTTAATTAAGAGGATGAATGGAAGGCTAAGTATTTTTTTCAAAATTGGATGCTAATTTTAGCAAAGCACTTACAAAGATATCCTTAGTTATTTGAAAATCCATTTCATCGGCACCTTGATAAAAAATGCCTAATGCAATTTTATTGTTAGCTGATTTTAATTTTTCGAGCAGGGGATTTTTATTCAGGCGATACAATTCTCTGATTTGTCTGCGAATTCTATTTCTGGTATGCGCTCTTTTATACCTTTTTTTAGGGCAAATAATGATGATTTGGCAAAACGAATCAACATCAGATGTTTCAGGTTTAATCCAAACAAAACGAAAAGGAGCGACATGGAAAGAGGGATTGCCTTTTTTAAACAAGGCATCAATATGACTTCTATTCGAGAGCCTTTCTGCTTTTGTAAGTTTGTACTCTTCCATGCAAAAAAAAATCCGGCAAAACCGGATTCAATTTTATTCGCATAAACAATAAGCGATAACTGAGATTAACTCAATTATTTTTTGTGACGCTTTTCGTCTGAAACGGTTAATTTTTTACGACCACGCGCTCTTCTTGAAGCTAAAACTTTTCTACCGGAGGCACTAGCCATTCTTTCACGGAATCCATGTTTGTTTCTTCTTTTTCTGATTGATGGGTTATAGGTTGGTTGTGCCATGACGTCTAAATTTTTAAGGACTGCGAAGATAAGGGGATTTTTTATCTCTGCAAATATTTTCTTCTTTCCTGAATAATTTTTTCCCTGTTTTTCTTCCTTTTCTGTGAATTTTCCAAAAATTAGGAAGTGCTGAAGAGAGAATCAGCTCTAAAAAAAAAGAGTGTCGAATTTCGACACTCTTTTTTAGTTCTGTTCTTCTAAAGATTAGTGAGCAGCTTCAGTTGAAGCAGCAGCAGTGTCAGTTGAAGCAGCAGCTGAATCAGGCATCATAGATGCTTCTAAAGCAGCTAAAGAATCAGCAGTACGAGTAGCAGCTTCGATGCTATCAGCGATTCTTTTTTCTTCCATTTTCTTTTTTTCTTCAGCTGAAGGACCACAAGCTACGATAGCCAACATAGCAGATGCAGCAACGATTGATAATACTTTTTTCATTTTGCTTTTAAATTAATTTGTTTCTAAAATTCGGTGCAAATATATGGGTTAGTTTCAAATTACCAAATACTTAACTATTTTTTTCTAAAATAAATTGTAATTGGACAACCTTTGAAATCATATGCATCCCTTAATTTGTTTTCCAGATAGCGTTTGTAGCTCTCATTTATGTATTGTGGTAAATTACAAAACATTACAAATTTTGGATTTCTACCCGGTAATTGGGTCACATATTTTATCTTAACAAACTTTCCTTTTACAGAAGGAGGTTGGTTTGCTGCAATCACTTCTCCAAAAAATTCATTCAATTCTGAAGTTGAAATTCTTCTGGTTCTGTTTTCATAAACATGCAAAGCTTCTTCAATTACTTTGAAAATTCTTTGTTTTTCGATGGCTGAAATAAATAAAATAGGCACATCATCAAAAGGCTTCAAACGTTCTTTAATAGCCAGCTCAAATGTTCTGGCAGTTTTAGTGTCTTTATCAATTAAATCCCATTTATTTACCAAAACCAACAAACCTTTGCTGTTTTTTACAGCCAAATTTACCAGGTTTAAGTCTTGTTGGTCAACTCCCACTGTTGCATCAATTACCAAAATGGCAACATCACAATCCTCAAGAGCTCTTAACGACCTCATCACAGAGTAGAACTCAATATCTTCTTCTACTTTCTTTTTTCTTCTAATACCGGCAGTATCAACCAGAATTAATTCTTTTCCATACAAATTGTAATGAGAATGAATTGCATCTCTTGTAGTTCCTGCGATATCAGTTACAATATTTCTATCTTCACCTAATAAGGCATTTACTAAAGATGATTTTCCAACATTTGGTCTACCAACAACAGCAATTTTAGGCAGAATTACTTCCTCGGTTTCAACCAAATCTTCTGCAGGTATCAGATTTATGATTGCATCCAATAAATCACCTGTTCCACTTCCGCTTGTAGATGAAATTAAATGCATTTCTTTAAAACCTAAGCTGTAAAACTCGGCTGCTTCATATTGCTTTTCAAAACTGTCAACCTTGTTTGTAACAAGAATTACAGGCTTTTTGCTTCTTCTCAATAAATCTGCAAACGACAAATCTAAATCGGTAATTCCGGTTTGTACATCCACCATAAAACAAAGCACATCGGCTTCTTCAATGGCAATTTTAACCTGTTCCCTGATAGCAGCTTCAAAAATATCAGCACTACTAGGTACATAACCGCCTGTATCAATTAAAACAAACTCTCTGGTTTGCCATTCAGCTTTTCCATAATGACGGTCTCTGGTAACGCCGCTAAAGTCATCAACGATGGCTTTACGGTCACCCATAATACGATTAAAAAGGGTAGACTTACCCACGTTTGGTCTTCCAACTATAGCAACAATATTTCCCACTCTCCAAAAAAATTAGCCTGCAAAGCTAAGGAATTTAAATGGATTCAGGCCAATTTGTTTAAGAGTATCTTTTTAAAAACTATTGAAAATGAGGCTTATTCAGTCTCGTAACCAAATTGTTTTAAGGTTCTGTCGTTGTCTCTCCAATCTTCTTTTACCTTCACAAAAGTTTGTAGGAATATCTGTTTTTTGAAGAAAAGTTCAAGGTCGCGACGAGCTGCAATACCCATGTTTTTAATAGCAATACCGCCTTTTCCAATCATAATTATTTTTTGTGAAGCTCTCATCACATAAATAACTGCGCTTATTCTAATAATCTTTTCTTCTTCTTTAAAGCTCTCAATTTCAACCTGAACCGAATAAGGAATTTCTTCTTTGTATCTTAATAAGATTTTTTCTCTGATGATTTCAGAAGCAACAAATCTTTCACTTTTGTCAGTTAATTGGTCCTGATCGTAAAAGGGTGCTCCAACCGGTAAATATTCCATCAGCGATTTCAGAATAATGTCCATATTAAACTGATTACTTGCCGATGCAGGAATAATTTCTTTAAAGATTTCAAGCTTTTTCCAAAACTCAATTTTTGCTACAACTTCTTCCTGACTGTGCTCATCAATTTTGTTAATGATACAAATGACAGGTGTTTGAATGAGTTTAAGTTTTTCAATGAGTTCAGTTTCTTCATTGTATTCATTGAAATCTGTCATAAATAAAACCAGGTCGCAATCTGCTAAACTTTCATTCACAAATTTCATCATACTGCCCTGAAGTTTGTATTTAGGCTCAATGATTCCGGGGGTATCGGAAAATACAATCTGACATTCAGGAGTATTGTAAATTCCCTTGATACGATGACGCGTAGTTTGTGCTTTTTGAGTGGCAATCGAAAGTTTCTCCCCAAGTATTGCATTGAGTAAGGTTGATTTTCCCACATTGGGTTTGCCTATAATGGCAACAAATCCGGATTTAAATGACATACTGCAAAGAAAAGGAATATTTCTTTAGTGATGCTGATTTCGTTTTCCGAACAATACAATCACTGATGCAAAACAAATTCCACCTACCAATAATTGCTGTGTATTGCTAATTTTTAATTGAAAACTTGGGCCTAAATCCAATGAAGTATAAGGATTCGTGTCGTTACCAGATAGCATCATGATTATGCCAATGAAAATAATAATCAAGCTGATGATTATTAAACTCATGATTCTGAAATTTTCTTTTGCGGAATTTGGCATACTGCAAATTGACATTTATTTTCAACTATTAAAATCAATTAATAAACCATTTGTCTTGTTTTTTGGTTGATTGTTTTGCAAATTGAACGCTCATTTTTTTTAATTCCTTTGATTTTTTTGAAGAAATATTGATATTTATCGCATGGATCAGTCGATAGAAAGTGAGGAAAGTGATTATTTATTCGTACAAGAATCAAATATTTTAAGTGCCGGATTGGGATTGTTCACCGCTATTGATATTTATAAAGATGAGATAATCTCCATTTTTAAAGGCGAGGTTTTAAGTCAGAAACAAGCTAAAATTAGGGTTTTAAAAAAGGAAGACCGTTACTTCATGAACCTACCAAATGGTTCTATTTTTGATACTTCACAAACTGATTGTTTTGCAAAATATGCCAATGATGCAGATGGTTTTTCAAAATCAGATTTCACCAATAATGCTATTATCAAGTTAGAAGATACCAATAAAATTTGTTTGGTTGCCAAAAGGAAAATCAAAGCAGGTGAAGAGATTTTTTGTGCCTATGGAAAAAAATATTGGGATAAACACAAATAGGATTTGTTCTTTATTTTGATGAATCAGTAGATTTAAGTTCAATCCATTTTGATAAATATTTTTTGCTTTGGTTGAATTCTGTTTGAAGCAATTGACCAATAAAATTTAATTTTCTAAGTTCGATTCTATTTTGAATAACAAAGTTTGTTTTGTCGATTAGTGTGTTTTTAAAATTTTCAACATTAAACTTGTTTTTGATGCAATGATGGCCCAATTGAATGGCATCATTCCATTTTTCTTCATTGGTATATAAATCTACAGCTGCTTCAATTAAGTTTTCTGGATTGTTTTGAATATAATCCTTGAAAATTATATCACCTAAAATGCCTTCTGCACCAATATCAGTTGTGATAAAAGGGCATGAATACAACATCGATTCAAGGATTTTCCCTTTTAATCCCGCGCCAAAAGGAATAGGAGCAAGCAAACATCTGTATTTTAGAAAAAGTTCTTCTGAGCTTTCTGCTCTTCCTTTTACAATAAATCCGGATTTTTCATTGCTTAAGTTTAAAAAATGCTCCGAAACATAAGCTCCATAAATATGCAATTCAGCATCAGGTAGTTTTTTTCTTATTGATGGCCAGATTTTTTCCTTTAAAATTTGAACTGTTTGTTTATTGGGTTCATGGTAAAAATTGCCGATAAAAAAGAAGTTTTTTCTTTCAGTAAAAGATAATCCCTGTTTAAGATTATTAGTATTAAAAGTAATGGGTAGATAAAGCAGGATTTGCTCCGGAATATTAAATGTGGATTTAAGTAAATTCATTTCATATTCTGAAATAATGATTGAAAAATCACATCGATAAATAGAGGCAATTTCTCTCTTTGTTAAATCAGAAAATAAATCGTTTTCAGTCAACTCTCTTTTTTCTTTAAATGCTGTTTGACGTGCATTTCGTAAAAAGTGTAAATCTTCTGTATCAAGAATTTTAATGGCATCCGGACAAATTTCTGAAACCCTCCAACCAAATTGCTCTTCTACCATAAATCTATCAAACAATACAATAGTTGGATTTAGTTTTTTGATAAAATCATCAAAAGAAGAATGATTTAACTGAACAATAGAATAATCGATATTGATAGTTTCTAAAGGAAATTTAAAAGCTGAATCTGCAGCAGTGCTAACAAAGTGTATTTTCCAGTTGTTTGATTGAAATGATTCGATGATTTGCATCATTCTATACCCTGCAGCAGAAGAATTAGGTTCAGGCCAAACAGAGCCAATTATGAGTAAAAGAGGGTTTGAAATCATGCAGCCACAAATAAAAGAAATAAACTGATTGCTTTTTTGAAATTGAAAAGGGGTAAATTTGGCGGCATATGTTAGGATTAAAATTAAGTACCGACCCACGCTGGGTAAATATTGTAGAATCGAATATAGAAGAGATTTTAACAGATCATGCCTGGTGCGAGCAAAAAGCAGCCACCAATGCCATTACAATTATCACTCAAAATTCAGACCACCAGGATTTAGTAACTGATTTATTAGGAATTGCTAAAGAAGAAATTGAGCATTTCAACCAAGTTCATGAGCTTATTAAAGCAAGAGGATTAAAATTGGGTAGAGAAAGAAAAGACGATTATGTAAACGATTTGGTTAAGTTTTTGAAGAAGGATGGAAGCAGACAACAATCGTTTTTAGACAGACTTTTATTTTCTGCGATGATTGAAGCCAGAAGTTGTGAAAGATTTAAAGTATTATCTCAGAACATTCAGGACAAAGAACTAGCCAAGTTTTACCACGAATTAATGGTAAGTGAAGCCGGGCATTATACCACCTTTTTGGGTTATGCAAGAAAATACTGCGGTGAATTAGACATTGAAAAAAGATGGCAGGAATGGATCAACTACGAAGATAGCATCATCAGAAATTACGGAAAGAAAGAAACGGTGCATGGGTAGGGATTGAAACAACTAAGCAGGTTAGTTTTCATCTATTTTCTTCAATAGTTCATCAAGTGTTAAAGTTTGGGATTTCTTTTCTTCATCACTTAATTCTTTGTATTCCTCCATTGATTTTTCAAGAGAGGCTAAGTACTCCTGTATTTCATCCTCATCAAATGCGAAAAATGTCATTTCATAAAGACAATGTGAAATGATTTCTAATTCATTAAAATCAATCAAAGTATTTTTGCTTATTTCCATTCCAAGCCATTTGTTCCACTTGGTGGATGCTAATGAATAAGTATCAGAACTTGAATTTTGATTTATTTCGTGCCCGGAAACATCGATATAAAAATCGCTTTCATCCGATCCTATTTTAGTTAGAACAATTTCCAGGTCCATATTTATAGATTCCAAACTTTGTAGCTTTTCAAACACATTTTTGTATTCATCAATTAAAGTTTCCTCATCCGGATATAAGTTTAGCAAAGTATTTTGAATACTCAGCCAATTATTGGTTTTAATTAAATCAATTAGTTTCATAGTGCAAATTAAAGCGAATTTATTACTAACAGACTTTAGTTCATATGAATTCACCTTGAAGAAATGAATTGGTTACAGGAGTTTTATTAATTAGAAGTAAATCCAACCTAAATCTTTTGGAATTTCGGAGATTAAAGCAACTAGGTGTAGAATTTCCCCATTGGGGTAAAAATGAAAATGCTCTCGAAAGGACTTTTAGTTTTAGCACGTACAATCCGGAAAAATTTAAAGTTAAGTCAGTTCTGGTTTGGGTAAAATTACTGATTTTTTTAAAGAAGTCTGATTATTGCTCTGGTATACAGATGGTTGAAGATATTTTGCAAAATAGTTTGCAGGATCCGAAATTATTCCTATTTTTGCATCCCTAAATCGCGGAGTGGAGCAGTGGTAGCTCGTTGGGCTCATAACCCAAAGGTCGTAGGTTCGAGTCCTGCCTCCGCAACAAAAAAGAAACCAGCTTCGGCTGGTTTTTTTGTATCTATTATTTGGAGTTGAATTTAACTCAACAAGAAAAGCCCATTGGGCTTTTCTTGTTGAATAGGTAAATACTTGTTTGATTTAAGTTAAAAGTATTGTTTTCAAATTTTCTATACTTCAAGCATTCGGTAGTATTATCTATAAACTCGCCAATGCCGACTTAATCTCCTTCAAATTGAATGGTTCCGGCTTTAATTCGAGTTTTGTATCAGAGGTGAAATTTTTACTTTCCTTTAAAAATAAGGGTCCTAATTTTTTGTCATAACTCATCATGACAACAACTATTTCTTTGTTCTTAGGCAGTTTTATATTGTAACCTTTCTCGTTTCTATAGGCATAAATCAAACTGTTCTCTCCTTTTATCTGAAAGTAAATTTGTGCATCCTCTGTAAATGGGATATCAATTTTAACCATCATGGCAGGAGGTGTAGTACCAAATCGATCGCAATTGTACATGCCAAATTTCGATAAGGCAGCAGAATAAACCATTCTTGCAGCTACATCATTTAGCAAGCCAAGGTTTTTCCTTTTTTCGAAAATATCATCTTCTGCCATTTCCAGTTCTTTTTTAATTTCATCCTTATTTACAAACTGCTCCATTAAGCTATTGTTGAATTCAAATTGGCCCTGATCTCTTACTGAATGGGTGTATTGAATATTAATATGAGATTTGTAACCATATTTGGTTGTTGCATCCATGAGACTTAAATTTTCTAATTGTTCAATTTTATATTTGGCCCAATAACTGTGTTGAAGAATAGAAACTTTATAAGCTCTAACCTTTGCTAAACCTGTTAAATAAAATTTCGGGATAATGGCTGTTAAATTGTTACTGTCGTTTTCTGCAACAAACTTTTCTAATGCATTGTTATATGCATGATTTTCGAATTTTCGAATATTGAACTCACAAGATTCTTTTTGTTTATTTAACCAAGATTTAAATTTCTCATATTCCTTGGTTTCATAATCAATTGAGTCTTTTTTATATTTCTCAATAGAAGCAACATACCGACTCAAATTTCTTTCATAAGTTTTCAATTTGATCTGGTATAAATTTTCTCTTCTTTCTACTTCTGCCTGATAACGTTTATCTCGTTTTGCTTTACCGATATAAAACTTCTCTAAAAATGAAACATAAACCTCCTTTTTAGGTAATTCATATCTTTTGGGTTTTGCTGGAATTACTGGATACTTGGGCGGAATGGGGAATTTGTATAAGAAACTGATGTTTTTGAATTGACTATTTATTTCAGGTTTCCTTCCTGCCAAAAATAACTTAGAATTTACCTTTGTAAATGGAATTTTTATTCTTGGTTTTGATTCAACTTTAAATGTATTTGGAGTGATTTTCCATTCAGTAATTCCGCTTGATTTTTTTTCTGCAACAAATACATTCATGCCTTCTTTTATATTTTTTGAAGGCATTTCAATTTTCATTTCTTTTCCATTCTTTAGCCTTAAATTCTGTCCGTTTTGTGTTGCATTAATTTCAAACATGCCACCAGTTTCTAAAATTCTTCCATCCGAACTTGTTGAAATTTGTTTGGTTATGGCATCAGCATCTGAGTAGATTTCACTCAATTCAATTTTAATATTTCCAGCTTGTATTGGTTTCCCATCTTCAGTTTCTAGCGAATTTGCTGGTATCTTCACTTCAATTCCTTTTTCACCAATTATTTTATTTTCTTTATTTGGGTTGATAACAAAGGATTGTTTTTTAGTCGTTGCAACTTGGTTTAATACATCAGCAGTTGATTTAAAATCATACAATTTTACTTTGATTTCAACCCTTCTATTTTCTTTTTTACCACTTTCTTTTGTGTTACTGGCTTTAGGTTTATTTTCACCATACCAGTTCATTGAAATGCGGTTTTCCTGAATACCGTTTTCGCCTAAAAATGTTCTTACTTGTTGGGCTCGGCGGTTTGATAATTGTTGGTTGTATTCTTCACTGGCATCATGGTCGGTATGACCCGTAATAGTAATTTCATGATAAGAAGAATTACCCAATTCCTGAATGAGTTTTTTGAGTTCAGCACGATTTTGTTTGTCTAAACCAAACTCATCAGATTCGAAGTGAATTTGCAGTGTTTTTTCATGGCTTTGCGCCATTGTGATGCCTACTCCTCCCAGTAGTAAGAACATCAGGATGTAAAATTTTGTACGCATGTTTCATTTTTTTATGGCATTAGAACGACAATAAAATCAGTTTGTTACATTATGGTACTATTCTTTCTAGCGATAAAATAATTTAGTTTAGATTGCGTTTTAGCTTATTGTTTTTATTTCATTTTGATGTTTATAATCATTTAGTTTTGATTCCAGATACATCAATTATAGGAAATTCTTGAAAACCGAAAACCATTAACAAAAGAATATTACTTTTACAATTAAAAAGTGAAATTAAAAGGTAAGTCAAATACAATTAGAAAAACATTTAGCAGAAAGACTTATATTAGTGTTGACATTTAAGCACAAAGAGAAGGGTAATAAAATTAAACCAATTTAAAATTAGTCAATATGAAATTAGGAGCATTTTCAATTAGTCTTACTGTAAAAGACATTCATAAATCCAAAGAATTTTATGAGAATTTAGGATTTTTAAAATTAGGTGGTGATATCAATCAAAAATGGTTGATATTGAAAAATGGAAACGCCATCATTGGTTTGTTTGAAGGGATGTTTGACAAGAACATTATTACATTTAATCCAGGTTGGGATGAAAGTTGTCAAAATTTGGAAACCTTTGATGATGTTAGAATAATTCAAGAACATTTAATTAAATGTGAAATTCAATTAACTTCCTCAGCAGACACTACTACCAAAGGTCCAGCCCATATTACATTGACAGACCCTGATGGCAATAATATTCTAATTGACCAACATAGGTAATATTTAAGGAATCAAACATATCACTACCTATTATACTGGTTTAGCAAAAGTGGCGGTTCAGTGCCCCGAATTCACATTTTTGGTTAGTCATCCGCCAGCTGGCGGACTTCAACTCAACATTCATTGTAAAAATCGCCACCTTTGCCAAACCAGAAAACGATTAGAACCATAATAAATAATGCCTATTAATTAGAAGTTCTCTAGTCAAAATATCTTTCAACCAGAACTTCAGTTTACCAATCCTACAGTCGTGCTCAATGTATTTTGATTGAGGGAAAAGAGCTCATTCATACTTCTTTCCAATTTTTGATTTTACAAATGAGGTAGTGGCTAAATTTGATTAATTTGCCGGCCAATGAAAAACATAGAAATTGTATACACTCCGAAGTTATTGCCTTTGTATGATTTAAAAGGAAAAACGGTTGTGGTGATTGATATATTAAGGGCTACAAGTACCATGTGTGTAGCTTTTGAAACAGGTATAGATAAAATTTTGCCTGTTTCTACTCCCGAAGAATGCAGCATTTTTAAGGATTTTGATTTTCTAACTGCAGCTGAACGAAATGCAGAAAAACTTCCGGGTTTTGATATGGGAAATTCTCCTTTTGAGTTTTTAAATCCGTTGATTGAAGGTAAAAAAATTGCCTTCACAACTACCAATGGAACCAAAGCAATTAAAATGGCCAGACAGCAAGGAGCGGCCGAAATTGTAATTGGCTCTTTTCTGAATATTGATGCAGTTGAAAATTACCTCAAGGAAAAAAATGCACCGGTTGTTTTGTTATGCGCAGGCTGGAAAGACAAATACAACCTTGAAGATACCTTGTTTGCAGGAGCATTGGCTCAAAGATTAGCAGGGGAAGATGAACAGGAAGATGACTCTTGTATAGCAGGAATTGCTTTATACGAACAACATAAAAACGAATTGGAAGCTTTGGTAAGAAAATCGTCTCATGCCAGAAGATTTCAATTGTTGCATAGCCAGACAGATGATGTATCTTTTTGTCTGCAAATGAATTATACCCAAAAAGTTCCTCGATTATCTGGTGAATACATCATCGCATAATTATTCCAATTGCATGAGCTTTATTGCTTGGTTTGGTGACGAAATTCAATTTTTTTGTTCAAATAATTAGTCCTAAGTTTGCCCTCCAAACTTGAAAATTATGATTATTGGTGTTCCAAAAGAAATCAAAAACAATGAAAACCGTGTAGGATTAACTCCGGCGGGTGTTTCAGCTCTTTGCAAAGCAGGTCATACTGTAAATGTACAAGCTACTGCCGGTATCGGAAGTGGTTTTAGCGACGAAGAATATGCTGCTGCAGGTGCTACTATGTTAGCTAGCATTGAAGAAATCTACAAAATTGCTGATATGATAATTAAAGTGAAAGAGCCAATTGAGCTTGAGTATCCTTTGATTAAAGAAAACCAATTGTTGTTTACCTATTTCCACTTTGCATCTTATGAGCCATTAACCAATGCCATGATTGAGCGCAAAGCGGTTTGTTTGGCATATGAAACTGTAGAAAAGAAAGATCGTTCATTGCCATTATTGGTTCCAATGAGTGAAGTTGCCGGAAGAATGAGTATTCAGGAAGGTGCTAAATATTTAGAAAAACCTATGGGTGGACGTGGTATCCTTTTAGGAGGTGTACCAGGAGTTAAACCTGCTAATGTATTAATTTTAGGTGGAGGTATCGTTGGAACACAAGCTGCTAAAATGGCTGCCGGTATGTCTGCTGATGTTACTATCATGGATATTTCTATTCCTAGATTACGTGAGTTAGATGATATCCTTCCTAAAAATGTTAAAACTGTATTTTCTAACGAGTACAATGTAAGAGAAGCTGTTAAACAAGCTGATTTAGTTGTAGGTGCAGTTTTAATCCCAGGAGCAAAAGCGCCTCATTTGGTTACAAGAGATATGTTAAAAATAATGAAACCGGGTACTGTATTGGTTGACGTTGCAGTAGACCAAGGTGGATGTATTGAAACATGTAAACCAACTACACACGAAAATCCTACTTATGTAATCGATGGTATCATTCATTACTGTGTAGCAAATATGCCGGGTGCAGTTCCTTATACTTCAACATTGGCATTAACCAATGCAACTTTACCTTATGCACTTCAATTGGCAAACAAAGGCTGGAAAAAAGCTTGTGCCGATAACGAAGAGTTAAGATTAGGTTTAAATGTTGTTGAAGGTAAAGTAGTTTACAAAGGTGTATCTGATGCTTTCAATTTGCCTTACACTGAAGTAAGTGAAGTATTAAACTAAGGTTTTTAAAATTCATATAAAGCCGGTTTCGTAAGGAGCCGGCTTTTTTTATTTCTTTTTAAGTGGATTCAATAAATCTTCCAACCCGTTGATTTTGATTTCGAACATGGTTTCCAGTTGAATACCCAGTTTACTTTTAGGAAATCCTTTTCGCTGAAACCATTCGAGATAAGAAACAGGTAAGTCGCAAATTAGGCGGTCTTTATACTTGCCAAAAGGCATTTTGGTTTTTACCAGACTTAGCAGAATTTCAGGATTTGGACCCATGTTTTTTTTCTTTCGAATATAAAGCCAATACAATTATTTTTGAACAATGTATTTTATCCAAGGTGATTCTTTTCCCGACCCTCGATTGACTGACCAGGAAGGTTTGTTGGCAATTGGCGGTGATCTTCAGATTTCTACCTTGGTAAAGGCTTATTCCATGGGCATTTTTCCTTGGTATAACGAAGACGAACCTATTCTTTGGTGGTGTCCGGATCCCAGACTGGTATTGTTTCCTAAAGAAATTAAAGTAAGTAAGAGCATGAAACAATTGCTCAAAAAAGGAGAATTTGAGTTCAGCATCAATACTGATTTTGAAGCAGTCATTCGACACTGTAGAAATACCAGGGTAGAAGACGGAACCTGGATTAGTGAAGACATCATACAAGCCTACTTAAATTTACACGAAGAAGGATTTGCTCATTCATTTGAAGTGAGGAAAAACAACGAATTGGTTGGAGGATTGTATGGCATAGGACTAGGCAAAGTTTTTTTTGGAGAAAGTATGTTTAGTCTAATGAGTAATGCCAGCAAAGCAGCCTTAATTTTCCTATGTTTACATGCCATGCAGGAAGGCATCGAATTAATAGATTGTCAGCAAAGCACATCCCATTTACAAAGTATGGGAGCAAGAGAAATCAGCAGAGATGATTTTTTGGAATTGTTGGAGGAGTTGATTGAGGAGTAAATCCACCCTAATCAAAATTCTTCAACTCATTAACTCTGTTGGCATCTAATCTGATAAAGATAAATAGCAAGATTGTAAAGCTTAAAAGGGCTGAACCTCCATAGCTAAAAAAGGGTAGAGGAATTCCAATTACAGGCATCAATCCCAAGGTCATTCCTACATTAATCAGAAAGTGAAAGAATAAAATACTTACTACACTATAACCGTAAATCCGGTTGAATTTTTGTCGTTGTCGTTCTGCCATTACAAGCAATCGCCAAAGCATCACCATGTATAAAATAACGAAGATAGATGAGCCTAAAAAGCCATATTCTTCACCAATGGTACAAAAGATAAAATCGGTACTTTGTTCAGGTACAAATCTGAATTTGTTTTGAGTTCCCTGTAAGAATCCTTTTCCCCAAAATCCACCTGAACCAATGGCAATTTTAGATTGTTGCACATTGTAACCTGCTCCTTTAATATCAACCTCTTTTCCCAATAAAACATTGATACGTGTTCTTTGGTGATTTTGAAGGATGTTTTGAAATGCATAATCAATACTACCCACCAAAAATGATGATATTACAACAACTCCAATTGTTAGAAAAATCAGGGCTTTGGTTCTTCTTACCAAAAGCAGAAAAATTCCGGCTAAAACCACCAAACCAATAATAATATATAAAGGTTTGATTAATAAAGCCAGCACGCCTAATACTGCCAGCATAAATCCTGCAAATAATATCCAGCCGGGTAATCCTTCTCTGTATAATACAAATACAAAAGAGAAAAATACCAATGTTGAACCCGTTTCATTTTGCAAAAGAATAATGACCATAGGTGCTAAAATGATGGCAATTGATATGTATTGGTCCAGTCGATTTTTAGCGAAATCTTTGTTATAGCCACTTAAGTATTTGGCTATTGCAAGTGCTGTTCCAAATTTGGCAAATTCTGCTGGCTGCATTCTAAATCCACCTATTTCAATCCATGATGATGAGCCTTTTACTGTTGTACCTGCTACCAAAACCAGTAATAACATAAAAATGGTTATTCCATAAATAGGATAGGCAAAGGCAAAGAAGAATTTTTCATCAATTAATAAAATCAGCATTCCAATAAAAACTGAGATGCCTATCCAGATTAATTGTTTGCCATAATTCTGAGTGGTATCCCAAATATGTGGATTGGTTTCTTTATAAACCGATGCATACACACTCAGCAATCCTATTGTTATAAACAGGAAGTAAAGCAGGAGGGTAATCCAGTCGATACTACTTGGTTTTGGTTGCTGCGGTGTCATTTCTGTGGTTTAAATTTCCTTTCAACATATTTTCCTTCAAATGCGGACGCGTATTGTGTTTTCCGGTTAAATATTGTTCAATCATTAATGAAGCAATTGGAGCTGCCCATGTGGCACCAAAACCGGCATTTTCAACTACAACTGCAATAGCAATTTTAGGATTATCAACCGGAGCAAATGCAAAGAAAACTGAGTGATCTTTTCCATGTGGATTTTGTGCAGTACCTGTTTTTCCTGCCATAGAAATTCCCGGAATTCGAGCAATATAAGCTGTTCCTCTTTCTACCACATCCTGCATACCTTCAATTACAATAGGGAAATAAGCGGTATCAATTGTGGTCCAGTTCTTTTTGTTAAATTGAGGATTTGGATTTGTTTTTCCTCCAATTTTTTTCACAATATGAGGTGTAATATAATAACCTCTATTGGCTACAGTTGCAGTTGCATTGGCCATTTGAATCGGAGTAATTCCTAATTCACCTTGTCCAATTCCTAATGAAATAGTAGTTGTAGCCTGCCAGCGATACCTGCCATAAATTTTGTCGTAGTAAGTAGCTGGTGGTAAAAATCCATTTCCTTCGCCGTATAAATCAACACCTAATTTTTTACCTAAGCCAAAACTAGCAATGTGTTTGTAGAAACTATTATAAGCATCTTCTGCATGAGGATACCTTGGGTTATTAACGATACTGCGGTAAACCTGACAGAAATAAGCATTACAACTTACGGCAATAGCAGGTCTGAGTGGGAGCGGAGAACCATGCGGGTGACATCCAACAAACATATAACCATGGTGACATCCATAAGTAGTAGCTGGATTTAAAACCTTTTCTTGTTGACCGGTTAATGCCATCAGAATTTTAAAAATTGAACCCGGAGGATAAGGAGCAGATAAAGGTCTGTTAAAAAGAGGTTTCATTGGGTCTCTCAACAACTCCATGTATTTGTTACCTCTATCTCTTCCAATTAGTAAGTTTGGGTTGTAAGCCGGACTACTAACCAATGATAAAATTTCACCTGTTTGAGGTTCAATTGCCACAATACTTCCGGTTTTATTCAGCATTAACAATTCTCCAAGTTCTTGAAGTTTATAATCGATACTTAGGTTGATATTTTGTCCGGCAACAGCAGCTGTATCAAATTCTCCATTTTTGTATCGGCCTTGCGAACGGCTTTTGCTATCAACCAAAACATAACGTGTACCTTTTTTACCACCTAATTCTTTTTCATAAGTGCGTTCAACACCGCTAATACCAATGAAATCGCCCATTCTGTAGTAACCTTCACTTTTTTCGATATCTCTGTCGGTAACCTCACCAATATATCCCATTACGTGAGCAGCGTTGTTGTGCTGGTATTTTCTATCGGTTCTTACTTCAACAAAAAAGCCCTGGAAATCATATAATTTTTCCTGGAAAGCAGCATAGGTTGGAATAGTAATTTGTCTTTCAAAAACAGCAGGTTTCCAAGGGGCATAACCTTTCTGTTTTTTCATTTTATCGAACTTTTTTATAAAGTCTTCTTTGGTAATTCCAAGTACTTCACAAAAAGCCAAAGTATCGAGATTTTTAATTTGTTCGGGCATTACCGACAAGTCATAAATTGCATCATTATAAACCAGCAATTCTCCATTTCTATCGTAAATTAAACCTCTGGCCGGATAGATAGTTTGTTCTTGAAGTACATTGTTTTGTGCACTAAGGAAATAGCTATCATCAATAATTTGTAGATAGAACAAGCGGCATAAATAAATAAATGCCACAGTAATAAAAATAATAAGAAGGGTTCTTTGTCTGAAGGTTTTATCCATTTCTCTTTCCCTGCGCTACCTTGTAAAATAAAATTTGCCCTAAACCAATCAATAAAACGCTAAAAAGTGTGCTACCTAAAACCCTTAGAAATGTTCTGAAAAATTCACTTAAACCATAAACTTCAAAATAGAATAAAAGTAAATGGTGAACAAAAATGAGGATGAAGGTATACAACATGAACCAAACCGGTCCTTTTTTAGATAAAGTTGGAGCTAAACGAACTTCAAAATCTTCTTTATTAGCGGCAAATTTTAAGTAAAAAATCCTGAGGTAACCCATAAAAGTTGTAGCAGCCATGTGTAAACCGGGAGTGCTGCTAAAAGTATCCATTACCATTCCGGTTAGGAAAGAAAGAATTACAATTTGCCAGGGTTTAATTGAAACAGGAAGTGTAAGAATAAACAGGGGATAGATATAGGGATTGATATAGGTATTCAGCTCGATATTATTGATTACAAGCAATTGTAATAATATCAAGAAAATGAATCTTAGGACAGAATTTAAAATATCAATTATCAACTTTTAAGTTATTTTCTAATGTTTTTTGTTCTTCTTTTAAAATGTTTCTGATGACATAAACACTTTTCAAAGTACTAAAATCGGTATAAAGTTCAATTTTCAAATTATGAAAATTATCTCCGGCTTCAAGATTTTGTTCACTAATAAAACCAATAGGAATTCCTACCGGAAATAATGTTGAATAATTATTTGTTACTACTTCATCTCCAACTTTTATTGGAACATGTTTATTTACATGCAAAAGTGATGAATATTTAGGGTCATCACCATTCCATTCAAGCGAGCCAAATGCATTATTTTTTTTCAGCATAGCTGATATTTTTGTTCCTGAATTTAAAGCAGAGCGAATCGTTGCAAAATTTTCTGAAACACTGGTAACAATACCAACAACACCATTCGAGCTGATGACACCCATATCGGTTACTATGCCATGAGCCCTTCCTTTATCGATGGTAATATAATTATTTCTTTTGGTGATAGAGTTATTGACAACATTAGCTGCAATGTATGAGTATTGTTGTTTGTAAACTGTATCTACAATTGAACTTAAAGTAAAACCACTTTGGTAATAAGCGTTTAATTGTTGTGCTCTCAAACGAGCATTTTCATTCATTAAACTATCATTTATTCTTCTTAGGCTGAAGTAATTGGTGGTATTGTTTACCGATTCGTAAAAACCTGAAGCAATTCCACCTGTATAATTTAAAAAGCTGGCTCTTTGGTAATTGTTAAATTGGTATAAAATCACCAACGACACCATCTCTAATGAAAAAAAGAGGATGAAGGTATAGTATTTATATAAAAAGAAAATCAGGTTCCTCATGCTCGCTCAGGGGAGAATCAGGTCATCAAGAATTTATGATTCTTTAAATTTTTCAAAGCCATACCGGTACCTCTTACAACGGCGCGAAGTGGATCTTCAGCAACATGCACAGGTAATTTGGTTTTGGTAGCAATACGCTTATCTAAACCGCGTAATAAAGCACCACCGCCTGTTAGGTATAAACCGGTAGAATAAATATCAGCGGATAATTCAGGTGGTGTTAATTCCAATGCTCTAAGTACGGCTTCTTCAATTTTTGAAATTGATTTATCTAAAGCTGAAGCAATTTCGCTATAGCTAACAGTAATTTGTTTAGGAATACCTGTCATTAAATCCCTTCCGTTTACTGCAAAATCAGGTGGCGGATTGTCTAGTTCAGGTAAAGCTGAACCTACTTCAATTTTAATTCTTTCTGCAGTTCTTTCTCCAACCAAAAGGTTGTGTTGTCTGCGCATATAATCTAAAATATCTTCGGTAAATTCATCTCCCGCAACACGAATCGACTGGTCGCAAACAATACCTGCAAGTGCAATAACTGCAATTTCAGTAGTACCACCACCAATATCAATAATCATGTTACCCATTGGTTCAAACACATCAATACCAATACCAATAGCGGCAGCCATCGGTTCATGAATAAGATAAACCTCTTTTGCACCGGCTCTTTCAGCAGAATCTTTTACGGCTCTTTTTTCCACTTCGGTAATACCTGATGGAATACAAATTACCATTCTTTGCTGTGGTTTGATGAACTTATTATTTTGAGGAATCATGTTTATCATGCCTCTAATCATGTGCTCGGCAGCCTGGAAATCGGCAATTACACCATCTTTTAGTGGTCTAATTGTCTTAATATCCTCGTGCACCTTACCATGCATTTGTTGAGCCTGACTACCAACAGCAATAACATTACCTGTTCTTCTGTTGACAGCTATGATAGATGGTTCATCTACAACCACCTGATCTTTATGGATTATCAATGTATTGGCAGTGCCAAGGTCTATTGCTAAATCTTGTGTTAAAAAACTAAAAACGCTCATGGGTTTGTTTGATGCAAATTATAATAAATGTATTTTAATTTTAAAAGGAATTTTTTCCCTTAGTGTTTAAAATGTCTAACACCGGTGAAATACATTGCCATTCCGTTCTTTTCGCAATAGTCAATTGATGCATCATCTTTTATTGAACCACCAGGTTGAACAACGGTATCGATTCCTTCTAAATGAGCAATTTCAACACAATCAGGAAATGGGAAAAATGCGTCACTGCTCATCACGCATCCTTTTAATTCGAATTCGAAACTTTTTGCTTTTGCAATGGCATGTCTTAAAGCATCAACTCTGCTTGTTTGACCACATCCAATTCCTAGTAATTGTTTGTTTTTAGCCAAAACAATTGTGTTTGATTTTGTATGTTTTACAATTTTATCAGCAAAAATTAGGTCTTCAATATCAGCATCAGATACTGTTTTGCTACAAACCGCTTTTAAATCGCCAGGTTTTAAAACTACCAAATCTTTATCTTGAACTAAAACTCCGTTTAAAGAAGCTCTAACTGTTCTTTTTTTAGGAAGAGAGCCAATTTTTTTCAGAATAATTCTATTCTTTTTCGATTGTAGAATTTGTAAAGCCTCTGCTGCATAATCAGGTGCAATCAAAACCTCACAGAATATTTTGTCAATTTCTTTAGCTGTTTCAACATCAACTATTCTGTTAAGAACAATAATTCCTCCAAAAGCAGAAACCGGATCGCCCGCCAAAGCATCTTTCCATGCTTCGAATAATGAATTTCTTGATGCAACTCCACAAGGATTATTGTGTTTGATGATGGCTACAGTTGGTTCTTCAAAATCTTCAATCAAACTAATTCCTGCATCAACATCTAAAATATTGTTATACGATAATTCTTTTCCATGAAGCTTTTCTAGCAAGCTATTCAAATCACCATAGAAAAAACCTTTTTGATGAGGATTTTCACCATATCTCAAAGTCTGACCTTCATTGATACTTAAACGATAAGAATCTAAACCGGCTTCAAGATTGAAATAGTTAAAAATTGCTGAATCGTAATGTGAAGTAGTTTGAAATGCTTTTGCAGCAAATAATTTTCTGTTTTCAAGATTGCTACTTCCATCTTGGGTATTAATGATTTCTAATAAATTTGAGTAATCACTTTTATCAGCAACAATTAAAGTGTGTTTGAAATTTTTAGCAGCAGCACGAATCAATGATACGCCGCCGATATCAATTTTTTCGATGATTGTTTGTTCGTCGTTTGTTTTGGCAAGTGTTTCTTCAAAAGGATATAAATCAACCATCACCAAATCAAAAAGCGGAATTTGAAATTCTTCGATTTCTTTTAAATCAGAAGCTTCTTCTCTTCTTGCTAAAATTCCTCCGAAAATTTTAGGATGAAGAGTTTTAACTCTTCCACCCAAAATACTTGGATAACCTGTCAGATTTTCAACAGCAAAAACCTCAATTCCTAATGCCTCAATAAATTGTTGAGTTCCACCCGTGGAGTAAATTTTTACACCATGTTTGTGAAGTGCTTGAACGATAGGTTCTAATCCATCTTTGTAAAATACTGAAATTAAGGCGTTTTTGATTTTTATTGAAGCTGACATGAAGGCGTTTTTTAGAGCCTGCAAAAGTAGCTAATTGATTTTGTAATTGCCTGATTTAGCTTAAAATTATTTTTACAAAGAATTTTTTGCTTTAAAAATTAATCAAGCCGATAAATTTATTTCAATAAACCGATGATTGTTTCAGCTACAAAAGTTTGTTCTAAAACGTGGATTTTATCAGCAATACTTTCTGCTGTATCATTCGGATTTAAATCAACCTTAAACTGAGCAATGATTTCTCCCTCATCAAAATTTTCATTTACATAATGAATGCTGATGCCGGTTTCTTTTTCATTTGCTGCTTTCACAGCTTCATGAACAAAATGTCCGTACATACCTTTACCACCAAATTTAGGTAATAAAGCAGGATGTAGATTCACAATTTTCGTAGGAAAAGCATCAACCAGATAAGCAGGAATTTTCCATAAAAAGCCAAGTAATGCAATTAAATCAGGTTGATATTGATTTAGTTTTTCTAGAAACTCTGCTTCATTTCTGAAATCGGTTCTGTTAAAAAGAACAACAGGAACATCAAACTCCTTCATTTTTTCAATCACACCGGCATTGGGATTATTACAAAACAAGGCTACTACTTTTATATCAGTTTGATTTAAGGTAGTTCGGCAAAGTTTTACAGCATTACTGCCACTTCCACTTGCAAATACAACAATTCTTTTTTGTTTAGAATCCAAGCTCATTGACAAATACTTGTTTAAACAAACTATCTATATTGTTTTTTGCATTGAATCTTTCAAGAGGAATGCTTGAAATAATAAAATTGCTCTTATTGTCAGACTTATTAAATCTTCTTGCTAAAACAATTGAAGTACCTTTCCATGGGCTCGGCGACTGGCCTGAAATACTTTCGATGATACCACCTGAATACAATGAATCGTAACCAACATCATTGGTTTCTGAAGGCAACTCAAACGGTCTTGCAGATGCAATAATTGCTGAAGCTCTAAGGACAGGCCAATTAGGTTTCATGGCAGGAACATCTGCATTAATATTTACTCTAAATACAGAACCACTTGCAGGATTAACCAGACTTTTTATTGGAGTCCAGTCTAAAAAATTACTCAATGGATCAAAACTTGAATTGATTGAAACCGCCATAAACATTTTTCCTCCTGCATCAAAAAATGAAGAAGTACTTCTTTGTCCTAATGATAGTGAGAAACTAGCATCATCGCTAAACCAAAGTATTTTTTTGAATAAAGAAAAGGTTCTGGTTTGGGTTTGAAAATCAGGTTGAAGCTGGGTGTAGTTATTGTCTAAAATTTCAGTTGCTTGTAAGGTATCGAAGTTTGTTATACCTGCTGTAACAAGTCGTTGGCAATAGAAATTCTGCACGAAAGATTTGCTGCTATTGTAGGCATTCACAATTAAAATATCTGATTTTACCTTTTTAACCCAAATTGGTGGAGTAGGAGTAAAGGCTGATTTTGACAGTGCTTTATCAATAGCTCTAATGTAAATGATATTAAAAGCATTGAGTCTTAAAAAAGGACTTAAATCCGAAAGAGCTTTTGTTGATGTTCCCAAAAACACCTGGCATCGTGAAGAATCAGCACGGGGATTTTCTGCAACCAATGTAAAAGCATTGGTGGTCCCGGTAAAAGTATAAGGAGTTTGATTGGTATCGTTGATAAACAATTCGAATGATTGTAATACTTCACCATCAGGATCAAAACCCTGAATATTGTATTTCAAAACCGGAAATACATTGATTGGATTGGTTGAAGGAATACCGGCAAGAACCTGAGAAAACACAAATTTCACCTCAGGAGCAGAATTTTTTATTGGGAATAATGTCGATGCTGGTGAAGCATCTTTTTGTCCTAATTGATCAATTGCTCTCACTAAGATTACAACGTCAGAACTATCTTGCCCTGCAGGGATATTCATTAAAAAGATACTATCCTGTGAAGTGGTTTTTGTCCAGTTTAAACCATTATCTGATGAAACTTCAAAAGCCTTAATAAATCCACCTGCTGAAGTTCCCCACCAATGTGCTTCAACTCTGGTTGTTAATCTATCCGGACCGGTTCTAAAAATGGTATCAACTACCATAAACGTTTCCGGTAAAGCTTGTGATTTTTTCTCACCATCAAAACCTTTTTTACAAGCAGTAGAAAAGAGAATGGTGAATATCAGAAAAGTTAAAATGTTAAATTTCATGAGATGCAATTATAATGCATTAGCGTTTCAAACTTACGTCAATAGAAAAAGACAAAAAAGTCTAAAACAGAGATTTGTTTAATAAACACATTTTTAATGCAGTATCTGCAGCTTCAATTCCTTTATTTCCGTGTTTGCCACCGCTTCTATCCTTTGCCTGTTGCAGGTTATTGGTTGTTAGGACACCAAAAATCACGGGTTTGTTAAGTTTTAGTGAAACTTCTGTAATGCCATTTGCGCAGGCATCACAAATAAAATCGAAATGACGAGTTTCCCCTTGAATGACACAACCAATTGTAATGACAGCATCAATTTTAGATTTCATGGCAAGCCACTGTGCACCAATTGGTAATTCAAAAGTACCTGGTACAGCATGCACATGGATATTCTTTTTTTGAACACCTTTTTGAATCAAAAATTCAATAGCAGCATCGCGCATCGAATAGGTTATTTCTTCATTCCAATCGGCTACCACTAAGCCAATATGCAGTGATTTGAAGGTTTTGTTTTGTTCCAGAGATGTTTCTGAAAGATTTTTTAAAGCTGTTGCCATATTTTAAAAATAAAAAAGCCAACCTTTCGATTGGCTTTTCAAATACTATAATAAAAATTAATTAGCTGATTCCATTGCTTTAGCGCGAGCGATATATTTATCAATATCACCAGCCTCTTGGCTTTCAGAATAATCTTTCTTGATTTTTTCGTAAGCATCAGCAGCTTTTCCGTAATTTTTCAATTCTTCAAAAGCAATACCTGCCTTTTTTAGAAAAATAGGAGAAGTTAATTTGTTTTTGCTTTGTCCGGCAGCTTTCATGTATTGTGAAGCAGCTTTATCAATATCACCACTTTCAGAATAAGCATCACCTAATAAACCGGTAGCTAAAGGGCCAACTAAATCATTGTCTGTAGAAAAATCTTCAAGATGATCAATTGCAGCAGCAAAATCACCTTTTTTCATATTACAAACACCTGCATAATAATGAGCAAGGTTTCCAGCTTTAGTTAAACCGTAAGTTTCACTAATTGAGTTAAAACCTTCAATGCTACCTTGTCCGTTTAAAGCCAAATCAAAACTATCTTTTTCGAACCAAGCTTGCGCCTGGAACATAGCAGCCTGAGCTTCTTTTTCTTTTGGTTCTAAATAAAACGATCTGAAACCGATATAGGCTCCAACTGCCAAAACAATTACCAAAGCACCATATTGGATACCTTTTTTATTGTTTTCATAAAATGATTCAACCTTATGCGATGTTTCAATCAATGTTGCATCAAGGTCTAATTGTTTTTTTTCTTCAGAATTCTCCATTTCTTAACTATTCTTATTCTTTAATAAAGGGGTAACCGCTTTCCTTGTAAACATCAGTAAATAACTCAGACTCATCCGGATAAGGAGAGTTTTCGCTAAATTCAACTGAATCAAGGACGATTTCATTCACTTTTTCTTCAATTTTATCAAGATCAGCCTCTGTAGCCCATTTTTTAGCTAGGATTACACTTTTAACTTGTTCGATTGGATCTTGTTTTTTGTATTCTTCAACCTCTTCTTTGGTACGGTATTTTGCAGGATCGCTCATACTGTGACCACGGTAGCGGTAAGTTCTGATTTCAAGTAAAGAAGGACCTTCGCCTTTTCTACCTCTTTCAGCAGCTCTTGCAATTGCTTCATGAACGTCTTCGGTTCTCATACCGTCAACAGATTCAGAAGGCATATCGTAAGCTAGACCAATTTTATATAATTCTTCTACGTTTGAGGTTCTTTCAACTGAAGTTCCCATTGCGTAACCATTGTTTTCAATAACAAAAATTACCGGAATCTTCCACAACATAGCCATGTTAAAGGTTTCATGTAATGCTCCCTGACGAACTGCACCATCACCAAAATAGCAAACAGTTACCTGTTTACCACCACGGTACATATCAGCAAATGCAATACCTGCTCCTAAAGGAATTTGACCTCCAACAATACCATGTCCGCCAAAGAAATTATGTTCTTTGCTAAACATGTGCATTGAGCCACCTTTACCTTTAGAGCAGCCTGTAGCTTTACCATAAAGTTCAGCCATTACTTCTCTTGCAGGAATTCCACAAGCCAAAGCATGAGCGTGGTCGCGGTATGCGGTGATTAATCTATCGTCTTTTTCAAGAGCACTCATCGTTCCTGCAACAACTGCTTCCTGACCGATATACAAATGACAGAAGCCTTTGATCTTTTGTTGACCATAAAGCTGTGCCGATTTTTCTTCGAATCTGCGCATGAGCATCATCGACTCATACCAGTTCAAATAGGTTTCTTTTGTAAAAGTTTGTTTTGCCATTTTTTGAGAATTGCAAAAGTAACCAAAATCTTGTTATTGCCAAGTGTATGTGAAGCGCTCATAATCAGTAAGAAATATTTTTACATTCTTCTCAATTAACTAAAATCTTACCTTGCAGCCATGTATCTGGATGGATTGAAACTGCAAAACTTTAAAAACCACGCTTTTGCAGATTTTGCGTTCTGTAAACAAGTCAACTGTTTTACAGGGAAAAACGGGATTGGGAAGACCAATATTCTTGATGCAATTTATTATTTAGCGTTTACAAAAAGTTTTTTTAATGGTCAGGATCAACATTCCATAAAACATGAAGAACCCTGGTTTAGCATTGAATCAAACCTGATTAAAGATTCAATTTCTCAACATCTCCGACTTTTTTACCAAAAAGGTTCAAAAAAAACACTCTTTGTAAATAATAATGAACCTGAAAAATTTGCTGATCATATTGGAACCATTCCTTTAGTAATGATTTTGCCGAATGATATTCAAATTATTCATGAATCTTCAGAAGAAAGAAGACGTTTATTCGATACCATTTTATCGAGTTGTGATAAACAGTTTTTGTTTGCTTTGATGTCGTACAACAGGCAACTCGACCAAAGAAATAAATTATTGAAAGATTTGGCAGAAGGTTATTCTGTTGATATGGAATTGCTAATGGTTTACAATTCTAAATTAGTTGAGTTTGGTACCATTATTTTTAATAAACGAAATGAAATGGTTCGCGAATTGTATGATTTGTTCCGAAATCATTACCATGAAATCTCGTCGGGAGCAGAATTGGCTGAAATCAATTACCAATCTGATTTAAGTGAAAAACCATTTGATGAGATTTTAATAGTTCAAGATCAGGTTGATAGATTGGCGCAACGAACAACTAAAGGTGTTCATAAAGACGATTTTAATTTTATTCTAAATGGATTTCCTGTCAAGAAATTTGGTTCGCAAGGACAACAGAAGTCGTTTATGATTGCTTTAAAACTCACTTTTTTTGATTACCTGAAAAATAAAACAGGCGAAAAACCTTTGTTATTATTGGATGATATTTTTGAAAAACTAGATGAAGAAAGATTAAGTTCTTTAATTAAACGTATTAGTAATCAGGAATTTGGTCAGATTTTTATTACTGATACACATAAAAAAAGAATTGAAGATGCTTTTCAGTTCATCTCAAATGTTGAGGTTGTATTCCACCATATTAGTAATTGATTTCAAACTAAAAATAAATAGGCAATTCAATTTGACTAAATTTGAAATATGAGGTATTCGAATGAGCAAAGTTTAAAAGATATAATTGGTCAGTTTTTAGAAAAGGACAAATTAGGATTGCAATTAAAGGAAGCGAAATTGGTTGCTGACTGGGAGAAAATTGCCGGAACCATGATTTCAAATCATACCACTAAGCTTTATGTGAATGGCGGAAAACTTTACTTATACATAGATTCACCTGCATTAAAACAAGAATTAAACTACCAAAGAACCAAATTGGTTGAACTTGTTAATCAATTTGTTGGTTCTGATTTTATTGAAGAAGTAGTTTTAAGATAGTTCCTCTAGTTTTTTATTCAATTGAATAGCAATTCTAAGTTTTGAAAAGGTATAAGTGCCATTAAATTCATCAAACAAAGGTTTTAATCCTTCAAATGATTTTTCCTCCTTTACTTTATTAATCAACTGAATTTCTTCATCAGAAATAAGTAGTTTATAATCTAAAATACCATCCACAACCAATTCTGCTAAATGTCCTTCAATGGTAGATTCGGCCATGCTTCTTGATTTCGCTATTTCGGGAGCTTTCATTCCGGCAACAAACATATCATGAGTAATTAATTTCGATTCACCTTTTCCTGGTTTTGCTACAGTTTTTTCACTTGGAATTTCAACACTTAAGTTCATTCCCGGCATGGTTACCAAAGCAATTTTCTTTCTTTTTTGAATAACCTGATTTTTGAATCTATCTAAAATTTTACTCAAACCTTTGATTCTTTTTTTGCTTGAAACATCGGTTTTAATTTCAGCAAGTGGCTCTAAAACATTTTCTCCTAATTCTTTGATGAAATAGCGTTTTGCTCCCAGAATTTTTTGGCTGATCCATTCAATATCTTCATTTTCTTCTCTGAATTTAAAGTTGATTAATTGCTTAAATTTTTCTGCCATTTCATCTAAATGAAGAAAAGTATTTTGAATTTTTTTCCAATTCTTTCCAAATGTTTCATGCTCGTAAATGGCTAGTTTCTGAAGCTGTGAAATTGTGCTTTTTTCTAATTGAAGTAGTTCATACATCGCAAAAATTTCATTCATGTTTAGTATGGAATACATTCGTTTTTCCAATTCCAATTCTTCAATCCAATCTTGGGGACTGGTTTGTTTCTTTAAGAAGTTAACTATGTTTCTATCGGATATAATATTGGCTGGTGAAATATCAGAAAGTAGTCCTAAGCCTTGTAAACTAGTGCACCTACTTAGCGCAACATAAACCTGACCTGCTGCAAAGGATTTACCTGCATCAATTAATACTTCATTAAAAGTTAAACCTTGGCTTTTGTGAATAGTAATTGCCCAAGCTAGTTTGAGTGGATATTGAGTAAATTTCCCCAATTCTTTTTTCTGAATTCTATCTTCATCACTATCATAAACATATTCGTGATTGGTCCAGTTTTCTTTGCTTACTTCAAACTCATCTTCATCATCAAAACTTACAAATACCTCATCTTTGCCAAGTTTTGAAATGACAGCAATCTTTCCATTATAATACTTTTGAAGTCCTGAACTGTCGTTTTTGGTAAACATAACCTGAGCGCCAACTTTTAGTTCAAGTTCAAGTTCACCGGGTACATTTCGTTCATTAAAATTGCCTGAAAAACTGGCTTTGTATGAAAAAGATTCTCCTTCTAATGCATCAATCGAATTTTTGTTGATGGCTTCAGATTGGTAATTGTGACTTGATAAAATAATAGTGCCTTTAGGAATTGGATTTGGCATCGATTTTCTCAAGCTTCTCATCAGTTCAAATTCAGAATTTTCACATTCATTATTTCTGATTTTGTTTAACAAATCAATAAATTGAATGTCTTGCTGGCGATAAATTTTAGTTAATTCAATTGTTTTAAAAGGAGCAAGTTTCATAACCGTTGCTTCAAAGAAAAATGGACTAGCATAAAACTGTGAAAGCATCGCCATTTCATCATCTTTTACAACCGGAGGTAATTGAAATAAATCTCCTATAAATAACATCTGAGCTCCACCAAAAGGCTCATTTGGTTTGTTTCTTACATACCTTAAAATATCATCTATCGCATCAACAACATCAGCCCTAACCATACTAATTTCATCAATAATGATGAGTTGAAGATTTTTGATGAGTTCAATTTTATCGTCTGAAAAACGCAAATTTTTAAGCAGCATGTATTTCGATACTGCTCCGTTTGCACCTGGTTTTATATAGGTTGAAAAAGGTAATTGGAAAAATGAATGAATTGTCATTCCTCCTGCGTTCATTGCAGCAACTCCGGTTGGAGCAAGTATGACAAGGTTTTTAGGAGAATCGTTGATGATTTCCTTTAACAATGTTGTTTTGCCTGTTCCAGCTTTTCCTGTTAGAAAAAGATTGGAGCCTGTTTCGTGAATGATAATTTTAGCTATTTCAGCGGGTTCAAACTGATTCATGTTTCAAAAGTGAATAATATAATTTAGTTAGTTTTTAGTAATTTGTAAATAGCTGAATTATAGTATTTTATTAATTTTGCTCGAATTGACAAACTAAACAATTTTAATTTTTCTGAGGGATTCCTAAAATTAATTCAGGTAAAATACGCTGTTTTTACTTCAATCTTGTCAATTTGGGCTGATAAGTTTAATCTTGCAGGTAAATCAAACCGCATGAAAAAACTTATTGAATGTGTTCCAAATTTTAGCGAAGGAAACGATCTTCAACTTATAAAATTAATTACAAACGAAATTGAGGCTGTTGAAGGAGTGATGCTTTTGGATGTTGATCCTGGAAAGGCTACAAACAGAACAGTTGTAACATTTGTAGGAGAACCTGCACCGGTAATTGAAGCAGCTTTTAGAGCAATAAAAAAGGCTGCTGAATTAATAGATATGAGCAAACATAAAGGTGAACATCCGCGTATGGGAGCTACTGATGTTTGTCCTTTAATTCCTGTAAGCGGAATTTCAATGGAAGAAACAGCTGAATGGGCCGTGAAATTGGCTAAAAGAGTAGGAGAGGAATTAAGTATACCGGCTTATTTGTATGAATATGCTCAGCCAAATAAAGATAGAAATAATTTGTCTATTATTAGAGGTGGAGAATACGAAGGATTTTTTGATAAAATTAAACTTCCTGAATGGAAACCGGATTTTGGTCCTGCTGTATTTCCTGCAAAATCAGGTGCTACAGTTATTGGAGCTAGAGATTTTTTAATTGCGTATAATGTTAATCTAAATACGAAATCAGTTCGTTTTGCTAATTCAGTGGCTTTTGATGTAAGAGAAGCCGGTAGAGTAAAACGTGAAGGCAATCCAGTTACAGGAAAAGTAGTAAAAGATGCCGATGGAAACGATGTGAGAATCCCGGGAACATTAAAAGCTTGTAAGGCTATTGGTTGGTATATAGATGAGTATGGAATTGCTCAGATTAGTATGAACCTGACTAATTATAATATCACATCGGTTCATCAGGCATTTGATGAAGTATGTAAAAGTGCGGATAAAAGAGGAATGCGTGTTACAGGTAGCGAATTGGTTGGTTTGATTCCTTTGAAAGCCATGCTTGATGCAGGAAAACATTACTTAGCCAAACAAAAACGTTCAACCGGTGTAAGCGAAAAAGAGTTAATTCAAATTGCTATTAAATCTTTAGGTTTAGATGAATTAGCTCCATTTGATCCTGAAAAGAAAATCATTGAATACAAATTAAAAAATACTGCAGAATCAAGGTTGATTCAAATGAATTTAACTGAATTTGCAGATGAAACAGCCAGTGAAAGTCCAGCGCCAGGTGGTGGTTCAATCAGTGCTTATTGTGGAAGTTTAGGTGCTTCATTAGGTACAATGGTTGCTAATTTATCAGCAGGAAAAAGAGGTTGGGAAGAACAATTGAGTTATTTTTCTGATTGGGCATCAAAAGGACAAGAACTTAAAGATAATTTGTTAAGATCGGTTGATGAAGATACTGCCGCTTTTAATGAAATTATGAAAGCATTTTCATTGTCTAAAAATACGGATGAAGAAAAGAAAGCCAGAACAGAAGCAATTGAAAATGCAACAAAATTTGCTTGTGAAGTTCCATTTAAAGTAATGAAAACTTCTTATGAAACATTAGCCTTATTAGCTGCTATGGTAGAAAAAGGAAATCAAAATTCTATTACTGATGCAGGTGTTGGTGTATTATGTGTTAAAACTGCTGTTAGAGGTGCATACTTTAATGTTTTGGTGAATGCAAAAGGTTTGAAAGACAGAGTTTGGGCTGATAAAATGGTGAAGGATGCGAAAGATTTATTGGCTTTAAATCACAAAACTGCCGATGAAATTCTTAAAAAAGTTGAAGCAGCTTTAGTTTAATATGATTCAAAAAATAGTTTTAAAACTAATAGGAGTAATCCTCATGATTCTAGCTCCATTCGTAGCCTTTAAAGCGGGTTACGAATGGATTAGAATTAAGTTTTTAGATGCAAAACCCACTTATCCATTAGGGAAAAAATGGCTGCAAAATGCAGAAATTCCAGATATTCAATATTTAGCCAATTATGAGCATCAAATGTTGAGTATAACTTTGGTGTGTTTAGGAATTGCTATTATTACTTATTTAGCCATGCTCATTAAAACCTTAATCCGTTTGGTTTGGCTTGCTTTGATGCTGTCTATAATTTACTTTGTTTATTTAAACATCAAGTAAAATCTAAAGTAGTTTTTCCTGGTTGTTAGTCACCGATTTTCCAACTAAATCATAAATAACATTATCAAGTTCACTTAACGACTCTTGTAGTTTTGATAGGATGAACTTGTTTTCTTCATTTAGATTTTCTGTTTCAAAAAGATTAATTAATCCAATCATGTTTGCTACAGGTTTTCTGATGATATGTGATTGAGTAAAAGCAATTTCCTTCAATCGTTTCGATTGGTCTTCAATGGTGAGTCTATCCAGTTTTCTGCTTGAGATATCGATTGCATTATAAGAAACTCCAATTACTTCTTTGTTTTCATCATAAACTGGGTAAATTTCTAATCTAACCCAGGCTTTACCTGATTTTGGGAAGTTTGCTACGTATTCAGTCTGACAAATTCTTCCATTTAAAGCTTGGTCGATAAAGAGTTTGAAATCAGGAAGAATCTCGTCATTTATATAATTGAAAACATTCCCGTTTCTTTCCATTTTAACTCCAAATTCTCTTTTTACAAAAGCAGCAGCAACTCGATTGAAAAAGATGACATTATAATCTTTTGAAATCATGAGTTTACTGTAACGAGAGCTATTATAAAGTGCAGTTAGAATTTTATTGAGATAATTATTTTCTAATTCTATAATTTTAGCTTGGTGGATATTTTCTGCATTAAAACTAATCCCAATGATTTCTTTTCTATTATATACAGGTTTGTAACTTACTTTATGCCAAATACCAGGAGTATTATTAATTTGAAGGAATTCTTCTTTACTTACTTCATTTCCAATTAAAGATTCAGCAATTGAATAGTCGAATTTTTCTTTTAATATTTCAGGTACATATTGTTCAAATGATTCTCCCTCAGTAAGTTTTTTTCCAAAAAAGGTAATAGCTGTTTTATCAGCAATTTTGTTGAAATGCATGATTTTTTTATCGGGAGAAATCAAAACATTAATGCTAGTGCTACTGTCAACCAAAGCATTTAGTCTCATTTCTGAAACTATAAGTTTGGTTTCAAAATTATGCTCAGATGTTATATCTCTTAAAAAAACAGCCAATCCTTTTTCAGAATAATAAATTGTTACTCTAAGCCATTGGTTGAGTCGAGCAAAGAAATCTGTAAACTGGAAACTTGTTTTGGTTTCCATCGATTTTTTTAGCTCGCGACCTAAATTTGAGTTTTCAATTTCAGGGTCAATTTCCCATAAACTACCCTCAACTAATTCAAATTTCGACTTACCAAAATATTTTTCACTGATTGCATTTGAAGATTTGAACTTCCAGTCACTGTCTAATACAAAAAAACCATCTGTTAAATTTTGTATGATGGTTTCAACCCTTTCACTAAATTCCTTAAAGTTCTCAAATATTTCGAAGTTTTCTGTTAAATCGATACCCAGACTCATGATTCCTTCCGGTTCATTTTCTTTGTTTAAAATGGCAGAAAATTCCCAATGACTCCAGCTATATCTATTTGTATTTGCAAGAGGTTTTCTTACTTGCAAACTTGTTGATTCAAATTTATTCTGTAAGCATTTTTCAACTGCTTTAATAATAATATCAGCATCAGAAGGATGAATCGTAGCCATTATGGTTGCTTTGAAATCTTCTGTGATAAAGTCCTTGTAAAGATTAAAATAGGCTTGGTTGTAATAAGTTATATTACCTGTTAAGTCTGTAGCTACAACTAAATAAGTACTTGAATTCTTAATGTAATCAGGAATTTCGATATTTTGAGTATTATTCAATTTGTTTGATTGATTTTTTTGATGAATTCTTTTATCATTTTGACATAAAATTTAAAATTGTTTTAATTTTTTTTATGTAAATTGACGCTATGCTTATGTAAGTATTGTGTTTATTTATTTGGTCAGATTCGTAAGTCTAAGTTGCCAATTTTTAACTTGTTTCTATTTGCAATTTATAGTCAATAAGTATGAATCTATTTCAATATTTCTTCAATTAGTTTTGAATTAAATCCTTCTTTTTAAGCTACTGATAGTCAGTGTAAAACAAAAAAGCCTCGCATGACGAGGCTTTTTTGTTAACTATTTATTAATACTACTTAGCATAATTCACTGCTCTTTTTTCTCTAATGACAGTTATTTTGATTTGACCCGGATAAGTCATTTCCTTTTGAATTCTTTGAGATAAATCTATCGATAATAAATCAGCTGCATCATCAGTTACTTTATCACTTTCTACAACTACACGTAATTCTCTACCAGCTTGAATGGCAAATGCTTTTTCAACTCCTGAATAACTCATGGCAATGGTTTCCAAATTCTTCAAACGTTTCATATAGTTTTCAGAATCTTCTCTTCTTGCACCAGGTCTTGATCCAGAGATAGCATCACATGCCTGAATGATGGGCGACAACATACTTGTCATTTCAATCTCATCGTGATGGGCTCCAATTGCATTCACTACTTCAGGATGTTCTTTGTACTTTTCAGCCAATTTCATACCTAATAAAGCATGCGGTGTTTCCGGATCTTCATCAGGAACCTTTCCTATATCATGCAATAAACCTGCTCTTTTCGCCAATTTAACATTTAAGCCTAATTCAGCAGCCATAGTTGCACATAAATTAGCAACTTCTCTTGAGTGTTGAAGAAGGTTTTGTCCATAACTTGAACGGTATCTCATTCTACCAACCATTCTGATTAATTCAGGATGTAAACCATGAATTCCAAGGTCGATACAGGTTCTTTCACCAATTTCTACCAATTCTTCTTCGATTTGTTTTTTGGTTTTAGCAACAACTTCTTCAATACGAGCTGGGTGAATTCTTCCATCTGTAACCAATCTGTGCATGGCTAAACGAGCAATTTCTCTTCTAATAGGATCAAAACAAGAAAGGATAATTGCTTCCGGGGTATCATCAACAATAAACTCCACACCTGTTGCGGCTTCTAATGCTCTGATGTTTCTACCTTCTCTACCAATGATTCTTCCTTTAAGTTCATCAGATTCAATATTAAATACTGAAACTGAATTTTCGATTGCTTGTTCTGCCGCAGTTCTTTGGATGGTACTTAAAACAATTTTCTTTGCTTCTTTAGTAGCCATCATTTTAGCTTCGTCAGTTATTTCTTTAACACGAGCCAAAGCTTCTGTTCTGGCTTCTTCCTGTAAAGCTTCAACTAATTGTTTTTTAGCTTCATCAGCTGTTAAACCTGCAATTTTTTCAAGTTGTTTAACCTGACTATGTAATGCTTTTTCAGCTTCTTCTTTTTTAGCAGCAGCAGCGTCTAATTGTTTTTGAAGCGATTGTTTAATGCTATCTAGTTCAGCATCTTTTCTTTGTGCATTTTCTAATTTTTGCTTGATGCTTTGTTCTTGTTGTTTGATTTTGTTCTCTTCCTTTAAAATCTGTTGATTTCGGTTGGTGATGTCTTTGTCGTGCTCCGATTTTAATTGAAGGAATCTTTCTTTTGCTTCAAGAAGTTTGTCTTTTTTAAGAATTTCTGCTTTTGTTTCAGCTTCTCTAATTATTTCCTGAGACCTTGATTTCAGGATGTTGTTGTTAACAACCCACATGATTCCTGCGCCAACGCCCAGAGAAATCATGATAAAAATAATAACTAAATAAATTTCCATATATATATATTGTTTTGAGTGCCGGGCAGATTGCTAACACGCAAAATCAAGATAGGGGAGGAAGGAGTTCATTAATCTCCTTTAACTTACTTTCTAATTCAACCTGCTCATTCCCTTGTCTTTCCAGGAGCTTCTGGTATTCTGAGGCTATCTCCAGGGCAAACATGGCTAATGCGTCCTGGTTATCCCTTAGGGCAAACTGTCCGGCATAAGCCTGCAGTTTTTCTTGTATGAGTTTACCGGCAGCCCTTACCCGTGCTTCATCTTCTGATGAAACAGTTAACGGATAAACACGTCCGGCTATATTTATGTTAATTGAAAGTTCGTTCAACCCTGTTGACTTCACTGGTTTAACAACCTGATGCATTCATCTATCTCACGGAGCTGTCTGTTAATTTCAGTTTTAACAGATTTCATATCCAGTTTCGAGAGATGAATTCCCTCAGCAAGTTTAGCAATTTTATTCTTTTCTTCTAAGATTTCTATGCTTTGTTGCTTTTCTACTATTTCTTTTTTTAATTTTTCCTTTTCATTTTTAAGTTGATTCACCTCATTTCTTAGCATTTGCAGCTCTTCCATGAGGTAAATCACCTTCAGTTTTATTTCTTGTAAATACTTGTCGTTTTGCCTCGTTAACATCTTAAGCCCTCAGTTTTGCTCCTGCTTCTTTTTCAAATTGTTGAATTAGTTTCTTCATACAATCTTCAATTTCCTGATCGGTTAAAGTTTTATTGTCGTCTTGTAAAATAAAACTTAATGCATACGATTTTTTACCTTTTTCTATTTTATCACCTTGGTAGAAATCGAAAATATTTACATTTTTCAATAAGTTACCTGTCGATTTTTTAGCAATTTTCTCTAAATCTCTGTATGCAACCTGCTCATCTAATAATAAAGCCAAATCTCTTCTTACCGCAGGATATATCGAAACTGCTTTTAATTTAAACTTATTCTCTTTTGCCAAAATTAACCAGGTAGTCCAGTCAATCTCTGCAAACCAAACGTTTTTGTCTACATCAAACTTCTTTGTTTTGCTTGATGGAATATTACCTAAAACAACAACAGTTTTGTTTTTTATGCTGATTTCAGCAGCGTTTTCTAAACTAGCTTCTTCAGGATATTTCCATTCCCATTTTTCAAATCCACTTAATTCAAGTAATTGTTCTATCACTTGTTTTAATTGATAATATCCAAATTCATCAGTTTGTGTATTCCACGATTCCGGTTGCTTTCTACCATGCGATGCCAATATCAAATGCTTCTTTTCTATATAAGAACTCAATTGATTTTCATCACCCTGTTTTGAATATGTTTTACCGAATTCAAAAAACCTCAAATCACTTTGTTTCCTGTTATTATTGTATTGAATCGCTTCTAAAGTGCTGTTCATCATGTTTAGTCGCATGATGTCTAAATCACTGCTTAAAGGATTTTTCAAATAAACAGCTGCTTTTAATTCATCCTCATTATAATATGAACTTTTTGTAAGAGAGTTGGTTGCGATTTCTAAAAAGCCATTTGAACTTAAAAATACAGCAAGTTTGTTTTTTAGTTTTAAACCAAATTCATCTTCACTAAAACTCATGCTCGATTTAATACTGGTTCCCATTTCAATATTATTCAAGCCATAAATCCTAAGAATTTCCTCAGTAATATCAGCTTGTCTGGTCACATCGGGTCTGTAAGCCGGAACTTCTAATTCAAGTTCATTTCCTGAATCAGAAAGAATTTTAATTTCAAGTCGATTTAATATTTCAAGAATTCTTTCTTTAGATATTTCTTGTCCGATTAATTGATTTGATTTAGCAATATTGAAGCTTATTCTGGCTGGATTTAATTTTTCTGCATAAACATCAATGATTTCAGAAATCTCTCCACCACCAATTTCTGTAATTAGTTTAGCAGCCCATTCAGCAGCAAAAATGGTGATTTCAGGGTCTGTTCCTCTTTCAAACCTGAAACTTGCATCTGTATTTAATGCATGTGATTTAGCACTTTTTCTGGTATAACTTCCGCTGAAGTATGCACTTTCTATGAAAATATTTGTGGTCGTGTTTTCAATTCCTGAATCCTTTCCACCAAAAACACCTGCTAAGGCTAAATTTTGATTTGTATCTGCAATCATGCATTCATGTCCTTGCAGTTTTCTTTCTACACCATCAAGTGTTACAAATGTTTCTCCGGCATTGGCTTGCTTCACAATGATTTTATTTCCAGAAATTTTATCAGCATCAAAAGCATGTAAAGGTTGACCAATGCTGTGTAATACATAATTGGTAACATCAACAACATGATTGATTGGCTTTAAACCTAAAACTGACAATCTATTTTTTAACCAATCTGGCGATTCTTTCACAATTATGCCAGAAACCGACAATCCTGAATATCTTTTGCAAGCTTCTGTGTATTGAATTTCTACTTCAATCTGGCAGGCTTTTCTGCTTGATTCTAGTTTAAATTCAGGTTTAATAATTTTTGCACCTGTTAAAGCATGTAGGTCTCTCGCAACACCTAAATGACTCGCGGCATCACCTCTATTAGCAGTTAAACCAATTTCGACTAAATAATCACTGTAAACTGGAAAATACTTGCTAGCATTGGCTCCAACTTCATATTCCTGAGGAAGAACTAAAATTCCATCATGACTTTCACCAAGACTTAATTCATCTTCGGCACAAATCATTCCTTCACTAACTTCACCTCTGATTTTGGCTTTTTTGATTTCAAATGGCTCTCCTTTACTTGGATGCACTGTTGAACCAACTGTGGCGACCAAAACTTTTTGTCCGGCAGCCACATTTGGTGCTCCACAAATAATTTGTTTTGGTTCAGGTAAACCAATATCAACCAAACAAACACTCAGTTTATCTGCATTAGGATGTTGTTTTCTTTCTAAAACGTGTCCAATAACAATACCATCCAATCCACCAGGAATACTATAAAATGAAGAAATATCTTCCACTTCCAATCCTGAACCTGTAAGCAATTTGTCTGTTTCTTCCGGCGTAATGGAAAGGTCAATAAATTCTTTTAACCAATTGTAACTTATTTTCATATCTAATTAAAACTTGGCGAAAATAAGCAAAACTTCATGTTTGCCCCTTGTTTTGTGGAAATCCTATGGTAATTGGCCTACTTTTTTTGATTTACTTTGCATAATCATGAAAAAAACGCTCATAATTGGTGCCAGTTCAAAACCCGATAGGTATTCTTATAAAGCAGAAATGATGTTAAGAGCTCACGGACATGAAACATTTTTGTTTGGAAAGCAAAATGGTGCAGTTGAAGGAAAAGAAATTAGCAAAGAATGGCCAATTTCAAACGATTTTGATACGGTAACTATGTATGTAAATCCTAGTTTACAAACAGAAATGGAAGAAGCTATTATCAAACTAAAACCCAAAAGAGTTGTTTTTAATCCGGGAACTGAAAATCCAACATTCGAAAGTCGTTTGGAATCTAATGGAATCCAAGCTTTAGAAGCTTGTACCTTGGTCCTTTTAAGTACTAAACAATATTAAAGTCTAATGAAAAATATATTTAAATTCTCATTCGTGTTTGTTGCTGTATTAACAGTATTTGCTTGTCAATCACCTAAAGAAAAAGCTTTAAAATCAATTAAGGATTTAGAAGCAGGTGACAGTGCATTTAGTGATGAATTGATTCAAAAATTAAAAACGGCTTATGTCGATTTTGCTACAAAATATCCTGATGACCAACAAAGTGCAGAGTTTTTGTTTAAAGCAGCACAAAAGGGAATTTATTTAGATCAACCAAAAGAATCTGTTGAGTTTTTAGACAGATTGGTGAAAGATTATCCATCATCTCCAATGGTTGAAGAAGCCATGTTTTTATCAGCTTATACTTTAGAAAATAATATCCAGGATTATCCTGCAGCAAAAACCAGGTACGAGCAGTTTTTAGTAAAATATCCAAAAGGAGAATTAGCTGATGATGCCAAGTTTTCTATGGAACACATGGGCGAAAGTGCCGATGAATTGCTGGAAGACAAAGAATAAGTAAAATTCCTTTCGGAGTATTATTCTTTGAGAATATCTGCACGTGTATCTATATTTTATTTTAGAATAAGTCGGAGTATTTCATAATTGATTTATTACTTTAATTCAATTCAATTTGAATTAAAAATCGAATCAAATTTTTCATGAAAATTCCTAAAATCCCATAGGGATGGTATTATAGTAGTGAATAAAAATGAATGAATGACCCCCACCTCAAAACGGACGCGAACCGCAGGTTCGCGTCCGTTTTGAGGTGGATTAATCTTGTTATTAAATTTACTGTTAAAGAAACCGAAATTCGTTTTATTCTTTAATTTTTAGCTTCAATTTTAATTTCCCGTAATCGATAATGGCTTTGGTTTTCATTAGAATATCACTGCCAAGAATTCCCTGTATTTGCGGGATTCCTGCTGCCTGATAAGCCATATTTACATGTGAAATATCTAAAATAGCTATTTCAGGATTCTTTAATTTTATTTCTCCAATACTCAAACTACTTAAGTTAAATAAGCTGGTTTCAACTTTATCTGCACCCAATCCTACAGATTCTGTCTTGTGAATTTCATTCTTTTTACCTGAAATTTCAGCTATTTGCTCCAAATCAAATACAGTTTTTGATGCTCCCGTATCGAGCAAAAGTCTTACTTTTTTTCTGCCGGCTTTTGCTGTTATAAAAAGATGGTAGTTTTCTTCTTCAATTTCGATTGCTTCGATATCAATTTCTACTTTTTTAGACATTATTTTTTTTTGGCAAGGTACAAAAGCTTCCAACAGTTTTCAACGCGACATTTTTTTGAAACGAATATTTTTCATGACGAAGGCCATTGTAAATACAAGGCTTAAGCACTATTCACAAGTATGTGGATAACCCATGTTAATATACACAAGTGGGGAAAAGTGGTGAAAAGTGGAAAAATGTAACTACTTTTACACTGCAAATGCTATAGCTCAATAATGACGCAGCTTCACGGAGAATATGAATGTAAAATGGATGCCAAGGGACGGTTAATGATACCGTCTGCCTTGAAAAAGCAGCTTCCCAAAGAGGCCGCTGATTCCTTTTTCATCAACCGTGGTTTCGAAAAGTGTTGTGTGCTTTATCCAAGTAATGAGTGGCAAAGCATTGCTGAGGAAATCAATAAGCTTAGTGATTATATCCAGAAAGAAAGAACCTTTAAACGTTATTTTTTAAGAGGTGCTTCTAAATTAGATATGGATAATGCTTCTCGTGTTTTGTTACCAAAATCACTTCAGGAATATGCAAATCTTGAAGGTGATTTGATTTTACTGGCTTATGGTAACAAAATTGAAATCTGGAATAAAGCTGAGTACGAAAAAATGTTGGATGAAGAGCCATCAGATTTCAGTGCTTTGGCAGAAGAAGTAATGAGTAACAGAAAAAAGGAGGGCAACGATGGAAAATAAATACCATGCTCCCGTAATGCTTTCTGAATGTTTGGATGGTTTAGCTATTCAAAAAGATGGCGTTTATGTTGATGTTACTTTTGGTGGTGGTGGACATTCAAAAGCAATCTTAAATCTATTAGGAAAAAAAGGAACTTTAGTTGCTTTTGATCAGGATGAAGATGCCAAGAACAATTTACCTCAGGATGATAGATTGGTTTTCATTGACCAGAATTTTGAATTCATGGAAAACCATCTTTTATACCAAAATAAAGTTCCAGTAAATGGAATACTTGCAGATTTAGGTGTTTCATCACATCAGTTTGATGAAGCAGGAAGAGGTTTCTCTTTTAGGTTTGATGAAGCTGAATTAGATATGAGAATGAATGCTCAAACCGGAATGAATGCAGCTGATATTCTTAATGATTATAAAGAGGAAAATTTAGCTAATCTCTTCTATTTATATGGTGAATTAAAAAACTCACGCGCCTTGGCTACTGCTATTGTTGCTTATAGAAGTCAGCAAAAAATCACAAAGGTGATTCATATTAAAGAAGCGCTTAAAAGATATACGCCAAAGTTCGGTGACTATAAATTTTTTGCTCAGGTATTTCAGGCTTTAAGAATAGAAGTAAACCGTGAAATGGAAGTTTTGAGAAGTTTTCTTGAGCAAAGTGCAAAGGTTTTAGCTCCGGGAGGAAAACTGGTTGTGATGAGTTATCACTCGCTTGAAGACAGATTGGTGAAAAACTTTATGGCTACAGGAAATTTTGAAGGTGAAGCCATAAAAGATTTCTACGGAAATCTAATTCGTCCTTTTGAACAAGAAAGCAGAAAAGTTATAACAGCTTCTGATGAGGAATTACAAAGAAATCCACGTTCAAGAAGCGCAAAATTAAGGATTGCAGAAAAGGCTTTGATTGGATAAGGATGAATAGAATAGTTGAAGAAAAAGAAGAACAAAAAGTACCTGATAAAGAATCAGTAAAATTCACCGAAAGGATGAAAAAATTTGCTGATTTCGATTTCAGTTTAAATAGAGCTCAGTTATCAAAACAAGCTCCATTTTTAGCTTATGTTTTCTTATTGGTTGTATTGTTTATTTATAATAGTCATACCGCCGAAAAAACCATTCGCAGAACTAATAAACTTAATAATGAAGTAAAAGATTTAAGAAGTGAATATATAACTGTACTGAGTGAATTGATGGGTGAAAGCAGACAAAGTTCAGTTGCAAAAAGATTAGAAAAAACAGGAATAAAAGAATTAAAAACACCCCCAAATAAAATTACCTATAGTGGCAACTAGTACAAATACCAATACAAGAAAAGCAATACTCATACGCACGGGCGTAGTGTTTGCCTGTATGTTCTTGTTTGGAACTGTAATTGTTGCTTACCTGTTTAAAATTCAAGTTAAAGAAGGTCCTCAATGGATTGCCTTAGCAGAAAGCTTGAGTACAAAAGAGGTAAATCTTGAACCTGTTCGTGGTAATATCTTTGATTGTAATGGTAATTTATTAGCGACTTCAGTTCCTATTTATGATGTGAGAATTGATGGTAAAGCAACTGGATTTACCAAAAATGAAAACCTGGAAAATGATTTAGATTCTCTTGCTATTTGTATGGCTGCAGAATTCAAGGATAAAAGTGCCAGAGCTTACGAAGATTTATTCAAAAAAATTACCAAAACTGGTAACAGATACTATTTATTAAAGAATAAAATCAGCTTTCGCCAAATGCAAAACCTAAGTAAGTTTCCTATTTTTAGAATGGGTAAATACAAAGGTGGTTTGCTTGTTACCGAAAGAACTAAAAGAGAAAAACCATTTGGATACTTAGCTGAAAGAACAATTGGTTTTCGTCAGGCACTTGATGCTGATGAATCCAATGTGATTAAAGTTGGATTAGAAGGTAGCTTTGATAAATATCTTGGAGGCAAACGTGGTAAACAAATCATGCAAAGAATTGCAGGTGGTACTTATATTCCAATCAACGATGAAAGTACCATTGATGCGCAACAAGGAAAAGATATTTATACAACCATTGATATCAATTTACAAGATGTAGCTGAAAATTCATTGATGAATACTTTGGTTGAAAATGATGCTGAATGGGGAACTGCTATTTTAATGGAAGTTGCTACCGGAGAAATTAAAGCCATGGCAAACTTAAGCCGAGTTTCAGAAGGAAAGTATACCGAAAAATTCAACTATGCCATTGGTGAAAGAATGGAGCCAGGTTCAACTATGAAATTAGTTTCAATGATGGCTTTATTGGAAGATGGTCATGTAAAACCAACAGACCATGTTGATGCCGAAAACGGAGAAAAATTGTTCTGCAGTTCTACCATGCGCGATTCTCATTTAGGTACCGGTGTGGTTAGTATGCAAGAGGCTTTTGAGCATTCATCAAATGTTGCTTTTGGAAAACAAGTTAATCGCTTTTATCAAAGAAATCCGCAACAGTTTTACAACCATCTTGAAAAGATTAATTTAACAAAGAAATTAAACTTACAATTAAGCGGTGAACCAAATCCATATGTAAGAAAGCCAAATGATCCGGAATGGTCGTGTACTACTTTACCATGGATGAGCATTGGTTATGAAGTATTGTTTACGCCGTTGCAGGTTTTAAGCATTTATAATGCAGTTGCCAATAATGGTAAATTAATGCAACCTTTATTAGTTAAATCGGTTTCAAATGCCGGTTCATTGGTTAAAGAGTATCCTTCTAAAGTGCTAGTTGAAAAAGTTTGTTCAGAGCAAACAGCAAAACAATTACGTCTGATGATGGAAGGCGTTGTTCTTAGAGGAACAGCGAGTTCATTAAAGAGTGATTTTTATTCGTATGCCGGTAAAACCGGAACGGCAGTAATTGCTAAAGGAAAACAAGGTTATTCAGGTGGAGTTGGTAAAATATACAGAGCTTCTTTTTGTGGTTATTTTCCTGCAGATCAACCAAGGTATTCTTGTTTTGTTTTGATTAGCGAACCTCGTAAAGAGAACTATTATGCTGCTAAAGTTGCATTACCTGTATTCAAAGAAATTGCTGATAAAGTTTATGCTACTTCATTGAATTTGCATAAAGAACTTAAGTATGCAGCTCATTATACAATTAATGATTTGCCTCAATCGAATAAAGCTTATACAGATGATTTGAAATTAGTTTTAAATCAAATTGGTATTTCAAACCACTTACATAATGATTCAATTACTGAAGAAGAAAGTATCTGGGCAAAAGCTGAAATTCAGGATAAATCAGTAGCCATTCAACCGCTTCTTCATAATAAAGGTTTTGTTCCTGATGTAAAAGGCATGGGACTTAGAGATGCAATTTATCTATTGGAGAGCAAAGGGTTAACTGTAAGAGTAAAAGGAGTTGGAAAAGTAGTTAGACAATCTGTTACACCGGGAACTCCGCTTGGTTTAGTTAAAGTAATTCAAATTCAATTGGGCAAAGCATGAAAAATTTAAACGAACTTATTTCTGTCATGATGCCTGTTTCTGTAACAGGAAATGTTGAGCAAAACATCAACTTGCTTTGTTATGATTCAAGAATTGCTAAAGCAGACTCATTATTTTTTGCTATCAAAGGCACAAATGTTGATGGACATGATTTCATTCAATCAGTTATTGACAATGGATGTAAAGCAATTGTAATTGATCATGAAATTTCAATAGTTAACGATACAATAACTTTTATACAAGTTAAGGATAGTTCTGCTGCAATGGCTTTGGCAGCTAATTGTTTCTACGATGAGCCTTCTAAGAAATTGAAACTAGTGGCAGTTACCGGTACCAATGGTAAAACTACAGTTGCAACTTTATTATTTAGTTTGTTCCGTTCATTTGGACATCATGTTGGTTTATTATCAACTGTACAAAATCAAATTGATGAAACTGTAATTCCTAGCACACACACCACTCCTGATTCTATTAGAGTTAATGAGTTATTGTCTCAAATGATTGATGCCGGTTGTGAGTATTGTTTCATGGAAGCCAGTTCACATGCAATTCAACAAGATAGAATCAAAGCATTACATTTTGCAGGTGTTTGTTTTACCAATATCACACATGATCATTTAGATTATCATCTAACATTTGATAATTATTTAAAAGCAAAAAAGAAGTTGTTTGATGATGTAAATGATGATGCATTTGCTTTGGTTAATAAGGATGATAAAAATGGTATGGTGATGTTACAAAATACCAAAGCATCAAGATATTCTTATGGCATCAAAAACATGGCCGACTTTAAAGCTCGTGTAATTGAACATGATTTCAATGGCATGTTGTTGAATATTGATGGTGATGAAGCCTGGTTTAGATTGGTTGGACATTTTAATGCCTATAATTTATTAAATGTATATGGAGCTGCATTTCTACTTGGTAAACAAAAGGAAGAAATCATTACTCATTTAAGTTTATTGGGTTCGGTAAAAGGTCGTTTTGATTATTGTCGTTCTTCAAACGGAATTCACGGAATCATAGATTATGCTCATACTCCCGATGCTTTGGAAAACGTGCTAACAACCATCAATGAAATTAGAACAGGAAATGAGGAATTAATTACTGTAGTTGGATGCGGTGGTAATAGAGATACAACAAAACGTCCTGTAATGGCTGATGTTGCTAGTTCAAAAAGTACCAAAGCAATTTTTACTTCAGACAATCCAAGAAAGGAAAATCCTGAAGTAATTTTAGATGAAATGCAAAAAGGAGTTAAACCTCTTCATTATAAAAGAACATTACGAATTACAGATAGAAAAGAAGCCATTAAAACAGCTGTAAGCATGGCAAAAAAAGGAGATATTATTTTAATAGCAGGAAAAGGACATGAAACTTACCAAGATATCAATGGAGTTAAATATCCTTTTGATGATAAAGCCATCTTGATGGAAATGTTTGAAATTTTTAATGAAAACCAAGCCTAAATCAAACTATAACTATGTTGTATTATTTATTTGATTATTTAAACACCCAATTAAACATTCCAGGAACAGGAATATTTCAATATATTTCATTCCGAGCTGCTTTGGCGATTTTGTTATCGCTTACCATTACTATGATTTTTGGTAAAACATTAATCAATAAATTAAGAAATCTTCAGGTAAGTGATGAAATCAGGAACTTGGGACTTGAAGGTGAGCAACAAAAAAAGGGCACACCTACTATGGGTGGTTTAATCATTCTTGCTGCAATTTTATTACCAACTTTATTGTTTGCTCGTATCAATAATGTTTACATTCTTTTGATGTTGGTTTCTACTATTTGGCTTGGTATTGTTGGCTTTTTGGATGATTATATAAAGGTGTTTAAAAAGAACAAGGAGGGGTTGGCAGGTAGATTCAAAATTTTGGGTCAAGTAGGTTTGGGTTTTATAGTAGCAACTACTTTGTATTTTAATCAACATGTAAAAACAAAGGAATTTTATAAGGCTTCTGAAGTAACTGAACAGTTTGTGAAGGACAACAATTTAACACCTAAATTGATTGATAACCAAATGATGTTAGTTCGTGATATCAAAGCTACAACCACTACAATTCCTTTCTTAAAAACATCTGAATTCGATTATGCAGATTTATTAAAATTTGTTGGTGATAGTTATAAAGACTTTAATTACATCATTTATCTGTTAGTGGTTATTTTTATCATTACTGCAGTTTCAAATGGTGCAAATATCACTGATGGTATTGATGGATTGGCAGCAGGAACTTCAGCAATTATAGGTGTAGTTTTAGGATTGTTTGCTTACCTAAGTGGTAACATAGTTTTCTCTCAGTATTTAAACATCATGTACATTCCTCACTTAGAGGAAATGGTAATTTTCGCAGGAGCTTTTGTGGGTGCCTGTGTTGGATTTCTTTGGTATAATTCATTTCCTGCTCAGGTTTTTATGGGTGATACAGGAAGTTTGGCTATTGGTGGAATCATTGCTTCTTTTTCAATCATGGTTCGTAAAGAACTATTGATTCCAATTTTATGCGGAATCTTTTTGGTTGAAAATTTATCAGTGATGATTCAAGTTTCTTATTTCAAGTACACCAAGAAAAAATATGGTGAAGGACGTAGGATTTTCAAAATGTCACCACTTCATCACCACTACCAGAAAAGTGGATTTCATGAAGCAAAAATTGTTACTCGTTTCTGGATTATAGGAATCATGTTAGCTATTGCAACCATTATAACCTTGAAAGTTAGATAAAATGACTAAGCGCATTGTCATATTAGGAAGCGGAGAAAGCGGAACAGGAGCAGCCATTTTGGCCCTTAAGCAGGGTTATGATGTGTTTGTTTCTGATGCAGGTGCTATTCCCGAAAAATATCGCGTTGAATTAGATCAGCATGGTATTTCTTATGAAATGCAACAGCATACACATGAGCTTATTTTAAATGCTGATGAAATCATAAAAAGCCCTGGTATTCCTGAGAAAAATGAGCTAATAAAAATAATTAGAAAACAAGGAATTCATATCATTTCTGAAATTGAATTTGCTGCTCGTTTTACTAAGTCGCCTAAAATTTGTATCACCGGTACAAACGGAAAAACAACCACTACTTCGCTTATTTATCATATGATGAAAAAAGCAGGATTAAATGTAGCAGTTGGTGGCAATATCGGAATCAGTTTTGCAAGATTGGTGGCTGAAGGCAATTATGATTATTATGTATTAGAAATAAGCAGTTTTCAACTTGATGATATGTATGATTTCAAAGCCGAATGTGCAGTGCTTTGTAATATCACTCCGGATCATCTTGATAGATACAATTATGAATTGCAGAATTATGTGAATTCAAAATTTAGAATTCTTCAAAATCAAACAGAAAACGATACTTTCATTTATTGTGCAGATGATGAACTAACCATGAATCATCTGAAAACAATTCAAGTGAAAGCTAAATGTTTTCCATTTTCACATGATGTGGAACAAATGCCAGGGGCATTTATAAAAGATGGACAACTTATCGTAGACATTAACAACGAAAAAATTAATCAATTTACCATGTATACTTCAGATTTAGCTTTAAGAGGCAGACACAATGCCTACAATTCAATGGCAGCCGGAATTACCGGAAGCGTTTTTCACATCAGAAAAGACATTATCCGTGAAAGTTTCATGGATTTCCAAAATGTAGAACACAGATTGGAAAAAGTAGCAACCATTAGAAACGTTGAGTATATCAATGATTCTAAAGCTACCAATGTAAATTCATCTTGGTTTGCTTTAGAAAGCATGGATAAACCTACAATCTGGATTGCAGGTGGTGTTGATAAAGGAAATGAATATGCAATGCTTCAGGAATTGGTGCGTGAAAAGGTTAGAATTTTAATCTGTATGGGTTTGGATAATTCCAGATTACATGAAGCTTTTGGTGGTGTTGTTGATTTGATTATCAATACCAGCAGTGCTCAGGAAGCTGTTCATGTTGCATCAAAAATGTCTAAACCTGGCGAAGCAGTATTATTATCTCCTGCTTGTGCAAGTTTCGATTTGTTTAAAAACTACGAAGACAGAGGTCGTCAATTTAAAGCTGCTGTTAAACAGTTATAATTATGTTATCCAGACTTCTTAATATCGATAAAATCAAACCGCAAGGTGATCCAGTCATGTGGATTATCATTGTGCTGTTATCGGTATGGGGTTTGGTAGCCGTATATTCTTCTACCGGTGCATTGGCTTATGCAAAACATGGAGGCAGTGCAGAGGTGTATTTCTTTCAACAGTTTGCATACCTAGCAATTGGTTTTTATGTCATGCTTTTTATTCATAGCATTCACTATAAAATGTTTATGAAGGTTGCCAAGCTGGTTCTTTATATATCCTATGTTTTGCTTGTATTAACACTGTTTGTTGGTGCAGAAATCAATGATGCTCAGCGTTGGTTAAAGATTCCATTTATTGGTATCACATTCCAAACATCTGAAGTAGCTAAAGTAGCATTGATTATGTACATAGCTAGTGAGCTTGCTAAAAAACAAGATGATATTAAAGATTTCAAAAAAGGTTTTCTTCCAATTCTAATTCATGTTGGTGTAACCTGTTTACTAATTGCTCCAAATAACTTATCTACGGCACTTGTTTTAGCTGCCACTTGTATTGTTGTTATGTTTATTGGTAGAGCAAGTGTTAAACATATTCTCATGGTTGGTGCTCCAATTATAATTGCATTGGGTTTACTTGCTTTAATTGTGGCCAATACCAATGATAAATATTTGAAGCCTTTCGGACGTTTGCTTACATGGAAGCACCGTATCGAAAATTATTCAAATCCGGTTAAAGACCGTGATGTTACTTATCAAAATGATCATGCAAAAATTGCTATAGCCAGCGGTAGTTGGACAGGTAAAGGTCCCGGACAAAGTACCGAAAGGAATTTTCTTCCCGAAGCTTTTTCGGATTTTATTTATGCAATTATTGTTGAAGAATATGGTATGGCCGGTGGTGTTATTATGTTGGGTTTGTATCTGCTTTTTATGTTTCGCGCACTGCGAATTATTTTTATAAGTCCCAAAGCTTTTGGTGCTTTGGTTGCTGTTGGATTGTCGTTTACATTGGTTATGCAGGCTTTAATTAATATGGCAGTTGCAGTTAATTTATTCCCTGTAACCGGACTAACACTTCCTCTGGTTAGTAAAGGAGGTACTTCTATTATCATAACAAGTTTTGCTTTTGGTATGATAATGAGTGTGAGCCGACACGTTGAAAAAGATGAACCTGAAACTGCTCCTCAGGCAGCTTAATTTTTTTGAATCATGAATGAAAAATTAAAAGTATTAATCAGCGGTGGCGGAACAGGCGGACATATTTATCCTGCCATTGCGGTTGCTCAAGCTATTGAAAAGAAATTAAACGGAAATGTTGAATTTCTTTTTGTTGGTGCTTCTGATAGAATGGAAATGGAAAAGGTTCCAAAAGCCGGTTACAAAATTGAAGGCTTATGGATTAGTGGTTTTCAAAGAAGTTTAAGCTTCAAAAACCTCATGTTTCCTTTTAAAGTAATAAGTGCTGTATTAAAATCAAGAGGAATTATAAGTCGTTTTAAACCCGAATTAGCTATTGGTTTTGGGGGATATGCTAGCGGAGCAAGTATGTGGGCTGCAGGTTCCAAATCAATTCCGGTTTTAATTCATGAACAGAATTCTTTTGCCGGTATCACCAATAAAATCCTAAAATCAAAAGCAAGCAAAATTTGTGTTGCTTACGACAATATGGATAGATTTTTTCCGGCTAATAAAATTATTAAAACAGGTAATCCGGTTCGTGCTGATATCTGTGATCCTAGCGATAAAAGAAGCAAAGCGTTTTCGTTTTTTAAACTTGATTCTTCAAAGAAAACAGTTTTAATTATAGGTGGAAGTTTAGGTGCAAGAACCATCAATCAAGCTTTGAATGCCGGTTGGGAGCAATTGGTAAATGCAGGATATAATATTATTTGGCAAAAGGGAAATAATTTCCCTTCAGCAGATGGATTGCAACATCAAAATTTAGTAGTCAGAAACTTTATTTACGAAATGGATTTGGCTTATGCCGCTGCAGATGTAGTTATTTCAAGAGCCGGTGCATTATCGATTGCAGAATTGGCAATCGTTAAAAAGCCTGTAATTTTAGTTCCTTCTCCTAATGTTTCCGAAGATCATCAAACAAAAAATGCGATGGCTTTGGTAGATAAAAATGCTGCTATTTTGGTTAAGGATGCTGATGCAGCTCAATCATTAATTAATGAAACCCTTGCTTTACTAAATGATGTTAGTTTACAATCAAAACTTCAAAATGAAATAAGTCATTTTGCTATTCACAATGCAGCTGAACTTATAGCAAATGAGGCCTTAGCTTTAATAGGAAAATAATATGAGCAGTATTGAAATGGATTTCAGTTTAATTAAAAAAGTATATTTCCTTGGTATAGGTGGCATTGGTATGAGTGCGATTGCCAGGTATTTTAATCATGCAAAAATTCCTGTTTATGGTTACGATAAAACATCAACTGTTTTAACTAAACAACTCGAGGTAGAAGGTGTGCAAGTACATTATGCTGATGATGTGAATTATGTACAATCACTAAATTTAAGTCCTAATGATACTTTAGTTGTATTAACTCCTGCTATTCCTAAAGACCATGGCGAATGGGCATGGTTAAAAGAAAATGGATTTAATATTCTTAAGCGTTCACAGGTTTTGGGAGTTCTAAGTAGTTCGTTTAAAACAGCAGGTGTAGCAGGTACGCATGGCAAAACAACTACATCAACTATGCTAGCACATTTACTTAAACAAAGTAAGGTTGATTGTTCCGCATTTCTGGGCGGTATTTCCAGTAATTATCAAAGTAATTTATTGCTTCCATCAATAGATGTTTCTCAAAATTCATGGTTGGTAGTAGAAGCCGATGAGTTCGATCGTTCTTTTTTAACGCTTCATCCATCGGTTTCTATCATCACTTCAACAGATGCAGATCATTTAGATATTTATGGTGAACACAGTGCCTTGAAAGATTCATTTTTGGCCTATGCAAATCGTTTAGTAGAAGGAGGAAGTATTTATGTGAAATACGGACTTGATTTAGTTCAGGAATTAAAAGGTAATGTGTATACTTATGGTTTGAATGAAAATGCTGATGTGTTTGCGTTTAATATCAGAATCAATGGTGATGAACATATTTTTGATTTAAACTATAAGGGACAAGTAATAACTGATATCAATTTAGGAATACCCGGTTTACATAATATTGAAAATTCGGTTGCTGCCTCAGCAGTTGCATTGGAATTAGGTGTGAGTGAAGATGAATTAAAATCAGCACTAAACAGTTTTAAAGGAGTTAAACGCAGATTTGAATACATCATCAAACAAAAAAATCAAGTGTTTATTGATGATTACGCGCATCATCCTGAAGAACTAAGAGCAATTTTAGGTTCTGTTAAAAGAATGTATCCTGATAAAAAATTGGTTGCTGCTTTTCAACCACATTTATTTACCAGAACAAGAGATTTTGCAGATGGATTTGCAGAGACGCTTTCAATGGCTGATGAGTTGTACTTATTGGATATTTATCCTGCTAGAGAATTGCCTATTGAAGGTGTGAATTCTCAAATGATTTTGGATAAAATGAGTTCAAGTAATAAACATTTAATATCTAAACAGGATTTGGTAAAAACCATTGTTGAGCAAAAGCCTGAATTGTTTTTGATTTTAGGAGCTGGTGATATTGATACTTTAGTTGAACCAATAAAAGTAGGATTGTTAGCAGGTGGATAAACCTAAACCAAATATCAAAATTGCTTTCAAAAGAATTGCTTTGCTTTTGTTTTGGCTCAGTATGCTGGGCGGGACTTTGCTTGCATTGGCGTTTGGGTTTAGGATGGAGGATGAGCTGACTTGTAAAGAAGTTTTTGTGGGAATTTATCCGAATGATGTACATTTTTATAACCGCCAAAGAGTTTTAGAAACGGTTAAAAAAGGTATCGATAATGAGGATAAATTAATTGGAATGTCGTTTAATGAAATTAACACATCGAGGTTAGAGAAATCATTAAATAAACAAAATTGGACAGAGAAGGCGCATGTTTACTCAGATATGAAGGGAAATCTTAATATCAAAGTTTTTCAAAGGGTCCCACTTTTTAGGGTTTTAAGGTTTGATGGTACCCAGTTTTATGTAGATAAATATGGAGTGAAGTTTCCTGTAAGTGAGCATTATACATCAAGAGTCATCATGGCAAATGGAAATATCTTCGAAAGATTGGAAAAGGGGGATACACTGTACTCTTTTGTAGGAAATGAACTGTTCAAAGTAGCCTCTTTTGTTGATAACGATGCTTTCCTAAAAGCATTCATTGAACAGATATTTGTAAGAGCCGATAATGAACTTGTACTGGTCCCGAAAATTGGAAAGCAAATCATCATTTTTGGAAACTCCGAAAACCTGGAGGAGAAGTTTAATAAACTGAAAGTGTTCTATAAAGAAGGCCTAAATTTAATTGGCTGGAGTAAATATAGCAGCATCGATGTTCGTTTTAAATCTCAGGTAATTTGTAAAAAATAAAAAGGCATACTATGTCAAACGAGTTGAAAATTGTTGTAGGATTAGATATTGGTACCACAAAGGTTTGCGCCATTGTTGGTACTAGAAATGAGCATGGTAAGCTCGAGGTTTTGGCTATGGGTAAAGCCGAGAGTTTAGGTGTAATTCGTGGTGAAGTTAGAAATATTGAAAAGACAGTAAAAGCAATTACTGAGGCTATGGAGAAGGCAAAGTCTTCTTTGGTAAAAAGTAATGCAAATATAAAAGTTGAAGTAAATAGCGTTCATGTTGGTATTGCCGGTCAGCATATTAGAAGTTTACAGCATAAAAACAGCATCAGCAGAGCAAATACAGATTCAGAAATTAGTCGTGAAGATGTTGAACGTTTAATAAAAGATACTTATAACTTGGCTTTGCCTCCGGGTGATGATATCATACACGTTCTTCCACAGGAATATACAGTAGATGATATTGGCGATGTTATCGATCCAATTGGAATGTCGGGCATTCGTCTTTCTTCTAATTTTCATATCATCACAGGTAATGTTGATGCCATTAAAAATATTTACAAAAGTGTAGAAAGAGCAGGTTTTAATGTGGCTGATTTGATACTTGAGCCCCTTTCATCTGCAGAAGCTGTTTTGGCTCCTGAAGAGATGGAAGCCGGGGTTTGTTTGGTGGATATTGGTGGTGGAACTACAGATATTGCAATTTTCAAAAAAGGGATTATTCGTCATACTGCTGTTATTCCTTTTGGTGGTAAAGTAATTACTAAAGATATTGAAGAGGGTTGTAATGTTTTAAACAACCAGGCTGAGGCTTTAAAATTAAGATTTGGTTCTGCTTTGGCTGATGAAAATAAAGAAAATGAGATTGTAAGTATTCCAAGTTTTCATGGTCGCCCTCCAAAAGAAGTTTCTGTTAAAAATTTAGCTCATGTAATTCAGGCTAGGGTTGAAGAAATTTTTGAAGCTGTACTTTATGAAATTAAAAGTTCAGGCTTAGAGAAAAAATTAAATGCAGGTATCGTAATTACAGGTGGTGGATCTCAATTAAAACACCTTGATAAATTGGCTGAATTCGTTACAGGAATTGATACCAGAATTGGCTTTGCAAATGAGCATTTGGGTAAATCAGAAATTGAAGATATTAAAAGTCCGGTTTTTGCTACAGGTGTTGGTTTAATGATTAAGGGTTTTAAGTCGATGGATGATTCTGACCTTAGCAAAATTGGAAAAGCTATGGAAAAGAAAGAAGAAAAGGCGCCGGAACAAAGTGGTGGTTTTCTTAAAAAATTAATTGAAAAAGGTTCGAAGTGGTTATATGAGGATGGTGATTTAAAAGATTTTTAGAACCGAATTGTTTGTAGAATAATAGCAGAATATGGAAAGTACATTTAAGTTTAACATGCCAAGAGAGAAATCATCTATCATTAAAGTGTTAGGTGTGGGCGGAGGCGGTGGTAATGCCGTAAACTATATGTTTTCTCAAGGTATTAAAGGAGTAGATTTTATCATTTGTAATACCGATTTACAGGTATTGGAAGCGAGTCCTATTCCTAATAAAATACAATTAGGTGCAAGTCTAACTAATGGTTTGGGTGCCGGTGCAAATCCTGAGATTGGAAAACAATCTGCAATGGAGGCAATCGAGGATATCATTGAAACTTTGGGTGTAAATACAAAAATGCTTTTTATTACTGCCGGAATGGGCGGTGGTACAGGCACAGGTGCTGCTCCAATTATTGCTAAAACTGCGCGTGAATTAGATATTTTAACAGTTGGTATTGTTACAACTCCTTTTTCTTTTGAAGGAAAAAGAAGGAAAGAATATGCAATTGAAGGTATTGAAGCTTTGAAACGTTCAGTTGATTGCTTACTTGTAATCAGTAATGATAAAATCAAAGATATGTATGGCAATTTGCCAATGAGTCAGGCATTTTCTCATGCAAATGAAATTTTAAATACTGCTGCAAAAGGTATTGCTGAGGTAATAACATATCCTGGCGAAATTAACGTGGATTTTGAAGACGTTAAAACTGTTATGAAAGCAAGTGGTGTTGCTTTAATGGGTTCTGCTGTTGCAAGCGGTGAATCTAGAGCCATTGATGCTGTAATGTCGGCATTAACTTCACCGTTGTTGAATGATAACAGAATTACAGGTGCTAAAAACATCTTATTAAACTTAAGTTCTGCTCCGGGTAAACATGAATTACTGATGAGTGAATTCGAGGAGATTTCAAACTATATTCAAGAAGAAAGTGGATTCTCTGCTGAAATGATTATTGGTACTTCTTATGATGACAATTTAGGTGATGCAGTAGCTGTAACTATTATTGCAACCGGTTTCGAAAGCGGACCTAAAGAAAATAAAATTATTATTGGTCAGGTTGAAACAAAAACTGTAACACCTCTACCGGCTCCTGTTGAACCAAGTCCGGTTCCGGTAATTAATCAGGTTGTTGAACAACCAAAGGCGAAGGAGGAAACGCCAATCCGACATTTTTTAGAGTCTGATTCGGTTCCTGTACCAGTTGAAAACAAACAAAGTAATGAGATTGATTTAAGTATGCGAATTGAAGCAGAAGAAGAATCAGAAGTGTTTGAAGTGGAGCCGGATCTAAATATGTCAACTAAAAAAGAGGAGCCTGTTCTTAGGCAAAATCCCTCCTTACTCGATTTTCACACCAATCCCTTATTTGAAGACCCTGAGAAAAAAATTGAAAGACAAATTCTCAGAATAAAAGAATTGAAGGATTTAAATGTAACTTTAAATACAAGTCAGGGTGTTCGCGATTTAGAAAAAGAACCAGCATATAAACGCAAACAGAAAAAACTTGAAGATGTCCCACATTCATCTGCAACACAAGTATCTAAACTAAGTTTGTTTGATGATGGTTCAGGAAGACCTGAAATTAAAAGTAACAATACATTCCTGCATGACAATGTAGATTAAAAAAAGGGGTTCATTGAGCCCCTTTTTTATTATAGATTTGTGGTACTATGAAAATTTCTAAAGCCTACCAAAAAGATGTATTCTGTTTAGAAGGAGATTGGAGCAAAAATCTCATCAAACAAAACAGTATTATGGCTGCTTTGGCTTTCTTGAAACAAAATAGGGATATCGATTTTATACATAGACATTGTGGTACAAGAGAGAATCTTGAATATTACCTCAAACAATGGCAGCTTAAGCGATACTCTCAATATTCAATTTTATACCTGGCTTTTCATGGAAAACCAAACGAAATCCTAATCAATAAACAAGCAATTAATCTAGATGAACTAGCCGAAATGATGGGAACGGAATGTTATGATAGAATCATTCATTTTGGCTCATGTCAAACCCTTAATACCGATACACGCCATGTAAAGCGATTTCTTCGTAAAACCAATGCCTTGGCAGTATGCGGGTTTGAAAAGGAATTACAGTTCGTTGAAAGCTCTGTATTCGATATCCTTTTAATAGATATGTTTCAGGAATTTAAAGATGTAAGAAAAGTGGCAAGTAATTTAAGGTCTGATTATGGCTCACTAGTAAGAAAACTAGAATTTAAACTAGTTCATCTGTAAAGTTTTTATAGCTTGTATTTCTTTTAAAGTCCAGTTATCAAAAGGCTCTTTAGCCCAGATTGTATGAATTCCTGCCTCTTGAGCTCCTTTAATATTGATTTTGCTATCATCAATAAAAACAGTTTCGAATCCTTTTAATCCTGCATCCTTCATTAACATGTGAAATGAATCAGGATTTGGTTTTCTTAAACCCATTTCATAAGAAAGGTAAATTTTTTCAAACATACCACTGAATACTCCGCTTCCTAAATGTTCATCGGTATATTTAAAAATCTCATCCATGTGGATGGAATTGGTATTGCTAAATAAAAAGATTTTGTAGTTACTTTTTAATGAATTGATTAAATCTACTCTATGTTTAGGTAAATCTAATAACATGGCATTCCAGGCATGTAATATTTGTGAAGTTTCTACGCTTCCTTTTAAGGCCGATTTTAAAAAATGAATAAAATAATCTGCATCTACTTTTCCTGTTTCAAAATCTTTAAAAACAGTTGATTGAGCATTCAAATCATCTAAATCAGCTCCCAGTTTTTTAAAAGCCCTAAAAGTTCTTTCCTGGTCTAAGTTTAGAATGACACCGCCTAAATCGAAAATAATATTTTTAATCATTTGATAGTAAATTTACAATACTTTTTGTAACAATCAACTTAGTGTTTTGTTTAAGCAAAGCAAATTGTACTACTTCGATTTTCTTCTCGAAATATATTCTTTGTTTTCTTTTAAAGCTTTAATGTGTTCTGCTTGCGATTCTGTCAGACGTTTTAAATACTCTATTTCTTGCTCTAGATTTTTAATTCTATCTGTAGATTCTTTATTGACGTAAGTATGCAGTGGGTCGTAGGCAGGATCAGTAAGTTCATCGATATCTAAACCCAAAACTTCACAAATTTTTTGTAAGGTATAGAATCCTGCTTTTCCTGTTTGCTCAATGCTGGATATTAAAGGTCGGGTTTTATTTATTTTCTCAGCAAGTTCTTCCTGAGTAAGTTTTTGTTTGATTCTCTCAACCTTTATTTTTAATCCTAAATGCATATGGGAAGATGCATTTAATGATATTTACTTAGCGACGATTTTAATAGTATTATGATGATTTTATTATTAATATGATAATGGATTAATTAGCTAATTCATAAGCCATATCTAAATAAGTATATCCATCTTGGGGTAATTCATCGCCTGATTTGGGAGCGCGTTTATGTCCCAATCTTACCATAATAATATTTTTTGAAGGAATGGCAAAAATGTACTGGCCCAGAATTCCTCTTGCATAAAATATTTGTTCTCCTTTATAATTTGCTATCCACCACTGATAGCCATAATTGTCTACGGGTGTTTCATCTAGTTTTAGCATTGGTGATGGTTTAATAGATGCTTCAACAAATGAACTGTCTACAATTTGTTCTCCATTCCAATTTCCTTTTTTTAAGAATAAACTACCGAACCTAGCGAAATCTCTTGCACTTGCATAGTAGCAGCAACTTACTTTTTCCATGCCATTTTCAGTATCTAAACTCCAGTATGAATCGTCTTCTGCACCTATTTTTTTCCAAAGTTTTTCTGATGCATATTCAGCAACATTTTTACCTGTTACTTTTTTAATAATTATACCTAATAATTGGGTGTCTCCACCTTTATAATTATAATGTGTTCCTGTTTTTTGTGATACATCAGGTTTTAAAACTGTTGCATTTACATCGGTTCCATAATAAGCTTTTGCCGGCCAGCCAATCGGACTTCCATAACTTTCATGAAAGTCTAATCCTGAGCCCATCCACAACAAATGTTTGATGGTAATATCTTTATATGCTTCAGCTTTGAATTCTTCAATATAATTCCCAACAGGTTCATCTAAACTTTTAATTAATCCATCTTTTAATGCAATACCAATTAAAATTGATGTGAAAGATTTGGCCATCGAAAATGAATTCGACAAGCTATGTTCATTGGTTCCTTCCCAGTATTCTTCATAAACCAAACTATCATTTTGTATCATACACAATGCTGTAGTTTGATATCCTGCTGATGCACTTAATAATTCTGAGGAAGGTTGTACCTTACCGTATTTACTTGATTTTGGCCATGATTGATGGTTTCCGGCTGGAATTTTTCTGCTAGGAAATTCTTGTAGCTCAAAAATATCTGGACCGGTTTTACCTCGGAAAATTGTCATAGCAAGCACCCTATTAACATGCCAGTTGCCACTAACAACTAAATAGATTTCAAGTAGAAGTATAAGTGAAACAAAAACGATTAATACCTTTTTTAGCAATTTCATGAAGGCAATTTACAAAAATGAAATTTAGTTTTTATACTCAAATTTCCATTCGTAAGTTAGTTTTCCTTTTTTATCGATTCTGCTTCCTTTGGAAAATAAGCCTTGTGAATTGTAATCAAAATTATTTGTATAAAGCATTCCTTTTTTATTGGAGTTTTCGTGTTTTATTACTTGCCTGTCTGAGTTATACTGATAAGCAGTTTTGTAATTCATTTCTCCTTTAAAATTATAGTTTTCGGTTTGAGTTAACAAAGAGTCTGAAGTATAATAACGAATGTATTTGGTTACTTTACCTTTTTCATTTTTATACTCTGAAATTTCCATGTAGGAACCATCATTTTTAACATCCTTTTTTACACAATAATTTCTGTTTTTTACTTCATTATTTTCAAGTTCTCCTTTTGGATCACATTCATAAGTATAGAGGTATTTCAGTTTGTTTTTACTGTTATAGTAACGAGTTTCCTTTTTACTTCCATTAGGGTAAAATTCATACTCATATCTATAATTCAATTTTCCTTTTCTTAACGATTGGCTCATGATTAATTTACCTGAATCATTATATTGGTTTTCTAATCTCCAATTAGGAACATCAAGTTTATTTTTACTAAAGTAATCTCTTCTTATTTCTTTATTGTTTTTATAAGTATATCTGGTTATGTAAATGGTATCGCCATTGGCTTTTTGGGCGCGCATTTCATTCATCAAGTTATTTTGAAAATCACAATGAATATTTAGCTTAATCTTTTTTCCTTTTTTTGAAAACTGATTGTATTCAATAATCCTTCCGTTACTATTCAGTTTATATTCATTAACTTTAAAGTACTCACCAGATTTTTTATCTTTAGATGATTCAATTACTTCGGTAATCTTTTGCTCTTTTAGTTTTGTGTTTTCATCATACCATTTAACCGAGCTTGAATAGGGATAAAAAACAAACTGGTAATATTGGCCAGAAAAATATTGAGCATTAGCCTGAAAGAAGAATACAATTAGGAGCAGAGTAAGTAGATTTTTCATATGGTTTAATTGAAGTAGCTAAAACGAAAATATTGAAAATATGTTACATGCCTCATTAATATAGAATTAAACTCAAAAAAAATCCCCGCTTTTGGCGAGGATTTTTTTCTTTATGGAAGAAACTATTAGTAGTCCATTCCGCCCATACCACCTGGCATTCCGCCCGGCATTGGCATTGGGTTGTTTTCTTTTTCTTCAGCTAAAATACATTCTGTTGTTAAAATCATAGCAGCAACAGAAGCAGCATTTTGTAATGCAACACGACTTACTTTAGTAGGGTCGATTACACCTGCAGCAATTAAGTTTTCGTAAGCTTCGGTGCGTGCATTGTAACCAAAATCAGCTTTACCTTCTTTTACTTTGTTTACAACAACCGAACCTTCACCACCTGCATTAGCAATAATCTGACGTAATGGCTCTTCAACCGCACGTTTGATAATAGCAATACCAGTAGACTCATCTTCGTTTGCACCTTTTAATTTTTCTAAAGATTCAACTGCACGGATATAAGCTACACCACCACCAGCAACGATACCTTCTTCAACTGCCGCGCGTGTTGCATGTAAAGCATCATCAACACGGTCTTTCTTTTCTTTCATTTCAACTTCAGTAGCAGCACCAATATAAAGAACAGCAACACCACCTGCTAATTTCGCCAAACGCTCTTGTAATTTTTCTTTATCGTAATCAGAAGTACTTGATTCGATTTGAGCTTTGATTTGGTTTACTCTAGCTTTGATATCTTCAGTTTTACCTGCACCATTGATAATAGTAGTATTGTCTTTATCGATAGTGATTTTTTCTGCTCTACCTAAGTAAGAGATATCACAATTTTCTAATTTGTAACCACGCTCTTCGCTAATAACAGTTCCACCAGTTAAGATTGCAATATCTTCCAACATTGCTTTTCTTCTATCACCAAAACCAGGAGCTTTTACAGCAGCGATTTTTAAAGCACCACGGATTTTATTTACAACCAAAGTAGCCAAAGCTTCACCTTCAACATCTTCAGCAATAATTACCAAAGGTTTTCCGGTTTGAACAACTGCTTCTAAAATAGGAAGCAATTCTTTCATGTTGCTTACTTTTTTATCGTAAATCAAGATATAAGGAGCATCTAAATCAGCTTCCATTTTATCTGCATTGGTAACAAAGTATGGAGATAAGTATCCACGGTCGAATTGCATACCTTCAACTGTTTTTACTTCAGTTTCAGTACCTTTTGCTTCTTCAACAGTAATAACACCTTCTTTACCAACTTTAGCCATCGCATCAGCAATCAATTTACCGATAACTTCGTCGTTGTTTGCAGAAATTGTAGCAACCTGACGAATTTTCTCGTTATCGTCACCAACTTGTTGTGACTGACTTTTTAAACTTTCAACAACAGTATCTACAGCTTTGTCGATACCACGTTTTAAATCCATAGGATTTGCACCGGCAGCAACGTTTTTCAAACCTGCAGAAACAATAGCTTGAGCTAAAACAGTAGCAGTTGTTGTTCCATCACCTGCGATATCTGCAGTTTTTGAAGCAACTTCTTTTACCATTTGAGCACCCATATTTTCGATAGGGTCTTTTAATTCAATTTCTTTTGCTACTGAAACACCATCTTTAGTAACTGAAGGTGAACCAAATTTTTTGTCGATAACCACATTACGTCCTTTAGGACCTAAAGTTACTTTTACAGCATTTGCCAATGCATCAACACCACGTTTTAAACCGTCACGAGCATCAACTCCGTATGATATTTTCTTAGTCATAATTTTTTAATGATTTGATTTATAATAAATTAAACAATTGCGAAAATGTCTGATTCACGCATAATCAAATAATCTTTGCCTTCAATACTGATTTCAGTTCCGGCATATTTTCCGTACAAAACGGTATCACCAGCTTTAACTGTTAAAGGTTCATCTTTTTTGCCATTACCAACAGCTATAACGGTTCCGCGTTGTGGTTTTTCTTTTGCAGTGTCCGGGATGATGATACCACCCGCTGTTTTTTCTTCTGCAGTTGCAGGTTCTACTAGAACTCTGTCTGCTAATGGTTTTAAGCTTACTGACATATACTTTTATTTAATTTAGTTTTAAAATACAATTGGTAAATAGCAAGAGATGTGCCATTTGGTGGTGGCTGACAATTTTACTTAAAACCGATTACAATTTGCGTAAAAATGTCGGATTTATTGACAATTTATCTATTTTTACATTTCATACAACCTTAGAAAAATTAATTTTGACTTGTTAGATAAGTGAGTGCTTATGCCTATTGACGAACATGACGTAATCCAAGGCTGCATAGATGGAAAAAGGAGCAGCCAAAAACAACTTTACGAGCATTTTGCTGGTAAGATGTTAGGGGTATGCATGCGTTATGCCAAAGATAGGGCTGAGGCTGAAGATATGCTACAGGAAGGTTTTTTGAAAGTTTTCCAGGGCATTTCAAAGTTCAAAGGGGAGGGGAGTTTCGAAGGCTGGGTTAGAAGAGTAATGGTTTACAATGCCATTAATCATTATAAACACAGAAGTCGGAAATTTCAGGAAGATCTTGATAAAGAGGATATCGATGCTGTTTATCAAGATAATATTCTTGAGAAAATATCCGCCAAAGAAATTTTGGCACTTGTGCAACATATGCCCGAAGGTTATAGAGTAATCTTTAATCTTTACGCCATAGAAGGGTATACTCACAAGGAAATTTCAGAACAATTGGGAATTGCTGTTGGCACAAGTAAATCTCAATATTCCAGGGCTAAGCAGTTTATGCAAGGTTTACTGGCAAAACATTATCAGATTTTAAATGAGCCTTTTGAAGAAGCAAAATAAGTTCGAGGAGTCCATCAAAGCCAAAATGTCGGAATTGGAAACAAAACCTTCCGATTCTTTATGGGCTAAATTGGAGAAGGAATTAGATACTGATTCCTTTGAGCCAACTCTCCGTGCCAAATTTGATGACTTTTCTTTACCTGTTTCTGAGCAAACCTGGACAAATATTGAGGCGCAATTACCTCAGGAAAAAAATAAAAAAAGAATCCTAGCTTTCTGGTTTACAGGAATTTTCATAAGTGCATTAAGTCTTGGATTTTTAGCCAGTAGATTCTATTTCCCTGGTAATTCTACTGAAAATTCTATTGCAATTGTAAATGAACCTAAAAAGCTTGAAAATCAATTGCCACCTACCAATCAACAAATAACTAATGAAGTGGAATCTTCTACCCAAGAAGAATCTTCAATCCAACAAAAAATAAAAAACTCCTCATTATCTAGTGAGGAGACAAAACAAAATTCAGTTTCTGAAAATATAGCAGATGAAAGTACCAGGTCTGAAAATTTAACAACTGAAAATGCTGCTTCAGAGAATTCTATTGCAAAAAATTCTGAATCAGTTTCATCAGATGCTAAGAGTTTAACTAAAAAGAAAAAGGCAAAAAAATCAGCTGGAAAAACCGTTTCAAACTTAGCTGTAGCAGCTGCTAAAATTGCTTTAGGGTCTAAGTCTTCAAGTGCTAAAAATCAATCTACTGATTTAGGTTCAAATAGTAACGCTACTACTTCTGCAGTAATTCCTCCCGTTGATTTGAACACCAAACAAACTGCAAATACTCCGCCATTGGCTCAAACTATTGAAAAGCAAAATCCTGCAAAACAAGAAGTGCGTGAGCTGCAAGATGTTAGTGCGAAAATTAAACTAGAAGATGTTCAAATTAAATTTGATAAAGATTCTATTGTAAGAACCCAGGAAGTTATTACTGAAAATTACGAGAGTGAAGATGATAAGCCCGGAAAATTTTCAATATCGGCAATTGTAGGTGTTTATAGAACTGAAATGATTTTAAGTAAACCAAGTTCAAGTATTTATGATTTAAATAAAGTTTACGATTTAAGAAACAAATTGGAAAAACCTTCAGTTGATTGGGCAGGTGGATTTCTTTTAAATTACCATGTAAATAATCATTGGATGATTTCTTCTGGTGTTCAAATCAGTAATTTTAAACAAGCTTTACACTACGATTTAGCAGAACCTAAAGCTGATACTTTTGGACAAATTCAGTCTCAGAACTTGTATTTACATCCAACCGATTCAATTATTGAAGGACACGTAAAAACTGCAGTTAATAAATACAGTTTTACTGAAATTCCAATTTGGATTACCTATTCAATCTTAACTGATAAAAAAGTTGGGTTTGATTTTATGTTGGGATATAGTTTTGCTTTTTTAACCTCAGTTAATGCCTATATGCCAGATCCGGCTATGGTTGGATTGCTGACTGTTAATGACAAAACAAGTTTTCCATTTTTAAAAGGAAGTTCCTTTATTAATATAGCACCTTCAGTTACTTATAGAATAAACAATACTGTTCAGTTAGGTTTAATGCCTCAATTTAAATTGGGATTAAGTTCTGTAATTGATAACAAAAATTGGATTCAGGAAAAACCGATGGCAATTGGAATTAATTTTTATCTAAGAAAAAGATTCTAAGCCTCAGTTTTTTTAAGCATTTTCAATACTATCAAAAGTGATTAATGCCCTACTTTTGGCATCATTATAACTAATGAATCCCTTCACGTTTATTTCCTTTTAAAAACCTATTTACTAGTTCAGGATTGTTCAGATTATAAAAATAGAACTTTTGTGAAATCAAAGTAATTCTAAAACGACCTTTGCGAAATAAAAACCCATTGGATTGATAAAGATTTCTTTTCATTGAAGAGGAAAGCTATTGAATATTCAAACCTTCATTAGTACTTAAAGCTACTTGTTTAGAAGCTAATAATTTTTGAAAATTTAGTTTCAATATGCTATAAAACTACTTTTATCAGCTCAATAGAACGCAAAAAAGCCTGTTGATTCTTTTCAACAGGCTTTTCTAATATTTTGTAAAATTATTTTGCTTGTTCTTGAGTTGCAGCTCCGGCACCAGCAGCTTGCTCTTGTGTCGCAGCTCCAGCAGGAGGAGGAGTTTGTGCAGGTGCAGCAGGCACATTCACATTTTCAATAGTTTCTTTGATTCTAGACTCATTCACATTTTCTGTGCTTGCTTGAGTAGGTCTGAAGAAATTTGAAGCTAAAGATAATATGATTAAAACAACTGCGAATACCCAAGTTGCTTTTTCAATTACATCTGTGCTCTTTTTTACACCCATAATTTGAGTTGGAGCCACAAAATTAGCGGCAATTCCACCTTTAGGGTTTTGAATTAATACAACGCCAATTAAAAGGATGGCGGCTAAAATAATCAGGATAAGAATGATTGTCAACATAATCTAGTCTAAGTTATTACTGTTTCTGATTTGGTCTATCAGGGTTGCGAAATACGTCTTTTTGTCGGGATAAAGCAACACTAATTTTTCATAAGTTAAAATTGCTTTTTTATAGAGCCCCTGCCTTACATAAATTTGAGCTAAAGTTTCACTCACCATTTCTTCACTTTCCTCTGCACTCTGACGTGCCATATTTATTGGGCTGTAGAACTCTGCTTTAGGTCGGGTTATGACAGGATTTTCTCTCAGGAATTTATCTAAAATTGATTCAACTTCAGGATCATTTTTAGCTTTTTGGATATTTTCCTGTTTGTACTTTTCTTGATTTAATTCAAAAACCGGAGGACTTATATGAGTTTTTTCCTGAATTCTTTCTTTAGGTTTCTCAGTTACAGGTTCAATTTTGATTGTTTCAATAATTGTATTTTCAACGATTACTGATTCTTCTTGATTTGAGCTTGATTGATTACCAGTGGTTTCTGTAAATTCCTCAATAATCTGATTGTGCTCTACAATTGCTTCTTCTTCATCCTCATCTCCAATAAAAATTGGATCTGGGTCCGGTATAGAAAGTTTTCCTGCTAATTCAGGATTTCCTTCACCAAATGTTAAGTCAAAACCTTTATTGAAGCTTTTATCAGAATAAGATAACTTCTTGTAAACTACTGATAAAAGTTCGTTTACCTCATGATTTTTTAAACTTTCAAGGAGTTGATTTTCTTCTTTTTTATCTCTGAATGGGAAGGTAAATACTGGATTTGAAATTTGAACTGGTTCAAAAATCTGAATAGGTTCTGGTTTGGTTTTCTCTTCTATTTGTGAGATTTCAGGAACATCTTTTAATGCCTCTAAAATTGAAGAAGGTTTTGCCTCAGGTATTTCAGTAGGAATGACCTTTTCATCATCTTCAACAAGTATTTCTTCTACATTTATTTGAACAATTTCTTCTTCAGTTTGTAAAGATGCTATTTCTGCAGTCGCAATTACTTCTTTAGATTCTATTTCCGCAATTTTTTGAAGTTCTTCCAGTTTACGAGTTTCTTCAATTTGCAGAAGTTCATCTTGAATTCGTTTTTCTTCAATTTGTAGAAGTTCAGCCTCAGCTTTTGCTTTTTCTTCTTCAAAAAGTTGTGCTTTCAGGTTTACTTCATTTAGGATATCAGCATTTAGTAAGTCATCAGCTTTTTCGGCATAATCCAAATGGAATACACCAATAATTACATCGTCTTTGTGCTCTATTTTTACTGAAGAAATAACTGGAATATCTTTCTTCTCTTCAATAATTTCTTCTTTTTCAATACTTACAACTTCTTCCTCAATTTTTTCTGATTCTGTAGATTCAACAATTGAGTTTTCAATTACATCGCTTTCAGTTTTCGGTATTTCCGGAGATTCATGGAAAGAATTATCCTGATTTTTATTTTTGCTTTGTAACCATTTTAAGAAATCATCAGTTGATTGAGTAAAATATTCAACCTCTTTTTTCTCATTATTTTGTTGAACTACTTTTTCTTCAATCTTTTCGATGATTGGAGGAGTTGAAATTGCAATTTCTTTTTCAATGGTATTCTCTACCGGTTCAATCGAAATAATATCCTCTGGAATTAATTCAACAACTGAATCTACAGATTCATTGAAAATATTTTCGGTACTTGATTCAACAATATTTTCTTCAACACTAATTCTATTTTCAATTTGAGGCGTTTCAATTTCTACATTAGGAACCTGAAAAGTTAATGGTGCTTTTTCCTCATTTTCATCTTCCAGCGATGAAATATCAAATCCACTTAAAATATCCTCATCACCAACATTAAATGAAACCGGTTGATTATTGGAATTTGGATTAACAAATCGAATTAATTTTCCAGTACTTTCTATCAGTTTTGGATTTTCCGGTTCAAAAGTCTTTTCAGTAACAATTGGTTTTTCAATGATGGGTTCAGGAATAATCAATCGTTCAGCAATGGGTTCAGTTGTTTTTTCTTCTATTATTGGAATAACTGAATCCTTAATTTCATCAATTTGATTTATAACCGGTATTGAAACTGATTCAGCTTCATCTTCAAATTTAAAATCAGATAAAATTTCATCATTTGAAGCTTTAGTTGAAACAATTTCTGGTTCTATAATTGGAGTTATTTCTTGAATTTTTGGAACTTCAGTTATAGGTTTAGGAACAAATTCAGGTTTGAAATTCTTGTCTTGTAGATTTATTGATTTCTTTTCAAAAGGCAAATCATGAACAAGATTGTATAAAACAGATCTATCACCGGAGAGTAAAGAAGCTGATTCTAAATACTTGTCATACTCATAATGTTGAGAATTATGTAATGCTTTCACAAGTAAATTGTGCCCGATAGAAAAATATGGAAATTCCTTTACAAGTTGCTTTAAAGGTTCAACTTGTTCATTCCCAATAGTTTTAGGGTTTTTTACTAAGTTTGTGAAATCGTATTTATTCAAAAAGATTTAAATTGAATGGCAATATAGTGAAAATTCTTTTTTTGTGGGTGATTACCAATTGATAAATGCCTTATTAAATATGTCTTGAACTAAACCATCAGTAACTTTAACAATTAAACCTTGCTCAACAGTTGCAAAGTTTTGTTGGGCATCAAAATCGGTAAAGTTGGTAAATGTTTGGTTGAAATTTTTGGTTGGATCTAATCTGTTTTCAAAGGTAATTTCGACACTAACTGTTAAACGATTGACAGCAGTGGTTTGGTTTCCTTGGATTGCAGATGGAGCTGTTTTGTAATCAACTATTTTTCCATAGAAATGCAAATCTCCTTCACCTGTTGTGAGTTTTAAACCGGTTTCATTGATAAATTTGGTTTTTATTTTCTCTGTAAAAACCTGACTTAAAGTTGGGGCAACAATACTTGCATTGTTTACGATATAATTCACACTAAAGGTTTTTGCATCAGGTGGTATTGATGCACCGGAATGTGAATAGACGCCACATGAGCTAAAAATACTCAAACTAATTCCTACTAAAATAAAGAGATAATTTCTCATGGTTCAAATTTAGAATAAACAAAATCAATAAAGAAGTATAATTAATTTAGGTAATAACATCTCAAAAACCTTACCAAAAGGCATAAAAAAAGCGCAGAAAACTGCGCTTTTTAGAATTATATTTAGGATTAAATAGCTGTTTTTCTTACAGAAACTGCTGTTTTAAGCCACTCGTAAGTTACAGATTTTGGTCTTTCTAATGGAGTTCCCAAGGTTCTGTCCCATAACAATGAAGCCATTACACCTAATGCTCTTGAAACACCAAATAAAACTGTATAGAAATCGTATTCATTTAAACCATAGTGTAATAATAATGCACCTGAATGCGCATCAACATTTGGCCAAGGATTTTTGATTTTTCCTGTATTTTCTAAAATTGGAGGTGCCACTTCATAAATATTCCAAACAATATTTACCAATTCATCATCAGGCATATATGTTTTAGCAAATTCTTGTTGAGCAACAAATCTTGGGTCGGTTTTTCTTAAAACAGCATGTCCATATCCAGGAACAACTTTTCCATCAGCTAAGGTTTTATGAATATATTCAGCAATTTGTTCTTTACTTGGATTTTGACCAATTTCTTCTCTTAATTCAAGCACCCAACGAATTACTTCCTGATTTGCCAATCCATGTAATGGACCTGCTAAGCCGTTCATAGCTGCAGAGAAAGCTAAATATGGATCACTTAATGCTGAACCAACCAAATGTGTTGTATGAGCAGATACGTTTCCACCTTCATGATCGGCATGAATAGTTAGGTATAAACGCATCAATTTATAAAATTCATTTTCGTTGTAACCCAACATATGAGCGAAGTTTGCAGCCCAATCTAAATTTGGATCTGAAGCAATATGTTCACCATTTTTGTATGTTCTTCTATATATATAAGCTGCAATTCTTGGTAAACGAGCTAATAAATTACAAACATCTTCGTAAGTAGGATCCCAATAATCTTTTTTATTGATACCATCTCTGTAAGCTTTTGCAAATAATGAATCAGTTTGCATAGCCATAATTCCAATGCTGAATTGAGTCATTGGATGCGTAGTTAATGGCAAAGCTTCAATTGCATCAAAAACGTGTTTAGGAACTTCAGCTCTTTGTTTCCAATCAGCCTGAATTGCTAAAACATCATCATAAGTTGGCATTTCACCAATTAACATCAAATGAAACAGACCTTCAGGAAGAGGCTCAGTACCACCCGGAACTTTTGGTAAGAATTTTCTCAATTCAGGAATTGAATATCCCCTGAAACGAATTCCTTCATTAGCGTCTAATAAAGATGTTTCAGTTAATAAACCAATTACACCTTTCATACCCGCATATACATCTTCCACGGTGAACGTCCCTAATGCCACATTAGCATTTTCTTTTACAAATTGCTTAATTTCAGCTGATAAAGGGAGTGCCTTGTCTGCAAATTTCTGTTTTAGATTTCCCATTTGAATATTTAATACGATTTCAACTTATAAATAACCCTGCTAAATTAGTATTTGTTTCAGAACTAAAAAAAATACTTGCGGAATTTCGCCTTTTAAAACCTTAGTGTTTTGTTAAAATATTATATTCCGGTTTCAGATTTCAATTCAGAAAACCTCATTTTCAAGATAAACTACCGCGTTTTTCAGGCATTTTCAAGAATTACATTATTTTTACAGACAATCTGTTTTGAATGAGAAAAGGTGTACTAATAATTTTAATGATTCTTATCAGTGCTTTTTGCACTCATATTTATGCTCAAAATAATTTGGTCAGTGGAATTATTTTAGACGCCAATACATTTAAGCCACTTTCTTTGGTTTCTGTTAATGCTGGTAAAAATTTAAAATCACTTTCTGATTCTTCAGGAATTTTTAAAATGAAACTTGAAAATGGAAAATACAGACTAAATTTTTCAAGAGTAGGATACAAAACGCAGGAACTTCAATTTTCTCTTTTAAACGAAAAAAAGGAATTTCAGGTTTTATTGGAGCCATTTGCGAATCAATTAGACCAAATGGTAGTTGCGGCATCAAGAAATGCCAGACAAATTTCAAGAGAAGTAAGTAGTTTAAATATTGTTCAGCCTTATTTAATAAGTAATACCAATGCAAATGATTTATCGGATGTATTAAATAGAGTTCCGGGTGTTTCAGTTATCGATGGGCAGCCAGCAATTCGCGGTGGAGTTGGATATTCTTATAATACAGGTAGTAGAGTGGCAGTTTTATTAGATGATATGCCAATTATGGGTGCCGATTTAGGTGATGTTCGTTGGAATTTTTTACCCATTGAATCTGCCGAACAAATTGAAATCATTAAAGGCTCTGCTTCAGTTTTGTATGGTTCATCAGCTTTAAATGGAACTGTAAATGTGAGAACTGGTTGGCCAACAGATAAACCTGTTACTAAATTTTCATTTTATCAAGGAATTAATTCTAATCCAAGAAGAAAAGAAACAATTTGGTGGGATGCTTTTTCTAGTCCATTTACAACAGGTTCATTTTTCAGCCACAAACAAAAATTTGGCAAATTCGATTTGGTTTGGTGTGGAAACCTCAATGCAAATAGAAGTCATTTATTAGGCGGCGATAATTACAGAGCAAGAACTTATTTTAAAACCAGATACCGTTACAGTAAAAACCTGAGTTTTGGTGTAAATGGCAATATCATGTTCGAAAAATCAGGAAGGTTTTTTCTCTGGAACAATGCCGATAGCGGAGCATTAAGGCCTTTTAATAATTATATTGTCGAAGATTTTTACAGAATTTTCTCTATTGACCCACATTTAGATTTTACAAAAGGAAAACATACACATGCTGTAAAATTAAGAATGTATCAAATTCATCGTTTTGTTGACCCAATTAAATTCCCCGGGAACAGCGATGCTATTGCTAATTTATATACACTTGATTACAATTATAAAACCTATATTTTACCTGATTTATTTTTCACAGCAGGAACTTATAATACCACTTTATGGGCACAAGGAAATGTGTACAGAGGAACTTTTGCCGGACTCAGCTCAGCAGCCTATGCGCAAGCAGAATACCGTTTCAGAAGGTATACATTTTTAGCAGGTGCCAGATATGAATTAAACGGTTTGGATACTTTATTTGAAACCACAGGTTTACTTAAACGATTTGGAATAAACTATGAACTTGGGAAAAATACTTTCTTAAGAGCAAATTATTCTGAAGGTTACAGATTCCCAACCATAGGCGAAAAATATGTAGAAGACAGGGTATCATCCATCAATATTTTTCCAAATTACAATTTAGTTTCTGAAAAAGGTTTTACTGCAGAAATAGGCATTAAACAGGGAATTAAAATTGGTAACTTTTCTGCTTTAGTTGATTTTGCCATATTTAATCAAGAATTCGATTCTATGATTGAATTTCAATTCGGACAATGGATTAATCCTTTTGATAATCCTCAAATTGATTTTTTAAGAACCATAGGTTTTAAATCGCAAAATATTGGTCAGACACGCGCTGCCGGTTATGAAATTTCGGTAAGTGGTGAAGGCAGAATTAAAAATGTTCTCATAAGAACGCTTGGTGGATTTACGTATTCAATGCCTATGAATTTAAGTGTGAGTCCTGAATACAAAAATTGGGGTAACTATGCACGTGCATTTTTCGAAAGTATGGGAACTTTAGATAGTACAAAATATTACTCATCCATGTTAGCTTATCGTAACAGAAAACTAGCTAAGTGGGATATTGAATTTACTTACAAAAAATTCATGTTTGGCTATAATTGGCAATATTATAGTGTTTATGAAAAAACAGATGAATATGTAATGTTATTACCTGGAGTTAAAGAATTTTTTAGCAGGGTAGGTTCCGGCGATCATATTCATAATATCAGAATGGCTTATTCTATAAATGATGTGGTGAGAATTAGTTTTTTGGTAAATAATTTAACCAATAAGGAATACGCAACCAGACCTGGAAAAATGGATCCTCCACGTTCGTTTAATGTGCAATTGAGAGCAGTATTTTAACATGAAAAACAAACCTCTATTAGTATTATTTCTTACTATTTTTCTTGATTTATTGGGATTTGGAATCATCATTCCTGTTTTTCCAATTATTGCTAAAGAGTTAAATGCATCTGCTATTGAAATTGGATTTATAGCAGGTATTTATTCCTTAATGAATTTTATATTTTCTCCTTTTTGGGGAACATTAAGTGATAGAATTGGTAGAAGACCAGTGATGTTAATCAGTATAGCTTTAACGGTTTTGGCTTATGTATTTTTTGCGTTTACCAATAGTTTGGTATTTCTGATTTTATCAAGAGTTTTTGCGGGCATTGGTTCTGCTAATATTTCTGCTGCTCAAGCTTATATAGCTGATATAACTCCACCTGAAAATCGTGCTAAAAACATGGGTTTCATTGGAGCAGCATTTGGATTGGGATTTATATTTGGTCCTCCAATTGGTGGTTTCCTGAAATCGATGAGTGGAACTGGAAGTGTTGAGTATGTAGGTTGGTTTAGCGCAATTTTAAGCAGCATTAATTTAATACTTGCATTTTTATTTTTAAAGGAATCACTTCAACAAAAGCAAAAAGACAAAGCATTCAGTTTTAAACCAATTGCCAATTTGGTAAATGAATTTAAAAAACCTGTTATCAGAGAATTGATTTTATTCAATTTTATTTTCATAGTAGCTTTTGCAATGATGCAAATCTCTTCCACCATTTTTTGGGCAGAAAAATTTGGATTCAATGAAAAACAAATTGGCTGGGTTTTCATGTACATTGGTGTATTAAGTGCCATTATACAAGGTGGATTGGTAGGAAAATTAAATAAGTATTTTGGCGAAAAACAATTACTTACTTATGGAACAATTTTCATGGTGATTGGCTTGGGAACATTGCCATTTACACCGGTTGATATTTTCTGGCTTCAATTGGTTTCATTGTTTTTTATAGCACTTGCAAACGGATTTATTTCTCCTGCTATTCTTGCATTGTTATCGAAGAATACGCCTGCAAATCAACAAGGACAAGTATTAGGTTCCAATCAATCTTTTGGTTCATTAGCCAGAGTAATTGGTCCGGCTTTAGGTGGATTGTTGTATTCTTTAGATTGGGGCTTTCCTTTTTGGGGAGGAGCCTTACTTATGGGAATATGCTTTTTCCTGATTGGTGCGATTGGTAAGTTTGTGGAAGCGAAATAGAAAAAATAAAATTTTCTAAAACTTCCTAAGTGCTACAAGCCTTTGAAAGGTTTGATGTAATTATTTTATACCAAAATATTAGCTAATTCCTATTTCGAACTAGCCAAAGGAACCAATTTAATCATTCCTATCCAGTTCATGAATTTAATGACAGGATAAACCGGGTCGAATTCCCACCATTTGAAAGCAAAATTTGGTCTTGCACCTGCATGATGATGGTTGTTTTGAAACAATTCACCCAACATTAAAAAATCAAAAATCAATGTGTTTTTAGAATGATCGTTTTCAGGATAATTTCTATAACCATATTTATGTCCTGCCCAGTTTACAACAGCACCTTGAATAGGTCCCATTAAAAAGTGAATAGGTAAAAACAAAAACATCCACCATTCAGTAGCGAAGAAATAATAAAATACAACATAAGCTGCACCAAAACCAATCCTAGAATACCATGAATCAGCGATTTTATCAACTTTAGGATAAGCAGGATAATTTTTTAAGAATTTTTCTTCAACCTCCCAGGTTCCTTCTCTAACACCATTATAAACTTTTCTGGTGTGCCACATCATACTAAATACTTCTTTGAAAAAATGAGGAGTATGTGGGTCTTTTTCAGTATCAGAATAGGCATGATGCATTCTATGTAAAATAGCATAAGCCCTTGCATTTAAATAAGATGAACCTTGTAATACTCAAGTATAAACGTACCAAAATTTCTCCCAAAAAGGATTCATGGTAAACATTTTATGAGCTGCGTATCTGTGTAGGAAAAAGGTTTGTCCGAAAAGGGATAAATACCAATGAAGAATGAGAAAAAGGAATATAATCATGTAACAAATTTGAACTACAAAATTAAGGAAACTCTTGGGAAATTGAAATTAAATTAGGAACCTGAATAATTCCAATTTCATTAGATTAGATTTAATATTAGTAGAAAAGCTAAAGTTTCAAACTCAAAAGGTTTTTGTAAAAATTTTAAAATTGCAAAAAATAATATTAGAATTGTCAAATATTTTTTGAAACTACCCATTTCTTCTTTTTTGGTAGGTTTTAGTATTAATACAAAGTGCTGACCATTAACTTAAAATCCGTTTAAAATGCAAAAATTCCACATACATACAGAGGGGAAAGACCAAGGACCTTTTTCGATTACTGAATTAAAAGAGTTAAGAATTACAAGAGAAACTAAAGTTTGGTTCGAAGGTGCCGAAAATTGGATGGATGCCAGTGAAATCGAAGAGTTAAAGGATATATTCAAAAGTATTCCCCCTCCATTCAAAAAAGTTGAGGAAATTGAAATAACTAAGGTTGTTGAACCAAATTTGGTAAATGGAAATAAATATGAAAATCCTAAAAATCAAAGTAAAAAAGGAAAATCTACACTAATTATTATTGCTGTTGCATTACTATTAGGAATTGGTGGATTAGTATTTCTAAATCAACAATCTAAACAAGCAGAGATTGAAAGACAATTAGAGGACCAACGTATCAAAATTCAGGAACAAGAAAAAATTGAAGCAGATAGAAGAGCAGCACTTGAGAAAAAGAAAAGAGAAGAAGAAGCCGCTCAAAGGAAAGCAGAACTAGAATCGTTAAAATATGAACTAGATCAAGCTGTTACAAATCTCCGTGCGGCTAGAATTAGACTTAATGAAATCCAGCAGTTCCAGTTTTTAAGGACTGCACAAGAAAAGCAACAACAAGTTCAAGAACAACTTGAAGTAATTAGATCTTGGGAGAATGAGGTTGATAGATTACAAAATGAAGTAAATAATTTCTAAATCCTTCCTTCTCTATAAGCCAATCTGGTTTTGGCTTTTTGCATCATTCTGTTTATTATTAATTTGCTGATTGCAGGTGCAATGGTTTTTGGTTCTCCCGAATTAAATAAATCTTTTACCTGTTTCTCATTTACATCAATTCTGTACAAAATATTCCAGAGTTTTTCTGATGAATACAGCATCAAACGGATGATTTCATTGGTTAAAACCGCTTCCAATTTCTCCAAATCATCTGTTTTTAGCTCGATTTCAAACTCTTTTTCAAGGAGTGAAAGCCCTATTTTTAGTTCTTCCGGTGTCATAAGTATACTAATATAGCAAATAAGCTGAAATTCAATTCTGTTTTTTTATAATAAGAATTAACTTGCGGCCGCAATCAAAGTTGAAATGTTTTTTAAACTTTTCAGCCATTCAGCTTGTTCACTTTATATATTAAAAAGATATGGTTTTTGACTTAGAAATGATTAAAGCGGTATATGCTCGCATGGATGAGCGTATCAGCGCTGCCAGAAAGGTAGTAAACCGCCCTCTCACTTTATCGGAGAAAATTTTATACACCCACCTTACAGAAGGCAATGCATCAACAGCATTTGAAAGAGGAAAATCTTATGTAGATTTTGCTCCGGATAGAGTTGCTATGCAGGATGCAACAGCTCAAATGGCATTATTGCAGTTCATGCAAGCTGGTCGTCCAAAAGTTGCGGTTCCTTCAACTGTTCATTGTGATCACTTGATTACAGCTAAAGTTGGTGCTGAAAAAGATTTAGCCGTTGCTAACTCAGAAAGCCGCGAAGTTTATGATTTCCTTGCTTCTGTTTCAAATAAATACGGAATTGGATTCTGGAAACCGGGTGCAGGTATTATTCACCAGGTTGTTTTAGAAAATTATGCTTTCCCTGGTGGAATGATGATTGGTACCGATAGTCATACAGTAAACGCAGGTGGTTTAGGTATGGTTGCAATTGGTGTTGGTGGTGCCGATGCTTGTGATGTAATGGCAGGTTTACCTTGGGAGCTAAAATTCCCTAAATTAATTGGTGTGAAATTAACCGGTAAATTAAACGGTTGGACAGCTCCAAAAGATGTAATTTTAAAAGTAGCTGGTATCTTAACTGTAAAAGGTGGAACCGGTGCTATTGTTGAATATTTTGGTGATGGTGCTATTTCTATGAGTTGTACCGGAAAAGGTACCATTTGTAATATGGGTGCTGAAATTGGTGCTACTACTTCAACTTTTGGTTACGATGAAAGCATGGAGCGTTATTTACGTGCTACTGGTCGTGCAGAAGTTGCTGATTTGGCAAACAATGTGAAAGCACATTTAACTGCTGATGCAGAAGTGTATGCAAATCCAGAAACTTATTTCGACCAGGTGATTGAAATTAATTTAGATGAATTAACTCCTCATTTAAATGGTCCTTTTACTCCTGATTTGGCTACTCCGGTTGCTAACATGAAAGAAGAAGCTGCTAAAAATGGCTGGCCTTTAAAAGTAGAATGGGGTTTAATTGGTTCATGTACCAACTCATCTTACGAAGATTTATCAAGAGCTGCTTCAATTGCTAAACAAGCAATCGATAAAGGATTGATGACTAAAGCAGAATTTGGTATCAACCCGGGTTCTGAGCAAGTAAGGTATACTGCAGAACGTGATGGTTTGTTAAAAACTTTCACAGATTTAAATGCATCTATCTTTACTAATGCTTGTGGGCCTTGTATCGGAATGTGGGACAGGGTAGGAGCTGAAAAAGCTGAGAAAAATACCATTGTTCATTCATTCAATAGAAACTTTGCAAAACGTGCGGATGGTAATCCAAATACATATGCTTTCGTAGCATCACCAGAAATGGTTGCTGCAATTGCAATTGCCGGAGATTTATCATTCAATCCTATTACAGATACCTTAATCAACAATAAAGGTGAAGCAGTAAAATTAGATCCACCAAGTGGAGATGAATTACCTGTGAATGGTTATGCTGTTGAGGATGCTGGATATTTGGCTCCTGCTGCTGATGGTAGCGGTGTTAACGTTGCAGTTTCTCCAACTTCAGACAGATTACAATTATTAGATCCATTTGCGGCTTGGGAAGGTACAGACTTAAAAGGTTTGAATTTGTTAATCAAAGCAAAAGGAAAATGTACAACCGACCATATTTCTATGGCAGGTCCTTGGTTGAAATACCGTGGTCACTTAGACAATATTTCAAACAATATGTTAATTGGAGCTGTGAATTTCTTCAATGAAAAAACAGATTCAGTTAAAAATCAATTAACAGGAGAATACAATTCAGTTCCTAAAGTTCAACGTGCTTACAAAGCACAAGGAATAGGTTCTTTGGTTGTTGGTGATGAAAACTATGGTGAAGGTTCAAGTCGCGAGCATGCTGCTATGGAACCACGTCATTTAGGTGTAAGAGCAGTATTGGTAAAATCCTTTGCTCGTATCCACGAAACCAACCTGAAAAAACAAGGAATGTTGGCATTAACTTTTGCTGATAAAGAAGATTACAACAAAATTCAGGAAGACGATAAAATTGATATCAATGGATTAACCAGTTTTGCACCGGGTAAATCATTGGAATTGGTTTTCACACACAAAGACGGTTCATCAGATACCATTTTAGTAAACCATACTTACAACGAACAACAAATCGAGTGGTTCAAAGCAGGAGGTGCTTTGAATATCATTCGTAAGCAAGTTGGAGCTTAATCGGTTTCATATTTAAAAGAAAGGCGCTTCAAGAAATTGACGCGCCTTTTTTTGTTTAGGTTGATGCTATGGTCTAAAATACGATAACTACTTTTATACAACTTTAGCTATTGGCAATTAGCTTTTGGCTTAAAATTTTGATTAAAGAAAAACATCGTTTTTACTAAGAATAATCTTTAAAATTTATTTAGTAAAACCAATATTTGATTTACTATTAGTCAATGCCAAAAGCTAACAGCAAATGGCCAATAGCCGCCTCTAAAATCTTACCTTCGCCGACAACACCAAATTCCTCCCAGCAGCTACAATCCCCGAGCTATACGGCCTATATCTTTTATCCAATAAATTTTCCATTCCGGCACTGATTGAGAAATTTTTATTGATTAAATAATTTGCTTTAAAATTGAGTGTATTATAAGAAGGTGACCATGGTTTACCATTTTCATCTATCGCATAAATCTCAGTTTTGGCTTTTTCTTCCTCAGGTAATTCATCGAATTTTTTTGCTGCAGAATAAAACGAATTCAATTCAAGTCTTAATCCTTTATAATGATAAAATACTCGGCTTACTCCAAACATGGGTGCGGCATGGCGTGAAGGACTTATTGTTCCATTATCTAGTTCTTCTTCACCTTTTTGGTAATTGATATCACTACTGATTCCAAATCCGGATTCAAGTTTAAGTTCGAAATTAGCTTGAACTCCATAAACACTTGCAGATACAGCATTCTGAACTGCCTGAATTCTGCTCAAACTGCCATCATACATCATACTGTCTTTTCCATTTAAAGTGAAATTTCTTCTTACCAATGCATCGTTTAAGAGAGTATAATAAGCAGCAAATTCAATCTTTAATTTATTGTAAAAGGTTTTATTAAAACCTATTTCAGCATTGATAGCTTGTTCAGCTTTGATATTCGGATTTGGTACAACAACAATTCCGGGAGCTGAATCAAATACCTTACCTGCATCATCTACATTAGGTGATCTAAAAGCAGTTGAAACATTTGTATACAAAATAAAATCATCCTGCATTTTATAAATCAATCCTAAACTACCTGTTAGTGATGATTGATTCATGTTTGATGTTGTATAAGGAAAAGGATAAAATGTAGTGTCAAAAATGGCATCTAGTTGAAAGATATTATAACGTAATCCTGCTTGAAGATTCAATTTCGAATTCAATTTCCATTGTAAGTTTCCATAAGCTGCATAAGAAGCCCAATCAGCTTGCGGATACCTTGCTGGTCCGGTAACTGTAACTCCTGTAATGATATTTTCATCGTTACCGATAGAAGTTACTTTGTTTTGAACTCCTTCAATTCCATAAAACAACAACTTGTTTGCAGATAATTTTTTATTGAAATCAAGGTTGATAGAATAGGCATCTACTTTTTCAATTCTAATACGTCTTGTTGCTTGATTAAAGTCTCTATCTATTCGACTTTCTTCAAAATTTTGAAGCGCTGCTTTTAAACTGAATTGCTCATAAAACCTAGTTTTTTTATTGTGATTAATGCTCAGAATATTCATGATCCATTTTTGCGGACCATAATTCCATTCACCAGACCTTGGTATTCCGTTTTTGTACCGGATAAGCCTGTCGTACCTCGAATATTCGCTACTTAATGAATAGTGAAATCCATATTCAAACTCGAGGTTTTCTGAAGCTTTAAACTTGACTTTCTGCATTAAATTCACTTGATTGTATGCAGTAGGTTTTTGAATCAATGGGTTTTCATTGGCAACAATTCTATCCAAACCATCAACTCTTTGAACAAAATTGTTTCTCAGATATTCATTTGGACCATCAGAACCCATTTTTAAATCACCAAACTGATTGTTCGAAAAGCTACTTAAGAAAGCCCATTTTTTAAATCCTAAAGTTACATCAAAATGAATGGTTTGTTCAGAATTGGCAGTTGATATTCTGCTGAATGCATTTCCTTTAATCAAGGGCTTTTCTTTAGAAGAGAAATCCGGGCTTAGGGTTTGAAAGCTCATTACTCCACCAATGGCATCACTTCCATAAATTACAGAACCAGGTCCAAATAAAACCTCTGTTTTTTCTATGGCGAAGGGGTCGAGAGAGATAACATTTTGAATATTGCCCGCTCTAAAAATGGCAGTATTCATTCGAACGCCATCAACAGCATACAATAGTCTGTTTGTTGCAAATCCTCTAATCATAGGACTACCGCCGCCTTGTTGACTTTTCTGAATAAAAACCTTACCACTTGAGCCTAATAAATCGGCCGCAGTTTGAGGATTTTGCAGTTCAAGTTCCTTTTGAGTTAAGATGCTTATTTGAGCAGGAATTTCTTCTTTTTTCTGATTCCATTTGCTTGCAGAGAATACCAGTTCATTGAGTGACATGGATTTTGAAACCAATTGAAGTTTAAATCCATCTTCAAAAAGTTTTTTGAAACTTGTTGTTATAGGAGCATGGGAGATTAATCTAAAATTGATCTCATTCAGGTCTTTAAAAGGAGAAATATCAGCTTCCCCTTTTTCATTGCTTATTGTTTTTAATGATTTGCCTGTATGTGTAATGATGACGTTTTTTAATGGAATTCCTGTTTGACTATCTGTGATTTTTACAGTCTGAGCCAAACACAATCCAAGCCACATACTTAGCCATATAGCTATGATTGTTTTTTTCATTTTCTAAGAAAATAAATGAAGTAACAAGCTTGTTAAAGCAAACTTATTACAAAAAGATTTAAAATAATTTGGGCTTGAAAAACTAATATATCTTAAACTTTCGGAGGCGGAAAATCTATTAAAGCAATAGGATTGTTATATCGGATAAGAGAGGTATAGACAAATGATTTTTTACTTGAATCATATACCTTTACATGCATTCCATCTTCAAGAAAATATAACTTACTTAGATAGTTTTCAACTAATTTATTGTTTTCTTTTTGCTGCGGATTTGAATTCACTAATAAAGCCAGTTGCTCATCAACTTTTGTTTCTTCTACATCTTTCCAGCAAACAAAAAATGAACTATCTGGGCGTTCTGTCTTTTCTAAAACATCATACTTAAAATCTTTGTATTTAAACTCCCAAGGATGTTCCCATTCCAATTCTGTTTCTGCTTCTTGTTTACTAAGTTGAATAAAGCTTAATAAGGACTTATCTTTTTTACCTAATTCAAGTATTACTTCTAATTTTATAAAATGCTTTTTCACCATCAAAGCCAGGTAAGCACAAGGCAAAGGAATGGTAATCACAAAAAGCAGAAAATAAAAAATAGACTTTTTCAATTTGTTTAAACATCCAAAGAAAAGGTTTTCTTTTTAAATAAAATCAATGAATTAAAAACAGAATAGCCATTTCATTTTTCTGAAATGGCTATTCTACTTACATATAAAAATGCTTGAGTTTAAGGCTATTTTTTATCGTTTAATTCATTTTGCTTTTTTGTTCTCATAAACCTGAAGGTTCCAAAGATAAATGCAAATGCAATACTTTTAATACCACTTTCTTTTAGTAAATCCATGGTTATTTCTTCTTTGCTGATAAAGTAGGATAGTACCATCAATACAACAAAGAAACCAATGCCAGTTATGGCAACAACTTTAAGATAATTTATCATTACAAACTAACCTTTCCATTTGCTACTAAATCAGCTAATTTTAATGCTTCAAAAGCATTAACAATAGCTCCTGTTTTACATAGTTCATTCAGTTTGGTTTTCTTTTTGCTTCCCGGGATTCTTACTTTTTTGGTATAAGGAACTGCTGATTTTTCAAGAATTTTTTTCACCTGAACTGCAGTAAGCATCGGATAATATGATCTAACCAAAGCTGCAACTCCAGCAACAACAGGTGCTGCCATACTGGTTCCGCTCATGGCTTCATATTTATTACCAGGCATTGTCGATTTGATGTCTACACCAGGTGCAAATAAATCTACTGTATTCTTTCCATAATTAGAAAAACTTGCAGTTAACTTTTTGCCTGTTTCCCAAGATGATGCACCAACTTCAATCCAGTTAGGTGCAGTATAATCCAGTTCTGCAAATTTTGCTGATGGAAAATTCTTCTCAGTTTCGAGGTTTTTCGAATCATTACCTGCTGCATGTATTAACAAAACATCTTTTGATAATGCATATTTAACTGCATCATCAACTGCTTTTTTATCAGGAGATATTGATTTTCCAAAACTCATATTGATTACTTTAGCACCATTATCAACTGCATAACGAATTGAGTTTGCAATGTCTTTGTCTCTTTCATCTCCATCAGGAACTGCTCTAAGAGTCATGATTTTTGCATTGTCACAAATCCCTTTGATGCCTTTATCATTGTTTCTATTGGCTGCAATAATTCCAGAAACGTGGGTGCCATGATCGGCTTTTGGACCTGAAATTCTATTGTTTCCATAACGACTTTCTTTCACATTTTCATAATCATCACCTACAGTTGGTCTTGGTTCGAAATCTAAATTCAAATGATATTCAACCATATTTTTAAAGTAGCTTGTTGCATCATCCAATTGTTTTTGGATTGGAGAATTGTTTCTTCCACCAGTTTTTGCAACTTGTTTTAATAACATAAAACTTATTTTTTCAAGTCGGCCATTTGCTTTTATTGGTTTTAGTGATTCTATTGATGGATCGAGAGAACCGGCTTTTTTTCTAATAATTTCCATGGTTGCCATCAAAGTGTCAAAACCTTTTTTGCTACCATTTATATTTTTACTTTTATTCAAATATTGAAGCTCAGCGTCATCATATAATTTTTTTAGCTCAGGTGTTTTTTTGTCGTTTGCTGAACCTTCATCTTCAAAAATAGCTTTGTATTTTTTGTAGGTGCGGGTAAATTCATAGGTATCGAATTCAATGTTTTGCTCCGGGCCACCTATAAAATTCCAACCATAGATATCATCAGTATAACCATTTCTGTCTTCATCAAACTTGCTATCTTCTACTTCATTTTGGTTTCTCCAGATGTTTAGAATTAAGTCTTCATGTTTAAAATCGGTTCCACCATCAATAACGGCAACAACAACCGGACGTGAACCTTTTCCCTGAAGTAATTCTTTATAAGCCTTCTCGGTACTCACTCCCCATATTTTATCAGTAGTAGGATCTAAATTCTGCCAATTTTCAGGCGCTTTTTTTTGTGCTATTGCCGAAATCGACAATAAAAAAAGTGAAAGAAAGTAAACTAAATTTCTCATTTGCTTGTTCGTGTTCATTTGGCAATTATATTTGATGTTATCCTTATCTCATAGCTTTTTTTATAAAAGGACTTCTAACATGAAAAATGGTATTAATTCAACTTCAGAAACAAATTGGAACAGGCTCTATATCATAGTCTTCCTTTTCTTGTTTGCTCAAATTCTACTTTATTACTATTTAACGATTTCACTTCAATGAGTTTATTAGATTGGTTTGTATTAGTAGGTTCGCTTGTTTTTATTGCTTCCTATGGTATTTATAAAAGTCGTGGACAAAAAAACATACAGGATTATTTAAAAGGGGATAACAGCATGCCTTGGTTTATGGTTGGTTTGTCAATCATGGCAACACAAGCCAGTGCAATTACCTTTCTTTCTGGTCCCGGGCAAGCTTATACCGATGGAATGAGGTTTGTTCAGTATTATTTCGGTTTGCCTTTAGCCATGATTATCCTGAGTGTGGCATTCCTTCCTATTTACCACAAACTCAAGGTTTATACAGCCTATGAGTTTTTGGAAACAAGGTTTGATTTAAAAACCCGGGTTCTTACTTCCTTTCTTTTTTTGACGCAAAGAGGATTGGCTTCCGGATTAACACTTTATGCTCCAGCTTTGATTTTATCTGCTTTATTGGGATGGAATATTTATTGGACCAATTTATTTATTGGTGGAATAGTGATTGTATATACAGTTGCAGGTGGTTCAAAAGCAGTTAGTTATACGCATTTACAACAAATGTCGATAATATTTATCGGGATGTTTTTGGCCGGTTTTATGATTGTGAAACTTTTACCACCTGATGTGTCTATGATTGATGCAACAAAAATTGCAGGTAAGTTAGGTAAGATGAACATCATCGATTTAGAATTCGATATGAGCAATAAATACAATCTCTGGAGCGGTTTAATAGGAGGGATGTTTTTGGCATTGAGTTATTTTGGTACCGACCAATCACAAGTTTCGAGGTATATTTCTGCAAAGGATTTGAAAGAAAGCAGAATGGGTTTACTTATGAATGGTATCATAAAAGTGCCTATGCAATTTGCTATTTTGTTTATTGGCGTTTTGTTATTTGTATTTTATCAGTTTAATCAATCTCCATTGTTTTTTAATAATAATGAAATTGAACAATTAAAAAACACACCGCTTGCAAACGAATTGGTGGTTTTAGAAAATCAACATCAGGCATTGTTTGAAAAGAGAAAGCAAGAAATAAGTTTATTAAATGCATCCATCAAAAGTGAGAATGAAACTGCTATTTCAGAACATACAAACACAATCAAATCACTCATAAAAGAAGAAGATAAAGTTAGAGCTGATTTAAGTAGTTTGATGGAAAAACGTAGTGATAAATCTGAAACCAATGATACCAACTATGTCTTTCTAAGATTTGTTTTAGATTATTTGCCACATGGTTTGATTGGACTTTTAATCGCGGTGATTTTTGCGGCTTCTATGCAATCAAAATCAGCAGAATTAAACTCACTGGCTTCAAGTTCGGTTGTTGATATTTATAAAAGGATGTTCAACAAAAACGCCTCAGATGAACACTATTTATGGGTTTCAAAATTGGGTACAGCTTTATGGGGATTGTATGCAGTTGGAGTAGCCATGTTTGCCAATAAATTAGGGAGTTTAATTGAAGCAGTAAATGTTTTAGGTTCTTTGTTTTATGGAAGTATTTTAGGTGTATTTCTTACCGCATTTTTCCTAAAGAAAGTTCAGGGGCATGCCGTTTTTTATGCAGCCTTAATCGCTGAATCAATTGTGTTGTATATGTATTTCTTTACCGATATCACCTTTTTATGGTTCAATTTTATAGGTGCTTTTCTGGTGATGATATTTGGATTGATATTGCAAATGTTCACCAAGCAAAAAGCAATTTCATTGATTAATTAAACTCAAAGTTTATTCCATAAAAAAAGCCCTGTTTCCAGGGCTTTTTTAAAATATGTTAGTCTCGAATATCTACAATATATTCTACGTTATCCGGAGAGGTTCCCGTTATTTTAACCAAACCTCTTTTCCCTTTTCTGGATGTCATGAATAAATTGTCTTTCTGAGCAGTGATAGATTCATAAATAGGATCCAATAATATTTCACCGGCTTCATTAATCAAACCCAATAATAAACCCTTTTCTACACGGGCTACACCTTTTTCAAAGGGCATAATATTATCGAATTCCGGTTTAATGATTTCATCACCGTTCATATCGATATATCCCATTTTGCCATTCTTTATAACCTTAGCGCGTCCGTTCTTAAAAGGATAAATGACATCATATCCTTTCAACATTTTACCGCCAACTCTTTTTTGAGCATGACCATCTTCTACTCCGAACCAAAGCACAAGTGCACAAATAATTAATACGATTCTCATTGCAGGGCGAATTTATAATAATTCAACTAATTTCAAATTGTGTGCCAAGGTTTCATGCCTGCTTTTCGATAAAATTATTAAATTACCTGAAAATTAAACTATTTTTAATTTATGAATGATTTTAAAATGAGTGCTTTTTGGGCAGCTTTAATTCATGGTATCTTGTTCATGCTCTTGGGTTTACTGAGTATTTTTATGCAACAGGAAAGCATGTATGGTCCAATTTATTATATGGGTTTCTTATTCCTATTAAGTGGAATTTTATATGCAACTATTTCTTTTTTATTAAGAAAAACTGTTAAAAATTGGTATTTCGGATGGCTTTGGGCAATGATTGATATCGCAATTAGTGTATTTATTTTCTTTAAAACCGACATAGCAACAGGTTATTTTATACATTTAATTGGTGCTTTTGCCATTATTATGGCTTCTGCAACCTTAGTTGCTTCTTTCTTTTTAAAGCGATATAAAATATTTTTTATCATCAATGGCGTTGTTTCTTTGGCTTTCGGACTCATGATTGTTTTTAATCCGCTTCCTGCTAAATTCATGAGTTTTATAGTAGGATTATATGCTTTACTTTTAGGAATGTTTGTTGTTTATATTGGTTTTCTGATTAAAAATTTAGGTAAAAAAGAAAATGAAATCGAGTCTTAGAAATTCATTGTATTTATTTAGTTTGAGTCCTGCATTGGTTTGTATTTATGGAAATCTACATGGCGAATGGTGGAGTTTTGCCAACCTTATTTATTCATTAGGCATTCTGGCTTTGTTCGAATGGATTGGTCCGGCTTTTACCTCCAATGAACATTCATCTAAAAATGACTGGATTCCTGATTTCATTTTATTGTTACACATTCCTTTTCAAATTGCAGTATTAGTAAGTTTGGTTTGGGGATATATGAATGGAATTTTATCTCCATTGTTTGTCATTCCGGCTGCTTTAAGTACTGGAATCAACTCAGGTTCATCGGCTATTGTTGTTGCACATGAATTGATTCATCGTAAAAGTAAATTCATGCAGGCGATGGGTAAATTTTTGTTGTTTAGTGCCGGAAATACTTACTTTTTTGTTGAACATTTAAGGGTTCATCACAAATGGGTTGCTACCGACAGAGATCCTGCAACAGCTAAAAAAGATGAATCATTGTATACATTTTTTGGGCGATCGGTTTCCGGACAATTTGCAGGTGCTATTCAATTGGAACATGAACGTTTAAACAAGGAAGGAAAGAGATTGAATTTGTTGAATCATTATGTTTACAGACAATTGATTTTGCATGTTTTATTATTGATTTTCTTTTTTGTGATTGGTGGAGAATGGCTTGTTTTAGCTTGGATTGTTCAGTGTTTTACAGCTAATTTTTTATTGGAATATACCAACTATATCGAACATTACGGATTGAGTAGGGAAGAGAATACCAGGGTAACAGAAATTCACAGCTGGGATTCAGATTTATTTGTTAGCAGGTTTGTTTTGGTGGATTTAAGTCGCCATGCCGACCATCATTTTTACGCATCAAAACCCTATCATACTTTACAGAATTATCCGACTTCCCACAAATTGCCAAGTGGTTATGCAGGATTGTTCTTTTTGGCTGCCATTCCACCAATTTGGTTTAAGGTGATGAACCCAAGGATTCCGAAGGCTTTATAAGGAAAATTAATCTCTTGGTTAATATTTCAAATGTAAAAATCTTTTCTTTCTTTATATCTTCGCCCCATGCTTGATAAATTTGGAATTGCAAAAAGAATAGCCAAAGAATTAAAAGATGGTTATTATGTAAATTTAGGAATTGGTATCCCAACCTTGGTTGCCAATTATGTTCCCGAAGGAATTGAAGTAATTCTTCAGTCTGAAAATGGTTTATTGGGAATTGGTCCTTTTCCTTATGAGGAAGATGTAGATCCTGATTTAATCAATGCAGGCAAACAAACTGTTACTACATTAAAGGGCTCTTCCTTTTTCGATTCTGCCATGAGTTTTGGTATGATTAGAAGCGGCAGGGTTGATTTAACCGTTTTAGGTGCCATGGAAGTGGCAGATAATGGTGATATAGCCAACTGGAAAATTCCGGGTAAAATGGTAAAAGGTATGGGCGGTGCTATGGATTTAGTTGCCTCAGCTAAAAACATCATTGTTGCCATGCAACATGTAAACAAAGCAGGAGAATCTAAATTGTTACCAAAATGTAGTTTACCTATTACAGGTTTAGGATGTGTGAAGAAAGTCGTAACCGAATTAGGTGTTTTTGATATTGATGAAAGAGGTTTCGTTTTATTAGAAAGAGCTCCCGGTGTAAGTGTAGATTATATCAAAGAAAAAACCGCCGGTCGCTTGGTGGTTGAAGGCGAAATTCCGGAAATGATTTTGGATTAATTTCTTTCAATGAAATTAGATAAAACAGCGTTTAAAGTACAATCTTTTGAGGATGCCAGTAAACATCAAAAGATATATAATGAATTGAATGAGGAAGAGCGTTCGAAGGTCTTTCTTTATATGATGCAGGCTGCTTATGGTTTTGTAGGCAAATCGTGGCCCAAAATGGACAAATCTTTTTTTAAAGCTGGTAAACTGGATGAGCAGAAACATTAATAATGTATTTAATTCTGACTTCTTGGAATTTCTTCAAACATTAAATAATAATGGAGTAGATTATCTTTTAGTTGGAGGTTATTCTGTAATTCTTCATGGATACCATAGAACAACAGGAGACATGGATATATGGGTAAATCCAATCGCTGAAAATTTTATTCATCTCAAACAGGCATTTGGTGATTTTGGTCTTCCAACGGATGCAATACAATTAGATCAATTTTTGGATACTGTAAATTATGATGTATTTACTTTTGGTCGGCCTCCAATAGCAATAGACATTTTAACAAAAGTAAAGGGACTTGACTTTAATAAATCAAAAGAAAATGCAACAGTTTTTAATTCAGATGGAGTTGATGTTCAGGTAATCCATTTAAATGATTTGAAAATAGCTAAAATTGCATCAGGAAGATTTAAGGATTTAGATGACTTGGAAAATCTAAAGTAGTTATTGTTTGCACCTCTCAAGCTTCGGAAAATTAAAAACAGGCTGTTAACTATTTGCTTTTTTGAAATTCACTTTGAAATGAATTTTCGTTCACCAATAATTATTTTTTTAATGTTTTTGAATAAAGCATTTTAAATAAATTAAAAAAGGGGAAAATCTAAAAGATAATTCCCCTTTAATTGCGGCTGGCCACTGGCTACTTGCATCTAGCCGGAATTATGTAAAGAATTAAATATTTATCTGATAAGTAGGTTTATTAAGAATATTATCTGTTTGATGGATTTAAAAATAAAAAAAGAGGATGTTTCATTGGTTGAAACATCCTCTTTTTTATTTTGATTTCTAGATTATAGCTTTAAATCTTGATTAGAATTACAATTGTACTTTTAAATCAAATCCAAAGCCAGCGGCCAGAAGCCAGAAGCAGGCGAAGCCTACAAAGCTCCAATTTCTTTCAAAACGTTGTTCATATTACGAACCGCATCTGCACTTTTAGCAAATGCTTCTTGTTCTGCTGCATCTAATTTGTAATCAATAATGGTTTCCCATCCGTTTTTACCAATAGTTACAGGAACTCCTAAACAAATATCACTTTGTCCGTATTCGCCATTTAAGCTTACGCAACAAGGCATAATGCGTTTTTGATCACGTACAATACTTTCTACCAATAAAGCAGAAGCTGCACCCGGTGCATACCAAGCAGATGTACCTAATAATTTGGTTAATGTAGCACCACCAACCATTGTAGCATCAGAAATTTCTTTTAATTTATCTGCTCCAAGGTAATTAGAAACTGAAACACCATTTAATGTAGCCAATCTGGTTAAAGGAATCATAGTTGTATCACCATGTCCGCCAATTACTGTACCATGAATATCTGCAGTTGGTGCATTTAATGCCAAACCTAAATATCCTTTGAAACGAGCGCTATCCAATAATCCACCCATTCCAATTACTCTGTTCATTGGTAAACCTGTTGCTTTTAATGCAAGGTAAGTCATGGTATCCATAGGATTTGAAACCACAACAATAATTGCATTTGGAGAATGTTGTAATACATTTTCTGCAACCGATTTAACGATATTTGCATTGGTTCCGATTAATTCTTCTCTGGTCATTCCCGGTTTACGAGGAATACCTGAAGTAATTACAACTACATCAGATCCTGCAGTTTTGCTGTAATCATTTGTAGTTCCGCTGATACGGGTTTTCATTCCCAATAAAGAAGTTGTTTGGTAAATATCCAAAGCTTTACCTTCAGCAAAACCTTCTTTTACGTCTAATAATACCACTTCATCAGCCAATTCGCGGTAAGCAATTACATCGGCTGTAGTAGCTCCAACTGCGCCGGCTCCAATAACAGAAACTTTCGTCATTTTATTTGTTTATTAATTGAATAAATACTGAAAACATGGGCGAAAATAAAAAGGTTTTACCGATTCAAAAAATGATTTGTCTCATTCTCACTATTTTGATGCATTTTTCGTTCATATTTACCAATTAAATCACTTCAACAAAGGCTTTTAAGAGGAACTTCAACCTTTTTTATACTTTTGCTGACTTTTAATCACTTTAGAATTAGTAAAAATGTCGATTCAGGTAACTGACCTATTAAAAATATACGGAACGCAAAAAGCCCTCAATGGCATTAGTTTTGACGTTCAACCGGGAGAAATCCTGGGTTTTCTTGGTCCAAACGGGGCCGGGAAATCTACTACCATGAAAATTCTTACCGGTTTTATTCCTCAAACTTCGGGCTCGGCTAAAATTTGCGGACTCGAAACTTCGGAAAATCCAATATTAACCAGAAGAAAAATTGGGTATTTGCCGGAATTGAATCCTTTATACACCGATATGTTTATCAAAGAATACCTTCTTTTTTCGGCTGGGTTGATGGGCATAACTGGAAAAGAGGCCAATTCTAAAGTAGAGGAAATGATTGGTAAAACCGGATTAAGTCCTGAAAGAAATAAAAAAATTCAGCAACTTTCTAAAGGTTACAAACAACGTGTGGGTTTAGCTGCTGCCTTGTTACACGATCCTGAAGTATTGATTCTTGATGAACCAACTTCCGGTCTCGATCCAAATCAGGTGCTTGAAATCAGAAACCTTATCAAAGAAACAGGAAAAAATAAAACAGTGATTTTTTCAACACATATCATGCAGGAAGTTGAAGCCATGTGTTCGAGAGTAGTTATTATCAACAAAGGAAATATTGTTGCAAACGATACGGTTCAATCGCTGCAAAGTCGAATGGAAGCAGAAGTTTTAATTATTGTTGAACTCAAGAATGAAATCAACAAGAACCAAATTTTATCAATTAAAGGAGTGAGTTCTTGTGAGCAAAATGGACTGGTTTACCAAATCAGAGCTAAACACGATATCAGAGAGGCTTTGGCTGAATTGGTATCAAAAGAAAACAATTTGATTTTAAGTATGAACAAAGAACTGGTTTCGCTGGAAGCAGTATTTCAAAACCTTACCCGCTAATATGTTTGTTATAATTCAAAAAGAAGTAAGAAGTTTTTTAAGCTCCTTCATTGCCTATGTGGTGATGCTGGTTTTTTTAATCGCAACAGGTTTATTCACCTGGGTTTTGCCTGATGTAAATGTATTTGATATGGGTTATGCCAATTTAGATACTTTGTTCAACATGGCTCCTTGGTTATTTATTTTTCTGATTTCAGCTATTACCATGAAAAGTTTTAGTGAAGAGAAAAAATCGGGTACCATCGAAATTATTACAACCCGACCTTTAAGTGATATGCAAATCATTTTAGGTAAATACTTTGCCGGTTTGATTTTGGTTTTGTTTACCATTATTCCAACATTGGTTTATTTTTATACCATCATTAAATTAGGAGCACCGGAAGGAAATGCTGATACCGGTGCAATCATGGGTTCTTATTTGGGATTATTTTTTTTAAGTTCATGTTTTGTTGCAATTGGCTTGTTTGCTTCTGTTATCAGCGATAACCAAATTGTATCTTTTATAGTAAGTATGTTTCTATGTTACTTGTTTTTTAATTTGTTTGATTTAATCGCCGACTTTAAACTATTGGGTTCATTAGATTCAATAGTTTCTTCATTAGGTATCAATGCACATTATTTATCTATTAGCAGAGGTGTTCTTGATTCAAGGGATTTGCTCTATTTTATTGGCTTTGATGTGGTTTTTCTTTATGCATGTAAATTGGTTTTTGGAACAAGAAAATGGTAGGAGGCAGCAACATGAAAAATCAAACTAAATCAACATCAAAAAGAACCATTAAAACTCAATCTATTTTAGAATTTGTTTTAATAACTGCCATTGTCATTCTTCTGAATATTATGTTCTCAGGAACATTTTTCAGAATAGATTTATCAAAAGAAAAAAGATACAGTCTTTCTCAATCAAGCAAAAAACTTGCTGAAAGAGTAGATGCTCCTTTGTATTTTAAGGTTTATTTGGAAGGAGAATTTCCTGCTGGTTTTAAAAGATTAAGCAGATCTGTAAAGGAAATTTTAGATGAATACAGAGTTTATAGTAACAATAATATTCAGTATGAATTCATAGATCCTTTTACAGATGCTGATGCAAAAAAGACCAATGATATCATTCAGGAATTAGGAGGCAAAGGGCTTCAACCAACCAATGTTCAGATTAAAAAGGAAGATGAGTTTGCACAGAAAATCATTATTCCGGGAGCTATTGCATATTACAAAGGCAAAGAAATTCCAGTTAACTTTTTAAGAAGTCAGTTTGGTCAAAATCCCGAAGATGTTATCAATACCTCAATTGAGTTATTAGAGTATGAAGTAAGTAATTTGTTGAGGAAAGCACTACTCGATAAAAGCAAAAAGATTGCCATTATTGAAGATCATGGTGAATTAGGCCGATGGGAAATGGCTGAAGCACAACAAATGCTTAGTGAGTTTTATGATGTTGAACGATTGCCATTAAGCATTCAGGTTCCACAGAAATTAAATGAATATGCAGGAATCATTATAGCGAAACCAACTCAGGAAATTTCAGAATTCGATAAGTTCAAAATCGACCAATACATTATGAATGGTGGTAAGGTTTTGTGGTTACTTGAATCTCAATTGGCCGATATGGATAGTCTACGTAAAGAAAACATATTTGTTTCTGCAACTTATCCTACTCATATAGAAGACATGATGTTTAGATATGGAATTCGTATCAACTCAAATATTGTTCAGGATTTACAAAGTAATGCGATACCTGTATTAAGTGGGATGAGAGATGGAGTGCCTCAGCAAAAACTATTACAATGGCCATTTTATCCGGTAGTTGGTTCAATAATTGAGCATCCTATAGTAAAAGGAATTGATCCGGTTTGGTTCCAGTTTGCATCTACAATTGATACCATTCCTGTGAAAGGAATTCAGAAAACAGTATTGTTGCAAACATCACCTTATTCAAGGGTTTTACCGGCTCCGGTTCGAGTTGATTTAAACATTTCAAAATTAGATTTACAACCTGAAATGTTCACCAGAAAAAGCAATGGAAATTTCCCGGTTGCTGTTTTATTGGAAGGTAATTTTACTTCTATTTTTCAATACAGATATGATGCTTCAAAAAATCCTGAAATCAAATTTAAAGACCATGTTGATGGCAATAAAATGATTGTAATTTCAGATGGTGAAGTTATCAGAAATCAGTTTAAAAAATCAACAGGGGAAGTTTTTCCTTTGGGATATGACAGGTACACAAATGAACAATTTGGTAATAAGAAATTCATTCAGAATTGTATAGATTATTTGTGCGACGATAGCGGCATTATTGAAGTAAGAGCTAAAGAAATTACACTTCGTTTATTGGATAAGGGTAAAATTAAAACTGAAAGAAACTTTTGGATAATCTTTAATATGCTGGTACCGGCATTATTGATAGTTTTATTTGGAGTTTTAAATCAGTATATCAGAAAAAGAAAATACACGCAAGCATGAACAAAAAGAATTTATTGATACTATCAGGTTTACTGATTTCTTTACTTTTAATCTATTTTTTATTGATTAAAAAACCTTGGAGCACCAATAAACTTAATAGCTCTGAAGTATCATTTGAGAAAATTGAAACCATAGATAAAATATTTATGGCGGATAAATATGGAGCTAAAGTTTTACTTGAAAAGCAGGCTGATGGAAAATGGTTGGTAAATGGAAAAGTGGAAGCAGATGAGCAAAAACTTAAGCTTTTACTTTCAACCATTCACGAAATGAAGATGCAAAGACCTGTTGATGGACCATTACATAATACCGTTATTGGCGATTTGGCATCAAGAGGAATTAAAACTGAGATTTATTCGAATAACGATTTGCAAAAAACATTTTATATTGGTTCGGAAACTCCTGATAAAACCGGAACTTATTATTACGAAGAAAATGCAGCTGCTCCTTTAATTGTTCATATTCCGGGTTTTGTTGGATTTTTAACCCCACGTTTCTTTTTAGAAGAAGTGAAATGGCAAAGCAAATTGATTTTTAATTCGGAAGCCAATGAAATAGCTTCTGTTAGAGTTGAATATCCCGGTAAACCTGATAAATCTTTTTTAATTAAAAGTGGCAAATTGTTCGATTTAAATCAAAAAGAACTTATAGCAAATCCGCAAATTATGAAGATTTACCTTTCTTCATTTAAAGGTTTGTTTGTAGAAGGTTATTTGGATTATATCACAAAAGAACAAACCGACTCAATATTAAAAATGCAGCCATTTTGTAAACTTGAACTGGAATTAACAAATGGCAAAAAAACAACTATGGATGTTTTTGAAAAGAAAATTGGGAAGAAAACGATGCAATTGTATTCAGAAAACAATGAGGCATTAGAAATTGATCCTGAAAAATTCTTTGCTTGGATTAATCACAAACCACAATTGGCCAGTATTCAAGTGTTCAGTTTTGGTAAGTTATTTGTTGGCAGACAGCAACTTCAAGCCCAACCTGAATAGGAAGAGAAGCATTTTTTTTGTTTCTTTGATGCGGTTATGGAAAATACGTCTCTCATTATTATTTGCTCGGTTTTATTCTCAGCCTTTTTTGCAGGTATAGAAATTGCTTTTATTTCTGCCAATAAATTACTGATTGAACTTAAAAACAAACAGGGGAGTTTGTATGCAAAAATCCTTTCTCCTTTTGTAGCAAATCCTTCTAAATTCATCAGTACAACACTGGTTGGAAATAATATCGGATTGGTTGTTTATGGTATTTACATGGCCAAAGTTCTCGATCCAATTTTAGTTTCTTGGTGGCCGTATTTCGAACAAAATCACTTAATTCTGGTTCTATGTCAAACCTTACTTTCAACATTAATTGTTTTGGTTACTGCTGAATTTATTCCAAAGGTACTTTTCAGAATCAATCCGGATTCGATTTTAAAGGCATTAGCGGTACCTTTCCTTTTGTTTTACTACTTATTTTGGCCAATTGTTCATTTTATTAATTGGCTGGCAGAAATCATCTTAAACAAGGTGTTAAAAATGAAGTTTGCAGAAAGTAGTCCTGCCTTTTCAAGAGTTGATTTGGATTTATACATCTCACAGGTGAATGAAGAAGATTTATCTGAAGATGCCGATGTAGATACTGAAATGTTCAAAAATGCCCTCGATTTTTCAACGATTAAAGTAAGGGAATGTATGACTCCAAGACCAGAACTTGTTTCAATGGATATTAGAGTTGGAATTCCTGAATTATACAACAAATTCAAAGAAACCGGACTTTCTAAAATATTGATTTTTGATAAAACTCCCGACCATATCATTGGTTACGTTCACCAAAAGGAAATTTTTAAAAAACCGGAAAACATCAGACAAATTTTAATACCAATTGAAATTGCTACAGAAACCATGTCGGTGATGGATTTGCTGAACAAATTTTCGAGAACCAGAAAAAGTATTGCTTTGGTTGTTGATGAATTAGGAGGAACAGCAGGCATTGTTACCATTGAAGACATTATGGAAGAGGTTTTTGGTGAAATTGAAGATGAACATGATGTAGAAGAATTGGTAGAAGAACAATTGGATGAAAATACATTTCGCTTTTCTGCACGACATGAAGTTTCGTATTTGAACGACCAATATGCTTTATCAATTCCAGAAGGAGAGTATCATACTTTAGGTGGATTTATTTTCGCCTATCATGAAAGTTTTCCTCAGGCAGGAGAACAGATTACAATTAGTCCATTTGAATTTATGATTGAATCAATTACGAATTCAAAAATTAATGTGGTTCGTTTACGCAAATTAAAAGAAGAAGATTAGCCCCATTTTCTTTCAATCAGCATGATATCTGAATCTTCATTTAAAGGATAAGTGCTAACCAAAACATCTTTTTTACTACCAAAAAACAGTCGTAGTTTTTCAAACTGATTGAGTCCTGCAATATTTCCTGTATCAATTTTTATGTAAAGTTGACCTTTCCCTAATGAGTACAACAGGTTTTCTGATTGTTCAAAATCCGGAATGGCTGAACCATGTACCAAAATCAGATTAAACTTTAGAGATTGATTGCTGAAGGAATGTTTTTGATAATTCCAGTTTTCATCTAAATCATTGAGCATTTTTAAATCAGTTGCATTTGCTTCGAGAATATAAGCGGTTTGTTTAGGCTGATTTGAGATTGAAGTTGATTGAAGCGCATTTAACATATCTAAACCACTAATTAGATAGGCATTGCCTAAGTTTGGGTCAAGAGTTTTATTAAACAAAGATTTATACTCAGATAGACTTTTTCTAATTTCAGAAAAGCCACGATTTTCAGAAAAATAGATTTTGTGGCGGAAACGAAGAACATCTCCTTGGGAATTTAGTTTTCTCAAGGTTTTAAAACCGAGAAAAAATCCGATTAATTTAACAAAGTAGACCAATTCTAAATTATTATTTGATAGATATTATTAGAGAATGCTAATTAATTTCGAAGTGGGAAAATTAACCAAATTAAAATATATGAAAAGAAAAGATTTTTTAAAGACATTAGCTTTAACAGCAGCATCAGGTAGTGTGTTTTTAGCAGCCTGTGGTGGCGATCCTAAAAAGCCAGCAGAAACTAAAACAGAACCAGCAGCTACTCCAGAAGCAGCGCCTGCTCCTGCAGCAACTGCAGATTGCAGCGATTTATCAGGATTAACTGAGGCTGACATCAAACAACGTGAGTCGGTTCAGTACGTAGCCTTATCTACAGACGCTGAGAAAAAATGCAGCAACTGTCGTTTCTTCCAACCAGGTGCAGATGCAAGTTCATGCGGTGGATGTCAATTGTTCAAAGGACCAGTTGCTCCAGAAGGAAATTGCAAATCATGGTTCAAAAAAGACGCATAGTCTGAATTAACAAACAAAAAAGGCTGTTTCAAATAAAATTGAAGCAGCCTTTTTTGTTTGATTTAAATTTCAGATTAGAACATAACAGTCAGTTTTTTGTCAGTTTAAAATTGCCCTTATACTTTACTCAATACTCATAAGTTAATGCTACTATAAAACTAAAACTTATGAATCCCCTATTATTCGACAAATCCAATCTCGATGAGCTTGTATTTGAAAAAAGAAACAAAGCTTACGGTGCTTATGCCATTCGTAAATCGTATCCTGATAACCTCAAACGCAGCATTTATTACACTTTGGTTCCTATGTTTTTGTTGTTTTTGATTTCAATTTATTTTCAGTCAAAAAAGAAAATAGAGCCATTACCACCCGGTTCACAGACTAATGGAAAAGCTTCATCTGATAAAGATAAAATTCTAAAAGATGATAAAGTTCAGTTTGCCAATTTTGAAATTGTGATGCCCGATTTACCAATTGAAAACTTTGTGGTAGTTGCAGATAAAAAAATAATCAAACCTGTTCAAATAAAAAGGGCAGATATCAAGCCAATAACTAGTGCCGGTTTTAGTGGAATTACTTCTTTAATTACAAGTGGTACTGGCATTGGTGGTCCTGGTAATGGTGGATCTGGAACTAGTGGATTTGGAGAAATAGAACTTCCTGTTATAACCAAACCTGAAATTCTAGATTTTTCGGAAATCATGCCTGAGTTTCCCGGTGGAATAGAAGCCATGCAAGATTATATACAAAAGAATTTGTCTTATCCAAGATGGGCAATCGAAAACAACATAAAAGGAAAAGTAGTTTTATCATTTGTGGTGATGCCCGATGGAAGTATAGAATTTTCAGAAGTAGAAAGAGGTATTGGTTTTGGTTGTGATGACGAAGCTTTAAGAGTTGTAAATGAAATGCCAAAATGGAAACCAGGTATTCAGAATGGTAAAAAAGTTGCAGTTAAATTCATTCTTCCAATTCGTTTCGATCACTATAATTAAAAATATTCAGGGTTTGGTTTAGGGGTATACCAAATCTTGTTTGGATGATTTCATGTTTCTCTGATTTTTTTTGATTGTTGTGAAAAGCTGCTTCATTTTGGAGCAGCTTTTTTTGTTTAATTATTCGCAAAAGGAATTTAGTAATTTTGATAGCATCAAATTCCTCGTGAACCTGAAGGGTTCAAACGTTTATAGAAAAAATATTGTTGGAAAATATTCGACCCTGAAGGGGTCGCAAAGATTGCCGAATAGTAATGTGATTAGAACTAAAGAAGTTCTCCTATAAACGAAAGCCAGCTGCCTTTGCTAGCTGCAAGAGGCCTTTCCAAAGAAGATATTATTTGAACTACAAAAGTTCTCTTAGAAACGAATCTAAAGCCAGATGCCAGCTGCCAGGGGCTAGATGCAAAGAATAGCCAAAGTCGTCTAGCTTCTCATTTTATTTCTGTTAATTTGTATTCAAAATTTTTCAGATGAAAATTATTAATCATTTCCTTATTCTGCTGCTCTCACTAATTAGCCTACAAGCAAAATCACAAAATGCAGAAATTGAAAGAAGAGCTGATTTGATTTTTAATTGGCTTCAAAATGAAAAATATGATTCTGTAACAACCTTGTTTGATAGAGATATGAAACGTCAATTTGATGCTTCACAATTGGAAGGTGTTTGGGGTCAGGTAACAATGACATACGGTGCTGTTAAAAAATCAGGTGAAGTGATTTTAGAAAAACAGGATGAATTCATAAGAACACAACGTTTGGTTGATTTTGAAGGCGGAAGAATTACCTTATTGATAGCTTTCGATTCAATTAATCAAGTTGCAGGATTGTTTCTTCAGCCTGGTGATGTTCCTTATTCTCCTTCGAATTATGTAAATACCGAATCGTTTAATGAATACAGAATTGATTTTGGTGCACCTGATTTTAAAAATTCAGGTAAACTTAGTATTCCTAAATCCAACAACAAAACTCCATTGGTTATAATAGTTGCAGGTTCAGGTGGTATTGATAAAGATTGTTCGATGGGTGCAAATAAAATCTATAAAGATCTCGCATGGGGTTTATCAAGCAAAGGAATTGCTACTTTCAGGTACGATAAAAGAACATATCGTTATCAAAATGAATTGGTGGAAAATGATAAAAGTGGAAAATCTTCATTTGATATCAGAACAGAATATTTACAGGATTTAAAAGAAATCATATCTAGTTTAAAAAAGAGAAAGGATTTCGATACCAAAAGAATTTTTATCATGGGACATAGTCAAGGTGGATATTTGATTCCATTGTTAAACAAAGAATTCAAATCGGTATTTGGTTTTATTTCTTTGGCGGGTACACTTAGAGAAATTCCAGAATTGGCAATGGAACAATTTGATTATTTGAGTTCATTCGAAACCATGGATGCAAAGGATTCAGTAGAGGTTCAAAAAATAAAAAGACAAATGTGGAATTCTCTTTCTCAACAAATTTCAAATGTTTCAAGTAACGACTCTGTTTTAGGTCCTTATACCGTAAATTATTGGAAATATTTGTCTTCTTACAAACCGGGAGTATTGGCTACACAAATTAAAAAGCCGGTTTTGGTTTTACAAGGTGAAAGAGATTACCAGGTGCTCATGAAAGATTATGAATTATGGAAAAGCACTTGTTCAGGAAAACCGAATTTTAGTTTTAAATCTTACCCAGCTTTGAACCATTTGTTTATGGAAGGAAGCGGAGGCAAATTATCAACGCCAAAAGAATATTTAAGAGCAAGTAATGTTCCTGAGTTTGTAATTATTGATATTAAAAACTGGATTGAATCTATGAAATAGATTCTACTACAATTGAAGGTTTTAATGACTAGTTAAACATCTTGATTGATTAATCATAAATATCTGTCTATGTGTTTTTTATCGTTCTTATTGACGAATAGTGCTAAAAATTATTGTTTTCGTCAATAAGAGAGATAATTGTTTGGAAAACAGATTTATATGGCTAATCTATTTTCGCTTTATTTTCAAAATGAAATTGGAGCTTATATCCCACAGAAACCGGTAAAATTTCTAGGACTGATTATTTCGTTTTTGCTATCAGGATAGATATTAGTAAAGGCTTTGCTGATTTTGTTGTTTTTGATTTTATTCCATTTCATTTCAAAACCCAAAATTTCATCTTTTAAAATTTCTACATAATCAACTTCACTTTGGTTGTAATTTCTCCAGAAATACGATTTGACATTTGGATGGAAATAAGCGTTCATTTTTAATCGCTCACTAATCATAAAATTTTCCCATAACTGGCCAATATCATTTCTTAAACTGATATCTTCCATTTTATCAATTACTGCGTTTCTTACACCATTGTCCCAGAAGTAAATTTTGTTCATTTTACTTACTTCTTTTCTGGCATTGGTTGAATAGGCTGACAATCGAAATACCACAAATGATTTTTCAAGCAAGTTGATATAACTTTCAATAGTTTCTGATTTTACCTGAAGTGTATTAGCTAGTTCAAAAATCGAAACTTCTGAGCCAATTTGATATGCAAGTAATTTTAGAATTTTGTCAAGTAAATCAGGTTTTCTAATGTCTTTCCAAGCCAAAACATCTTTGTATAAATATAGATTACTTAGATTTTTAATCAGAGTTTCAGCATCTGCTCTATTGTTACAAACATCCGGGTAATTGCCATATACCAAATGAAATGGCAGTTCCTGTTCTATTTCAAAATCTGATTTTCCAACATACAATTCTTTTAGAGAAAATGGATACAAATGAAACTGGATTTGTCTTCCTGTTAAGGGCTCAAAAATGTTTTCTGAAATATCTAAGGAAGATGAACCGGTTGCAATGAATTGAGTTTGTTTAAAATTGTCAACCATGAGTTTAAGTAAAAGTCCGGCATTCGCGATTCTTTGTACTTCGTCGATGATAACAATTTTGTAATTCCCGATGATTGATTTGATATTGTTTAAACTCAGTTCTTCAAATCGGTTTCTAATGGTTGATTCATCGGCATTGAGCCACAACGTTTCTTTGTTATTTTGAAACATCTGTTGCAAAAGAGTGGTTTTTCCAACCTGACGCGCACCAATTAAAACCAGCACTTTTCCTTTGAAAAGCCAGCTTTCTAATTGGTTTTGTAAATCTCTGTTGTATGAATCCATATTCAAAACTAGTAAAATTTCCGATATAGTGGAAATATTTCTAGTAAAATTTCCATTATAACGGAAAAATATCTAGTAAAATTTCCGATATAGTAGGATGTTTCTGCGGAACATCTTTCCAAAATGGATGTTTCGGCGGAACATCTTTCGAAAAATTGGTAGATTCACGGAACATCTTAAAGGTAGGATTTCGCGTTAAGGACAGAAACGGATATCCTTTTTTCTCCTATCAAACAGGATTGAGATGTTGAAGAATTACTTTACTATTTAAAGAAATTGGAGAAAAAAGATAGGAGAGTATGGCCTGACCCCGCTTTTTAGCTTGCCAAATGCTTGTTTAGAAAATAAGATTGTGCTACAAATAAAATTTGAAAGCGGGGTAACGCCCAAAAAAGAATGTTGATTTTATACCAAAGCCAATTGGTTGAAGTGAATGGCAATTTCATCAAGGATTTGTAATACATCCTCGAATTTTTCTGCCATAACCAATCTTGTTCTGAAGCTTTTGAAATGATCGAGTCCTTTGAAATAGTGGCTGTAATGTGGACGCATTTCTACAATACCTGCCCAATTGCCTTTCCATTCAACTGACTTTGTTAGATGGGTTCTACAAGTATTCACTCTTTCGTCGATGGTTGGCGGAGCTAGGTGTTCGCCTGTTGCAAAAAAGTGTTTGATTTCTCTGAAAATCCATGGATAACCAATGGCAGCGCGGCCAATCATAATGCCATCAACGCCATAAGTGTTTTTATATAAAAGTGCTTTTTCAGGTGAATCGATATCGCCATTTCCAAAAATCGGAATTTTGATTCTAGGGTTTTCTTTTACTTTGGTCATGAGGGTCCAGTCGGCATGACCTTTATACATTTGCGCACGGGTTCTACCATGAATTGTAAGCGCTTGAATGCCTACATCCTGCAATCTTTCAGCAACTTCAAGGATATTGATGCTGTTATCGTCCCAACCCAAACGGGTTTTTACAGTAACAGGTAATTTGGTAGATTTAACAACGGCAGCGGTTAATTGCACCATTTTAGGCACATCTTTTAAAATTCCTGCACCGGCACCTTTACAAACTACTTTTTTTACCGGACAACCAAAATTAATGTCCACCAAATCGGGTCCGGTGGCATCAACAATTTGGGTAGCCATGGTCATCGCTTCCTCATCGCCGCCAAAAATTTGGATACCAATTGGGCGTTCGTAATCAAAAATATCGAGTTTCATTTTACTTTTGATGGCATCACGAATGAGCCCTTCAGAAGAGATAAACTCAGTGTACATAAGGTCTGCGCCCTCTGTTTTACACACGGCTCTGAACGGAGGATCACTAACATCTTCCATTGGAGCTAAAAGGAGAGGAAATTCTCCCAAATCAATATTTCCGATTTTTACCACCTAAACGCTTTGTATATTGCGGCACAAATATAATAAGATGTCTGAAACCACCATTTTTAGCAGCAACCGATATTTATTCTTTTTGAGCAGGTCATTCATTCTTATGGGAATGGTGCTTGTATTTGCATCGGTATTTTCTTTGGCAGGAATTTTTATTAGCAAAATGATTTTTGGAGTTGACATAATGCAATTGTATGATTTAATGCAAAATGCCAAAGCAGATTCCAATTCACGAAATGCACTATTGGTTTTTCAAGCAATAGCAGGTTCTATAGGTACATTTTTAGTTCCAGCATTATTGTTTCCAAAAGCGATTGGAAAGTTTGCGCCAACATATATAAAAATATCTCAGCCTTTTAAGGCTTATTATTTATTGTTTGCGCCATTATTGATTATCATAAGTTTGCCAATGATTTCGTGGATTAGTGAAATGAATCAGGCCATTAAATTTCCTGCATCGATGGCTGATTTTGAATTGTCGATTAGAAACATGGAAGACCAGGCAAAAAAACTTATAGAGATTTTGGTTATTACGGATAGTCCGGCTCAGTTTTTTATGAATTTGCTTGTTATAGCTTTATTACCTGCAATTGCAGAGGAATTCTTTTTTAGAGGAGTTTTACAAAATTTCGCTCGTCAATGTTTTTACAATCCGCATATAGCCATTTGGTTTACTGCTATTGTTTTCAGTGGAATTCATGGTCAGTTTTATGGGTTTATTCCTCGAGTTATTTTAGGTGCTATATTAGGATATTTGTATTTGTATTCGGGCAATATTTGGGTGGCTGTGATAGCGCATTTTGTAAATAATGGCTTAGCTTTATTAGGTTTTGTTTTGTCTGATATTTATAAAGATGTGGCCATTTTTAATGAAGATTATCATTTCCCTTTATATGGTTCAATTATTAGTGTTGTAGCAACATTGGGTTTGATTTTGTGGATGAGTAAGCTACAATTCAGAACATTGCAGGAGCAAATATTTGAATAGGAGTGTTCAAATCAACATACATTGTACTTTTTTATTGGTGAAAACCCTTTTGGTAGTTGAAAGAATTAAAACCATCATTGTAAAGAGAAACCATTGGTTATAAATTTTTGATGGTTTAAAAGCATAATTAACATGAGTAATTTTTGGCAAAGGGCGCTTACGGGATCTGTTTTTGTTTTGGCGATGGTAGGAGGGATAATGTTCAATGAATGGAGTTTTTTCATCTTACTATTTGTGATTAACTTTTTGTGTTTACTTGAGTTTTTTGAGTTGATGTTGCCGGATAAATCGTGGATTGAAAAATACCTTGGCGTAATTGCAGGTTCAGTTATCAATGTTATGTTTGCTTTTATAATTAAGGAAGATTTGCCATTGGCCTGGTTTTACCATTTGATACCGGTGTTTCTTACTTTATTTATTGTGAAGTTATTTGAGAATAACGGACGTGAATTTGAAACTCTTGCATTTCAATTACTGGGAATTATATATATCAGTTTTCCATTGAGCATGTTGGCAGATTTTGGTTATTTTAATTCATTATCATACAGCTATACTTTACCATTGGGCTTTTTTATATTACAATGGAGTAGTGATACTTTTGCTTATTTAGTTGGAGTAAAATTTGGTAAAAACAGATTGTTTGAGAGAATTAGTCCTAAAAAATCTTGGGAAGGTGGAATTGGCTCCTTGTTTTTAACAATGGGAATGGGCTATATACTTTCATTGTTTTGGAATGATTTGAGTTCTGTTGAATGGATTGTAATAGGAGCAATAGTTGTAGTTTTTGGAACCTTGGGAGATTTAACAGAATCTTTACTAAAAAGAAATATTGGGATAAAAGATAGTGGCAGTATTTTACCGGGACACGGAGGTGTTTTGGATAGATTTGACGGGGTTTTTATTTCGGCTCCGGCAGTTTACTTTTACTTATTACTTAGTATATAAATAGGAAGTTCTTAGCATTTTTGAGAATTTCAATTAAGTTTGTCAAATTTTTCATTAAAAAAATCTAGCAATGGCAGGTGACAATGTGATTAAACATAGCTCTGAAAATCCTTTCGAGTCTATGAAAAAACGTTTCGACGTAGCAGCTAAAATCATCGGTTTGGATGAGAGCGATTACAACGTTTTGATTGCCCCACAAAAGGCAGTAATTGTGAATATTCCGGTAACAATGGACGACGGAAAAGTTCGCGTTTTCGAAGGTTTCAGGGTTGTGCATAATGCAAATCTTGGTCCTTCAAAAGGAGGTATTCGTTATTCAATGGATGTTCATTTAGACGAGGTGAAAGCTTTGGCTGCATGGATGACATGGAAATGTGCTGTTGTAGGAATTCCTTACGGCGGTGGTAAAGGTGGTATCAAATGCGACCCTCGCAGCATGAGCAAAGGGGAATTAGAAAGATTAACCAGATCTTACACAGATTTAATGGTTGATGTTTTTGGTCCTGATAAAGATATTCCAGCTCCGGATATGGGAACAGGTCCACAAGAAATGGCCTGGATTATGGATGAATATTCAAAATTAGTTGGTCATTCAACTCCTGCAGTAGTTACAGGAAAACCAATTGTTTTAGGTGGTTCATTAGGTCGTGTTGAAGCTACCGGACGTGGAGTTATGGTTTCAACCCGTTCTGCATTATCTAAATTAGGAATTAGTCCTATTGGTGCAACAACTGCTGTGCAAGGATTTGGTAATGTTGGAAGTATATCTGCTAAATTATTGGCTTCACAAGGAATGAAAGTTGTGGCTATTTCTGATGTTAGTGGTGCATACTACAATGAAAACGGAATTAATGTTGAAGAAGCAATTGCATACAGAGACGGAAACAAAGGAACATTGGAAGGATTTACTGCTGGACGTAAAATTACCAATGCAGAATTATTGGAATTAGAAGTTGATGTATTGGTACCTGCTGCAATGGAAGACCAAATCAACGAAGAAAATGCTGATAGAATTAAAGCTAAAATGATTGTAGAAGGAGCAAATGGTCCTACTTCTGCAAGTGCTGATGAAATTTTAAATAGAAAAGGTATCATGGTTGTTCCTGATATCTTGGCTAATGCAGGTGGTGTTACAGTAAGTTATTTCGAATGGGTTCAAAACCGTTTGGGTTACTTCTGGACAGAAGAGCGTGTATATCGTCGCGCTGACCGTGTGATGAAAACTGCTTTCGAAGGCGTTTACGCTGCATCTCAAAAATACAATATCAGCATGCGTATTGCAGCTTATGTTGTAGCTATCGAAAAAGTTGCTGAAGTTGAAAAACTTCGTGGCAAATTTGGTTTATAATACTGATTTTTAATTTTTTTGTTACGCAGTGTACGAAAGTGCACTGCGTTTTTTTAATATAATACACATGCTACATAGAGAAGGTAAAGCAACTATTTTTATTACATTATTGGTTCTTGGAATCATCAATTTTCCTATTATTCAATTTCTGCCCGACATGGTTTGGTTACAGAACATTGTTTTATTTATTTCATTGGTACTTTTAATTATTGTACTACAGTTTTTCAGAAATCCATCTATTCAGGTTACAGAAGGTGAAAACCTTGTTATTTCTCCTGCCGATGGAAAAGTAGTAGTAATTGAAGAGGTTGATGAAGATGAATTTTTCAAAGGAAAAAGATTACAGGTTTCTGTTTTTATGAGCCCATTTAATGTGCATGTAAACAGAAATCCTATTTCAGGAATCGTTAAGTACTTCAAATACCATCCAGGTAAATACCTTGTAGCATGGCATCCAAAAAGTTCAACTGAGAACGAAAGAACCACTACTGTAATTGAGAAAAGTAATGGTGTTCAGGTATTATTTCGTCAGATAGCAGGTGCTTTGGCCAAAAGAATTGTTTGGTATGTAAAAGAAGGACAAGCTGCGAAACAAGGTGGTGAAATGGGCTTTATTAAATTTGGTTCAAGGGTTGATATTTTTCTTCCTTTAGATGCAAAAGTTAAGGTAGAATTGAACCAAAAGGTAAAAGGTGGAAGAACAATTTTAGCAGAAATTTAACAAATAGTCGTTGAAAATCATTTTTTTAGCATTGTTTTTGTAGTAGATTCGTTATCATAAAGAAATTTAAACTTAAATATATGAAGAAACTTATTTTAACCGCTGCTTTTGCAGCATTCATGTTGATAGGTGCTAATGCACAAACTCCAGCTAAACCGGTTGTTGCAAATGCTCCAACAGCTACAACTGCTGTTGCTGATGTTCCGGATGCTGCTGCTGCAGAATCAAAACCTGAAAAGGAAAAGAAATCTAAGAAAAAAGATGCAAAAGCATGTGCTGATAAAAAAGATAGCAAATCATGTGGAACTAGCGAGAAAAAATCTTGCTGCAGTCATGGTTCTTCTAAAGCAGAAGCTACAAAAGAAGAAAAATAGTTTGAAGAAATTCAATCAGAAAAGGGAGCCGTTTGGTTCCCTTTTTTTTTAGTACTCGCAGTACTTTCTTATATAGTCCCAGGAGTTGCCAAAGCCTAATTTAGCAGATTCTTTAAACTCTTCGCAAGCTTGTATTTTGTTTTCCTTTGGGTTGATTTCGAGTAAGGTTACAGCATGAATAAAAATGGCAGTTTCAAAATTGGGTTTTAAACTCATGGCGGTATCAAAATTGTGTAATGCCAAATCAAACTTTTTTAGTTCAAATTGAGCCCTTCCTCTACCATAAAATGCATGTGGGTTTTTGGGATTGATTCGAATAGCTCTGCTAAAAATTGGAATGCTGGCAGTGAATTGTTTTAAGCCCAACATAGCCATTCCTCTTTTAACAAAAATATCATCTCTTTTTGGGTCGATTGCGAGTATAGAATCATAATCATGGATGGCAAGTTTATGCTCTCCAATCATACTGTAAGCATAAGCTCTATTTTCGAAAGATTCTTTGTTTGAAGGATTATATTTTAAAGCTCGTGTGAAATTATCAATCGCAGAATTCCATTTGTAAATCTTGGTTTCCAAAACACCAATATTATAATAATAGATGGCTTCCTTATTGTTGCATGCTAATGCCTGATAATAAGATTTACGAGCCTGGCGATAATCTTTTAACTCGTAAAAAGTTTCTGCTCTTAATGCAAATGCTTCTGAATAACATTCATTGATTGAAATGGCTTTATTTATTTCATTAAATACATCAATATACAATTTCTGTTCTAACCTGCATTTGGCTTTTATGTAATACGATTCAGCTAGTTTCGGATTTTGTGCTAATGCCTGGTTACAATAATTAATAACCTCTTTGTAATTCTTGGTGTTTAAAGCTGATTTTGCAAGCTCTATAAAACTCGAATCTGTTTGAGCCAAACTAAGTTTTGTGAAAACCGTTAATGTTAAAAATAAAACGAATAGTATGATTTTCGTTTTCATTTAATTTGGCTTTGAAACAGGTAAAGTAAAGCAAAAAACAGAACCATTTCCTTCTTCACTTTCAACCCAGATTTTACCATTATTTTTTTCTATAAACTCCTTACACAACATCAATCCTAAACCTGTTCCTTTTTCATTTCCTGTTCCTTTTGTGCTTGTATTTCTATATTGAGTAAATAGTTCTGCTGCTTTTTCAGAGTTAATTCCAACACCATTATCAATCACCATTATTTTTATAGTGCCATTATCATCTTCTTCACTCAACACATTTATAAAACCATTTTCAGGAGTAAATTTTACTGCGTTTGATAATAAATTTCTTAATACCAGATTCACCATATCAGTATCTCCATAAGCAATTGCTGATTCATCTACATCATTAGACACTTGTATTCTTTTTTGAGTTGCAGAACCTGTAACCAAATTGATGTTTTCCTGTGTAAGCTGATGCATGTTTAAAATCATAGGCTTCATTGGAATTCCTTTAATTTGTCCTGATGCCCATACCAATAGGTTTTCTAATAAATCAATTGTGTTTTGTACAGAAAACGAAATTTCCTGAGTTAGTTTCGGGTGATTTTCTGATTTGTAATCGGGATGAGAAACCAAATCGAAGTACAATTTTGTAGTAGTTAAGCTATTCCTTAAATCGTGAGAAATGATAGAGAAAAATCTGTCTTTAACATCATTCAATTGAGTTAATTGTTCTTTTTGAAGCTCAATTGCGGAGTTTTTATTTTGTAATTCCTGGAATTGTTTATTGAGTTGTTTGTTGATTTTTCTGTTTTGGGTAGTGAAGTAAATAAAAACTCCAATCAGAATTAAAAACAAAATAGAGAGTGCTGTGAAGAAGTTTCTTAGTTCTCTTTCTTTCTTAAAACTTAGTTCGTTTAGCTGTTCATTCTTTTTATAAATTTCAATCTCGGCTTGCTTTTTTTCTGATTCATACAATAGCTGTAAATCTGAAGTTTTTCTAAGAATTGAATCGTTATAAATTGAATCCTTAATTTCATTACTTAAAGCTTCAAATGCTTTCGATTTATTTTGGTCGTTTAATGATTTATACAATAAAGCTAAGCCTTGATAAGCTTCATCGAGTTCAATGTTTAGACCAGCTGTTTTCGAAATTTCAATTGCTGTTCTGTATTGTGAGCTTGAACTTTCATAGTCTTTTAGCAAGTAGTTTACTTTTGCTAATCCATTTAAGTTTTCTGCAATTAGGGCTTGAGCTTTAAACTTCTGTGCAATAGTTAATGATTGCGTATAGAGTTTTTTAGCTTCTATATAATTTTCTTGATTTAAGGCTATTTCTGCCAGTTTTTGAAGGGTATTTGCTTCACCGGCTTTGTTTCCTATTTCCTTGTAAATATTTAAAGCCTTGTTTAAGAATTCCTTTGTTTTTGGGATATTTTTTTGGTTCTGGTAAATCGTTCCAAGATTTTCAACCATAACTAATTGTCTGAATTTATCTTTTTCATTTTCCATGATTTTTAATCCTTTCAGATTGTATTCAATGGATTGACTAAATAAATTCATTCGGGCATAAACATCACCTAAAGCAGTATAACATTGGAGAAGTCCGTTTGCATCTTTTTTCGATTCAAAATACCTGAGTGCTTCCAAATAACTTTTTACAGCGCCTGGATGATATCCTTGAGCATGATAAGTTTTTCCAATTAAATAAGCACTTTGAGCCTTTTTTTCGAAATTTTGGTGTTTGGTATGAAAGGCACTTGCTTTTTGAAGTTTTTCTCTTGAAAGGTTGAAATTTCCAAGGTTGATTAAATACTGACCTTGTAATTGAAGAATTTCAGCCTGAAGGAATTCATCATTTTCCTTTTCACTGTATTCAAGTGCTTCATCGAGTGATTTAATAGCAAGATTTGGTTGGGATAAGCTTAACTGACGAGCTTCTTTAAGCAGCATCTGCGCTTTAGAACTATAACTGCTGTCTTGTGTAGCCCATGACTTGGGTGCACAAAACAGCAGTATTATAACTACATAAATGAAATATGATTTATTTAGTTTCATGTAAAAGAAGGAAACGGCGCATTACAATTACGAAAATACCCAAACGAAAGGGCTTTTCTATGAAGCGTTTTCTTTCTCTACAAGTTTAAATCCGGAACCATGAACATTTACTATTTCGAGGTTCGGGTCTTCTTTTATTAATTTTCTTAGTTTATTGATATAAACATCAAGATTTCTGGCAGTATAAAAATCATCTCTTCCCCAAACATTTAATAATAAACTGTTTCTGGAAATCAATTGGTTTTTATTTTTAATGAAGAGTTTGATTAAATCAGCCTCTGTATTACTTATTTTTTTGATATTTTCACCAAAACTCAACATGTGATTAGGAATATCAACTTTCATATTACCAATCTCATAGGTTTCATCCTGAACAATTAATTCAGCAGCGGCATTTTGACTTCTTTTAAGAATAACTTTAATGCGAGCCAATAATTCCTGTGTGCTAAATGGTTTGGTAATGTATTCATCAGCCCCAATTTCAAATCCTTTTAACTTATCTTCTTCTGAAGAATTCGCAGTTAAAAAGAGAATTGGCGTATGTTGATTTTTTTCTCTTACCAATCTGGCTAATTCAAAACCATTTTTTTTGGGCATGTTTACATCAAAAATACAAAGATCAAATCTCTCTTTTTGAAAGGTTTGCCAACCTTCTTCTCCATCTTTACAATGTCTGGAAGTGTAACCACTTAGCTTAAGATTTTCCTTTAAAAGTGCAGCTAAAGTGAGTTCATCTTCAACCAAAAGAATGTGCGGTAGTATTTCTTTTCCCATAGTGGTAGTGTTTGATACGAATTTATAAATTCGTTGCTTGTCATTACTATTGTAATCTTTTATCCTAATTGGAATTTTAATTATATTTTTATCTTTTTATTAAGGAATCTTGCTAAACTTAATAAAATGAGTCAATTAGGATTAATGATTTTTAATTTTTTTAAGTTTTGTTTTAGAATAAATAAGGTAAAAATTAAGCCTTTATGAATATAAAAGATATTGTCATCCTTTTCAGGTTTCCATTTTCCTTCTTCTTAATGCCTGTGTTTTTTTACGCAATCAGTAACACAAACGAAATTGACGTAAATAATTGTGTTTTGATGTTTGTTGCATTACATGTGTTTTTGTTTCCTGCCAGTAATGCCTATAACAGTTATATGGATCAGGATACCGAAAGTATTGGTGGAGTTGAAAAGCCTCCTATGTCTGATAAAAAGTTGTTTTATGCATCTGTTTTATTTGATGTTATTGGTTTGAGTTTATGCTATTTGGTTTCCATCTATTTTATGTTGGGGATGCTGATTTATACATTGGTTTCCAGAGCTTATAGTTGGCATGGAATCAGAATTAAAAAATACCCTATCTGGTCTTTTTTATCAGTGGTTATTTTTCAGGGAATCTGGATTTACTTTTTTGTTCTAAATTTTTCAGGACAAGAATCTTATCAATTACCAGATTTTTCTGAAATGGATTTGATTTATGCAGGTTTGATATGTTCACTTAATCTGGCTGCTATGTATCCAATTACTCAGGTTTTTCAGCATAAACAAGATGCAGAACAGGGTGTAATGACATTAAGTAGACTTCTTGGAATAAAAGGTACTTTTTATTTTAGCAGTGCTATTTTTCCTATGATTGCTTTGTGTTCATTTTTATATTTTAAGGAGTTGGATTTTATTCCTGCATTTTTAATTTGGTTAATAATGAATGCACCTGTTATGGTTTACTTTTTTTATTGGATGATTCAAGTTTTAAAAGATGAAAAGCAAGCTAACTATCAGCATTGTATGAGATTAAATTTGTTAGCCTCTATTTCTATGAACATTTTCTATATGGGCTTGTTCTATTATCATCAAAGTTTATGAGTTATTTACATTCCATTCAGGTTGCATTACCGGATTTCAAAACATCCCAAGATTCTATATCAGTTTTTATGCAGAACTGGTATGGTGCAGATGATGAAATATCCAGGAAAATTCAACTGATGTATGCAAGAAGTGGAATTAGTAACAGGCATTCATGTATTGATGATTTTACAGGGAATTCTAAATCGCCATTTTTTGATAATGAAAGCTTCCCGGGTATTTCAAGAAGGATGGAAAAATACTTTGAGATTGCTCCTTCATTAGCAAATAAGGCTTCTCAAAAAAGTATAAATGCTTCGGGTTTTACTAAGGATAAAATTACTCATCTTATTACTATTTCTTGCACAGGAATGGCAGCTCCGGGATTAGATTTGATGTTAATTGAAAGTCTTAATCTTCCTTTAGATATACAAAGAACTTCAGTTAATTTTATGGGATGTTATGCCGGTTTTCACGGATTAAAAATGGCTCATCAAATAACTCAAGCAGATAAAAATGCTAATGTATTGTTGATGAGTGTTGAACTTTGCACTTTACATTTCCAAAAGGATTATAGCATAGACCAGGTTGCTGCTAATTTACTTTTTGCTGATGGTGCTGCAGCTTGTATCATTTCTTCTGAAAATCCAAATTCTACTAAGTCTATAAGTCTGAATTCATTTTATTCAATGATTATTCCAAAAGGCAATCATGATATGGCCTGGAATATTTCTGAATCAGGCTTTTTAATGAAACTTAGTGCCTATATTCCTGATTTGTTAAAGGATGGAATGGGTCCTATTCTTGAAAATGCACTTATTAAATCCGGTTTATCGAAGGAGGATATTCATACTTGGGCAATACATCCCGGAGGGAAAAAAATATTGGATAAGCTTAAAACGGAATTAGCCTTAGATGATGTGCAATTACAAGCGTCCTATCAAACATTAGCCGATTTTGGGAATATGTCGAGCGCCACCATATTTTTTGTTTTGAAGAATGTTCTAGAAAGTGAAAATTACAATGAAAATCATATTGGTTTTGCTGCAGGATTTGGTCCCGGACTGACTGTAGAAACTTTGATATTTAATAATTAAGGTCTTCGTAAATTTTCAGATTGGAATTGATTTAGAATAATATTCTTGAACTCGTGCAAATTACTTCTAATATAAAGTGGGGTTCAAATTTTGATATTTCTAAAATTTAACATGCTTACATATATTTAATTGTAGGTTTACAATTCCTTCATTTTCAAGAATCAAATTTGTTAAAAATATGATTATGAAAATTTTATCAAAAGAAAACCTTTCAGTAATAACAGCATTTATTTTAGCTTGTGGTTTCCTGTTTGTTGAACAAGATGGAGCTGAGCAAAGATTCTTTTGTTATGTTTCATTCGCTTTTTTAAGCTTCCCAATGTTATTCAAGGTCATTAAATTTATATTGGCCAATATCAATATTGATTCATTTGAAATGAAATAGTGTTTGCATCAAAATGCAAAGACTTTAAGTAAATAGTATATTTATCAGTTTCCTTTCCAAATAAAAAGAGGCTGTCTCATTATTTGAAACAGCCTCTTTCTTTATTATTTAGTTACTGGTTTGTTGTATTAAGAACCTTGTTTAAATCCAATACTTTTCTTTTCAGTTGTTTGAACACTTTCAAGTTTAAATTCCTCCACATCTTCCATTTTTAGCTGCATAATCATGTCTTTTTCTCTTTGTGCAGCCTCAAGTTTTGCCAATCTTAAATGTTGGTTTTTAATGGCTTCTTCTATAATTTTTCTAACTGTTCTGGCATTTCCAAAGAATTGATTTCTTGCCAAATGAAGCAATTCAAAATATTTCTTTAAGTGTTCAGCAGCATCAGCATCAGCATGGATAGAATTACCTGCAAGCATTTTTGTTCCGATATCAAATAATTGAGAAGCATTGTAATCTTCAAAATGTAATTCTCTATCAAAGCGAGATCTTAAACCCGGATTTGATTCCAGAAACTGTTTCATGTTTTGGGTATATCCTGCAACAATTACAATAAAATCACCTCTGTTATCTTCCATTTTTTTCAAAATGGTTTCAATAGCTTCTTTACCAAAATCGTTTTCGCCACCTTCACTTAATGCATAAGCTTCATCTATAAAAAGAACGCCGCCCATTGCTTTCCCAAGTAGTTCATTGGTTTTTATGGCAGTTTGACCAACATATCCGCCTACTAAAGCTTGTCTGTCACACTCAACCAAATTTCCTCTTTCTAATATGCCAAGTGCTTTATAAATCTGAGCGAGAATTCTTGCAACAGTTGTTTTACCTGTTCCCGGATTGCCTGTAAATACAGCATGTAAAGAGAAACTCTGACGAACATCTTTTCCAATTTCTTTGTAAAAACGAACAAGTTTCACCAATTCATCAATCTCATTTTTCACACTATTTAAACCAATCATGTGGTGTAATGTGCTAAGAGCTTGTTTTAATAAATCTTCATCAATTGGAATATCAGCTAAACTGCGTGTTTTACCTGCAAATATTTTTTCAATATCAATTTCTGAAATTGTTGAAATCTCTTCCTTACTTAATTCTTTAGGATTACGGGTTTGCATCAACCTTAAACCCATATTCATTTTACTTTCATCAATAAGAGAGTTTACATAGCGGGCATTCCCAAACATTTTATCTCTTTCACGATAAGCATCAACTAATTTTTTATATAGAAACTCTCTAGCAGTTTTACTTAGAATAACGCCTCTTTTTTTGGTGGTAAATTCGGCAATGGTCATTAATTCCTGAGGTGTATAATCTGGGAAATCATAGAACATACTGAACCTCGATTTCATTCCCGGGTTTGATTCAAGGAAAGTACCCATTTCATTCGGATAACCTGCAACAATAACAGCTACATCACCTTCACCATCACTCATTTCTTTTAATAAAATTTCGATGGCCTCTTTACCAAAATCTTTAGCATCATCATTTTTTCTGGCTAAAGAATATGCTTCATCTATGAATAGAATTCCACCCTTGGCTTTTTTGATAACTTCTTTTGTTTTGGGTGCAGTTTGTCCAATATATTCAGCAACCAAATCGCCTCTATCTACTTCAAGAACATGGCCTTTGCTAAGTAATCCTAATTGTTTGTAAATCTGACCAAGCATTTTGGCAACAGTAGTTTTACCTGTTCCTGGATTCCCGGTAAAAACCGCATGTAAGTTTATTTTTTCATTGTCATCAAAACCTTTTTCTTGTCTGATTTTGATGAAATTTAGATAAGTAGTGTATTCCTTAACTTTCTTTTTGATGGATTCAAGTCCGGTTAAAGCATCTAATTCCTTTAAAACCTCATCCATATTTGCATCAGGAGTGGTGGTTGGTATGATTAGTTTTTCTTTTTGTTTAGGAGGCTCTATTATTCCTTCTGCAGCAAAGAAATCACCAACTTCAAAAGGAATATTTGCAATAACCTGATCCATAAAAACAACAGATATGCTGTAAGAATCAACTCCCCAAGTTCCTTTTAAATCGCTTCCCCAACCAATGCTAATTTCAAATTCAGGTTCACTACCATCAACAAAAACCAGTTTTTCAATACTACCTTTTAACTGACCTGTATTTGTTTTGAAATAAAATTGAAGTTCACAAGGCCAGGGTTCAGGCTCTTTGATTAAGTTTTCTGAAAGAATTTCTACCCAAACATAACGTGTTTCGTTGTTTTGAAATGCTGATAAATACTGACGGTCTTTTTTGGGAATATTGGTATCTGGACCTTCATACAACCTTACTTTTTTGATATTGAAGAAAGGATTCACAGTTTCAGAAACAACACCTAAATCGATGATATAAAAGGTTTTTTCAGCAACAGCAAAGCCATCAATCCAGGCTTCCCATTTATAGGTGCCTTTTTTCCAAAAGCTACCCGGAGTTTTTACACCCCAACCTTCTCTAACAAAAACAATGTTTTCATCTTTTTTAATTTGTCTGTCAGCCTGCAAACTACAAATGATGCTACCATCTTCAATATTTACACATTTCAGATTGATTTTAATATCCCAATCCTCTTCATCAAATAGTTTATTGAAGAAGGATAACTCGCAATAAATAAAAGTACATTCGGTTTCTTCATAAACCAATCTATACTTTTTTTCATTGTTGGCTAGCCATTCAGTAGACCCAAAGATTTTGAAATCTCTGAATTTATATTGGTGAGGACTATCTTTTGACATAGGATTTAAATTGTTTACTAAATAACAAGTTATATTCAGGAATTGGTATGTTAATTTTTTTTTGATGCTATTATTTTTGCTAATTATTTATAATAGATTAAAAATTAACTGATTAGGATGTTCACATTTAAATTGGTTTACATAAAATTTACTTTAGAGAAAAAAAATATTAAAAAGTGTTGGGTAATTTAAAAGACATTCATACATTTGCACTCCCTTAGAAATTCAGTCAAGGAGAGATGGGTGAGAGGCTGAAACCAACGGTTTGCTAAACCGTCATACGCTGTTAAGGTGTATCGCGGGTTCGAATCCCGCTCTCTCCGCCACTAATACAAGCTTTAGCAACTTGTAGAATTTTAAAAGGAATCGGGGTGTAGCGTAGCCTGGTATCGCGCCACATTTGGGATGTGGAGGTCGTAGGTTCGAATCCTGCCACCCCGACAATTAAGCGAAGATTTTTCTTCGCTTTTTTTGTGCCCTTTTTTCAAGGTAAACGTCATATTTTTTCCTGTTTTAAACTTTTCAGGCATCTATTTGCTTTTATGTGAGTCTATTCCGCAAAACGCAAATCATGAAAAATATAATCTCTTTGTTTTTAGTTCTTTGTCTTTCATTTTCTTCGAAAGCAATTACTTATTTTAATGGTGGTATTTTCTCAAATACTACATGGACTCTTGCAAACAGCCCTTATATTTTAAATGGGTCTGTAGTAATATTTCCAGGAAAAACCTTAACAATCGAGCCGGGTGTGGTTGTTAAAATTGCTGGGCCAAGTGCAAACAATGGTGAACAAATTTATTTAGAATGTAGGGGAAATTTAATTGCAGAAGGAACCGCTTCAAATCCAATTTCATTTATTCCTGAAACAAAACCTTCAAATGCTTTTGAACAAGTTTGGTATGGAATCAGAATTAAGGGCACTCAGGGAGGATCGGCAAAATTTAAACATATTGAATTGAATCATTCCTATTGGGGAATTTCAAATGATGTAATTTTATATGATTCAGTAAGATTTGAAACATGTAAGTTTAGTGGGAACAATTATGTGTTTTCGATGGGAGTACCATTGGTTTTAACTGATTGTGAGTTTGTTGATAATGGCGTTGTAGCTACTTTGATGTTACAGTATGGAAGTGCAACTGTGAAAAATTGTATATTCAAAAGAAATGCTGCTTGTTTCTCTACATTATACAATGGAATTGAAGCTTATAATTCAACGTTTGAAAACAATACCAACTGCTTTTTATTGATGTCAGGAAAATTTAGAAATTGTATTTTCAAGCAAAATGAAACTGTTTTTCAAGAGAATGGTAATTTGGATATTGAATCATGTGAATTTCTTCAGAATAAATTTGCAATTAAAGGCTTTGCAGGTAGTGCTTGCAGGTTCTCAAATTTTTCTCAGAATGAAGTAGCAATCATTGCTGAACCAGGCTCAATCATTCAGAATAATACCATTTTGAATAATGGAGTTGGTTTGGTATTAGGTGGAAACAATTGGGTTCCTGCAGCAGGATTCGATGAGGTAAAGGACAATAAAATCTGCTATAATTCACTGTTTAACATCGAAAATCAAACAGATATCAATTGGAGTTTGGCCAAAAATTGTTTCTGCTCAATTGATTCAGCTACTATCGATGCCGGCATTTATGATGGTTATGACAATATAACCAGGGGTTTGGTGAATTTTATGGTTTTTGATTCAACTTGTGTTCAAGCATTACAAATGGTAGAAAAAGTACAGCTCTCAGGTCCAACCGGCTTAGCTAAAATTAATTCTGCTATAAACTTTAAGGTATATCCAAATCCGGCAAATGAATACATAAACATTCAATCTGATGTTTTAGGAAATGGGCAATTTCAATTGTACAATTTACAAGGTCAATTGTTAAAATCAGTTTCCTCAGAAAACGGAATAGCTTCTTTTGATCTTAATGATTTAAATGCAGGAATTTACCTGATAAGAAGTAGTAATTCTGTTGGAACTATAAAAATTCAGAAAAACTAAAAAATCTAAGTTTCTTTCCGGGTTTCAAACTGAAGTATTTTTGATAAATTCTACAATTGGTTTTGAAATAAAATTTCAGAATTTGTAAGAAATGAATCAAAATTACTTCAGTTTTTTTGTTTAGATGTGTGGATTACTGAAGGGTGGTTTTGTGTAAATGTTTGAAAAGTAGCTAATTGACTATGTTTGTCAATAATTTGTCGCATTTATTTTCTGTTCATTTCTTTTAAATTTCTTCTTAAAAGTATATGTTTGATTGACCCAAGCTATACAACATGAAGAAACTGCTACTCACATTATATTTTTTAAATCTTTTTTTGACGATAAAAGCTCAGAATCCGGAGCAAAAAACAGGTGGAATTTGCTTTCGGGTGGATGACCATCAAGGTGCTGTAAAATGGAGAGACTGGAACCGTACTTTTAATAAATATGGTTTAAAATTTTCTTTGGCAGTTAATGCATCCAGATTATACAATGATACTGCTGCTGTTAATGCATTAAAAGAGATTGCTGCATCGGGTCATGAATTAATGGACCATACTCCCGATCACCACATGGGATATTTTACGGTGAAAACACTTGCTGATACAATTGCTTATTCTGGTCATCCTGCAGTTGATCATATCAATGGGACTAAAGTTTGTTTGAAGTTAGCTGCTCCAATTACCAATTCTTTTGTTGGTGAAGGATTGGTTAATTTAGTTGGAAACAGGTTGATTTCTGTTAACAATGGAGAATTCAGAACTCTTAACGGTAATCCTTATTATGCTTTGGTGTATTTACAATCAAAAAACATTATTGCAGTTTATTCATCTATTCAAAATAAAAATGCAAATGATCCTGATACTTTAGTCCTTCAAAACTATTGGCAGGAAACTTGGAAAAACGATACTTCTTATAATATTTCTTATGAACGATTAACAACTACAGATGTCAAATCATTGCCTGAATCAAATTTATTATTGGCTCAAAGAAGTGTTCAATTGTTTGCAAGTTTTGGATTACCAGCGCCTAAAACATGGATTCAACCCGGTGGTTCATATGCATTATTAAACAGACAAGAGGTAAAGGCATTTGCTACATTAGTAGGATATACTGCCGCAGCCGTTAATATTCAATCATCACAAAAATGTTATAATGAAGTTGATTCATTTGCCGATAGAAGATATGCTTTGCAAGGCCCCGATTTTTATGAAGAATCAAACAATTTTCAAGGCTTAACAAATATTATTTCTGATAGAAGTGCTCGTCATTATCAAAGCTTTGGCTTGAGTCACTTTAACAATGTTCAAGGTGGCTGGACAGTATTTTTATCGCGTGTTGATAGTGTTTTGCAATGGAGTATAAACAATGGAATTCCGGTGCGTACTTATGAAAGATGGGCTTCAATTTTATTCGACTCTATTCCGAATCAGGGTGTAAATACTATGCCTTCATTAAATAGAGATTTGAATAATAATTCATTACCTGATGGATATACAGTTCCACTTGCAAATTTTGATGGTACAGATGGTGTAGCATCTTCAGGTTATAAAAGTTTTACCAGCTCTGCAAATAATTCTTCATTCGCCTCAATATCTAATTTAGGTGGATTAGAAAAGGGTACCAATATGTTTAAAATGTTTACTAAAGGTCAGCCTGGTGATTCAATCAGATTGGTTCTTAGTTTTCCTGATGTGAGTATGCCTTCGCAACTGGTTATGTTTGGTGCCGGAACAAGCAATTGGACAGCACAATCTAAACCAATTCAGGTTCCTGTTAATGCAACTCGCGTAAATATTAACTTCGTTTTAATCAAAAGAAATATTCCAGGTATAGTTAAAATGAGCGGATTGGAAATGAGGAAATCATCAATTCCTGTTCTAAATAAGGGATATATTCAACAGAAAAAAGTAAATGAAGATTTTGCTCCTATTCAATTAAATAATTGGGTAAATGATGCTTTTTATTCTTTAAATGATTTGTCGTTTACAATCATACCAAACTCAAATTTTACCTATAGTTATTCTGCCAGCAATTATCAGTTGAATGTTCAAACAACAAGGAAGTTTTTTGTTGGAAAAGATTCATTAAAATTAGCAGTTTCAAATCCTGATGGTTTTTCTGATTCATCCTGGTTTGTGTTTGATTCAAAAGCCATTGAAATCAATAAAGGTGATACTGTGAGTGGCTTAATTAATTTCCCATTAGCTCAAGTTGCTTATTCATCAAATCCAGTTGATTCAACAATTGTTTTTGCTTCAGGTTCATTCTTTTCAAAACCTAAAGTAAATACTTGGTATACATTTTTCTGGGACGAAAATTCAATCGCTTTAACAGATAGTTTTTATGTTAAAGTAAATGGAATTATTCCTGGAGATACATTAGCTCCAATAGATAGTTTACCAGGCGATTCAAATATAGTAAATCCGGAAATATCGGGAACTGCAGATTTTAAAAACAAAAAGGGTGGTGTTTGTTTTAGGTTTGATGACCATCAACTACCTGCCAATTGGAGAGCTGTAAATAATTTGTTTAACCAATATGGATTAAAGTTTACTCTCGGTTTAAATGCATCAAGATTAATTGGAGATACAGCAGCAATCAATGCAATTAAGGAAATAGCAGCGGCGGGTCATGAAATTGCAGACCATACACCTGACCATACCACTGCTTTTTTTAATGTTTATGCTTTTGCTGATACCATTAATTTTTCAGGAATGGCAGGAGTTGATCATATCAATGGAAAGAGGGTTTGTTTGAAAATCGATTCTGTTTTTACTGGAACTTATACATTAGAAGGTTTAGTAAATATCAATGGCTCAACTGTAATATCTCAATCGAATGGTGAGTTTAAAAATATGAATGGTTCAGTTTATTATTCAAATTTATTTTTCCCATCTTTAAACAGAGTTTATGTATATACGAATCTTAGAAATTTAAATCAAAATGATCCTGATACCTGCACTATTCAAACCATTTGGGGTGAAACAGTTAATTTAGGCATCATCACCGGGATTTCACATCATAGAGTTACACAGTATGATATTAAAATGAGTGCCTCTGCTTTGCATCTTTTAATAGGCAGAACATCAACATTATTCAATCAAATAGGAATTCCACAACCTAAAACATTTTTAATGCCATCTGGTAATTACAGCATGTTTACCAGAGCTGATATGAAATCAACAATTTCTGTTTTGGCAGGATATACAGGTGGAGGAGTATATGCATCTCCTTCATTTAAATGTTACAATGAGTTTGATGCAAACGAGGATAAAAGATTTGGAATGAATGCTCCTGATTTCAGAGAAGAATTGAATACTGCTGAAAGCATCAAAGGTATCATCGCAGATAATTCAGCTAAACACCACAATAGTTTCGGATTGAGTCAGTTTTCAGGTTTATTAGGTGGTATGACAGGTTATTTAGCTCGTTTAGATACACTATTGAAATTTTGCGTTCAAAACAATATTTCAGTTTTGCCATACAAAGATTGGACAAGTATTATGTACGACAGTGTTCCTGATGCAAGTGTAAATATCATTCCATCTTTAAATGTTGATTTGAATAGAAATAGAATTCCTGATGGTTATACGACTCCATTTGCAATATTTGATACAACAGACGGAGTTGCAATGAGTGGTATGAAATCATACAGCAAAAACTCAAGTGGAGCAATGGCAACTATTGTTAATTTAGGTGGAGTTGAAAAAGGAAACAATACAATCTCAATGTCTACCAAAGGCTTTACTGGAGATTCCATACGTTTAGTGGTTTCATTTCCAGAAAGCGGACAATCTTCTATCACTTTAATGTTTCCGGCAAATACAACAGATTGGACGGAACACAATAGAATTATATCTATTCCAAGTAACTGTTCAAGAATTAATTTGAGTTTTAATTTGAATAAAAGAACGGTACCCGGATTTGTTAAAATATCAGGAATGAAAATGTATGCTACTCAGAATTTAAGCATCAAACAAAAGAGTAAATCATTAGTAAGCAATACTGAATCACTTGTAGTTAAAAGGAATGAAATTTTTGATGAAAACATTAAGATTTATCCAAACCCTATAAATGATTATTTGACTATAGAAACCAAGCCAGGATTAAGCCTAAAAACCGTTCATATTTATGATATGAATTCGAGTGAAATATTTCAGAGAAGTGAAAACTTTGGGGTTATTACAAAGTTTGATACTTCAAAATTGCCAATGGGTATGTATGTTTTGGTTGCGAATTTTGGAGATGGTTCTGTTTCAAGAAGTATTTTATTAAAAACACACTAATTAGGCAGTAATTTTTTACAAATAGAAAATTGCAATAGAATTGCCTGTCTTGACGAATTCTTAAAAGTTTATTTTCTTAAAAAATCGAATTTTATCATATAGTTGCGGATTTTAATTTGCATTTATTAGTATTTAGAACTTATTTCTTTATTGGTTTTTTGTTCTTAATAATTATTAAACAATTAAATGTAAGCTATGAGATTAAATTTTACTATTAAATGTTTCTTGCTTTTCTGTCTAACTAGTTTTGCATTTTTCAATTCAGAATTGAAAGCAGCTCAACTATCAGGAAGCTACACCATCGATTCTACGCAGGTTGCAAGTTCAACCAATTTTAAGAACTTAAATTCTGCAATTACATTTTTAACCTCAGCAGGAGCAAGATCAGATGGAGGTCCATCAAACTCAGCACCATTTGGAGTTTCAGGAAATGTAATGTTTGATTTTACTGGCAGTATTACTACTCATATTGAGTATGTTGATATCCCTACAATTCCAGGGGTAAATGACACTACAAGAGTTTATATTTATGGTCATGGTCATACTATTCAGTTTAATTGTTCAGCAGCAAATTATTTTTTATTGAGATTAACCGGTGCCAGTTATATCAATATTGACAGTTTAAATTTAAAAACAACCAATACACAATATGGTTGGGGAATACAATTAAGGTCAAATTCAAATTATAATAATATTACAAATAGTACAATTGATTTAACTACTATTTCAACAGTTTCCACAGGTAGTGCTGTAGGTATAACATTTACAAATAGCACAACTTCGTTAACAACCACAGGAGCAAATGGTGCTTATAATTTATTTTATAACAATACAATTCTAGGTCATCCAACAACTGGTGGTCCTTATTATGCAATTACTATTTGTCCTCAAACATCTTCTACAACTGTTTCTGCAAATAGGTTTATTAATAATACTATTCAGAATTTCTATTATTCAGGATTTTACTTAACAAATACCAATGGTACTTTATTAAGAGGAAATAGTATTAGTAATCCAACCAGAACATCAACCACCACAATTTATCCTATTTCTGTATGGAATGGAAGTAGAAGTGATACTATTGTAAATAATAAAATATTTACTCCATTTGGAGCGGCAGGAACTTCTTTTTCAACAGTCTATGGAATCGCTATTTATACACCTAATACACCAACAACAAATCCATGTTTGGTAGCTAATAATGTATTGTATGATTTACGTGGTAATGGAGGCATTTATGGTATTTATTCATCATCAGCCAATAACTGGAGATTCTATCACAATAATGTAGTTATTGATCATGCAACTTCAACTACAACTGCATCTTATCAAACTTATGGATTTTACCATTCTGGTACACCTTCTGGTCAAGGTATTGATTTTAGAAACAATATTATTTATTTAAAACGTGGCGGTTCAAGTGCTATGTATAATATGTTTATTGCCAATACTGGAACTTTGTTTAATATTAATAACAACGTTTACTTCAAACAAGGAAATGGAATTATGGTTGGTTCATTTAATGGAATTAATTATCCAACATTCCAATCTTGGAGAACAGCTAATGCCGGTATTTTTGATTCCAATTCGGTTTACACTGACCCATTGTTTGTAAATCAGGGAGCATTTGATTTTACTCCTGCTGATGGTTTTGTAAACAACAAGGGTGCGAATGTTTTGAGTTCAGTTCCGGTTGATATAAACTTTCAGGCAAGGTCAACAACTCCCGATCCAGGTATTTTGGAATTTACGCCTCCAACCAGCACCGATGCAGGTATAGCTGAGGTTGTTATTCCTGCAGCACCTTTAAGTCCGGGTACAATTCCGGTAAACGTGAAAGTAAGAAATGCAGGTACAACTACAATTACATCTGCAACTATTAACTGGACAGTTAACGGTGTTACACAAACACCATTTGCCTGGACAGGTTCACTTGCAGGCGGAACTCAAAGTGCCAATGTAAATATCGGTTCTTTCACTTTGACTTCCTTAACAGGGTTTAGTATTTCTGCTTGGACAACAAATCCGAATAATGGACCTGATGCAAGGAATACAAATGATACGGCTTATGCTGATAATATTTTTGCTGTAGTTCCGGGAGGTAATTATACCATCAATCAGAATGCAGCTGCTTCAGCAACCAATTTCGTTTCATTTACTTCATTTGCCAATACAATTAGTTTTGGTGGAATCGGCGGACCAATTGTAGCTGATGTGGTTACTGGTTCTGGTCCTTATAACGAACAGGTTGTTTTTGCTAACGTTACAGGAACTTCTGCAACTAATACTGTTACTATCAACGGAAATAATCAAATCGTACAATTTAATGCTGGTGCTTCTATTATCAGTACTATTAATTTAATTGGAACTGATTTCATGACCTTTGATAATTTAAGAGTTAGATCATTAAATGCTTCTTATGGTGGTGGTTTTACCTTAACAAGTGGGTCTGATAACAATAAAATTTCAAATTGTTTTATTGATATTTCCTCTGTTACAGGTTCTTCTGCTTCTGTAGGTATTGGTATTTCAGGAAGTTTATCGAGTCCAACAACTACCGGAATCAATGGTAGTTTTAATATTATTGAAAACAATACCATAACTGGTGGTTCAACAGGTGGTCCCTATTATGGTATAGTTGTAATGCCAACTACTGTAAATGCAGGAACTAATAACAGAACTATTGTAAGAAACAATATCATTCGCGATTATACAGTGTATGGTTTTTATATTGCTTACAGTGCAGGTGGTACTTATAGAAATAATATCCTTTCTAGACCAACAAAAGCAAGTCCAACAACCCACTATGGTTTTTACATGGTAAACTCAATGGCTCAGGATACAATTGATGCAAACGTAATTAAACAGCCATTCCAGCAATTACAAACTTCAACTGGTACATTTTATGGATATTATGCAATTGCAACTAATATTCCTACTGCAAGACCTGTAATTTTTTCTAATAATTTGATGTATGATATTAAGTTTAATGGTACTTTATATGGCTTCTATCAATTATCTGCTCAAAACTTTAGATTGATTCACAATACATTTATTGTTGACCATCCAACAGCTGCAGCAACAGGTGTTACTCAGCTTTATTATAATTCAGGAACACCAACTACAACCACAATTAGAAACAACATCTTCTTTTTAAATCGTGGTGGAACTGCCAACAAACACATCTTGTATTTTGCAACTACTGGTGCAGGATATATATGTAACAACAATGTATTGTACAAAGGAAATGCAGGTACAAACACATTCACAGGTTACTATACTACAAACCAGTTGAACTTATCTGATTGGAAATTAGTAAATGCAGCAGCATATGACCAAAATAGTGTTGAGGCAAATCCTCAGTTCAGAACATATTTAGGAACAGATTTTTACCAGCCGGGTTCAGATTCATTGAACAATATCGGTTTTAATACCAATGCAGATGTACCAAGAGATGTTACTGGAGCTTTACGTAGCAATACTCCGGATCCGGGTGCATATGAATTTACTGTTCAAGCGGTAGATGCCGGTGTAACAAGATTTACTTCCCCGGTTAATCCAATTAGTTTAGGAAGTTCTAATGTTGATGTAACATTAAAGAATTTCGGTACTTCAAGTTTAACTTCTGCGGAAATCAATTGGTCGGTAAATGGTACTGCTCAAACTTTAGCTTATTGGACAGGAACAGTAGCTGGTGGAGATACAGCATCTGTTAGTTTAGGCTCATTTAACTTTGTGAACCCAGGGTTTTATAACTTAAAAGCTTGGAGTACTTTACCTAATATGCAAGTTGATAGTTTTGCTGCCAATGATACTGTAAACATAACCTTGTGTACACCGATTTCAGGAACAGTAACTGTAAATCCGGCTCTTGCAGCAGGCAGTGGTAATTTTACAAGTTTTGCAACTTTAATGAGTACGCTTCAAACTTGTGGTGTAGCAGGTCCGGTTCAAGTGAATGTTTCTCCTGGAGTTTATAATGAACAAGTAACGCTAAATGGAGTTATACCGGGAAGTAATTCAAACAATAACATAACTATTTCAGGATTAGATTCAGCAACAACCAGAATTACACATGATGGTTCTATTTCTAGAGCAACCCTATTATTAAATGGAGGCAGGTTTTTAACTTTTAGAAACTTAACTATTGAAAATACAGGTGCCTCTGCTGCTTATGCTGTTTTACTAACCAATATTGCAGATAGTAATAGTTTTATAAAAACAACTTTAAGAGTTCCACTTTTAACTTCAGCTACATCAAATTTTGCATGTTTGGTAAGTTCAGGTTCTAATATCAATATTAATACAGCAGGTAATACAGCTTCTTATTTAAAAATTGATAGTTGCTCATTGGTTGGTGGTTACTATGGTGCTGTTTTATTTTCAGCAACAGGTACAAGAGGTTTTGATAATGTAATTTCAAATTCTGCATTTAGAAACAATTACTATTATCCAATCTATGCTTACTTCCAAAATAAAATTGTTATTACTAAAAATGTAATTTCAAACGCAGGTAACTTTGTCAATACTTTCTCTGCATCTGCTTACCTATATGGTTGTGATGGTGGATTCCAATTTACTAAAAATCATATTTTTGGTCAGTTAGGTGGTTATGGAATTTACTTAACAGCAAACATTGGTACTGCACAAAATAGAAATTTAGTTGCCAATAACATGGTTCAGGCAGGAGCAGGAACAAATACAACTTATGGTATTTTTGATCCGGGTAATGCGTATACAGATTACTTACATAATTCTGTAAATAATACAACTGGTGACGCTTCTTATGCTAGTACTGCTTTCTACTATTCTTATTCTAATTCAATATATAATAATATTAGAATTCGTAACAATGTGTTTGCTTCTCCTTCGGGGGCTTTGGCTTTCTGGTGTGCAAATACAACATTATTGGGAACACTAAGTGCTGAGCAAAACAACAATGTTTATTATTCTACTTCGAGTTATCCTTGGAGATTAGTAAATAATATCTTTAATGCATTACCGGCTTTCAGAGCTAATTTAAATTTAATTTTAGCTAATAATCCTGATACAAATAGCATTGTTGAAAATCCGAATTATTTCTCGACAACCAATTTAAGAAGTATCAATCCTGTTTTAGATAGTATTGGAGCTCCTTTCACTTCTGTTCCAGATGATATTGATGGAAATACTAGAAGTACTTTAGGTCCTGATGCAGGTGTTAATGAATTCATTAAACCTCTGGATGATGCAGGTGTAATTGCAATTTTAGTTCCAAATAAACCGGTTCTTCCAGGTTTAACGAATGTTAGAGTTGTAATTAAAAACTTTGGTATTAGTTCATTAACATCTGCCAACGTTTCATATAGAGTAGATACAGTTGTTAGAACTAAAGCTTATTCAGGAACAATTTTACCTGGAGCTACTGATACCGTTTTGTTTGATACTGCAAGTGGAGTTAGTAATACCTCACAACAGTTTAACTTCACAGGAGCATTTACTAATTTAAAAGCATATACCTCAAATCCTAATGCAACTGCCGATTTACAAGCATTAAATGATACATTTAATACTTCATTCTGTGGCGCTCTGTCTGGAACTTATACAATTAACCCTTCAGGAACAGGTGCAACAAATTTTGTAAGTATTCAGGATGCTGTAGATAAGCTTTCTTGTGGTGGTGTAGCCGGTCCGGTAGTGTTTAATATTTCATCAGGCACTTATACCGGTCAATATGAATTGGCTGCTATTGCAGGTACCAATGCTACAAACACTATTATCTTCCAATCTGCTGCAGGTTTGGCCTCTTCAGTTACAATGCAGTTTGCAAATGCAAATGCTATTAACAACTATATAGTTAAATTAACTGGTGCTTCTTTTGTAAGTTTCAAAAACCTTACAATTAGAAATACGAATACAACTAGTGGTCGTGTAATTTCTATCAATAAACTTGCTGCTTTAAATATCAATAGCAACAATATTGAATTTAGAAATTGTATTCTTGAAGGTGTAAACACCACAAGTACTGCTGATGCTTTGGCTGTAATTTATGGGCCTAGTGGTGACAATGCTTTTAATATCAATATTGTAAACAACCAAATTCGTTTAGGTTCATATGGTATTTACATAGGTGGACAAAATATTATCAATCAGTTTTCATCAGGTTTGGTAATTGATTCTAATACAATTTTCCAACCATATTGGGCTGGTATTTATTTGTTGAATAGAAACAATACCAAAATCAGAAAGAACTTTATTGATGGTAATCCATCTTATGGTTATTATGGAATTTTCTTAAGTTCTGTTTCTAATGAAACTGAGATTTATAATAATATCATTAACAATGTTGCAGGTTATTATGGATTGTATATCGCTCAAAATAATTATTATGGTGAACTTGGAACTGCAAGAGTGCATAACAACGTCATCAACATGATGAGCATAAATACCCAATATGGTATCTATATTGCTAATATTTCAAGAATTAACTTCTTAAGTAATACAGTAAGATGTCAGGCTCCAACCACAACTTATGCTGTTTATTTCTCAGGAAATACTACTTCAACAACTACACCTCAAATTGTTCAAACAAACAATGTTAAGTTCTTGAATAATATTTTCTATTCACAAAGTGGATATGCATTTTATGCTGCCAATAACTTTGCACAGTTTGGTATTTCAGAAATCAACAATAACCTGTATTTCTCTACAGCAGCGAATTTTTCTTATATCAACGGTATAAATCATATTCCTGCTAATTTTTATAGTACTTATAGAGGTGCTGCAATTTCAGCTGGTATTTCATCTGATTCTCGCTCAGTATTTGGTCCACTTTCTTTTGTTAATACATCAAACTCTAAACCTTTAGAGAGTGCTACAACTGTTTGGAATGTTAATGGAAGGGCATCTCAACAATTTGAAATTTCAAATGATGTTACAGGTGCTAATAGAAGTAACCTAGTTGTAAACGGAACTCCTGATATTGGTGCTTATGAAGTATTACCTACATCAACTCCTTTAGCAGCTTTAATTACCGACTCTATTTATGCAGGTTCAAGCCAACGCATCATTGAAAATGGTGATACAATAGCTGTATTAACTTGGGGGCAAGCTGGTACATTACCAACTTCTATAACTGCTAGATACTATCCAGGTACAATCATTTCAGATCCAACCAATACTGGTAGCAATCCTAATTCAGATTATTTCGATGCATTCTGGAGAATTACTGCAAATAGTGGTTCACAATACACTTATGATTTAACAATCAAATATGATCCAATTATTATGGGTAAAGTATTGTATAAGTCGGATGTGAAAATGGCTAAAAAACAAACGGGTGTTGCCGGAACTTGGGTTCACTTCGGTTCATTCGGAACTACTGTTGATACTGTTTTGAACACCTTTACATCGACCAACATAGCTGATTTCTCTGATTTTACTGGAACAACTGATTACGCTCCACTTCCTGTTGAGTTAGCTAAATTTGATGCTTTACGTTCTGCTGATAATGCAGACTTAATCTGGACAACTGTTTCAGAAATCAATTCAGATAAGTTTGAAATCGAACGCGGTGAAGCTGGAAAAGATTTTGTAAAAGTTGGAGAAGTTAAAGCTGCAAACAATTCTAAAACCAAATTGAATTATTCATTTACAGATGAAAATGCAAAAAATCAGATTGAAGGAACTATTGCATACTACAGAATCAAAATGATTGATAGAGATGGTAGTTTTGAATATTCTCCAGTTCGAGCGGTGAATTTTGATGACAATAATTTACAATGGTCTGCTTCTGTTTATCCAAATCCATTTAGCAATGAATTGAATTTAAAAGTAAGTTCATTGGTTGAAATGTCGGCAGAATTAAATGTTGTTGATTTATCTGGAAGAGCTATCATGAATATGAATGTTCAATTGAAAAACGGTGATAACTTAATCAAACTTTATCAATTGAGTACTTTAGAAAAAGGAATTTATATCCTTAAACTCAATTCAGGTGAAGAGTCAATTGCAATAAAATTGATGAAAGACTAATTTCAATTCCATTATTTTTAAATGGGGCAGTATCAAATTGATGCTGCCCCATTTGTTTTTATATTGATTATCAAATGGTTTTGAATATTCAGAACTAAATTGATTGAATTCTGTTTGAAGTATTAGGTGCAAATCAAATCCTTGTAGATATTTGCCGCTTGTTTTCACAATTGCTGATTAGGAAAAAAAATATGAGTTTTACTTCAAAAGAAATATTAAAAGCACTTTCAACTGTTCAGGAGCCTGATTTACACAAAGATTTGGTGACTTTGAATATGATTAAAGATATAGAAATTTCAGGTGATGAGGTTTCTTTCAAAGTAGTTTTAACAACTCCTGCTTGTCCTTTAAAAGAGAAAATCGAAAAAGATTGTATTCGTGCCATTCAAAAAGAATTAGGAAACCATATTGTGGTAAAAATTGAAATGACAGCAAATGTCACTTCTAATCGCCTTGATAAATTGGTTTTGCCTAAAGTTAAAAATATCATCGCTGTTGCTTCCGGAAAAGGTGGGGTAGGTAAATCTACAGTTTCTGCCGGATTAGCGCTGTCATTATCGTTAAAAGGCGCAAAAGTTGGTTTGCTTGATGCAGATATTCATGGTCCATCAATTCCAATGATGTTTGGCGAAATGAATAGTCAGCCTTCAATGATTGATAAAGATGGAAAATCTCTTATGGTTCCGGTTGAAAAATTTGGAATCAAATTACTTTCTATCGGATTTTTAATTAAACCTGAACAGGCTGTAGTTTGGAGAGGTCCTATGGTTTCTTCAGCTTTACGTCAGTTTGTGAATGATACAGATTGGGGTGAATTGGATTATTTAATTTTGGATTTACCTCCGGGAACAGGTGATATACACTTAACCATGTTGCAGGTTGTTCCTTTAACAGGTATTGTTATGGTTACCACACCTCAGGCAGTTGCTTTAGCTGATGCTTACAAAGCAGCAACGATGTTTACTATGACACCAACCAAAGTTCCAATTTTAGGGATAGTTGAAAACATGGCTTATTTTACTCCTGCTGAATTGCCTCAAAACAAGTATTATATTTTTGGTAATGGTGGCGGAAAAACCATGTCGAATGAATTAGATGTTCCTTTTTTAGGTGAAGTGCCTATTTATATGGATATTCGTGAAGGTGGCGACAACGGAATTCCTGCTGTTATGGCTGATAAAAGTCCTGTACAAAAAGCATTTTTTGAAATAGCAGAAAAAGTTGCTCGTCAGATTGCCGTTTTAAATGCAAACCCTAAACCAGTTGAACAATAATATGAATGATTCTTTATTAGCTAAAATTGAAATTGCATTGAATGGTATGCGCCCATTTTTACAAGCCGATGGAGGTGATGTTGAATTGGTTGAACTTACCGAAGATATGGAAGTACGCTTAAGGTTAATTGGGAATTGCAGCAGTTGTAGCATGAGTCACATGACCATGAAAGCCGGGATTGAAAGCGGAATTAAAGCAGCTATTCCTGATATTAAAAGTGTAGTTGCTATCAACTAGATTTTCGTTTTCAACTTTTACTTTTTTCATTTCAGGCATTATTTCCTCCGTTTTGTCGGTTTTCACTCATTCTTTAGTATTTCTTGATTCAAATTTGTATCATTAAATATTGAATCATGAAAAGATTATTCCTATTTCTATCCTTAAGTATTTCTATTCTTTCTGCTTTTGCTCAAAAAACAGAATTAACCCAAACTGTCAGAGGTATTGTTATCGATAAGGATAGCAAACAACCTTTAATTGGGGCAACAGTAATTGTTATCAACGATACAAAAACCTTTGGCTCGGCTACTGATGAACAAGGGAAGTTTCGTATTTTAAATGTGCCTGTTGGAAGGAAATCAATGAAGATTTCTTATGTAGGTTACGAAGACAGAATGATTAATGATATCATCATCAACTCGGCTAAAGAAGTAGTACTGAATATTGAATTGGCTGAAAAAGTTGTTTCTGCCAAAGAATTAATCATCACAGCAAAATCAAATAAAGCCGCTCCTAATAATGAGTTAATTTTAGTTTCGGGCAGAAGTTTTACAATAGATCAGGCAACTAGATACGCTGGTGCTTTGCAAGATCCGTCGCGCATGGCTGCTAATTTTGCAGGTGTTGCCGGTGGTGGCAACGACCAACGTAATGATATTGTGATTCGTGGAAATTCTCCTTTAGGTTTATTATGGCGTTTAGAAGGTGCTGATATTCCTAATCCCAATCACTTCTCAAACCAAGGTGCCAATGGTGGTCCCGTAAGTATTTTAAATAACAATACTTTGGCCAATTCCGATTTTCTTACCGGTGCTTTTCCTGCAGAATATGGCAATGCAAACGCAGGTGTTTTCGACTTAAAAATCAGAAATGGAAACAATGAGAAACATGAGTTTATTGGTCAGATTGGCTTTAATGGTTTAGAGTTATTAGCTGAAGGTCCAATTAAAAATGGTCAATCTAGTTATTTAGCTTCATATCGTTATTCAACTTTATCTTTCTTCGATGCTATAGGATTTAAATTTGGTGATTCAGGTATTCCATTTTATCAGGATGCTACATTTAAGGTAAGTATGCCCAATACAAAAACAGGTAACTGGAGTGTTTGGGGAATTGGTGGAACAAGCTCAACTAAATTATTGGATTCAGATAAAAGTGCAGAAGACAGAAAAAAAGAAGCTCAACCTCAAGACATAGATTTTACAAGTAAGATGGGTGTTTTGGGTATAACAAATATTGCTCAAATCAACAAGCATTCTTTTTTGAAAACAGTAATAACAGGCTCTGGTGAAAGTAATAGAACCAAGGTAGATACTTTAAGTCCTACAAATGATAAATTCTATCTGTTTAACTCAAATTCATCTTTTGGAAAATTAGCCGTTCATTCCTATTACAATACTAAAATTAATTCAAGAAACACGGTTAAAATTGGTGTGATTGCAAGCCAACAATATGGAAGTAGTTCAGATAGTGTTTTTGTGAATGAATTAAATGGTTATAGAAGTCAAATTGATTTTGAAGAGACAACTTATTTAGGTCAAGCTTATGCCAACTGGAATTACAGAATTAATACACAACTTACTTTTAATGCCGGATTGCACTACAACCATTATTTCTTAAACAATACATTTGGTATAGATCCTCGTGCTGGGTTACGTTATAATTTCGGTAAATCATCAGTAATTAGTTTAGGATATGGTCATCATTCTCAAATACAACCCATGATTACCTATTTTGAAAAAACTTTGTTGGATACATTTAACAGGGTTTATACATCAACCAATAAAAACTTGGAAATGACCAAAGCACATCATTTTGTTTTGGGTTATGAAATGATGTTAGGTAATGAAGTAAGATTTAAAACAGAAGCTTATTACCAGGATTTATACAATGTTCCTGTAACACAAAATCCTTCTACTATTTCAGTATTGAATTATGGAGCACAATTCGGAGCACCTAATTTTGATAGTTTAGTAAACAATGGCCGTGGTTATAATTACGGAGTTGAGTTTACAGTTGAAAAGTACTTTTCTAAAGGTTACTATTATTTAGGAACATTATCTCTTTATGAAAGTAAATACAAAGCCAGCGATAACAAATGGAGAAACACAGCATTTAATGGAAATTTTGTTTTGAATATTTTGGCCGGAAAAGAATGGAAAATTGGTAAAAACAATATTTTATCAGCATCAGGAAAAATTACTTATGCAGGTGGAAGAAGATATGTTCCGATTGATGAAGTTGCCTCATTGGCCAATGGATATGAAGTTCAAATTGAAGACCGTTCTTATGAAAGCAGATTAAAAGATTTCTTTAGAGCTGATATCAGAATTGGTTACAAAACAAATAGCAAAAGAGTTACTCAAGAATATGGTTTAGATATTCAAAATATCACCAATAGAAACAATATCTTTACTCAACAATTTAATCCTCAAACTGGTAAAGTTGAGAATCTATATCAGATTGGATTATTCCCTGTTCCATTTTATAGAATTTACTTTTAATGAAAGAAATATTCACCCCCAAAGCCTTATTAATAAGACATTCCATCATTTTGGTGATGGCTGTCTTTTTTATATTAACCTTTAAAAGTGGCAATTCAGATGTGATGCAATCACAGGAATCGATACCATTTGCCATTCTTGGAAATTTCATTTTTGTTTCATTATTGTGGAATCTAAATTTGATATTATTGGCATTGGTTGAACCTTATTCAAGCTGGGAGAAAAGTCCTGTTAAAAAGCTTTTCATTTGTGGCTCTATTGCAATCATTCTTCCTATAGCTGTCAATTTGTTTTTTAATGAGATGGTTTTCGAATGGCTTTACAAAAAACCATGTCAGTTAAATAGCCGCGATAATATTATGTTTTTGGTGATATCAGTTGTTATAACTTTACTCATCAATGCAATTATGTTGAGCATCGAATTTTTTGAGTTCTGGAAGAAGAGTTTAACAGAAAGAGAAGCTTTAAAAAGAGACAATATCACTGCTGAATTTGAAAGTTTGAAGAACCAGGTTAATCCACATTTTCTGTTTAATTCTTTGAACACATTAAGCAGCATTATTGAGGAAGAACCTAAAACGGCAACACAGTTTGTTCAGAAATTATCAAGTGTATATCGATATGTTTTAGCGCAAAGAGATAAGGAAACAGTGACTTTACATGAAGAGTTGAATTTCATTGAATCATATGTGTATTTGAATAAAATAAGATTTGGAGAAAACCTAAAAGTAGAAATTCTGGTTGATGAAAGTTTAAGACAATCTCAAATTGCCACATTAACCCTTCAATTACTTATGGAAAATGCGATAAAACATAATGTAGTTAGTAAGGATAAACCCTTGTCGATTGAGATAGGCATTAAGAATTCAAGGATTTATGTAAAGAATAATTTGCAGGCAAAAAAAATCCATGCTGAAAGTAATGGCATTGGTTTGAGTAATATCATCAGCAGATATAAATACCTAAGTAAAGAAGAAGTTATTGTATCGAGTTCAAATAATTATTTTGAAGTAAGCGTACCATTAATTGATTAGTCAGATGTTGAAATTATTAATTATAGAAGATGAAATTCCTGCTTTAAACCGCATTACCAAATTGGTAAAAGAGTTAAGGATGGATATTGAAATTATTGGAACTGCAGATAGTATTGAATCTGCTGTGAACTTTATTGAAGCCAATAAAGACATCAATCTGGCATTAATGGATATTGAATTGGCAGATGGACAAAGTTTCGAAATCTTCAAGCAAGTTAAAGTGGAGTTTCCTGTAATATTTACTACTGCTTACGATGAATTTGCAATGAAAGCATTTAAGGTAAATAGCATTGATTATTTACTAAAACCGGTTGATGAAAACGAACTAAGAGCAGCTTTTGATAAATACAAAAAACTCTTTTTTAATAAAGAAAATGGATTGCAACAAATCGATTCATTATTGCAAGCTTTAAAATTGGATTCAAAACTTGAATACAAGGAACGTTTTCTTGTTAAAAGCGGAAGCCGTCTTATCTCAATAAATATTGATGAAGTAGCCTGGTTTCAGGCTAGTGAAAAATTGGTTTATTTACAAATGTTTTCGGGCAACAAATATGTAATTGATTATTCCCTAGATGAATTAATTACCTTGTTGAATCCAAAGAATTTCTTTCAATTGAATAGACAGTTTATTAGTTCAATAAAATCTATCAAAGACATACATACTTACTTTAATGGTAAGTTAAAGATAAGCTTGAATCCAATGGTTGAAGAAGAAGTTCTTGTAAGCAGGGAAAGGGCTTCTGAGTTTAAAAAATGGCTGGATGCCTGATAAATTATTACTGCATTTAAGAACAATTGCTTTCAATATAAAAGAGAGTAATTTTTTGATTAGACTTTAATTTCCTAATAAATATCCCATTATCTATGGGGTTGAAAAAATCTAATGGTTTTTTGTGAAGCAACTGTGCTTTCCTATTAATAAACAATATCTAAAAACAACTATGAAAAAGATTCTAATAATTAATGCGCATCCAAATGCAGATAGTTTCAATTTTGCCTTATTTGAAGCTTATAAAAAGGGAGCAATAGCCGCAGGTGCCGAAGTAAAAGAAATCATAATTAAAGATTTGAAGTTTAATCCGAATCTGCAATTTGGCTATCAAAAAAGAACTGAATTAGAACCCGATTTATTAGAAGCCTGGGATAAAATTCAGTGGGCAAATCATTTAGTTTGGATACATCCGGTTTGGTGGGGTGGATTACCTGCAATAAGTAAAGGTTTTGTTGATAGGTTATTTTTACCGGGATTCGCCTTTAAATACAGGGATAATTCAGTTTGGTGGGATAAACTTTTAGCTGGGAAAACAGCTCATATTATCACAACTTTAGACCAACCATCATGGTATTATAGATTGGCATTCGGCAGACCAAGTGTAAATCAGCTTAAAAAATCTATTTTGGAATTTTGTGGAGTGAAGCCTGTTAAAGTTACTTATGTTGGTCCAATAAGAAATTCTGAACTAACTACTAGAAACAAATACTTGGATAAAATTGAACTATTGGGTAAAGGCCTCAAATAGCCTGATTAGTTCAGTAAAACGAATAAAAAAAAGGATATTTCTATGTGTAAGAAATATCCTTTTTCTATTTATTGAATATATTATTCTTCGGTAGGAGCTTCAGGTTCAGCTTCAACTGCTGCTGCAACTTCTGGTCCAAAAGACTGAATTTTTAATTTATAATCTTTACCTAGATTGATTTTGTATTTTCTTTCTTGCATTAATGTAGATGCAGTAGCAGAACTTTTTAATACTTCGAGTAGATCTCTGGCAATTGCTATTCCTTTGATATTATTTTTAGCCTGACCTCTTTCAATTTCAAGATTGAAACCATAACTGGCTTTTTTCTTTTCACCTGTAGCTTCAAACTCGTGTTTTGATAATTGGTACTCACAAGGACCTGATGCAGATTCTCTCATTTTAATAAGAATTACAGGTCTGTATTTTTGCCAAAGTGATTGATATATATTTGATTCTTTCATTTTTAAACTAGGTTTTTTGAGCGAAAACTAAGGGATAAATGCGGGTTTAGGTTGGTATTCAGAATGTTACATCCTCTGCATACTTGGCTAAGTTCAAACAAAGTTAGAATAAATGTTGAATTGGCAATTTTTTAGTTGATATTTATTTTACAATTTCATGTTTTATGATTTCTTCAAAAACAGATAATACCATTTAATATACTATTTTAAAGATTATTTTAACTGGAAGTTGATGGGAATAGTTACTCTTGATTTAACTGGGACGCCTCCATTTATATCAGGATTCCATCTTGGAAATAGCTTTATTAAATTTTTTGCGGCATGTAATAAAGTTTCATCTGAATAGTAGATTGGGGTCATTGAAACCATTTCTCCCAATTCATCTAATTCTATTGAAATAAAAACTTTTCCTTCTTTACCATAAAATTTAGCGGAATTTGGATATACTAAATTTGAACTAATAAAATTAAATCTTTCTCCATCACCACCTTGGAATTGGGGCATTCTTGTGAATTCCTGATTATTGAAATAGCTTTTTATATCATTAGAGTCATTTTTAAAATCATCTTTAGGTTCAGGTGATTTATCAAAATCTTTTATTTCTATTGAGTCTGAATTTTCCTTGTAATATTTCCAGAGACCTATTCTTACTCCATTATTAAATTGGCCTTCTGTTTTAATTTTGCCATTTCTGAAAAAAGTTTTGAAATCGTTATTAATTAAGCCATTTGAAAATTCCATTTTGGCTTCAAAATTCATTTCTTCATTTTCACTATTTTTCTGTAAGTGGTATTTTAAAACAGATCCAGTTTTATTTATCAAATTACCACCATCTATTTTATTACCATTAATATCAAAGGTTCTAACAATTTGTTTGTAAACACCCATCTCATAAAGTATTTCTCTATGTAGTTTTCCATTAAAGAAGTATAGATTATACATTCCATCAACCTTTCCATATTTTATTTGATATTTTTCTTTAAGAATCCCATTTCTGTCATATATATTCATATCAAATGCTTCATTTGAATTCCTATTTAAAGTAAATGCAGTTAATGAATCCTCTCTAAAACTGTTTATGTTTAGCAGGTTATCATTTATAAATTCACATTTGCTAACAACTTTACCATTTAGGAATGTGCTAAATATTCCATTTTTTTTGTCTTCTTTAAAGTCTCCGGTTATAAATAAAATTCCACTATAATCATGGTATTTCCAGTTACCATTCTTTTGGTTATTTACATAAAATCCTTCAGTAATAATTTTACCTTTATAGTACTGTTCGTATTTACCTGATCTAATAGAATTATCGCTTTTCAGAACTGAATATTTTTCAACAACATCATTATTATTTGGATTTGATTTTTGAACAAGTTTGGTACTTGAGCATGAGCTGAAAAATGCAATGATTAGAATTAGGTAGAAGAAGTTTTTAGTAGGCATGATAAAATTTTTAAATAGGCTCTTGATTTGAAAACTTGCGAAAGATAAAAAAATATCTCCATCAACTAAAATCAAACAATCGAATTACTTACTCTGTCTAATTAATTGCTTCGTTCTTTATGATTAATAATAAAGACCATGCAGTTTAATTTCAGATTTGCTATTAATTTCCAAAGCCGGAAAAGGTATTTTAACCATAAACATGCTATTAAAAACTGTCTTTAAGAACTTGTTTTTTGTTGGAATTTTAGCAAAATCAATATCTAATGAAAGCAGGTATTGTCTGTATCTTTCTGTTTCGGGAATACTTTTTCCATCATAACTTTTGATGTTTTTGAATTCTCCATACATACCACCAGCACTGTAACCAAAGGCAATGTTTATCCAATCAGGAATTTGTTTTTTAGGTATGATTTTGTTTATACCTAAACTTAACCAATAGGTATGACCATTGTAATCATAGAATAATTCATCAAATCCATTTCCTAAATAGCCATTTGCTTTTGGAGCATAGGGTGATGGTGAAAAACTGAATTTATATTTCACAATTTGTTCTTGAAATGCAAGTTCTTGTCCGATAACCAATGCTGAGCCCAAAGCATTTGCACCAACATCACTCCATGAAAATCCCCAACCTTCGTACATTCCATCCCAGATTTCAATGGGTAATTGCAACATGAAACCCAAACTGCCTCCATAAATAGCGGCTTTTTTTCTTGAAACTCCTGCCCACAGTAAGGAGTGAAACCCAATATAACTTTCAAGATAAGCACCATAAACATGACCAAATTTATCTATTTGATTATAGCCTGCTAAGTCATTGTAATATTGAAACGGAACCCGAGGCTGATCTTTGTACCAAATAAATTGCAGGTAGGCCATAGAGCCAACATATAAGCTTGAAATGCCACCAACAATAGGCACAAAACGTGAAAGAATAATCTTACTGCTGTCTTTGTTTTCATGTTGATGAAGACTATCACTAGTTATACAATTTTCAACAAACAATTCTTTCGCAAAACAATCTGAGCTTAATGAAGAGCAAAGTATTATGGTCAAAAGTAAAACCCTAATGAATGTAATCATGCTTTTTAATTGTTGTAAATTGGGTAATTAGTCGAGTTCTAAAACATACTTAAACACATGTATTTAAAGTCGAAGTTTTCATCGAGATAAATCACTCCGGGTTCGAAATGTGTACTGTTAAAAAAGTGGAGTTCATGTCCATTAAGTCGACAATCTTCCATAGCAAATAAATTTATTTCATTATCTGATTTTAACTCCACAGCCCAAACCACATGGTCGTTCGAATCGAGTTTAAACAGAATAGGAGCAAGGCTATCCAATTCTAAATCCTCTGCAGGAGTATTACAAATAAAGAGTTTTCCTCCGGGTATTTTAAACGATTCATCTACTATAACTGTTCCGATATCTACAAAAGTTTTTCTTCCTAATAGTGGACCATTTTCCATGCCACAATCTGCTTCCATTGAGAATTTTTTATTGTCATGATAGAAATAAATAGCAACAGCAGTAATCAGACTTGTTATCAATACTAAAACAATTGAAATTTTCGTATAAGCAGGTTTCATTTATTTTTTCTTTTGATAACAAACACAAATATAATCAGCACAACAATAAACAATAGTCCAGTTTTTACCCTCGATATTTTAGTTTCAACTGATATTCTTGAAGCATCCTCAACCCAGCCTTCCATAGCGGAGCGGTCTGCAATATCAGCAGGTATTCCCCAAAAGAAATCACCAATCAATATTAACATGAAAAGAATAAGAATCAGGGTTATGATTATTCTTAAAACCTTGTAGATTTTGTTCATTGTAATTGATATTGGCAATTCTCTTAAACCAATAACTTTCTTATTTCATCAGGAACTTCAACCGATTTTTCTAAAGCATAATTTACCCAAACCAGTTTTGAACTTCCACTGGTATATAAGTTGTTTTCATCTCTGACTTCGTAATAAGTCATGAAGCTACTTCTGCCTAATTCACCACCAAAGAGTGTAACAGTTAAATCACAAGGATAAATCACTGCCTTATGAAAAGTACAAAATGCATTTATAATTACCGGTCCGGTTTCTGATTTCCCATTGAAACTTTGTCCGAAGCCAATCTGCTCTAACCAGGCTATTCTCGCTTGCTCACAATAAGTAAAATAAACAGAGTTATTGATATGACCCAAAACATCCATTTGCGACCAAAAAGGTTTGATAGAAATTTGAATCAGTTCTTTTGCGTTTTCAGGTTTCATGTAGAGAGAAATTGACTAGCAAAATAATGAAACTTAGGATTTGAAAAGGAAAAATTAATTCATTCTAATCGTAGAAATATCTTCATATAGAATTACATTTTCAGCTTTATCCAAAAACATCAATTCAGCTGCTTGTTAAAGATTTTAAATTCGATGGTAAAAAATTCCCCCAAAATGAATTTGAATTAGAAACATATTGTTTTTCGCAAGCTCTTAAAAATCCCAAAAGTATGACCTGATTGTTGAGAATTCGCGGAATTCATATAGACCATTGTTCTAGCACTCTCTATTGGCAATCATTCGGATATTGCAAACGATTTTACTCTTTATAGCAAGCCGTTGCATGCCTTGTACATGGCATACTCCGACTTGCTATTTTTGCAATACGTATGGAAATAATTAGATGAAGTTCTGACTTGGATATTTTTAATTTACTATGATTCTCTTACGAAAGTTTATCTCTTCACCTTTAATGTGTAAAATATAAAATCCGGTTTTTAAATCACTTAGTTCCATTTCTATGATATCACTGTTATTCTCAGGAATAGATTTGTTGATTAATTTTCCATTCAAATCATACAATTGAATTTCTACTTTATCACCAAATAATGCTAATCTTTTAATGGTTAACTTATCATCTACAGGATTAGGGAAAATGTCAAATAAATTCTCACCAATACTTTCATTCATTCCAACATTTGGGTCGAGGAATAATTCTGTTACACAATGTGACATCTGACATGTGGCATCATTGTTTACCACATTTAAACAAATGGTATAAGTACCATTAGACTTGTATTGATGAGAAGGATTTTTCAAGGTAGAAGTATCGCCATCACCAAAAGTCCAGAAGTATTTAGCTTCATTAGTTGTATAGTTTGAAAAGGCATTAAATACAACTCTAAGAGGATTTGCTTGTTGAATGATATTGAATTTTGCTGTGCATTTATTGGTGGCCCATTCAGGCAAAACATTTATAATATTACATGTTGAGCTGGTATTGGCCAAATCAATAGTGTCAAATTGTTTTAAACAAACAATGTACTTACCTGCATCTTTATATTGTTTTAAAACAATTGAAGGATAAATATTTTTCTCAACAATAGTGCTATCCCCAAAGTCCCAAATTTGTTTTATTCTATTATTAGAAACTCCCCAAAGTCCCCAAAATTGTATGTTTGGTGGGGTATTAACATTATATGAAAAAACACTCTTAAAAGTATTTACAAAATTCCCTACCACAAACTCATTACAAAACTTTGAACTTCCATTGCTTGAAGGCCTGGTGACGGTTAAGCAGATATTATATTTTCCGGAATCCAAATACACTTTTTCAGGATTGGTTTGATTAGAAAATGTGCCATCACCAAATGCCCACAAATAGCTTAAACTATCACCAATTGAATTGGAGTGGAATTTTAATTTTAAGGGGTTGATGCTATCTCTTTCAAAATTATAACTGGCTAAGCATTTGTTTATATTTTGAACAGAAACAGTTTTACAGACTTTTGAATTACAAGTTGTATCACTTGTATTTTGAATTTGTAAACAAACATTATAGTTCCCATTTTCTTTAAATGTTTTATTTAATGAAGGGATAGTTGTAGTATAATTATCATCAAAATCCCATCGATAAATTAAATTACTTCCGGTAGAAGTATTGGTAAAAAGAACTTTAGCAGGGTTGAAATCATCAAACCTGTAGGTGAAATCAGCAATACAATTCTGTGCAAAGGAATTCACAGAACTAATTAGAAAGATGATTAGAAGTAGTAAATTTTTCATGGCAATAATTTTTATAACTACAAGTTCGCATTCAATTGCGAGAATAATTGTGTGATTTATTTCTTTGTGATAAAATTAAGAGGTAATATTGGTTTCATTCTTGATTTTTAAGAAGAAATTTGAATTTATCATACAATACAATTAGCGCACATTTGATTTTTAGTACCTTTAAGCAATTGAATGTTCTCCATAAATTAACAAAAAAATCCCGCCTAATTTCTTAAGCGGGATTTGATTTAAATATTGGGTTTAAAATTATGCTAGTTTAGCTTTTATGAAGTTTTGTTACATCAATTTTACCAAGTATTTTCAAACCATCAAGCTTAGGACTATTTAGTATGAAATTGCTTTTAACTGCATCATCTTTAGTTGATTCTATTTTAGTTTCTACCTTTTTTTGATGATTGAATAAACTTTCTATTTCAAAAAAAGTTGTGCATGATACTTTATAATCGAGGCAGCTATCCTTTCTCCCAAATCCATATACCTTTTTACCGTTTTCTTGATATCTATGAATTAGTCCTATAAAATCGCAATCACTTGATACAATACACAAGATATCAAATTCTTGATTATATAGAATATCCATTGCATCTATAATTAGATTGATATCAGTTGAGTTTTTACCTTTTGAATAATTGTAACCATGAATCGTTTTAATAGAATGTTTATTGGCAATATCTTTCCAATTACGAAGGCGCTCTTTACTAAAATCACCATAGACTCTTTTTGAAAGAATTTTTCCCAAGGTGCTAATCTTTTCAAGAATATGGCCCATTCTTCGAGAACTCGCGTTGTCTCCATCAATAAGAACAACTATTTTATCATTTGTTATCATAATGCTTTTTGATTTGACAAATGATGAAATCGAGAATTTCCTCCTTTGAATTAAACTCATCTACATTTACAATGAGGTCATAATTTTGAGATAAAGTATAATCAACACCATATGAATTCAGAAATTGTTTTCTAAATGAATCATTTCTTTCTTTAAGGGTTTCATGTGATTCTGAAATTCGTTTGTTCTTTATAAGTCGATTTATGGCGGATTCTTCAGAGATATTTAAAAATATGTGATAAGCATTTTTGATAAATTTAAAACCTAATCTATAGTCAATAATTAATGATTCTGAAAGATTACATGCTTGAGCAAAATTGGTATCGATTTGTTTGTCTAGATTTGGATTTGCTAAACATATTTTTTGAAACTCTGATATAGAATAACCTTTACTTTCTGCATGCTCCCGCGTTTTATTTCCAATTGAAACAAACTCATATTGTAGGTAATTTGCCAATAGCTGACCAATTGTTGATTTACCTGATGCTACATATCCTGAAAGTGTAATTTTTGATGGAAATGGTTTATTGTTTTTCCAGTCATAAATTCCACCTCTTTCAATAAATTTATCCAGATCATAGTTTACTTGTTGGATAGCAATTTTTGCCCCAATTTCATTTATAGGACGGCTATAATTATGTTTTCCTTGTGAGTTGTCATAAAACCTTCCAGCGGGATCAATCATAGCATAAGAACCTCTCATCGCATTATTACTTTCCGGGATAATTTTTGTTATGCTTTCCAGATGTTTATGATTATTAATGAAATAGTTGAATTGTTCTTCGCTTACTGTGAAGTCATCTATTTTGTTATCATTTTGGCCTTTTATTGGCAAAGCTTGAAACATTTTCCAACGTTTTGGTTTTGCATATTCTATCAGACTGGATATGTCTTCATAGTAGTTTTTTCTGGTTATAACTGAATTAATTTTTAAGCCATAACCATATTGATGTATTAAGTCAATTGTGTTTTTATAATAATCCAAACTAAGTGGTTTTTTGCCAAGTATGGCCCTGCCTAGTTTTATGTTTGTTTCAGGGTTGATACTTTCAATACTTAAGGCAATCCAATCGAGGTGTTTTTTGTTTTTCTCTAAAAAATCAAGTGTGATGTTACTACCGTTTGTTACAATCATCGTAGTCATTCCAGCGTTTTTTGCGGTGGAAATAAGTTCAGAAAGCCATGGACATAATGTGGGTTCACCACCGGCGAATGTTATTTTTTCAAATCCCATTTCAGCCAATTGTTTGATTACCTCAATAGCTTCTTCCTTAGGAAGATGCCCTTTCGGTAAAATACTGTTTTTAACGTCTTGAAATGTTGCAAAACAGAAGTTGCATCTCATGTTGCAAGGTTCCCATAAATGAAAGTTTACTGATGATATCATTTGATTTGTTTTAATTACAATTCAAATGTCATTTGCAAAATTATTTTCTTTGGAACATGAGTAATGAAATCCATTCCGGAGTAATGAAATGGCTTTTCTGAGTAATGATCACCTCTAAAACGACCTAAAATTTTCGGATATTTTTAAAAATCGGGTTTCAATATTTCCCATTGAATTCATGATTTCAACTTCAAATTCATGGGTTGATTTTCTTTTTGATTTTATGTGTCGAACGTTTAAGCGATAGGAGCGATGAATTTCTAGGAATTTGTTTTTACTAAAACCCAGGTTTTCCATATTCTTAAAAGAAAAATCAAATAGAGTTTCTGGTTTCCTGTCTGTAAAATAGATTTTTTTGTTGTTAGATGCGCCACTATTTCCGGGCTCGCTCTCTAGATAGACTATAGTATCTACTGCAATTTTTACATTTTTGTAATCCTTAAAATCCAGCATTACAAATGATGAGTTTTTTTGTTCTAGAACTTCATTTAAAAACCTTTTAGTTGTTTTAATAAATTCAGAATCAGTAAATGGTTTTGTAATATGATCAACTATAAAATCATATTCTCGGGCTAAATTTTCAATTTTAAGTATGTTTTCTGCATTGTGACCACTTACAAATAGAACAGGTAGTTTTAGCTTGTAAGCAACATCTAATCCGCTCATGGTATCTGTATTCCCAAGGTCTATATCTAAAAATAAAGCATCAGGTTTTTCTTGATTTACTTTTTCAAGGAATTCACTTGAATTGGTAGCCCAAATGCTTACAATAGCTAAATTGTTTTCTTCTAAATTCAGCTTTCTTTCTTTTAGTAAATCCTTATTGTCTTCTAAAATTCCAACCTTCAGTAAATTCATATTAGAAATAGATTTTTAAAATCGTTTGATATTGCTCCTGAGTGTGGTTTTTTGTTATTTCATATCTGCCACTAACTAATAATTCTAATCTCTTTTCCATATTAACTAGGCCTAAACCACCAATCTTATCCTCAGGTTTTTTACTTGTTAGTTTATTTGTAACATTTAATTCGAAATGAGTATTCGTAAGTTTAACAGCGATTTTTAAAAATTCAGGATGTGTTTTGTCGCCATGTTTATAGGCATTTTCAATTAAATAAGCGGATATCAAGTGAGGAATACTTGGATTACTATAATAAGGCGATAGGGTACTTACTTCAGAATCATCTAATCTCACTGAAATGATTTCAGAATTTAGAAATTGATTTAGTTGCAGGTATTTTTTTATAAATGATATTTCCTCTTCAACACTTACCGTATGTTTATTTCCCTTGTAGAGTATATAGTTCAATGATTCAGCTAAAGATTCTGTGCCTCTGTGTAAGTTTTTGGCTAAGGCATTTAATGTACTTACTACATTTCCTAAGGTGTGCGGTTGTAGCTGGAACTTTAAATGCTCAATTTCTAAAACAGCATTATCAGCTATTAATTTAGAGTTCTCTTTATTGAGTTGATTATTCTGGGTATTTAATTCAGTGTTTTGAAGAACTAATTTTCTATTCTCTAAAATTGATTTTCTAAGTTTATATATAAGCCAAATTATTAGTCCAAGTATGGTTATAAAAAATAGTAGGTCGTTATTATTATTCATATTTTAAAATTCATTCTAAAAATATGAAAATTTATTTCTTTGCCAAATTAAACAGTTTTATACTTTCTCAGATACTCCTTAATACTGCCCGTAAATGCTCATTCCACCGCCAAAGTACTGTTGTTTTAGATGTTCGTAAACCAAATTTGTTTTTAAATCAATTTCATCAGATTGATAAGCAGGGTAGGGAAGGGTTTCGAAAAGAGTTTTGCTTACAAGGTTAAATACGGCTGCTGCTGTAACAGATTTATCAGCCCATAACTCAACCTTTAATTTATCTTGCTTAAGCTCTTCTAAGAGCTCAATAGAGATTTTTTTGATATCCTTCTTTTCTTGGTTTGATAAGTTCTTTCCATTTCTTAGGATATCAAATATGGCTTTTTGTTCGTCAGTTAAACCTTCCCGTTTTGTTTCTGCTTCCTCAATAGAAAATGAGTTCACCAATTCTATCAATTTTCTAAAAGTATCTTTGATAACTACTTCGTCTTTACCTATATTATATTTATCAATAATCTCCTGGTATCTTTTGTAAAAATCTATGCTGAGAGGATTTCTTTCCAACATCCTTTTAAGTTGATTTTCAATCTTATTTTTCAGGGATTGAACTGCAGCATTTTTGTTTTTGGTCTTTAAAAAATATTGTTCCAATAATTCAAAATCCAAGCCACTTAAATCAATAGATTTACCTTCATTTAAGCCCGGTTCTGCAACCATATTTTCAATTGATTCATCAACTACATTTTGAATCTTTTTCATGATTTCAGAAACATCAGCACTTTCAATATTATTCTCAATTGCATTGTAGATTACATCTATTGCATTTTTTCTGGGTGCATATTGATTAAGAATTTTATCGGGTTGAATGGCTTTGTATTTCCGAAAAACTTCTCTGGCCAATACCTGAAATTTCCTTTTGGTTTCATCATTTGTATACACAGCATTTACAGCCTTTTCTATTGCTGCTATTTTGTGTAAGCCATCTGTATTGATTAATTCATTTAAATCAAAATTTACTTCATTTAACAAAAATGATTCTGTTGCTTCCAAGGCTTCTATGAGTTCTCTTAACAAGTCTTCCTTTGGCTTTACCGGTGTTCCTGGTTTATTGCTGCCATTGCCCGAATTACCTTCTCCACCTGTGCCATAAATTGCCAATGCATCTAATAATGCAGTATAGGTTTCAATATAATCAACGATTAATCCATTGTTTTTTCCTTCACTAATTCTATTTGCTCTGGCAATGGCCTGCATTAAGGTGTGTGATTTTAGTGGTTTGTCAATGTATAGAGTTGATAAAGTAGGTACATCAAAACCTGTAATCCACATGGCACATACTATCACAAAACGGAATGGGTCTGTTTCTTCCTTAAACCGGGTTTCAAGATCTTGGTTATTCATCTTCTCCCTATGAGGTTCAATATCTAAATCCCATTTTTGAAATTTTTGTATTTCATTTTGTTCTGAACTTACAACAACACAAATTTCAGTTTCTTTAATCCAATTGAGTTCCCTAGTTTTCTCAAGTAATTCCTGATCTCCGTATTTACCTTTTTTTATTTCCTTCTCTAATTCTTCAACATAATTTGCCCAATGCTCAGTGATGAGATTGTACATTTTTACAGCTGTTAGTTTATCAAAAGCAATAAACATAGCCTTGCCTTTATAACCTCGGTTGCAAAAATGCCAAACAACATCTTTCGCAATGGCGTTCAACCTTTTCTTTGCTGTTAAAACCGGATATTCACTAGCAAATAATTGCTCTATCCTACTTCTTTGGTCGCTTTCCAGGTCCTCACTTTCAGCATCAATAATGGCTCTTATTTGCTCATTGATGATTGGATTTTGCAAGCCTAAATGTTCTCCTCGGTTTTCATAATACAATGGAACAGTGGCGCCATCTTCAACACTTCTTTTGAAATTATAACGAGACACGTAATCACCAAATATTCGTTTTGTAATTTGGTCATCCTTAAAAAGTGGAGTTCCTGTAAAGCCTATAAATGATGCATTAGGTAAAGCATTCCTTAAATTCATTGCTAAGTTACCGCCTTGTGTTCGATGGGCTTCATCAGAAATGACAATGATATTTTCTCGGCTTGTAACTTCCACCTCAAAATTGAATTTATGAATAAGTGTAAACAGATACCTGTGTTCTGAACTCAATAGATCTTTTAAATGTTTACCACTATTGGCTTTTAATGAATCTTTTGAACCTGCTTTTACTTGAGGTACTGCACCTACACTGCTGAATGTACTATAAATTTGATTGTCTAATTCGTTTCTATCTGTAACAATAAGAAAGGTATAGCTACCCTTAAACTTGTGATGAATTTTCTGGCAGAAGAAAACCATTGAATACGATTTTCCACTTCCTTGAGTATGCCAGAATACACCTAATTTTTGTTTTTCTTCAAGACTAATATTCCCAAGGCGATAAAGCTCATCTTTGTTTTTGATGTTTTCTAGCGCTTTATTGACTCCAATAAATTGGTGATTTCTTGCTATCAGCTTTACAACTTTACCAAGGGAATTATCAAATAAAATGAAATTCTCGAATAAGTCTAAAAATCTCTTTTTCTCACAAACTCCAACAATGATTCTATCTAAAGCAACAATTCCTTCATCTTCTTCAGTAATACGTTTCCATTCATGGAAGTGTTGGTATTTTCCTGTTATACTTCCAATACGACTTTCAATCCCATTGCTTAATAAAACAAAAGCATTGTAATAAAAGAGCTTAGGAATTACATCTTTATAATCGGTAAAGTTATCGTTGTAAGCGTTTTCTAATTTTCGATGGGCTGCTTTTAATTCAATAAACAGTAGGGGAATACCATTTACAAAACCAATAATATCTGGTCTACGTTCACGATTACTTTTGCCTTGTAACCACAACTGACGAACTGCTAAAAAGTTATTGTTTTCTGCGTTCTCAAAATCGAATACTTTTAGGGTTTTGTTTTTAATATGTTCACCTTTATCATTGATAAAGTCAACAGGAATGCCGTTTCTAAGTAATTGATGTTTGTCGTAATTGATTTCAGCAAGAGATTTAGTGATGCTTTCTTCAATCAATTTTTCATAAGCCTCTTCATAGGCTTTTTGGGGTAAACCGGGATTGAATTCTTTTATTTTTTCAAAGAAAATCTTTTTAAGCACGATTTCCTTTTTATTCAATCTCCCAAGTGAACTATCTTCACCAAAGCTTTCCTTGTTGTAAGCCAATAGCGTATCCCAACCCAATTCATTAAAGAAAATGGAAATTGCGGTTTGTTCTATGAGGTTATCTTCGGAGTATTCGTAGGCCATTTATGATGTAACTAATTAGTCAAAGTTAGTTAATTTCATTTGCAATCTTTTTCATCCATTCTGAAATATTTTCTGATGGACTAATGTTAATGATGCCACAGTTTCTACCTCTTTTACTCTCATCATCTTTGTGCAGAAACCAACCTGTTTTGGAATTGTCATTTCCCGGATAAACTAGATTTACTGAACTTGCATTGTAATATTCACCATATGCGTACATCTGACGAAGGTCTTCCGGAGAGGGATTTCTGCCATACAGATTTTTCCATTTGGTATCCAATACAATTTTTTTACCATCATTAAGTTCAATAAAAATATCAGGTTTGATATTTGATTTAGGTCCATCTTCTGATTGCCAAAATGATTTTTGTGATTGTGCGCGAATGGATTTAATGTTTGGGTTATACTTTCTAATACTAACCTCAATAAACTTTTCCCAAAGCAAATTCATATCAAACATCAAGGCTAAAATATTATTTCTTCCTTTTGATAAATCTAGGTGATAGTTCAACAAGAGTAAACGGGCAATTTCAATAGCCTTTTTATACCTTTCGCTTTTTCTATTAAATACCAACCTTTCAAAGATGGCTTCAGTTATATGAAGAGAGGGCATTTCAGGGAAATCAAGTAAAAGACTTTCTATTCTGCTTTGAAGATTTGAATTGGTGTTTATTTGCCTTAATAATTGAATTGTTTTGTAGAGTATGATATGGAGCTGATGCTTTACATCATAAGTTGTATAACGGGTATAAAATCGCTCTTGGTGGGTGAGGTTTTGTTGAATATGTTTTGAGAACTGTAAACTACCTTTGAGTGCTGTTACATTGCCTTCTGTTTTACGGTACTTTTTAATTAAACCGGCATGAATAAGAAATTCAACTTCTTTTACAAAAAGTTCGAAATAGATATCTAAAACAGAATTCTTTTTTAAACTAAGTGGGCTGCTACTTGGACTATGAATTTCAAAAGCTCCCACCTTTCTAAGCATATCAATAAGTCGTTTTTTCCATGTTTCTTTATTGGTATCATTCTTATCAGCCTTTGGTAATACTTCAATACTTAAATCACCTACTTGTAATACACCAACATACTCATTGAATTTAATGCCATTATGGGTTAAGCTAAAATAGGGCACACCTTTATCTCCATAGAACTTTTGCAAAGACTCCAGGTATTTGGCGTCAAATTTAAAAACCTTTTCTTCGGTATTAAATTCTTGGTTTAACTTAATGGTATCATGTTCAAATACCAAAATTCTATTTCGAAAGCCTGCCATTATTTAGGGCCAATCAACAGATTAATAGCGGTTCTAAAATTCTCATCAGACATATCTAAAACATTCTTTATAGTATAAATAGGTCTTTCAGATAATTCCGCTGCAAGGTCCTTGTCAAAATCTGCAAAAATGGTATCACTTTTATTTATTTCAATAAAGCCCTTGCCTAAAACCAAACCAATTTTACTATAGTCTCCGAAGAAATATTCTTTTAATAAGGGAATGATTTTATTCTGGAAAGCCGCCTTTAAATCTTCTGTAGAATTAACCGATAAAAAATAACTATGCCCTATTTGATGGTCTTTGTCCAAGAGCTTTTCAATGCGGATGTTAATGGTATTTAAAAGCCTATCAAGCCGAATTCCGTTATTTGAATCTATTATAGAATTGGCAAATATGCTTTCATAATTGGTTATTTGGCGCCATTCAGTTAATTGGTTTTCTTTCCAATTCTTAGTTAATTCGGTATAGGCTTTCTCATCTTTTGACAAGCCAGCTAAATCAAGTATTCCACTTTCAACGGAATGCCATTTTTTCCAGAAATCTTTACTATCAGTTTCAATCCAAAAATCGGCCCAAGCTTTACCCAATCTATTGTAAGGATTTAACAGATGTGTTTCTGGGGGCATCTCTGTAAAGCTAAACCTTCGTCTTAAAGCAGCATCTAAAGCTTCAACACTTCTATCTGCGGTATTCATAGTGCCAATAATGTATAAATTATCAGGAACCTCGAAATACTTTTTTGAATAAGGTAACATAACCTTTAAAGCTTCGGGCATGCCCATTCTTTTGGTATCTTCAATAAGAGTAATTAATTCTCCAAAAATTTGGGCAACATTACCTCTGTTAATTTCATCAATAATTAGTACATAATTCTTTTTTATATTTTCTATTTCATTCCTATATCCATACTTCTCTGTTAGCAGCTTAAAAATAGATTTATAATTCTTTCCCCATGTGCCAACAAAACGCTGGCTTTCGCTGACAATTTTAAGACCTGACTTGTTTATTTTCTTTATATATGTGCTAGATTCAACATCTAAATCAATTCCATTTTCACTTAAATCTATTTTGATTTTAAAATTTGGTTCTTTAATTTCAATACCATTATCATTTGTTTTCAAATCCTCTAATAATTTTGAATAAGCCAATTCAAAATTTAGATTATTTCGATTTGCAGCTGCAAGACTTATATTCTTAAAAATCCCATCTTGTATGGAGTATGATAGATTTTCTTTATCACTTGAAGGTTCAACTGGTTTAATTCCTTCAATAAAATCTTCATAAGACATAGATTGATGAAAAGTAACAAATCCAATTCTCCCTTCATTTACTCTTTTATCATAAAGGGTTTTGCAATCTGACCAATTATTCCAATCTAAATTCTTCTCTTCTTCATCATTAATAATCTTTAATGCTAATTTGATGGAGTTGTAAGTTTTCCCTGTTCCGGGAGGACCATATAATATTTGATTTAGTGGGTAATTCATTTCCATAATGTTAACTTCAATACTAGAATTTACTATCTCCTGATTTTCGCCATATCTTACAAATCTTTGATTCAACCGTGTTAACATAGAGTCAAATTCTTTTAATGTAATTCTATTAGCTTCAAAATTTTTATCCGTTTTTTTGATTTCATTTATGCCAACGTCAATTATAGGAAACAATATATTGAGATCTTTTTCAATATCCCCAAGCATTATATTTATATCATTATAATCAACTTGTGGACTTTTAGTTTTATAATTTACATAATTTGAATTTTCATCAGAATCTAAGATAAAACCTATTTTATTTTTAATTTCATTCTTGATATATTTAATCAGCTCCAAGGCGCATTTATTTTGCTTGTTATGAGTTTTTTTGCGTTGTTTAAATTCAAAATAATAGGAAAACTTACCTTCTTTTGATTGTTTAAAGAATACATCTATCAAATCCATAGCTGAGCCAGGATAGGCAACCGGAATATTCCAAAAAGTTGTACCGAAATACTTGGAGCTTTCAGTGCCAATAAAGTAATCTAACTCAGCTCCTTTGGAGCCTTTTTGCCTCAATGAAAAGTTAAAATTAGAATCTTTACTATGTTTATCCATAAGCCAATTGAAAACGGCTATTTCATATTCTTTGTAACTAAGCATGATTTTCAATTTGGTTTTCTAAAATTTCTTAATTCAAATCCAAGTTGTAATAGATGAGTAATGCATCCATTAGGTCCAATACCTCCCTCAAAACCATGTAAGTTTTGAACTTTTTTCATTTTACCTACTTTTCTAATTACTGGATTTGGGGAAAATGTATAGCCATTATAGACCAATATCCAACTCCTGCCTTTTGTATTTATATTTTCATTGGATAGAATAAATTCATTCAACGCATTAACAACATCTTCAAGCGTAATTTCGCGTAAGTAGCTCATATTATTTATTTTTAATTCACCTTTTCTATTTGCTATTTGAGTATACCAAAGTTACCAATTACTTTAGCTTCACGCAAAAATTGTTCAAACATAAAGCAATCTTTGAAGCCAAAATCACTAGCGTAAAAGCAATTTTTTTGGATTTTATCATGAATGCCTTTTTGCTTTGTTGGTTCAGATTTTAATTTTATTAATCATTTGATTTCATTACCTTCTGATTTTGAAAAGGAGGGTTTGCTTTTCATATTCAATTGAGCGAAAAAATTGTATCTAATATTAATTTTTATCATTTAGGATTAAGTATGGAAATTTTATCCATACCTAAATTAAAAGGTATTATTGGAGGTTTGTTCTATTAGGTTGTCTTCTGTATATTCTCAAGTCATGATTTAAATATTCGTAATTATAGGTACTCCAACATCAAGTTTAAATATATTATGATAATTGAGCTCATGTTTCAGGTTTATTGAATCAATATTTAAAGAGTGATTTTCACTCCCTACTTTGGGATAAATGATAATGGCATCAAGTATTTCATTATTCTCCATTTTTAGATCAGTAAAAAGCGGTTTCATTCTCGCATAGGCTGCAACCTGACGAATATCTTCTATATCAACAGATCTTTTTGCATAATCTTTGTATTTAACGTCAATTACAGCTTTTACAGCATCAAGATTTAAGATTATATCAGGTATTCTACCTCCATATTCTTTTTGATAATAAACGCCTTCTTTAAACGCCTTTCTCAATAGTTTCAACACATGTATTTCAAAGATTTTACTCATGTCAATCCAATACGGATAAGTTTCAATTTTACTGCTAGTTGTATTAGTAATATTAAAGGCATTTCTTTTCAAAATCAGGTTTGCTAGTTTCATAGCACCTTCATATACAGGAAACAGTGGATTTTTCTTAATTTGAATCGGGTTTCTAATAGCCGTCTCCAATTTTACTTTCTCAAGAGTACTTTTTATAAAGCCTATTTTTGACTCAAAATTGTTTATTATCTTTAGTTTATTGAATTGATTCAGATAATTAATACAAAACTGAAATGCGAATTTTAGAAACTTGTTTTCTAATGTGTCAACTCCGAACTCTTGATATCTGCAATTAGTTTTATTGTAATTTGATTTTAGGTGATTTATTTTCATGGTCTCTTTAACCATGATTTTGCCTTTCACTTTATTGATTAAATTATTTTCAACCCAGTAGTAACCCTTTTGCAAGCCTCGGTGGCAGATATTATCTAAATAACTAATGAATTGAATAACTAGAATCGGTGTTAAAAAATCATCCTTTTGATTGATTTCAATTTTAGGCTTCGAAAAATCAACATGATAAATGTTTGAAACATCCTCTGAAAACTTAATATAAGGCAAACTTTCGAATAGTATTTTATAAAAATCAATAGAAAATGCTTTTTGATTACTATCAAATTTGGGTTCAACTAAAACTGATAAATCTTTTGAAATATAGTCGAGTCCAATTAAGTAGCTTGTTTCTAAGTATATACTTTCATTGTCTTTTTTAACTAAAAAGCAATTAAGCTCATCATTTATTTTATTGCATTTTATCTTTATTTCTTCTTTTTCTTTGAGTTGGCTTTTGAGAATACTTTCCCATTTCAAATCAAAATCTTGAATTGATGAGTACTTGTGATAGGTGGGATGAAAATTTTCCCTAATTCTCAGTGTTACCATTTTGGGGGCTATAAATTGAAATGTCTTTTAAAATATTTTTCACTTCTTCTGTATTGTTTAAAATTCCATCCTTTAGATATTCTTGAAGTATTGGAACTATCTCATATTGGATTCTTAGCTTAAAGTCAACATTTGCCTTTTTAAAGAAGTAGCTATGACCAAGCCAAATATCTTGAGGTCTATCTTGAAATTCTAAGCTAAGATGCTCTGATGCTTGAAGTTCATTTACGCTTGACTTAATTTCTTTTACAAATAGTTTTGATACTATCTCGAACAGTTCTAATTCAAATTCATCAGATTCGATACGAGTTGGTAGAACATCATAAAAGGCAAATCTTCTTCTTAATGCATAGTCAATATGTCCAACACTTCTATCCGCAGTGTTCATCGTGCCTATTATAAATAAATTATCAGGGATTTTTAATTCAAATTTTCCTTTTTTGTCTGCATACATGGATTTAAAGCTCTGACCTCTATACTCCAATGCATAAATCAATTCACCTAATACAGATGATAAATTCGCCCTGTTTATCTCGTCTATAATTAATATGTAAGGATTGTTATCTGCATCACTTAGAGCCTTATCGACAAGTTCTAAAAACAACTTGTCTTTAGGAGTAAAATTTATTTTATCACCCATAGGCTCAGTAACAATTCCTCTTATAAAATCCTCATATGTATATGCCGGATGAAACTGGATAATTTCAATTTGTTCGGAGGAATCAATAAATCTGGCTTGTTCCTCTTTAACAAGATTAACTTCGCCTGAAACAATAAATTCAGCCAAATCTTTAGCTGTATAAGTTTTACCAGTACCCGGAGGGCCTTGAAGAATAATCTGTTTTTTATATTCTAAGAGTTCTTTTAAGTTTATCATATCATCATATTTAGATACATCATCATTAATAATATCGTTTACAAATGGTTTGTAATAGTTTAAAACATCTTGGTAATTAAAAGTCTGGGAACTAGTTAAATTATTAGCACTAGGATTTTGGTGAAACAATAAGCCGTATTTAAACCCATTATTTATCTCAAAAAATAGTTGCTTGGCAGTTTTTTGAGTTTTATGTGAGTTGTTGTAGATGGCATACCATATTTTGTCGGTTCCTTGATTCTGTGGTCCATCTAGATGCACATCTTTTATTTTTGTAATTGTTGTTAATCCTAAATCCCTTTGAAAAGATTCCATGAGGTTTGACAGGGCTTGTATTGTTTTTTCTTTATGTTCAGCATAAAGAAGTGGGTACAGGAGTCTGAAACTTGAACTCCATGCATGAAATACATTTTTTGCGAATTTCTTAGCTATATCTGCTTTAATGTTTTCAAGTATGTTTTTATCAATAGGATTTTCAGATTCTACTAAATGCTCAATAATTTTTCTTCTTAACCAAACAATAGGTAATGATTCTATATTCTTTTTGGTTCCGTAATCGTAATAGATTTTCAGTCTTTCAATTCTCGATAAGGAGTTTAAATCATTGAAAACTGAATGCTCATTTTCAAAATAATTTTTAAACTTTTGTTGCAGTAAGCCAACAGCATCAACTGTCAATTTAAGTTTTTCAAGTTCTTCTTTCCTTTTTTTCTCTAATTCAACCAAGGTAATGTCAAAGGCTGGTTGTAATATCTTTTCTTCAAAGATTTTGAAATCATTTGCTTTTACCTCACTGCATGTTGTGTTATTGCCTGGAAGCCACCATTTTTCGCTACTTTTATCAAAGTTCTTATTATTTGTTGCTTTGAAAAGGGGTATATATTCTCGATCTATCCATTCCTCATAGTGACTTTCAATTAATGAATATAGTGGACGATCATCCTTGAACATTCCAATCACATCAACGGATTCATTAGATCGGCAAATAAAAAACAAATCACCTTTTTCAGCTTTTATGAAAAAATCAAACTGACTATTATAAGATTGACCTTTGGGCTTAGTTTCAGGATGAACGCTTACCAAATTATTCACAAGCATTGTTTGATGATCTTGAATACTGAAAAATTTAGTGCCGTGTGATACTTTCAGTATTTGAAAAACTTCTTTTATGCTTTCAACATGTTCTTCCCATCCAACTTTTATAGAAATCTTTTCTCCACCCTTAAGTTCTTTATTATTGTTTACAAATTCAATTCCCTTGTTAGGAAAATATATTCTTCCTTTCCCATCTCCATCTTGACCAAGCGTTAAATTATCATAAGTAATTTCGTTAAATATTACATTAACTTTTTTAACGTAGTCAGGTATTCCCAGTTCAATGTCAAATTTCTTTTGAAACTGACCATAATAAGGAAAAGACTTAGGAAATTCTATTTCTACATCTTTATAATTCATATCTAATACTGGTTAATCATAATTATACTTCTATTTCCCCGCTCATCAACCTAGGTAACAAAATATCCTGTGCCTCTCGGAGTTTCGTGTTTTGTAACCCTAGTATTTGGATTAGGTTAAAAACCTTATCTATTTCTTCTTTGTATTCAAACATTACTTTTTCACTTGGCAATTTTATTACTTGTTCCTTCAAAAACTTGAAATGCCTTGCATAGTGATAGTTTGAAAGATTACAACTGATTAATTCAAAATATAAGTAAGCAACAGAAACATTTTCGTTTTGGGGTTTTACTAATTGAGTACCATCTGCACCACAAGCAAAAGGGAAATTTATATATTTCAAAATCCTAGTGTGGTCACCAAAAACAATCACTGGTACATCCTCATAGACCGATTCTTTTTCATTAGTATATCCACCAATGAAATCAGTGCTTTGGTCAATAATTGGGTATTCGCCTTTTATGTTGTAGTCAGATTTTAGAATTTTTGGTTTTCGCTTTACAGTTTGAATAACTTCTTTTAATTTATTTTCTGAAACCATTTTCTCGCATCTCACAATCTGCTTATACCTCAAAAACGCCTTCTCCTCCAACAACTTTATACGCTTCAAATTATTTTCTATCAAATCATCATAAGCAGATAATATGGATGCGATGCGTTGTTGGGTGGGGAGGGGTGGCATTGGAATTTTGAAGGTTAAAAGTTTTTCTAAACTCAAATTGTCTTGTGCCGCACCTACTGCAATACTTTTCATTCGAGCTTGAAAAATATCAAAGAAGTATTTTACAAATCGAACATCACTCTTATCTTCATAAGGTACGAAACCAATTATACTATCGGGAAAGCAAGCGTCTATTCCTAATATGGCTGTATCAGCAATATTTGCAGCTATAGTAATACAAAGAGTTCCTTCTTTCCAAAGTTTACTTTGTGCTAGTCCTGCTTCATTATACGTTTGAGAGTATTCATTTATCCTAAAACTTGCCGCTTTGATATCACCTGTCTGAATAAATGGATATATGCCACCATACAAATGCTCTGCATTTCTTGGTCTATGTCGTGATTTACCTCTTCCTATAAAACCAATTTCATCTAATGATTTTAATTCGCACTTCATATCACCAAATCTTTATAATTTCCAGAAATAGTTTTCGCTAAAGCAATAGCCTCTTCATTCAAACCTTCCAATTCAATATGTATTTCTTTCAGGCGTTCTTCATAGTCAAAATCATCATCGGTGCTGCTTTCTACTCCTACATACCTGCCGGGACTTAAGCTCCAGTCTTTGGCTTCTATTTCAGTTTGTGTTACTACTTTGCATAATCCTTCTACATCTGTATAAACACTTTTGGGAAATCTGCTACTTAGCCAATGTGCTTGTTTATAAAAGTATTCGGTATCATGTAATAAGCCTGCTTCCTCTTCTTCTGGGTTGCCGCTTAGTTGTTGTTGGAGGGATTTCAAAGGCGTTATGAATTGCGACTGTACATTCAGTTCTTTCCAATCTTTGTTTTTGCTTAATTGGTATTCTTTACCTGCTGTGCTTATGGAATCAAGTAATTGTTTAATGAGTTTGTCTTGTTGTTTCCTGATATTTTTACAAGCCAAGGCAATGGGCTCCAATAATTTTTCTTTTGCAGTGGCTGCTTTTGCATTCTTGATTAAATCATTTTGCAAAGACTCAAAAGTTTCAAGATCTTCAAGATTTAGTGATTCAACAAATGCCAATGTTTTTTTATCGCTTTCGGCTAATTTAATGGCAAAATCAAGTACGGTTTGATGAGTTTTTTTGAATTGCTTTTGAAGTTCAATCAAAGCACTTGCTGTTTCTTTAGCTAAATCGACTGCTGTTTGCAAATAATAACTAATGGTATTTTCAAACTTATTGGTATTGCCTCTATACAGGTTAACAATACAAATAAGGTTTTGTAATTGCTCCGGACTAAAGTCGTTTACCTTCGAAGTAACCTTTCTATAAATCTTCCTGGCATCAAGCATTAAAACAGTATCACTTCTGCGTATAGGTAGTTTATTTAAATCATTGGCATAATCGGCTAAATCGAATTTCATGTCTTCTTTAGCTCTGTCGTAAAACCAAAGCGTGCATGGCAATGAACGAGTATAAAAGAAGTTATTACCAATGGCCATCATTACATCTACTGCACCGGTTTTAACCAGTTTTTCTCTTATTTCTTTTTCACTATGTCCGGCATCACTGGCAGAAGATGCCATAACAAAACCTGCTCTACCAGTTGGTTTCAGGTAATTATAAAAATATTGAATCCATAAATAATTGGCATTGTCGTTTTTGGGAAGGTTTACTTTTCCATCTAATTTCAAACGCTCGTCTTTCTTTACAGCATCTTTGCCTTTGTCTACACCATCTACATTAAAAGGAGGATTGGCCATTACATAATTAGCCTTTGCCAATAAATCATGTTTGTCTTCATAAAAGGTATTTCCTTCAAGAATTTTCCCTTCAAGCCCATGAACAGCTAAATTCATTTTAGCTAATTTGGTATTGAGTTCGGCTTTTTCCTGTCCAAAAAATGTTACTTTCTGTTCTGCATTGATTCCATTGTTTTCAATAAAGTAACCTGTTTGTACAAACATACCAGCACTTCCGCAAGCGGGGTCGAAAATTATCCCACCAGATGGTTCAATCACATTAACAATGGTTTGAACCAAGCTGCCCGGCGTAAAGAACTCTCCACCTTCTTGTGCGCCTGTCATGGCAAATTTGTTGAGGAAGTATTCATAAATCTTTCCGAACAAATCTCCTTCTGCTTTTTGCAAAACTTCTTTATTAAAAATACGAAGAAGTTCACGTAATAAGTCCTTACTAAAAATAGAAAAGTTTTTGGGCAAAACACCTTTGAGGTTTTCGTTTTCATCCTCAATCAATTTCATCGCTTGGTCAATTGCTTCTCCAATGTCTTCGCCTTCCGGTAAAGAAACCAGGTATTCGAATTGAGATTTTTCAGGCAAAAACATTGCTTTCTTTTCTTCAAAGTCTTTTTTAGTTAAAGCACGTTTTCCTCTTTGTGGATGTGAAGGTAAATTCTGTTCTACTTCCGCTTTTACAATCAGAAATCTGTTATAAGCATGACGTAAAAAAATGAGACCCAAAACGGGCATTGAGTATTCAGATGCTGTTAGTTTGCTATTGGCACGTAATTGGTCAGCAGCTCTCCATAATTCAGCTTCCAGTTTTCTAAGTTGTTTTCCTTGCATTTAGTGTGGGCTTATAGAAATCAAAATAACTCAATCAATAAATAAAGAATTCAAATCAATCATCAAAGCTTACATTCCTGAAAGCCTTGAAACTAGCGATTTTCTTTAACCTAAAGATTAGGATGCTAAATGTAGAAAATAAAATTGGGAATTGAAATATTTGTTGAGGGGAGGATATTTACAATTGGGGATCCTTTAACAAAACATCCTGAATAAAAAGTGTTAGATTTTTTCTATGTTATTTTTAATTTGAGATCTTGCTTTTATTTCCCAGTCTTCAAGCATTTCGTTTGCAAGTTTTTCTTCAATTATAACAACTTTATCAATGAGTTTTTTATTCATTTTAATTTCTTCATCTTTTCTATAATTTTCTATTTCAAAAGTTTCTGATTTGAATTTTTCTATTCTTGAAGTTGCTTGAATTTCAGTTTCCTTATCAGCTAAGTACATTTCCCAATCATACTGGCCAATTGGTGTTTTGAGTTTTAGAAAAGTTGGCAAAATTTCAATTACCAGTAATGCTAAAAATATGAGCCATTTTAAAACTTGCACTCCAGCATCTGGCATTAAAAAGAGGGTAACAAATTGCGTATCAAACCCTTTCATTGATTCAATATCTTCTTTATATTTTTCACTTTGAAACTGAATACTATCATTATCTGCAAGCAATTTATCTTGCGATTTATTTTTTAAGGTATCATTTCTTGCCTTTTCTTTTCTTTTTTGATCTTTCCATTCATTACAAACAATTTGTGCTTGTGATCTCAATCGTTTTATTTCATTTTCTTTGTAATTAAATTGATTTGAAGCTAAATAATTTTCACTAATTAGTTTTCTTAGCTTATTGTCGGATTTTACTAATTCATTAGCAATTTTATCAACCTGTTCGTTAGGTGAATGACTAAAATTCCAATTGTCTGTTTGATTTTTGCGTAGAACTTCAAAATACTCTTCAGCAGCCTTTTGTGTTTTCCTTTTTTTATCTAAAAGTTTGGGTAGTTCAATTCTTTCTATTTGGTTCGCGCTATTGTATGGTGCTTTAAATTCATTTAAAGGACATTCCTTACAGTCTTTTTGTAATTCCTTTTCTAATTTTTCTGAATTAGAAGAGTAAATATTTAAAGCCATTTCTGTTTTTTTTGTTTGATATCCACTATCTAATTCAGATTGCCTTTTCAACCAATTTTGATTATTATTTTCATTCATTTGAAATGCAATTTTTTCACTGAAAACAATGTGTTCAATTGGAATTGACATAAAGAAAGAAAGGATTATAGCAAGGATTAATCTTGGTGCAAAGTATCCCCAAATCGATTTCTCTGTTTGAGTGGGGTCCTTTTTTATGGAATTGACCATGGATCTGTCAAGAGAGAATATGAGGAAAGCCCAAACGAATGCAAATATGATAACTCCAAATGTATTCTCAGCTTCAAAAGTACTTCCCGCTATAAATGCAGTCATACCAGCAAACATGGATGTGACAAAAATCATTAAACCGATGTTAGCATGCCGATTGTAGTCGTTGGGACATTTTTTTAGAACTGAAATTTCAGAACCAGCAATTAACCAAAATATGTATTGTATTTTTGAGTAGTTATTTTCTTCTTGTTTCATAAAGTCGCTTTAAATTCGTTGGTAATTTAAAAATGTTCAAATATTCAAAAGTCGTTTTAAATTGCTTAAGAATTTTTTGCCCACCTCTAGGTTCTGGATTATTAATTTTTATAAATTGTGGAATAGGAATTTTAAATTCTATAGATGGTAATTTGGCAATTATATGTGGCCTTTCAGGGATTTTTAATACTTCAATTACTATATGTTGAATTGGAGCAGTGAACCTTTTGTTTTCAGCAATAATATAACCTTTAAAATCAGAGTCTGTTATTATTTCATAGTTAGATTTACCTGTTAAATCAATATTTGATGGTTGTAGTATAACCTTTTGCGCATTAGTACTTTCTATTTTTAAATTTATTGGCCTGTTGGGAAATGTAATATTTTTATCTTGTTTTACTTCAAGTGTAACTGGGTAGAAAACTTTAATTATAAGCTCTTTTTCAACCAAGTAATTATCAATTTCTGAGAATAATTGAAGTTGAATAATTGTATCTTTTTCTAATTTTTCAATTGTAAATGACTTTTGATTTGTTACGTCTAATTGTTCATTATTATAGTTGAGTTTTGCTTTAATGAAGTTATTTACTTCCCAAGTAAGATTGACTGTTTCATTAGAGGTAATTTCGGTCGAGTTTGCTTTGAATACTAAAATTTCTGGCAAAGGAATTGATTCAAAAGTAAATACTTCCTTTATAGTCTCAATTTCATTTCCAAATTCAAAGTCAAGCTTATGATTATGTTTAACATTAACCTCAATAGAGCCAGTTATACTTTGTTCTATTCCATTTATATTAACAAAATCCGCATTACTTGTTTCCCAGCTTATTTTCACTTTTTGACCAATAAGTGGCCTTTGAGGAGTTTGATTTATTACAATAGATGGTTTTGGAAATACCCCATTTAGTAAATCATTTAAATTGTCAATGTAAATAGATTCACTTGCTAAAGATTTTTTAATGTAATATGCTAGGGCTTTCGTTTCTGGGTCATTTGAAAGACTTTCAAAGAGTTCTGATTTATTTGGATTTATAAAATCCTCAAGTCTAAATAGTAAATTTTGTTCGTCGTAATATTTGTTAAAAAGAGAAGGATTATTTTTTAGTGCAATCAAACTAGTGTAAATTGTCAATATTGAAAAATCATCTATTCTTTGGTTGAAATCTGTATTTTTTCTACTTGGGTGTTGAAATGAACTTGTTCCTAATTCAGAAGATTGTAGGCCTTTAAAAGGAGGTATGAAAATTCCATCATAGTCCACTAAAATTAAATCTAGATTTTCAGTTACGATAATGTTGTCATGCTTTAAATCACCATGAGCAATATTTTCTGAATGAAGAAATTGGGCAAGTTTCTTAAAGTTTTCCTTTAATATTAGAATTTTATTTTTTTCATCATTTAAGCATAGATCTTGTAATTTACTTTGAAGTGTATTGCCGTTTGCCCAATCCATCACTAAACCTGGGAAATAGTTATTTTCAGGATTTTCATTGTCAGCATCTACATATATTAATTTTTCGATAATTTTAAAGTTCACTAAGAAATTTGACTTAATACTTTTAAGATAGTTTGAAATTTCTAGATAATGTTGAAATCGATTTTGATCTTCTACAGTAAAGAACTTTAAGGCAGTTGATTTTCCCGAAGTATCTTCAGTTACTTTAAAAACAACTGCTCTCCCCCCAGATGACAACACAACTTCGGTGTTGTTTAAAACTGGGGAAAAACGGTATCCTCCATTTGTTGGAGGATACATTTTATTCTCAACGGAATACTTGTATTGGAGTTCTGATGGATACATTACAATTCTATTATTATGAGCGAGTAATCGTCTTTCTCTAGCTCATTTCTTACTATCCATTTTGTTAATTCCTTCATTAAGGTATCTGAATTCATCTCGCTCAATTTCCACAGGTATTTAATGAATTCATTCATTTTGAAAATTCTTTGATTGATTCTTAAATACTCTAAAAAATCTCTACTAAAAGATTTATTCATATGTTCATTAAGGCATTTCTCTGTTTCAATTTGGCTGATAAGTAATAGCTGATAAATTATTCTTCTACTCATACTGTCAGTGCACATAACAATTACATCACCTGTATCAAAATCTTCGCTTGTTGATGTTAATGGGTATTGTAAGGCTTTTTGCCAATTTATTAGTTCTGGATTATCATCTATATTTAATTGTTTATTTATTGGTTCAATTAAACTTATTGTATAATTATCTCTTGTTTTTTTGAAATGAAACAAAGTGGTATCTCCAATTCCAGAAATAAAATATTTTTTTTCTTTTTGACTTACCCAAACAAATAATAAGGTTGCATAAGAACCTTCATTATCAAATCTCTCACCGATAAATATGTTATCATAATTAACTTTAGGTTTAATAAATTCATAAAATGATTTGCTTAAATTTTGAAACCATTTCGTTGATTCAATTTCTGATTGTATTGGTAATTCAGGTTGATTAATAACAATATGGTTTGCCCACTCTTTACTATAAATACCTACACCTCCTGCCCCATCAGACATTGCAAATAATTTGTAATTTGAATTTTCAGAAACTCTTAAAGCATCTTCATTTTCGTCCTCATTTCTTTTACTGAAGAAATCAAAAATTGATATTGATTTGCATCTCATATATTTGTGTTTGTACCAATTTTAAAAATAGGCAGAAGTTCTGATGGCTTAATGTTTAAGCTTAATGCTTTTATTGGAGTATTTTGATTGAATTTGTCTTGCTTAAACATAATAAAAGCCTCTTTTAAAATGAAATCAGGAAGAATACTTGATGCTTCAAATAATGATTTGTGGTATTTGTTAACATTAATTCTATCCAATTCGTCAATGCTCGGCATTAAAATTCGGTTTTCATTTAAATTAGATAAAAGGCAATTGAATAAGATAGTTTGCCCAAATGATGTATCAATTTCTTTTATTTGATTCGAGATATTAATTAACTCATCTAATTCACTTACATCGGTTGGTAATCCGTCAGTTATATTGAAAATAATTGGAGGATAATTATCACTTCTAGTTTCTATAAATTCTTCAAGTTTTTGTTTACATAGATTTAGTGCTGAAAGCATAGGGGTGTTTTTCCCATGATATTTAGGTTTTATCCATACTTTGTAAGTTGATTTACATTCAATAGCATCACCACCATAATGGGGTATTTTCATTTCTGTTCGAATTATTTTTTCTTGAATATTATCAGCCAGATCCTTAACACTAACCCATTCTTTACCTTTTAAGGTTCCTTCCCATGCAATACTTGCATAGTTTTCCTTTTCTTCATTTCCATACCCAATTACTAAAAAAGAATAATAATCTCTTATTTCATTAGGTTTGGTTGCTTTTGTAATTAAATATTCAAAGAATGTATTTACTGCCTCTGAAACTTTTTCTGCCGTTGTTGATTCATTATTTTGTGCATCAACATATTTTCTTCCCATTGAACCAGATTGATCAATCAATATAACAACTGCACAAGGATTATTTCTTGTAATTCTGCATTCCATAATATTTCGGAACACTTGGTTTCGTGCTTCAAAAATTTTAGTTACATCACCAATAGAGGTTAGTCTATTGTTACTATTTAAATCAGGTAAATTATTACTCATTTTCTAATGTATTAATTTCTTTTTCTAATCTTACTTTTTCTTGATTGAAGTACTCTTCCATGTTGTTTATTAAAAGTACTTCTTTATATGTTTTATCTTTTCTTATTTCTCTTAATACTTTATGCAAACCTTCTAATCGTTGTTTTAGGTATTTTAACTTTTCTAATAAAATTTCTTTTTTCGAGGCTTTTATTTCTTCGTCGATTTCATAAATTCCATTTTCGAGATTCGATAATATTTCGCTTACCATTTTAAGGTTATTCTTTGAATATGCCTCTTGGAGTAAAATAAAAATTTTATGTGCTTTTTCTTTTTGTTTTTCGTCAGTAAATTTATCCGGATGACATAGCAGGGCTGCTTTTCGGTACTTTTGTTTCAACTCATCCTTTTCATCATTTGATAAATCTTTTACATCGTTTTTCTTTTCTTGATTGAATTGTTCATTGAAAGAATTAAAATCTTTTTCTGCCTTTTCATATTCAGCTGACTTTTCATTTCGACCAGCTTTCTTTAATTTTTCTTTTTTTAGTTTTAATAATTTTAAAATTAGTTCACCAAATGCAATAGTATACGTATGAACAAAGTCGGAAATTATTTTTTCAATAGTTGTTTTCTCATTTTCTAATGCTATTATCTCAACTTCCAAATATTTAATTTGCCATTTGATTTGCTCTAAATCCACATCTTCAAAAATTGTTAAAGCTTTAATTTTAATTAAGTATTCTTTGATTTGTATTGAAGCTTCTTCGTATCTTAAAGATTCCAGCGTTTCAATAATTAATTTGACTTCATTTGGTAATTGATATTCGGAAATTTTTTCGATTTGATTTTTAATATTCTCGAATTCATAAAGTTGAATACAGTTTTCGATAATGATTAACCTTTTACAAACTATTTCGGAATCATATATTTTTAAAGGGTCTTGTCCATGATAATGAACTTTTATTCTTTTAAATTCAGATAGAAACATTTCAGCAAGCTCTGAACTGTCTTTAGTTATTGTTATGTTTTCATGATTTGTTTGAGCTTTAATACTCCAATTATAAGAACCAGTTATGGTGATTGAGTTATCAATTACACAAAACTTATTGTGCATTAAAGTTCCCGTATTTTCATTGTTAATCAGAAAAACCTTTCCTCCGCATAATTCTAATTTATTATATTCAATTGAACAATTTCTTGTTATGTCATCATCCATTACTATTAATTGAACGACAAGGCCATTGGTTGCTTTTTGGCAAAGAATATCAAATAGTTTAGAGTCTGTAAACCATGCAACAGCAACAAAAATTGATTCCTTTGCAGATTTCAATTCTGTTTGTATATGTGATCTTATATTAGAAAAGTAGGCGTTTGTCTCCACGATAAATAAAACTAAAGTTAAATAAATTCTTTTTCGGATGTAACCTAATTTATTAATTATTCAATAGAGTTTTAACTTATTGAAACCTCTAAACATATTCCAAAACTTAGGCTGTAAAAAATATTTATAGGTTTTTAATAAATATTTTTTATGTCAATTATAATGTTTCAATAGGTCATACATTAGGCTATTTCAATATTAGTAAAATATTAACCGAAATTCAATTCAGCTTAAAACAAAAAAATCCCGCCTAATTTCTTAAGCGGGATTTGATTTAATATTGAAAAGTTTTATTACGCCAATTTAGCTTTTAAACCTGCATCAATGGCGTCTAAGAATTCTTCTGTATATAAATAGTGTTCGCCATGGTTTACTTTGTTACCATGGATACATACTGCTAAGTCTTTGGTCATTCTTCCGCTTTCTACTACTTCAACACATACTTCTTCTAAAGCTTTACAGAAACGTACCAATTCAGCATTGCCATCTAATTTACCTCTGAATTCTAATCCTCTTGTCCATGCGAAAATTGATGCAATTGGATTAGTTGATGTTGGTTTGCCTGCTTGGTGGTCTCTAAAGTGACGAGTTACTGTTCCGTGTGCTGCTTCTGCTTCCATGGTTTTGCCATCAGGTGTTACCAATACAGATGTCATCAAACCTAATGAACCAAAACCTTGTGCTACTGTATCAGATTGTACATCACCATCATAGTTTTTACATGCCCAAACAAAATTACCATTCCATTTTAATGCAGATGCTACCATGTCGTCAATCAGTCTGTGTTCGTAAACAATACCTGCTGCTTCAAACTTAGATTGGTAATCACTCGCATAAATTTCCTGGAAGATGTCTTTAAAACGACCATCATATTTTTTCAAAATGGTGTTTTTGGTTGAAAGGTATAAAGGCCATCCTTTGCTTAATGCCATATTAAAACATGAATGCGCAAATCCTTTGATACTTTCATCGGTATTGTACATGGTTAATGCAACACCATCACCTTTGAAATTGTAAACTTCAAATTCCTGAGTAGTTCCGTCTTCACCTTCAAACTTCACAGTTAATTTACCTTTTCCTTTGGTAACAAAATCTGTTGCACGGTATTGGTCACCAAATGCGTGTCTTCCAATCATAATTGGAGCTGTCCAGTTTGGAACCAAACGAGGTACATTGCTGCAAACAATTGGCTCACGAAATACAGTTCCATCCAGAATATTACGGATGGTTCCGTTAGGTGATTTCCACATTTGTTTTAGGTTGAATTCTTTTACACGTGCTTCATCAGGAGTGATGGTTGCACATTTGATACCTACATTGTATTTTTTAATTGCTTCTGCTGCATCAACTGTAACCTGGTCGTTAGTTTGATCACGGTATTCCATGCCCAAATCATAATATTTAATATCCAAATCCAGGTAAGGAAGAATCAATTTGTCTTTGATAAATTTCCAGATAATACGGGTCATTTCATCGCCATCCAATTCTACTACAGGATTGGCTACTTTAATTTTTGTCATATTGAAGATTTAAAATTGTTGTTTCTATAAAAATCGGCCTCAATATTAGCATATTTATCAGCCTCAGACAAGCGTTTGAAGATGATTTTTGTTTTGTTTGAATTGGCTTAACTAGCTGTTTTGTAAGATACTATGGAATCGCTACCGCAATTTTTCCTTGAAAGTTCTGCATTTTTTTCAATCCAGAACTGCCTTTTAAGTTACAATTGAATCGGATGTCTAAAGATTTAGTAGATTGATTTAGTTCATTTTTTAGGTAATCGCCAATATTCAAAACGTCAAAATAGGAGAGTGGATCTTGGTTAGCTTCAGTGCTACTAAATACATTTCCATTGGCATCGGTGTATTTGATTTCAATGGCATTTTCTTTTGAAACATTAATTGTTTGGTCGATATTTTGATTGAAGTTCGCTATACAATTTTTCTTATCCGGAGTTTTAATTCGCTGACAATATGATAAGGTATCATTTGCATACAATGTTTTTAAACAAACTTTAAATGCTCCAGAATCCTGGTAATTGTGATTGATTCCTCCAAAAGTTTCAGAGCTGCTTCCATCTCCAAATTCCCAAATGAATTTACCTTTTACAGCGGTGTCTGATAAAACAGGTACAAATGAAATATATCTGCTCGTTCCTTGCACAAATGTATAGTTGAAACGGATTGGATTTACAGCCATACCCTTGTTAATTCGAACTGGTAAGCTTACATCTGCCTGACAATTATTCGCATATTTTATCAGTAAAACCACATTGATATTTTTTGCCTCCGAATATATTTTTACAGGAGTTGAATCATTGCTTATGCTGCCATCAGGGAATCTCCATGTATAAGATGAAACCTGCTGGTTAAAATGTTCGGCTTTGAATGCAACTTTATAACTGATTGTTGTATCAGTTCTGTTTGTATAAAATGAATATTTTCCTGGTTTAAGTAATGAATCAGCTGGACTATTGTTGTTAAATCCTTCATGAAAAATGAACTCATAAGCCTCTTTACAATCAGTACATGTTTTCTTTAAATTGGCTTTAAGTTTTAAATTTTGTGTAGCACTTTTTTCATATGATGTAAAAAGGTAAAAGGAGTTTTTTCCAGCTTCAATTTGTTTACTTTCATCATTTATTAATCCACTTAGTACGAACACGATATTTCCATCAACCAACAAAGGTTCTGCTTGCTTTTTACAAGCCGTCAGCATTATAAAAAACAATGCGATAAAACTAATTGTCCATTTCATTTTTCTCATGTTAGTTCAATTGATAATGAATGCCTAATTTGAAACCACGGTTTTTATTTTTATCTGAATTTTCAAATAATTTCGAATCACTGATATTTAGTAGACCGTTAAAATATCCTATTGAAATTTTGCTTTTTGTATTCAACCAATAAGCATAATTAATTTCAGTTAAAACATCCTGATTATTAAACAAGGAGATATGAGCTGATTTGTTTTTTGTATCAAACATTTTACCATTTTCATAATAATAAAATTGGTCATTACTGCTTAATAAATACATATAAGACAATCCAAGATTCAATTCATGTCTGCCTTTAATTTTGAAGTCAACTCCAATTGGAACATTTAAATAGAGTAATTTTTGGGTATAGATAACGATGCTTTTATTGCTTTCTCCAAAACCATAAGTTGATTCTGAATAAGTACGTTTTCCTAGTTCAGGCGTTGTTTGAAACAATCCCATTCCGGTATAAAATGATAATTGATGATTGGCAAGAACATGCCAGAATCCATTGAAATAATAACTAGGAATAAGCTGATTGTTCAATTGCAATCCTGCATTGACACTTGTATATGAAATAAAAGCCTTTTTCTTTTTGTTTGGTGATATACTTAGCAATTCAGATGTTGGTTTTTTATTTGAATTTATCTTAAATCCGGCAAACTGAAGCGAATTGATAAGTAAAGGGAATTTTGAATTTTCTTGGGTTTGATTTGATAAAGATTCCACATTAGATTCTACTTGTAAATCCTCCTTATCAATATCATTTATGTTTTGATTTATTGAAGTAGTTAAAGGCGATGTGGTATTTGTGTTCTCGCTTAAATGGTCAATATTATTTTCTTTTTGTTTGATGTTAGATTCAACTTGTTTTGAATTTGATTCTGTTTGATTCGAAGAATTATCAGCTAAATTATTGATGCTTGTATTTTTAGTATTTTGATTCTTTTTGTTTTGAAGATTATTGGATAGGTTTATATCATTTGATGTTGAATTAGCAATGATAGCAAGGTTTTGTTTGTCTGATGTTTTTGTAGTTGCATCATGGGAAGTAAAATAGTTTCCTGCATACATAAATATACCTATCAGTACGAGTAAACTTGGCAAAAAGAACCAATAGATTCTTTTTGAAGCCTTTCTTTTATCTATTAATATTTGTTGCGCAGCTATCCAATAAGATTCCTTAAATGGAATTCCATTGTTCTCTAATTTGCTTTTTAATAAGCTGTCTAACTCATCTTTCTCCATCTTCATATCAACATCATTTTAACTTGTCCAAACAAGAATTTGATTTTCTTTTTTAGCTCATTTCGTGCATTCATCAAATGCCATCTTGAACTCGATTCATTTAAACTCAATTGTTCTGCAATTTCCTTATGCGATAAGCCTTCAAATACATGAAGGTTTAAAACCAGTTTTTGAATTTCAGGTAAATTGTTAATCAGTTTTATAAGCTCTTCTTTTTGAATTTTATCTTCAGCTTCATTAAGGTTAAAGGGTATTTGTTTCTGACTTAAATCTTCAATGTCTTTTTCGGAAAATAGTTGTTTTTCTTTTTGACGTTTTCTGAATTCATCAATGATTGTATTCACCATGATGGTTTTTGCCCAGGGATTAAATTCCGGTCCATTGTACTTTTCTATAGAGAACAATATTTTACAAAAACCAAGATTTAACAATTCAACAGCATCTTCTTCCTGAATACTATACCTCATACAAATGGGTATCAATAGGTCAAAACAATACCTGTACAAGGCATATTCTGCCTTGCTTTCTTTGTTAATGCAAGCCCGGATAATGTCCTGAATATTGTTTTTCAAAGAATAAAGCAAAATAACCCGACAACAATTTGAGATTTGTTGTCGGGTTGATGTGTTATAAAAAATCGATTATTTGCTAATCAGTTTTCTAACGATACGTTGGTTGTTGCTGTGTACTTCCAATAAGCAAATACCTTCTGGAATATTGTTTGTATTGATCTCCAAAAGGTTATTTCCTTTATGTAAGAAATCTTTGTTCGACCATAATTTTCTTCCGCTTAAATCAAAAATATTTAATTCGATTTCAGAGTTAATGGTTGAATTAATTTCGGCGAACAATGTTCCTTCAAAAGGATTAGGATATACTTGAGTGAAGCTCATTTCTTCTGAGCGAATACCTGTTGCCTGATCAACTACGATATCCTTGCATTTCATAGCTGAACATGAATCTGCCAATTGCATCATATTCAAACAAACAGTATAAGTACCGTTGCTGGTGTAAACATGATTAGGATTTGCATCCGGAGAACTGCTTCCATCACCAAAATCCCAGATAGATAAATCGTATGAACTAGAATTATTTGTGAATTCAATCATACCGGGTTTTGAAGGATTTGATTGGTAAGAGAAATTGGCATTACAAGTTGATAATGTTCCGTATTGATTAACTAATACCGGACGACAAATTTCATCAACACAAGAACTATCCGCTTTTCTCACTCTTAAACAAACATTATATAAACCTGATGAAGGGAAGGTATAATTAAAGTTTTGTGAAGTACTTACAACAGTACCATTCACTTTCCAGCTATATAACAATGGAGTTCCAGTTGAAAGGTTGGTGAAGCTAAATGTATTTTGTCCAAGATTGCTGTATGAATAAGAAGCATGGCAAGTAGAGGTATTAGGAGCTGTATTGAAGTTTTTGCAAGTAGTATTGCTACAAACAGTATCACCATTTACAATTCTAAATACACTTAAACAAACAGGATAGATTCCACTTGATGGAAATGCTTTTACAAATGGACTACCAGCACCTGTTCCTAAAGTACCGAAGTTCCAGCTAAGATGCGTATATGAACCTGTTGAGAGATTAATAAAGTTCCCGTAATTAATTCCTAAACTATCAAATTTTGTTGCTTCAAATCTTGCAAAACAGCTTTGTGCGCTTGAGTCAATAGCACTAACTAATTTACAAGTTGAGGTTGCACAACTGGAATCTTTTTTAACTTTATATAAACAAACAATATAATTTCCAGGTAATAAATAAGTGTGTGAAGCTAATCTTCCATTACTTGAGCTGCCATCGCCAAAAATCCAGATGAAATTGCTTGTGGTATCGTTTGCAGTTTCAAAGGTAAATTGGTTACCATTACTAACATTTCTACTAAAAGAGAAATTTACAGAGCAGCCCGGAGATAAAAAGATGCTATCACATTTGCTAACACTGCATGAACTATCTTTTTTAGTTACAGTTAAACATACTTTATACCAGCCGTTTGATGTAAATGTTCTGATTGGGTTTTTGCTATCAGATGAAGTTCCGTTTCCGAAGTTCCAGATATATTTAAATGCAGTATCTTGTAAAGATGCATGGAAATATACTTTTAAATGATTGCTTTGGTCTTTTTCAAAAGTGAAATTGGCATTACAATTTACAGGAGTATTTTGACCCAGGAAAATACTATCACATTTTGTTAAACTGCATGAAGAATCCTTTTTAGTAACGGTTAAACATACTTTATACCAACCTGCATTTGTGTAAGTTTTAATTGGATTTTTACTATCAGAAGCTGTTCCATTTCCAAAATTCCAAATGTATTTGAAAGCAGTATCTTGTAAAGAAGCATTAAAATAAACTTTTAAGGGATTAACTGCATCTTTTTGGAAACTCCAGTTAGCATTACAATTAACAATAGTTGGCATTACTGAAATACTATCACATTTAGTTGAAGTGCATGAACTGTCTTTCTTCATAACAGTTAAACAAACCTTGTATTTGCCATGATTTGCATAAGATCTAAAACTGTTTCTTCCATCACCTGAAGTTCCATCACCATACGACCAGAAGTATTTGTAGTTGGTATCATTTAGGTTTGCAGTGAAGTATACTTTTTTACTATTGTTTGGATCTTTTTGAATGGTATAAGCAGAGCTGCAAGAAACTGGAGGTAAAAACAAATCAACACAAATAGTTCTGGTGCAGCTGGAGTCAGTTTTTCTGACAGTTAAGCACAATGTTTTTATTCCGCTTGAAGTCCAGGTTTTGGTAACTTCTCTACCATATGCTGAAGTTCCATCACCAAAGGTCCAGAAATAATAGTTATAGATATTGGGACTTCCAAAAGCTGTAAAAATTTTCTTCAGAGGATTACCAGTATTGTTATTTACTGAAAATCCTGCATCACAAGCAGTATCTGGAGCAGTAACTAAAATACTGTCACATTTTGTTTGGATACATGTTGAATCTTTTTTAGTAACAGTTAAACATACTAATTTTAAACCGGTTGTTGTATAAGTTTTTAAAGGTGCTCTTGAGTCGGATTGTGTTCCATCACCAAAGGTAAATTTGTATCTATAAGCTGTATCATTCAAAGCAGCTTCAAATTGATATTTTAAGCTATTGGTAGCATTTTTTGTAGCAGTCCAGTTTGCATTACAATTTGAATTGGTTGATGTAGTTGCAGTAACATTTTTGCAAACCTGAATCGTACAAGTTGAATCTTTTTTAGTTACTCTTAAACAAACATTATATGTGCCGTTTTGAGTATAAGTTTTTATTGGTGTTTTACTATCGCTGCCAGTATTATCGCCAAATGTCCAGATATATCTGAAATTATTATTATTTAAAGCTGAAGTGAAATAGAATTTTTTTCCATTGAGTGTATCTTTTACAAAAGTGAAATTTGCATTACAACCTGTATTTTGGTTTTGAATGAAAACAGTATCACAAAATGAAGAAGTACATGTACTATCTGCTTTTACCATTGTTAGACAAACCCTAAAAGCACCCGGAGTTGAATAAGTTTTGCTGGGTGCTGCTTGTGTACTGCTGGTTCCATCACCAAAATTCCAGTAGTAGTAGTTATTTCCGGCACTTGAATTATTTGTAAAACTTACCGTTCTGGTAGTAGCATTAATACTAGCTGTAAATGCCGCTGTGCAATTCTGAGCAAAACTGTTATTCAGTCCTGAAAGAATAAAAATCAAACTTAGGTAAAAGATTTTTTTCATGGTTGTTTCCTTGTTTACTACTTGGTACGTTGTGGCGCAGTAAATCGTTGGTAAAACACGAAAATAAGCTTTATTTGCTTGATTATGAAGTGGAAAATTAATTTTAAATCTTGACTTTAATCAATTTTGTTCGAGGGATAATCCTCATCAAACAAGTGTAACTGACAAATTAAGGCTCAAAATAGAAGCCCTTGTCTTTTAATCCTTCGTAGATTTTTTTATTGAACTTATACAAACGAGCTGCTCTGTGAGAAACACCTTGTTGTTTTTGATTGAGTTCGGTGAGGAATCCATAACTCAATATTTTTTTTCTGAAATTCCTTTTGTCTATGTCTTTACGAAGAATGACCTCATAAATATGTTGTAATTGAGTAAGACTGAATTTTTCAGGAAGTAATTCGAATCCAATTGGAATGTATCTAATACGATTTGTTAATCGTCGTAAAGCCATTTCAATAATTTCTTTGTGATCGAAAGCCAGTTCAGGCAAATCATAAGCAGGCCACCAAAGGGCTTTACTTGCAAAAGTTGTTACCGGATGAATACCATTTGTTGTACTTTTAATCAGCGCATAATAAGCAATGGTAATTACTCTTCCTTGTGGATGTCTGTCAGGTTTTCCAAAAGCATGTAATTGCTCCATGAAAACATTTTCCAGACCGGTTAAATCATGTAAAATTCGTTCGGCCGCATTATCTAAATTTTCCTTGTCCTGAGCCAGATTACCTGGAATTGCTTTCCATGATTTAAATGGCTCTTCATTTCTTTCAATTAAAAGAACTTTCAACTCACCTTCATCAAAGCCAAAAATCACACAATCCACAGAAAAATCAGAATGTAATTTAGGTAATGTTTTTTTTGGCATGTATATTTTAATTGAAGGGATATGAAAAAAACATAATTGCAGGAGTGATCCTGCAATTATGTTTAAATAATGAAATTAGTTTTTGATTACTTTTTTGGTACTGATTGCACCATTAGCATTTTCAATAACCAACATGTAAATACCAACAGGAACTGAACTCATATCGATAGTTCCGTTTGCATTAATTTCTATATTGATAACTTCTTTTCCAACTAAGTTAATTACTTTTACTGAAGCAGAAGTTTGGATTCCGTTTACATAAACTAAACCAGTTGTTGGGTTAGGGAATACACTTACTTCTTCTTTGCTAATAGCATTGATACCAGTAGGCATTTCTGGGTTAGGATTGTTGTTAACTCTGATTTCATCAAAATAGATATAAACTGAATCATCTTGAGTCAACGGATCTTCGAAATCAGGCATGAAAGCTAAAATAGGATAAGTACCTGTTTTGCTAGTGAAATCATAAACCATATCAACCCACATATTAGTACCAGGTTGAGCAGCAGTACTAGGAGCTTCTAAAGTACCTGCAGTACCACCTTCTAATTTTAATTTAATTGGAGAGATTCTTCCTTTCCAAACTTTAACGTGTACATATTTATTTACAGTTACATCAGCAGAAGGGTTACCGTCTCCTCTGTTAGCCCAGAAACCACCCCAAGGCATTCCACCTTGATTTTTACCTCTTCTTAAGAATCTCATTACTTTTTCAGATTGGTTAATACCTGTTTTGCTTGGATTATTAATGATTTGGAAAGTTTCACTTACAGCATGTTTTGCAGGATCATCCCATTCGCCATTACCCATTACGTTCATGTTAAAACCATTAGTAGTTCCATCTTCGCAATCCAATAACATTCCATCACCAAATGGTTTGAAAGTTTCAGGCATTGAATCAGCACTTACTCTGATATCATCAATATAAATGATTGAAGAATCAGCTTTTGTGAAAGGATCTTCGAAATCAGGCATACAAACGATAGTAGCACAAGTTCCTGTTTTGTTAGAGTAATTGAATACCATATCAACCCATTTACCTGTTTCAATTTGTGGGCTCATGCTAGCAACTTCAACTGTTCCGGTAGTACCACCTTCGATTTTGAATTTAACAGGTGATGTTCTTCCTTTCCATACTTTTACGTGAACGTATTTGTTTACTGTAAAATCAAAAGCAGGTTTACCATCTCCACGGTTTGTCCAGAAACCACCCCATGGCATACCACCTTGAGCTGTACCTCTGCGTACAAATTGTAATACTTTGTCTGATTTGTTGATTCCGGATTTGTCAGGATTGTTGATTACCATAAATGTTTCTTCAACAGCATGTTTACCTTTATCATCCCAATCTCCATTTCCCATAACATTTAAGTTGAAACCACTTGTAGTTCCATCCTCAAAATTCATTGCCATAGTTGGAATAGGCATAGCTACTTCAGGCATTGAATCGTTGTTAACTCTCATATCATCAAAATAGATAATAGTTGAATCTGTTAAAGTTAATGGATCTTGAAAATCCGGCATAAATGCAATAATTGGATATTTTCCTGTTTTTGATGTGAAATCAAAAACAACATCCACCCACTGATTTAATTGAGTTACAGGTTTAGTGCTGCCTTGTTCTAAAGTACCGGCTGCACCGCCTTCAAGTTTAAATTTAACCGGAGAAATACGTGATTTCCATACTTTAATATGAACGTATTTTCCGTTAGTTACATCAGCTGAACCCAAAGTGTCTGCTCTGTTACTCCAGAAACCACCCCAAGGCATTCCACCTTGTGCTGTTCCTCTGCGAGTAAATTTCATTACTTTGTTACTGTAATTGATACCTGATTTATCAGGATTATCAATGATGCTAAAGGTTTCTGTTACAGCATGTTTTCCTGGGTCATCCCAGTCTCCGTTTGCCATAACGTTTAAGTTTTGACCATTTGTGGTCCCATCTTCAAAATTCATGATGGTTTGTGCATTTGCTCTGTTCGACATAAACAAAGCTGCACCTGCTGCCAAGAGTAATAGTTTTCTCATTGATTTTTTTTTAGGTGTTTATTTGGTGTTTTTAATTTATTTGATTTCGAATTCTGCTGTTTCTACTTCATTAGAGTTTTTGCCAATGAATATTTTGAATTTGCCAGGCTCCAATACTCTTTCCATATTGGCATTATAGTACATTAAATCTTCTTTGTTTATAGTGAAACAAATTTGTTTTGATTCACCTGCTTTCAAAGAAAGTTTACTAAATCTTTTTAATTCTTTTAATGGTCTTGTGCTTGAGCCAACTAAATCCTGAACATACAATTGAACAATTTCTGAACCATCCATTTTTCCTGTATTTTTAATTTCTATACATGCTTCAATTGTTTCATCCGCTGTAAAGCTGGTTTTGTTTAGCTTGATATTACTGTAAGTATAATCGGTATAACTCAAACCGTATCCAAAAGGATAAAGTGGTGTATTCTCAATATCTAAATATTTAGATGAATATTTGATGTTGTTATCAAAAGGGCGACCTGTATTTTTTGAAGCATAATAAATAGGAATCTGTCCAACACTTCTTGGAAATGTCATGGTAATTTTTCCAGAAGGATTATAATCTCCAAACAAAACGCTACTAATTGCAGGTCCTGATTGTGTTCCTAAAAACCATGTTTCTAAAATTGCAGGAATGTTTTTATCCTCCCAAGAAAGTGCTAAAGGTCTGCCATTGCTTAATAATAAAACAATTGGTTTACCTAATGCGTGCATACGTCTTAAAAGTTCTTGTTGGTTTGAAGGAATTGTAATATCAGAGCGACTTGCAGCTTCTCCACTCATACCTTCAGATTCACCTAAAGTTAATACAATGATATCTGCTCTTCCTGCTACCTCAATAGCTTCATTGATTAATTCTTCTTTACTTCTTTTATCAATGAATTCCTGGATATGCATTTTTTTGATTAACACAGTATCCTCAGTAACATTTGCACCCATAGCATACAATAATTCAGCTTTTCCTGCAGTTCTTGCAACAACAGCATCCCATAAGTTTTTAGATTGCATCCAGTTACCTGCACCACTCCAGTTGCCAATTAAATCTCTTTTATTTTTAACAAACGGACCAATAAAAGCAATTTTACCCGTTGCTTGAAGAGGTAATAAATTGTTTTCGTTTTTTAATAGTACCATAGATGCTTTAGCAATTTCCTCCGCTGTTTGCAAATTGGCTGGTGTCATAATTGCTGTTTTTGCAGTTTTAATATTTGAATATCTGTAAGGATCTTCAAACAAACCTAATTGCCATTTTGCATCTAAAATTCTATAAACAGCAATATCAATATCTTCAATTTTAACATGTTTGTTGTCTAACGCTTTTTTCAAATAAGTATAATAAACAGAACCTTGCATATCCATATCAATACCTGCATTAATAGCAGCAACGCCGGCTTCATATTCATCAGCTACATTTCCATGGTAAACCATTTCATTGATGGAAGTATAATCTGTAACAACAAATCCTTTGAATCCCCACTGTTTTCTTAATAAATCATTCATCAGCCATTTATTTGCAGATGCAGGTACTCCGTTAATTTCATTAAATGAACTCATCACAGTTGCGGCTCCTGCATCAATTGCTGCTTTATAAGGAGGAAGGTAGGTATTAAACATACTTTGCATACTCATATCAACAGTATTGTAATCTCTTCCTGCTATTGGTGCGCCATACAAAGCAAAATGTTTAACACAGCTTAAAATAGTTTCTTTACTTTTTAAATCAGTCCCTTGGTAACCTCTAACTTTAGCTCTTGCAATTGCAGAACCTAAACAAGGATCTTCTCCAGAACCTTCAGCAACTCTTCCCCAACGTGGATCGCGTGATATATCAACCATAGGAGAGTATGTCCAATGTAAACCATCAGCACTAGCTTCAACCGCAGCTATTCTTGCTGATTTTTCTGATAAGATTGTATCCCAAGCACATGATTCTCCCAATGGAAGTGGGAAGATGGTTTTGTGACCATGAATTACATCATAACCAAATAACAAAGGAATTTTCAATCTTGATTTCATTGCTAAATCCTGCAATTTTTTGGTGTATTCAGGACTATATGCGTTGAATATATTCCCGCATTTTCCATCCATGATATCTTGTTTATAGGTATCACGAATTACTGGTCCGGTAACCGACATATCAGAAGTATACAAGGTTAATTGACCTAATTTTTCTTCGAGGGTCATTTTGCCTATTAACTCTTTAAGGAATGCTTCTTTGTCTTGATTTTTTCCGGGTTTGGATTGAGCGAAAATGAAATTGCAGCTCAATAGCAAAATCATTAAGGTTAGTATAGTATTTTTTATCTTCATGTTATTTTGTAATTGCAGGTGATTCAAAGCCAAGGTTTTTTAATCCCCTTTGAATGTCTTTGTTTTTCATAAAAACATTCCAGATTAAAGAAGAGCGATAATTTTCTATCATCACAATTATTGGTCCTTGGTCTATAGCTAAATAGGATTGGGCTGTCCAGTTTTTACTTTCGTTAAAGGCATCAACAAAACCATATTCACCCCAGATGTCTTTTCCTTTATCAAAATAAAAATGTTTGAGTGCAGCCATACTTTCTTTTGGTGTATAGGGAAAAGCAGATAGTGCAGCAGTTGGACTAATCACTCCTAAATCGTTATCCGGAGAATGAGCATTATATCCTTCATGGTTATCGCTTGCAGTCAAACCCCAGCAGTTTTTACCATAACCTTTAAATTTATTCGGATTAACTACACAATGTTTGTAGTTAATCAGGGTATGATTCAAATTTTGTTGCCAGTAATCAGCGTATTGGTCTTTTAATCCTCTTGGATCTAAACCTAAAAATGTATAATGAGAAAAGAACAATGGACCTCCATAAGGGAATCCTAATTGTAAAGGAATATCATAATAAGATTTTCCGTTTTTAAAGAAACTTCCTGTTGCCCAACCTTTGTGGTAAACTTCTGGTTTGATGGCATAATTTTTTGAAGAAGCGGCCAATACAAAAGCAATCAAACATTCATTCCAACCATGAATAGAAAAATTCATGCTCCAACCATGATTCGGACTCCAATGCCAATACAATGCATCTTGTTGCTGGGTATACCAGTTCCATTCAGCAGCATCCCAAAGCCAGGTAATTCTGTTTCTTAGTTCATTTTCTTTTGGATTATTTGCATTAAAATATTCTTTAGCTGCAATTAATCCTGCAAATAAATAGGCTGATTCAACCACATCACCACCATCATCTTTTCTGCTAAAAGGAATTGTTTTTCCTGTTTCACCATTTAACCAATGAGGGAAAATTCCATGGTAATGATTCGCTTTTTCAAGGAACTTAACCATTTTTATAAGATGCTTCACAGCTGTATCTCTGCCAATCCAGTTTCTTTGTACAGCAACAATGGTTGCCATGATACCAAAACCAGTACCTCCTGTCGTTACAACTTCATTGCCATAATCATAAGCAATATTGCTTCGTTCTCTTGCTAAACCACTTGTTGGATGTGCAAAATCCCAAAAGTATTTAAAGCTTTGTTTTTGTACTTCATCCAATAAAATCGAATCATTTTTAATATCTGATTTAATTGGAGCATGATAAATAGCCTTGTTTTCCTGGGCACAAGCAATTCCCCAAAAGAACATGGATAAGATGAATATTTTGATATATTTAAATTGTTTTATCATCAAACATTAGTTTAAAAACGGACTACTGAAACCACATTTTTTCATCCCTGTTTTTACTTCAGGGCAGCTCATAAATAAATTCCAACATAATCCTGTTCTGTAGTTTTCTATCATTACAATAATTGGACCTTGATCTATGGCTAAATATGAATTGGCAAACCATTGGTCGTTCAGGTTTATCGCATCAACAAAACCTTGTTCTTTAAACATACGATCGCCAAGTTTGTAATAGAAAAACTTAAGTGCTCTCATTGAATTTTCGGGAGTATAAGGCATGGCACTTAGAGCTGCGGTAGGACTTATAACACCAGGGTCATTATTAGGTTCATGAGCTGCATATCCACTTAAATTATTATCAGAAGCTGTTAAACCCCAGCATTGATTGCTATAACCATAATGCTTTTTAGGATTCACAACACAATGGGTATAGTTTATTAATGTATGATTTACATTCTGCTCCCAATAATCTGCGTATTGGTCTTTAAGCTGATTAGGATTGATACCTAAAAATGAATAATGTGAAAAGAAAAGTGGACCACCATTTGAAGGACCTAAAGGAAGTTTAAATCCATAATAAACAGTTCCATTTTTGAACCCACCATTTCTGGCCCAGCCTGCATGGTAAACACTGGCAGGAATAGAATCAGTAGGAGAGGATGCCGCCATTATATAAGTAATCAAACATTCATTCCAACCACTGATTTTCATATTCATAGCCCAGCCTAGGTTAGAACTCCAATGCCAATAAAGGGCCTGTTCATTTGATTTCCTGAACCAATTCCATTCAACACCTTGGTATAAAGCATTTATTTTATTTCTAATTCCTGTTTCAAGGGTAGAATTTCCATCAAAGTATTGTCTTGCAGTTAATAAACCTTGCATTAAATAGGAAGTTTCTACAAGATCGGCTCCATTATCTTTAGAGCTAAAAGGTATTGCAACTCCTGTGGCTCCATTTAGCCAATGAGGAAATGCCCCATGAAATTTCTGACATTTATTCGTCATGAAGTCTAACATCACATCAAGTTTGTTAGCAGCTTCATTGCGGCTGATATAATTTCTGGAAGAGGCTACAACCATCGCCATAATTCCAAATCCGGTGCCACCTGAGGTAACTAAATCCCCGGAAGAATTTCTTTCTCTCGACATACCTGAAACAGGATGTCCATAATCCCAAAAATATTTAAAAGTTCTTCTTTGAACTATATCAAGTAATTCATCATCACTCACTCGTGGGAATTTATCGGTAGTATCTAATTGGGTAGTAAAAGCATAACATAGGTTGCTACCCATACCAACAGCAGATTTCGATTGCAATTTATAGATTAAACAAATGGTATATTTAGCAAAGGTTTTTAATGTTGTAGGTCTGATTTCTAAAACGGTATCAGCTTCAACCAACGAATATGTATAAGGAACTTTAGCAGATTTATCATCCAGAAAATTAATTCCGGTAACTAACGAATTTGTATCTACTTTATCTGTAAAACTTAATCGAATAACAGGATTGAGTTTAATTTCACGATAAGGCGCTTTTAAAATGCCTTCGATATTGACGAGGGAACAAGTAAAACTTTTTGGTGTTTCAGGTTCTGGAGTTGGTGTATTCACTTTCTCCTTGCAAGAATTGCTAAAGAAACTAAAAGTTAGAATAACTAAATAAAGTAATACTTGGTTTTTTTTCATTGGTTTGGTTTAAAAACCACAGACTTTCAAATAAAGAAAGCCTGTGGTTTAATTTGTTTTGTTGGAAAATTATCTTCCAGCGTTTTCTAAATCGTACAATGCTGTAACGTCTGCATCAGCAAGAGCTTTGCTGTAAACACGGAATTCATCAAGAGCTCCAGTATAGTTTAACATCCAAGTTTCAGGAGCACTCCAAGGCGCACCTAAATTGTTTTGGAATCCACCAATAACAAATTTGTTTGCTTTGATAAAGTTTAAGTTACCAAGTGGAGCACCACCAGCTGATGGATCGCTTCCAAATCTGTCTGAAACATTTGCAGGTACAATTAATTTAGCACCGTTTATATACATAGCAAATTTTGAATTAGCTGCATCATATGAGAATACAATGTGATTCCATTTTCCAAAAGCATTAGGAATTTTGTTGTTACCATTGAATTCAATCCACTGTTCTTTCCATTCAGGAGCATCATTTTTCTCAAAATGTACTTTACAAAACATTGAATCAGAAGTTGTTCCTTCAACTAAGAAGAAGAAATTTCCCCAAAAAGCACTGTCTTTAGATAACATGAAAATTGATTGAGCACCACCTTCATGTTTTTCAGTTTTCATCCAGAAAGCTACTGTAAAGCTTTTTAATGCAGGAAGAGCTGTTCCTGCGTTGTTGTAGGCAGCAAATCCACCCATAGCACCTTGGTAAGCTTTACCTTTTTTTCCTGTAACTAAAGTCGCGTTTGTAGCAACTCCTGCTAAGTTTTGTTTTGACTCATTGAAATTTTCATCAAAACTCATTTTAGAAACTAAATTAGCAGAAGCTACTTCGTCTGCATTGTTGTAGCCTCCGATGGTAGGAAGAGATACGTCTGTTTTTTTGTCTTCTTTACAAGCTGTAAAAGTTGTGATACCCGCAACTGTTGCGAACATCAACATTTTAGTGATTTGTTTTTTCATAAAAACTGTTAGGTTTTTTTGTTTAGTGGTTTATGTTAATAATTGGGATTTTGGGTTAATTTTCCTCCACTCAAATCTATTTGTCTTTGAGGGATTGGGTAAAGTTCGTGTTTTCCATCCACAAAAGGAATGCCTGCAGCTCTTAATACTGTTCCTGCTCTTCCTGTTCTGCGTAAATCAAACATTCTATCGTGTTCCATTGCCATTTCTACTCTTCTTTCTCTGTAAATAGCATCTTTTAATTCAGCTTCAGTTACAGCAGTTGTATTAGCTAAACCGGCTCTGTTTCTAATTATGTTTAATGAAGTTCTTGCACTTGCTGTATCTCCTAATTCGATAGCTGCTTCAGCATGGATTAAGTAAATTTCACCTAAACGAACAACACGTAAGTTTTTATTGGTTTCATTATCGTTTCCATTAAATGTTTCCATTGTTTTACTGATATAACATTTGTAGTTATAACGGGCATTTGGTGCTGCAGGATTGGTAACAAATCCATCCCATAAAGTTTGCCCTGAGAAAATAATAGTCGCATCTTTTCTAAGATCTCCAACTTCATAAGCATCAACCAATCTTTGTGAGGGTGTATTGAAGCCCCATCCTAATCCACCTGCACCTCTTGGCGCTTGTACAACAAAATATCCTGTAAGACCTTTATTGGGGTCGGTACCTTTGCCATTTACCTCCCAAAGTGATTCGCTATTGAATTCTCCACTTTCTTTCCAAATACTTGAATAATCACCTACCAAAGAATAAGTGCCTGAAGTAATTAATTGGTTACTTGTATTTTTAGCAATAGCCCAATCTTTTTGGTATAAAGCTACTTTTGCCATCAAACCCATAGCAGCACCTCTTGTTGGTCTGCCTAAATCATCAGCACCATAAGAAGCAGGAAGTACGCTCATTGCATCTGTTAAATCCTGTCTGATAAAAGAATAAATTTCTTCGGCACTAGCTCTTACGTTTGCATTGGCAATGTCTTCTTGTGTTTCGATGTTTTTATTAACCTTTGGAACACCACCAAAACATCTAACTAAGTTCCAATAGTAATAGGCTCTTAAGAATTTTACTTCTGCAATGTATCTTGCTCTTTGTCCATCAGAAATATTAGTGAATTGAGGTAAATAGTACAATGCTTGATTGGCTCTTGCTATCCCTTTAAAGTTTGATTCCCATATATCATTAAAAGATAAACTTGATGATGTAAATGTATATTTATCCAACTGGTCTTTATCTGTTCCTGTATCACCCGGGTCTGAACCCTTTTCGGCATCATCATCAGCAATACTTGTAACGCCAATCCATGAGAATGAATGTTGTTGCCATTCGTATAATTGGTTGTAAACAGCAGTTACCAATTGTGCCGGAGCATCAGGGTTTGAGAAGAAGTCGGTTGGAGTTTGATTTCTTACCGGTTCTTCTAGGAATTTTTTTCTACAGGCAGTTACCATCATCAGAAGGGCAACTGCAAACATCAATAGTATATTAATTGACTTTTTCATTTTTTGCGTATTGTTAAGTGATGGTGATTAAAATTGAACGTTTACGCCAAACATATAAGTAGCAGATGTTGGGTAAATACTTTTTTCTATACCTGATTCATAAGCAGCCCCTGGTAATTCAGGAGAATAGCCTGTGAATTTTTTCCAGGTATAAAGATTTTGAGAACTTAGATAAGCACGAAGTTTTCCAATATGCCATTTATCTGTAATTCTGCTTGGAATGGTATAACCTAATGCCAATGTGTTTAAGCGAACATAAGTTCCTGATTCGATGAAATAATCACTTGGTACAGGAACTCCATTATAAGCTCTTGGGTTATCCGTATTAGGGTTGCTTGGTGTCCATCTTTCCATGGCTACATCGTATTCTACATTGTAGTTACCACCGTAACGAACAGTTTTTTTACCATTAAAAACCACATTACCAGCATTACCTTGAACAATCATACTTAAATCAAATGCCTTGTAATAGAAATTTGTATTAAATCCAAAATAGAATTTAGGTTGATAAGAACCAGCATATATTCTGTCTTTGTTATCAATTTTTCCATCACCATTTTGGTCGATAATTTTTTTGTCACCAACCTGAGCGCCTGTTAAAGTAGCAGAATTGTTTAATTCAGCTTCTGTTTTATAAACGCCATTGGTTTCATAAACCCAGAATACACCAATTGGTTGTCCATTGATTACTCTGGTAGCAGTATAACCATTGTCCAAACTTCCATAGTCCAATGCTTTTCCTTCACCTACATCTGTTACTTCATTTTTATTAAAAGTAACATTACCTCTTAAAGCATAGTTAAAGTCTTTGCTGATGCTTGAATTCCATCCCAAAGAAATCTCTAAACCAGTATTAGAAATTTTAGCGGCATTTGTTGTATAAACATTATCTCTATCACCTGCAACACCAGGAAGTGCAACTAAGTATAAGGCATCAGAAGTAATTTTTTGATAAACGTCGATTTCTCCTGTAAGCTTAGAATTAAAGAATCCGAATTCCAAACCAATATTTCTTTGTTCAGTAGTTTCCCATTTCAAGTTTGGATCGATAATTTGATCAGGAATAGCACCCGGAGCAATATTAGCACCAAAAGCTGCTGATAAACCTGTTCCAAACTGAGTTACAAACTGACCAGGAGAGATATTGTCGTTTCCAATTAAACCCCAGCTGGCTCTAGCTTTCAAAGTATTAAAGATGTTTTGATTGGCCATGAATTTTTCCTTATCAATTACCCATCCTAATCCTAAAGAAGGAAAGGTTCCCCATCTGTTTTTTACAGGAAATTTAGAGGCACCATCTCTTCTAATTGTTGCATTAACCAAATATTTGCCATCGTAAGTATAAATACCTCTAGCAAAGTATGATTCTCTTCTTCCATAAATGGCTTGATTACCGCTATTTAAAATAATAGAGGTTGGATCACCAAAGCTAAAATCCCAGTATTGTTCTTGAGCAGGAATGTCCTTTTTTGAACCACTCATCCATTTTCCATCTTGTCTTTCAGCAGTGTGACCTAAACTTACATTTACATCATGTTTGCCTTTAAACGTTTCAGTATAATTAAAGTAATTATCCCAAACCCAACGGTAGTTATCAGAACGATATAAATTCAATTGACTTCTGTCGTTTCTTTGAGCAATGGTAACGAAGTAAACAGGAGAGTAATTTCTACTATTATTAAAACCTCCATCGATACCAAAAGAAGATTTGAAAGAAACATTTTTCCAGATTTTGTATTCACCCCAAACAGTACCTTGTAAACGATGACCCCACGATTGATCGTTTGTGGTTTCAAGTTTTGCTAAAGGATTACCTACATTACTTGTTGTAGTCGAGCCATATGTACCATCAGAATTTTTAGCATTATAAATTGGTGCTGCATTATAAGCGTCAGTAAATAAACTGAAAGGTTTGTTGTTACCAAAATTGTAAGCGTAAGAAATGGTGTTTCCAACTTTTAATTTATTGGTAATATTAACATCGTTATTTGCTCTGATTGAAATACGCTGGTAATCGTTTCCTTTTAAGATTCCTTCTTCTTTAAAATATCCTATTGAGAAGAAATAAGTGTTTTTATCACCACCACCATTCATAGAAATATTATGACTTTGAATAGTACCTAAGCGGGTAATTTCATCCATCCAATCGGCAGAACCCGTTATATCTGTAGGTTTGATAGCTTGAGTTCCTGCTGCTTCATTTGAATAAACAGCAAATAAGTTTGGTCCGGCCATATCAACTTTATTGACCAATCTTTTAATGCCGGTATAAGCATCATAGTTAACTTGTAATTTACCTTTTGTACCACTTTTGGTAGTTACTAAAATTACACCATTTGAGCCACGAACACCATAGATTGCTGTAGCAGCCGCATCTTTTAATACATCAATTGATAAGATATCAGTTGTATTTATATTAGATATATCATCAGTTAGAATTCCATCAACTACATAAAGTGGATCAACACCACCTAAAATAGAACCGGTTCCTCTAATTCTAACATTTGGTTTTCCGCCTGGTTCTCCCGGTGCAATAATTTGTACGCCGGCAGCTTTACCCTGGATAGCCTGTGTTGCAGTTAAAGAAGGAAGCATTGCAATTTCTTTAGCCTGAATTCTTGAACTAACTCCGGTTAATTCTTTTCTTTTTGCAGTTCCATAACCAATTACAACAATATCATTTAATGTTGTATTTGATTCTTTTAAGCTAAAATTGATTACAGTTTTTCCATCAATTTTCACTTCTTCCGATTTGTATCCTATATAAGAAAAAACAAGGATATTAGATTCACCGGAATTGTAAGATAATTTGTAGTTTCCTTTAGCGTCGGTAGCGGTTTCTTTTTTGGTGCCTTTTAAAGTAACTCTAACTCCGATTAAGTCTGAGCCGTCTTTGGCATCCGACACTTTTCCTGTGATTTCCATTTGTTGAGCCAGCATTGCAAACGAGCTCATCATGAAAACCAACATTGTAAGTAGTTTTCTGTGCATATATGATTTTTTTATTGGTGGTGGTCATATGTTCTGCTTTTAACTTTTTAATAAATGTACATGCCTGGTTTAGGTGCATGTTTTTTATACTTTTATTAAAAGTGTTAAAGTGTATGAATTACACTAAGGTATAATTTTGAAGCAAGAATGCTATTCAATTTTTTTTGAGAATTATCAATTTAATTTTAAAAAATTGTAAATCAACTAATTGTAACTAATTTTCTTAGTGTAAAACTTACACTTATGTGCCAAAGAGGTCTAAAAAATCGATTTAATTATCTCTTTATTTAAAAATCAGATCGTTTTTCATGTTAAATGAGTGTAAAAGTTGGTTTGAATTATTTTTAAAGAATAGCAATGATTTTAGTTTATATAAAGTTGATTTATCATAATAATTAAAAGGCTAATTTTAAGATGATTTTTTATTGATTTATTTCATCAGGCATAAATTCAGAATAACTTAACTTGTGCCCTTAATTTTTGCTTTATGCCACAGTGGGTTGAACAAATATTCCTGCCTCAGGAACATCCTGGAATTGCAGCTTCAATGGTTTTGATTTTTATGGTTTTATTTCTTGGTATTTTATTGGGAAAATTAAAAATCATGAAAGTATCTTTAGGGATATCAGGTATTGTATTCGTAGGTATTTTAAGTGGTCATTTAGGATATAAAGTTCATGCTGAAACCCAGGAATTTTTGAGAGATTTTGGTTTGATATTATTTGTTTATGCTATTGGAATGCAGGTTGGTCCCTCATTTTTTAGTCGATTAAAACAAGATGGTTTATTATATAATTCTTTGGCGATTGGAACAGTTTTATTAGGTGCTTTAGTAACCTATTTATTATTTGTTTTTACAGGCAGTGGCATGGATAATATGATTGGTATGATGGCAGGAGCAGTTACCAATACACCTAGTTTGGGTGCGGCAAAAGCTGCTCTTAAAGACATCGCAATTCAGGCTCCGGATAAAATCTGGAACGACCCAACTAATGCCTATGCAATTACCTATCCTTTTGGAATTATTGGAATTATTATAGTGATGATTTTTGCAAAACATTTATTCAAGATTGATGTCAAAAATGAAATCACTTTATTTAATGAACAAATCAAAAAGAAACATCCCGCTCCTGAAGTTAAAAAATGTAGGTTGACTAATTCCGCCTATTTTGGAAAGACATTAAAAGATGCAATTGGTGACAATAAAATTATCGTTTCAAGAATTAAACATTCAGGTTCAACTGTGGTGCAATCCCCTAATAGTGAATATACTCTAAAAGAAAGAGATGTTCTGATGTTGGTAGGTTTGCCTCAAGATTTAGATGAAATGATTAGTTTATTAGGTTACCAATCCACTGATAATTTTATTGAATCTCAGGATTTTACTTTAACAAAATCTTTTATTGTTACAAGGTCTGAAGTGATTAATAAAACGATTGGTCAACTTAATTTTTTAGGAGCGTTTAATTCCAGAGTCACTAGAGTTTATAGAACTGGATTGGAATTACTGGCAAATGATGAATTGGTACTACATTATGGAGATAAATTAAGGGTAGTAGGAGCGGAAACAGATTTAGTTCAAATTGAAAAACTCGTTGGAAACTCTGAAAAGCGCTTGCAAGAGCCACAGCTACTTTCAATTTTTCTGGGAATTATTCTTGGAGTATTTGTTGGATCAATTCCTTTTTTCCTACCTGGATTATCGGTTCCTGTAAAACTAGGAATGGCTGCGGGTCCTTTATTAGTTGCAATTTTAATTAGCAGGTTTGGAGGAATTTCAAGTTTACATTCCTACTTACAACAAAGTGCATTATTGTTTATGAAAGACTTTGGAATCAGTTTATTTTTTGCTTCAATAGGTATTCATGCTGGAGAAACCTTTTATCATACATTTATAACCTATAATGGTTGGGTATGGGTTTTATATGGTTTGATCATAACCATTACTCCAATTTTAGTTATGTTGATGATTGCTAGGTATGTTTTTAAGTTGAACTTTATGCCATTATTGGGATTAATAGCTGGATCTTATACTGATCCGGCTGCATTGGATTTTAGTACCAATTATTATAAATCTGATTTACCGTTACAGGCTTATGCAACTGTTTATCCTTTAGTAACAATTACAAGGATTGTTATCGCTCAAATATTGGTTTTGTATTTCGCACTTTCATAAAAATAAAAAAAGCTGCGATTCTAAAATCGCAGCTTTTTAAAATTGAGTTTTTATCCTACAAAAATGGAATTTTTACCACCTTTGCTTTGATTTGTTTGTCTCTGATTTCAATATAGATTTCTGAATCAACTTTTGAGAATTCAGTGCTTACATAACCCATACCAATTGCTTTGTTTAAAGAAGGTGATTGAGTTCCTGAAGTTACTTCTCCGATAACATTACCACTCGCATCTTTAATTGGATAATATTGTCTAGGAATTCCTCTGTCAATCATTTCAAAACCAACCAATTTTTTGCTTACACCATTGGTTTTTAAAGCCTGGTGATGTTCGTGATTGATAAAAGGTTTTGTGAACTTAGTTATCCATCCTAAACCAGCTTCAATAGGTGATGTTGTATCGTTGATATCATGACCATACAAGCAAAATCCTTTTTCTAATCTTAATGTATCACGAGCACCTAAACCTGCTGGCATGATATTGAATTCTTTTCCTGCTTCAAAAACTGAATCCCAAAGTTTTTTTGCATCTTCATTTTTTACATATAGTTCAAATCCACCTGCACCAGTATAACCGGTATTGCTAATTATACAATGTTCAATACCAGCTAAAGCGCCTGTTTTGAATGTATAATATTCCATTGAAGATAAATCAACTTCAGTTAATTTTTGTAATGCTTTAATTGCATTTGGACCTTGAACAGCCAATAAACTATAAGCATCGCTCAAATTGGTCATTTCAACACCAAATGAATTATGAGAGCTAATCCAATTCCAGTCTTTTTCAATATTGGAAGCATTAACAACTAAGTAATATTCATTAGCATTTAAACGATAAACCAATAAGTCATCAACAATACCGCCATCGTTGTTAGGCAAACAAGAATATTGTACTTTACCATCAGTTAATTTTGATGCATCATTAGAAGTAACAAGTTGAATTAAATCTAAAGCTTTTTCACCTTTTAATAAAAATTCACCCATGTGACTCACATCAAAAACACCCACACTGTTTCTAACAGCTAAATGTTCCTGAATTAAATTATTATAAAGCACAGGCATATTGTATCCTGCAAATTCAATCATTTTTGCTCCTAGAGAAACATGTAAATCGTTGAGGGCAACTGTTTTCATTTTTGGTAATTTATAGTTTGGTAATTCGAAATTTGCTGCAAAATATCATTCTAAGCTGAAAGATTCATTATAATTATTATCATTAAATCCTTCTGTCGTCAAACCAATCTTTACGTTTTGGAATTTTTAAGTCTTGTAAAACAGATGATTTCACGTTTAAATTAAACATAAAATATTTAGTTCCATAAGCCGAAAGTGGTGTCCAGTTAAAGGTAAACTGCCAGCAATGTAAGTCTCTTCTTAAATCAATTCCCAGATGTGATATTTTTTTCAAGCTAAAATCATAACCGGAATTGAAAGTAAATGACCAATTTTTGGTAGGAGTTAAATTTCCGGAAAATGACAAAGTTTGAGTATACTCTGATGGATAGTAACTGTTTAGTTTATTTCTATAATCGTATGAAACGGTATAATTTAACATTAAACTCCACGGCATATTAAATTCACTATAACCCAATTTCTGCATTTCTTTTTTTAGTTTATCAGCACGGGTTTGGTCTTTTCGTTTAAACATATCAGGACTTAAGCTTGCAGAAACGCCAACATTGGCATTTAATAATGTAGCCAGTTTTCCATTATTTATATTGAATTGATTAATTCTTGTATAGTATTTAGATGTAGAAGTTTCTATTAAATTATTTACATAAGGGTCATAACTTGCATTACCAACAAGAGAAATATTTTTGAATAGGGTTGTTCTGGCCGAAGCATTTATGATGCTCAAGTTCATTGAATCAGCAAAAATATTGTAATAACCACCTAACCTGAAGCTTTCAATAATTTTGATTTTGGTTTCTTTAACAGAAGTATCTTTTCCTGTTCTCCATTTAATTTCTAAATTATTGTCTAATGAAAAGTTGATGTTTCCTTGTCTTCCAGAACCAGGACCTCCATACAGCGTCCCCTCAAATCTGCTGTATTTCTGGTAATTAAGTCCGGTTGTGTCATTTTGAACAAATTTATAAAAACCAAAATTATCGGAACTGAAATCGGGTGAGTAAGAAAAATCAAGATTAGGATTCATTACATGTCGGATAGCCATTAGTTTGCCCTTTTTGAACACTTTCATTCCATACCATCTTGTGCTTATACCGGCACGCATAGAATAACTGTATGCTCTGGCAAAACCACTTTCGAAAGATGAATTTACAGTTCTGTTAGTAGAATCCCATTCCTTAGTTCTCGTTTTAAAAGTCCAGTTTTCACTATAATCGCCACCAACTGAAATAGTATAATACTTAAATAAATTAAATCCATTTTGAACTGAAATAGAATGACGGATTCCATTATTCATTGCAGTATCTATATATTTTTTGAGGTCTTCTGTATTTCTGTTTTTGAATAATAATGAGTCTTTGGTATTTACAATGTTTTGCATCAAACCAGTATAATTCACACTTATTTTTTCATACCAGGTATCGGCCGTAGGTTTATATTTTGATTTAAATGGCTGAAATGATGATACAGTAAATGAAAGGTCGGGAAGCGTTAATGACAAATCTCTGGTTTGAAGATTTTGTGATGCCCTTGCGTTTGCAGATAAACTCTGCTTTCCTTTGTTAAATATGGTACCATAACTGATGCCGGAATTGATTACGTTATTAAATGATTGTGGTGAATAGGAATTGAATGTTAAATAATCATTTCCCACAAGATTCACATCGGCACTAAATGTGCTTCCTGGTCTTGCTTTGGGATCAACGCGGTGTGACCATTGTATTTGAAAGCTCTTGAATTCAGAATAATTAGGGTCTTCAGGATTATTCTGTTTATTGAAAGCATAGTTAGCACTAAAATTACCGCTAAATCTATATCTGTAATTGTAAGAAGACCTTGTGCTTAATTGCCAAGAGGTATTTGTATAAATATCTCCGAGTAAGCTTAAATCTAAATGTTCTCCTAAACCTAAATAGTATCCACCCTGACGAAGGAAATATCCTCTACCTGCAGCATTTCCATAAGTTGGAATGATTAATCCTGATTGTTGACCTCTTTTTAAGGGGAAAATGCCAAGTGGAACAAAAAGGGGAGTTCTAACTCCTTCAATTACCATATTGGCCGGACCCGTAATTACTTTTTTACCCGGAATTACTTTTAGTTTTTCTGCAGCTATATAAAAATGCGGATGCTCGGCATCACAAGTTGTATAATACGAGTGATTGATATAGAAATTGTTATGTTCATCTCTTTTAACTGTTTCTCCTTTAATGAAACCTTCACCCTCATTGGTTTTGAATTCTTTCATCAAACCTTTTTTGGTTTCATAATTAAAGGTCACTTCCTCAATTTTGTATTCGCTTCCACCTTGTTTAAAAACAGGAGTATTACTTAAAACGCCCACACTATCTAATTGACCGGTTGCATTTACTGTATTCTTTTGAAGATTGATTTTAATTTTCGCGGCTTTCATGTCTAAATCTTCATAAAGTACCACTGCATTTGAATAAAGTGTAGCAGTTTTTTCCAGTGCACTGTACACAATTGAATCTTTGGCATTGTACTTGACCCTAGATTTCATAGCAGAAGATGTACGAGGAAGGTAGTTTGAATCATTTAATAGACTATCAGGAATCGAGTTTTTTGTAGAATCTGATAAAATATAATCGTATGAAAAAGAGCATGTTAGGTTATTTGCGCACAAATTATAAACAAAAATTCGATTTGAATTGCTTAAATTTGATGAAGATTGGTTGGCAGCAGAAAAAAGAGGAAAAAAGGCTAAACACATTAGTATTTCAGCAATTCGCTTATTTCTGCAGGTTTTTTTCAACTGACGTAAAATTAATAAATGTTGCAATGTCTTATTCAAACGCAAAGCTAAATAAAGTTGTAAATTTCTCTAAATGGGAAAAAATTGTGCCATTTTTCCTGTTTTTGGTCTTTGTTGCAATGACACCTCCAACAAATTCGAAAAAATTTCGAAGATCAATACAAACAATTGTAATTGATGCCGGGCATGGTGGTCATGATCCGGGTTGTAGTGCTGGTGGAGTTAAAGAAAAAGACATCACATTAAAAATGGCAAAAGAACTCGGCGACAAAATTACGGAATTGATGCCTGAAGTTAAGGTTATTTATACACGAAAGACAGATAAATTTGTTGAGTTGTGGGAAAGAGCTGATATAGCTAACAGAAGTAATGCTGATTTATTTATCTCTCTGCACTGTAATTCACACAAAAACACTACAATTTCTGGAACTGAAACTTTTGCAATGGGTTTGCATAAAGCGGGTGATAATTTGGATGTAGCTAAAAGAGAAAATGATGTTTTGTTATTAGAGACTGATTATCAGGAGAAATATGATGGTTTTGACCCGAATTCGCCTGAAACTCATATTTATTTTTCTTTGTTCCAGAACGCCTATATGGACCAAAGCATCAAATTAGCATCAAAAATTGAATCACAAATTTCTAAAACTCCAAATAGAAACAGCAGAGGAGTTAAACAAGCAGGATTTGTGGTACTTTGGAAAACAGGAATGCCGAGTGTTTTAGTTGAAGCTGGATTTTTAAGTAATAAAAAAGATAGAGATTTTTTAAATAGTGAAGCTGGAATGGATGAATTTACTACCGCTATGGCAAAAGCTTTTGTTGATTATAAAAATGTTTTTGAAGGAGTTCCTGCTGCAAGCAAATAATTTTTAGATTGTTTAAACAGTTTGAATGTTAAGTTATTATGAAGATTTAGAAGCGAATATTGCTTAAAAGAGCTTCAGTTTTCAAAATATTCATCAATTAAATTACCTAAAACAAAAGGAATTAATTGATTTTAAGATGCTCATACAGTTTTGGTTTTGACTGTATAAGTTAAATTAAAAGGTCTTACTATTTTAGTTAGGCTTTTTTTTTAGATTTCGCTTCGGTGCTTAATTCTGTAATAATTTCTTATTTTTGACCAAAATCAAATTATTTTGAGAATACCTAGAGAAGCCAAAATTGGTTTGTTTGCAGTAGTTTCACTTGCTGCACTTTATTTCGGATATAATTTTCTTCGCGGTAAAAAATTCTTTTCCCGTCAAAATACTTATTATGTTGTCTATAATAATATCGAAGGTGTAAATAAGTCAACACCAATATATTATAAGGGATTAAAAGTTGGACAAGTGGAGGAATTAGGTTTTTTAAGAACCGATAGCGCAAATAGAATCATTGCTACATTAATTATCGACCAAAACATAAGCTTATCAAGATCATCTGAAGCCCGTATTGTAAGTATGGATTTATTGGGCGGCAAAGCAATTTCATTAATTGTTCCGGATTTATTGGTACCAATTTTCAAAGGTGATACCATTATTGGTACACAGGAAATTGGCATTGGAGAATCTATTTCAGGCATGATTGAGCCAGTTAAAGATAAAACTGAAAACGTTTTGGTTTCATTAAATAAAGTTTTGGAGCAAGTTGAAAAAGTAATGGGTAATGGTGGTTCTGAAAATCTTAATTCAGGAATTGATGACCTTGCTCAAACCATGAAAAATTTGAATTTGGCTACAGCTACTTTAAATAAATTGATACAAAATGAGTCAGTTAGATTGTCAAGAACTTCTGCAAATATTGAAGCAGTAACTTCCAATTTTAAAAAGAATAATCAGGAAATTGAATCAAGTATTCAAAATATTAAAGTAATTACAGATTCTTTGGCTGATGCTCCTTTAAAAAGTATGATTGTTGAACTACAAAAAACAAGTGTTCAATTGGCTATGGTTGCTGAAAAGCTTAATAAGGGAGAAGGTTCTGCCGGAAAATTAATCAACGACCCACAGTTATATGACAATCTGAATAAATCTTCTAACGAACTACAGGCTTTATTGAAAGATTTAAGGGAATACCCAGGTCGTTATGTAAATGTTTCGATGTTTGGAGGTCCTGCTAAAAAAGCTGAAAAGAAAAGAGAGCAAGATTTGAAAAATCAGAAGTAGATTTTTTATTGTTCGATTACTTCTTCCTGTTGAATTGCTTCTTCAGTTTGAATGCCATCTCTTTTCACATAGTTTCTTCTGTAAATTTTAACTCCCAATACGAAGAAAGAAATAAGTAGTGGACCAAAAATTAAACCAGTTATTCCAAAAAGGTTTAATCCAATTAACACTCCAAAAATGCTGATAACAGGATGAACATCAGCGAATTTCTTTTGTAATATCATACGAATTACATTGTCGATATTAGAAATTATAATTGTTCCGAAAGCAAGTAAAATATAAGCTTGTAAGTGATTACCCATTACATATAAGTACAAAGTTGCTGGTAACCAAATCATAGCTGAGCCTACAATTGGGATAAATGAAAAAATTCCACACATAATACCCCAAAAAGCAGCATCAGGTATTCCTAAAAAGTAAAAAGCAAATCCTCCTAAAGCACCTTGAATTGCTGCTAACAATGGCGTGGTAATGGCATTTGATACAGTCATATCGTACAATTCTTTTTGAAATAAATGGGTAACTCCAGGTTCAAAAGGTAGAAAATCGATTATAAAATCTCCCATTTCTTGGTAACTCACCAACATAAAGTATAAGATGAAGTACATAATAGCCAAGGTGCTTACAGTTCCAAGAAGTTTATTTAATAGAGCCGGTAAAAAGGCGGTTAGTTTTTCTTTTATAATATTGATTCTTTCCGGAGTGAAGATATCTTGGCCAATAATTTCTTTTAATTGATCGTCGAAAGTATGAAATGCATTGATAATTGAGCTAGGATCATTTACTACGTCTGTAATTTTATTGTACAGTAAGTTTAAGATTAAAATTCCGGGTATAACAACAATCAATAGGGAAAGTATCATCAACATAAGCGCAGTTCTTGATGCTTTCCACTTTTTCTTTTCAACCAAATAGGCCATGAAATTTTTGAAAAGAAGAAAAAATATTACTGCACCTAAAAATGCAGTGAAATAATCATACAACACTACAAAGAGAAAAATGCCGAATAGAAGTAAAAAGTAAAATCCAAACTGTTGCTTTGATTCCGAACTTGAAAGTTTTCCTAACATGTTACAAATATCTGATTTCAAAGCCAAAACATTTAACAAACAATCGATTTTCTTCTTGTTATCTTTGTGAAAAACTAACAAATGAATAATCAGAATAAAAATGTGCTGACTTTTTTATTTGGAGCAGCAATAGGTGCGGCTGTAACATGGCTTTTTACCAGCGAAGACGGTAAGAAAATTGTAGCTGAAACTAAGGAAAAAGCAAAACAATGGAAAGATGAATTAGGTGATAAATTTAATTCGAAAGAATCCGAAAGTAAGCAAACATCATAATGGAAAATGATTTAAAATCAGACCAAAAGGATTCAGAAAATCAAGATTCTTTTTTATCCAATTACAAGGATTTACTGGTAGATTATACCGAGAAAAGAATTGAATTAGTAAAGCTGGAGGCTATTGAAAAAACTGCCATTGTTGGTGGTTTATCAGCTTCTTTTTTACTGATTATTTTGTTTTCTTTTATGTCGATAATGTTTCTATCTGTAATGATGGGTTTTCTATTGGCTGATATAACAGGAAGTATGTTAAAGGGATTTAGTTTATTGGCTCTATTTTATGTTTTATTGCTGATTTTAGTAATCGTTTTTAGAACAAGTATTTCGAAGCCAATCAGTAATTTGCTTGTAAGAGTTTTAGCAAAGGAGGAGGGTTCACATGAGTAAATCTATTCAAAATCTTGAAGACTTAAGATTAAGAAAAATGCTTCTTAAACAGGAACTAAAATTTAAAGAAGAAGAATTAAAAAGGCAGAATTTGTATTTCACTCAGAATAAATTCAAAGTTATTTGGAGTGAAATAAGTCCATTTTCAGGTAAAGATTCAGGTTTTGGTTTGGCCGCTGATTTAATCATACCAGGATTATTAGGCGCTCTGGGTCTTAATAAAGTTTCAGGAAGTAGAATTTTAATCAGTCTTGCTCAAGTCCTGATTGGCAAAATTACCGAATCAGGACTAGGCAAAATATTTAAGAAGAAAGAAAAATCAACAAAAGAAACAGCTGAAATTAACGAAGAATCAAACGTTTAAAATGCTTATCTACCTTTAATTTGATGGTTCCAACAGCAAAATTTCTTTCTGTTAATTGAATAGCTTTTCCATCAATTACTACTTCTTTACAATCGAAAGGAACACCATTAATTACAACTCTGAAATTTTTGTAAGAAGTTTCATAATTACCTTCTTCTAATAAGTGAGTTAATACTAGATTTTTCTGGTTTCCACTGGTATAAAAGCGATGATGATTGTAGAATCCAGCCTTGTATCCATAGTTGTCTCCGGCATCTTCGTACATCACACTTAAAACATCGTTTTCTTTGGTGTAATATACATTCAGAATCATTTCAGTAATTTCTGATTCACCAACATATTGCATTTTAGGATAGTTAGGAATAACAGCTCCTGCTTTAACAAAAATCGGAATTCTATCTATCGGACAAGTAACTTTATGTTCTTTGCCACCTTTGTATTCATGATTATTCCACAGATGATACCAAGTACCTTTTGGAAGATAGACAGTTCTTTCATTTGTGTTTGGAGTTACAACAGGAACAACAATAATATGGTCGCCATAACCAAATTCATCCATTCTATGGTGAGTTTCCATATCTGTTTGGTCGATATAACTCAATGGTTTAATGATAGGTGTACCATAAGTGCTATGTTGCCAGAAAGCAGTATACAAATAAGGCAACATTTGGTATCTTAAATGAATGAACTTTTTGATGATGAATTCATATTTGCTACCAAAACTCCATGGTTCCTGGTTGAACTTTGTTTCATTTCCTGCACTGTGGGTTCTAAAGAAAGTATGAAATGCAGCTAGTTGAATCCATCGTGTATATAGCTCGCCATCTGGTTCTCCGATAAAACCACCCACATCACTTCCTGCAAATGAAACTCCTGAAATTGCAAGGCGTTGACATTGAATATTAGCAATCCATAAATGCTCCCATGTTGCAGTATTATCGCCTGTCCAAACACTCGAATATCTTTGTAAACCACTATAACCTGAGCGTGTAATTACAAAGGGACGATTTGGCATCATGAATTTCTTTAATCCCTGATAAGTTGCTCTTGCCATTTGCATTCCATAAACGTTATGAGCTTTACGATGAGAACTTGGGTGCCCATCATAATCATGTCTAACGTCTTCGGGGAAGGTGCCAATTTCAAAAACTGCAGGTTCATTCATATCGTTCCAAACACCTTTCACTCCTGCATCAATCAAACCTTCAAATAATCCACTCCACCATTTTCTAACCTTAGGGTCGGTAAAATCGGGGAAATGACATTTTCCTGGCCATACATCACCTTCCATTAAAGTACCATCTGCTCGTTTGCAGAAATAGTCGTTTTGGATTCCTTCTTTCCAAACCCAGTAATCTTTATCAATTTTAATTCCCGGGTCAATAATAACAACAGTTTTAAAACCATCATTACTTAAATCAGAAATCATTTTTTTAGGATCAGGAAAATGTTCCGGACTCCAGGTAAAACACCTGAATCCATCCATATAATCGATGTCTAAATAAATAACATCACAAGGAATTTTTCTCTTTCTAAATTCAGATGTAATCTCTCTTACTTTTGATTCAGGATAATAACTCCATTTGCATTGGTGATATCCTAAAGCCCACATCGGCGGTAATTCGTGTTTGCCGGTCAGCATGGCGTATTGTTCAACAACATTCACCAATTGAGGACCATAAATGAAGTAATAATTCATTTCTCCACCACGAGCCCAAAAGCTTACAACATCATGTTGCTCTTTACCAAAATCGAAAATGGTACGGAATGTATTATCGAAGAAAATTCCATATCCATGTTTACCTTCAGAGTGAAGGCCCATATAAAATGGAATGTTTTTGTATAATGGATCTTGGTCTTTTTGAAATCCATATACATCATGTCCGTAGTTTTCAAAATATTTACCTCTGATATTAAATTCAGTAGGTTTATCACCCATTCCGTAAAAGCTCTCGTCGGGTTGAATTTTTTTACTGTTGTAATTAATTTTTCCGCCTTTTTGCAGGTAATGTTGCCAGTGAAATCCTTGTTCGTCTTCATGAATCAATTCTCGATTTTTATCGAGCATTGTAACTTTAAGATTACTTTTATTAATTACACAAATAACAAATGCTGTTTCAATTTCAAAACAATCCGGTTTTTCTGTAAGCTCTAAGGAAATTAGTTTTTCCTGAAAGAATTTACTTACTGCATATGAAAAATCATCCTGAAAAAATCCATCAGCAGCATACCTAAAACGAATAATTCTGTCTGTTTTAACCTTTACTTCCAATATAGTTTCACTGGTAGTAAAGTAAATATAGTTACCTTCTTTTTTGTAGGATTGAACCGCATCAGGGTAATATTTTATTGAATATTTTGTTTGAGCCTGCATTTTTACTTGATATAACTTGAGATATTTTTTATATTAACGAACTCTTTTTCATAAAAGGTTCTGCAAAATACATAGAATAATTAAAAGTTGTCCCTCATGTCTGTCAAAAAAAATAGAAACAAGGTATTAATGTTCGGTTGGGAGTTCCCTCCGGTAATTAGTGGTGGACTTGGCGTTGCTACCTTGGGCTTGTGCAAAGCGCTTTCTCCACTTGCTGATGTAAAAATGATTATCCCCAAAAGTGTTCCCAATTTCGATATTCCCAATATTGAATTAATTGGGTTGAATTCGTTTACTAAAGAACAATTGCAGGATTTGTTTAATCAAGAACATGAATATTCTTTTCATGAACCCAAGTTTAATGGGAAATCAAGTTATGGTCCATATTCAAAAATTCCTGAAAATGAATTTATTAGTCAGAAATTTTATGACGTTTTACATGAGGATATCAAGCCCTTTGAAATTGATGATTTATATGCCGGTGATGTAATAAAAAAAGTAATTGAGTTTGCAAGAATTTCCGTTCAATATAGCTTAAGGCAGAAATTTGATGTGATACATGCACATGATTGGATGACATTTCTGCCTGGAATGGAATTGAAATTAAGAACAGGAAAACCATTGGTTTTACATATTCATTCAACTGAATATGATAGGGCAGGAGAACATAGCAAAAACTGGGTTTATGACTTAGAAAAACGTGCCATGGAATTGGCTGATAGAATTATTCCAGTTAGTCATTATACAGGTTTAATATGTGAAAGACATTACGGAATTGATAGAAACAAAATTAAACCTGTACATAACGGTATTGAAGCTGTAAAACATACTGTGAAGAAAAGTCCTTTTGATGAGAAACTGGTTATTTTCTTTGGTAGAATCACCATGCAAAAAGGTCCTGAGTATTTTGTTGAGGCTGCAAAACTGGTTTTGGAAAAGCATAATAATGTAAAATTTGTGATGGCAGGAAGTGGCGATTTATTACGCCCGATGATTGAAAAAACTGCTGCTTATGGAATTGGCGATAAGTTCTACTTTACAGGATTCTTAAATAAAGTAATGTTGAATGAATTATTGGCTATTGCCGATGTTTATTGTATGCCATCGGTTAGTGAGCCTTTTGGATTAAGTGCGGTTGAAGCTGTTCAATATGGATTACCAACAATTATTTCAAAAACTTCAGGTGTTGCAGAAGCTTTAACCGGTTCAATGCAAATTGATGTTTGGGATGTTCAAAAATTTGCTCAATATATTGTTGCTGCTTTAGACTATGAAGGTTTAAAAAAGAGTGTGGTTGATGCCAATAATCATAGTCTTGAATCTATAACATGGGAAAATTGTGCTCAACAAGTCGTTGATGTTTACAATAGTATTTGGGAAGAATACCAAGCTTAAATCAATTAAAAATAATATTAAACTTAAAATTATATGCCATCTATTTGTTTTTATTTTCAAGTTCATCAGCCTTATCGTTTAAGGCCTTATACTTTCTTTGATATTGGTCATAATCACAATTATTTTGACGATCAAAAAAACAGAGAAGTTTTAAATAAAGTATCGGAAAAATGTTATTTGCCAACCAATAGATTAATGCTTGAATTGATTGAGAAGCATCAGGGTAAATTCAAAATATCTTATTCTATTTCCGGTGTTGCTTTAGAGCAATTTGAAGCTTGGAGACCAGATGTTCTTCAATCCTTTATTGAATTGGCTAATACAGGCTGTGTTGAATTCATTAGTGAAACCTATTACCATTCATTGTCTTATATTTTTTCAAGAGATGAATTTAAAAAGCAGGTTGATCAACATCGTCAACTCATAAAAAAATACTTCAAACAAGAACCTAAGATTTTCAGAAATACAGAATTACAATACAACAATGAATTGGCTTCTGTTATTGAAGGTATGGGTTATAAAGGTATTATCTGTGAGGGTGTAGACAGGTTATTAGGTGAGCGTTCTCCAAATCATTTGTATAAAGCGCCTAATGTTCAAAACATCAAATCATTACTTAAGAATTATAAAATGAGTGATGATATTGCATTTCGTTTTTCTGACAGAAATTGGAGTGAATGGCCATTAACGGCAGACAGATATGCAGAATGGGTTCATAGCATTGCAGGTCATGGAGAGACAATTAATTTGTTTATGGATTATGAAACCTTTGGGGAACACCAATGGGCTGAAAGTGGCATTTTTGAATTCATGCGTTATATGCCGGGTTATGTTTTAAAACATCCTGATTTTGATTTTAAAACAGTTTCAGAAACTGTTGATGCATATCCTGTTCGTGATACTTATGATGCGCATGATTTCATCAGTTGGGCAGATACAGAAAGAGATTTATCAGCATGGTTGGGAAATCCTTTACAAGATGAAAGTATTGCTAAAATTTATAGTCTTGAAAAGCAAGTTTATGATTCAGGAGATAAATTGTTTATCGATACCTGGAAGAAAATGTTGACCTCCGATCATTTTTATTATATGACTACCAAATACTGGGCAGATGGCGATGTACATAAGTATTTCAGTCCTTATGATTCACCATATGATGCTTATATTTATTTTATGAATGCCATGAGTGATCTTGGCATTGAATTAAAAAAAAAGCCCATTCCTAAATTAAAGAAATAAGCTTTTAATTTAATAGAACAGAGGCTGTTTCATTTTTTGAGACAGCCTCTTTTTTGTTAGAATTTTATTCCAATTCCTAAATAAGCAGTTCTTCCTTCTGCAGGTAATAAACCCGGTCCTGGATAGCCACCTGCTCTTCTAGTGAAGTATGCTTTGTCCATTACATTGTTGATACCTCCGTTGATATTGTATTTCCAGCGGTAAGAATATTGAAAGGTCCAGTCTAAAACATTGTAAGTAGGAATGATTCCATTTGTTGCTGCTACATTTGCTTTTTCGGTATTATTTGCATCAGAATAGGTTGAACCAACCATGCTAAACTGAAAACCTGTACTAAAATATCTGTATCTGTAGTTTACTCCAATTCTGTAAATTTCTGAAGGAGCATTTTCAACCTTTTTGTCTTTTATTGATTTGCTCATATCAGGAATATTCCATTCGCTGTATCTTGCATCCAGCAAGGAAATGCTGGCGTAAATATTCAAATTGCCTAGTTTAGAATAATTCAGCAAAGTAGTTGGAGATATTTCTATATATGATTCAATTCCTTTGCTAATTGAATTGCCAATATTTGTTCTGAAATTTTTACCATTTACTGTGTATGTTCCAATTCTGTTTCCGTAAAATAAGTAAAATACACTTACATCATAACTCAACCATTTTGAAACATTGCCTCTATAACCCAAGTCAATATTATACCCTTTGGCATCTACTAAATTAACATCAATTGAATCTGTTGTAGAAGCAGGAGTAATATCAGAAAACAATACAGGACGATAAGCTTGTGTAGCATTAAAATATACTTGAGTATTGGCTGTTGTTTTATACTGAATACCCAATCCTCCTAAAAGAAAATTTCTTGTACTCGTTTTTTCTCCAATTCTTTGGTTTGGAGCAAAAAGTCCCTCTGCAGTATTGTTCAACATTTCATACCTAAAACCAATGGTGGCGCTTAATCTTTGGTTGAAGTTTAATAGTTGTTCAGCAAAAAGAGCTGTATTTTTTGTTTTAAAAATGAGGTCTAAACTTCTGTTTTCATTGGTCACGCTTAAATCATAATTGAAGCCGGAATTTCCATTGGTATTTCTCCATCTTTTGGTTTCTCCTTCGAAGTAACGCACACCTAAAGAAAGACTTTGTTTTTGTTTGAATAGTTGAAAATGTCTAAGGTATCTTACTTCACTTCCCCAGTTTTTGTAATTGTCTACATCAATTCTTCTTGCCTGGTATTGACCTGTGGTTTTGTTGATAGTATCAGGTAGGTTAATTGCATTTAAAAATCCAATGCTATTTCTTTCGCCTATCAAACCAAAGATTTTAACATTGATGTTATTATCGGCATTAATTCTATAATCAAAATTTAATGCAGGAATTGTCCATTTTAATTCAAACCAATTTCTGTTTCTGCTTGAAGATTTCGGGTCGATTGCAAACATTGAATCATTTAATCCACCTGGTTGTTGAACAAGCTGGTCCATGCGGGTTAACTCTAGAGCAATGTTCATTCTATGATTAATTTTATAACCAATATTTACAAAACCATTCCATGTATTGTATGCATTGTTTTGTCTCCAGCCATCGCTTCTTCTATAGTTGATATTTGCATAATAATTCCATTTTCCAATACTTCCACCAATTGCATTAAAACTACTGAATAGGCCATAAGTTCCAAATGTTTGAGTTGATTCTACTCCGATTTTTTTTCCTGCAATAGATTTCTTTTTGATATAATTAACCATACCACCAAATTGAGGTCCGAATTGAATAGAAGCTGCACCTCTAATGATTTCAATTCTATCTAATGATTCTACAGAAGGAGTATAATAAGCTTCCGGGTAACCAAAAGGATCACTTGAAATATCGTAACCATTTTGTCGGGTATTAAATTCCCACATACGATTCGGACTTAAACCACGAGCTGCGATACCCATTTGAACGCCACTACCATCACTTTCCCAAACATGAATTCCCGGAACTTTAGCAAATATCTGTCTGCTATTATTTTGAGCTAAATTCGCAGTAGCATTGTTAAGTTTTACTACCTCATTTTTTTTGGTTGCATAAATAATATTGTCTCTAATTTCTGGCATTCTTTCAATTCCATTATTCAAAAGTGGTTTTACAATGATAACTTCCCCTAGCTCCTGATTTTTAGGAATAGCTATTTCTCCTAAATCTAATTTCTCAGTGTTTTTGTTGAAGCTTTGCAGTTGAATAAGTTGTTCCTGGATTTGAACATTGATTGTATATATGCCATTTAGAACATTCTTAAATTCAAATTCTCCATTTTGATTTGTGATAACACTTTGTCCGTTATTTAAATAGACAGGTGTTTCTGTTAAGATTTTTTTATCTGAATCATACAATTTGCCTTTTACTTGAGCAGAAAGTGTTTGGGTGAAAAAACAAATCAGAATAAAAATGAAGAGTTTAGTATTTGTGATTTTTGCCATTTTAGGGATGATTTAACATCAGCAAAAATATACTATTTGGAATTAGTCTAAATAAAAATAAGCTGATTTTTGTCAATTTTTGGGCAAAGAAATATCAGCTAATAAATTTATTAGTTTTAAAATTGGGGTATAGAAATTGATTAATGAGCTAGTTTAGAGCTTATTCTAAATCCCATGCATCGAATAATGCATTGATGAAGGAATTTTCTTCTAATTCCATTTTTTTATCAGCCATTACAACTTTCATGGCAAATTCAATCAGATTATGACGTTCATCTTGATTGGTAATTTTATACAATTGATGAGCAGTTTCAGTTAAATGATTTAATCTTTCTTCTTCAGGAAGTGCTCTTAAGAATGCTTGTTCTTTGATAATTTCTATTGGTTCATGAAAATTTTCTTCAAGAAATTCAAGAATAACAGAACTTTCTGCTGCTTGTATATTTCCATCAGCCAGGCTTAAAATCATCAAAAGATGAAAACCGGCTTCTGTTTTATTCATTTTTGTTATAAACTGTGTAGGCATGATACTTTGAATTCTTCGAGAAATTTAAAACTTTTCATCAAAACTCCCAATCTTTTCTTGATTTATTTCAATATACTTTAATACTAATGAATTCCTGAGTAAGTTTGTGGCAGAAACCAAACATAAAACCAGTATATGAAATTCGGAACAAAGGCAATTCATGCAGGTCAGGAACCTGATCCATCAACAGGTGCAGTAATGACTCCTATATATCAAACTTCTACTTTTTGGCAAGCTAGTCCGGGAAAACACCAGGGTTATGCTTATGCCAGAGGAAAAAATCCTACAAGATCTGCATTAGAAAAGTGTATTGCTGCTTTAGAAAATGCTAATCATGGATTGTGTTTTAGTAGTGGAATGGGTGCAATTGATGCAGTTGCAAAATTATTGGCTCCGGGTGATGAAGTAATTACAGGGAATGATTTATATGGTGGAACCTATAGAATGTTCACCAAAGTTTTTGCAGGTTTTGGTATTAAATTTCATTTTATCGATTTAAATGATGCCAATAATATCAAAAATTATATCAACGATAAAACCAAGTTAATCTGGATTGAAACTCCTACAAATCCAACCATGCAAATTGTAGATATTGTTGCTTGTGCAGAAATTGCAAAGGCCAACAATTTAATTTTGGCGGTTGATAATACTTTTGCATCTCCTTACCTACAAAATCCATTAGATTTAGGTGCACATATTGTTATGCATAGTGTAACTAAATATTTAGGTGGGCATAGCGATGTTATAATGGGCGCTTTATGTGTGAACGACCAAACGCTTTACGATAGATTGGCTTTCATCCATAATTCGTGTGGTGCAACTCCCGGTCCTCAGGATAGTTTTCTTGTTTTACGCGGTTTAAAAACTTTGCATCTTCGCATGAAAGCTCATTGTGAAAATGGTGAAGTGATTGCGCATTTCTTAAAGAATCATCCTAAAATTGAAAAGGTTTATTGGCCTGGATTTACTGATCATCCAAACCATGAAATTGCGAAAAAACAAATGCGTGGTTTTGGTGGAATGATTTCAATTGTTTTAAAAGATGCAAGTCTTGATGATACTTTTAAAATTGCTTCTTCATTCGAAGTTTTTACACTCGCAGAAAGTTTAGGTGGAGTTGAAAGTTTAATCAACCATCCTGCAACTATGACCCATGCTTCAATTCCGAAAGCAGAAAGAGAAGCAGCCGGTGTTGTTGATAATTTATTACGTCTGAGTGTTGGTGTAGAAGATATCGAAGATTTAATTGAAGATTTAAAACGAGTATTAGCATAAATGGAGGCTGTCTCAAAAGTCAAAATGAAAGGCTTTAGAATCGAATAAAAGATTTTTTCTCAGATACCTCCCCAAATAAAAAAGAGGCTGTTTCTCCTTTTGAGACAGCCTCTTGATTACAATTTAAACTAAAAACTCAATAAAACTTAGGCATTACTCCAAAGACTCCAGTCTTTATCGAACTGATACCATTCACCCATTGGTCCTTCCCATTTCCATTCAGGAACTTCCGACCAGGTTTTTCCCATATCAGCACTCCACCATAATTTGTTGTCACCAATTTTCATCCATTTTCCTGATTTATCGGCCCACATTTGGTTTGATACTTCAGCCCATTTTTTGCCATCTGTACTCCACCATAATTTGGCATTTTTATCAAGTTTGTACCAATAGGCTTTTCCATCCATTTTACCTGCCCATGTTCCTTCTTTTTTCTTTGAAAACTCTTTTTGGATTTCAAGTTTAACACTTGTTTTCAAAATGGATTTAGCTTCGGTTCCTGCCAACATCATCCCGATGATAGCAGCTAGTAAAGTAAGTTTTTTCATAATTTAGATATAAAACCATTTACGAGGCTAAATCAATTTTGGATTGATATAAATGAACTAAGTTCTAAAAGATTTTCAGCCTTTACCAAAAGCTTACATTTGATGGAGAATTGTAAATTTTATCTTCAAATTCAAAGGATGTTTATTGATAATTGAAGTTAATTTTAAGAACAAAATCAGATTCAATGGTTGCTTGAATATCCAGCAAACTAAAATTAAGATACAGATTGATTTTGGTATCGTTGATGTTTGGTATATTCAACATAAACCAGTTCTTAAAACAGGAAATAAATTGGAATGTAGAAATAAAAAAGGATGATTCTTGAAGGCTTAGATGCCACCCATCATTTGAAGTTTTTCTAGATTTGGACTAGCGCTTCCACCCGTTTTTTCTAAGGTTATGGCAAATGCTTGTGCTGATGAAAAATCCTTCATTTTAATAAAAATTGAATCAGATAATTCGAGCGGAATCATTCCTGCATCTACGGGTTTTCCATCAACAATTGCCCAAAGTTGATATTGACTTCCATCTTCAGGTTTAGCCAGTTGATTACAACTAAAATAAACTTCCTTTTTATTAGGCGACCAATAAATAGTAGCAAGTTTTTCTGTTTTATTTTGAATACTATTTAAGTCAACCTTTTTAAAACTGTTATCATTTACAATAGCTAACTGGGTTTGAATTTCTTCTAATCTAACCAGATTTTTATCCTGATTTTCAGCTAAAACTCTATTGTTTTCATTTAGAACAATTAATTCTTGGTTAGCTTTATTCCACTTATTATATAAATAGATATTACCTGCAAAACTCAAAACAAACAAACTTATTGATGCCGCAATTGCATAATTGAATTTTGGCTTTAATTGAATTGTGGTATTTTCTTTTTGAGCATTAGCCGCTTCTTCAAGATTATCAATTTCCTCGAAAATTTTGCTTTTCAACTGAGGATTAGGAGATTTTTCAAATGAATTTGCATAGATATTCAGCGCTTTTTCTACATCCTTTAGCTCCGCTTGTAGTTCGGGATACAAAGGCAAAAGCTTCTCCATTTCTTGCTTTTCTGCATCATTGCACAAGCCAAGAACATAAGATTCAACTATGCCGGATGATATGTAATCCTGAATATTCACTTCGTAATTTGTCTAAGGTTTTGTAAAGCTGCTCTTATCCTAGTTTTTACTGTGCCCAAAGGTATTTGGAATTCAGCAGAAACTTCTTCATGAGTATATCCTTCAAAATAAATTTTATCAATTAATACCTGATGTTCAGATTTTAATTTAGAAACTAAATCTTTTAAGCCAATTTGGTCGGTTTTTGGGCTATGTTGATTCACTTCATCAGCTTTTTGAGCTACATCTTCAATTGAATCGTTCTGTAAACTTTTCCTGAAACCTTTCGACCTCATTTCATCTATGGCTGTATTTCTGCAAATATTTAACATCCAGGTATAAATCGAAGATTTACTTTCCTGATACTGGTCAATATTTTTCCAGATTTTAACGAATGATTCCTGTAAAGCATCATTTGCCAATTCTTCATTACCAATGATTCTAAAAATAACCCCATACAATGCTTTGTTATAATTATCATACAAATAATTATATGCAGCTCGGTTCCGGGATTTTAATCCCAAAACCAAACTGTCTTCATTGTTATATATGGATAATGTTTTTGTCAAAAGCTAAGGGGGCTTTTTAATACTTACGAAAAGATTTTGTTTTTGGATTTATGAAGCTAAACTTTTTTCATCATGAAATTCCAATAAATCTTTTTGCCAATCACCCAAACCTGTTTTTACTCTGGCTTTCAGCATGTTTAACATACTGTATAATCCAAAATAGGTTCTGTTAATATACAAAGCATGTTGTGATCCACGACCTTCTTTGCTATTTTTTAATTCCTTCATTTTGCTTACTTCCTCACCTAATTCATATATTTTATCGATATAAGCATCATTTCCAAAATCAAAAACATCATGGTTAAATGGTTCTCTTAGCAAATTCGTCATTCTTAAAAACGCATCAGTTATTACAGCTTTTGCATCTTCTGTATCATTTGGATTAATGATTTCTTGTTGCTCCATTATTCTTTTAATACTGCTTGTGCTTTGCATGATTTCTGGAACTAAAAGAGCAAAATAATGGTAGTAAAAATCTTCCGGAATTTCTTTCACACAACCAAAATCTATAATTCCAAGATGACCATCTTCCATCATCAAAAAGTTACCAGGATGTGGATCTGCATGCACGGCTTTGTGAATATGAACTTGGTACTCATAAAAATTCCACATTGCTTGACCAATTTTGTCTCTTATTTCCTGTGTAGGATTTGTTTTTAAGAATTCATCCAAATGTAAACCGGGTAGCCAATCCATTACCAAAACTCTTTTTGAGGCATATTCAGCATAATATTTACTGAACACCAAATTTGGAATGTGAGCGCACAAAGAAGAGATTTCTAAAGAACGTTTGAGTTCCAATTCATAATCTGTTTCTTCTAGCAATTTAGATTCAACTTCCTTGATATACTTATCAAACTCTTTTTCACTTAATTCCAAAAGTCTAAAAGCAATTGGTTTCACAATTTTCAAATCACTTTTAATACTTTCTGCTACGCCAGGATATTGAATTTTAATGGCCAGTTCTTTTCCATCTTTAGTAGCTCTGTGAACCTGTCCGATACTCGCTGCATTAGCGGCTTTCATTTCAAAAGTATCAAACATCTGTTGTGGAGTTTTTCCAAATTGTTTGATGAATGTTTGCACAATCAGCGGACCAGAAAGGGGAGGAGCACTGTATTGAGCCATCACAAATTTGTTGGTATATTGTCGTGGCAATACATTTTTCTCCATGCTTAACATTTGAGCAACTTTTAAGGCTGAACCTTTTAATTCACTCAAAGCATTATAAACATCTTCGGCATTGTCTTCATGCAGCTCATCTCTGCTCAATGAAGGGTCAACCATTTTTTTAGAATAGTGTTTGATATAATTCCCGCCAATTTGTACGCCTGTTTTCACAAAGCGCATGGCTCTTTCAACTTTACCAGAAGGTATACTATTTTGTTCCATTTTTATCTGTTCTGAAAAAGAAATTTACCGAATTCTAAAGCTGAGTCTAAAGGCGATTTGCCTAACATATCAAAACTCAGGTTTATACTTCTTTCAATTGCTTCATCTGTTTTTTCGAAAGCTTTACTGTGGTCTTTCATCCAAAAATTAGTGATGAAAATAAAATTCAACCACAATGCATCTACGTATTTATCACTTAAGTACTTTCTGTCAACTACCTCATTGGTATCGATTGCTGTTGAAAGTATTGGTTTCATAGAATTACTAAATGCCTCTTTTAAAGGTTTGATATAAGCAGGCATTTTTGGAGGAAAATGATGATCGCGTTTGTACAAAAAGTTTACAAAACTTCTGTTTGCTTTTAGGTTTTCAATCCACATAAAAAACAATGACAATACCTTTTCGCGAGCAGAATAAGTATTAAATACTTCTGCACTTCCTGCTTGTTCCGAAGTTTTATTCCACCATTCAGCAAAAATTTCGGTTTCAAGAGATTCTAATGAAGAAAATTCATTGTAAAACTCAGATTCCGCAATTCCGGCAGATTTGGCAAATAAATAAACAGATTCAGGTGTTTTGTTTGCATCCAGTGTTTGACTGATATACAAGTCCATCAGTTTAGTTTTCATATAAATTTAAACCTCAATTATGTTGCTTTTGTTTTAGTCGACGTATATTTGACAACGCATGAAGTTTTTACGTATTTCATTTTTAATTATTATTTCACTTTTTTCTTTTAGCTCATTTGCTCAAACATTTGAGATACAGGAAGGTGATACCATTAATTTAACTTTAGCTAATGGTAAAAAGCAAGGTTTCTGGAGATATTTCTGGGCAAATGGTGATTTAAAATACGAGGTATATTACGAAAATGGTGAAAAAGAAGGATTAGAAATTAAATACTACGATGTTCAGGATTGTATTGAATTTAGTAATACTTATCAAAAAGGAACATTAAATGGTCCAAGTCTTACTTTTTTCCCAAATTGTAGCACCAGAACTGAGGAAATCTATGTAGGTGGACAAAAAAATGGTTACGAAAGAAATTTCGACCAGGGTGGATTTTTGCTAACAGAAGGTCAATTTGCTAAAGGAGAATTGGTTGGAAGTTATGCCCACTTTGATAAAAAAGGTATTGTTACCTATGAGAGTCCAACAAAGGAAACTACTTTAAAATTCGACAAATTCTTAACCGGAGAATATAAAATCAGGGATTCAACAATTTTTAAAGTATTTGACCGAAATCCACAATGGAAAAAGGTTTTATTGGTTGTTGATATGACCGGCTCTATGTTTCCATACATAGGACAATTATTGGTTTGGTTTAAAAAGACCTTCGAAGATGGGAAAATTAAATACTATGCCTTATTTAATGATGGAGATAATTTAGCTGATGAAAAGAAGGTAGTGGGCAGAACTGGTGGCGTGCATACTTATGAAGCAAAAGATTATAAAAAGCTAAAAAAGGATATAGAAGATGTTAGAAAATTAGGTGAAGGTGGCGATGATCCTGAAAATGATTTGGAAGCCATTACTGCCGCAATGATTGCTTACAGAGATTATGCAGATATTGTGCTTTTAGCAGATGATAGTCAGGTAAGAGACATGATGCTTCTTAGAAGAATCAGAAAACCCATTCATATTATATTGTGTGGCACAAAAAAAGGTGTGAATGACCAATACCTCAAAATTGCTTATCAAACAAAAGGTTCAATTCATACAGCCAATACCGATGTTGATATGAAAAAGATTAAGGAAGGAGATGAGGTGATTATTGAAAAGGATATTTTTAAATTTAAAAATGGTCAATTCGAATGGGTTGATGTAATGGATTAGTATGGAAATTATTCTTGCATCTAAGTCGCCCCGTCGTCAAGAACTTATTAAAGGACTTGAATTAAACTATAGAGTCTTTACCTACGAAGTAGATGAAAGTTTTGATCCGGTTTTGAAGAGAAATGAAATTCCTGAGTTTTTGGCAAAGAAAAAAGCGCTTGCTTATGAGCAAGTTATAAGTCAGGATGAAGTTTTAATTACAGCAGATACTGTGGTTTGGGTAAACGATAAAGTTTTAAATAAACCTGAGAATGAAAGTGAAGCTTTAGAAATGCTTCAAACAATTTGTGGCAATAAACACGAAGTTTATACTGGGGTTTGCATCAGAACCAAAAATCAAATTCATGTTTTTTCTGAAAAAACGGAAGTATTCTGTAACGAAATGAAGACTGAAGATTTATTGTATTATATCAGAAATTATCACCCATTTGACAAAGCGGGTTCTTATGGAATTCAGGATTGGTTTGGCTATTCAGCTGTTGAGAAAATTAATGGTTGTTTTTACAATGTAATGGGTTTGCCGGTAAACAGGTTGAAAAAAGAATTAAGAAAAATGGCTTTAATTAGCTGATTTTAACTTAACACTTTTCTCCTTCCATCTTGCTAAAATGAACAATACCGGAGGAATAGCAAACAATAAAAATGTAGTCCCTAAAGGCATATTTCCATTAAAAAAGAAATGAATCAGATAGTAAAGTGCTATCACGCCCAGACTTACGGCTGCTCCGGTTACATCATACATCCAACTTAGAATATAAGCAGATAATAAAACACAAGGGAATAAAATAAACATAAACCATCCTTTTAAATCAAGATTCATAATGGTTTCTGTATTAAAGAATCCAACCAGAAAAAACATTCCTATTAAGGAACAAATTCTTGCAAGCCAACGAAAACTCATATTTCAATTTTTATTCAATATAAACCTTTGAATCAAATTACATTGTTTTTTTAATAAACTCAGGGTTTACAATTTAGTTTTTTGCTTAATTACAGTCTATTATTTTGATTCAAAAAGGTAATTTAGATTAAAAAAATGTGATATTTTATTTTTTTTATTTTTTGATAGTTAGTTATCAATGTTTTAGCTTACTTCGAAGAAAATATTTTGTATGAAGAAAATTATACTTCTTTTGATTTTGTGTAATGGACTTTTTTATCAGGTTCAAGCACAGAAGAAAATTCAGCCTGCCGCGCCAAAACCAACAACAACAGCACCAGCTCAACCTAAAGGTCCGGTTCCTTATTTACTTAAAAAGGATTTTGAAACAATTCAAACAGAATTAAATGCGAAAATTAAATCGGCAAACGATCAAGCTTCTGCTGCCAAACAAGCAGTTAATTCAAAAATGGGTCAGGTATCAGAACTAAATAATAAAATGCAGCAAGTTGAAGAGATTTTAAACTCAGCTAATTTCAAAATTAGTTTGCAATCTGATTCTTTGAAAAGTACACATATGTTAATTGAAGAATTACAAGCAGAAGAAAAGGCTCATTTTGAAATGTTGCAAGCAGAGAATGCTTCATTAAAAAGCAAAGACACTACTTTAATGGTTATTATAGGGGTATTGGGATTAGTAATTATTGGTTTGTTATTCTGGCAGATTGGTGGATTAAAGAATAGTGTTTCATCTCAGATTAAATCAAGCAATTCTAGAATGGAAGCTGATTTAAATAAATTAGATCAGGAAAATAGAGATGCAATTAGCAATGCAACTACTAAAATGCAAAGTGAAATAAACTATTTGAGAGGAGATTTAACAACTAGTCAATCAAGGAATCTTTCGCAATTACAATCTACTTTAACAGAAAGAGCAGATGCTGATAAAGAATCTTTAACAAATCAATTGATTGCTTTACACGAACAAATTGATCAGCTAAAGGAGCAAGTTAAAGTTTTGGCGAATCCAAAGGCTTAATATAGATATTTCGTATAAGTTGAGGGGTGTATTTTCAGGAATGGAAATACACCCCTTCTTTTAAGGCATAATCAGAACAAATCAGCCTTTTAATTTGTGTCTGTTTGATAACAAAATCAATCAAAACACAAGCTACTACAATATACTCCTGTCTAAATTCTACTAAATTTTTAAGACCTTTTCTAGAAGTAATATTAGAATGAATAATCATTTCCAGAAACTTCATTAAATCATGTTCTTTTACTTCTTTTGCATTTGGGCTTAATGCTTTGCATTCAGAAGAAAAATCACCTTCAATTATTTGCCACATCGATTCAAAACTACCTGCAGAACCTATCAAACCTTCAATTTTGTATTTTTTTAACTCGTTTAAAAGAGGAGCTAATTTCTCATTTAAATAAAGATTTATTTCATTGATCTCTTCAGGTAAAATTGGATCATGTTTTTTGAATCTTTCATGTAAACGAATTGCTCCAATTTCAAAACTTTGCTTCCAAAATTGTTGTTCATCATTACCGATAATAAATTCAACACTACCTCCTCCAATATCCATTATTAGAAAAGTATGATTTTGAAAATCGAAGGAATTTCTAACACCAAAATAAATGTATTCTGCCTCTAAATCTCCTGAAATGGTTTGAATTTTTATTTGAAATTTATCATTTACTAATTGAACAAAATCCTTTCCGTTTTCAGCATTTCTAATGGCTGACGTAGCGAAAGCCATGATACTTTCAACAGGATATTTATTTAGGATTACTCTGAATTTATTGAGCACAACAAAAGCCCTTTCAAAAGCCTCAGGAGTAATGGTATTGTTTTGTATTCCTCCTTTACCCAACATTACCGGCTCTTCTATTGATTCAAGGATTCTTTTTTCTTTATCACCAATTAGTAAATTAAATGTATTGGTTCCTAAATCTATAACAGCTTTCATCGTTTATTCATTTGAATTTGGAGTTTGAAATATAATCAATCTATAAACAAATTAGCCTGCTTGATGTTCTTTTACCATGAATCAGTTTACAATTGAAGAAATCGATCGCATTATAGAAATGGCCTGGGAGGACAGAACACCGTTTGAAGCCATTAAAATGCAATTTGGTATTAATGAATCTGAAGTGATTCATTTGATGCGAAATCAGTTAAAACCTGCTTCATGGAGACGCTGGAGAAAAAGAGTGAACTCTGGAGTTTCTCAAAAACATTTAAAAAAGCGTAATCCTGAAATCGACAGATTTAAGTGCAATTTGCAAAGACAAATTACAATGAATAAGATTTCGAAAAGGTAATTTTAAGTATTAGATTCAATATACTTGAAAAGTAAAAGATTAAAGAATTTAAACTAAGTTCTAATTTATGTAGTTTATTAAATTAAATTTCTACTTGATAGAATCTTTTATACTTATTAATTTAGAAATTAATTAATTTTGATAAAACTCAAGAATTATGATAGTTGAAAGAACAAATGAAGACTTAATAACAATTACAGTTTCGTCGACTGTAGATGTTTATGGGCTTCAACGATTGATTGACTACGTTAAATATCTTGAAGCTACATCAAAAAGCAAAGCCAAACAAGTCGATATTGACAAACTTGCAGATGAAATTAATAATAATTGGTGGGAAAAGAATCGAAATAGATTTATTAAGTGAAACTAATTGTTGATGCCAATATTATTTTTAGTGGGATTTTAAATTCCAATGGTAAAATTGGAGACTTATTGATTAATTCCAATAAATTCATTGAGTTAATTGCTCCTGATTTTTTGCGTCTAGAAATTTATAATCATTATCCTAAATTATGTAAAATTTCGAAGATGTCTGAAGAGCAAGTTAGAGAAGCTGAATTCCAAATTTATAAAGGAATTAAATTTATTTCTGAGGAGCAGATTAAACTAGGTGCTTGGAAGGATGCCGAAAAGCTTGTTTCAGATATCGACCCAAATGATACACATTACATCGCATATTCAAAGCATTTTCGTTGTAAACTCTGGAGTGGAGATAAGGCATTAATGATTGGACTTAGGAAGAAAGGATTCAAAAATATTATTTCTACGGAAGAGCTTTATAATTGGAGACAGAAAAAAGAATCAGGTTCTGAAAGGAAATAGGAATATTCAGTTCTCATTATTAAGTTCTGAAACACAAAATTTTTGCATAAAAAAAGCCGGCTCTGGGGACCGGCTTTTCTTTTTTATAGGATATGGATTAAACCAACATCTTTACTGGATTTTCCAACAAATCTTTAAGTGTTTGAAGGAAGGCAGAACCTACAGCTCCATCCACAACACGGTGGTCGCAACTCAAGGTAACTTTCATTATATTTCCAACTTTCATTTGTCCGTTTTCAACTATAACTGCTTCTTTAGCCGCACCAATAGCTAATATACAAGCATCAGGCGGATTGATGATTGCTGTAAACTCATCAATACCAAACATTCCTAAATTACTGATGGTAAATGTATTTCCTTCGAACTCGTTTGGTTGTAATTTTTTGTTTTTAGCTTTATCAGCCAATTGTTTTACCTCAGCACTAATGTGGGCAATGCTTTTATTGTCTGCAAATTTTACAACCGGTACAATCAATCCATCTTCAATAGCTACTGCTACTCCAATATGGATATGGTGATTGTATCTGATTTTATCACCTAACCAAGATGTATTTACATATGGATTTTTTCTTAAACTCAATGCCACAGCTTTGATGATGATATCGTTCATCGAAATTTTTACATCTGTGAACTCATTCATTTGTTTTCTGGCAGCAATAGCTTTATCCATGTTAATCGACATGGTTAAGTAGAAATGAGGAGCAGTATGTTTGCTTTCGCTTAAGCGACGAGCAATTACTTTTCTCATTTGACTCAAATTCACTTCCTCAAAACTTTCTTGTGCTATGATTTGTGGTAAACTTACAGCACTTGCTGCAGGAGCAGAAGCTGGCTTGCTTGCCGGAGTGAAGTTTTCAATGTCTTTTTTAATGATTCTTCCATTGTCTCCACTTCCTTGAACTTGAGAAAGATCAATGCCTTTTTCTTTGGCAATATTTTTAGCTAAAGGAGAAGCTTTTACTCGTCCATCATTGTTGTTAGTAGCCTGAACTGATGCAACGGGTGCATTAGAAACTTGCTCGGTTTTAACTTCCTCTGCTACTGGAGCTGTAGCAGCCGGAGCAGCAGTTGTAGATGCGCCTGCTAATAGAGCAGAAATATCTTCGCCTTTCTGACCAACAATAGCAATTAATGCATCAACCGGAACAGAACCACCAGCAGGAATTCCAATATGTAAAAGTGTACCTTTTACATAGTTTTCCAACTCCATAGTTGCCTTATCGGTTTCTACCTCTGCAAGGATATCACCGGATTTAATATCATCACCCACCTGTTTTAGCCATGAAACAATAACACCTTCGGTCATTGTATCGCTCATTTTGGGCATGCGGATTACTTCAGCCATTTTTTTATAAATTTAAGAGAATCGCAAAAATAAGATTTGAATCGTCTAATGCAATATACTATACGAAATCTAAGCTAAAAGAATTAGATTATTTCTGAATTTTACATTTGCTGTTGAAATATTCTTAATAAAAGCCTGTAAAACCCTCCTTATTTCGTGGTTTCTATAATTTCACTCCATGAACCAGTACGAAAATCTCCTTAAGCATATTTATGAAACCGGTACTTTTAAATCTGATAGAACCGGAACTGGCACTAAAAGCATATTCGGAGCCCAAATCAGATTCAATTTGCAGGATGGTTTTCCGCTTGTTACAACTAAAAAAGTTCATTTAAAATCAATCATTTACGAATTGTTGTGGTTTATAAAAGGTGAAACCAATACCAAATATCTTAAAGAAAATAATGTAAGTATTTGGGATGAATGGGCTTCACCAGAGGGAGAATTGGGTCCGGTTTATGGTTATCAGTGGAGAAGTTGGCCTACTCAGGATGGTGGACATATCGACCAATTGACTGAACTGATAGAAACAATCAAAAAAAATCCGGATTCAAGAAGAATGATTGTAAGTGCCTGGAATGTGGCAGATTTATCAAAAATGGCTTTGATGCCTTGTCATGCATTTTTTCAGTTTTATGTGGCTGATGGTAAATTAAGTTGTCAGTTATACCAAAGAAGTGCAGATATGTTTCTTGGAGTGCCTTTTAATATTGCTTCTTATGCTTTGCTTACTATGATGATTGCAAAAGTTTGTAACCTGGAGTTAGGCGATTTTGTTCATACTTTTGGGGATGCACATATCTATAGCAATCATTTCGAACAAGTAGAATTGCAATTAAGTCGGGAACCTCGTCCTTATCCAACTATGAAAATCAAAGGAAACCAGGAAACAATTTTTGATTTTAACTACGAGGATTTTGAATTGGAAAACTACAATCCACATCCTGGAATTAAAGGTGCTGTGGCTATTTAATTAGGGTCTATTTTTCTTACCTAAAAATTAGGAAGGCAATTCACTTAGGTATATCTCGTTTGTTTCGGGAATAAACCAAACCCCAACATGAGAAATTACCTTAAACTGCTTTTCATTTTATTATGTTTTTCATATAACATTAATACACTTAAAGCCTGCAGTGGTTATAAACTCACATTGGGTAATAAAACCATTTTTGGAAGTAATGAAGATGCCTGGCGTTTAACGCCCAGACTTTGGTTTGAAACAGCTTCAGCCCAAAACAAATATGGCGCTGTTTTTACAGGCTCAAGATTTGATGGCGATAATGGTTTTGCTCCTCAAACCGGCATGAATGAAATGGGTTTGGCTTTTGAAAGATTAGCATCCTATCATCCTAAACTTGAAAAGAAATCAGTTGAAAAAGAAATTACCAATCCTACAATCTATCTTAAAGATATTCTTCATTCATGCAAAAATGTTGAGGACGTAAAAGCCTACATAGAAAAATACGATTACTCATTTTTTATAGAAGATGTTTTTTTGTATGCTGATAAATCCGGGAAATACATGGTTGTAGAACCTTATTCAATCAAAATTGGTAGTGATGATAAATACCTTATTTCCAATTTTTGCCCATCTATTACCAGTCAGGAAAAAGCAAATTCATTGGTGCGTTATAAAAATGGACTTTCCTTTTTAAACAATAAAATTGATACGAGTTTAGCGTTTTGTAAAGCACTTTCAGATACAATGCATGTTTGCAGAAACAAAATAGGGGATGGCACTTTACTTACATCAATCTGGGATTTACAAACCGGAAATTTTAATCTGTTTTTTTATCACGATTATTCAAATACAGTAAGGTTTAATCTAATTGAAGAATTAAAAAAAGGTAACCTTATTGTGGCTATTGATACTTTATTCCCAAAGAATATTGAATTTGAAAAATTAGGCAGGTTTCAAATTCCTAAGAACAATATAATTCAAGCAGTTTTTATCCTGTTTTGTGCAGTTTTGTTTTTGTTTAGTTTTATTTATTTCCTCATTCTACTAATCAATAAAAGTCAACTAACAACAATAGAAAAAGCGATGATTCCGCTGAGTTTGTTTTTGTGTTATTATATGTATGTATTGAGTGGAAGCATTAATGTATTTTATTTTGATGCTCCATATAATGACTCTTCCAATATTTTTGTGAGTATGAGTTCCTATTTACCATTTCTGGTTTTGATTTTAATTTTTCCAATAAGTATTTGGAGTTTTAAAATCATGAAGGACAAAAACAGAACCGTATTTTCTAAACTTATATATGTTGCTAATAACCTTTCATATATTGGTTTAATTGGCTTGTTTTATTATTGGAGATTTTATGTTATTGTTTGAAGATGATAACTTTTTCTTCTTCAGAAGCCAGAATTATTTCAGTCTAAAGATTATTGCCTTTCGATTCTAAATTCATGAATCAATAAGCCATTTCCAGTATCTTTTAAAAACAAATAAGCTCTAAATTTTCCTGTAGCTGCTTCGTAAGTTGCAATGGCATATTGCGCTCCTTGTCCCGAAGCACCTTTATGTTGCAGCGTAACTGATTTTGGAGGATTTTTAGCAAAGAAATTCTTTAACATTTGTTCAGCCTGTTGTTTGCTGTAAATGCCTTCATTATCTAAAAGTGTAAGTTCAACACTATTGTTAAATGAACGAGTCATTTCTTTAGAATTACCTGCTTTCAAGGCATTTAATATATCGTCAAAAGTATCGGCAAATGCCGCTATTGGAAACAATGCAATAACTAGAATTAAAATTTTAAACTTTTTCATTTTGGGTGAAATTGTTATGTTTATTATGTCAGCAAGATACCAAAACCATGCCAAAATTCAAGTGAAACCACTCATTTCCTTTCATTGCCTTTTATAATCAATTTTTCTCCATTGTTATATTCTTATATTTGCTACTTAATTTATTGCTATGAACAAGCGTGTTATTTTATTAATATTAGATGGTTGGGGTAATGGTAAACCTTATGATGGAAATGCAATTAACTTAGCTAATAAGCCCAATTTCGATTCTTTAATCGCTAAATATCCAAATAGTGAACTGCATACTTGTGGTGAATGGGTTGGTTTGCCTGATGGACAAATGGGTAATTCAGAAGTTGGTCACATGAATATTGGTGCAGGTAGAGTTGTTTATCAGCAATTGGTATTAATCAACAAAGCTTTTAGAGAAAATTTGGTTAAAGAAAATGAAGTTTTGATGTCGGCTTTGAAATATGCTAAAGACAATAATAAATCCGTACATTTTATTGGTTTAGTAAGTGATGGTGGCGTTCATAGTAGCATTGATCATCTTAAAGGATTATGTTCTTTAATGAAAGATGAATCGATTTCGAATTTTTTCATACATGCATTTACAGATGGACGTGATACAGACCCAAGAGGGGGCTTAAATTATTTAAAAGATGTACAAAGTCATTTAGATAAAACCGGGGGTAAAATTGCAAGTGTTACTGGTCGTTATTATGCCATGGACCGCGATAAACGCTGGGAAAGAGTGAAGCTGGCTTATGATGCATTGGTAAATGGTATAGGAGAAAAATCAACTGATTTATTTGCTTCAATTGCATCAAAATATGCAGCAGATGAAACCGATGAATTCTTAAAGCCAATCATCCTGCAAGAAAATGGGAAAGATATTGCAACAATAAAAGAAGGTGATGTTGTAATAAATTTCAATTTCAGAACTGATAGAGGTAGAGAAATTAGCATGGCATTAACCCAACAGGAATTCCCTGAACAGGCCATGAAACCTTTGGATTTGAAATATATTACACTTACTGATTACGACAAAACATTTAAAAATGTTGAAGTTGTTTTTCCTGATATTGAATTAAATAATACCATGGGTGAAGTATTGGAAGCCAATGGTAAAAAGCAGGTTCGTATTGCAGAAACGGAAAAATATCCACATGTAACTTTCTTTTTTAGTGGTGGAAGAGAAACTCCTTTTGAAGGTGAAGTTAGGCATATGGCGCCATCTCCAAAAGTTGCAACTTATGATTTACAACCGGAAATGAGTGCTGAAGAAGTTTGTGGATTTACATTAGGAGAAATCGAAAAAAATGAAGCCGATTTTATGGTAGTCAATTTCGCTAATCCGGATATGGTTGGACATACAGGGGTGATTCCTGCAGAAATAAAAGCCATTGAAAAAGTAGATGATTGTTTAGGAAGAGTAGTAAAAGCGGCTTTGGCAAATGGTTATAGTTTATTAGTAACTGCTGATCATGGTAATGGAGAATACATGATAAATGTAGAGGATGGCACGCCAAATACAGCACATACAACCAATGATGTTCCATTGTTATTAATTGAAAACGAAATTACTCGTCGCATTAAAAATGGTAAATTGGCAGATTTGGCTCCAACAGCATTGGCTATGATGGGTATTCCTCAACCAAAAGAAATGGGCGGAGAAATTTTATTATGCGATTAACTTTTTTGCTGATTTTATTTGCTTTGGTTTCATGCAGGGAGCCCGACATTAATAAAGAATTGTTGTTTGATGTTCCAGCTTTTTTTGAAGGAGAAATCAATCAGGTAAAACATAACTTTTCAAGTCTGAATAAAACTTTTTTATACGACAACAAAACAGATTCTCAGGTATTGATTAAGTTCAATGCTGAAAAGGAGCTGAGCGATTTTTTGGAATTGGATTTAAACAAACCAGCTTATGTTGGTGCATTCAAAAAATCTGAAATCAAACTTGATTCGGGTTCATTTGTGTTGATGTATGAATCAACACAAAAGGGTGTAGATTTAAAAAAAGTAGAAATAGTTTTTAGAAACGAAACACCACAAAGTCTAAAGTTTTATTTTGAAGAATCGAATAATTTATATGAATCTGGTAAGGAATTGTTCTATGAGGTTAACAAAGGTTTTGTGAAAAGTGGATTTCAAAGAACCAAATTTAAAGACCCTGTGAAGTATAGAATTGAAGGTATTTTTAAAAACTAAAAAATCCCGCATTTGCGGGATTTTTTTATGAGTTCAATTTCGGATTTTCCTTATGCCTGTTGCTATCTCTTTTGGTTTTTTTATCCATGTTTTTTTGAAAGGCTTCAGTTAAGTTTACTCCTGTTTGATTCGCTAAACAAATCAGAACCCACATGATATCTGCCATTTCATCGGCCATATCTTTGTCTGATTCATTGTTTTTAAAAGATTGTTCTCCGTATTTTCTTGCCATTATTCGGGCGAGTTCACCCACTTCTTCCATCAAAATTGCAGTATTGGTAAGTTCGTTGAAATAACGAACGCCAACTGTTTTTATCCATTCATCAACTTGTTGTTGTGCTTCTTCTATGGTCATGCGTTTAGGTCTTTTTTAGAATCTAATAAAATAGTAACGGGTCCATCATTCATTAAACTTACTTTCATATCGGCTCCAAATTTTCCGGTTTGAATCGATTTTCCTAAATCAAATTCCACTTGTTTAATGAATTGTTCGTAAAGTGGAATGGCAATTTCTGGTCGTGCTGCTTTGATATAAGATGGCCTGTTTCCTTTTTGGGCGTCTGCATGTAAGGTAAACTGACTTACAAGCAAGATATCTCCTCCGGCATCTTTTACACTGATATTCATCACGCCATTTTCATCGTTAAATATACGGAGTTTACAGATTTTACCACTCATCCATTCGAGGTCTTTCTGATTGTCATTGGCTTCAAATCCTGCCAATACTAATAATCCTGAACCAATTTTGCCAATGGTTTCGCCATCAACTTTTACCTCAGCTTCACCAACTCTTTGAATCACTACTCTCATTATTCGTAAATATCCTCATTGTTTAAAATACTGAGGTAACTATGGTAACGTTCCTCCGATATATCTCCTTCGGCAACTGCATTTAAAACAGTACAGCCCGGCTCATTTACATGTATACAATTATTGAATTTACATGAACCGATATAAGGTTGAATTTCTTTGAAATAATGTGAAATTTCAGGTTTATCAAAATCTACCAGTCCGAATTCTCTTATTCCTGGTGTATCAATAATAAATCCGCCCATTTCAAGTGGATGCATTTCTGCAAATGTGGTTGTATGTTGACCCTTATTTGAGTAATTTGAAATATGAGTTGTTTTTAGGTTCAAACCGGGTTGAATAGCATTAACTAAACTCGATTTTCCAACACCTGAATGTCCGCTTAATAAACTGGTTTTGTCTTTTAAAATGTCTTGTAGTTCCTTAATTCCAGTATTGTCAGTCACCGAAGTTTTTAAACACAAATAGCCAATTTTTTCATAAAGATTAATGACATAATCCTGCAAAGATTTGAATTCACTTTGCATCAAATCTTGTTTATTAAAAACAAGAATAGGTTTAATATGATACGCTTCCGATGTCAGTAAAAATCTATCAATAAAACCCAGCGATGTTCTTGGAAAAGCCATGGTTACTATTAAAACGGCCTGATCAAGGTTACTTGCGATGATATGGGTTTGTTTTGAAAGGTTATTTGATTTTCTGATGATATAATTTTTACGATCATCAATTTTATGAATAACAGCATTTTCCTGACCCGGTTCCATTTCGTAATGAACAACATCTCCAACAGTAATTGGATTGGTATGTTTAATTCCATCCAACCTGAATTTACCTTTGATTCTACATGAAATAATAGCTCCATTTTCATTGAGAACCTGGTACCAGCTGCCAGTTGATTTAATTACTTTTCCTTTCATTTTACTTCGATAATTGGATGAAAGTCCCGCTATATGCGGCTATTAAACCAAGCGAATTGCTTAAAACAATATAAATGATAGCTGCCATTAATTTTTGTGATTGAAACAATTGAATTCCTTCATATGAAAATGCAGAAAAGGTTGTAAACCCACCTAAAACTCCAGTAATTAAGAGCGGTTTTATCCACTCAAATGAGCTGTTTTGGTTGAAATTTGAATAAATCAAACCAATAAAAAAACAACCTAAAACATTGATAAATAGCGTAGCAAAAGGAAAATCTCCTTCATAAAATGATTTGGTAAGCAAGGATATTAAATACCTTAAACTTGCTCCAATCATACCACCTATTGCCACAAAGGCTAATTGTTTCATCGCTGCAAGTTAATCAAAAAAAACTTTTTCATTTTGTTAAGGAAACCTCATGCTTTTCTGATAATATTAAAACCAGATTTTTTCTGATTCATTTCCTTTAAAACGAGCTGTTTGTTTTGTTTTTCGGATTCCAATTTCCAAACAAATACAAGCATCCAATGCATGCCAGTTTGATAGTTTTGGAACTTTAAATTGAAAATGATTAGCCGTTCGTTTTTGAAAAATTGTGATGCTTGAATTATCCTTCTTTAGATAAATTTCCTGAAGGTTTTCTGCTTTAATAAAGGCAGCAGGATAAGATTCAATTATTTCAATATTTTTAAATTTGCAAATAGCTGCCATTTTCATCGCTCTGGCAGTTAATCCGCCTAAAAACATGGGCGACATTGCCTTTAATTCTTTGTCAATTTCGCGGTAGAAGAAATCATCATTTGGGTTGCCTGTATACAATCCTTTTGGCAAACTTAAAGGTGCATCTAAAGCAATTAATTCAGGATTAAACGATTCAATCATTTGAATGATCATTTCATCAGCATCTTCATTTTTTTGAGATTGAATTAAGCTGAATTTTCCATTTTCATCTAACATGGCAATAGCAGTTGTTCCTGCCATTTTGCTTCCATAATCTATTCCTGCTATTTTTATTTCTTTAGCCATTTTCTCACATATTCTCCTTGAGGGTCGTATTGCTCTGCTTGTTTTTTAATATTGAATTTTCGATTAGGTCTTGGGTCGTTTCCTACTCCTGCAAGGTAAATCCAATTGCCATAATTTGAATAAACATCATAATCTATTAGCTGATATTCAAACCATGCTGCTGCCGGTCTCCAGTCCATGTTTAAGTCGTGAATCCAATATGATGCCACATTCTGTCTGCCTCTATTACTCATCCAACCAGTTTGTAAAAGCTCTTTCATATTTGCATCAACAAAGGCTTCTCCGGTTTCTCCCAAGGTCCATTTTTTAAATAGTTCAGGGTCAAATTTCTTTTTGTTTGTTTGATGTTTGATTCCGTTTTGTAGAAAAATTTTCTTTCCAAATTTGGCTGATACATTTCTAAAATAATCACGCCATAACAATTCAAACCAAATCCAATAAGTTGATTCATTCGCTCCAAACTCATTTTCATGTTCTCTAACATGAAACATCACTGTTTTGGCATTCAAACAACCCATTGCCAAAAATGGAGAGAGTTTAGTGGAATCAGAATCATTTATTAGTCCATTCCTTGTTTCTTTATAATGGCGTGCGTAACCAGATTCAATGTATGTTTTTAAGTGAGATAATGCCTTCGTTTCTCCATTAACTTTATCAGTAGTTTCAGTTTGAATAACAGTAAATTCTTCTGTGTTTTCATCTTTTAAAACATCACAATCTGACAATTGAATCAAATCAGGTTTCTTGAAAACAGGCAAGTTTTTTTCGACAGTGATTCTAAACTGCGTAAAAATATCAGGTAGCTTTTGTAAGGGAAAACTTAGTTCATAAATTGGAATTAGGTAATTGTCGTCGATGAACTGAAATTTGATTCCACTTTTAATTGAAATGAGCTCATTGTCTTTGATTTCATCATGAGCAAAATCAATTTGTTTGAAGATTATTTCAATTTCATTGTTTTTACAAATTTCAGGAATGATTGTAGTAGGATTTCCTTTGTAGACATGCAAATGGATTCCATTGTTTAACAACAATTCCTTAAGAATAAAAAGCGCATCTAATTGGTGATTTAGCCTAAATGGTCCCATTTTGCTAAAACCCCAATCATTTTTTAACTCAAGTCTATCATCAACAATATAAACAAAAAAAGCTGAGTGACTGGAACGAATAGCTTCTTGAATTACCTGATTTGATTGGGTACGAAGGTTATTAGAAAACCAGACCAGACTTCTTTTATATGTTTTTTTCATGTTTATTCATTCGGCATTTATCGCTACAAAACTTTACCTCATTCCAATTTTTCTCCCATTTCTTTCTCCATGAAAAGGGTTTATCGCAAACTGGACAAATTTTGAAGGGAAGATTTTCTTTTTTGATGCCTTTCATGAAATCAATAACTTAAATGATGTTCTTTGGTTTTCTGTATTGGTTAATATTTAATCCAAATGGATTTAATTTGACATGAAATTCAATAAATATGGAAGAAGATATTAGATGGGAGCAACGCTTTTCGAATTTTATTAAAGCATTGAATAAACTTGAACAATCTGTAGAATATATTAACAGATTAATTCAAGTTAATAGTCCTATTGAGAATGACACTGTTTTATCTGAATTAATTAAAGATGGTTTGATTCAAAGATTTGAATATACTCATGAACTTGCATGGAATGTAATGAAAGATTATGCTTATTTCCAAGGCAATTCTCAGGTTGGTGGCATTAGAGATGCAATTCGCGAAACTTTCCAATTAAACCTAATATCTAATGGTGATATTTGGATGGAAATGCTTGGAAGCAGAAATAAAACTTCCCATACTTACAATGAAGCTATTGCTAATGAAATTTATAACAAAATCTTAAACGATTATTATTTTGCTTTTGTTGATTTTAAATTTGTTATGAAGGGGAAATTATCTGATAACCAATCGAAATTATTTAACTAATGCTTATTTCAGGGATAAAGGATATAGACCAAAAAAGAATTGTTGAAGTTTTCTCTCATCATAAAGAGATTGAAAAAGTTGTATTGTTTGGTTCCAGAGCAATTGGTAATAACAAACTAAATTCAGACCTCGATCTTACTCTTTTTGGCGAAGGCTTGAACTTATCTCTATTAATCAAAATAGAAAGTGAATTTGATGATTTGTTATTGCCATATAAATTTGATTTATCAGTCTATCATCAAATAACAAATTTAGAATTAATTTTACATATCAATCGGGTTGGTAAGACCATTTACAATAAAAAATTTAGCGAAATTATTTCCTAGCTCTTGGATGAAACTGCAATATGGTATCATGCAGATAAGCTCTATCGATATGCGTATAAATTTCGGTAGTAGTTATGCTTTCATGTCCTAACATTTGTTGAACTGCTCTTAAATCTGCGCCGGCTTCTACTAATGAACTAGCAAATGAATGGCGTAAGGTATGTGGACTGATTGTCTTTTTAATGCCTGCTGCTTTAGCTAAATCTTTTAAAATGTAGAATATCATCACTCTGCTTAATTTACTTCCTCTTCTATTTAAAAAAAGGATATCTGTATTTCCGGTTTTTGGTTCCTGGTGAAGTCTCAATTCCTGCAAATAGTATTCAATAAACTGCAAAGCAATTTTGCCAATAGGTACCAATCTTTCCTTGTCGCCTTTACCTATTACACGTATAAATTGTTCGTCTTTATAAATGTTTGAGATTTTCAAATTGCAGGTTTCTGAAACGCGTAAACCACAACTAAACATGGTTTCAAGAATGGCTCTGTTTCTCAATCCTTCAGGTTTTAGCGTATCGATTGTAGCTGCCATTGCATCAATTTCATGGGTTTCTAAAACATCGGGTAGTTTACGTGTAAGTTTGGGGCCCTGTAAAAGTTCTGCAGGACTTTGTTTGATTTCATCTTCTAGTACCAGGTATAAAAAGAAAGATTTTATTCCAGAAAGAATTCTCGCTTGTGATGTTGCTTCAAGAGGAATTTCACTAAGGTATTTTATAAAGTGTCTGAGTTGCGATAAACTGCATTGGGTGGGAGAGATGTTTGGATATTCAATCGCCATAAATTGAGAAAGCAGTTCTACATCATGTAAATAAGCATCAATGCTATTTTTTAGAAGAGACCTTTCTAATTGAAGATACATCCGAAAACCTTTGATATAAACCTGCCACATGCTTTTCAAACATAATCAAATAAGAATGAAATTACTGAGTAAAGGGCATAAAAAAAGCCGATTCCAAATTTGAAATCGACTTTAATTTTTTTATTCTAAATTATTTTTGATCAGAATATGCATTAACAAATTCCCATTTGTTAGCATTTTTCTTGTTAATCATAGTTAAGATAGAAATGTTTTCTTTAACAGTAGTTAATGGTAAATAAGTAGTATAAGTTTTGCTTACTACTTTGTTAGCAGCGATATCACCTTCAGCAACAACATCACCAAAAGATTTGTTAGTGATTTCATCCATTGATTGTTTCAATACATAGTGGTGAGAAACGTTAGTAGAAGGAGTATGACCAGATTGACCAGCTTTAACTTTATCTTCAATGATGTAAACTCCTAGGTGGTAAGTACCTGTAGTAGCTTCAAAGAATTTAGTGTTAGTAGCAACTGTAACTTTATACCAACCAGCTTCTTCAGTCCAGGTTACAGTGAAAGCAGTATTTGCAAGTGGTGATTTAGCAACGTGTGCAGTTACTGCATCATTACATAATTTTTTCTCAGCAGTTACATTTACACCAGAAGATGTTCTAGATAATTGAGGAGTAAAGTTAGCGCAAAAGGTTGGATATCCTAAAGTTCCAGTATATGACGCCCAGTATGTATCCCAATCAGAAGCGATTTGAGTAATTAATTCTTTAGCAACAAAGTTTTGGCTGTAAGTTCCTACGAAGTAAGCTTTACCTTTGTTAGTTGAAATTAATTCTTCAAAAGCATCCCATCCCCATCCGCCGCATGGTGGGCAAAGAGTTCCGGTTACTTTATTTACAACACTATGAGCAACTCTTGGTACTTCAATAGCATTACCATTTCCATTACCATTTTCGTCAGTAGTTGTAGATTCTTTTTTACATGCACCTAAACTTAATGTTAAAGCAGATGCAAAAACTAGTCCTTTAAGTAAATTGTTTTTCATTTTTATTGGTTTGTTAAAATATTTGTTCAATACAAATATGTATAAAAAAATCAGAAAAGCAACTAAAATCACTTTCTTAATAATTTACTTTTTTTGAAAATTTACTTTTGTACAACTCTCATACTCAGGTCGATGCTTTTGGAACTGTGCGTTAATGCTCCTACAGAGATAAAATCGACGCCTGATTCTGCATACTTTTCAATTGTACTTAATGTAATTCCTCCAGAAGCTTCAGTTTCATATTTGCCATTTATTAATAGTATGGCTTCTTTTAATAGTTCAGGACTGAAATTATCCAACATAATTCTTTTAACACCACCATAATTAAGCACTTGTTGTACTTCATCCAAACTTCTGGTTTCAATTTCTATATCTAATTTCAAACCTTTGTTTTGTAAATACTCTTTGGTTTTTTTAATGGCTTGTTCAATTCCTCCGGCAAAATCAATATGATTGTCTTTTAACATCACCATATCATACAATCCCATTCTATGATTGCTGCAACCACCTGTTTTTACTGCCCATTTTTCTAATAAACGCATTCCGGGAGTTGTTTTACGTGTATCAAGTATAGTGGTTTTATAATCCTTTAAAATCAGACTAATTTTTTTACTCTGACTTGCAATTCCACTCAATCTTTGCATAAAGTTTAATACCAGTCTTTCGGCAGTAAGTATGCTGATATCTGAACCTTTTACATCAAAAACTCTTGTTCCAACTTCAATCTCATCACCATCTTTTAAATGAGCTTCATAAACTAAGTTGGGGTCTATTCTGTGAAATATTTTTTTAGCCAAATCAATTCCGGCAATGATACCGGCTTCTTTGGCTATGCAATAAGCATGACCTTGTTGATCGGCAGGAATACAAGCCATTGAACTATGGTCGCCATCACCCACATCTTCTCTAATGGCAATTTCAATCAAATCGTTGATATCAGGGTGGTTTAATAAATCCATATTAATTTAATTGTTGAATGAATAAAATACTTTGGTCAATGTCTTCATGTAAGTACCTGTCGTTTTCAAGTTTACTTACTTTTTTTCTGTATGATGTGAGTAATTCCTCTAATGTTTCAGAGGTTTTTAATGGTCTTCTGAATTCAAAAGCCTGAGCTGCATTCATCAATTCAATGGCAATAATTCTTTCCAGGTTTTTTAATACCCTCAGGCACTTAGTAGCAGCATTGGCCCCCATCGAAACATGGTCTTCCTGGCCGTTGCTACTTACAATGCTGTCAACACTTGCAGGACTGCATAATTGTTTGTTCTGACTAACAATTGAAGCTGCTGTATACTGTGGAATCATGAATCCTGAATTTAATCCTGGATTGCCTGTTAGAAAGGCCGGTAATTCTCTCAATCCTGCTATTAATTGATAAGTTCTTCTTTCTGAAATACTTCCTAATTCAGCCAATGCAATTGCAAGAAAATCCATTACCAATGCAAGTGGTTGGCCATGGAAATTTCCACCTGAAATAATCAAATCATCATCAGGAAAAACATTTGGATTATCTGTTACGGATTGAATTTCGGTTTCTATTACCGATTGAACATATTGCACAGTATCGTAAGAAGCACCATGCACCTGAGGAATACATCTGAAAGCATATGGATCCTGAACATGTGCTTTTGTTCTCTGAATCATTTCACTTCCCAATAGATTTTTTCTCATTTGGGCTGAAGTTTCAATTTGTCCTTTATGAGGTCTGATTTGATGAAGTGCATCTGTAAAAGGCTCAATTCTTCCATCAAAAGCATCTAAAGAAAGTGCAGCTACTTTATTGATAACAGGTAAATATTGTTTCGATTTTAAAAGAATATAAGTGGCATACGAAGACATAAACTGGGTTCCGTTAATCAATGCCAATCCTTCTTTTGATTGTAATTTAACAGAAGGAATGTGGAACTTAAGCAGTGCTTCTGATGAAGGGATTTTCTTCCCATCAACCCAAACCATTCCCTTACCAAATAATGGAATACATAAATGAGCTAAAGGTGCTAAATCTCCAGAAGCACCTAGTGAACCCAATTCATAAACTACAGGTAAAATATCTTTATTAAAGAATTCTATCAAAGTTTCTACCGTTTGTAATTGCACGCCGCTGTAACCAAACGACAATGATTGTACTTTTAACAAAAGCATGATTTTTACAATCTCTTTTGGCACTTCATCGCCAGTACCACAAGCATGAGATAATAACAAATTTTCTTGTAACTGATTTAATTCAGAATCTGATATTTTGGTATTACACAAAGAGCCAAATCCGGTATTGATGCCATAAAATGCTTGCTCATTGTTCTCCATTTTTTTGTCGAGATAAGCGCGGCATTTTATGATTCTTGCTTTTGCTTCATCAGACAATTTTAAATGCTTTTTTTGTTTGATGATGGCATCGATATCAGCTAAATTTAATAACTGATTAATTTCAAAATATGAATTCATTTTAAGATTGAATAGTATTGATTAATTCTTCTAAACTAAGTTTTTGCTGAATGCCTGTTTCCAGGTTTTTTAGACTGAATATTTGGTCTCTCATTTCATCATCTCCAATAATTGCAACATATGGAATGCCTAATGAATTGGCGTAATCAAGCTGTTTTCCAATTTTTTTAGTGATATCAGGAAATACTTCAGCACAAATATTTTCTTTCCTTATTTTTAAGCAGGTTTCGTATGCAAACTTTCTTCCTTTTTCATCAAAATGACAAAAGATAATTTTAGTAGGCGAATTTCTAATTGTGTTAGGGAACAAATTAGCCTCTTCCATTACATCATAAATTCTATCTAAGCCAAAAGAAATTCCAACTCCCGATACATCCGGTAAACCAAATATGCCGGTTAAGTTATCATATCTTCCACCACCACCAATGCTCGATCTTAGACTTCCACTGATTGCAACTACTTCAAAAATAGCACCTGTATAATAACTCAAACCACGTGCAAGACTAAAGTCTAATTCCAATTGGTTGTTTAAATCACATCCTATAAAATCAAGAATTGCATTTACTTCATCTAAACCTTTTTGGAATGCTTTATTATTTCCACAAATTTCTCCTAAATCTTTTAAAGAATTTGTTGATTTTGGAAGCAGTAAATAGGCTTTTATTTTTTCTATTTGGTTTGATGTTAAACCTTTTTCTTTTAGTTCCTCTTCAACTTTTTCAATCCCGATTTTATCGAGTTTATCAATGGCAACTGTTATGGCTCCAATTAACTCAGGTGCTCCACAAGCCTCTGCCAAAGCGGTAAGAAATTTGCGGTTATTCATTTTTATAACAACCGGAATTCCAAGTAAAGCAAAAGCTTCATCATAAATACGAATGAGTTCTGCTTCATTTAACAAACTATTACTTCCAACCACATCGGCATCACATTGCCAAAATTCTCTGTAGCGCCCTTTTTGAGGTCTGTCGGCTCTCCAAACAGGCTGCATTTGGTAACGTTTAAAAGGAAAACTGATTTGATTTCTATTCATTACAACATACCTCGCAAAAGGTACAGTTAAGTCGTAACGTAAACCTTTTTCGGCTATAAAAGATAAGCTGCGTTTGGAATCTAAATCACTTACTTTTCCACTGAATGAGGGAAGGAATGTTGGGTCTAATTCTTCATGACCCAAAGCTTTTTCGTTGTATTCAATCAGCTTTTTGAAATAGTCTCCTGAATTTAGAATTTTAAATAACAATTGATCACCTTCATCTCCATATTTACCGGTTAGGGTGCTTAGGTTTTCCATTGAAGGTGTTTCGAGTGGCATGAATCCCGATTTTTTAAATACAGATTCGATAATTTGAAGAATATATTTTCTTCTCTGAACTTCTTTTGGACCGAAGTCTCTTGTGCCTTGTGGTATGGATGGTTTTTGTGCCATGATGCGCGAAGATAAGCATAAATGCTGAATGGCACATTCTTCAATTGAATATGCTGATTACTCTGTTTTAGTTCAACAACATTTCAGCCAATTCTTCTCCAATTTTTCCAGATAAAGCCACACCCATTCCATTCATTCGAACACCTGCCACAATATTGTTTGAAAGCTTTTTAATAAAAGGAGTTTTATTGCCTCCAAAAGCCATAATGCCAGTCCATTGCCTTTCAATAGTAAAGTTATGTTGAGGAATTATCCATTCTTTTAAATGAGAAATCAATTGGTTTTGTATTTTGGGATTGAGTTCAAATTCCAATGATTCTTCGGTTTTAAAATCGAGGTTTCTGCCTCCTCCAAACAATACTCTTTTTCCTACATTCCTAAAATAATAATAACCTTTATCAAAACTATAAGTTCCATTTAGTTGAAGGCCTTCAATTTCATTGGTAATAAGAACTTGTCCACGGCCTGGTTGTAAATCTATCTCCGGTATTAATTTTTTACTAAAAGCATTGGTGCATATAGCTAGTTTTTGTGTTTTAATTTTGATGGATTGAATTTCGCTTTTTAAATAAAGTTCAATTGAATTTCCTATATCTTCAAAAGCTTCAACACTTGTTCCTGTTAGCATTCTGATGCCTAAACTGTTTGCATAAGAAACAAAATTATCCATCATTAAGCCAGTATCAATTTGTCCATCTAAATTGTTTTTATAAATTGATTGAACTTTGATTTTATCAAATCCAAAATAGGAATGATGATATGATAATTTTTCAAAAATAGGTTGATTGAAAACAGGAAATAAAATCTGGTTGAGCAATTCAATTTTTGACTCATCAAATTCTTGATTATGGAAAATTATTTCATGAGAGCCTGTTGCTTCATATCCTATATTTTCATCACCAAGTCGTTTACGTAAAATTTGTAATCCACTGAATCTTTTACTAACTAATTGTATAAGTGATTCTTTACCCATTATATCTAAATCAGCCAAATCTTCTGTTGGATTTCCAATACAAGCAAATCCTGCATTTTTAGTACTTGCTCCGCTTGGTAAAATACCTCTTTCAATGATTGCTACTTTTAGATTTTTATATTTTTCCTTGATTGAACATGCAGTTGATAAACCGCAAATTCCTGAACCAATAATAAGTACATCGAAGTGTAGCAGGTTTTTATTCTCCCAAAAGCTTATCATAATTCTGACTTAAAAATGCATTAAATTAATAGGATTAATGAAATCCTAATGATTGAAATTTACTTTTGAAAAGTATGAAAAATGTTAGGACAATCGTAATTTCAATAGTATTTATTTCAATATCAACAGGTTTGGGTTATTTTTTGGGTTCGAATAAGAATGAAAAAGCAAAAACTGATTCAATTCAATCGAGTAAAATTAATGCTTCCGGTTCTGTTGGTTTAGTTAATCCAATGCTTCCTTGTGTTGAGCAAATGAAGTTGAATATGAAAGAAATAAAATCTTTCAGACCTGCTTTGGATACCTATCTAGATAAAATTCACAAGCAGTATCCTGAAATCCATATTTCATATTATTTCAGGGATTTGAATAATGGACTATGGATTGGTGTTGAAGAAAAAGAATTGTTTAGTCCTGCAAGTTTAATGAAGATTCCTGTTATGATTGCTGTGCTTAAAAGAACTGAAGCAGAACCATTGTTTATGGATAACAAAATCCAATATGATACTACCTTATTAGATAAAATAGATGAGGATGAAGGAAATGGATTTAAGAAGAACCATGAAGAATGGTATTCAATTGACCAGCTAATCACTCAAATGATTACTTATTCAGATAATAAAGCAACCTTGATGTTAATGCAGGCAGTAGGAATGGATGAGGTGATTAAAGTTAGTAATGATTTAAATCTAGATATCAAAAACGATTTAAACATTAATTCTAACTTTATGAAAGTAAAGGCCTACGCAGCAATCTTTAGGATTTTATATAATGGAACTTATTTGAACAGAGGAAATTCTGAAAAAGCTTTGACTTATTTATCTAAATCAGAGTTTTCAAAGGGTATTAGAGCTGCAGTTCCATCAAATATTTTAGTTGCTCATAAATACGGAACCCGCGATGAGTTTGATGCAAAGGGCAATAGTTTTAATATTCAATTACATCATTTTGGAATTGTTTATCACAAACAAAAGCCTTTTTTAATTGGCATTATGACAAGAGGAGGGAAGAAGGAAATAAGAGAAAAGATTATTCATGATTTAAGTAAACTTACTTATGATGAAGTAGAATCTTTTTGTAATAAAAATGGTTTAGATAATTAGCAAAAAAAAGGTGGATTTCAATTTTGAATCCACCTTTTTCGTTTGTTTATATTGCCTTGAATCTTACTCTGTGTGGAGCTTGATCACCACCTCTTTGTTTTTTGTTTTCTTCGTAATCACTATAGTTTCCTTCAAAATAAACTACCTGAGAATTGCCTTCAAAAGCAAGAATATGAGTAGCAATTCTATCTATAAACCACCTGTCGTGACTAATCACAACAACACATCCTGCAAAATTTTCAATGGCTTCTTCCAAGGCTCTTAATGTGTTTACATCAATATCATTTGTAGGCTCATCGAGTAACAAAACGTTACCACCTTCTTTTAAGGTCATTGCTAAATGAACCCTGTTTCTTTCTCCACCTGAAAGTACACCAACCTTTTTGCTTTGGTCGTTTCCACTGAAATTGAATTTAGAAATATAAGCACGGGCATTTACTTGTTTATCTGCCACCAACATCAATTCTGTTCCACCTGATATAACCTCAAAAACAGATTTTTCAGGTAATAAGTCTTTATGACTTTGGTCTACATAAGCAGTTTTAACTGTTTCACCAATTTTGAATTCACCGCTATCAGGTTGTTCAAGTCCCATCATCATTCTAAAAAGGGTTGTTTTACCAACACCATTCGGACCAATAATTCCAACAATACCACCTTTAGGAAGCGAGAAGCTTAGGTTTTCATAAAGTAATTTTTTACCAAAGGCCTTACTAACATTATTGGCTTCAATTACCACATCACCTAAACGAGGTCCGGCAGGAATAAACAATTCAAGCGTTTGTTCTTTTTCTTTTTGTTCCTCACCCAACATTCTATCGTAGGCATTTAAACGTGCTTTTTGTTTGGCATGTCGGCCTTTAGCCCCCATTTTTACCCATTCCAATTCACGTTGTAAAGCTTTAGAACGTTTGCTTTCTTGTTTTTCTTCAGCTTGTAATCGGGTTGATTTTTGATCTAACCAAGAGCTGTAATTACCTTTCCATGGAATACCTTCACCACGGTCTAATTCAAGAATCCAACCAGCTACATTATCTAAGAAATATCTATCGTGGGTAACAGCAATAACGGTACCAGGGAAGTTTTTCAGGAATTGCTCTAACCAGTCAACACTTTCTGCATCTAAGTGATTGGTAGGCTCATCGAGTAATAAAATATCAGGATTGCTCAACAATAATCGGCATAAAGCAACACGGCGTCTTTCTCCACCCGATAATACTTTTACAGGAGTATCGCTCTCCGGGCAACGAAGTGCATCCATTGCTTTTTCGAGTTTAGTATCAAGTTCCCATGCATCATTTTGCTCGAGTTGTTCCATCACCACAGCCTGACGATCGAGGATTTTCATCATTTCATCACCATCTAGATTTGGGTCGGCAAGACTATTATTGATGTTTTCAAATTCATCAAGAAGATCAGTGATATGTTTAACACCTTCTTTTACTGATTCAAGAACTGTTTTGTTTTCATCGAGTTCAGGTTCTTGTTCAAGGAAACCTATTTTGTAGTTTTTAGAATCAAAAACTACTTCACCCTGGAAGTTTTTATCAACTCCTGCAATAATTCTAAGTAAGGATGATTTTCCAGAGCCATTTAAACCAAGAACACCAATTTTGGCTCCATAGAAAAATGATAAATAAATATCTTTTAAAACTTGTTTTGATGGCGGATAGATTTTAGAAACCCCGGCCATCGAGAAAATAATTTTGTGATCAGACATAAGTATAAATGCTATTTTGAATTACCAAAAGGGTTGTAAATATATTAATATGTAGTTGGGATAAAAATTAGAATTTTAAAATCAATTAGAATTTTGGTTTGGAATATAAAATTGATTGAAAATAGATTCATTTTTTGAGGCTTCATAAATATTGTATTTAATCTTTTGAATTAAAATGGGGAATTTATCATGACAAAATTGACTCAAATCATTTTTTAAGTCATGAAATTCAAATTTGTAATTGAAAGTTTTTTTATTTATAAAATTTCGTCAGGGTTTGATTTTTTATTTACAATCGATACAACTATTCATATAGAAATAAAAGCTGCTTATCATTTTTTTAGTTAAAATTAAGATATGTTGACGGAATTTCTTGCATTAATGATGCTTAATCATAATTTCGTTTTACAAAGAATTTACATTAAGCGCACAATAAATTAATTTTAGGGTTGATTTTGTTGTGTTTTAAATGGTAAATTTTCTTAATAAATATTAAAAATATTAAACTATAAAACAATAAATATGATTAAAATTCCTACTATTAAATCAAGATTAGGGACAAGACTAAAGATGCTGATTTTATTCAGCTTGTTTAGTTTATTCTATTTCAACACACGGGCTCAAGTTACTTTGAGTGCAACAGGTGGAACTACGAGTGGTACATTTACTACTTTAAATGCTGCTTTCACAGCTATTAATGCAGGGACCCATCAAGGGGTGATTAACATTGTTATAACAGGTAACACAACTGAACCATCAACGGTAGTTCCTTTATTAAAAAGTGCCTCACCTTCAAATTATACGTCTATCTCAATTAAGCCATCAGGAAATGTTACAGTAAATGGGAATGCAACTGTAACAGCCAGTAGAGCTATGATAGAATTAAACGGAGCTGATAATGTTACTATTGATGGTGATGACCCTTTGACATCAGGAACCCAAAATCTAAGTTTTGTAAGGCCAACTTCTACCTCAACAGGTTTAGCAGTAATTAGGCTAGCCTCTACATCCACAACTGGGGCTGATGGAGCTGATAATAATACGATTAAGAATTGTATAATAACTGGGTCACGATCAGCCGCTAACTCAACTACTACAAATTATGGCATTGTAATGTCAAATTCTTCCTCCATAACAACTGGAGCATATAGTAGTTTAAATACAGTTATTGACAATAATTTAATTACTAGATGTTATCATGGTGTTTATGCAAATGGTACTAGTGCAACCTATCCTAATACCGGATTACAAATTAAGAATAACACTATTGGTAGTTCAACTGCAGCTAGCGGAGTCGGAAATAGAGGGATTTTTGTTCAATATAGTTCAGCATCAAATGGTGCTGGTTCTGCTTTGATTGAAAAAAATGATATAAGAGTTGGTGATGTCTCTGCATCTGGAACCGGTTATTCAGTTACAATTTCAGCTATTGAAATTGGAACAGTTAATTCTGGTTGCAGGGTTATTAGAAATAATATTCATGATATATACCAACCAAGTACTTCAGGTTATGGTTCTTATGGAATAGCTGTAACTGGATCTACAAATTGCGATAACATTCAAATTTCTAATAATTATATCGTAAATATAGTAGCCAGTAAGTACACAACTTCATCACTTTCCTCATTTGTTGCTTATGGTATTAGGATTTCTGCAGGTGCTACACTGATGAAAATTAATCACAACACAATTTATCTACCTGCAACTTCAACAGGAACGTTAGTAAATTACGTCAATTATGGAATTGCAGCAACTGTTTCTGGAGTTACAATTTCTCAATTTTTAAATAATATTGTTGTAAATCAAAACACAGGATCAGGAACTTTTGGATTTTATGTAAATACAACAACGAATATCTCTGGAGGTTCTGTCAATAACAATTGTTATTATGTTCCCAATGGAAATATTGGTTATTATAATGCAGCTCTTAGAAATACTATTTCAGATTGGAAAGCCGCATCAGGTAAAGATGGTTCTTCTTTAAGTTATAATATTCCTTTTATTTCATCAACTGATTTTCATATCAACACAACAAGTGCTATTCCTCTTGAATCAGGAGGGGAATCAGCGTCTACTACCGGAATTACAACAGATTTTGATGGTGATGCTCGTCCAGGACCAGTAGGTTCTATTAATGGAGGAGCCACAGGTCCGGATTTAGGAGCTGATGAATTTGATGGAATACCAGCGGATGTTGTCCCTCCTTCAATTACTTATACTGCTTTAACAAATACATGTTCAACTACAGGTAGAACATTAACTGCAACTATTACAGATGGAGGATCGGGAGTTCCAACATCTGGTGGTGATTTGCCTATTTTATATTATCAAATAAATTCTGGAACTTTAACTCCTTCGCAAGGTGTTTATTTATCGGGAAATAACTTTGAATTTGCTCTAGGTTCAGGTGTATCTGCAACAGATACCGTAAAATACTTTATTGTTGCTCAAGATGTTGCAGGAAATTTAATATCTTTTCCTTCTGCAGGAGCTGGTTCATTTACAACTAGTCCTCCAGCAGCTGGAACTCCTCCTACTACTCCTAGCGCTTATGTTATTGGTATTTCTTTGTCTGGCACATATACGGTCGGTTCTGGAGGTAATTACTCAACTCTAACAGCTGCTGCAAGTTCTTTTAATGGAAATTGTTTGTCAGGCCCTGTAATTTTTAGTTTAACTGATGCTACCTATTCAACAAGTGAAACTTTTCCAATAACTTTTAATAGTAATGGTAATTCTAGTTTAACAAATACACTTACAATTCTTCCGGCTACAGGAGTTACATCTACAATTACAGGAAGTTCTGCTTCAGGTTTAATAATATTAAATGGCGCAGATTATGTAACAATTGATGGTTCTAATAATGCTAGTTCTAGTAGGGACCTTTCAATAAATAATTCTAATACTTCAGCAGCTACAAGTGGAATTTTAATTTCATCTTTAGGAATAGGTGCTGGAGCAACAAATAACACCATCAAAAATATTAACTTTACTAGTGCAAGTAATACTGTTTTGAATTATGGTATCTCTGTAGGTTCCACTGTTGGTGCTACAGGAGCAGACAATGACAATAATACGATATCTGGAAATTTATTTACAAATTTTGGAAATGGTATTTATGCTGGAGGTGTATTAAATGGTGAATTAGACTTTTTAGCTATAAGCAATAATACCCATGCCTATAATGGAACCTTGGCAGGTGCTATGTTTTTTAGATCAACCTTCATTAATAATTCAACTATCTCTTCTAATAATGTTGATATTGTATCATCTGGTACCACTCCTGTTGGTATTTCTTTAGGAGCAAATGTTACCAATACTGTAGTTTCTAAGAATTTAATCACCAGAGTTAATACAACTAATACAGGCGGTTATGGAGGTAGAGGTATTACTGTAGGAACAGGCCTTGTTTCAAGTAATATAATATTAGAAAACAATGTTCTATACGGAATGAATGGAAGTAACTGGTCAACTTTTGGGAATTCATCTTCTATGGGTATTTCAATTGGTATAGAAGGTAATTCTTCAACATTAACAACAGTTACTGGTGGAATCAAAATTTATTATAATTCTGTTAATTTATATGGAGATCATACTAGAGGTGGAAATAATATAACTGCAGCTATCTATATAGGATCTGCTGCATCATCAATTGATATTAGAAATAATGTTTTTGCCAATTCTATTAACAATATTAATGCTTCCGGAACAGGCTCTAAAGCCTATGCAATTTATTCAGATCTTGCAAATTCTGGATATACAAACATTAATTACAATAATTATTATGTTAGTGGAACTCAAGGAGTCCTTGCTTATTTAGCTGCAGATGTTACAACATTATCTGGACTACAAACTGCTTTTGGACAAAATGTTAATTCACTGAATGTTAACCCTGATTTCAATTCAAATACAAATCTTCGCCCGAATTTGGGTTCATCCATGTTAAATACTGGAACTCCAATTGTTGGTTATTCAACTGATTATTTGGGTGCTACAAGAAATGCAACCAACCCAACAATTGGTGCATACGAAAATGGAGCAGATGGAGTTGGTCCGGTAATAACTTATACAGCTCTTCCTACTCAATGTACTGTGGCTGGTGCTAATTTAAGTGTTTCCGTTTATGATTTTTCAGGAGTTCCAACTTCAGGTACGGATGTTCCAACATTATATTGGAAAACTGGTTTAAATGGAACTTATACTTCTGTTCAAGGTACATACACAAGTGGAACCAACTTTGATTTTTCATTTGGTGGAGGTATTACTACAACCGATACAGTCTACTATTATTTAGTAGCTCAAGATTCAGTAAACAATGTGAGCATTTCCCCTTCAGCTGGTGCCGCTTCATTAACAGCTAGTCCACCTGCTGCTGGTACTCCTCCAACTACACCGAATTCATATACTATTGGAACTTTACTTACAGGAACAATACCAGTTGGAGCTGGCGGAACTTACACTACATTAACAGCAGCAGCATTAGCTTATAATACAGGTTGTATTTCCGGTGCTGTAGTGTTTAGCTTAACAGATGTTTTGTATTCTTCAGCAGAAACCTTTCCTATTACATTTAATTCAAATGGTTATGCTTCATTAACGAATTATTTAACAATTAAACCTGCGGCTTCGACAAATACCCTAATTGAAGGATCAGTGGCTGCAGGTTCAATATTTAAATTAAATGGTGCTGATTTTATAACTATTGATGGAAGTAATTCAGGAACCAATTCAAGAAATTTAACTATCAGAAATAATACACTAACTACGGCAGGTAATGCTGTTATTTGGATTGCAGCACCTGCGTTAGGGAATGGGTCAAAAAATAATACCTTAAAGAATACTATTATTGAAGGAAATGCTGCAACTACTTCATTCTTTGGAATGTATGTAGGTGGTTCAGGAACTATTACCTTAACAGCTGCTGGTTCTGAAAGAAATGATAATAACTTAATTTCAAACAATTTATTCCGCAAATCTCAATATGGTTTAGTAATGTTTGGATATGATGCTAATAAACCGGATTCTAATAATAGAGTTACTGGTAACTTATTTGGTACAGGTGTTACTGGAGAAGGATTTAATTTGGAGGGAGTTAGAACTGATCGCCAGAAAAACATGGTTATCGCAAATAACGATATTCAAAATATTAGAAGTACATCTACAACAGCTTTATATGGTTTGAGATTACTTGATTTCAAGGAAGGGTTATGTTATAATAATAAAATTCACAATATTGCTTATACAGGTTCAAGTACTGGTCAAGCTAATGGATTATTGGTTCTAAGTTCAACATATACTACAGTTGGTAATCCTTCGAATGCTTATATCTTTAATAACAGCGTATACGATATTACATCTACAAGTACAAGTACAACATGGGCTTTAACAGGAATAATAGCATCTACGGGATATAATGACCACTATTATTATAATTCAGTTAGTTTAACTGGCCAATTAAATAATAGCAGTTCTGGTTTATCTGCTGCTTTTGCTTTGGGTAATGGTTCAAATACAACTGCCAATACCAATCCGGATATCAGAAACAATGTATTCAGTTTAACAGGTACAGGTAATGCTGGAAATACCTGGGCATATTATTCAAGAGCTGCAAGTTTTGTAGGTGTTTCCAATTATAATTTGCTTTACAATATTACTACAGGTGGTACTGCTAATATTGGATATTTGAATTCAACAAGTTATACTAGTTTAGCAAATTGGCAAACAGCTTCACTTGTTGATACAAACTCAGTTTCTGCATTACCAATGTTTAATACAAATACTAATTTAGTTCCACAAACAGGTTCTCCATTGGTAAATGCAGGAACTCCACTTGTAGGTTTTACAACTGATTACTTAGGTAATAGCAGAAATCTATCTACACCTACTATTGGTGCTTATGAAAATGCCGGTGACGGTACAGCTCCAACTATTACATATACAAGTTTGGCAAATACCCAATCAGTTTCAAATTATACATTCTCTGCAACAATCACAGATTTAGGTGCAGGTGCAGTAGGTGTAGATACCAGTCTTGCAAATCGTCCAACTGTTTATTTTAAAAAGCTTTCTGAATCTGATGTTTTTGGATTAGCTAATAACAGTTCAACAAATGGATGGAAATATGCTAAATCGTCTTCAAATGCATCTCCGTTCTCAATGGAAATTGATTATTCATTACTTAATTCAAGTTTAAATATTGGTGATACTATTGTTTATTTTGTAGTTGCTCAAGATTTAAATGGCAATTTAGGAGCTGAAACAGAAAGTGGATTTACAGGAACAAATGTAACAAACGTAACTAGTGCACCTGCGGTTTTTGGAAGATACTTTATTGTTGGCCCTCCATTGAGTGGAACCTATTCAGTTGGTCCAGGTGGAAATTATACCAGATTAACTGATGCTGTTAATGATTTAGATTTAAGAGGTTTAACTAGTCCTGTTGTTTTTGAGTTAACTGATACTCTATATTCAACTAATGAAACATTCCCAATCGTACTTTCAAATAGACCTAATGGTATAAGTGTAACAAATACTGTAACTATTCAACCAAGCGGAGCATCTACAGATTGCAGAATAACTGGTTCTAATATTACATCAATATTCTCTATTGATAATGGTGATTATTACATTTTGGATGGTAGAGCAGGTGGTGTAGGTACAACACCTTTAATGACTATCTTAAATACAAATTCATCAGCAGGTGTTATTCGTTTTGTAAATGATGCAACAAATAACTTAGTTAGATATTGTAAACTAAGAGGTGTTAGCACATCTGCAGCAGTTGGAATTGTAAATTTTGGAACTACATTAGGTTCAACTGGAAACGATGACAATACAATTACAAATAATGATATTTATGATGGTGCAACAGCTCCTGTAACTGCTATTTATTCAATAGGTCAGGATTCCACTAAATCAAATCATGGAAACATAATTTCAAATAATAATATTTATAATTTTGGAATAACAGGTACTTCTTACGGTATCAATATGGTTGGATTTAACACCTATTGGACAATTTCTGGAAATTCATTTTATAACCAAAATGCAAAAACTATTGCTGGTACTTTTTATGGTATTTATCTAGCTAATAGCACAGGAAACGGGCATACTATTTCTGGTAACTATATTGGTGGAACAGCTCCGCAATGTGGAGGAACAGCATTAACCTTCAATTCAGCTGCAACTATTTTCCAGTTTATATACATGGACGTTGATTCTGGTATTGCGAGTAATGTAGATAATAATACAATCAAAAATATCAACATTACTACTACCAGCACTTCAACAGTGCAAGCCTTGATTTTTGTTAATGCTGGAGATGTAAATGTTGGTTCAGGCTCAGGTAACCACTTGGGAGATCAATCAAGTTCCGTAAGCATAGTAATTAATACAAGTTCTACGAGTACTACTTTTGCAGCAATAGCGGTAGGAACAGGAACAAAAATGGGAAATGTTGAGATTTCTAATAATGATATTGGAGGAATAACAATCAATCAAATAGCTGCTGCTGGTGGAATGAGTTTAAGAGGAATTGATATTGGAGCTGCTACTAGAGGATTATTTACTATTACAAATAATATTATTGGAGGAAATGCTCCTGGAAGTATGGCTCAAAATACTGCTAACAATGCATTGGCATTTATTAACAGAACAACTTCAAACGGAAGATTACACATTGTTTCAGGTAATATTATTAGAAACTTTACAACAACTTTAACTTCTTCTGGTATTACTGGTTTAAGCGCAGGTGGTACAATTAATTCTAGTGTTACAAATAATACTATTTACGGATTAAATTCTGCTCAAACTACAATTGGAGTTGGAACTAGTTCTTCAGTAACGGGAATTTTATTTGGTTTGCAAAGCGCTATTCTTGAAAATAATTGTTCTGGAAATTTAATTTATGCTTTGAATAATACTGGAGCAGCAAAAACAACAGTTACAGGAATAGTAGTAAATACAGCAGCAACAGGTACACATAATGTTTTCAAAAACTTTGTTCATTCATTAAACTCTTCTAACGATAGTTCATCTTTTGTTGGAATTCATATTGCAGGTGGTAATGCTAACATATATAACAATATGGTTCGTTTAGGTATTGATTCTAATGGTACTGATATCAATACCAATAGAATGATTGCTGGTATATTTGAAGCAGGTGGAACTTCTGGTGTTTACTTCAATACGGTATATATTGGTGGTGCCGCGGTTTCTACCGGATTGGCAAATACTTACGGATTCTATTCTACATTAACAAGCGGAACCAGAGTTATTCGTAACAATATATTCACTAATAAAAGAATGAATAGCGGTTCAACTGGAAATCACTTCGCAATTTATTTAGCGACAACAGGTTTAAATCCAACTGGTTTAACTTTAAATAACAACAATTATTTTTCTTCTAATTCTACTATTGGTTATTACAATGGTTCAAACAGAGCTACTTTTTCAAACTGGAGAACTGCTGTAGGTTTGGATGCTGCAAGTATGAATGAAGACCCTTCATTTATCAATGCAACCGGTTCTGTTAGTAATATAAACTTGCATATTACACCTGCAACAACTTCATTAATGGAATCTGGTGGTGTTACTATTTCAGGAATATCTACCGACTATGATGGAGATGCAAGACCAGGTCCTGCTGGTTCAATTAATGGTGGAGGAACAGCTGTTGATATCGGAGCAGATGAATTTGATGGAGCTGTATTTCCAATTAATATGAGTGCAACAGCTTTGGTAGGTCCTATTGGAACTTGTGCAACAACTGGTAAAACAGTTGTGGTAAGAATTAAAAATAATAGTCCTACAACTACCATTGATTTTAGTGTAAATAATGTAACTGTAAATGCAGATGTAACCGGTCCAAATGCAACAACCTTTACTCCTGTAGTTTTATCTACTGATACTTTAGCATCTGGTGCTTCTATGGATGTTACTATTAGTACTACTTATGATATGTCTCTTATGGGAACGTATACATTTAATGCAAACACTTTAGTTACAGGTGATGCGAATTCCTCTGATGATGCAATGTCAGCAGCGATTATTGAAATTGACACATTGGTAACGGGTACAATAACTTCTTCTGTTTCTCAATATTGCAATACAACAGGTACACCAAGCTTTGCAACAACAGCTACCGGAGGAAATATTCAGTGGTTGCAATCAATTGCTGGACCAAATGGACCTTGGACAAACGTGGGTACAAATTCTACTAGTTATTTAGTAGGTTCGAATTTAACTCAATCAATTTGGGTGACTGCAACAAATACTTGTAATGCTAGTACAATATGGCTAGATGATACTAGTGCGGTGCACTTACCGGTACTTAGCTCGGCAGTAGGTGATACTGTTTGCGGCCCTGGTACTGTAACTTTAACTGCAAATGTTGGTATTCAACAAACAGCTTTATGGTATGCTAGTAATACTGCAGTAACTCCTCTATTTAGCGGAACAACTTATTCACCTACGGTTTCTTCAACAGCTAATTATTATGTTGCAGCAGCAACTCAGGGAAGTTCTTCTCAAAATTTACCAGACGGAGCTACATGGAACCAATATCAAACAACGGGTGGGTTTCAAACTACAGCTATTACAAATGCAGTGATGGTTTTTGATGCCTTATCTGACATAAAGATTGCCTCATTGGACATTTATCCAAGTGCTGCTATTGGTACATCATTTACCATTGAAGTAAGACAAACTAATGGTACAGGTACTTTAATAGCAAGTTATACAGGAGTTACAACAGTTCAAAATACAGGAACTCCAAGTGTAGCTCAAACAGTTCCGGTTAATTTCAGCATTCCTGCAGGCACAAATTATGTTATTGGATTTGCCTCAAATCCGAATACATGGAGATCAGGATCAACTGCACATCCGTATCCTTATACTTTATCTGGACTATTGAATATTACGGGTTCTTCAGCTTCTGGTACATCTGCTGCTTTAACAGCTATTTACCAATATTATTTTTACAATTGGGTTATTGGTACAACTTGTGAAAGTCCTCGTCAATTGGTTACAGCTTTAGTTCAAAGTGCTCCAACATTAACCATTAATTCTGCTTCATCTGCTATTTGCGAGGGTTCTAGTACTACTTCTCCTATTACTATTTCATCAACATTAAGTAATTTTGATACCTATAATTGGTCTCCTTCAACAGGTGTTAGTGGAAATAGTGTTTCTGGTTATACTTTCAATCCAACAACAACAACATCTTATACTTTAACTGGAGTTCAAACATCAGGATTAGCCTGTCAAAATACAGCTAATCACTCTGTTACAGTAAATCCAAGACCTGATGTTATGACAATATCTCCAAGTTCAGCAGTTGTTTGTCCATCTACAAGTCAATTGTTGGCAGTTAGTTCAGGTGGTTATGTCAATACATTTGATACAACTGGATCAGCTGCTATTGAGAATACTTTAGATGCTTACCCAGCACCACTATCAAATTATTATGGAGGTACTAAACACCAAATGTTAATAACAGCTGCAGAATTAAATGCCCTTGGAGTTCCTTCAAATACGCCTTTGAATTCAATTGCTTTTTATGTTAATTCAATTGGTTCTACGTTTAGTGGAAGTTTGTTAGATTTTAGCATTCAAATGGGTAATACAGCCTCAACTAGCTTAAGTTCATTATCATTTATTTCTGCACCAACAACGGTTAGAGCTTCAGCAAGCTTGCCAATTTCAACAACAGGATGGATTACTATTCCTTTGAATGGAACATTCTCTTGGAACGGAACCAGTAATCTTGTGATTCAAACTTCTTATAGTAATAATAATACCGGAGGGACAGATGATGGTATAACTATGTTAAGTTCAAGCACTTCTTTTGTAAGTTGCAATTGGTATAGAGCAGACGGTGTTACTTCTGCTGCAATTTTGTCGGCAGCTACTCCTACAAGCTCAGCTTCTACAAGACCTAATATGGTTTTAAAAGCTACCATTACTCCATCTTTCGTATGGTCATCTCAAACAGATTTGTTTAGAAATAGTACAGGTACAAATGCCTATACCGGTGGTGATACAATCGCTGTTTATACAATGCCACTATCAGCAAGAACTTATACAGTTACTGCTACTACTCCTGCAGGTTGTTTTAGAACAGCAAGTGTTTCAGTTTCTGTTGGAGCAGTACCTTCTGCTCCTGGAACTATTAGCACTGCTAATACAACTACTACTGGTGTTGATTTATCATGGACTACTGTAAGTGGCGCTACATCATACAAATTAGATGTTGCAACAGATGCTTTATTTGCTAGCATTGTTTCAGGTTACAACGATTTAACTGTTGCAGGTTTGAGTCAAAGTGTTACTGGATTAACTGCAGGAACAACATATTATGCAAGAGTTAGAGCAATTAATTCTTGTGGTGCTTCTGCAAGTTCTTCTTCTTTAACTACAATTACTTTATCTGCGGCACCAGTTTTAAGTGCTGCATCAAGTGTTAGTGGTACAGGAATGACAATCAATTGGACTGCAACAACAGGAGCAGCTAGTTATTTATTGGATGTATCTACTTCAAATACTTTCAACACATTTGTATCAGGTTATAATGGATTGGCAGTTCCTACGGGAACAAGTCAAGCAGTAACAGGCTTAAGTGCAGGAACCAGATATTACTATAGAGTATTAGCAGTGAATGCAAGTGGTAATTCAGCTTATTCATCTATTGGTGATACAGTAACATTATCAGGCTCAGCTAGCTTAAGTTTAACTGCCTTCTTCGAAGGTTTGTATTTGGGTAGTAGCACCATGACATCAGCACCATACAATGGTGATTTTACTTCACCAGCAAGCATTGCTGATACAATTACCGTAGAATTGCATATAGCAAATGGCACCTTTGATTTGGCTTATAGTGTAACAGATACAATTAGCGTAAATGGAACAGCAAGCATTAGCTTGCCAGGAGCTGCGGTAGGTAATTACTACTATATTGTATTAAAACATAGAAATAGCTTAGAAACATGGAGTGCAGATAGTGTATTGATTAGCTCAAGTTTAAGTTATGACTTTAGCACTGCAGCCACTCAAGCTTATGGCAGCAATATGGTTGATTTGGGATCGGGAGTATTTGGTATCTATGCAGGAGACATCAATCAGGATGGCTTTATAGATGGTAATGACTTTACGGATGTAGATAATGACAATAGTAATTTTGCTAGTGGTTATTTATATACCGATACAAATGGCGATGGTTTTGTTGATGGTAATGATTTTACATTGATAGATAATAATGGCAGTATGTTTATCGGCATAGCTCGTCCATAGATTAAAGAAGGAAAAAGAAAAAGAAATACAATATGAAAAGA
>CALRIT020000001.1:0-402025 GCA_943361925.1 Vulcanococcus limneticus LL | reverse complement strand
AAAATTAAGGTTGGACATGCCGGTACATTAGATCCGCTTGCAACTGGACTTTTAATAGTTTGTATAGGGAAAGAAACCAAGAATATTGATTCCTATATGGGCATGGTAAAAGAATATACCGGAAGCATCTATTTAGGAGCAAGCAGACCTAGTTTTGATAAAGAAACTGAGATTGATTTTCAATTCGAAATGAATCCTTTAAGTCTTGAAGAAATTCAAGCTGCTGCCTGTAAATTTGAAGGTGAACAATTTCAAATTCCACCGCAGTATTCTGCAATAAAAGTCAATGGACAAAGAGCTTATACATCTGCAAGAAAAGGTGAAGAGATGAAGATGGAGCCAAGAAGAATTTTTATAGAAAAATTTGAAATTACTAAAACTAATTGGCCAATTGTTGAGTTTAAAGTTATTTGTAGTAAGGGGACTTACATTCGTTCTTTGGCAAATGATTTAGGTAAATTATTAGGTGGTGGAGGCTATCTTGATAGTTTATGTAGAACTGCTATTGGCAATTTTAGAATTGAAAATGCGATGAGTTTAGAAGAAATTCAAGCAGAATTAGCAGATTAAATCATTAAGTTAAAAAATTCTTTTCGCTGGTTTTCAGTAATGAAAAGAAAAAAATAAAAAATAATTGTAGAGATATTTGATAAAGTGAAAATTGTCCCTACTTTTGCACCCACGTTATCAGTAAGCAATTGCACAAAGTAACATGATTCCGTAGCTCAGCTGGTAGAGCATTACACTTTTAATGTAGGGGTCCTGGGTTCGAGTCCCAGCGGGATCACAAAGGCGCTTCAAGCGCCTTTTTTATGTCCTTTTTTTAGCTGAATTTAAAAGGATTAAGTTAAAAACTTTTGCAGTGCTTTATCAAAGTGTATTGTTTAGTTAGTCTAGGTAGGAATAAATAATTTCAATCATTTTCATTTCTAAAATAGCTTAGAGTCTTAGAATAAAGTTTATGTTATTTTCTAAAATAAAAAATCCCGATTCAAATTCATGAACCGGGATTTTTTTATTTATATAGAATTCTATTTTATTCTAAAACACAATACATGCCGTAAATAACCATACTTGCTCCAATGCTGGTTGGGATATATAAAAAGTAATTGTAAAAAGGATTTGTTGATGACATTACCATCGATATAACACAACCTCCAAGCAATATAATAGCGCCAATTCCTATCATAGAAAAGCCTTTTGCTGTGCGTTGTTTTCTACTTTCAGAATTACTTTGATTCAAGTCAAGTTCGTTTGCCATTGTTTGGTTTTCTGTATTTTGCATTTGGTTTATTTTTGGTTTGGTTTCGATACCAATTTAAAACCTTTCATACATTTTCCAAATATTTTTAATGCTAATAGATTGAAAATCTATCTAATGAGTGTTTGTTTGCCTCTGTTATATTTAGATTTTATCATACATTCGTCAAAATTCAAATCCATGAAGTTTTATAAAATAATTTCTAGTCTATCAATTTTTCTCATGATTATTTCATGCAAAAAATCTTCTCCTGAAAAAGTTGTTGAAGACTTTTATAAAAAGCATATTTTAAATTATGACTTCAGAAAAGCCGATAGCTCTTATTTAAGTCCTGAAATTAGTCGAATGATACTCGAAGTTATTTTAAAGGAGAATAAGTCGGCAGATGAGTTAAAATCAATTGGATCTAGAGATAAACCTGATTTAATTGAAGGAGATATTTTTACTTCTAATTATGAAGGTGCCAAATCTTTTAAAATTCTTTCAAGTGAACTGAATGAAAATAATACCAAAGTAAAAGTTGAATTTTCTTATCAGGATTTGAAATGGGTTGATGAAATTGCTCTGATACAAGTTAACAATAAATGGCTTATAACTGATGTTAAATATGGTCAAACATATTTGCAGGGTTCCTTATTAGAAAGTCTAAAGAATTTTAATCTTGAAAAAGCACCATTGCTTGGAGGCGACAAAGATGAACATGGATGTATAGGATCAGCAGGTTATACTTGGAGCCAACTCAAACAAACTTGTATCAGGTCGTTTGAATTACCAATTCAATTGTTGAATCCGGAGGGGACAATGACAGCGGGACTTCATTTTTCTGATGATTTATCGGAAGCTGAATTGTTTTTACCTGATGGGAAATTACCATTAACAAAAATTGATTCAGATAAATATAAATACCTTGTAGATAGAAAAACAGTTGGAGTTTTAAATAAAAACAATAGTAAGTGGGAGTTTTTTATTGTTGGTTCTGATCTTGTTTATAATCAAAAATAAAAACAATGGATTTTACTATTCCAATTCTTGAAAATGATTTAGTAAGCTTAGTCCCATTAGTGGATTCAGATTTTGAATCATTATATACTATTGCATCAGATCCTTTATTATGGGAACAACATCCTCAAAAAAATAGATGTGAAGAACCAATATTTAGATTGTTTTTTAATGAGGCAATTGCCAATCAAATGGCTTATAAATTCATTGATAAAAAATCGTTGAATACAATAGGAACAAGTAGATTTTATGATTGCGACTATAGCAATAAAAGTATAGCAATTGGTTATACATTTATAGCAAGAGCTTACTGGGGAACCGAATACAATGCTTCAATAAAAGCATTAATGATTCAACATGCATTTAAGTTTTTTGATAAAGTAATCTTTCATGTCGACCACCAAAATTTTCGTTCTCAAAAAGCAGTTGAAAAACTTGGAGCAAATAAAATAGGAGAGAAGAAAAGAGAATTTCCTAATGAAAATCCTAGTATCAATTTTGAATATTGTTTATCAAAAATTACTATTTAATTTTCATTGATAAACTGATTCGTTTTCTAACTAAATCAAGTTCAATAATTTTTACTTGAACATGTTGTTGCAGTTTAACAACTTCTGCAGGGTCGTTAATATATCTATCTGCCATTTGAGATATATGAACCATGCCATCTTGTTTAACTCCAATATCAACAAAACAGCCAAACTTGGTTATGTTGGTAACAATTCCTGGTACAATCATTCCTATCTTTAAATCTTCAGGTTTTTTAATGTTTGCAAACTGAAATTCTTCCAGCTTTTCTCTTGGATCTCTTCCGGGTTTAGCTAATTCTTCAATAATATCTTTTATACTTGGTAAGCCAAATTCGGTGCTGATATATTTATTAATTTGAATTGATTTTCTAAGCGATTCATTTTTTATCAAGTCTTCGATTTTACAATTTAAATCCTTCGCCATAGATTCTACAATGCCATAAGCTTCAGGATGAACTGCTGTATTATCCAAAATATGTTTTGATTCAGGTATTCTTAAAAAACCGGCACATTGTTCAAAGGCTTTATCACCTAATCTTGCTACTTTTTTTAATTCATTTCTGCTTTTAAATCCACCCTTTTCGTTCCTGTATTCAATAATATTTTGAGCAAGTTGTGGACCAATTCCTGACACATAAGTAAGTAAACTTTTACTTGCAGTATTTACATGAACACCAACCTTATTTACACAGTTTAATACAACTTGGTTTAAACTTTCTTTTAATTGATTTTGATTTACATCATGCTGATACTGTCCAACACCAATCGACTTCGGGTCGATTTTTACCAATTCAGCCAATGGATCAGCCAATCTTCTTCCAATTGAAATAGCACCTCTAACAGTTAAATCCAAATCAGGAAATTCTTCTCTCGCTATTTCTGATGCTGAATAAATAGATGCACCACTTTCATTCACCAAAAAAACTTGAAGTGTGTTTTCAAATCTAATTCCTCTAACCAAAGATTCTGTTTCTCTTCCAGCTGTACCATTGCCAATTCCAATAGCCTGAATTTGGTATCTTTTTACTAATTCCTGAACAGTAATTGCAGCACCTTGTTTATCATTTCTTGGTTCAAATGGATAAATTACTGAATGATGCAGAAGAGTACCTTCTTCATTTAAACAAACAACCTTACAGCCGGTTCTGATACCCGGATCAATTGCCAGTATTCGTTTCCGACCCAATGGAGATGATAACAATAATTGTTTTATGTTTTCGGCAAATACATCAATCGCTTCTTTATCAGCTTTTAGTTTGGCATTGGCTCTGGTTTCGTTTTCAATAGAAGGAGCTAATAGTCTTTTATATGAATCTTCTAAAGCCAAACGAATTTGCTCACTTGATTCAGTATTTCTTTTGATGAAAAATCTGTCTAGTTTATCTAAACAAATTTCTTCATTAGGTTCAATACTAATTTTCAGAAAACCTTCTTCTTCACCTCTAAACATGGCTAAAACTCTATGAGATGGAGCATGATTTAACTTTTCGTTTGAATCGAAATAATCTCTAAATGATGAAGCTTCTGATTCTTTTTTCTTAACCAATTTTGAATAAATAATCGCGTAGTTTTTAAACTGATTTCTAATGATTTCTCTGGCTTCAATATTTTCATTGATTAACTCGGCTATTATATCTTTAGCTCCTTGCAAAGCTTCTTCAATTGAAGCAACTTTATCATTAATAAATTTCGAAGCAAAAACATCAATACCTCCATTTTGTTCTTTTAATAACCATTCTGCCAAAGGCTCCAAACCTTTTTCTCTGGCTATTACAGCTTTGGTTTTTCTTTTTACTTTATAAGGAAGATATAAATCTTCTAAAACCTGTTCATCCATGCAGGATGAGATTTTCATTTTTAATTCCGGACTTAATTTACCTTGTTCTTCAATGGTTTGAAGTATGTATTTTTTTCTACTCTCCAATTCATCATATTTTTTAAAAGCCTTTTGAAGTTTTTCTAATTCTACTTCATCTAAACCACCTGTTTTTTCTTTCCTGTAACGAGCTATAAATGGAATGGTAGCGCCCTCATCGAAAAGTTTTTGAGCTGCTAAAATTTGATTTTCCGGAACAGAAATTTGTGACTGAATAAATTGAATAAACATCAACAATAATAATATCAAATTAGCTAAAGAAAAGAGCAATTTTATGGAATTTTATAAGCCAATCTCTTTGAGCATGATTAATTATAAACCGATATTTAATTTGGTTTTTCGAACATTTTTACTCTTTAATTGCTTAGTTAAGAAACAATCAATTTATCCTGATTGAATATGAAATAGTTTAAATTTGATTTTATAACTTACAAGCTTGTTTTTCCAATTAATACATAAAATCGATTCCAGTACAAAAACTCTAGATAAGGTAGAGGCAATGTTTCAATATTTTTCAAATGTTGATGAAGCTGATATACTACCTGTTGTAGGATTGTTTTTTGGAAAACGCCCAAAGAAAATTGCTAAAACCAATGAGCTAAAAATGTGGGCACTTGAAAAAGTGGGTATTAGTGAATGGTTATTCGAAGAATGTTATGCTGTTGCAGGAGATTTATCCGAAACCATTAGTAAATTATTACCAGAACCCACTCAGATTAAAACTTATGGAATCAGAGAATTAATCATAAAAATTAATGAGGTTTCTAAATTGGATGAAGTTTTACGGAAACAGTTTTTATATGAAATTTGGGATTCATTAAGTGCCGAAGACAGGTTTGTATTTAATAAACTAAGTTCAGGTGGATTCAGAATTGGTGTTTCGGAGAATTTAGTAATTAAAGCTTTATCGAAAAGATACCAGCTTGAGGAAAGCACCATTACTCATCGATTAATGGGTAATTGGGATCCAATAAAAAATAATATTCAGGAGCTTTTGTTTTCTGAATCAAATGAAACAGATATTTCAAAGCCATATCCCTTTTTTCTTGCATCACCAATTGGAGAGGAGTTAAATTCAATTTCAGCTGATGATTGGATGGCTGAATACAAATGGGATGGAATTAGGGTTCAATTTATTAAAAGAGGGACTGAATGGTTTTTATGGAGTAGAGGTGAAGAATTAATCAATCATAGCTTTCCAGAATTTGAAATACTATCAGGACATTTACCAATTTCTTGTGTAATTGATGGAGAATTACTGGTAGTTGATAAAGAAAATAAGATAAAAAGTTTTAATGAACTTCAAAAGCGATTGGGTAGAAAAAAACCTGGAAAGAAGGTATTGGAAGATTCTCCTGTTTCAATTTATGCTTATGACTTACTTGAGTGCGACAGTATTGATTTGAGGTCGAATTCTTTAATTGAAAGACGAAAGAAATTAGAAAAAATAGTCAACTTAACCAACATATCCTTATTAAAACTATCACCAGAAATTTCATTTCTTGATTTGAATGATTTGCATAAAAAACGAGAAGATGCCAGGTTATTTGGAAGTGAAGGTTTGATGTTAAAACGAAAAACTTCAATCTATCAAACAGGAAGAAAAAAAGGAGATTGGTTTAAATGGAAACTAGATCCATATTCGGTAGATGCTGTTATGATTTATGCCCAGGTTGGTCATGGAAGAAGGGCAAATTTATTTACCGATTATACATTTGCACTAAGAACTAAAGATGGAAATTTATTACCTGTAGCAAAAGCTTATAGTGGTTTAACCGATGCAGAAATAAAAGAAGTTGATGCTTGGATTAAATTAAATACGATTGAGAAATTTGGTCCTGTAAGAAGTGTAAAAGCAGAATTGGTATTCGAAATTGGTTTTGAAGGAATTGCTTTTTCAGAGAGGCATAAATCAGGTCTGGCAGTTAGATTTCCAAGGATTTTGAGATGGAGAAAAGATAAAAAAGTTGAAGAAATTAATGAGTTAGATGACTTAAAATCAATGATTAGAACTTGATATTAACTTTTTACATTAAGTTTAGAATGATCAGTTAGTATTTCATTCATTTGGTTAACTTCATGGTCTAAACTTAAGGCAGAAAATTTTAGCATATCAATTAATTCAGGTTTATGTTCATTTTCTAGAACATCTACCAAGCCAATTAAATTAGCCAAAGGAGCTCTTACTTTATGAGAATTAGCAAAAGCATAGGATTGAATACGTTCAATTTTTTCTTTTAATTCAATATTTGCTTGTTCTAATTTTTGTTCGGCTTTTATTTTATCTGTAATATCCCTTGCAAAAATTAATCTACAATCTCTTTCTTTAAATTGGAAATTGAAGCTCATAATTTCCATGATAAGTATTTCTCCTGTTTTCTTTTGATGAATCCAATTCCCCATTTTAGATGTATTTTTATCTAATAGGCTAATATGCTTTTTCATTTTATCAACTTCTTCAATAGGCCTAATGTCTTTTAAGGTCATTGAAAGAAATTCATCTTTAGTAAATTTATATAAATCAATAGCGGCTTGATTTACTGATAGAAACTGATAGGAATTGATATCACAAATCCACATGGGGTTTGGATTTGAAGTAAAAATTAGTTCGTATTTGTTAGCTGAATCTGTGATTTTTATATAATAAGCTGAGATTAATAAAAACAAGATGATGGCTGTAAATCCAATAAATGCAATTCCTTTCAGACTTTGAAGTGTACTAAGCATTTCTGAACTCTTGGAAATTCCTGCAATAAATTTATCGCTGAAAACAATCCACAACAGGCCAAAAATCAAATAAATGATTACAACTTTTAATGGTCTATTGTCTTTTAAAAAATTCATCAAACAATATAAACAAAAATCCCGACAAAATTGCCGGGATTTTCAAACAAGGGTATTTAAATTTTCTTAGATTAAGAATGCATTTTGCTTTTCTTTTCAAGCAATACTTCTTGAGACTCTACGTGGTCAGGATCAGGCACGCAGCAATCAACTGGACAAACAGCAGCACATTGAGGCTCTTCGTGGAAACCTACACATTCTGTGCATTTTGAAGTTACGATGTAATAAGTTTCATCGCTAATAGGAGTATTTCTCTTTGTAACATCTACACCATCAATTTCTCCTGTTGAACTGTTTCCATCTGCCCAAGCCCATTCTGCACCTGCTTCGTAGATTGCATTGTTTGGACATTCAGGTTCGCATGCACCACAATTGATGCATTCGTCGGTAATCATAATTGCCATATCAAATAATATTATTAGGTTGAATTCTATTGCAAGTTTAGTTTTGTTGCTTCAATCCAAAAAATAGAATGAGTCTAAATAATATGAATTATACACAACGCCTTGCTGCATTAGCCTCTTTGGGAGACAGTTTAAAGTCGGCAATAAACGACGAAGCCCTTATCCATCGCGCTTCTATCCACAATCAGTGGTTTACTCCGGAATTTCAAAAACAAGCTTTTTCTTCTTGGTCAGATTCCTTAAAAATCGAAAATTTACAATCATGGTTGGAAGTTTATGACATCCAAAACAAGAAAATCGAACAAAAAACGGTCGCTATTATCATGGCAGGCAATATTCCTTTGGTTGGTTTACACGATTTAATTTCAGTTTTAGCATGCGGACATGCTGCTTTAATTAAACCTTCATCGGATGATACAGTTTTAATGGAGTGGATTGTAAAAGAATTAAAAAGAATTGAACCGGGTTTTGAAAATCTCATCAAATTTTCTGAAGAACGCCAAATGAAGGATTTTGATGCCGTAATTGCTACAGGAAGTAACAATAGTTTCAGGTATTTTGAATACTATTTTAAAGATAAACCAGCTTTACTTAGAAAAAATAGAAATAGCATTGCAGTATTAAGTGGAAATGAATCAACACAATCACTTGAATTATTGTCTGATGATGTGTTTCAATATTTTGGATTAGGTTGTAGAAATGTTTCAAAAGTTTTGGTACCTAAAGACTTTTTTGTTGACCCCATGTTTGAAGCTTTTGAAAAGTATAAAGAGCATATCAATCACAATAAATATGCAAACAATTATACTTATCACAAAGCAATTTTCTTAATGAATCTGACACCTCATCTTGACAATAATTTTTTGTTGTTTAAACAGGATGAAAAAATAGCTTCTCCATTAGGTGTTTTATTGTTTGACTATTATGAATCAATTGAACAAGTAAAGGATTACATCAATTTACACAAAGACGAAATTCAATGTGTTGTTAGTGAAATGCCATTAGAAAATGCAGTGGCTTTTGGTCAATCTCAATACCCAGCATTAAATGATTATGCAGATGGGGTAGATACCATTCAATTTTTGATGAATCTTTCTTGAAATTTGGCCCTAATAAAATGAGCCCTAATAAATTAGGGCTCTACTAAATTAGGGCCCTACAAAAATGGAAATGGCTGGCCCGTTTGTGGGGCCAGCCTTTTTTGTGATGGTTCCAAAGCGGTTCCAATCTTTTCAACTGATAAACTTGATTCCTTGAATAAGGTTCTTAAAATCTTGTCAGGAATTTGTAAATCAAATTATCGTTTGAATATTTTTTCAGGTTTAGCCCCATTTGCTGATATTAAATATACTCCCGCTTCTAATGAACTCAAGTCGATTTCTTTTGTCTTTAAGCCTTCAATTTCAAAGTGACTGATTTCTTTTCCGGTTAAATCAAAAATTTGAATTTCTAAGGTTTTAGAGTTTAGAAGGTTTTCTATTTTAATAGTATTTAAAAACGGATTTGGATACAATAACCAGGTTGTTTTATTAACTAAATTTGATAATCCAACAGGTACTACCAATTCACATAAACTAGTATCCTTACAATTGTCTTTGGTAACTTCAACTGCATAATTACCTGAATTTATTGGTGAAAATATTTTTTGATTAGCACCTGGAATAGGAGAGTAAGCATTGGCACAATCCAACCATTGGTAACTTGCATTTGCTTGATTTGCTGTTAATGTTCCAGGATTTCTTACAATTGATACATCTGGTCTATTAACAGTTAAAGTAATTGTAACAATACTATCACATCCACCTTTTGATTTTAATAAACTTGGATGTGTTATGCTGATATTCGATTTGGTTCCATCAGGAAACATAAAGGTTCCACCAAAACACATGCTAACAGAATTGCTAAAATTATAAGTGCTATTGAGAGTTAAATTTAAGTTGCTAATGATACTATCACAACCAATTTGGGTTTTTAAAGTATCTTTATACAGGCCAGGATTTTTATAAATTTTTCCATTGTAAAAGAAAGAATCTCCTTGACAAATTGAAGCTTGATTGTTTAATAAAATTGCAGGTCTACAGCGATTTGGAATGTATGAATGTCCGTATAATCCTGTTCCAGTTCCCGCTAATAAATCATCAAAATATAAAAAGTTAATTTCTGTTCCAACAGGGTATGCATATCCTAAATACCAAATTGAATCTTGTAAAGGATATAAATAAATTTCATTATCAACGGCACAATAAACTGTATCATTTCCTAAGGTAATTGCTTTTCCTTTTTTATTAGTTATTGCAGGAAATCCATTTGTTCTCATTGGTGTCCATTTATTGCTTGAACTTATTGGTTTATAATATGCAACCGGATGATTATTTCCAGCATCGGTTCCAGTTATGTATAATGTATCGCCTGTAGAACTTCTTTCTATATCCTCTAATGAAGCAACTATCAAACTGCTAGTACTTGTGTTACCTGCGTTCATGTTTTGTGAAGCTGTCCAAGTGCTTCCCGATTTTACAATTCTATAAACGCTTCTTCCTTGTGGACTTGCTAAATCATACTTTACAGAAACATAAGCAACAGTATCAGTTCCTTCAATATTAAAAATGATATCAGTTACATCAACATCTTTTCCAGTAACAGAGGCTTCTAACAATAATTGTGACCATGAATTTCCTGCATTCATTGAATAAAACAATCCACCCTCATCGGAATCTTGAATTTCAAAGCCGGCAAATACAATATTAGGATTGAATTGACAGATTTCAATAGCATTGATAAAAGTACCAACCATTGGGAAATTGTATGGAAAAGATTCAGCATTAAAAACCTGATTCCAGCTTAAACCACCGTTTGTTGTCTTATAAACACGGGAATTTCCAACATAAACAGTATTCGTATCAGAAGGATGCATATCGGCTGAATAATATGGAGAACCATCACCATTTGGAAACATTGGTTTTGTCCAAACCGGACTTACTGTATAATTACTAACTTTTCTGATACCGGCTTTTGATGCAATCCAAGCTGTATTTTTATCAGAAGTCATATCAAAATCACGAACCTGAACTGCTTCAACTCCATTATCAATATCATTTATTGAAGGTCCTCTGTTTTTTGATGCAGCAATACACAAATCCGTAACCATATAAACAACATTACTGTCATTTGGATCTGTAAAAACTGGACCATCATTAGGATGTGTGTCTTGAAAAGTATTTCCAAAATAAATCCAGTTTGTACCTTGATTCATTGAATAACTTGTACTAAAATAAGTTACATAATTTGAAGCAGTTCCTGAAAAATCAAAATTGCTTCCACCATAACCGCTAAGCCCTGTATTGATATGGGTCCAGGTAGTTTCATTATCAGTATATCTTATAACTCTGTTTTGAGGAAATGTAGTTTGATTACCACCTAAAAATATTCTTCCTGAAGGACTAATTCCTATTACTTTTAATTCAGTATTTGCTGGTGTACCAATAGCTATTGAGCTGTAAGTTGTAGTATTGTTTAAGTTAAAAAAATCATCAGTAAGTTTGTATAAAACAGGACTTGTTCCACCAAAAAATATATAAACTTTATTAGTAATAGGGTGGATTTGAATCATTCCAAAACCTGGTGTAGGAGGGAAGTTTAATGATGGAGTAATAGAATGTGTGAAATTTCCAAGGGTATTCAATTTACCCCAATGTAATTGTGAACCTTCAAGATAAATTAAAATTGAATCTTTTATAATGATATTCGTTACTCCAAAATTTGAATACTTAGTTGTGCTGTTTAAATCTGATGAAACAGCATATAAACCTGAGTTATGACCAAAATATAATCTACCTGAGCTTTTGTGCACAGCCATTGTATTTACATTCTGGCCAAAATTTTTGGTATCATCAGCAGCAGGTAATTTTTTAAATTTATTAAAATTGAAATTAGAATCTGATGGATTATATAAATCAGTATAAAAAATTGAATTAGCACTTTGGGCTGAAATAAATAACCTTGTTGTATCTGTATTTTTTGAATATCCTGTAATATTAGAAACATATCCACCGAAAACACCTTCAACCTTAGGTGCACTTAATTGTGCAAAGCTTGATTTTAAAATGAATAATAAAATAAAACAGAATAAAGTAAACCTTTTTATCATAATCGTATCTTTTATGCTATACGATTTTAGTATTTAGAATTGAACTTGAAATCAAAAATGAATAATTGGCAGTAAAATCAATTCAATGTGTGGGATATTCTCAAGTAGTGGTTAATAAGTTAAACTTATGAAGCATGTTTATGGCTTCAGTTCTATTATTAACCAATAGTTTATCGTAAATTCTTCTGGTATGAGTTCTAACAGTATTGATACTTACAAAGAGTTTATCTGCAATTTCTTTATCAGGTAATCCTTCTGCCAAATACAATAAAACCTCATGTTCCCTTTTTGATAATGGAACAATTTCTTGAGGTAAATCTTCTTTAATACCAGCGTATTTTTTGTTTAGTTTGATGAGTTCTTCTTCTGTTGCAATTAATTGTTGCTTTAAACTAACATTTTCAGACTTTACACTTTCGATTTGCTTTTCAATGGATAGAATATTTGCCTCGAGAATGAGTTGATTTGCAATTTTCTTTTTGTTATTTCTATACATAAAAATTGCAACACCAAATACTATCAATGCCAATAAGCCAAGGATAATTAATCCAATCTTAAACTTCGAAATTTCTTCAGATTTCTGAATTAGCTCCTTTTCTTTTTGAGTGATTTTTAGTTGGTTGTCAACCTCAATATACTTTAGATTTTCCGCTAAATCATTTACCTCTTCTTTATATTCATCATATATTTTTCGATAGTATAATGCTTTATCAGCCATTTCAAGTTTTTCATAAACAAAACTTAGGTTTCTGGCAATAATTACGGTGTGATTAATGTTTTGACTTTGGTTAGAAATTTCAAAAGATTTCTCCATGCTTATAGCAGCATTTTTCCAATCTTTCTTTTTTTGAAAAAGGTTACCCTGATTGTTATAAACAGCGGCCTCTCCTGATTTATCCTTAAGCGCGACAAATACTTTTAATGCTTCTTTATAATTTTTTTCTGCTTCTAAAAGCCTCCCGGATTCTGTTTCATTGTCAGCAAGATTTACCAATTGCTGTGCATATTCTTTTTGAAAACCTAAACCTTGAAAAATATGAGCTGCTTCATTAAACAATGTTATAGCTGAATCAAATTCATTTTTTCTGCTATAGATGATTCCTAAGCCATTCATAGATTGGGCAAGGTATTCCTGATTATTTATTTGTTTTGATATTTGAAATCCGTTGTAATAAGATTCAAATGCTCTTTCTGCATCTTTCTTTAACCAATAACATGAACCAAGATTATTAAATGTTTTGGCTTTGAAATTTGGATCATCTAGAATCTCATAATAACTCAAAGCTTGGGAATGGTAGGATATAGCTTTTGAAAAATCGCCATACTGCTTGCTACACATTCCTAAATTATTCAGGGCATTTGCTTTTATTTTTATATCATTAGCCCATAAAATAGCATTTTGATATTTTAGAATTGCATCCTTTAAGTTTCCTTTTAAATAATAATCTGCACCTAATCTGTTACTGTTTCTTGAAATCTCAAAACTATCACCGGTTTGTAATAAAATAACAGAAGCTCTTTCATGAAAATATACAGCACTATCAAGGTTATTGTTTAAATAATGAAGTAGTCCAATTTGACTTAAAGCAGAACCCGAATATTTGGGTAAATCGGCTTTGGAAGATTCTTGATAAGCTTGGTTTGCAAAAAGTAAAGCTTCTTTTAAATCTGAATTTTTGTAGGAATTAGAGATTTCAAGTAAAGTTTGAATTCTTTGTTCATTTGGTAGTTTTTGTTTCAGTTTTTCTAATAACTGAGTAGGCGCTTGCGCATATACCAATTGAATCTGAAGAGCTAATAAAAATAGAATCCTAAACCATCTCATATTGTAGGCCAAATTACGAAAAAAAACAATTTAGTAATTGTTCAAATTAAAAATAAGTTCAATTGGTAGTCATTAAATTTTAATGATGAGTTCTAATTAATTTCATGGATTTATTTTGCTTGGGTATTCAAAAAAAAAGAGAACTTTTTGATTCAAAAAGTTCTCTTTTAATAATTAGATTATTTATTTTTAATTGGAAACTAAATTCCAGATTTTCACAAATAGCTCTGAACTAATTTCTTCCATTGGATTTGTTCTATCTAACAAAGGATTTATTTCAGTGATTTCCCAGGCAATTGTTTTTGGCGATTTTAATAAGCCACTTAACAAAATTACTGCTTCATCTTTTGATAATCCTTGAGGCACAGGAGTTCCGGTACCAATTGATATTTCAGGATCTAAACTATCTACATCAAATGAAATTAAAATCAAATCACATGCATCTAAATGATTTAAGGTTTCTTCTAAAATTACTTCAATACCTTTTGCTTTTCTATCGGCCGGACTATACCATTTAATTTGATGTTTATTTATCAAATCCTCCTCATCTTCTTCAGTATCTCTCAAATCGATAAAAACCAGGTCTTCGAAATTAATTTTAGGAGTAATTTTTTTATCACCTAATTCTAATAAATCCTGCCAAAGTTCTAGTTCTTTTGCAGTGATTTCATTTTTATCCTCAACTTCATGTTTCAAACCCAAAGCAGCAGCTAAAGGCATTCCATGCATATTACCTGATGGTGTTGAAAAAGGATTATGCAAATCAGCATGAGCATCTATCCAAATAACACCTAAGCGTTTGTCGGGATACATATTCTTAATAGCAGCAATAGGAGATGAGCCATTGCTATGATCGCCGGAAAGAATAATTGGAAAAGGATTCTTTTCTTCCAAAATTGAGGTAATTTCCTTAATCGCTCGTTTCTGGACTTCGATAATAGAGTCGATGTTTTTTAGAAATGGATGAAGATTATCTGAGCTTAAATCTTCAGCACTTACTCTGGAAACTGAAGGATTTTGAAAATCCTCAATTCCTGTTTTTTTTAATTGATTGAGCAAAGCCTGTGGGCCAAGTTTGGCTCCTTTTTTTCCGGCTCCGAAATCTGATTCAATAGTTACAAATTTTACATTTTTCACAAAACCTCCAAGGGATGGTGTAAGGGCAAATATAGCTTTTGACTGCAAAATGCATTATCCATTTAAATAAAGTTTGAGTAAAAATGATATGATTTTCAACTGTTTAACTTATTTTTATTTATTTTAAGTGGTTCAAGGCCACAGATTTGACTCTATTAAATCATTTTTTGTCATTTATTAAAATATTTACAATGAATTTTTATTGAATGCTTAACATTGCAAAAAATTAAAAAATTGAGCGCACCACACATTAGAAATAGGTATACAGACCTTATTCATCAAACTTTCTTTTTTCCGCGTCATGGATTTGAAGTAATTGATAATCAATTATTTTTTCATGGAATTGATTTAAATGCATTAGTAAAGGAATATGGTTCTCCATTAAAGTTTACTTATTTGCCAAAAATTGAAAGTCAGATTACCAAAGCCAAGGAACTTTTTGCTAGTGCAATTGAAAAATATCAATATAATGCATCCTATAATTATTGTTATTGCACTAAAAGTTCTCATTTCAGTTTTGTATTGAATGAAGTTTTAAAGAGTAATGTTGATTTGGAAACCTCATCAGCATTTGATTTAGACATTATCAAATCTCTTGAGTCAAAAGGGAAATTCAGTAAAAATCAGTTTATTGTTTGTAATGGATATAAAACCGATTCTTATGCTCAAAAGATGGCTGAATTGGTAAACGAAGGTTACAACAACCTGGTTTGTGTTTTAGATAATCCTGAAGAATTGGATTTAATCAATAAGTACACAAAAAATCAAACCAATTTAGGTATTAGAATTGCAACTGAAGAAGAACCTAATTTTTTGGTTTATACCTCAAGATTAGGAATGAGTTATAAAAGGGTAGTAGATTTATATGAAAGTCAAATTAAAGATCATCCTAACTTTAAATTGAAAATGCTTCACTTTTTTGTGAATTCAGGAATAAAGGATACAACCTACTATTGGAGTGAACTTACACGATTAGTAAATGTTTATTGTGATGTTAAAGAGGTTTGTCCTGATTTAGATACACTGGATATTGGTGGAGGCATGCCAATTTATACTTCACTTGGAGTTGAATATGATTATGGATATATGATTGATCAAATTGTATACTATATCAAATCAATTTGCGAAAGCAGAGGAGTTCCTGAACCAAATATTTTTACTGAATTCGGTTCATTTACAGTTGGAGAAAGTGGAGGAGTTCTTTATTCAATTATTGGAAAAAAAGAACAAAACGATAAAGAACAATGGTATGTAATTGATAGTTCATTTATTACCACATTACCAGATACTTGGGGCATAGGACAAAAGTTTATTTTATTGGCATTGAACCAATGGGATCATGAATTTCAAAGAATAAATTTAGGGGGTTTAACATGTGATGGACAGGATTTTTATAATTCAGACACTCATACCAACCAGGTGTTTATGCCAAAGATTACAGATGACGAACCATTATTGATGGGCTTTTTCCACACAGGTGCTTATCAGGAAAGTTTAGGTGGTTATGGAGGAATACAACATTGCTTAATTCCAGCTCCAAAACACCTGATTATTGATAGAAATGAATCAGGTGAATTAACTTATCAACTATTTGCTGAGGAACAAACTCCAGAAGCAATGCTGAAAATTTTGGGATATTAAATTTAATCACCTTATATTTGCAAAAAAGAAAATTATGGCTACTACAAGATTAAAAAGAAAAGACAGAAGAAATAAGGTAACTTCGGTACTTCGTAAGAACCGTATTAAAGTAAATACCCAATTGGTGAAAATTAAGTCTCCTTTCAAAGAGCAGACAGCTATCATCGAAGAATAATATTTTCTGTAAGAAATTAAAAAAGTCGATTCGTTTGAATCGACTTTTTTTGTGCCTTAAAATCAATGATTTAAAACAAAAAAAGGCAACATAAATGTTACCTTTTTTTCAATATGTGCCGTGAAGGAGACTCGAACTCCTATGCCCTTGCGAGCACCACCCCCTCAAGATGGCATGTCTACCAGTTTCACCACCACGGCATTGTGGTGGCAAATATGGCTTAAAATACTCTATTCCGCAAAAATAATGTGCAGTTTATTTAACTACTGCTTTTAATGGCGATAGAATTAATGAAACTCCATCTACTACTGCTGTAAATCCATCAATAACCGATTGAAAGTCTACAACAAATACAGTAATCATAACTGTTACTATTGCCATCATTAAACCTCTTACTAAATAAATCATAATGTTTTGTTTTAGGGTTTTGTCGAATTTTCTGAAAACAAATGTAAGAATGTGGATAAACTAAAAAAATACTTATTCCATAAATAGAGTAAATATCTATTTTAGTAGTCATTATTTTACTTTAAAGCATCAACTTATGCACATCAATGTGGAAAAAACTACTATAAATGGAATTAATACCTCATTTACTATAAATAATTATGGGGCCGAATTGTGTTCAGTGAAGGATAAACTAACTGATTATGAGTTTATGTGGCAGGCAGATCCTAAAATTTGGCCTCGACATGCACCTGTTTTATTCCCTTTTGTTGGAAAGAGTGCCTTAAATCAATTTCTTCATTGTGGAAAAGTGTATCCAATGGGTCAACATGGCTTTGCCAGGGATAATAAATTTGAAATAACGGAGCTTTATACTGATTTAGTTACTTTTACTCTTAGGGGAGATTCTGAGAGATTTCCACAATTTCCTTTTGACTTTATTTTTAATATTAGTTATCAGGTAATTGGCGATGATTTAAAGGTTAGCTACAAAACTTATAATATTGGAAATGAAGATCTGTATTTTAGTGTAGGTGCCCATCCAGGATTTGCTTTACCGGTTTCTAATTTATCGGAATACTTAATTGAATTTAATGAAAAAGAGAATTTAGAAGCTCATTTATTAGCAGAAGGATTGTTTGATGGTAATACTTCAAGCATTTTAGAAAATAAAAGTGAGCTAAATTTAAGCAAGGAGCTTTTTGAAAAAGATGCGCTTGTTTTTAAAAATTTAAAATCTAAATCTATCAAGCTTAAACATCTCAAGTCAAAATTTTCTGTTGAAATGGATATTTCTCAATTTCCTTATTTAGGAATTTGGGCTAAAGTTCCTTGTGAGGATTTTATTTGTTTAGAACCTTGGCAAGGTTTAGCTGATAAAGTTGATTTCAAGGGTGAAATTTCGGAAAGGGAAGGAATTGTTAAATTAGTTCCTGGTGCTGAACATGAATTAAGTTATACAATTGGCTTTCAATCGCCTAATTAATAAAATTGTTCATGAATTTTTAATTCCCATATTTACTTTTTGATGAAAATATTTTGCAGAAAGTAAAATATTATTCCTCCTATTAAATATGCAATCAAGTCATAGATGTCTGAAGTATATGCTGGAATAAATTTAGGAAGAATAATTTCGAACAAAATTCCGAAATACATTACAACAGATAGAATGAAGAATTTTGAATAAACAAAAAGTGGATTTACCCATGTTTGCTGAAGAAACAAGGAAAAGGTAAGCACAATTGGTACCACCAAAAAGTCATCAAAATATGAATTCAAAAAAATGGGAAATGATATCCAATTTTTAGGTAGGTGAAAAATCAACCAAGAAATAAAAAAAACTAAAAATGCCTGAAAACTTCTTTTTTTCAAGGCATTTTTAAAATTGATAAAAAATCGATTCATCCCGGTAATACAATCAGAATAAATGTGATGAGAGCAATTATTCCCATCAAAATAAGTTGACCACCCCGTATTAATCTTTCGACAATAAAATACACCGGATTTTTGTCGGAACCTTTTATTTTATACCAGTTTAACAAGAAAGGAGCAGCACTCAAATCCTTGCTTTTTTCATCTCTTTCTTTACGGTATTCTAAGTCTAATATTTCACCACAATTTTCGCAAAAAGCTTTGTTTCCATTAGTCCAGTTAAGACAATGCTCGCATTTTTTAATCGAAAATCCATTATTTGAATAGCTCATTTAATTTAGCTTCCCTGTATTCAAAAATCTCTTTTACTTTTTTATCTACAAATAACCAATGCAGAAATGGTGCTAATATCCAACCTTTCGACTGGTAGGTGATGGTATCAGTCATTTTTGTTTGACCATTAACTTCTTCAAATGTATGTCTATGGTGCCAAATTGTATATGGACCAGAAAGTTGTTCATCTACAAATTCGTATGGAGGATCCCATTTACTTATTAAAGTTTTCCAGAACATTGGAATACCAGCCAGGGCAATTCTGTATTTAATATGAATTCCTTCCTTCATTAAAATAGGAGTTGGAGTTAGAATCTTGAAACTTAATTCAGGAGGAGTAAGCTCATTAAGGTTTTCAGCTTTACTAAAGAATTCAAATACCTCAGGCAATGGGCGAGGTATGATTGTTACTGTTTGAAGAGTCTTAGATAATTTCATTACCTATTAAACAATTAAATAGGGGATTGTTTTGAGTCTAATTGTCATGTTTACATGAGTAAATATAGTCATAAACATATGTAAAAGAAGGAGTAAAACAAATGTTTAAACAATTGTAAATGAGGAAATTACATCATAAAACTGCTATTAAAGCTTTAATATATAGGTAAACAAATGTTTAAACTGCCAATAAACAAATGTTTTTATGGTATAGAAATGTTAATTCTTTATTTTACATTTGTATACCCTATTTGTAAATCAGTATATTAGATGGATGAGTTAAATAAACGAGTGTTAAGTGTAATGGAGCATAAACAAATGAGTAAATCATCATTTGCATTGGCTTTAGATACTTCATTGCCTGTATTGACACATATTAGTTCTGGTAGGAATAAACCTGGTCTGGAGCTTATACAAAGGTTATTGAGTCGCTTTCCTGATATATCCCCAGATTGGCTCATTCTTGGCAATGGAGAGATGTATAGAGATACAATCACTAAACCTGATTTTGAGCCAGAAATAAAGCAATTTGAGCAAATGCAAAATGAATTGCAGTTACAGATGCAATATCTACAACAAGTAATGGATTATCACCAGCTTTTATTCAAGGAAATCAGTTACTTAAGTGATCTCGACCAATTGTTAGGAAGGAATAAACAAGGTGCCTTGGCTATTCAGAATAAATTGACCGAAATGAAAGAATCAATTAAATCTAAAGTTTAGTTTAGATATCTAATTATAAAATATTGATATACAATACTATAATAAGAAAAGCAATTCCTCTATAATCTTTACTACATTGACTAATTGTCAGTTTTGACTTTGTAACTTATTGGGAATTATTCCTAAAAAAGGTCAATTTCCCATAATAAGAATCTAACTAGCGCTTGTTAAATTTTGTTTGATTCCGATTCAAGAGAATTTGATATAACTGCAAAAAAAAATCCATTCTGATTTTACTCAAAATGGATTTATCAAAAAGTCAAAATCAATTATTACTATGTTTTCCTTTATATCTGTTTTGTAATTCTTAGCACATTGAAATGCTAATAGGATTACTAATTGATTTTAATACCTTCATATCGTCCCAAAGATTGGCGCTTGGGGGATTTTGTAAATCTAAGCTCTAAGCCAGTGCGAATTTACATTGCAGCACAAACTTCCAATTGATTAAGTCAGTACACCTAGCGCTAAACGTTTGTTAATGGATAAAATCTATAATTTCAAAAGTGTCGATTTCTGATAATTTAAAAACACTTTTATTTGCAAAGGAATCATAGTTCAGAAAGTAATAATGTTCAATCACTACGTTCTCATGGTTATTAAAAGTAAGAAAAATTTTGCTATTAACTTCACCATTAAAATTTGCAAGTGTGTCTGGAAGTGAATAAAGCTCATCCTTGTAATTCTCAAAGTCGTCTCCAGCGAAAAAGGTATAATTCCATTTTTCAACGAGCTGATTATTTGTGTCATACTTGAATTCTGTTCTAAATTTTTTGCCATAAGGCTTGGCTCCCCATTCTTCAATCACCTTTTCGGAAGTGTCATATTTTGAGATTGTTAAGTAAATATCTTCTCCCGGAATTCTTCCGGTGACAATTCTTTTCGTTATTCGTCCTTTTAAGTCAAATTGTTCTTGAAGTACTTTGGTCGAAGTATTGTCATTCACATCGTCCCGAGTATTTGAACAACTGCTTGTCAGTAATAATATGCTTATAAATAGAGTTGTTCTCATCGAATTCATAAAATTACCAATAACATTGGGCTAAAGCCGCAAAACTATTGAGGTATCAGCAAGATTTCAATTGGATTTTGATTTCCGTAGTTGCTAGGAATTATAGGACATTTTAAGGCCTTACATGTTAAATTTCGGATGCTCTTTCAAAAAAACTCTTGGTTAACAAGCGGATATTCGTAAAATCAAAAATCAAAAATCAAAAATCAAAAATCAAAAATCCAAAATCCAAAATCTATTTTTTATGGTAAGCTATTTTTAAAATCAGAATATTCTCCAACGAATTTCTTTCCTTTTTTACCTCCAAGCTCTTTCCATTTTTTAATAATTTTTTCAACCCTGTTTTCAGGATCAGGATGTGTTGAAATAAATTCAGGTATACCAGGATTTTTATCGTCTTTTTGAATTTTTTCAAAGAAGATTTTTGCACCTCTGGCATCGTATTCAGTAGGATAGAGGTAGATTACAGAATTCATATCAGCATCACTTTCATCGGCCCTGCTAAATGATAATCCAATAAGATTTACGCCTAAGTTCAACAAACTTGAATTGTCAATTCCCAATATAGATTGCAAAACGAATCCAATTCCTAAATTCTGCAACATTTGTGATGTTCCATGTCTAAGGTCGGCATGAGCTATTTCGTGTGCTAAAACGCCTGCTAAAGCATCTTCAGAGTCTAAATATTTAATGATCCCAGTATAAACATAAATATATCCACCTGGAATACAAAAAGCATTTAAAACCGAATCATCATGAATAATCCGAACTTCCCAAGGAAAATCTTCTTTGTGTTTTACATTTCCTGATGCAAGAATTTTATCTTTTATCCGGTTCAAATGCTCGTAAGATTCCGGATAGTCTTCAGGACTTAGCACCATTCCAATCTGACCATTGCTAAATTGGTAATCTGCTTGCTCTCCAAGTGTATTGTCGATACTTAAAGGAACATATTCAATGATTTTTTTGCCACAGGAGCTGAATAAAACTACAGCCCAAAGAATAAAGGATAGTTTAATTAGTTTCATGATTTTAGATTAAAAAAAAGAAGCCGGAATTTCCGGCTTCTGAATCAATTCAAAATAAATATTTTTTTACCAAATATTGGCTCTTTCTTCGTCAGATTTATACATTTTTTGACCTTTTTGTACGCCAAAAGCTTCATAAAATGATGGCATATTGCTTAAAGGACCTAAAACTCTGAATTCTCCAGGTGAATGTGGATCAGTTAAAATTAATTGTCTCAATGCTTCCGGACGGACTGTATTTTTCCAAACCTGAGCGAATCCAAGGAAAAATCTTTGTTCAGGAGTATATCCATTTTCAATTTTAGAAGGATGTTTCGTTAAATGCATTTTGTAAGCTTCATAAGCAATAGTTAATCCACCTAAATCTGCAATATTCTCTCCTAAAGTCAATTCACCGTTTACATGAAGACTATCAGCAACAAAAAATGCATTGTATTGATCAACTAATTTTTTAGTTTTTGCTTCAAACAGTTTTCTATCTTCAGGTGTCCACCAGCTTTTTAAATTACCATCTGCACCATATTTACTTCCCTGGTCATCGAAACCATGTGTTAATTCATGTCCGATTACTGCTCCAATACTTCCATAATTAACAGCATCATCAGCTTGAGCATCGAAAAACGGTGGTTGCATAATTGCTGCAGGAAAAACGATTTCATTTAAAGTAGGATTGTAGTAAGCATTTACAGTTTGTGGAAACATGCCCCAACGATTTTTATCAATTGGTTTTCCAAGTTTCGAAATCATGTCGCGATGACCAAATTCCGCCGCTCTAAAGTAGTTTTGGATATATGAATCTTCTTTAATTTCCAATTTACTGAAATCAGTCCATTTATCAGGATATCCAAATTTTTTGGTGAAACTTGCAAGTTTCTCTAAAGCTTTGATTCTTGTTGGTTCGCTCATCCAATCAAGTTGACTTAATCTTACTTTAAACGCAGCCATGATATTATCAACCATTTCATTTACTCTCTTTTTAGATTCAGGAGAAAATGATTTTTCTACAAACAATTGACCTAATAACTCACCAACTATTCCATTAGCTGCATTGATTCCTCTTTTCCACATTGGTTTTTGCTCTTTAGTTCCTGTTAATGCAGTACCATAAAAAGCAAAATTTTGTTTTTCAAATGCAGTTCCTAAGTAACCTGCAGAAGTATTCATTACATTCCATTTCAAATATGCTTTCAAATCTTCTAAAGAATAATTTGCAATCATATTATTCAGGTTACTGAAAAAATCTGGCTGCGAAACTATTAAACTATCGAATTTAGCTACTCCGGTTAATTTGCAATAATTATTAAATTCTAAATTGGCAAAATCAATATTAAATTGATTAAATGAACGCTTGTTGTATTGTTTTTCCTGGTTACGTCTTTCGGTTCTTGTCATTGATTTGTTTGCCAAATCAGTTTCAATTTTCATGATTGTTGTTGAAAAACCTTCAGTTGACATGCCAAATAACTCAGCCATTTTGGTGACATGCGCTAAATAAGCCGTTCTGGTTTCTTCTGATTTTTTATCAGTTTTGGTATAATAATCTCTATCAGGTAAACCTAAACCACCTTGAGAAACATAAACAATGTAAGAAGTTGAATTTTTTAAATCCTGAGAAATATAAAAATTAAAAAATCCTCTGATTCCTTTTTTATGTAAATCAGCAACAACCTTAATTAAATCAGATTTTGATGAAATAGAATTTATTTTATCTAAAAGAGGTTTAACAGGAGTACTTCCTTGTTGATCTCTCTTTAAAGTATCCATGTAAATTCTATAAAAAGTACCAACTTTTTGTTTGGTAGAACCGGCAGGAGCTTTAACATCAGCAGCAGCTTCTTCAAGAATTTGACGAAGTGTTTCATTATTTCTTTCAGAAACAATATTAAAACTGCTCCATCTTGATTCTGTTGAAGGAACAGGATTGTTTGCTATCCAATTACCGTTTGCATAACGATAAAAATCTTCGCCCGGATTCACATTTTTATCGATTGCAGTTAAATCGATTCCTTTGATTTTGTCTTCTAACATGGCAGCTGTTCCAACTAAAAGAGCAGCAACTCCAATTGTAGTAAGTAGTTTTTTATTCATTTTTTTAGTTTTGGTAAATTTAAGTTTCAATTAATTATCTATAAAGTTGATTTACATGAAATCTAAAATGGGATATTATTTTTCTTCATCATCAATCTTACTTTTTTAGATGTACTATGCAAGGCAGGGGAGTTTAAGAGATGAATATGCGCCATTGCTAATTTTAGTTCGTTTGCCAAATCAGGCATTTTAAGTACAATTCTTGCAAATGATTCAATACTAAAAGCTTTTACTGCAACAGGTTGATTAGGGTCATTAATAAATTCCAGACATTGGTCAATTAAAGGACTCATGATATCTTCAGGAACATCAATTTCCATAAAACATCTCATTAAATTCCTGTTTGCTCCGGTATGTGGCGAATTCTTAAATAATTCAAGAATTTGTTGTGCAAATGGTGAAATTAATTCAGGAGAACTTTCAGCTGTATGCGCTAAAACCCAAGATGCATACATGCTTTGTCTGGTCTTTCTTTCTTCTAGAAGCATTAATATTTCATCCAATATTTCAGGATTATTTTCAATTTCAGAAACGAGTAAATTTACATCTTTCTTTGACCTGATTTCTGCAATCCGGTTTCTGAGCTTCATCGCTATTGAATGTTTTTTGAGAATGGAATTTTGATTAAGGTTTTATCCCAATGTAAGTTTAAAAAAGCTGTTCCGTTTGAATCTGATTTATCAAAATTGATTAAGAATAATTCTTGCATAGGAGCGCTGTTATTTGCTTGAATTTCTGTTCTTAAAACATCATTTTTAGGATCTGGTTCCGTAGCTCCCCATCTATCCCAATCGGTATTAAAGCAGATGGTCCAAGTTGTAGCTCCGGGATAGGCATACAAAGCATATTTACCTGCTTTTAATTCTTTATCATTAATTTTAATGGTACTACTAATATCTATTGTTGTTGCTTCATTGGCTCCAACTCTCCAATATTGTCCATAAGGTTGAAGAGCTCCAGCTTGTTCATCTCCAAAAATTACCCTTCCTTTTGCAGCAGGTTGGCAATAACTAATATTGATGTTTAATCCTTCATTCATGTAGGAAGCTGTAGTTTGCGGACTGGCTTTTTTAGTATTTTGTTTGAACCAGGAAAAAAGCAAAGCCAATGCAATTAAAACACCGGCGGTTATTAGTAATATTTTCTTCATACACAGTTAGAGTTTCTCATTCAAACTTAATAAAATTGATGAATTTAAAAAGTTTTTAAGAAAATTGACTAATTATTGAAACTAAAAAAGGTTTTTTAAATAAGAAATCTCATCAATATTCAATGCTCTGGATTTTCCCACTTCTAAATCACCCAATTTAATTTCACCAATTTCTAAACGTTGGAGTTTTATTACTTCTTTTCCCAATTTATAACACATCCTTCTTATTTGTCGGTTTAACCCTTGATTTAACCAAATATAAAAGGAGTTTGAATTTATTTTTTGAAGTTTACATGGAAGAGTTTTTGTTCCTAATATTTCAATACCCGATTCCATTTGGGTAAAAAAATCTTCATCGATTTTTGAATCAACTTCAACTAGATATTTTTTTAAAACTTCCTGATTTTTGTTCCTGAGAATTTTATCATGAATTTTACCTTCATTACTAAAAAGCATCAAACCTTCTGATTCTTTATCTAATCTTCCAATATGAAACAAGCCTTGAATCTGAGGTAAGAAGGGTAGAAGATTGTTCTCGATATCAGGGTTTAAGGTACTTTCAATACCAACAGGTTTATTCAAAATAAGAAAATATTTTTTATCATTAATCTGATTGATTTGATTTAGAATTTCTATCTCATCTAAAGGTTTGATTTGAATATTTTCGTTAACTATCAATTGATTTACTTTTACCTGAGATGATAAAATTAGGTTTGAAGCATCTTTATTAGAGATACCTAATTTTTTTACCAAATGGTACTGAAGTTTTTGAAGAAAGCTCAATTTTTTTTCGGGAAAATTAGCGGAAAATTATGCTTCTTGCCAACAATGAAATTTTCATTCGCTAATTCAAACTTTTTGGCTTTACCTGAACGAGGTATTATTTGGACCGAGGAGCGTGCTATTTTATTTAGCGATTTGCATTTAGGAAAAGTAAGTCATTTTCGTAAAAATGGAATTGCAGTTCCAATGGCTGCTGCAGATCAAAATCTGATAAAAATTCAAGAAATTTTAGAAAAATATTCCTTTGAAGAATTCATTATTTTGGGTGATTTGTTTCATTCCGATTTAAATGAAGAATGGAATTTATTCATCGAACTGACTTTAAAAAATAAACATATTAAGTGGACGCTCATTAGAGGTAATCATGATAGAATGCCGGCATATTTATTAAAAGAAGCAGGTATTCAAACTTTTTATAAACAAGAAAGAAGAGGAATCGAAATGATTCACCAGCCAGATGAAAACTCAACAAAACCAAGTATAAGCGGACATATTCATCCGGCAGTTTTATTGGAAGGAAAAGGAAAACAAAGAGAAAGATTAGCTTGTCTTTTTGTTGGTGAAAATCAAATATTACTTCCGGCTTTTGGTAGTTTTACTGGTGCAAAAGTCATTGAAACAAATCCTAATGATAAGGTTTATGTTTTTGCAGGCTCAAAAGTTATTGAAGTTTAATATTTTGTTTTTGAAAGTACTCCAATGCTTCTGCAACAATAAATGTAGAAGCTCCTATAAAAATTAAATCATCTTTATCTGATTCTTGAAGAGCAAATTGTATTGCTGATTCAACATCAGTAAAGGTGCTGCCTTTTAAATTGTTTGTGATTGCTATAGCTTGTAATTCTTTTTCATCTAAAGCCCTGGGCAGATTTGCTTTTGTGAAGTAGTAGGTTGCTTCATTAGGCATTAATGAAAGCACTTTTGAAACATCTTTATCTTTAACCATTCCAATAATCATGTGAAGATTTTTCCTTTTCACTTTTGATAATTGTTGGCTAACCAATTTCATTCCATGTTCATTATGCCCAGTATCACAAATGATTTTTGGGTTGTTTTGAATGAGCTGCCATCTGCCCATTAAACCGGTATTTTTCTTTACCTGAAATAAACCATTTTTAATATCAGATTCAGTGATTTTAAATCCGGCTTGTCTTATAAAAGGAATACTAGAAATAACAGTACAAATATTCTTTTTTTGATAAATGCCTGGTAAGTCGCACTGCATGTTTAGCCAGGTTTCGCCTGTTCTTAGGTGGATATCAAAATGACTTTCTGTTTCATTATTTTTGAAATGAAAAAGTTCAGTTTCAAATTCAGCATAACACAAAAATGCTTGTTCAGATTTTGCTTTTTGTTGAAAAACCGGATTGATTTCAGGATGATTTTCACCTATAACAACGGGCGTATTTTTCTTAATGATACCTGCTTTTTCTCCGGCAATTAATGGCAAAGTATTACCAAGCATGTCCATATGATCAAAACCAATATTGGTTATAATACTTACTATCGGATTGATCACATTTGTTGAATCAAGTCTGCCTCCCAAACCGGTTTCAATAATGGCAATTTCTACTTTCTGACATGCAAAATATTGAAAACAAAGAGCAACTGTCCATTCGAAAAATGAAGGTTTAATTTCTTCAAACAAAGATTTATACTGAATAACAAAATCAACAACAAAATCCTGAGGAATCATGATGCCGTTGATTTTTATTCTTTCTCTAAAATCGATTAAATGAGGAGAAGTATATAATCCTGTTTTATAACCTGCTTCCTGTAGTATAGAAGCCAACATATGAGAACTTGAACCTTTTCCATTGGTTCCTGCAACATGAATTGATTTAAACTTTAAATGAGGATTTCCTAATGCCTCACATAAAGCCAAAGTATTGGTTAAATCTTTTTTATATGCAGAAGCACCAACACGTGTAAACATGGGCAACTGAGCATACAAATAATCAAGTGTTTCTTGATATGTCAAAATTTAGTTTTTGAATCTGAATACAAAAGTAATATAACCAAATTGTTCATCCGAAGCATCCGATTTAGAGGAAAATTTGGTTTGTAAAGCACCTTGTTTTGCTTTTTCTAATAATGATGTTTCTATAGTTGTAGAACCAGGTTGTCCTGGCACAGCTTTGATTACATTTCCATCTCTATCAACTACAATTCTCACCACAACTTTTCCAACCGAAGTTGAATTGTCTTCAACATTTGGAAGTTTTTTCATTGAGCGCCCAGAAAGTTCAAATTTTAGAGGTCCATCACCACCTTTTCCATCACCATATAAACCGGAACCTTCACCATCTGGATTTCCTCTAGGGTCACCATCCGGTCTACCTTCATTACCCGGAATATCCCCATCGCCATAACCGCCATTGCCACCAGCTTTATTTTTACTTTTTCTGAATAAAGCTTGTTGGTCAACTTTTTTAGGCAATTCTAATTGAGGAGTTTTCTCTGGTTTTGGTTTGATATCCTTTGGTTTTTCAGGATCTTTTTTCTCCTTCTTGTCTTTCTTTTCTTTTTCCTTTTGCTCTTTTATAGCAACACTTTCATCATTATCCTGAGTCAAATCTTTTAATTCATCTTCAGTTGCTTCCGAAATTGGCGTATAAGTTTCATTTGGTGAAGGGTCGGGTACAGGCGTTAGGGAAGGACCACCCATGTTTTCTTCACCAAGACTCATCATCATACCAATAGAATCTAATGGTGGATTAGGAGGATAGATAAAAAACATCAATAAAAAAGCAAGAATTATCCCATGAATTAAGGATGTTCCAATAAAACCGGCAACTTGATGGCGGTTATTTTTCCTTTCAATTGTGAAGTTTTGCGTAGCCATAATTTAGTAATGTAAACATAAACGTATAAAACGGCTTAAATACATTTGCTTTTTCACCAAAACACATCAAAAATTGTTGGATGTTGACAGTTTAGGGCAGGATTTTGAATTCAGTTCTCCTGTTTTTTTGTTTTCCCTCAGGTGTTTTATTATCAGCAATTGGTTGAGTTTCGGCATATCCTTTATAAGCTAATCTATTCGCCGGAATTTGTTTTGATACTAAATATTCAAAAACTGATTTAGCTCTATTACTCGATAATAACTGGTTTTTCTTAACATCACCTGTATTGTCTGTATGACCTCCAATTTCAATTTTTACAGTTGGATTGGCATTCATAAATTGAATTAATTTTTCCAATTCTACCATCGATTCACTTTTTAAATTGAATTTATCAGTATCAAAGAAAATATTTTTCAAAACTACTTTTGCTCCTGCTGTAATTGGTTGTAAAGGGATATTTAAAATTAAAGGCTCAGTTGAACTTTGATTTTTTAAAGCAAAATTTTCTGAGTAAAACATATAACCGGTTCTTGAAGCATTTAAAGCATAATCTTTATTACCTTGTAAGCTTAGTAAAAATTCACCTGTTAGTTTATTTGAAAACGATTCTACAATAGATTTACCTGTTGCCAAATCAATTAATTCAATTTTTGCAACCAGTTTACTATTTGTTACTGCATCATAAACTATTCCTTTTACATAACCAGTTTTATTAGGTTGAGCTTCTTTATAAAGTTCGAAGTGATATAAATCCAATCCACCATAACTATCTTCAGCTTGTCTTGATATGTATGCATCAACACCGTTTGAAGCAATTACCAAACATGTTTCATCTAAATCGGTATTGATTGGATAACCTAAATTTACTGGTTTCTGCCATCTACCATCAACTCTTTTAGAGAAAAATAAATCAATTCCACCCATTCCAGGATGCCCATCACTATTATAGTATAATGTTTGATCATCTTTTGCAATAAAAGGAGATTGGTCATCACCGGCGCTGTTTATTTCAGGACCCATATTAACAGGAGGTGACCATTTTCCGTTTTTAAAAGTTGTGTACCAGATATCACTTTTACCATAACCACCGGCGCGATTGCTACTAAAATAAACTGTTTTTCCATCAAAACTTACAGTTGGCTGACTTTCCCAATTACCTGTATTTACTGGGCTTCCAAGATTTTTTGGTTCTGACCATGTAGCACCATCAAGTTTTGAAATATACAAATCACAAGAACCCATGCCACCCATTCTGTTACAAGCTGTGTAGAAAATATATTGTCCATCAGAACTTAAAGAAACTGTTCCCTCGTTTTTTTCTGTATTGATAGGAGAGCCTAAGTTCATTGCAGGAAGCCAAACATTTTTTTGTTTTTGGCTGATAAAAAATTCTTCATTTCTACCACCTTCAAGTCGGGTGAAAATAAAAGTTTGATCATCAGCAGTAATTCCGGGGAAATATTCGTTTTCGAAAGAGTTGATATTCGGACCAAGATTATGTGGTTCAAAAGGAACAGGATTTTTTACTGCATATAAAGCAAATGCAGCATTACTTTTCATTTTAAGCACCTCATCTTGTTTACGAAAATGATCAGGGAATTGAAGGAATTTATCACAATCAACCAAAGTTTCCTGGTATTGCTTTTGAATATAATTGATTTTTGCTGAACCATAATAGCTCATTGGAAAATCAGGGTTGATAGAAATTACTTTATTGTAAATCGCCATTGCTTCACCATACTTTTCATTGTTTGATTTTACTTCAGCCTGAAGCATGTAAGCATCAATAAAATTGGGATCAGTGCTAATTGCTTTATCAACAAAATTAAGCGTCCTTAATCCATCACCTTCTTGAAATGCTTTTAATGCTTCTCCAAAATAATATTCTGCTTTTTTATTTTTAGTGCTTGAAAACGGTAAATCCTGAGAAAACAAGGGAAGATTAAAAATTAAAAAGGCAAAAAGGATGCTTGTATATTTAATAGTTTTCATGATAATAATTTTGGATGCATAAACCATACCAGATTTCCTGATTTATTCTGTATTAATTTCCATGTAGGAAAATTAAACTGAATAACAGCAATACCTGATGTTGGCAGGTTTTCAATAAATGTTTGAGACAATAAACCAATCATTCCTGTAAACGAAGGATTATGTCCAACTAACATAACTGTATTTAAATCATCTGGTAAGGATCTAATGACATGAAGAATATCGGATGTAGTAGCTTCATATAATTCACTTTCCAATAAGAGAGAACTTGGTTTTAAAGCCAAATTTTCTTGGGTAATTTTTGCGGTTTTATGAGTTCTTTTTGCTGTACTACTTACGATTAATTCAGGAATGAATTTTTCTTTTTTTAAAGACTCAGACATCACTTTCGCATCCTCTTTTCCTTTATCACTTAATTGCCTGTTATGGTCTGATAAATCATCAGATTCTTTCAAGGCTTTTGCGTGTCGCATTAGTATTAATGTCTTCATAATAAAGAAAATTTACTTAGTTGTTTTCTGAAGATGATCTTTTGTGATGTCTTTTTTTACTTGAACTTGATTCCTCTTTTTCATTAGAATCTTCTGATTTATTTAAACAGAATGTTGCTGTAAAAAACCAACCTAAAATCATACTTAAACCACCAATTGGAGTAATAGCTCCTAAAAATTTAAATGAATCATCTCCCCAAATATTTCTTGTTGCCAAAAGAAATAATGTTCCTGAAAATATAATGATACCTACACTTAATAAAGATAGCGCAATAAATAACTTCTTATTAAAATGACGATGATTTATGGCTAGAATTAGAATCCCTAAAGCATGAATCATCAAGTATTTTACGCCGGTTTCCCAAACAGATAGATCATACTCTTCCAGCATTTTTTTCAATAAATGTGAACCAAATGCTCCACAAATAACTCCTATGCCTGCAAAAATTAAAGATAATCGAATAAATATTTTAGAATAGTCTCTCATAAATTTCAGTTTAAAAATGATTTCAAAATTGCTCAGTTAGTTTGAAAAAACCTTTACATGTGAACAAATTAAAGAATAATAATTATTAAAGGGGAATTAATTTCGTTTCCGTCCATTTTTATATGAATAAACAATTACTTAGTATTATCAGCATTTTACTGTCCATAGGACTTGGGCTAGGTATTTATTTGTATTTTTTTGAAATAGGAGAAAAGAAAGTAAAGCCGCTATTTGTAGTTCCAGAAAACGCAGCTATTATTTTAGAAAGTAACAAAAGCAGCCAAATGCTTCAAGCCATAGGTGATCCTCAGTTTATGGAAAAGCTTATGAAGAATGAGGAAGTTGAGCAGTTTTATAAACAATTAATTTTACTTGATTCAATTTTTAAAAGTAATTCAACTTTAGGAAATTGGTTTGAATCAGGTGAAGCGGTTTATTCTTTTCATGCTTATAATAATAAACATGTTGGTTTTTTTATGGCAGTTCAGACCACTAATGAAACAGATGGTCAAAAAGTAATGAAATTCATTAATACCATTTTTCCAGGAAGATATCAGTTAACTACAAGAAAATTTTCAGGTGAAAATGTATATGATTTTAATGATTTTGGTGGTGATAATAGTTTTTCAATAGCCTTCAAGTCTAAATTAATGATGTTTAGTTTTGATGGCTCTTTGGTTGAAAATGCCTTGCTAAAACTGAGAGAAAATAGTCCAGATATTCAAATGAATGAAAAGAACCATTATATTTTTAATGGCAATAAAGACTTCAATGTTTATTTAAATTATCAATATTTACCTCAATTAATAAAGAGTATCTCCAATAATGATGAGCCAAATGCTTTTGGTACTTTGGGAACTTTTGCTGATAAAGGTTTTTATCAAGTTGAAATTAGTGACAAAGATTTAATTTTAAAAGGAGCATCAATTACATCAGATAAAAATTTCCAGTTTTTAGATTTACTCAATTCTCAAGTACCAATTGAGAATAAAGCAATTCAATTTTTACCTGAAAACACTGCATTTAGTTTGAATTTTTCTTTTAATGGATATGAAAAATGGTATCCAAATTTAAAAGAATATCTGTTCAGCGAAGGATTGTTTAGAGAGTATGTGAATTATTCAGATAGTCTTGAATCTATTTTCGGAAAAGGATTAAATACAAAATTATCTTCATATTTAGGAGCACAGGCCGGAATAACTGCTGTTGTTGAGCCCGGAATCAATAAAGACAGTTCTTATATCATTTACTTTGAATTGAATAATCCATTGGGATTTAAATCTTTGATGAATGATATACAATCGAAATACCAAAGTAAAAACGGGGGAGATTCAAGTTTAATAAGTTCACTGGATTCTACACATAGAATTTTTCCTTTTTATTTGGGCGATTATCCAAAAGTTTTATTCGGAAATTTGTTTGATGGTTTGAAACTTCATTCATATACCATTAAAGGTAATTATGTTTTTCTTTCAGCTCACCCTTCTTGTTTAAATGGATTGATAAGAAATTGGCAGGATGGAAATCTTTTACAAAAATCAGAACGATTTAAAGATTTTAGAGAAAAAATGGTTGGCCAGAGTAATTTGGAATTATTTATAAATGCTGATGTTGCCCCTAAATACGCCTTAAATTTTGTAAATGAATCCTGGTATGGAATATTAACGACAAATATGGGTACTTTCCGAAAAGCAGGCTATTTGGCAATGCAATTCGGTGGAAGTACCGATAAAACATTTGCAAGTCAGTTTACTATTGAATTCAATACCGGAAAAACAGATAAGACAGAAAAAATATGGGAAATTCCATTAGATACAATCATGGAAATGAATCCTGTTTCTGTTTATTCAAGCAAAATTGGTGAACAGGTTTTATTGGTAATGGATAAAAAACACCAATTATATTCAATCTCAAAATCAGGCATGGTACTTTGGAAATACCAGGTTGAAGATGAATTGGTTTCAGGGATTAAAGAAGTGGATATTTATAAAAATGGTAGAGTTCAATATGTTTTTAATACAAGTCATAATATTCATATTGTTGATGAAAGTGGAAAAGCAATTCAAGGTTGGCCTGCATGGATCCCAACGTCTACTACGTATCCTGTAAGCATAATTGAATTAAATGAAGAAAAGCAATTAGGATTTTTTACGGTAGGAAAGTTTTATAAATTAAGTGCATACAATTCTCAAGCAAGGTTTTTACCGGTTTGGAATCCAATGTCAATTTATCCAAACGTAATTTCTGAATTATATCCTGTTAAACTTTCCGGAATTAGACAAATTTGGGCATTAAATGAAAAAGGTAAATTAAGTGGATTTGACCTTTCCGGTAAAGTTTTAAATTCATTATTTAAGGACTCTGTTTATACTTGGAGAAATATCCTGATAAATCAAGTGGATACTGGTAGTTTACAGATATTTGCTTCTGATAGTAGTGTAGTTTACTCAATCAATTATTATACAAATAAACCTGTCGAAATTAAACAGATTTATAAGTCGAAATCAGAAATTCTAAAGCTAGAATATTATCAAAATAAAACTACAGGTTTGATTCAAATTAAGATGTTCAATGAAACTCAAATAGTTGATTCAAAAGGGAAGGTGGTTTATAGCAAATTAGAACCGGATACAATAATTAGCAACAAATACTGGAAGCCATTTAATAATAAAATTAAATCAATTTGGTACAATAATTCAAATGGATTGATACAGGTAGATGATGGTAAATCAGGCAAAACAGAACCATTCCCAATTCAATCAAATGGTAATTTTACAAGCGGAGATTTGTTTAAAGACCAAGATAATTATTTGATACTTGGCACGAATTCTAATTCAGTTATTCTTTACCGAATAAAATAATATTTTGAAAAACTGGGTATTATTTCAGGGGATTTTATTTGGTTTGATAGGCATTGTACTGGTGTATCTTACATTTTCAAAAGTTTCATTTGGTGAAGTTATTGGTGTAATTCAAACAGGAAATTTCTTTGTTTTAATACCCATTTTTATAGTTTCATTTTTAGTTTTAGTAGTTAGGGTTTGGAGATGGAAATTATTGTATAAACAAAGTAAAATTGAAACAAATTCTATTTGGCTTTTTCATGCTTTAAGTATTGGGTACATGGTAAATTTTGCCGTTCCAAGATTAGGAGAAATTACAAGAACCTTAATTCTGAAAAAAACTGAAAATATTCCTATAAATCAAAGTTTATCAACCATAGTTTTTGAGAGATTAGCCGATATTTTGGCTCTGTTTACTTTGATAATAAGTGCATTTGTATTGGAATTTTTTCTAGGTGATGGTTTATTGAACCATTTTACAAAAGGATTAGAATTGAATTTACAATCTAAATTACTTTATTTAAGCTTGTTTTTGCTACTCGTTTTGTTGGTTCTATATTTGGTTTATAAAAACAGGAAAAAATTTGGAACCTGGTTCAGTGAATTGATGGATAGTTTTTTGAACTTATTCTCAATGCCTCATAAAACTCAATTTATTGTCTCAACTGTTTTAATCTGGCTTGGATTTTATTTGATGACATATTTATGGATTTTTATGTTTCCGGGTTCAGCGGATTTGGGAATGTATCCATGTTTTCAGGTAATGGTTTTAGGAGTAATAGCCAGAACATTACCCATTCAGGCAGGTTCAGCGGGTGCTTATCATTATGTTGTGAGCACTGCATTTATACTTTTAGGTACCGATGAGTCAACATCAAGTGCTTTGGCAATAGTAATCCATGGATTTCAGTCTGTGTTAACATTGCTATTTGGAATAATATCTTACATTTGGTTTCTCTATCTAGGAAATAAAAAATGAAAAAACATACTTTCTTTTTGGTTTTTAACTTATTAGTTTTCAGTGCATTTTCGCAGTTTCCAAAATTAGGAAATGATACCACTTTAGACGTTGCAACCTGGAATTTAGAATGGTTTGGTGATGCTACTTCAGGAAATGGACCAAGTGATGAGACAACTCAATTTAATAATGTTAAAAATTTACTGAATCAAACTGAATTTGATATAATTGGTGTTCAAGAGATGAGTAACGATTTGGCTTATACCAATTTAAGTACTGCCCTTAATAGTAAATACGAAACTTATATTTCTGATATTAGTCAAACACAAAAAATGGCTATCTATTGGAGAAAATCTATGTTTAGTTTGATTCCTTTATTAACGCAATCTATCATAACCAATCAAAATTATGCTTTTGCATCAAGGCCACCATTACAAGTAGCTTTGAAAACCATTGGTGGAACAAAAACAGATACTTTATTTATGATTGTTATTCACATGAAAGCCTTTTCAGATCAAACATCTTATGATAGAAGAAAAAATGCATCGGTATATTTAAAGTCGTATTTAGAAGCAAATTTGGTAGGGAAGAAGTGGCTGGTTGTTGGCGATTGGAATGATGATTTAAATGGTTCTACCTTTAATAGTTTAGAATCTCCTTACAAAAATTTTCTAGATGCGAATTATATATTTCCAAGCAAAGAATTAACTGATGCGGGTAAAAAGTCATATGCATTTGGTTCTGTAATGCTCGATCATATTCTTCAATCAAAAACGCTTGATTCATTTTATTATACAGGTTCTGCAAAAGTTTTTGACAATGCGTCAAGTTTTGTTTCAAATTTCAGCAACAATACAAGCGACCATTTTCCGGTTTACTCAGCTTATAACTGGACAAAATTAACTACCAGAATTATTCCAACTTCAACAAAGGAAATTAAAGATTTCGGTAGTTTAGTAATTTATCCTAATCCAAGCTCTTCTAAAGTTAAGGTTGAGTGCGACTCTGAGGTTTTTGGTTTGAAATTGTACGATTTACAAATGAAATATTTATTTGAGAATAAAGGTTCTGAAATTGATTTGAATACGCTTGAAAATGGTATTTACTTCCTTGAAATATCAGGGGAGAAGGGTAAAATTATCAAAAGAATTATCAAATCAGAAAATTGATTTTCACAATTTGATTTAAATATTGTTAGTATTTTAGTTTGGTGACTTTTTTGAAAAGGCCTAATTTTGCCCAAATCTAAACTAACTTGAATCGTTCAGTTAACAAATTCCCTGCCACTTTATTATTAAAAGACGGAACTGTTTTTACAGGTACCTCAATTGGCAAAATCGGCACCACCACCGGCGAAATCTGCTTCAATACAGGAATGACCGGTTACCAAGAAATTTTCACAGACCCATCTTATTCAGGTCAAATTCTGGTTCAAACCAATGTTCATATTGGAAACTATGGAATTAGTCCTGTAGAAGAAGAATCTGATTCAATTAAAATTGCAGGCTTGGTTTGCAAAAGCTTTAATGTTCCTTATTCAAGAAAACAAGCAGATCAAACTGTTCAAGACTATTTTGCTTTGAACAATGTGGTTGGTATTGCCGATATTGATACAAGGGAGCTTGTGCTTCATGTAAGAAGCAAAGGAGCAATGAATGCAATCATTTCCAGTGAAGGAAAAGATTTAGAAACACTTAAGAAAGAGTTAGATGCTGTTCCATCAATGGAAGGATTGGAATTATCAAGCAGTGTTTCTACAGCTCAGACTTATTTTATGGGTTCTGATATCTCTTCTAAAAGAATTGCGGTTTTAGATTTAGGAGTTAAGAAGAACATTTTGAGATGTTTAGAAGCCAGAGATAGTTATTTAGCTGTTTTTAATGCTCATACAAGTTTTGAGGAAATGCTAAAATTTAATCCTGATGGATTTATGATTAGCAATGGACCCGGTGATCCTGGAGCGATGCCTTATGCAGTTGAAACTGTGAAGAAAATTGTTGATGCCGGAATTCCTTTATTTGGAATTTGTTTAGGACATCAGATTTTATCTGAATCACAAGGTTTAAAGACCTATAAAATGCACAATGGTCATAGAGGTTTAAATCATCCTGTAAAAAATATAATTACCGGTCATTGCGAGATTACTTCCCAAAATCATGGGTTTGCAGTTTCAATGGATGAAATAAAAAATAATTCATTGGTGGAGTTAACTCATATCAACCTAAATGACAATACTGTAGAAGGAATTAGATTAAAAGGAAAGAAAGCTTTTTCAGTACAATATCACCCGGAAGCAGCACCCGGACCAGAGGATAGCAGGTATTTGTTTGATGATTTTATAAAAATGCTTTAGATTGTACCTTCATCTAATCTAATTTATGAGAAAAACTTTACTTATTTTATCCCTGTTTTTAATTGGTTTTACTGATATATCTGCTCAAAAAACCAAAGTTTCTTGGGGGACAAAAGCAGGATTAACAATTACAGACGCTGCTCCTGAATTCGAAATTTTGGGTACTATTAATGGAAATTATTATTCATTAATCAAACATTTTTCTAATTCACAGAATAAAACATCAAAAATTTGTACAAGATTAACCTTGTTAAAATTTGATGGCTCTCATAATTTAATGTTTTCAAAAGATATTATTCCAGAAGCAGGTTCAGGATTTTTGAAAGCATTTACCTATCAGGATCACTTCCAGTTTTTCTATCAGGGATTAGATGAAAAGAAAAAAATTGCACTTTATACACAAGAAATTGGATTAGAAGGCAATGAACTTTCAGTACCTCAATTAATAGATTCTGAATCGCCTACAAAACCGGGTTTTGAAACATATAATATTGAGTTGTTTGATAATGATAAATACCTCGTTTCATACAATTTTCAATATGATCAGAAAACTGAATCTATTTTATTAAACAGCAAATCAATTGTAATTGTATTTAGCAGCTTATATCAAAAAATATTTGAATCAGAAATTGGAGCAGTTACCAAAGATTCAAAAATCTTATTTTCTCAATTATTTGGTGCTGATAATGGAAACTTAGTTTTCTTAAATACATCGCCTGGTAAAGCAAAAAATGAGTTTAAAAACCAGATTGCTGAATACAATTACGAAACCAAAGAGTATAGAAAAATCGATTTGGGTATCACCGATAAAAACTTGAAATTTTGTCAGAATGAAAACCAATTTATCTTGATTTCATTGGCTTCAAGAGATGAATCAGATGCCTCTGTAAAATTGCTTTTTCAAAATGTTGATAGAGAAAGTTTCAAAACAGATAATGCTATTGAGATTGGTTTAGACAATAACAATGAAGGAAGTTATTTAGCCTCAACAGAAGAATTTTCTGATTCAAAATCAAAAGAAATCAAACCTTTAAAGAAGTTTTATTTAAGTGATATTCAAGTAAAGAAAAATGGAAATATTATCTTAAGAATAAACGAGTCAACATTAAATGGAACTAAACATATCAGCAATACAGGAAATGTATTGTTTGTGAATTTAGATGTTTATGGAAAATATGTTTGGTCAAAAATGATTCAAAGACAAAATCAGTTAACTGAAACCAATCCTGATTTTGCTTCGGTTTTATCTTTTGAAATAGGAGGCAATATGTACTTTTTGTTTAATGATGTAATTGATAACCAAAAAGCAGATGGTACAAATCCAAGTTTTGTTGCAAAACCAATGAATGTGCAAAAGCCACAAACTGCAATTGTTAGCTGGGTAGGGATAAGTTCAACAGGCAAATTTTCTAAAGGAGTTATTGAAGACATATCGAATTTGGAAAGATCATTGTACTTTAATCCACAACTAAGCAAAATTGATTCAAATGGAGTAGGAGTATTGTTGTTGATGGGGATTGATAAAACTAAATTAGGATACAAATTAGGAACAATAAAATTTTCGATTGATTAAAGATAGATTTTTGAAATTTAAAATAAACAAAAATGAGCGCAATTATTGACATTCACGCCCGTCAGATATTGGATTCAAGGGGCAATCCTACAGTAGAAGTTGAAGTAATTACTGAAGATGGTGCATTAGGAAGAGCTGCTGTTCCTTCAGGCGCATCAACCGGAATTCACGAAGCTGCTGAGTTACGTGATGGTGATGCAAAAGTTTACATGGGAAAAGGTGTTTTAAATGCCGTTAAAAATGTAAATGATGAAATTGCTGATAAGCTGATCGGTTATGATGTGTTTGAACAAAACCAAATCGACCGTGCAATGATTGCATTGGATGGAACTGAAAACAAAGGTAGATTAGGTGCAAATGCAATTCTAGCAGTTTCATTAGCTGCTGCAAAAGCTGCTGCTATCGAATGTAATATGCCATTGTATCGTTATATCGGAGGTGTTAATGCCAATACATTACCAATTCCATTGATGAACATATTAAATGGTGGTGCACATGCTGATAATGCAATCGATTTTCAAGAATTCATGATTGTTCCAACAAATGCTGATACTTTTAGTGAAGCATTACAAATGGGAACTTCTGTATTTCATCATTTGAAATCGGTTTTGAAGAAAAAAGGTTATTCAACAAATGTTGGTGATGAAGGCGGATTCGCTCCAAATATTCAATCTAACGAAGAAGCAATTGAAACAGTTTTAACTGCAATTGAAGCAGCTGGTTTCAAACCTGGAAAAGATATCTATATTGCTATGGATGCTGCTACCAGTGAGCTTTGGGATGAGAAAAAAGGATTATACGTTTTCAAAAAATCTGATAAACGTGAATTAAGTCCTGCTGATATGGTTTCATATTGGACAGAATGGGTGAATAAATATCCAATTATTTCAATTGAAGATGGTTGTGCTGAAGACGATTGGAATGGATGGGCGCAATTAACAAAAGCAATTGGATCTAAATGTCAATTGGTTGGTGATGATTTATTTGTTACCAATGTAAAACGTTTATCACAAGGAATTAAAGATGGCGTTGCTAATTCTATCTTGGTTAAAGTAAATCAAATTGGTTCTTTAACTGAAACGATTGATACAGTAAATATGGCTACAAAAGCTGCTTATACTAATATCATGAGTCATAGAAGTGGTGAAACTGAAGATACAACAATTGCTGATTTAGCTGTAGCTTTAAACAGTGGTCAAATCAAAACCGGTTCAGCAAGTCGTACTGATAGAATTGCTAAGTACAATCAGTTATTAAGAATTGAAGAGGAGTTAGGTCATACAGCTTATTTCCCTGGAAAAGAATTTAAGTATTCAAATTAAATATTAAAGGCTCCGGTTTACCGGAGCCTTTTTCAACTCATGAAAATCAGGATTAAGCCTATTATTAGAAACAAATACTTTTTGGCAAGTTTTGCCTTTGTTTTGTTATTGCTTTTGAATGAAAGAAATTCTGTATTTGATCAATACAAATACAAACAGGAATTAAAGGCTGTTGAAGCCAAACATCAATTCTACAGGGAAGAAATAGCCCGATTAAGGAAAGAAAAAGAAGAGCTTTTTGGTTCAGATAAAAATCTGGAAAAATTTGCAAGAGAAAAATACCTCATGAAAAGAGATGATGAGGATGTTTTTGTAATGATTGATAAAAATTCTGAACGATAATATTCGATTACTTTTTCTTCTTTTTACTTTTACTCAAAGATTTTAAAAACTGATTCCAGGCAAAAACATCTAAAACCGGAATAGGTTGTGCCTGCCCAGCATAATAAGCTCTATCAGCAGTTTGATTGAATGTCCATGATGAATTAGCCAAGGCATCATTTGCTAATTCTCCAAAATCAACAGATGGTTTTCTTCTTAAATTATTTTGAGCTATTGTAAGTTCATCCATTGGGATTTTTGTTCTGCTAAACATATAATCCAACTCTTCCGGAGTAGGATTAGGACGATAAACCATTTCAGGTAAAAAGAAAGTATCTTCAACTAATGTAATAACCGAATTCAATTTATTACCGGGCAAATTCTCTTGAATATTGAAATATCTTGGCTCAAACCCAATACATGAAAAGATGATTACATCAGACTTCTTTGCAACAAATGAAAAATATCCTTGCATATCAGAATAAGTGCCCTTGTTTGTGCCTTTAATTCTAATTGTTACATAAGGTAATGTTTTTGAACTATCAATGTTTACAACAAAACCGGTAAACTGAACCAACTCAGGCTCTTTTTTTTCGCTCTTGGTAGTTTGCGCATTAAGTTTAGCAAAACCAATAAAAGAAAACAGAAGGATAAATATTTTTAAAGATTTAGGCATTAAGTTGATATTTTACGCATAATACGAATGACAATCGAAATAGTAACAACAAATTTATAACAAAACTCCGGCTAATAAAGTTCCAATAACAATTACCGGGCTAGGAACCTTTGTACTCAGCAATAAAAATAATGTTGAAAGTAAAACAAGCATATTGTTTTCATTGATTTGTACAGGAAGAAAAAGTAAATAAGCTGAAGTAATTACCAATCCGGCAGAAACTGCACTAATTCCTTCAATCGCGTTTTTAACAGGACTATAATCTTTTAACTGATTCCAAATAGGATAAACGAAAAATATCAGTAAAATTCCAGGTAAAAATATACCAACACTTCCAATAACAGCGCCTAAAATCTGACCGCTGAAACCAGAATCCAGCATTGCCATAGCACCTGCAAATGCTGAAAAACTAAATACAGGCCCTGGAACTGCCTGAAGAATTCCTACACCGGCCAAAAATTGACTTGCTTCAATATAATGTTTGTAATCAACGAATTGATTGTACATCATGGGGATTAACACATGTCCACCACCAAAAACCAAACTACCATACCTGAATGTATTTTCAAAAAGTCGAATTGGTTTTGCCTGGGTTAAAATTCCCAATCCGGCAGCTAATAAAAATATCCCAAAAAACAGAACCAAATTACTCCAGTTTATATTTTGAATAGGGTTTACTTTTTCGATTTTGCCTCTAGAATTGATAAAACTACTTACTAGTCCACCTGCTAATAATATCAATGGAAAAATAAATGGAGTTTCCATTATAATGCCTAAATAGGTAGAGAAAATTAGTAATACCCAATGATAAGGTTTGTTAATAAAAAGCTGGGTGAATTTATAGGCAGCAAAAATTATGAAGCCGGAAGCCATTGGTTGTAAGTACTTCAAAAAGCTTAATTGTAAGGTTCCCGGGAAATTTGAGATTAACAATGCGAAAGCTGTCATCAATAAACAAGCAGGAGTAATCCAAACAGCCAGGGTTAAAAAAGCCAATTTTGGACCACCTATTTTAAATCCAATTGCTGTAATCGTTTGAGTAGAAGTAGGCCCGGGTAGAATATTGCACAATGAGTTCAATTCAATCAATTCATCTTCTGTGAGGTAGTTTTTTTTCTGAACCAGAAGTTTTCTAAATTGAGTAAAATGAATCTGTGGTCCGCCAAAAGCAGTTAAAGCTAACTTCAAGATATCCAGAAGGAAAATGATTTGTCTGAAATGCTTAAACTGCTTCCCCGTCATAAGGCGAATTTATTGTTTTAGTTCGAATTAAAAGCTAATTTTTTAAGCAGAAACGAAACTTACAAAATTTAGGGAATTCCTTAAAAACTTCATGTTTAAATTTTAATTTCGTTCGAAGATTAAAATACAAAAAATTAATATAAGGATTTAAAATACTGTAATCAGCTGTAAGTGTTGAATTAAATCAGCAATCAGCTTAATACGGCCAAAATTGTGAATAACTTGGTGTTGGAGTCACCAATAGGGCCATGTATTTTTGTTTTTGGAGATATAATCTTTGAATAAGCAGCGATACTTCATTAGATTGCAGGCTTATCGAGCTTTATAAATAGAACATAAGAGATATGAAATTTATAGTTAATAGTAGTGTATTGTTGAGACATTTGTCTTACATCGATGGAGTGGTAGTAGCAAAGCCGATTATTCCTATTTTGAACAATTTTTTGTTTGATATTAAGGATGGTGTATTACATATTTCATCAACAGATTTAGAAACAACAATGAGCACAAGCATCAAAGTTGATTCTAAAGAGGATGTTTCTATTGCAATTCCTTCAAAAACAACCATGGAGTTGTTAAAATCATTGCCAGATCAACCATTGGCTTTTTCAATTAATATTGAAAAGGGTTTTGTTGAAATTAAGTATGAATCAGGTAGATTTAAATTAACAGCTCAAAAAGGTGAAGAGTTTCCTAAATCACCAGAATTGGAAGAAGTTAATACTTTCAAAATTCCTGGAAAAGTTCTTCATAAAGGTATTGTAAAGTCTGTTTTTGCTAGTAGTAATGATGAATTACGTTTAAATCTTACCGGTGTTTATGTTCAATTATTTGCTAATAGCATCACTTTTGTTGCTACAGATGCGAATAGATTGGTTAGAATTTCAAGAAGTGATATCAAACCGGGTGTTGAAGATTCTTTCATCATTCCAAAAAAGGCTTTGAGTTTATTAAAATCAGCATTGCCTACAGATGATACTGAAGTTAATATCAGCTTCAATCGTTCAAATGCATTTTTCCAATTTGGTGAAGTAAGTTTGATTTGTCGTTTAATCGACGAAAAATATCCTGATTACAAAGCAGTTATTCCAACTGAAAATCCAAACAAATTAACGATTGACAGAGCTGAGTTATTGATGTCTGTAAAACGTGTTTCGATTACATCAAATAAAACAACTCATCAAATAAGAATGAAAATTGCAGGCAGTGATTTAACTATCAGTGCTGAAGATATTGATTTCGAAAATGAGGCACAGGAAAAATTAACATGTGCATACGAAGGTGAGGATATGGAAATTGGTTTCAACTCTAAATACTTTTTAGAAATGTTGAATTCAATGGATGCCATGCAAGTCACATTAGAAATGTCACAACCAAACAGAGCCGGCGTTATTGTTCCATCGGTACAAGAGCCAGGAGAAGAAATGCTGATGTTGATTATGCCAATGATGCTAAACAACTACTAAATGTAATTTATATAATCCCTCTTTACGAGGGATTTTTTTTGCCCAAATTTTTAAATATGAAAAATAAATTAATTAAATCTTTTGCCCTATTTCTGCTGTTTGGACTGAGTTTTCAGTCTTGTAAAAAAGAAGAAACAAAATCAACTGACACAATCGGTTATCCAGATTTAACAGGATGTAAAGTAACCAGATTTTACGAAGGAGATGGTGATACCAGAATTACTTATAATTCAAATGGTACAATTGCTAAAATTGAAGAATATCAATCGGGTGAATTAATGAATACCAATACTTATACTTATGAAACTGGTATGGCAAGGTATTCAAATACAAGTGGAAGAGAAAAGGGCGAGTATGTTCTAAATTCAAGTGGTAGGGTAACATCAAGTATAATTATTTATTATCAGGCACAAGATCCAACTACGGCAACAAGTGGAGTAATGACTACCTATAAATACAACTCGGCTGGAAACTTAATTGAAAAGCAAGATGAGTATAATAGTTCGGCAGGAAAAACAAACTACCTAACTACCTATACATGGAATAATGGAAACCTGACGAAAGAAATTGAAGTGAGTAGTATCAATACCACTAATATTATCGACTATGAATATTATACTGATAAATCAAATGCTTTAGGAGGTACTGATGCTGCAATAGATTTTACTGGCATTCAATCTAAAAATTTACCCAAATCACAAAAGGATGGAGAAACAGGATTGACAATAGTAAACTTTACATATGAGTTTAATTCATCAGGAAAACCAACCAAACTTATTTATGAAGAAGATGGAAATAAGGATGAAATTAATCTTGAAATGACTTGTCCTTAAACAAAAAATAACTCAATAGAAAAGAGGCTGTCTCAAAAATTAAAATTAGCTGAATAAAAAATCGAAATTTTTTATCCTAATTTTTTATTTAAATAATAATAAAAACCCAAGAGCTAGTAATAAAACATTTCAAGCTCTTGGGTTTATTTATTACAATCGAATTCTAAGTTCATTATTCGAAATCCATAATCCATAACAAGAGGCATACCATTAGAAGAGAATTGGTAAAAATAGGTAGGATTAACAACGCCAGTTTGTACATTAGTATTTGACTTAAAAAGATTTTTCGACTGAACCCCTGTAAATTCTACAGCACTTTTAGTAGCTGCCCAAAAATTTTCCTTATCAGTATAATAATCAAAAATTGTTATAGATGGGTCAGCACCTGGAATTTTAAATATTGTGCTTATCATATTTCCATTTTCCCACAAATATTGGACTGAAGAAGTTCTAACTATTGAATCTCCTCGCCCAAAAACAACCCACTCTTTTTCAATCAAATTACCATTTGAATTATATTTATAATATAAATTTTCATAGTATTTAACATTTATAGTATCATCCCATTTGTAATATAAAATAGTACTTTTTATAACTTTTCCTGTTGAGTCCAAAATATGTTCCCCTTTTTCATGACTATAAGAAATTACGTATTTTACTTTACCTGGCTCATATGAATAATTAGTTGCTCCATAAATTTCACCTTCAAAACTTACTTCGATTGTTAAAATTCTCCCGATTGAATCATAAATATATTTTTCACCACTTACTTCATTATAATGTCGGGTTACTTTGCATCCAGATATATCAACTTGGTCAGATTTAGAGTTGATTGATTTAAGTTCTTTTTTGCAAGACTGAAAGCCAACTGCAATTACAAAAAAGAGGGCTATTATTGTTTTAATCGGGTGTTTCATAGGATTTTTAAATTAAATGGCAGACTTAAGTAGTAAATAATTAACTTAATTATTTCAACTCAATTAAATTTTAATTACTTGGCAGGCTGTATTTTTTTAATCTCATACTTGACCTTTTAATTATTCTAGCAAAATCGTTTTGGTTATACGTTACTTTCAATCGCTTAAAATAACTCATCGGATCTCCATTGGCAAAAATATTCATGCTATTTGCACTCACATTATAAGGCTTTCTAAATTGAATAAAATTGGCATCATAGAAGTAAAGTCCGTAATCAATTTTGTTGGTAATATTTGAAACATCTTCACAAAAAGCAGCAATAAAATAATTGCTTGTATCAAAGCCATTAGCAATAGGCATAAGGCTTGCATCAAAAAGCTTTTTACTGAAATTTCTTTTAGAAATATCATTTGCATTTGAGTCATAAAAGTAAATGATATTACAGAAATCAAAGTGTTTATTGAATTGAGAGATAACCATCCAATTTGTCATTTTTTGGTGCTCAATTAAATAGTTTATATCAGCCAAACGGTTTTTAGATTTTAGTTTTTCAATAACTTTTTCATTAGGTGTTTCAAGCATTACTAACATGGTACCTTTTGATAATTTTTGTAATTCTGATGTTATCTCCTTATCCTTTTTCATCAGTGTGTTTTTAATATCAACAGCACTAAGTTTTAAACCGAATTCAAGAATAGAAGGGCGACCTTTTACAGCATTATCATTAATTTTATTAGTGAGGCTATGTGTGTATTTTACTTCAATTCTGGCTACATTTCCCATAGAAAGACTGATTCCACCCGTTAAACCAAAATCTAAATCACCGGCTTTATAAAGATTTCTAGTTTCATTTCTAACTATTTCATAACTACCAAAATTCATTCTTTCATTGTTTTGATAAAGTAAATAGGAAGGTCTTAAACCAATCATAAATCTTAAATCATCCGACATTCTATCTGGAATATAATTCACATAAAAAGCAGGATCTACATAATAGTTATTGTATCTAAAATCGGTTTGTTTATCTCTGAAACCGATATAGTTCATACTTAATTCAACAGTAAAATCCTGGCTATTAAAGAATTTATTTGTATGATAGGGAGTAAAAGGAGTTTGATAAAAAGCGCCAATGCTATATAAACCTCTTGAAACAGCATCTGTTGGTTTACCTGAAACCATTGAAAAGTTTAAGTTTCCAAACATTCCGAAATGCGTTTTAGCCTGAGAAAATCCAGCCTTTATAGAGATTAATAAAACAAAGAGTAAAATTATTTTTTTCATGCTAATTTTTATTTTCAGGATTCAAACTCAAAATGAAGTCAATATTTCTTTTGATTCCGTTGTATTTACTTCTTTTTAAAGGAGAATCTTTAAAGTATTTAACAAATACATCTTCAGTAATTTCCTTCCAATCGTTTTCAGTATAGTCTTTTATAATAGAATTCATTTGAAATCTTTCTTCTTGATTTGGCTTTGAAAATCTATTCCAAGGACAAACATCCATACAAATATCACAACCAAACATCCAGTTTTCGAATTTACCTTTCATTTCTAAAGGAATTTCGTCTCTAAGTTCAATTGTAAAATAGGAGATACATTTACTACCATCAACAGAATAAGGAGTAATTGCCTTAGTAGGACAAGCATCTATGCAAGCTGTGCAAGAGCCACAATGATCAGTTTTAGCTGAATCATATTCTAATTCTAAGTCGATAATCAGTTCACTTAAAAAAAAGTAACTGCCTTTTGATTTTGAAATCAGGTTTGAGTTTTTGCCAATCCAGCCTAGTCCACTTTTTTTTGCCCAGGCCTTTTCTAAAACCGGCGCAGAATCAACAAAGGCACGTCCATTTACATCTCCAATTTCTGATTGAATAAAGCTTAGTAATTCTTTGAGTTTATCTTTTATTACAAAATGATAATCTTCACCATAAGCATATTTAGAAATTTTCAACTCAGTATTTGGTTGAATTTCTGACGGGAAATAATTGTATAAAAAACTGATAACAGATTTTGCTCCGGGAACCAATAAAGTTGGATTAAGTCTCATATCGAAATGATTTTCCATATAAGACATTTTGCCGTTTTTATTTGAATTTAGCCAGTTTTCAAGATGTTTGGCTTCATCCTCAAGAAAATCGGCTTTGCTGAAACCAACAGCTGTAAAGCCCAGTTCCATTGCCTTTTTTCTTATAAGTTGAGAATGATTCATTTTGTAAATTAAATCAAAAAGAAATTCTCTTAATAAAAAAAGAAAAAGCCGTTTCAATTTATCATTGAAACGGCTTTAAAAATCAGATAAAATATAAACTATAAACCTTCCATAATTGCATCCTCAAGTTCTTTATCTTGTTGAGGATTTCCTTTATTATTACCTTTATTCTGTTTCATTTTTTCGATTCTTTCCTGTTTTCTTTTTTCTTTCTCTTGCTTGTAAATCACTTGTTGTTCAGGAGTTAAAATCGCCATTATTTCAATATCAGCAGCTTCTACAGCGCTTCTCATTATTTTTCTTTTTTCTTCTTTTGTTGCATTAGGATTGGCTGCAAGTTTCGCCTTAACTTCATCTTTTGTTTTTTTTCTAATTTCTTTCATTTTAACCATTTGGTCATCTGTAAGTTTAAGTTTATCCTTAAATTCCTGACCTTTTGCTTTCATTTCTTTTCTCTTTTCCATTTTAGATTTCTGAGCTAAAGAATCAAAATTTACTGCTACAGTAAAGATGATGAAGAACATTACAATTAACTTATTCATATTTTTGTATTTATAAAACTAAGATAAAATAATACCTGAAAGGTTTAATTGAAAATAAAATTTTTCTCAAATTTGAAAATTACAGATTGTATACAATAAAGAACAATTCACGATTAAACATGTGTTTGAGCCTGTTTGATTTTTAAATCATAGAATTATTTTTGATTGCTGCAAAATGCATATGAATAACAACAAAGAATTAAAGCAAAAAGTGAATACACTAGGAGCAAGTTTGCTCTTTATGCTGCTATTCAATGTTTCCGTATTTGCTCAGGTTACTGCTCCTGTAACAAATACAAAACCTACTGTTAAGGATACAACTTTAATGGTTAGAAAAAATCCTGCGCCTGATTTATCTAAGCAAATGGTAGAAAAACCGGTTCCTGCTGGCGGAGTTCCAATTGATTATATTGCTTTTGATCCTGATGTTGATTTGGCTTCACAAATTCCTAGTCTTGACTCACTTATAGTTATTGCTTTAAATCAAAACCCAAGTTTGCGTTTTGAAAAAGAAAGTGTTAAACGAATGGAATACAACCTTAAAAACATGAGGTTTGTTTGGTTGAATGGTTTAAGTGGATTTTATAATTATAGTTATGGAAATCAAACCAACTTAAATACAGTTAATTCAGATGGTTCAGTTTTAAATAATAGTTTAGGAGTTGGTTATAGAGTTGGCTTTAATTTCACTTTACCTGCAACTGAGTTAGTTTCAAGGCCTTATAGAATGAAGCAATACAAAGCTGAAGTTGAAATGGCCAAAGCAAAAAAAGAAGAAGAAGAAATGACCTTAAGAAGGTTGATAATTCAAGATTATTTTAATTTACTTGCAGCCCAAAAGTTATTGTGGATTAGAACCCAGGATGTGGAAAGTGCGAAATTGACATCAGAGATTGCAACTGTAGAAATGAAGCGAGGAAAAATACATCCTCAGGAACTTTCGCGTTTGAAAAACTTACAAGCGCTTGCAGAAAGTAATTTAGAGATGTCTAAGAAAGATTTCATGACATATTATTATGTTTTGGAAAATTGGGTAGGTGTGAAGTTGAATACTTTAAAAATAAAAAAGGGAGTCGGTAAATGAATTTAATTGTCTTTTCAAGAATTATATTAAAAAACGCCAGGTGGTTAATCATCTTTCCTTGCTTATTGGCAGGGGCTGTCGTTTTTTTTACTAAAGACATGCCCAAGGAATATGAAACTCAAACTACTATTTACACGGGTTTAGCTTCTGGATACAGTATTACCGATGATGGTAGCGAAAGAATTGATAATTTTAAAGTTAGTAATGCTTTTGATAACTTAATCACTACAATTAAAAGTCGTGAAACTGTTGAAGAAGTTTCAATTAAATTACTTGCACAGCATTTATTGTTAAAAGAACCGGATCCAAATATTCTCAGTAAAAAAGGATTTGAAAAACTTGCAGAATTAGTGCCGGTTGATGAAAGATCAAAACTTATAGTTCCTGGAGATTTCAACAAAACAGTTAAGAAATTATTCTCAGTAAAAGATAGTTCTAATAAAAATACAGTAAGAGATTTACTTACTTACCCTGGTTCATATTATTATATAGGTAGCATTTCAGGAAGTATCACAGTAATGAGAAAAAATGCCAGTGATATGTTGGAAATGACTTTTAAATCTAATGATGCCGGTGTTTGTTGGAATGGATTGAAGTTTTATATTGATGCTTTTTCTTCAAGATATAGAGGAATTAAAGGTTCTGAAACTCAAAATGTGGTAAAATATTTTGAGCAACAATTACAACATGCATTTGGTGTTCTTCAAAATTCCGAAAACAAATTGAGAGATTTTGGAGTAAACAATAAAATCATCAATTACTACGAACAAGCAAAATTCGTTGCGGAATCAAAAGAGGATTTATCGACAGATTACTACAAAGAAAAAATGAAACTGGAAGCTGCTCAAAAAGCTACAACCAGAATTGAGGAGAAAATGAATAATTACTCCGACTTTGTGGGCTATAACGAGGAGTTGGTGACATTGCGACAAGACCTTGCCAATATCAATTTTAAGATAACTAATGCTACAATTTACAAAGCAAATGCTGATGAAATTGCAGAGTTCAGAGATCAAGCAGAAGCCATTAAAATCAAACTAAAAGAAAAAGCCAGAGATTATTATGAATTCAATAACTCTATAGAATGGGTTCCTCAGGAATCACTATTAAACGAGTGGTTATCTAAAATTGTTGAATTGGAGGAATCCAAAGGTCGCTTACAGGTATTTGAATTACGTATGAAACAATATGAGGGCATATATTCAGAATTTGCTCCATTGGGTTCAACATTAGGAAGATTGGAAAGAGAAATTTCAGTTAACGAAAAAGAATATTTATCGGTTTTACATGGATTAAATCTTGCTAAATTAAGACAGCAAAGTTTAGAAATGAGTAATAACCTTAAAGTTATTGACCATCCATTTTTCCCATTACAACCACTTCCTTCTAAACGTGCATTATTAATTATTGCTAGTTTCGTTTTGGGTTTGGTTTTATTATTAGGATTTTACATTGCAAAAGAGATGATGAATAAGTCTCTTCGTTATCCTGATAAAGTTGAAACTATACTTGGTTTACCATTATTAAATGCGATTCCTGAAAAGCAAGGCATCAACACAAAATTAGTTGGAGTAGATGAAGTTGCTTCTTCATTAATGCAGCAAGTTTTAAATGAAGTGTTTATTGATTTGAGGCAAAGTGCTCCTCATGCGCGAAATTACTTAATAGCTGTATTTAGTGTTAAAAATGCTGAAGGAAAGACATTCTTTGCTGAAGAATTAGTTAAAAAGTTATCTAGAATTAGAAATAAAGTACTCTATTTATTTCCGGAAACTTCTCAAAACCATGATGAAAAAATCATGGAGGAAAATCCTAAAGTAATAGCAAGTAAGTACAGAGTAGTTGATGAATTGATTGATTATAACGGTATCAGTGACTTTTTAAAAGAAAATGAATCAGGTCCAACTGACGATATTTCTTATACAATTTTGGAAATTCCTGAATTGAAAAAGTATCCAATTCCATCGCAATTAATTTCGATGGCAAATCTTTCAATATTGATTGTACATGCACAGAAATCATGGACAAGTGCCGATAAGTTCCAGTTAAAGAACTACCAGAAATTAACAGAAGGAAAAGTAAAGGTTATTCTGAATCATGTTGAACCGGATTTGCTTGAATCTATTTATGGTGAAATCCCTAAGAAAAGATCTGCTTTCAGAAGAAAATTGAAAATGGTCCTTGGTGGACAAAAATACTAACTGGTTTTGAACTCACTAAAAGCAAAATATGGCAAAGACCTGAGAGCTTTGACAGGCTTTATTATTATTGCGCTTATTATTGGGTATATGATAGGTAAGGGGCAAATGGCAACCATTACTTATTTATTGGGCTTACCAATTTTAGTTGGATTCTTAGCAATTATATTCTACAATCCAATCATAGCATTACTTTATAGTTTTCATCTTTCATTTCTTTCGAATGGAATGATGAGGTTTATCGATACCCAGATTCCATGGGGTTTAGGTATCGATTTTTTACTACTCATTTGTATTCTGGCAACGCTATTTAAAAAATCGGAACAAAAAGGAACTCGAAATTTTGCCAGTCCGCTTTTCTGGATTTTATTCTTTTGGTTTTGTTTTACGCTGGTCGAACTAATCAATCCGGAAGCAAGAAGTAAAGAAGCGTGGTTTTATGCAGTGCGTGGATTGTCGTTTTACCCAATGCAAATTGTGGCCTTGGTATATGTGCTTTGGGACACAGAAGAAGGCCTTGATCAATTCATCAAAATCTGGATGATTTGGAGTCTTGTATCTGCCTTTTATGGATTTAAAATGCACTATATCGGTGTAACAGCAGGTGAGAGGGCCTGGCTTGATAATGGTGGTTCCATTACGCATGAAATTCAAGGGCAGCTTCGGATATTTTCTTTTTATTCTGATGCAGGGCAGTTTGGTGCGGCAATGGCACATACCACTTTATTTGCTTTATTAATGGCAATTGGACCATTTGATAAATCACAAAAAACATTTTATTGGTTTATTGTAGCGGCATGTTTCTGGGGTTATGCCTTATCTGGAAGTAGAGGACCACTTTTTGTGCTAGCAGCAGGCGGTGCATTATACCTGTTTTTAATTGGTAATTTAAGAATTCTAATCATAGGAGGTATTATTGGAGGATTGTTATTCGGTACATTAAAATATACCCATATTGGTGATGGAAATTACCAGATTCACAGGATGAGAACGGCATTAGATCCAAATGATGCATCCTTACAAGTGAGACTTGATAATCAGAAAAAACTTAGAGCTTATCTTGCATCACGTCCTTTAGGTGGTGGAATTGGTTCTGGTGGTAGCTGGGGACAAAGGTTTACACCGGGTTCATTTTTAGCAGAAACAGCATTGGATAGCTGGTATGTGAAAGTTTGGGTTGAAACCGGAGTCATAGGTTTGTGGCTTCATATCATTTCATTGGTCGTCATTCTTGGTTATGGGATTATCAATTGCTTTAGGCTAACGGATCCTAAACTACGACAGAAAATTATAGCACTCACCTGCGGATATTTTGGTATTGCAGCTGCCAGTTATGGTAATCAGGTATTGGGTCAATTACCTACAGGATATATTATTTATCTTTCCTGGTCATATATGTTTTTATCTATTGAATGGGAAAAAGAAAGAAAACTCCAAGGAAAGTCAACTTATGTTAAAATAAGCTAAGTGTTATTTTTCTAAATCTATTCGATTTTTATGCTGAAAATTACAGAGATATTCTATAATTTGTGCCTATCATGAAAGTAACATTTTTAGGAACAGGAACCTCACAAGGAGTGCCAATCATAGCATGCGATTGTTTGGTGTGTTCCTCTACAAATAAACGTGATAAAAGATTAAGGTCGAGTATATTAATTCAAACAGAAGATAGAAATATTGTAGTTGATACAGGACCCGATTTTAGAGAGCAAATGTTGGTTTCAGGAATACGTCAACTTGATGCAATTTTGTTTACACATGCACATAGAGATCATTTAGCCGGATTAGATGATATCAGAGGATTTAATTTCATCATGAAAAAGGCAATTGATGTTTATTGTGAAGAATGGGTTGAAAATTCAATTCGTTCTGAATTTCATTATGCCTTTACTGAACCTAAATATCCGGGTGTTCCTGAAATGAATATTCATAGAATTGGTACCGATAGTTTTGAATTATTTGGAAATAAAATCACACCCATTAGAGTATTACATCATAAATTACCGGTACTGGGATTTAGGTTTGGGGAGTTTGTTTATATTACTGATGCGAATGCAATTAGTGATGAAGAAAAAGAAAAAATTAAGGGATGTAAATATCTTGTTTTAAATGCATTACGTAAAGAAAAACATATTTCTCATTTTACCCTTGATGAGGCTGTTGAATTAATAAACGAGTTAAAACCACAAGAAGCTTATTTAACACATATTAGTCACCAATTGGGTTTGCATAATGAAGTTGAAAAAGAGTTACCAAGCCATATTCACTTGGCCTACGATGGATTGCAATTAGATTTTAAATCATAATGATTGCCTCTTTTCACCAACACTATATTTGTATTGAAAGGATAAGTATTGCACTTTCATCAATATTAGAAAATGCTGTTTTAACTGATGTATTCAGGTATAAAGAAGATGAATTGAGTTTGGTATTTAAATTAGAAGAAAACTACTTTTCATTAAGTTTAAATACATCTTGCAGACAAGGTTTATTTCAATTTTTTGATTATGAATTAAGTAGGAGTTCCGGAGTTCAACCCTTATTCGAATCAATAAAATACAAAAGAGTAAAGCAAATTGTTCAAAGTAAAAATGATCGTTCTTTTTTACTTGAGTTTGAACAAAATTTGATTCTATTATTCAAGTGTTATGGACCTTTAAGTAATGTTATTTTATTCGAAAATAATATTGCAAATGAATCCTACAGAAGTTCTATAATCAATGATTTTCAAGTTCAATTAAATCAACTTGACAGGCTTGCTTCTGAAAAATTGAGTTTAGAAATTGAAGAATCGAAAAACAAATTATCATACTTCGTATATAAAAAGAACCAACAATACGAGTTTCATATTGATAAACAAATAGAGGAGGAGCAAGTCTATTTTTCTTATGATATTTTAGATGCTTATACTTTTTTCTCACAACGATATATTCAACAATATCATTTTTTAAAGGAAAAAGAATCGTTGCTTAAATCATTATCTGATCAAATAAAAAGACAGGAACAGGTTTTATACAATAACAAAACCCGTCTTCATTATTTAGAAAATGCGATAAATCCAGAAGAGATTGGACATATTATCATGGCCAATTTGCATTTAATAAATAAAGGTGATGAAAAAACTGAATTGTTCGATTTTTACAGGAATGAAAACATCAGTTTAAAATTAAAAAAGGAATTAAGTCCACAGGATAATGCAGCTCAATACTATCGAAAAGCTAAAAATCGCAAATTGGAAATTGAGCAGGCTTATAAAATGATTGTTCAAGCTGAAGAAAAGTTGAAATTGCTCAAACCAAGATTAATTGAGGTTCAAATAGCTGAAACAAAGAAAGCATTAAAGCAAAAAGATAAAATTGAATTTGAGCAGAAAAATGCGTCAGGTTTCAAGGAATTTGAATGTGATGGATTTAGAATTTATGTTGGAAGAAACTCTGAGAATAATGATGTTTTGACTTTAAAATTTGCGAAAAAAGACGATTTATGGCTGCATGCAAAAGGAGTGAGTGGAAGTCATGTAATCATTAAGAATCAACAAAAAAGAAAAACTCCGGAGCACGTTATACAACGTGCAGCGGAGTTAGCAGCCTATTTTTCCAAATCAAAATCGAGTGGATTAGTGGCAGTTATGGTTACCGAAAAAAAGTTTGTTCGGAAGCCCAAAGGAGCATTACCCGGACAAGTTAGGGTTGATAGAGAAGATGTGATATTGGCAGAACCTAAGCTGGAATAGCTGCAGATTTCATCACAACATCATAATGAATCTCTAAATGAGAAGCATTATAAACACATTTACCATTTTTAATAATCAATACTTGTGGCGATTGATGTTCGATTCCATAATGATGAGCTATTTCATTAGAAACAGGACGGTAATTTAATAAATCCAGGTAATAAGGTTCAATTATAGCATTATCAGAATCCTGCCAATGTCTTTCGATTCGGGCAAGAGCACTGCTACTAATAGAACATCTTGTACTGTGTTTGAATAACAGTACAGGATGTTCGAAAGAAACTTTATCTATATCGGCTAATTGTTCTGACCTATTTAAAGTATTCCAGTTCATAATTAAATATCTCCTTTGGCAGCTAAGTATCTTTCGGCGTCTAAAGCAGCCATACAACCACTTCCTGCGGCAGTAACAGCTTGACGGTAAACTTTATCTTGTGCATCACCACATGCAAAAACAGCTTCAATATTTGTTTTACTTGTTCCAGGTATAGTTTGGATATATCCGGTTTCATCCATGTTAATGAATGGTTTAAAGATATCAGTATTTGGTTGATGTCCAATTGCAACGAAGAAACCTTGGATTTCAATTTCTTTGGTTTCGTTGGTTTGATTGTTTTTAATTCTCATTCCATTTACCTTCTCTTCACCTAAAATTTCATCGGTTTCTGTATTGAATAAAACCTCAATATTTGGAGTGTTTAAAACACGATGTTGCATAGCTTTAGAAGCTCTGAATTCAGATTTTCTAACAAGCATATACACTTTATTACAGATTTTTGATAAGTAACTAGCTTCTTCACAAGCAGTATCACCGGCACCAACAATTGCAACATCTTTTCCACGGAAGAAAAATCCATCACAAACAGCACAAGCAGAAACTCCTCTACCATTTAGTTTTTCTTCTGAAGGAATACCAAGCCATTTAGCACTTGCACCAGTTGCAATAATTACGGTTTCTGCTAAGATTTCATGGTTTTCATCAACTTCTAATCTATAAGGAGGTTTACCAGAAAAATCTGTTTTGGTAATCATACCATATCTGATATCAGTTCCAAATCTTTCAGCTTGTTTGCGAAAAAGTTCCATCATTTCCGGACCCATAATTCCCTCAGGATAACCTGGGTAATTTTCCACATCGGTGGTTATGGTTAATTGTCCGCCCGGTTGCATTCCAGCGTACATAACAGGTTTCATATCAGCTCTTGCAGCATAAATGGCTGCGGTATACCCGGCAGGACCACTTCCTACAATCAGGCATTCTACATGTTCGATTTGGTTTGACATAATAAATAATTGATTGTAAAGTTATGTCAAATGCCAATCCAATTATTAACAATTTATCTAAAAAAGACAAATTGACTGAATATATGAACATATTATCATGTTTGACAAAAAATAATAATTGAATTTGGCATGATTCTAGTGTTTTAAGGAATTTTGTAATAAAAAATACCATCTTTGCGAATTGTAAACAAAACATAAACCAAACACATATATGAAAAAGACCCTTTTTATTTTAGTAGCAGCAACCTGGGCGTTGTTATCTACATCATGTAAAAAAGAAACCACATCAACAACTGACAATGGAGGCGGAAATGGAACTGCAACTACTTGTTTGGTAACGTTATTAGATGGTGGTGCAATTGTTTATGATGCACAAAATAGAATCACTTCATTAAATGCTGAAGGTCAAGCAGCTACATATACATATTCTGGAAGCAAAGTTACAATTGCAATTATTGGTGATTCAATGACTGCAAATGCTGAATACACTTTGAATTCTAGCAATTATCCATCAAGTGGTAAATTAGTAACTTCTTATATGGGAATTCCAATTACTATTAATTTTACTTATACTTATGATAGTGATGGTCGTTGCACAAAATCAAAACAATCATTGGCTTTCTTTGGACAAGAAATGAATTCTATTGTTGATTATGAATATACCAATGGTAATTTAACAAAAGAAACTGCTTATAGTGAAGCTAGTCCTGAGGAAAAAGATGTTACAACTTACACCTATTTTACTGATAAATCAGATAGCAGAGCTTTGAGTTTATCAAAATCATATATTGCTGACGTACAAGGTAAAGGTTCAAATAATTTAATTAAACAATCAGTTAATCTTGATGCAGAAGGTAATACCACTGTAGTTAATTATACTTACGAATATGATACAACCGGTAAAGTAACTAAAGAAACTCAGAAAGACGAAGATTCAGGTGAGGAAGTTTCAGTTTCAACTTATGGTTATACTTGTAAATAAGCTCTAACTTATAAAAAGAAAGGCTATCTCGAACCAATTGAGATAGCCTTTTTTTGTGTTTTGAAGTTAGATTTTATTCATAAAAAAGCGGCTGCTTCTATTTGAAACAGCCGCTTTTAAAATATTAAAGATATAACTTATTTTTTGAATAAATCGCTTACTACCAATTCTTTGCTACCAGCAGTGTATTTGAAAAAACCTTCACCAGATTTTACACCTAAATTACCTGCAGTAACCATGTTTACTAATAATGGAGAAGGCGCATATTTATCCTGACCTAATCCATCATACAATACATTCATAATTGCCAAACAAACATCTAGTCCAATAAAATCAGCTAATTGCAATGGACCCATTGGATGAGCCATACCCAATTTCATAACCGTATCAATTGATTCAACAGTACCAACACCAGATTGAAGACAAATAATTGCTTCATTAATCATTGGCATTAAAATACGATTGGCAATAAATCCAGCGTAATCATTTGCAATAGCAGGTACTTTTCCAATTGCTTTAGAAAGAGTTACAACAGCATCACTTACCTCAGCAGAAGTTTTGTAACCATTAATTACCTCTACCAATTTCATTACGGGCACCGGATTCATGAAGTGCATTCCAATAACTTTATCAGCTCTTTTAGTAACACTTGCAATCTTTGTGATTGAAATTGAAGAAGTGTTTGAAGCTAAAATACAATGAGCAGGGGTGTATTCATCAATTTGTTTGAAAATATCTAATTTGATATTGATGTTTTCACTTGCAGCCTCAACAACTAAATCTGCATTTGCACAAGCATCTTTTAAACTAGTAAAAGTAGTGATGTTTCCCAAAGTGCGTGTTTTGTCAGCCTCTGTTAAACTGCCTTTCGACACTTGTCTGTCGAGATTTTTGCCAATTGTTTCAATGGCTTTTTTTAATTGAGTTTCATTTACGTCGATCAAGTTTACGCTATAATCATTTTGCGCAAATACGTGGGCAATTCCATTACCCATAGTTCCCGATCCAATAACTGTAATATTCTTCATTGCTAAAAATTTTGCCCCGCAAATGTATAAAAGCGATGTTTAATTAAAAGTACAATTCAAACCTTTCTTCAAAACTTTATGTTATGTTTGACAATATGAAACACATTAAACTAATTCTGTTTTATCTACTAGTCGTGTCAAATCCTTTACTGGCGCAGGAAAAGCATTGCGCGACAGTAATGTCTGAGGCACAATTGGCTACTTTGAAAAAATTTCAAATTGGGCTCGATAACAACCAAACCTTCTTTAAAAAAGCAGGAATTCTGTATGTACCTATCCAAATTCATATAACAGGAACTGATGATGGAGTAGGATATTATAAAATTGAAAGTGCTCTTCAGGCTTTATGTGATATCAATAAGGACTTTGCTCCAACAAGCTTTAGGTTTTATTTAAATGGGCCAATCAGATTCATCAATAATAGCGATCTTTATAAAGGTGATATAGATGCGATTTATGACAATGCCGAAAACTACAAAGTTCCGGGAGCAGTAAATGTATTTTTTCAGGGTACCGGAAACCAGTGGTGTGGTGTTTATTTTCCTGGTGTTGATGTGGTATTTGTTTTAAATAGATGTCAAGGTACAAATGCAACAACTTTGACCCACGAATTGGGCCACTTTTTCGGATTACCGCATACTTTTTATGGCTGGGAAGGCGGAAGTAGACCCTCTGAACAATTTATAGAAAAGATTGATGGTTCAAATTGTAGAGAAACTGCAGATGGATTTTGCGACACAAAAGCTGATTACGTTTCAGATAGATGGTCCTGCCCTTTACCATACGAACTTCAAGATCCTAACGGGATTTTCTTTAAACCTGATAGCTCAATTTATATGAGTTACTCCTCTGATGTTTGTCAAGGTAGATTTAGCTCAGAGCAACAATTAGCAATGCAATCCGACCTTCAAAGTAGAAATATTGCTCAACAAACAGCTGATATCGATACTCTGAATCCTCCAATGCCTTTATTTCCAAGTGTAAACGATTCAAATTTAAATCCTAAATCTATTCAGTTAGTTTGGCAAAAAGTCCCAGGAGCTTATGCATATTATGTTCAAGTTGCTCGATTTGGTGCTTGGGAGTTTTTAAACTTTGAGTCATTAACAGAAGATACACAGGTTGTAGCAACAACATTATATGGAACATGGGATTATAAATGGAGAGTAAAAGCCATTACTAGGGCAAATACATGCGGAAATTATTCAGAAGCTATATCCTTTACAACCAAAGAAGTGCTTTCAGGAGTTCAGGATATCAGGTTCGAAAACGGATTCAAATTTTATCCAAATCCTGCTGCAATAAATAGAGATATTCAATTGGTTTCAAAAACATCTGGAACCTTAAAAATAATTGATCTTTCAGGCAAAATTATCCATGAATCAGCAGTTCAAGCCGGTACTGAAAATACATTCCAGATTCGTAAAACTGGAATATTTGTTCTTCAGTTTATCAATGAATTTGGAACCTTTACAAGTAGGGTAATTTGTGAGGAATAGGATTGATTCGAATTTATTGAACCACTAATTGCCCATTTAATTTACCTTTTTCATCTTCAAAAACGATGAAATAACTCGATGGAACTGGATTTTTAATCTGACTTTCATAATGAACTGCTCCAGATTTAACAAATTCCTTTTGAATCAAAATTCCGTTTTTATCATATACAAAAAGATTTCCATCTAAATGGTTTTCAGGTAATTCAACGCTAAACTTCCCATTGTTCGGATTTGGGAATATTTTCAACTGAGCTTGCTTTTTATTCAAATCCTTCGTTCCGGCACCTGCTTCTTGTCTACCAAAAGCATATTCACCTTTTTTCAAATTATTCACCCAAAATCTACCTGTTTTATCCGTTAATGATGAACCTGATTGCCAGGTCAATTCGGTTTCTATTGTCCAGGCAGTATCTGGTCTGGAACGATACAACAATACCAATCCGCTTTCATCAACCTTAAGTAAATCATTATCTAAACCACCACCATTTTTTGAAGAAGGACTACTTCCATCATAATTAAAAAATGCAGTAGCTTTAAAAGCAGGAGGAAATAAGCCATCAATTTTCCAGAATCTGTCTGGAGAAAATCTTAGTCCTTTTACTGCAAATTCATTTGGATTGACACCTGTAAAATAGTTTTCAGCTAAAATGGTAAATGAATCAGGATTGTTTTGAACTGTAATAGTTAAAAGAGCATTTGGCAGCTGTTTAACACCTGTTCCTTTAATAACCTGATGCTCGTAGGTTTTAGCCAAAGCAATTGAATTATCAGGATTGATAATATCATACTCAGGAATAAAATCAAATGGAGTCATAAAAAAAGTATCTAACATCTCCGAATTCAATGAAAAAGGAAAATCTAAACTTTTTCCGTTTTTATCAAAAACTCTATAAACCAAAGGGAGAGGTGTATAAAGTGATTTTGAAATCCTTACATGTTCTCTAAATGAAACTTCAAGCAAATTGTGGGCATTTCCCAAAGTAAATTTCCATTTATTCAAGTAAACATTGGTATTTCCGGGATTATAAATCCAATGGTCGAAGAATGCCGAAAGATTGATTGTGGTAAATTTTTGGAATTCATTTAACAAGCTAGCTGAAGAAACATCCTGAAAGCTATTTTTTGCTAAATAAGCCTTACATGCATTGAAAAATGACTCATCACCCATAACAGTTCGAAGCGTATTAACCATTAAAGCCCCTTTTGTATAAACATGGGTACCATAAGTAAAATCGTGAGGAACTCCTGAAACTGCTCTGTAAGCTTCATCTCTTACATGAGCCCATCTGAAAACCTCAAAAGTTTTATCTTTAATATCCTCATTGTATTTTTCCTTCCCATATAAACATTCCAAAAATAAAGCTTCACAAAAGCTGGCCCAGCCTTCATTTAGCCACATATCGGGAGCAGTTCTGCAGGTTGCTAAATTTCCCCACCAATGATGAGAAAGTTCATGAGCCATTAAAGTTTCATAATCGGTATTTCCATTGATGGCATAAAGCGGATAAGCAATATTTGCAGCATGTTCCATAGCCCCTGAATTAAAAGGAACTCCTACAAAACCAACTCTATCAAATAAATAAGGACCAAAACGCTCTTCAAAACAAGTAATAGCTTGTTTTAATCTAACAAATGATGCTTTAAAATTTGAAGTATCTTTTGCTTCAGAAGCTAAAATCACGGGAATACTTTTACTACCTGAATTAAACACATCATTCACCATAACATATTTCCCAACAGCTATAGAAGCCAAATAAGTTGGAATTGCCTGCTTAATTTTCCAATTCCAAACGTTATTATTAAAACCAATAAATTCACCACCACAAATAGCAGCAAATCCAGAATCAGTTTCTATATGGTATTCATAAGTGGAGCGGTCGGTAAAGTTATCATTACAAGGAAACCAACAACGACCAAAATTATGAGGATTAGAAGCAAAGCCAACGCCCATATTAAATGAATAATTCCCGGTAAAATAAAATCCACCCCATTTAGCATCTGCTATTGGTTGTCCTTCATATTCAATTTTTACAGAAATTGAATCACCTTTTTGTCTACTATTGGGTAATTGAATAATTAGTAAAGAATCGTTTTTTGAAAAGTTTAATTGAACAGAATTTATTGAAACCGATTTTACAGTAAGTTTTAATAAATCGAATTCAATGAAAGAAGTATTATTATTAAGGACATAAGCAGTTATAATAGCTGAACCAGTAATGGTTTTAGGCTTTAAATTAGTAATGTTTAAGTTTAGATTGTAGTGTTTAATATCTAATCTTTCAGCGGCTTGTGAAAACTGAATTAATATAACAGACAGAGCTAAAAAGAAAAATTTGAATTTCTTGTTTTTCATAAGTTTCGAATATCGTAAATCGCTAATTATTATTCATTCAAAATTTGCATAAAAATTCGATTCCTTTTTTTCCACAAAAAGTCTTAAACATGTGGGTATTTTCAACTCATAAACTCATTTTAATTGTCTATTTTGCGTTGCTTTGATTTCAGCTCTATAAATGGTAGCAGGGTACTACTGAAACTATTTTAATGCTGAATGAGAAAATAAAACCTAAATAATGGCAGAAGACAGAATTATTCCGATTAACATTGAGGATGAAATGAAGACCGCCTACATCGATTATTCGATGTCGGTTATTGTGAGCCGGGCCTTACCGGATGTTAGAGATGGATTGAAACCCGTACATAGAAGGGTTTTGTATGGTATGACAGAATTGGGGCTGGCATCGAACAGACCTTACAAAAAATCAGCGAGAATTGTAGGAGAGGTATTAGGTAAGTACCATCCACATGGTGATTCATCGGTTTACGATACCATGGTTAGGATGGCACAAGAGTGGAATATGCGCTATATGCTTGTTGATGGCCAGGGAAACTTTGGTTCTGTGGATGGAGATCCACCTGCTGCAATGCGTTATACGGAAGCAAGATTGAGAAAAATTGCAGAAGAGTTATTGGTTGATTTAGAGAAGAATACAGTTGATTTTCGTCCCAATTTCGACGATAGTTTGCAAGAACCGACAGTTATGCCGGCTAAAATTCCTAATTTATTAGTGAATGGTGCTTCAGGTATTGCTGTAGGTATGGCTACCAATATGGCTCCGCATAATTTAGGCGAAGTAATTGATGGTGTTGTAGCATATATTGATAATAAGGAAGTTACTGTAGCTGATTTAATGAAGTACGTGAAGGCTCCCGATTTTCCAACGGGTGGTACCATTTACGGATATGAAGGTGTAAAAGAAGCTTTTGAAACGGGTCGTGGACGTATTGTAATGCGTGCAAAAGCCAATTTCGAAACTTCAGCATCAGGCAAAAACCAAATCATAGTTTCTGAAATTCCTTATCAGGTAAATAAATCTTATTTAATTGAAAGAACAGCTGAGTTAATCAATGAAAAAGTAATTGAAGGTATTTCTGATATCAGAGATGAGAGTGATAGAGATGGTATGCGAATTGTTTACGATTTAAAACGTGAAGCAGTTCCAAACGTTATCTTAAACAAATTATACAAATACACTCAGTTACAGACTTCATTTAACATTAACAATGTTTGTTTGGTTAAAGGAAGACCAGAAACTTTGAACTTATTGGGTTTAATTAAGTTTTATGTTGAACACAGACATGAAGTTGTAGTTAGAAGAACTCAATATGAATTGGATGAAGCATTAAAAAGAGCTCATATTTTAGAAGGTTTATTAATTGCTTTAGATCATTTAGATGAGGTAATTGCGTTAATCAGAAAGAGCGTAAATCCGGATGATGCAAAAGCAGGATTAATTGAAAACTTCAAATTATCTGAAATTCAAGCAAAAGCTATTTTAGATATGAGGTTACAGCGTTTAACCGGACTTGAAAGAGATAAAATCCGCGCAGAATACGCTGAGTTGATGAAGTTTATTACACATTTAAGAGAAATTCTTGGAGATGAATCAATTCGTATGAAAATCATCAAAGACGAATTACTCGAAATGAAAGAGAAATATGCTGATGCTCGTCGCTCAATCATTGAAATGAGCGGAAACGAGATGAGCATGGAAGACTTAATTCCGGATGATGAAGTGGTAATTACCATCTCACATTTGGGTTATGTAAAAAGAACATCATTGAGCGAATACCGCACTCAAAACCGCGGTGGAAGAGGAAGTAGAGGCGTTGCAAAACGTCAGGAAGATTTCGTTGAATACATTTTCATGGCAACCAATCATAATTTCTTGTTGTTGTTTACAGAACAAGGAAGATGTTTCTGGTTGAGGATTTTTGAAATTCCTGAAGGAGAAAAAACTTCCAAAGGAAGAGCAATTCAAAACCTCATCAACATGCCAGCTGATGATAAAGTGAAAGCATTCTTGAATGTTAAAAACTTAAACGACCAGGAGTATATCAACCAGGCAAATGTGATTATGGTTACTCAAAAAGGCACCATTAAGAAAACTACACTTGAAGCTTATAGTCGCCCCAGAGCAAATGGAATTAACGCCATTACTGTTAGAGAAGGTGATCATTTGGTTGAAGCAAGATTAACCAGTGGTACCAGCGAAATCATTATTGCATCAAGAGAAGGTAAAGCTATTCGTTTCAATGAAAGTACAGTGCGTCCAATGGGTAGAAATGCAACTGGAGTTAGAGCTATCCGTTTAGATGAAGGTGATGAAGTTATTGGAATGGTTTCTATTGCAGATCCAGCTTTAACCAATGTTTTGGTTGTAAGTGAAAATGGAATGGGTAAACGTTCTGAGGTTGAAGAATACCGTATTACCAATCGCGGTGGTAAAGGAGTTCGTGCTATGAACATTACTGATAAAACTGGTAAATTGGTAGCTATCAAAGATGTTGATGACAATAACGATATCATGATTATTAACAAATCTGGAATTACCATTCGTTTGGCAATGAAAGATTTGAGAGTATTAGGTCGTGTTACACAAGGAGTAAGATTGATTAATATTGGTGATAAAGATGAAATTGCATCGGTGGCAAAAATTGATGTGATTGAAGGTGAAGAAGATGAATTGATAGGAGAGGATGGAACCATCATCGAAGGTGTAATTGATATGACTGGAGAAGCTCCTGAAAGCACATCAGAAGCAACAACGGAAGAAACCGAAACACCACCAACAGAGTAAATTGTTTATTCTTAAATAATAGAAAAGCCGCTTCAATTTTGAAGCGGCTTTTTTGTTTGTGGGATTGCGAAATCTAATAGCTTTTTAATTTAAGGAATTTCTATAAACATGCGACTCCTTCTGAGTCGTGAGTACTAATTTTAGTAGAATATTTGATAAAATTTAATACCAGTTTTTATTTTCAAAAATTCATGAACCCGACAGGTTCACATGTTTATAGAAACATTCGAGCAAAAGCAATTCGACCCCGAAGGTGGTCGTATGTCTTTTTTAAGAACTTTATGGTTCTCCTTAATCCAATTTAGGTAAGGCTTAAATTTTATTCTTAGTTTTTGAAATATAAAATTTTCACTTGATTTTTGAAAACTATGCCAGGGTCATATTCACAAATTTATATACAAATAATTTTCGCAGTAAAAGGTCGACAATCCTTAATAAATGAGAGTTGGGAAGAAGATCTTTATAAATATATTACGGGCATAGTCGAAAATAAAAACCAAAAAATGTTAACAATAAATGGTATGCCTGATCATATACATTTATTGATAGGAATGAAGCCGTCATGTTGTTTGTCTGATTTAATTAGAGAAATAAAAAAGTCCTCAAATGAGTTTATTAATAAAAGAAATATTTCAAGATATAAATTTGCTTGGCAAGAAGGTTTTGGTGCTTTTTCGTACAGTCAATCTGCATTAGATAGCGTTGTGAAATATATTGGTAATCAAAAAATGCATCATATGAAAAAGTCCTTTAAATCTGAATACGTTGAATTTCTTAATAAGTTTAACGTCGATTTTAAAGATGAATTTTTATTTGAATGGTATGATTGAGTTAAATTTGAAGATTTAATTATTTTTGGATTTAATGAACCAGAAAACTTTACATTTTTAAAACACAATTCGTACAAAATACAATTCGACCCCTTCTGGGTCGCACCAATTCATCGAGAGATTACTATAAACATGCGACTCCTTCAGAGTCGTGAGTATTAATTTTAGTGGAATATTTGATAAAATTGAATACCAGTTTTTAATGATACAAATTCATGAACCAGAAAGGTTCACATGTTTATAGAAACATTCGTATAAAATGCAATTCGACCCCTTCAGGGTCGCACCATTTCTACGCTAGATTGCTAAAGACATGCGACTCCTTCTGAGTCGCGAGTTCTATTGTGAAAGCAATATTTAGTGAAACTAATCACCCGTTTATTTTGTCCCAAACTCATGAACCTGACAATTCATCTTACTATATTATTTATTCCTAAACAATTCTCCCTTCCCCACAATAAATATTCATTTTGTTTGATTTTAGAAAGCCAATTAGGGTAATATTAAACTCTTTGGCCATTTCTACTGCTAAACTCGATGGCGCTCCAATTGCACAAACTAATTGAATGCCTGCCATGGCTGCTTTTTGCATCAACTCAAAACTGATTCTGCCACTTAATATTAATCCGTATTCATGAATCGGATTTTCTAACATGGCTCCAATTAATTTATCTAATGCATTATGTCTGCCTACATCTTCTCTTAACAAAACTATTTTGCCTTTATCATCAAAAAAAGCTGATGCATGTAAACCGCCTGTATACTTAAAACTGATCTGTTCTGTTCGAAGCAATTCTGGTAGCAAAAGGATTTGTTTCAATTCAAATTTTTTGCCTGAATTTACTTTCATTTTGCATGAATCCATTACAGATTCTATACTTGATTTACCACAAACACCGCAACTGGAACTGATATAAAAATTGCGTTTAAATTGCTTTTCATCTAATTGAATCCAATCGGCTAATTCAACCTTAATGATATTATTTTCTTCTTCCTCTTTTGTATTGACGCAATACTTGATACTATTGATATCATTGGCAGATTGAATAATTCCTTCACTAAATAAAAAGCCACGAACCAATTCAAAATCATTTCCCGGAGTTCTCATAGTAATGGCCAGATTCATTTCTGTTCGCTCTTCAGGTTTGCCAAATCTTATTCGAATTTCTAATGGCTCTTCAATAACGAGTAAATCATTATCAACTTCGATTTTTTCTTCTTTAAATCTGCTTATTGAAAATACTTTAACTCCTGCTTGTTTCATAATTTTTCCTGAGCTTCAATCATTTGTTCCGGAGTATCAACACTCAATAAAATATCTTCATTGATAGGTAACAAAACATGAGGTTTAATAACTTCCTGAAACTTCCTCAATGATTCATTTCCTCTAACAAACATTTTCCATAAAGTATGAAAGTCGTTGTTGTGATAAACTGCTAATAATGGCTCGTAATTCTTTTCTTTTCCATAACAAACACTCGATTCTGAAATCAAAAAGTACTTGTATAAAAACTCAATATCCCTTGAATTCATTAAAGGATAATCGCAAGCTAAAACATACCAATTGGCTAATGGATTTTGCAACAAAGCACTCAACAAAGCACTCATCGGACCTTTATCTAAAAAATACTTACTATCTTCAATTGCTGGAAGTAGGCTGGGGTTGGTATCAATAGTATTATTTTTCAGACTTAAAAACACTTTTTCGCAATGTTTCGAAAGTTCTTCAAAAAGAAAATCCTGTTGAAGTTTATTGTGATACTTGATTAGTCCTTTTTTAATTCCCATTCTACTTGAATCGCCACCGGCCAAAATCAAACCATAGTTTTTTGTTGCCGATTTAAAGGATTCAATGTTTAATACAATTGCATTTTGTAATTGGAATTTTTCAATTCCTCTTTCTAACAACGACTCTCTGATTACCAAAATTAAATAACCTAAACCCGGCTTTTTATAATTCGAAATTACTTCATCTAAAATGGGATAAAATCCCAAATTCGATTCAATTTCCAATCTTCCTATTTCATCAATTACTAAATATTGAACGCCTTTGTCTAATATATATAAAACCTCATCAGCAGCATCATCCATTACTTTTTTAGAGAAATGAAATCGTCCTATAGATACTTTTTCTTCAAAAGATTCATCAACTTCAAAATTGTGATAAATACCTGTATTCAGACTTAGTAATTTTCTTTTTTCATCGATATCCGGAGTAAGAAATCCACCTTTAGAATAGATGTTTTTTAGCCATTGAGATAAAACATTTGTTTTACCCATCCTGATTTGATCACTTAAAATTAAAATCCTGTTATTGGCGGGAATCATGATGGGATAAACTCAAGAATATAAATGTTTCAAGTGTTTTAAATAGCGCTTTATTTCCCGGATTTGAAATTCGGGTAATTTCTTTTGCTAGAAACCAATTTTCTTTAATAAAGGGCAAATGACTTAATATGAGTTCAATTTCTTTTTTCCTTTTATCAGATTGCTTTTCAGACCATCTTTTTAAATAAAATTTGATAATGGGATTTAATATGAAAATCATAAATAACAAGGCAAAAAGACTTCTTAATAAAACCCAAATTAAATCCTTGCTTTTAAATCCCATAAAATAAAAAACAGACATCATTGCCAAGATTACCAAAATCGATATAAAAGGTAAAATTGCTTTCTTTTTTGTATTGTTTGATGTGAAATCTGTCGGAATTTGAATTTGATTTTCTTTTATAAAATTGGATAGTTGATGTCCCATTTCTTCTTTTCTTTTTTGAATTGATAATCCCCAAAAGCCAAGAAAAACTCCCCAAATAAAATAGATGCCGCAATAGGTCGAAATGAGCCACCAGCTTAATTGAAAGTCGAAAAATGTACCCATATCTTTTAGTACAGATTGCGAAAACATATCAATTGCTTCCCAAAATGCTTTTCCATAAATTAATGTTGTAATGATAATTTTTTGCAGAGCAGATTCCATCATCGCAAGTACAGAAAATAAGATAGTGGCAATTTTTTTTTGAGGAATAATCAAATAAATTAATGCGGCTGAAAATCCCTGAAATGCAACCGCCAAATAAGCAGGAGCAGGGGCTTGTGGACTAGCAATTAATTTAACCAACATGACTAATAAAGTCATTTGAATGATGTTTTTACTACTTGTTTGATGAGCAAGTAAAATCAACATAAGAACTGCCATTCCACCAATAAAAATACCTGTAAATGGAATTTTAAAAGCATGCATTAATCCACCTAATCCTGATTCTGCAAAAGCCCAAATGGCTGCAATTCTATAAATTGAATCATTATTAGTTGCTTGCATTTAAACTCATTCTTAAAGGTGCAATATAATCTGGGTCTACTAATGGAGTTTCTATGAAATAAGTTTGTGTCGACATTGGTTTATTGTCCATTAACTTAAATAGTAAATCTGCTGCAGCATGTCCTAAATCGAAGCCTGAAGTTTTTATATAAGGAAAATCGAAATTATAAAGCGATGGTAAAAATCCATCACTCATGCAAATCATTTTCATTTCATGAGGCAGATTCAATTTCAATTTATAAACCCTTTTCATCACACCTTCCAAAATCTCATCGCTCATTAAAAACAGGCATTCAGGACGTTTTGTACTCGACCAAAGCTCTTCAAAAATATCACCTGCTTCAACAGAATTATGAGCATAATGAACTTGGCCTGGAGTAGATTTTACTTGGTGTTCGCGCAAAGCTCTATTAAAGCCACTTAACCTGTCTTGAGTAATTGAAAGACGTTCATCTCCCAAAATACCAGCAATCCGTTTTGCTTTTTTGTTTTTACTTAATAAGAAATTCACTGCATCATAAGCAGCTTGTTCACCGGGAATAGTAACTTTATAAGCTACAGTATCATGAATAATTTTATCAAAAAATACAATGGGAGTGCCATTATACATGAGTTCCTGAAAATGTTCTATATCTGAGCTTTCTTTTGTTAATGATATCAAGATTCCTTCAACTCCAAGTCGGGCGCAGATTTCAGCATTTTGAATCTCTCTATCTAAACTATCATTCGATTGAAGAATCAATAAATTATAACCGCGATCATGAACAATTTCTTCAACTGCTTTTACAACATTCGGAAAGAAATAATTGGCTATTTCTGGAATAATTAAACCTATAGTTCCGCTTTTTCCTTTTCTTAAATTGATGGCAGCAAAATTGGGTTTGTAGCCTAATTTATCTGCCAATTGCACAACAGATTCCTTCACTTTAGTGCTCACATCAGGATGATTTCTTAATGCCCTCGATACCGTTGAAGGGTTGATATTGAGGTATCTGGCTATGTCCTTTATTGTTACTCTGTTCATGGAATGGTAATACAATATATACTATCAAATTCTTCTTTGCAAACGTGATTTGTTATCAGGATTAGAACTAATCGAATAAAACTTGGTTATTTGAATGAAAATTAAAATGATGAAAAATTATTTATTACAACAAAATCCATTTGTAGTTCCAACAACTGATGGTAAAACAATAGAAGAGCATTTTGGCTTAGCAAGCAGCGGCGATTCAAAGTTTAGTATAGCACATATGATTGCACCTTCAGGATGGTCTGAACCACACCAAACACCCACATTTGATGAAGTAACAATTATGATTAGTGGGAAGAAATTAATTGAAATAGACGGGGAGGAGATCACCTTAAATGCCGGAGATACTCTATTAATAAAGGCTGGAGCCAGAATTAGGTATTCCAATCCATTTGATGAACCTGCAAATTATTGGAGTGTTTGTGTTCCTGCTTTTAGTATTGAAGGTGTAAACAGAGAAATTTAATAAAATATGAATTGAATAATTGACTGAAGTGCCTGTAAAATGAGCACTTCAAACTGTTTTTTGTGCCTAATATTTCATTTATTTTATAACCTTAAAAAGCTGAATTCATTCTTATTTCTTCTAATCAATTTCTAAATTGATTTTGTCTAAATTTTGATGCATTTCATTGCAATCGAAATGAAACTCAATCGCAAAATTTCTTCTCTTTTATGCTGATTTTGAATTGGTTTTAGTCCAAACTTATCCACAACAAACGTTTGCGCAATGGTTTGCGGAGTTTGTTGCGGAACAAGTAATAGGGTGGTCTGATAACTTCGATTCACCTAATCAAATAATATATGAGAAAAAATTACATGAAATTGATGTTAAGTCTAGGCTTTAGTTTAGCATCTTTAATTTCAATGGCTCAAACAAAGACAATTAAGGGCCAGGTTTTCGATGAAGCCAATGCTCCAATGCCCGGAGCAGTTGTCATGATTTCAGGCACACAAATTGGAAACATGTGTGATGAAAAAGGTAATTACAAATTGAGTTTCGATGCTTCAGGAATGGAAGAAGTAACTGTAATTGCAACCATGGTGGGTTATGAAAAAGCCAAAGCCAATGTAACATTAACCGGAGAAACATTTACTCAGAACTTTAATTTAAAACAAGACCAATTGGGCTTGAAAGAAATGGTTGTTACAGGGGTAACCAATCCTAAATCAAAATTAGAGTCGAGTGTTTCTATTTCAACATTAAGAGCTGAAAACATCAATCAGGCAGCTCCAAGAACAACCGCTGAAATTTTTAGAGCTATTCCTGGTATTCGTTCTGAAGCTTCTGCCGGTGATGGAAATACTAACATCACTGTTCGTGGTGTTCCAATTTCATCTGGTGGTTCAAAATATCTTCAATTACAAGAAGATGGTTTACCTGTTTTACAATTTGGCGATATGGCTTTTGCTACCTCTGATATCTTTTTAAGAGCAGATCAAAGCATTTCAAGAATCGAAGCAATTCGTGGAGGTTCAGCATCGACTATGTCGAGTAATTCACCTGCAGGTATCATTAACTTTATCAGCAAAACCGGTGAAGTTGAAGGTGGAAGTGTTGCAAATACACTTGGTTTAGATTACCAAAGCTACAGAACTGATTTCGATTATGGAAGTCCAATCAGCAAAGATTTAAGCTTCCATATCGGTGGTTTCTACAGAACGGGCGAAGGTGTTAGAACAGCGGGTTACAATGCCAACAATGGCGGACAGATTAAAGCAAGTTTGACTAAAAAATTCAGCAAAGGTTATGCTCGTTTATACATGAAATTCCTAAACGACAGAGCTGCTGCCTACATGCCAATGCCTATTCAGGTTTCAGGTACAAATGCTGATCCAGTTTACAAATCACTTTCTACTTTTGATGCACTTAGAGGTACTTTACACTCACCATACTTACAACAAAGCGTTGGTTATGGTAACAGTGGTGAATTAAGAAGAGCTGATATTGCTGATGGAATGCATCCGGTTTCAAAAGCAATTGGTGCTGAATTTAATTTTGATTTGGGAGAAGGCTGGTCTTTAGAAAACCGTGGTCGTTTTTCAATTAACAATGGTAATTTCATTGCTCCTTTCCCTGCAAGTGTTGGTTCAACTGCTTCGCAATTAACGGCTTTACAAGGTGCAATGGGTTGGACATTAAACAATCCTACATTAACTTATGCTGATAATGGCGCTGCTTTTACAGGCGACAAAGCTATGTTGGTTCACTTATTTGATACTGAATTAAGAAACTTCAATTTGTTTGTAAACGATTTCAAAATCAAAAAGAAAGTAAACGAAAATCTTAATATCAATGTTGGTTTATACAAATCAAACCAAACTGTATCAATGACTTGGTTATGGAATTCATACTTAATGGATGTAAATGGTGATGGAGGAAGATTGTTAAATATTGATACAGGTGCTACTAGATTAACACATAATGGACAATTTGCTTACGGAGTTCCTTTTTGGGGCAACTGTTGTACAAGAAGTTACGATACAAAATACGATATCACTGCTCCAACTGTAGGTGCAACTTTTGATATGAAAGATTTATCAGTTGATGCAAGTTTAAGATATGATATGGGTCACGTTACAGGAACATTCGCAGGTGCATCTCAATCAACATCTGATATGAATAACGATGGTGTTATTTCTGCTAATGAAATCAGTGTTTCTTCAATTAACTATGCTGCTTCGACAGCAGTTGATTATACTTATAACTACTTATCTTATTCAGTTGGTGCAAATTACAAATTGAATGAATCAAGTGCAGTTTTTGGAAGGTACAGCACTGGTGCAGCAGCAAAAGCTGATAGAATTTTATTCAGCTCATCAATTTTAGCTGGTGGTGATGCAAGAGCAACTTATGATGAAATCTCACAAGGTGAAATTGGTTACAAATTAAGACACAAAAAAGGTGGTTTATTTGTTACAGCGTTTTATGCAAATGTAAATGAGCAAGGTGGATATGAAGCTACTACTCAAAAAGTTATTGAAAACGATTACCAATCAATGGGATTGGAACTTGAAGGTACTTATTCAATAAATAAAGCTTTTGACTTAAGAGGTAGCTTAACTTATACAAATGCTAAAATTACTTCAGGAGCTAACAAAGACAAAACTCCAAGAAGACAATCTCCAGTTATTTACAACTTATTTGCTAATTACAAATTAGGAAAACATTCAGTAGGATTAAACTTCATTGGAACTGGTGCTTCATATGCTCAAGATGACAATAAATTAGTAATGCCGGCTTATGTAATTACAGGTGCTTATGCAAATTTTGCAGTAACAAAGAGCTTAATGTTTTCAGTTAATGGTAACAACTTATTGAATACTATTGGTATTACAGAATCTGAAGAAGGTTCAATTACTGAAAATACAGACAATATTATCAGAGCTAGATCAATCATGGGCAGATCAATTTCTGCAACATTAAGATTGAGTTTCTAATTTAAAAGAACTGTTTAATTGCAAGACAGTAAAACTGTTTTTGTTGGTGGGAAGATACGGGGCCGAGTTTTCGGCCCCGGTTTTCATTTTAAATCTAAAAAACATTTAGTTTAGTAAATCAAATATGAATATTACACAAATCGACCTCATTATTATTTTTGTTTATGTAACAGGAATAATTATTTACGGAATCAAATCCGGTAAAAAATCGAGTTCTGAAGAATATTTTCTTGGCGGAAAATCAATGACCTGGCCCGTTATTGGATTGTCGATGTTTGCGGCTAATATTTCCAGCAATTCTTTGGTTGCTATAACCGGAGGAGCTTATAATGGAGGTATTTCTGTTTTTAATTACGAGTGGATGGCCTCAGTGGTGTTGGTTATTTTTAGTATTTTCATTTTACCTTTTTATATCAAAACCGGCATATATACAATGCCTGAGTTTTTTGAAAAACGTTTTGATTACCGCAGTAGATTTTATTTTTCGGTAATCACCCTCATTGGAAACATATTTATTGATACTGCGGGTACTTTATACGCAGGATATAAAACCATTTCTTTTATTGCAGGAGATTTAAATCCGTATTTAGTAATTGGTGCATTGGCCTTATTTGCAGCTTCTTATACTGTTTTGGGCGGACTATCCAGTGTCATGAAAACGGAGGTTGTAAATACCTTGATTTTATTGTTTTCTGCTTGTGTATTGGCAGTTTTAGTATTCCAGAATGCTGGATCATGGGAAGAAATCAAAGCGCTTGCCAATGTAAAAGGCGACCATATGATGCATTTGGTATTGCCCAATTCAAACAAGAGTATGCCTTGGCTTGGTTTAGTTTTAGGGGTTCCTTTATTGGGATTCTATTTTTGGTGTAATAATCAGTTTATTGTTCAAAGAGCATTGAGTGCCAAGAACATAGATGAAGGTAGAAAAGGAGCATTGTTTGCAGGATTATTAAAAATTCCAGTTTTATTCCTTTTGGTTTTCCCAGGTATTATTGCCATTCAACTACTTCCAAATCTGAAAGATAGTAGCGAAGCTTATCCAACTTTGTTGTTTAAATTTCTTCCTAGTGGTCTAATAGGATTAACTATTGCAGGCTTTTTAGCAGCAATGGCCTCAGCAGTTAGTGCAACTTTAAATTCAGCTTCAACATTGGTAAGTATGGATATTATTCAGAAGTTTAATCCAACCATAAGTTCTAAAAAGTTGGTTTTAAGCGGACAGATTTCAACCTTATTTTTTATGGTGATTGCTGTTTTATGGGCGCCTCAAATATCTAAAGCAGAATCGTTTATGGATTATATGCAAGGAGTTTTGGCTTTAATTTCACCACCGGTAGTTGCAGTTTTTCTTGCAGGACTATTTTCAACCAGAACTACATCGAACGGAGCATTTGCCGGACTAATTACCGGATTTATAATTGGAATTGGATTTGTTGTGCTTCAGGTTTTAGGAAATGAATGGGCTGCAGGAATTCCATTTTTGTTAAAAGCTCCATTAATCTTCTTTACATGCCTAAGTGTTACATTTTTGGTTTCATTAAGTGGACCTGCTAAATCGAAAGAAGAATTAAAAAGTTTGGTTTGGAATCCTCAAATGTACAGAGAGGAAACCATTGAAATGAAGGGTTTAAAATGGTACAATAATTATAGAGTTTTGAGTGTTTTATTGCTGGTTATCACATTTATAGTGGTTTATATATTTAGATAAAATGCAATCAGAAGCCTACAATCGAGCAATTCAGGTGCTAAAAGATGCCTCAGTTAAAGAGGGTTTTTTGGCAAGTGCCAATGGCCAGGATAATTATTCCAGAATCTGGACAAGAGATGGAGTAGTTTGCGGATTAGCCGCACTTGCTAGTGGAGATAACGATTTGATTCTCACATTTAAAAGTACTTTGGAAACCATATTTAAATTTCAGCATCCTGTAGGTTATTTTCCTTCAAATGTAATTACTCAATCAGGTCAGGTAAGTTATGGTGGCGCAGTTGGAAGAGCAGATAATCCTTCTTGGGCAGTAATCGGTTTGTGTTCATATCTTATGAAAAGTCATGGAGATGAAATAAAACAGCGACTATTTCCTCAGGTTAAAAAAGCATTTGAGGTGTTAGATGCATGGGAGTTTAATGGCAAACACTTAATTTATGTTCCCTTAAGTGGCGATTGGGCTGATGAATATTTTCAACACGGTTATATTCTTTTCGATCAGTTGTTAAGAATTTATGCTTTAGAATTAGCTGCAGCTCAATTTGAGGTTGAGATTTGGAAAGATAAAGCATTAAAAATTAGGGAGGTAGTTGAGAATAATTTCTGGAAGGATAATTTAAACTCTAATGCTTATTTGCCATTATTGCTAAGAGAAAAAGCCAATTACCCTGAATCATTTTGGTTGATGGGATTTAATCCGGGTGAAATTTACCCTCAATTTGACTTACAGGCCAATGCTTTAGCATTGATTTTAAAATTGGGAACTGCTGAAATACAGGAACAAACAATCGCTTATTTAGGTAATTGGTTTAATACCAAGGAACAGTTATTTCCATCATTTTATCCAAGTATTCAGGATAATGACCTAAAGATGGAAGTTTTGAAGAATAATTTTGCTTATAGATTTAGAAATCAGGCTAATGAGTTTCATAATGGTGGAATTTGGCCCGTATGGAATGGTTTTATGGCTGCAGCTTTGAAAACAAATGCACCTGAGCTTTCAGAAAGATTAAAAATTATCCTAGAAAAGGCATGTTATATAGCTGTAAACAAAGAAGTTAGTTGGGAATTTAATGAGTGTTTAAACTCAAAAACAGGTGAGGCAAACGGAATTAAATTCTGTAGTTGGAGTGCTGCCGGTTACATTTTAGCAGAGAAAGGATTGTATGAAAATTGATGTATTAGCAATTGGAGAGCTACTGGCCGATTTAATCAGTAGTGAATATGTAGGTAATTTAGCTGAATCTAAATCTTTTGAAATTTTCCAGGGAGGTAGTCCTGCTAATTTGTGTGCAAATTTAAAGTGGTTAGGAAGAAATGTAGAGCTAAGTGCTTGTGTGGGAACAGATTCGATAGGGGACTTTCTTGTAAAAAATTTAGCAAAAGTTGGCTTGGAACCAAATAATATTTCTAGAAATCCAGATTTCCCAAGTTCATTGGTTTTGGTAGGAAAAAGCAAAAATTCACCGGATTTTATAGCTTATAGAATGGCCGATTCTCAAATTCCGGCAGTAAATACCAGCTTAATTAAGGATTCTAAAATTCTGCATACCAGTGCATTTGCTTTAAGTAAAGATCCTGCAAGGGAGAATATTCTTATGGCTTTCAAGTCGGCATTTGTTTTGGGAAAGGAAATCTCGTGTGATTGGAATTTTGCGCCACAAATTTGGCAGTCTGACACAGGAATCAAGGTTTTTGAGGATTTATGCAGCATGAATCCATTATTAAAGCTTAGTCTTGATGATTTTAAGCGATTTATAGGAAGTGAATTGGCTGATGAGAGCATGGCTAAAGAGTTTTTAGATCAGTACAATACAAAGATTTCTTGTTTAACATGTGGAGCTGATGGCGTTTGGTTTACCAATGAAAATAAGGAATGGGTAAAAATTGATGCTAATCCAGTTAATGAGGTAAAAGATACCACAGGAGCCGGTGATGCATTTTGGGCAGGATTCCTGAATGCGAGATTAGATGGAAAGAACAATGAAACTTGTATAAGGGCAGGAATTGAATTGGCTTCAAAAAAAATTCAGAAACTTGGACCACTTTATTTATAAAGAAATCGAATGAAAAGTAGGGGAATAAAACTTGTTAGATTCTGGAGGATATTATTCATAAAAGCACTTAGAAAGGATATATGTTCTTTATTATGTGAACATTGCTATTTAACATAATATTAATTATAGGATAATTAATCCGATTATTTTAATAGACTCAATCATCCTAATTACACCATTTTTATGTGCTGATATGTACTAAAGCTTCTTGGATTTCATACGAACAAAATGAACTTTAGTCAATATGATTTTTGTGTTTAGAAAGCAATTCCTAATTGCCTACTAACATTTAAAACTCAGGAATTGTAAATCCGATTTTGCTGCCCAATCCGGCTTTGCTGAAAATATAAATTTCACCACCGTTAAGCTCTGTGTAAAGTTTAGAAATCTTCAATCCTAGGCCTGTTCCTTTTTCATTTAAAGTTCCCCTGGTACTTGAACCCGCTGAAAATATATCATTTAACCTCTCAGTTGGAATTCCAACACCTTCATCAATTACTTGAATATCAATCATTCTATCGGCATTTGTGCGAGTTAATATGGTAATCTTGCCGCCTGTATTAGAATACTTAATGGCATTTTTAATTAAGTTTCCAAGAATGATCTCAAAGAATTCTCTATCACCATATGCTATGATGCCTTCTGGGATGTTTTTCTGAAGTTCAATTTTCTTGTAACTTAATTGTATTTGATTGTTATTCAGTACATTTTCTGTTACTTCATTAAGCTTAAATTCTGTTTTGTTAATTTTTAAGCCATTCATTTGTGATTTGGCCCAATACAAGATATTTTCAACCAAGCTGCCAGTTTCAGCCATTTGAATGCTTGCCAATTCTATAATTTTCTTCTTTTCTTCCTTATCTAAATCATCATCTAATAATAAATCAAAAATGGTTTTAGCATTTTTAATTGGAGTTTTAATATCATGCGATAAGGTGGCAAAAACAGCATTTTTGTAATTATCTAAATCTTGTAAACCGCTGTATTGTAGTTCAATAAGTCGGTTTTTCTCCTCTAAATGACTTAATAATTTTTTTTGTTGTTCTTTATAAAACAACGATATTTCTAAAACACTCCAGGTAACCATAAAAAGCGAAATGCTATAATCAATTAATTGGACCAATTTGCTTTCATAAGGAACTATCCAAGAATCATTTAAGAAATAGATTACCAAAAAAATTATAGTAATAAAGTAACCAAGAACTAAGCTAATATAGGACTCTTTTCTATTTAAAAATATAGCCAGGCAGTTAGGTAATATTGAATAATACAAAAGAATTGGTCCTGAAAATCCTCCATTCCTTGGCCAAAAAATCATCATGAAGATTATATTTAATAAAGTCAATAATAATCCCATTTTTTTAGAGGCATACCCCAAACCTCTAACATAAAAGAACATCATTCCACTTATTACAAACATGATGAATGTTAACAGAACAAGTTCTAATGCAAAACCAAGAAAGTAATTCCCTAAAAATCCTATAAGACAAGTAAAAGAAACTATAAAATTACTGATAATAAAAAGTTTGGCATTAATATCTAAATCAGTTCGATGGTTGAATATCCAATCTTTCATTAAGTTAGTTGGTCTCATGTATTTTAGTAAAGGTTCTGCAAGTTCTTAATAAATTGGCTTTAAATCAAAGATTTTCATCATAATTTTAAAGATTTAAATGCTTTAAAATGAATAGATTTGGGATAATTGATATTTTTTGATGTTTTATTGATAACCAAAACATTAAAACCAATCAAACTTAATCTTAAAAATCAAAAACATCTATTTTAAAATGCTAATAATTAGGTAATTTTATCAAATGATTTCGCAAAAGTCCATAATTAACTTTTTACTGCTTGTTTTAATTATTTCCGGAATAGTTTTAATGATTTTTATAAGTATCCCCTACTTTTATAAATATCCTGAAACCCGCTTTCTTTTAAGTAAAATCTCGGTTCAACATAAATTAATTTGGCAAATTGGATTCAAAATTCACGTTTGGAGCTCAATTTTTGTACTTATTATCGGTTTTTTGCAGTTTTTAAACCCAATTCGAATCAAATATCCCGAAATACATCGCATTCTTGGAAAACTATATGTAGGATTGGTTTTAATGGTTTCTGGTCCTGGAGGATTGATTATGGGTTTTTATGGAAATGGAGGTCTTTATGGCAAAATTTCTTTCGTTTTAAGCGCCTTTTTATGGATTCTAAGCACTTATTTAGCATTTAAAAGTATCAAACAGCTTAACTTCCAAAAACATGTTTATTGGATGAGTTTAAGTTTCGGACTTTGTTTGTCGGCATTAAGCTTACGATTTTATGTACTGGTTTTACCGTTTTTCTTTCACCTACCTTCATCAACTATGTATGCTTTGGTGGCTTGGTTAAGTTGGATTCCTAATTTAATTTTGGCCCATTATTATGCTAAAAAACAGTATATTAAGTTTTAAAACGGACTGTACTTTATTAATGCTTTTTTCCAACTTTCAACAGATTCAAAATTAGAACCACCATTGGTTTCAAATTTTAACCTCCACAATTCCGAGTTCATTTTTTTAATTACACTATTATAAATCAATTGAGGATTTTTATTTGAAACGGGATTATTTAACAGGCTATCAAGTTCAATTCGGTATTTTTCACCAACTAACATGGCTAAAGTTATGTAAGTGCTTCCAGATTCATTTCTTTCATAACAATAGTTTGTACTAAAATAATCAATATAAGTTCCTGTTTTATAATGATTTTGTGTTTTTTGAGCAAACAAATTTATCGCAATTTTTGTGTCGTAATTGTTTGTTTTACAATCAGGAATCAAGTTCCAGTTTAGACTCCAATTTGAATTTAAATAGGCAATTCCAGTTATTTTCACAATTTCAGCTTTATTGATGCTTTTTCCTTCTATGAGAGATTCTAATTCAATATTTTTATCTAATTGATCTGATAAAATTTCCCCGAGTGACCCATTGACATTGAGATTTTCATAGATATTGTCTGGTTTCGAAAGTATATCCAAGTAATCATTATTAAATTCTAAACTATTGAGAGTTAGTTCATTTAAAGTATCAGATCGAAAAGTAAGATATGTATGAGTTTCAATTTTTTCAGAATCGTAGGTATAATTTAACTTTAAATGATGAGCAAATATCTTACCATCAACAAAATATTGATTGCTTTCAATTGTCATGCTATCAGATAAATTTACAGGTTTTGATAAAGGTACAATGGGTAGATTTTTATAATATTTCCACTTTAAATTGCATGATTCTATTAGACCTGATACCAAATTATAGTTTATTTCTCCACTTACATTTGGGTGCTTCAATTTGATATTAAGTCTGTTATCTCCAAGATTTTGAAAGTCTAAGTCCAATAAATCAGCCTGACTTTTAAATGATTTTACAAAAGGGTTATAAAAGTAAATATTAGGTATCCCAAGTAAATTTGATGATAAAAGCAGTTTTGTGTTGCCAATTGACATGTAATTCTGAAATAAGTTTTCATTTTTCATCGTCAAATTACCTGCATGCAATTCTGTTGTATTTAATCCGGCTTTTGTGTTTTTGACATTGTATATCCCGTTAATAAATTCGATTGGATAAAGATTTGATTCTCCATAAGTTAAGCTTACAATTTGCGCCGAAAAGGGTTTCATTGCTTTTTTCGACTTCAAAATTCCATCTCTAACAAAATTAAAAAGAACTTCTTTTTTGTAACCGGAAACAATTACATCATTAAAGTTAAAATTCATTTCCTCCATTAACACTTCTAAATTTGAAGTAAAATTGTTTAGAGGATATTTTATTGATTTATAGCCTATTGTAGTAATATAAATTGTATCATTAGTTGAATTATTTGCAAATTTCAACTTCGCTTGGCCATATATATCAGTTAAATAATACTGCTTTTGATATGTAATTGAAGCAAATTCAATTGATTTTTTGGTTTTTGAATCCTTTAGAGTTATAATTAAATTTTGCTGAGCAAATAGATTTAAACTTGAAACAATAAAGCCTATAATAAGGAGAAATCTTAGCATAATAAACCGAAATTGAATAGTTGTATAAAAAGTGATTTTTCAGGTTAAAAACTAAATTTCTTTACCTACTTGATTAATTGTCAATCTTATTATTCAATTAGTTGCAATTGATTCAACCTAAAATTAAATTATCCTTTTAGTTTTAGTTCATTATTACTCTAAAAAACAACTGATTATATTTTCGAAACAAACTTCCCATTTTCTATTTTGAAGACTTCTTTTTTGCTAAAAACAATATTTTTCAATTCATTATCACTCGACAATACTTCTTCTTTTTTCTCCCAAATTCGATTAAAAATAGAAATTTCAAATTCGTTATTCGAACAGTTTAAAGTGGCTGAAGTTTGGCTTTCTTGCCAGGCAATTTTCTTATAATCAGTAAGTTGCCCTAATGGAGAATAAATTGCAGCAAAAAAAGCAATATTCCTCTTTTGCTTTTCAATACCATATTCAGAATCATCGGTTTTATAAATTGCAATAATATTTGAATCAGGTAATTGGAATTTACCTATCTTATTGTATTTCAAGTAAGAATCTGGATTATTTTTCTTTTGAGGAAGAAAATTACTTTCCAAATTGGTTAAATCAACTCCTTCATATTCATCTATTTGGTATTTTGTATAAGCAAACTTCTGAATATCCTCGAAATTCACTATAAAAGGCTCATCAAGTGTCTTAAAATCAGATATAAAGGTGTGAAAATTTTCAAGTTTTTCAGTATATTTTCCCAATTCATCTTCATCCATAAAAACCAAGTCTAATTGCTTTTTAAGTTGAGGTTTTGAAATCAGGTTAATTCTTGAATCTTCATATATAAAAGATTTAAGTTGCTCTCTGTCAGCACTATTCTCAATTGCTCTGTAAATTAATCCCTCTAAATCCTCATAAAACGAATTCGTATAAATACAACTGATTATGAAATTTTCAAAATCCTCAGAATTGGGCTTTCCGAAAATATGCATACTTTTAAAATCACCATTACTTTTGATATATGCTTGTTCAACAATTAAGTTAAAACAAGAGAAAGCATCCTCAAACTTTTTGTTTTTAAGGCATAAAGTACCTAATTCCCGGTAAGAATCAACCTGAGGATATAAACTAATAGCTCTTTTGAAGAACCAAATTGCCTTTTCCGGGTCTTTTTCCTGTTTGGCTTTGTTTAGATATGAATGTGACAGATGTTGGTAGTTGTCGCCATTTTTTATCATATAAGAATAAACTGAATCAGCATAAAATAACTTAGAAGCTCTAATTGCAGGTACTTCAATTTCTTCTATTTCTGTTTTTGATTCGCAAGCGGATAAACAAATAATGAATCCAATTAAATAAATTAGCTTTTTCATGGTTTTAGTTTTTTGCTATTTTTATTTAATCATTAAAATTTGCCGGAACATCTTCAGCTTGAATCTTACCCGAATTATTAAAACTAAATACTGCTTTAGCTATTAAATCAACAGAAACTACTGTATTATCATTTGGTCCAAAATCTTTTAATGGCTTCTCCCAGTTTCTTTTCTTTTCCTCAATAGTTAATTTCCCTGAATTGAAACTACAAGTTTTTATTCTTTCAGCATTACACTGACAAGCAATAACTTTTCTTGAGATTTGTTTACCCTGGTTATTATAGACTGCTAAAATAGTTTCTACAGGTTGATATCCTTCACCATCAAAACTTGATGTAGCATACACCAATGCCACATATTCAGGAGTTTCAGCAACTTTGGCTACATAGTAAAAATCATTTGAAACTTCTCTTCCAAAACTAACATTTTCCATTTCCGGGATATAATCAGCAAACTCATAACTAATTGATTGCTTGTAGTTTTCCATAGAAACTTCATTTTCAGCAATCTTTAAATCAGGATTTAGATTGGTGAATGAATTTTTAAAAATATCAAATTTCGATAATATCCCTCCTGAAGCATTTTTAGCTAAATTTTCAATTATCAATTCTCTATATAATGGTGATTGCGCAAATTCAGCAAAATCAGGATCGTTTTGAATTGCAGTTGTATCGAAAAAACCGGTATTAAAAGCATTACCAATTTCACTTTTAACACGCCACCATTTATAATAACCATCCTCTTCTTCGAGTTTTGCCAATAAATAAGCAGTTTTAGCCAATTTTAGATGCACAGCATATTCCGGTTTAAATGATAAATCCTGAGCTATTTCAAAGCAAGTTTGAGCTTGTTCTAGAAGAGCCTGATTTTGTCTGAAACCTAACATGGCATTTCCCAATTCATAATATGTTTTGGCAGATGGAAAATACAACAATGATTCTTTAAAGAGTGTAATAGCCTTAATTGTGTTTTTCTTGTTTTTATATTGATCTAGTCCTTCTAGAAAAATTTCCTGAGCTATTCTTTGAACTGAATCAAGTCCAAATTCATTGGCATCAAAAACCATATCTAAAACCAAATCTTTATCAAAAATTTGATCACCCTGAAGTTTATTCAATTTTACTTTAAGAATAAATTCCTTTTTCGGTTTACCACAAGAAAGGATTATTAAAAACAAAAAAAAAGAAGCTACCATCAGGCAACTTCTCTTATTATAGATAAAAAGTTTAGTCATTTATATCTGGCCTTTTTTCAAAAGTCGCGCTCTTAATTCACTTTTGCTACAAAAGGATTAGAAAATTTCTTATTTTGAATAAAACTTTGATCAGTTAATGTTTTCATGAAAGCAATTAGCGCTTTTTTATCATAGGCACTTAAGTTCATTTTCTTAGCTTTAACTTTTGAAAAATCTGATGAATTCTCATCTCTCAAATTCCAATCTAAATTTGGATGATCTTTAATGCCCGAATTATAATGTTCAACCACTTGTTCTAAAGTTGCAAATCTACCATCATGCATATAAGGAGCGGTTAAAGCTATATTTCTTAAAGTTGGTACTTTAAAAAAGCCTTCACCTCCATTAGGAATTCTTTCAATTGGATCAATAAGAATACCTCCATTTCTTCCCATCCAAGTATTTCCTTTGTCTTTATAAACCAAATCCAAGCCAATATTTGCCATTTCAGTAGACCAGCCTTGATTTAAATCAAATCCATGGCAACTAATGCATCTTTTTTCATTGAAAATTTCCCAACCCCTGATTTCTTCTGAGGTATAACTAGCAAAATTGTTTTCTGCTGCAAAATCATAGGGTGATTTATATGAAACTAAATTTGCTACAAAACCTCCTAAAGCTTCAGATAGGTTTTCTACAGTAATGGTTTTAGTACCAAAAGCTCTTTCAAATAAAGCCGGATAATAACTTGTATTTTGAAGTCTATCTAAAGTTTGAGTGATAGAATCAAAGCCCATTTCAATATGATTTTGAACCGGCTTAGTTACCATTGATTTAACATCGAATTCTCTTAAATCCCAAAACAAACCTCTGCCAAAATCAACATTTACAATTGCCATTGAATTTCTAGGAGTTGCTTCATTACCAAATCCCCTACTCGCCTTAACTCCATCAGAAAAAGCCAATTCTTGTTTGTGACAACTTGCACATGAAATGGCTTGATTTATTGATAATTTTTTATCATAAAATAATACTCTTCCCAATTCAACTTTTTCATTTGAATAAATTGAATTTTGAGTTAATGGAAAAGGAAGATGTTTGTCGGTTCCTCTAAGAGAGTAATCTGGGGCTGTTTCACCTAATAAAGGTACTTCCGAAGTTAAATAAGATTCGCTGTTTGTAACCTTTTTACAGGCTACTAAAAAAATTAGAATCCCTGCTAAAACGTAAATTGTTTTTTTCATTTTGATGGTATTAAAACATGAAATTTAGATTGATAAAAGATGGTGGTGAAAACACAAAACTCCTAAAACCTCCTGCATCGATTCTTCCATTTGGAAAGCCACTGCCGGTAAATTTTGTGCTTGATTCTCCTGTTACGTAACCAAATAATGCCTCAGTATTGATGTTTAAATAATTGGTTATTTTAAACTGAACCCCAAATGCCAATTGAGCACCTCTTGATTTGTTTGAATTTTCATTGGTATTGGTTTCTTTAACTCCATTATTATCAAAAGTATTCTCGGTATAATTTTTGTTTTTTCCACGTCTATAATCTAATCCGTAAAAAACTGTAAATCGTTTTGATAAATCTTGTTGAAACTCAAATCCCAATCGGTAGTTCATTCCTTCTGATTTGGTTTTGAAATTACTTGAAGAATTGTTTTGCGTATTGCTTGTTTCATTAAATAGATAACCTAATCCAATTCTTAAACCTAATCTGGTATTGGGTTTGATATTCAATTTGTTTTGAAAGAGTTTTACATTTAAATCGTATGGACTTGGAGTTAAATTCAGATTATTACTATTAAACACAAGGTATTGCCTAATAAAATCAGAAGCATTTACTCCTACTTGAACTAGTTTTGGGTTTTCCTGAATAGGTGTTCTTGTTGGAAGTGCCTTTAATTGACTATTTACAGGCGACTCTTCTGCAAGTAAATTCGTTAAAAAGACTGCATTAAAAACTAAGAAAAGGGTAATTTGGATTTTCATCATACAACTAATTAGACACCAATTTACGAAAAGGGTTGCCACATTATTACAAAAAAAAGACGAATCCAATTTTTTTAAGAAAAATGTATGATTAAAAAGAATGTTCAAAAAACCTTTAAACGCCTAATTAAAATCAATTTTTATAATAATAGGAAAGCAATTAAAATTATTTGAATATTTGAAGCATATAAATAGAATATAATGAAAATTAGAATTAAAGGAAATTCCATTAGATACAGATTAAGTAAATCGGAAGTTGAAGAGTTTAAGCAGGAAAAATATGTAGAGGAATTTACTGATTTTGGGAACTCAATTTTTTGTTATGTATTAAAAGTAGTTCAAAATCAGCCCAATTTATGTGCATTTTTCAAGGATGATACCATGACTTTCGGAGTTCCGGCTCATATTGCAAAAGAATGGACAGATACTGATATTGTTGGATTTCAATATGAATTCCCATTAAAAAATGGTTCGAAATTGTTTCTTTTGTTAGAAAAGGATTTTGTTTGTTTAGATAATACCTTTGAAGACCAATCGGATAATTATCCGAATCCGAATGAAAAATGTTGATAAGCGATTTTTACCGCGATGAATCCTTTATCACCTCGATTCATCGCGGTGAAAATAAAAAAAAACACCACGAAAATTTCGTGGTGTTTTTTTTTATTTTCGATTCGAAATACATTGCGATTTATCGCAATGTACACCGCGATTCATCGCGTTGTTATTCGAGTTCTTCGCGACGTTTTTTCATTTCAATGGTTTTCTTTTCATTGCCTAAATTGGCATAAACTTGTTGCATTGAATATAAAATATCGTTTAAATAGGCGTTTTTCTCTTTCTTTTTAGCAGGTGTATCTTCAGCTTTACCTTCTGCAATTTCTAATGCGCGACTAAAATAACCCAAAGCTGTATTCAAGATTGAATCTTGTTTTTGCTTCAATGGTTTGTATCTTTTGTCGTATTCAGTTTGAGTAGAAGCAGTGATATTGTTAATTTTCTCTACAACTTCTGTGCTCTTATTGTTACTCATTGCGCCTAAATTGAAATAAGCATCAATAAAATCAGGATTTAATTCTACAACTTTTAAATAATCAACTTCTGCTTGTGCAGCATAACTACTTGATTTTTTCTGATTTGCCTCTGCACTTTTCATAAATGCGTTTGCAGCATTGTTGTATTTTGCTTTTTTGTCAACTGCCTTTTCAGTTTGAGCTTTTTTTCTCAATGTGCTAGCTGTATCTCTTTCATGTTTGTATTTTTTCAAAGCATCATTAGCAAAATTATCATAAACATTACCTCTAACATAAATCAATGTTTGGTCTTCAGAATTGATTTCAATTGCAGCATTTAATTTCTCTAATAAAATATCCTGGCGACCTTGAGACAAGTAAATGTTTAACTCTTGGTTGATTAAGTCTTTTTCATTAGGGAATTTCAATCTTGCTTTATCAAGGAAACTTAAAGCCGTTACAGTATCTTTTTCTTCAAGATAGATATTTACCATTTGAAGGTGAATTAAATGGTCTTCGTAGTTTAAGTCCATTAATTTTTGAAGGTAAACTTTTGCACTTGCTTTATCTTCTGCTTGTACAGCAGCATAAGCCATATACAAATAGATATTGTTTTCAGACAAGCTATTTTTCTTTAAATCACCATTTTTATCATATGGCAGAACATCTAATGCCATTTTATAATACTTGATGGCATTTTTAAAATCCTTTGCTTCGTATGCAGTAAAACCTTTATTGTATGACATAAAAGCAGAATTAATGATAGCTTGTTCTTTGCAGTAGTAAGTATATCTTTCTTTGGCATCATACTCAATACACTTAATACAGCCATTAAAAAACTTATCTACTAAATCGTCACCGGCTAAATTTGCATAAGCTGGATTTCTGTAAATTGTATCATATACAGAAGTATAATAGAACCAAGCTTTTGGATCCGTTTTAGTGTCCGGATGTTCAATTGCTTGATCAATTGCTTTTTTAGCATCTTCTACTTCACCATTTCTAAGGTAAAGTGCAGCAGATTCAACTTTGTTTTTTTGAGCAAATACCTGAACACCCGAAATGAGCATCAGCGCTACTAACAGCTTTTTCATGTTATTTTTATTTAGGTTAATTTTCTTCAATTCTCGCAAATGTAATGATAATTCGAATTTTAGGGTTTCTTTAACAATAAATTTACCCCTTATTTTCTTTGCATTTTTGCTATTCTATCTTCTAAACTTTCAGAACTCATTTTTTCCCTCAATCTGTCGACCATTATTGGAAATGAAAATGGCGAAGGTTCCTTAATGGTTTTTATTACAATTTCGGAGTTTTCAATCCTTTCTAATGCTAACCTTAATCTCTTTTCTTCCATTTGTTGCAATAAAACTTCTTCATAAGCTTGTTGCAATAAAAGATGATCCGGTTCATTTTCTTTAAAGACATCAAAAAACAGACCAGAGGATGCTTGAAGGTGTTTACTTTGTATCTGTTTTCCCGGAAACCCCTGAAATACAAGGCCTGAAATTCCGGCAATATCTCTAAATTTTCTTCTTGCCATCTCCACACCATTTATGCTATTCAATAAATCATTGCTTAAATCTTCAGTTCCAAATACATTGTTACCTAAAATTTCTTCAATTGGAATCTCCTGATCACTCAACATTTCAAACCCATAATCATTCATGGCTATTGAAAATGAAATCGACATCCACTGCCCAATCCTATAATTCATTAAACCAGCCAAACCTTCATGAACCAATCTACCTTCAAATGGAAAAATAAAAATATGAAAGCCATCTTTACTTTCATATTGCTCAATTAAAAGTTGATTTGATTTTGGAATAATTGAAATCGCTTTCTGTTTATTTAAAAGTGGAATTAAACTTCTAAATTCATCATCCATTTTTATTGAACCATCTTCAAAAGCTGATAATTCTCTCCTTAACATGCCGCTTAATTGTCCTGATAATGGCATTCTTCCGCCGGCCCATGAAGGAATTTGCGCCTTTTTCTCATCACTTTTTCTCACCAAAGCGGTCATTTCCTTCACTTGAATCAATTCCAAACAATTTCCTGCAAACCAAAATACCTCACCAGGTTTTAGTTTACTCATGAAATATTCTTCAATGCTTCCAAGGTATTTTCCTTTAATTGTTTTGATTTTTATTACGGGATCACTAACAATGGTTCCGATACTCAATCGATGACGCATAGCCTGTTTTCGGCTTGTTACTTTATAAACATCACCTATAAGTTCAAGCTTTGAAAATTCATCGTAGGCACCCAGACTTTTTCCTCCATGAATTAAAAACGATAAAACTTTATTCCATTCTTCATCATTCATTGTTGAAAAACAGAATGTATCTGAAACTTCCTTTTTAATTTCACCAGGATTAAATCCTTCTGAAACAGCCAAGGTTACCAAATACTGAATTAATACATCAAATGCGCGAATAAAAGGGTCACGATTTTCCATGATTTTCTCTTCAATCGCTTTTCTCATACAACTCGATTCCATCAACTCAAGCGCATGAGTTGGAACAAAATAGATAGTTGATATTGCATCAGGTTGATGCCCACTCCTACCAGCTCTTTGCAAAAAGCGAGCAATTCCTTTTGGGCTACCAATTTGCAAAACTTGTTCAACCGGACGAAAATCAACACCTAAATCTAAGCTTGATGTACAAACAACTGCTTTTAAAAATCCCTGATGTAATGCTGATTCAACCCAAGAGCGCATTTCACCGCTTAAAGAGCCATGATGCATAGCCAGTAATCCCGCTAAATCAGTATCTTTTTCTATTAAATTACGGTACCAGATTTCGGTTTGCGAACGTGTATTGGTGAAAACAAGACTGGTTTTTGCCAAATCAAATAATGGCAAAACCTTATCAATCATTTTAATTCCTAAATGTCCAGCCCAGGGTAATTCTTCAATTTTATCAGGGATGATTGACTTAACTTCAATTTTCTTTTCAATTCCGGCTTTAATCAAAACCTTTTTGTTCTCAGGAAAACTAATTCCAAGCAAAACATCAGCTGCTTCATCAAGATTGCCAATGGTAGCACTGATTCCCCATGTTTTTAAATCAGGATTTAAACCTCTTAGTCTAGATAAAGCCAATTCAACCTGAACACCTCTTTTACTTCCAATTAATTCGTGCCACTCATCAATAACAACACAATCCAGGTTTTTAAACAAATCAGGATATCCTTTTGAAGCCAACATAATATGAAGACTTTCAGGTGTTGTAATTAGAAAGTCGGGATGTTGCTTTTTCTGACGAGCTCTTTCTTTTGTATCAGTATCACCGGTTCTTAAAGCAATATCCCAGTCAATATCCATCTCAACAGCAGCTTCACTAATTGCTTTTTCTAAATCTTGGCTCAAAGCTCGAATGGGTGTAATCCAAATGGCTTTTAATCCTTTTTTGTTTGATAAAGAGCCGGCAGCTAAAATTGGAAGTGCCAATGAAAATGTTTTTCCACTGCCTGTTGGAGCATTTACCAGACCGCTTTTCCCATTTAAATAAGCATTCCAAGATTCCTCCTGAAAAGCAAATGCCTTAAATGATTTTTTGTTAAAATATTTTTGTATGATTTGAATTGGCTCCAACATTGGCAATTTAAACAAAAAGGGCCACATCTTTTCAGATGCAGCCCTAATTGATTTAATTTCTATTGATGATTAGTTTTTCTCGTAAGTAGCAGTTTCTACTTCTTTGTAATCAACAATTTTGTATCCAAGTTTTTCAAGATTAGCTTTGATTTTATCTTTATCACCAACAACTAAAATTGTCATTTTATCAGATTGAAGTACTTCTTTAGCTAAACGATTTAATTCTTCTTTAGAAAGAGAATTTAAGATATCGTTTTGTTGTTTGATATAATCTTTAGGTAAGTTGTATTCAATTAATCTGTTTAAGAAACCTGCTTTTTGGAAAGCTGTTTCGTAACGTAAAGCATCACTTTGAGTAATTGAATTTTTCATGAATTTCATTTCGTCATCAGTAATACCGTTTTCAGCATAATTAGTAACTTCAGTCATAATTTCTTTCATAGCACTATCAGTTGCAGATGTACGAACACCTGTAGCAATTTGATATGCACCAACTCTGTCTTTATAACCATAGTTCATAGAACGAATACCATAAGTGAAACCTTTGTCTTCACGTAAATTCAAGTTCAAACGGCTATTGAAATTTCCACCTAATGGGAAGTTCATTGCATTTGTTTTGAAGTAGTTTCCGTTCCAATCGTATTTCTGTCCAACCATACCAATTCTGATTTCAGATTGAGCAGCTTTGTATTTATCAACTAAGTAAATTTGTTTGTTGTTGTTAGCAGCAGCAGGCGGAATTGGAAGTGGTGGGAAAGAGATGTTTTTCTTTTTCCAGTTTTTCAAGAAACCTAATTTAGGCATGATTTCACCTTCAGTGATATCACCAACAATTGTTAAACTAGCGAAATCAGGACCATAAAAACGATCGTAGTAGTTTTGAACGTCTTTAACTGTAATTGATTTAATAGATTTCAAAGTACCTTCAACAGGTTCAGCAGCAATAGTTTTACCGTATAATAATTTATTGAAAGCTAAATCAGCAGTTGCACCAGCATCAAATTTTTGTGAACTGATGTTTTGGTAGTTTTGTGATTGCATTAATTTGAATTCATCTGCATTAAATTTAGGACGAAGTAATTTTTCTTCGAATAATTTTAATGTAGCATCAATATTCTTTTTCAAAGTAACAACTTGAACTGTAGTAACATCAGAACCAGCATTGAATGAAATTGAGCTACCTAATTTTTGCATTTCATTATCAAAAGCTTCACTAGTATAAGTTTGAGTTGCCTCAGTCATCATATCTGCAGTTAAAGAAGCTAAACCTGTTTTTGAAGGATCTCCAACTGCGATATTTCCACCTTTCATTGTGATTAATAAAGTAACAACAGGTGATTCTTTAGTTTCAGTACCAATTACTTTAATTCCATTGTCCCAAGTAGTTGTGTAGAAATTAGGAATTTCTGGAGATTTTGCAGCACCTGTAGAAGGTTTTTTGCTTCTGTCGAAATTATCTTTTGGAGTAGTATATGATAAACCTTTGTATTCTAATTCAGATTTAGCAACGCCAGAACTTGTAACAGCTTTGGTTTCTTCTTTTGATACAGCAGCATTAGCCTTTTTAGGAAAAACATTTACCATTACGTATTTTTTATCTTTGATATAAGTTCTAAAAACACGCATGATATCTTCTTTAGTTACTTTTTGGTAACGAGCTAATTCATCACCAATATTGAAGTTTTTCTCTAATTTAGGATTACCATGAGCTAAATACCACATCATACTTAAAGTACTTGCTCTAGCGCCAATACTTTGCATACCAAAAATTAAGTTACTTTCGATACCACCTTTAGCACGAGCTAAATCGTCATCAGAAATACCTGTTTTTTCAAATTCTTCTAAAGTAGAAGCAACCATTTTTTCAACATCAATATCACCATCAATATTTGGTAATGGTAATACAGCCATTGTAAACTCACCTGATAATTCAGAAGCTGGGTGGAAAACCTGAGCCTGGAAAGCTTTTTCAGATTTGATGAAGTTTTTGTAGAAAATTGAGTTATTACCAGAACCTAAAATGCTAGCCAATAAATCGATAGCAGGCTCATCAGGATGGTAATTTTTTACAGTTGGGTAAACAATATAGTACAATGGTAAAAATACGTTGTCACCATAGTTAGCATATTTGTTATCAGGTAAACGAACCGGCTCAATTCTTTGTGCACGTACTTCAGGTCCTTTAGCGATTGGACCAAAGTATTTTTCAGCCATTTTAACAACTTCAGCAGGATTTACATCACCAGCAACAACTAAACAAGCATTATTAGGACCATACCAACGCATGAAGAAGTTTTTCAAATCTTCAACGTTTACTCTGTCTAAGTCTTCCAAATAACCAATAGTTGGCCAGCTGTAAGGATGTCCGTTAGGATATAAAGTAGCATCTTTAATTTCATCAACTTTACCATAAGGAACGTTATCTACTCGCTCACCTTTTTCATTTTTTACAGTAGCTCTTTGTACTTCAAATTTCTTTTGTGTAACAGAATCCAACAAATAACCCATACGATCTGCTTCTAACCAAAGAGCAGTTTCAAGGTAGTTTGCAGGTAAAGTTTCGAAATAGTTGGTACGGTCGCGATTGGTAGTACCATTCATTTGACCACCTGCACCTTGTACAATTTTAAAGTGTTCTTCATCCTTCACATGCACCGAACCTTGGAACATCATGTGCTCAAAGAAATGCGCAAAACCAGATTTACCAGGAGTTTCTCTTGCAGAACCAACATGGTAAGTTACCTCTACATGCACAATAGGATCTGAATGATCTTCATGAACGATAAGGGTTAAACCGTTTGGTAATTTGTACTTCTCATAAGAGATTTTCATTTCACCCGGATTGGCTGTTACCTTATCAAGCAAAACCGTTTGAGTTGGGTTTGCTTGCGCAGGTACCTGAGCTTTCAGGCTACTTCCTGCCAGCATAAGGGCAGCTGCAGCTGAGAAAAGTGTAATTTTCTTCATGTTATAAAATTGAATAGTTTTCTTAATTTTTTGATGATTAGTCAAAATTATCTTTGATTCGGTTGATTGAATCAATAATTTTTCGTCTAAAAATCCTTTGCAAAATAGGCACTTTCAGATAATCGCGACAATTTTTTTTTAAATGGACACTCAAATACCTAAACGGATGGAATTTTGTGTAAAAGTTCAATTGAATGTGAACAAAGCTTTTTAATTTACCTTTACTTTTAGCAGAAAGGTTTATACTTTCGCAAAGTTGTATCTCTATAAAGAAAAACATAATTAAAATGAAAAAACAGTTCGCACTAATTGTAGGCCTTATTTTGGTGGCAGCATCTTTTCGATTAATCGATCATTTGCCTAATTTTACTCCTGTTGGAGCAATTGCACTTTTTGCAGGTGCCTATATCACAAATAGAATATTGGCATTTATTGTGCCTTTGGCTGCTTTATTATTAAGTGATTTGTATTTGGGATTTTATGGTTGGGAAATGTTGGTTCCTTATATTGGTTTTCTTTTAACCATTTTAATGGGATTCAACTTACAAAACAATAAAAGTGCTGTTAGAGTTGGATTAACAAGCATTGCAGCTTCAGTAGTATTTTATGTATTTACTAATTTTGCATTGTTTTATCCTGAAACATTATACCCGCATACTTTCGCAGGTATCATTGAATCTTATGTTGCTGGTATTCCTTTTTTCAGAAATGCATTAGCAGGTGATTTGTTCTACAGCGCTGCATTATTTGGAAGTTTCTACTTAATCACAATAAATATTCCTTCATTCAAAAAGTTGGCTTAGTAGCCTGAAATTTGAATTAGATTTTCATAATCCTGAAATAAAACGCTTAAATGGGTAACACCTTTTAAGCGTTTTTTGTTGATAGTACTTTCAAACCTAAAAGTTCCAGGATTTTTAGAACTGAAACTCTCCTCTTCAACTACCTCACTGCCATTTAGCCATCTAACTTTAACTGTTTTACTTTGCTTTAATCTTAGGCTGATATGCATTTTGCCATTATCTAAAATCTGAGCATCCAATAAACTATCCTTAGTTGAACCTAAAAACTTACACATTAAATCTATATCAGGAATTCCCCAGCCCTTTTGTTTTGCCGGTTTGTAGTATTGATTTGCAGCTAGTTTATAAGTATCTCTAATTTCATTCAAACTTCTTCTTGGATATTTTTTCATTAGATAAGCTGCTGTTCCTGCTAAAACCGGTGCAGCATAAGATGTTCCATTGCCCGGATAAATACTTCCATTTTCTGATAAAACAGAGATTCCTTTTCCAAAAGCAACCACATCTGGTTTTATTCTTTTATCGGCAGTAGGTCCAACAGAACTAAAAGAAGCTAAATCTCCATCTGCAGCAACAGCGCCAACAGAGACAACATGTTCTGCATCTGCAGGTGCACTAATCTGACGCCAAACATCCATTCCTTCGTTTCCTGCACTAACAAAAATTAACATTCCTTTTGATGCCGCAATCTCCGCAGCCCTACTAACCACGGTTGTTTGGCCGTTTAATTCTTTGTATTTATGTCCCATTGAAGAAACATCATGTTTGGTATAACCCAATGATGAATTGATGATATCAGCACCTGCGCTATCGGCATATTCAGCTGCCTGTAACCAATAATATTCTTCAAGTAAATATTCTGAAACAGCATTTTCAGAACGTAATAAAATATAATCAGCATTCGGAGCTGTTCCCATTAATAAACCCGGAATTCTGGAAGCTAAACAACTAATTACTGCTAATCCATGAACATCATCATCAAAAACTTCTTCTTCTCTTTCAACAAAATCATAGGAACTTACAATTCTCTTTTCTTTAAATAGATGTTTAAATGCCTGAAGATTATCCATGTTTTTAAAACCGGCATCAATCACCGCAATTCGAATTCCTTCGCCTGGATAAAAATTTCCTTCTTGAAAAAATTTTCCATAATTCAATTGTTTGAATTGAGTTGAACTTACTCCAAAAAAACTAGTATCCTTTTTATCTTTCTTTTTGAATGATTCTTCAAGCTGACCAATATTTTCTTCAATTGGAGTTTCTGATCTTTCAACTTCTTCTTCCCAAGCAACATATGGTCCTAAATATTCTACCTTATCTACAAAAGGGAATTTTCGAATTGAATCAACATTAAATGATTGTGGAATTTTAGCTAAAAAGCCATTAAACCAACGCGTTTGACCACAATATTCCAAAGGCAGTTTTAGCATTTGTGACATGTAGCCTGAATCTGGAGGAATATCATTTGAAGATACCGGAACTTTGTACTTTAATCTACGCTCAATAGCCTTTTGTGATATGTATAAAAAAGGTTGATTTAAAGTTTCTTTATACCTTGGCTTATCTTTAAATCCAATAAAATAATAGTTACTTTTTTGGGCTGATAAACCCAAATAAATCAAACAAAATAAAAGCAATAATGAAGTTCTCATACTTGTAATTCGCAATTAACGAATAAAAACATAGTTGAGAAACCAAAAATTAATGATAATGACTAATTAGGGTTATTTTTAGCGAATAACCGGATGTTTTATTGCTTTGAGTACTCAGTTTTGTTGATTCATAATAAACCAAACCAATATTTTTCGAATAAGCACTTTTCTCTTTAAGGGTTTCAATAAAGTTTACCTGATTGGCTTCCTGAACCTCAATTACATTGGTAAAAGTAAATCCAGAATAAACTTTCTTATCAAAAACTTGACTTAACAAGTAATTGATTTTTCCTAAATCATTGTATGCATTTCCGTTCCAAATTGCATTTTGTTTTAAAGGAAAAACCAATTTTATTCTTCTTTGATTCTGGTCTATCCTTTCATAAGTTTTTTGCTTCAACTCAGAAAAAGCCGATTCTCTTTGAATCCAATTATTGGTATCGTTTTTAGAAACCAATCTTTCTATCATCTGTATTTTTTCATTATTCTGATTAATTAAATAACCTGAATAAACTTCTTTTAGATAATAGTTAAATGTATCGATTGTTCCTTTGTTATCGTCAAAAGCAATTGAATCAAATTTGTAAATATTAACGGTACCGGAGTCTAAAACCAAATAATCATAACCAAAATCCTCTATTGTTGGGTTAACTTTTTTGCATGAAGAAATGAAACTGCTTCCAGCAATAATCAACAAATAAAACAGCTTATATAAATGCGATTTTTTCAACTTATAAATCAAAACTAGATTGAATCCAACCTCCACCAATTACGTCGTTTCCATCATAAAAAACAGCTGATTGTCCAGGCGCAATTCCTTTAACATTGCTGTAGAAGTTCACCATCATTCTGTTTTCATGTTGTTCAATTAACGAGAAAGTTCCAGCATCCTTGTATCTAACCTTGGTTAAGGCTTCAATTGGTTTTTCAATAGATTCAAATTTTTGCAAATTCAAATTTCTAACCCACATACCTTTTCTTTGTAATTCTTCTTCCCTACCTAAAACAACTGTATTGGTATCAGGTTGAATTTCAAGAACAAACATGGGTTCGCCTAAAGCAATTTCCAATCCTTTTCTTTGTCCAACTGTATAAAACGGATAACCTTTGTGTTTGCCAAGAATTTTCCCATCACGGGTAACAAAATTTCCGCCATCTACTCTTTCTTCAAGACCATCTACCCTTCTTTTTAGAAAGCCGCGGTAATCGTTATCAGGAACAAAGCAGATTTCATAACTTTCACTTTTCTTAGCCAGTTCTGTAAATCCGCGGTCAATAGCCATTTGTTTGATATCAGATTTATGAAATCCACCTAAAGGAAAACGTGTTCTGGCCAAACTTTCCTGACTCAATCCCCAAAGTACATAAGACTGATCTTTGTGCTCATCTAATCCTTTAGAAATAACATAACGGTTATTTTCATTTCTGATTTGGGCATAATGTCCGGTTGCAATAAACTCGCAATCGAGTTGATTAGCTCTTTTTAAAAGTGCTTCCCATTTGATATGTGTATTGCATAAAACGCAAGGATTGGGGGTTCTGCCAGCCAAGTATTCTTCAACAAAATTATCTATCACATAGTCACCAAATTCGCTTCTAATATCAAGAATCATGTGGTGAATACCGTATTGCACAGAAATACTTCTGGCATCATTGATTGAATCTAAACTGCAGCAACCGGTCTCCTTTTTACTTCCGCCACTATTCTGGTAATCCCATGTTTTCATGGTAATTCCAACAACTTCGTACCCTTCTTCTCTTAACATGACAGCTGCAACGGTACTGTCGATACCGCCACTCATGGCTACCAATATTTTTCCGTGTTTGCTCATTTGACTGCAAATATCTAACTATTTAGATTAAATCTTAATAATAATCTGTAGTGAGTGTCAAATTTTAAGTTCTTATTTGATAAAATCGATTTTGTAAACAAAGTTGAGGTACAAAAAGAAGAATACCAGCGAAATAACCAGAATCATTAAACCAATAACGGCAGTATTCATTTTAATTCCATCTTTATTTACTTCTAAAGTGGATGCAGTATCAGTGCCTTTATCGATGTTAGCTGAATTGTTTGTTAAGCTATGTCTAACAATTTCCTCGTTGAGTTTAAATTGTTTATAGGAAAGAAAAAGTCCGATACCAACAATTAGAACAACCATGATAAAGATAAAAATGCTGCTATAAAACTGAAGTAAAAATGCTCTTTTCTCATGATTAACATTGAATACAATTTGGTCGGTATAGCTATTGTATAAAATTGAATCATGGTGAGCAATACCGGTTAATTGAATACCAATATTGTGATCATCAGTAGAGATTTTTAATGTTTCATGAGTTGAATCATTACTCAGATAAAAACCCTGTTTTAAGTCTTTAAAATCCTCCCTTTCCTCAGCACTCAACTTAAGTGAACTAATTACAAAAATGCAGGCTAGTGTGTAATATAAAAATCTCATGTTTAAACTTTTATTACTTTTTCTTATCATAAATTTTCTTGAGGTAAATGGAATATTTTTGTTGGAATTTTAAAAGCTTATCAAGATCTCCCTTAATTGAAGCTTCTTTTTCAAGTTCTGAGTATAGTCCCATCACATCGAATTTAAAATTCCCAGACACATTTAATTCATTAAAAAACTTCAAATATTGATTGGTGAGTTCTTTCTTCTTAGAAATTTCTTTAGGATTTTGAATGGCAGGAAGAAGAAATTTAACTTTTTTAACTTGAAGAAATACTTCTATTTGAATAGCTGTATCGTTTAAAATAAGCTTACCTAACCTAATTTTTGATAAAGTATTTGGAAACAATTTGGGGAAATTTTCAGATGAGGTATCAAACAAGGATTTGCAACTATAACAAGGTCCGTTGTGATAAAAATTCAATTTGATGATATCAGTTGATTCGTAAGTATTTTGATAATAATACAATTTTGAAGAATGGGTAAAAGGCAATGTCTCACTTTCAATTTGCTCGCGAATTTTACGATATTCAAGCTCCATTTCAAGTCGATTTATCAAATCTTGATTTGATTGATTTTTCATTTCAAGATTCTCGACCTGGCTAATTAAAGATTGATTTTCTAGAGCCAATTCAGCATTTTGTTGAGCGATAAATTTTTCCGGTTGAATAAGTTTCATTTCTTCAAAAACCTTTTTGGGATTAGGTTGAGATTGTGAGAAACCTTGGAAGACAAATAAAACAATTCCTAAAAGGAGTAAAATTTTTCGGTTCATGAATTTTGTACTAAATAGTTGTGTTTTTAAAACTTCCATTTGAATATTTTTTAAATGTACTAAACAAATCTAATTCAAACCAGCTAACATAAATTTCCTCAAATTTAAATGTTTAACTCCATCATAACTATTTGAGATAACATCATCTAAACTAATTACCCATTTTGGATAATTGTCTATAGTCAACAAGAAAAATCAATGACTGAGATTTTATTAAGTATACACAATAAAAATAAGAATTTACTCAGTTTTACTCAGTATGTAGGATAAAAACAAGATTGATGAAATTAATTTGAATATATTACTTTTTCACCCAAACAAATTGTAAATCAATAATTTTATTATGATTATACAAGGATATTTGAAATTTCAATGATTCATCATTAAGGACTTTGGCATCCTCTAGTATCTTATCAAAGTCAATTCTACTTAATCCATCAATAGAACAAGACTTTTCTATGGCCATTCCTTTTTTATCATAAGCTTTCATCCTAACAAAAAAATTATTACTCATTTTTGATGAATTTTTAAATTTAGGTGTGATTTTTATTTGATTCATTTGTTTAGTGGTGATGGTTTTGTTTTCTATTGTAGCGCCATCTAATGTAAAATCAACATTCCAAATTTCATTTGTAGTTTGTTCTGGAACCTGTTTTATAAATTCACCATTTCCCCAAAACTCTGAATACAAAGTATCTCCATTTTCAGAATAAAAAATCCATTTACCGGTCTTTTTACTGCATAAACCTCGTTCTGATAAATCTTCCCAATCTTCAGTTAAGTTTTCTTTGAATTGCCCTTCTTTTTTTATCTTACCATTCGGATAAAATTCTTTGTAAAATCCGATATAACAGTCAGTATATTGATAAGCTTGCTTTATCAATATATCATTTTCATTATATCTTTCAACAATACATGGAATACAATTACCTATTCGATCTTTATCTGAATTAAACTTTTCAAATTCAGATTTTGAAATTCTCCTATCATTCACAAAATATTTTGACTTTTTCCCTTTTTGAGTTTCTTTAAGGTTAACTTGATAATATTTTTGAACTCTGAAATTGGCATAATTCTCTATTGAACTATCATTTTGTGAATAAATAGCTTTAACCCAAAATAATGAAGCAAAAACTAAAAGTATTAATTTTCTCATCTTGTTAATTATAATTTATATACCTCAATTTCTATTAAAGGTCCTTGTTTTATTAATTGTAAAAGCCACCAAAATTAAGTAAAGAATGAGTGTTAAGAAGCCTAAAACTATCCATTTAGGGTTGAAAACGAATTGTTTTTCATTTTCTAGTTCTTTAAAGTCAATACAATGCAATTCAAAGGCGTTGAATACTTCTGCACCGAATTGATAGTTTTCAAGTCTGTTAGTATTGTATACCCAAATCTCAACTCCTTCTCCAATATAATTTTCGGCTTTTTCAAGTTTACAAATTTCAAATGCTTTTACAAGTGCCCAAAGTTTTGTTGAATCTCCAAAATGAATACAAACACCATTTTTAAGACTTTTAGATTGAGTTAATTTTCTGATTTCTAATTGGGCTAAATCCAGATTTATTCTATCAGAACCTTTGTTTCCATTTATGTTAAACGTAGTATAATTAAGTTCAGGGTGACTTTTAAAATTGATACAAGTTGGCTGCTCATTGCTAAAATAAAAAGCTTCAACTAAACCGAATTTATCAAATATATGAAACTGATTTAGTTGCCACAAGCCAAGTATAGGTAGGAATAGCAAACTGATAAATCCTGCAGGATAGATATATCTTTTATTCATTCAATCTACTATTTAAATCCATTTGCTGATGTAATATTCTGATTATCTCAATCTGGTTTTTATCGATTGACTGATAAAAAATTATATGTTTCCCTGAATGTAATCCAAAGAGGTTTTGATGAATTTCCGGATATCCTTTTCCGATTTCTGGATTTTTACTGATTTCTAAACATGATTTTTTTAGCAAATCATAATACTTATCAGCTTGCTTCTCAGACCATTTTTCAAAAGTGTAATTCCAAATACTATTTAAATCATCAATTGCTTCTTGCCTTAAAACAACATTAGCCATTTTTTTTCTTTTTGGCTTTTTGCTGAATTAAATTTTCGTCGAAGTCAAAATTTTCAACTCTTGGACTTTCTAAGCCTTTTTGAATGGCGCTTCTCAATGCACTGGCTTTACTTTCTTCATCCTCCAGAAGTCTAAGTCCTGCCCTAATCACTTCACTCACATTCTTGTAACGACCAATTTCGACTTGCTTACTTACGAATTGGTCAAAATAATTTCCTAATGAAATGGATGTATTTTTCATTGCAATTTAATTTTACTCAAAGTTACCAATTTTTGGTAATTATTAAAATCATAAAACTGAAAATTAAAGTATAAAAGTTAAACAATTTTAAAACAAATTAAAATCAACTACCCCGCTTAATTAAACTCACCTTTTCAGAAAAATCTCTTTCCATTTTGTTGATTTGTTTGTGCTCTTTAAAACACAAATTTACAATGATAGAAAAGCGATGATTACCCAAAATGCTGGAAAAAGAATTGAAATCATTAAAACAATAACCATAGGATAAAAATGCCAATGGAGTTAAATTCTTAGTTAAAGGAATGATAATTTTTGGTGTAAGTCCCAAATATTGATTTGATTGATACAAGTAATTTGTGGCTTCTAAACCTAAAATAATTCCTGTAGATGCACCTCCTACAAATGCTAACTCCGCACCCAATTTTACTCCGGGAATAAAATCTCCCTTATTTAAAATTGCTTCGCCCGATAAATAAGTTCCAAAATAAGCTACTGCTCCTTTTGGATCATAACCAATTGTTTTTGAGTATGAGTTCTTTCTAAACGACCATTGCCTGCAAATTCCAGCTTCAAGTAATAAATCTTTTTGATACGAAACGCTTAATCTCGGAACATAGTAGGTTCTGTTGTGATTGAATGAAACCAATGTATCCGAGCTATAAAGCTGTGCACTTGATTTCAAACAAATCAACAAAAATAGAAATAGTAATTTTGATTTCATTCCATCAATTTAGGCAATCAAAACGAAGTTTAGAATTGAAAATTATACTTTTAGTAATGTAAAATCCAACCCCCATTTTTTATTTTTCACTCGGAAACTTCGACATATCCATAAAGAATATTTCCCAGGTATGGCCGTCAAAATCTTCGATGGTTCTTTGAAACATAAATCCATAATCCCTTGCTTCATTTGGCTCTATCCCTCCTGCTTTCATTCCGTTTTCCATCATGCTGTTTACCTCTTCAATGTTTCCAAGAGACAATGAATACAAGCCAGCAATTTTCGATTTAGTATCTGCAATTTCTTTGGATGTAAATCCTGAAAATTTTTCATGTGATAGAATCATTAAAAAGATATTCTCACTCCAAACCATACATCTTCCAGAATCATCAGAGAATTGAGGATTGTTTGTAAAACCAAGAGCTGAGTAAAAGTCCATTGATTTTTGAACATCTTTTACTGCTAAATTAATGAAGATTTGTTTTGTCATTTTGATAATTTAATGGGTTATAATTTAAGAACTTATTTTTGATTTCTAAATTTCAATTCAATTAAATTATTTGATTGAATTGAACAATTAAACCAATTTATATTTTTCAGGCTTTTCTTTGGTTCTGATAATCATTTTCCTTGCTTCTAAATCTAGTTTTACAATTTCTCCATACCATTGAACCCCGCCAATAAATTCATGTTGAATTCTTTTGTAAAGTTCCTCCATTAAATCGGTATGTGTAAATTCCTTTTCAGCAAGAATGGCTAAAATATGCTGTTTGATATATTGATACTTTTCAGCATCTATTTTCTTATTGATTTTCCCCGGAATGGGATGTAAAGTATCGAACTTTTCGGGCTTCATTATTAAGAAATTGGCGTGCAGATTTCAATTAGAAATCCATCAATATCTCTTATATAAGCAACTGTTTGTCCCCAAGGTTTTTCTTTCGGCTCCTCTAAAACTACTGCACCGAATTTCTGAGCATTGATAACAGTTTCAGGAACATTAACTGTAACTAATCCGATTTCTATTGCAAAGGGATTTTGGTCTAAATTGCTCTCAATAAATCCCTTTTTCAGATTAGAATTGGCTAAAGTTTTTGAAGCAAACGAAATGGTAGTTTCACCGCTTAATAATTCAGCATAATCATTTTCAGGAGTGATAAATTTTCTACTAAAACCAAATGAGTTTTCATAAAACTCTATTGATTTTGAAACATCATTTACATATAAAATTGTGTAACCGAATTTTACCATTTTGCTTTATTAAAATTCTAAAGTATCAAAAATTGTCGAGTAAAAAAACATCTTTCACTTAACTTCATTTTCAAATTTGATTGGCAGCGCTATAGTAACAGGTATTTTTTTTCCTTTATTTCTAATTGGTTTGAATTCCAAAAGCGGAATTACTCTTAACACCTCTTCATCTGCCAACTTATTTAAACTCTTTAATATTTTTATATCTTGTGGTTTTCCAAGTGTATCAACTACAAATTTAACAATAACTTTTCCTTTGGTACTATCGCCGGGGTTTTTAAGATGAGTTAAAAGGAATTTACTTAAACCTTCAATTCCTCCGTATTTAAATTCAGGAATTAAATCTGGACAATTGAAAATAAAACACTCATTTTGAATAGTGTTTATGCTATCTTGCTGTATTACTTGAGCACTTAAGTTTTTACTGAACACAATTAATCCTAAAGTTAATAAAACACTTGTCAGTATTAGCTTATAATAGCTCAAACAGTTATTTGTTTGAATTTGTGACTTTATAAGGATTCCACAATCTGATTCATGGTTTCGTAAAGCTTTGTTTAGGTAATTCAAATCTTGCCTACATGGAGACTTCAGTTTTATGTTTTCTATTGGTGTCATAAAAGGACTTTTTTGAATTACGATTTTTGCTGTAATTTATTGCCAAAAGCAATTTACCATAAAAATATTTAACTCAATAATCACAACCTGTATAGATTTCCATTATTCTGATGTTAATGTCTTTTTTCCAAATGGTTTCATTTCAATCACATCAACTCTATAAGCATCGAGTTCGCAATCGTAAAGCGGACTCACAGCTGCATCGAACTTATATTTATAAACGATTCCTTTTACTTCAAAATCACTTGTAAGATATGATTTGGTTTTGCGCAATTCATCCAGTTTTTTATTGTTTTTCCATCTTAATGAAACCAAACTTTGTTCTAAGAAAGAATGTTTTTTGTCTTTAACCTTAATCACTTCAAAATCTAAGTTTTCATTGGCACAGTCAATAAATTTATGTCGACAATAAAACGTGATTTCTTCTTCATAATGTTGTTTGGATTTCCATTCAGAATAAAAGTAAAATGATAAAAAGAATAAGCAACAAATAGCGATCAATCCCAAAAGATAGCTGAAGAGTTTGAGTGTTATTTTAAAAAATCTTTTCAAAGCAAGCAATCTGAATGCACAATTATTAATTATAAATCAACCTAGATTTAAATACTGTCTTTTTCTAGTTTACGCCATTTAATTTTTGGTTGAATGAATTCTTCTGGCTCTATCGATGTTATAATTTTTTCTTTTCTTTTCTTCAAGAAATATTGAATATAAGTTATAAGAATTGCCCAAAAAATCAAGGCAAAAGAAGGTTTAATTAGAGATGTTAATTCATCATCTAAATAATTAATTAAAATATTTGAACTTGAATTTCCAATATTGAATAGATTTACAAATATTACAGGCTTATAAAACAAATAATTGAAAGCATTTAAAATGGCTTTTATAAAATCATTTAAATCATTAACAAAACCCTTGTATTCTAAATAATCAAATATCAGTCCAATGATTAAATAGGAAAATGAAAATACAATATTTAGATAGAAAGCTTTCTTCCAAAATTGCAATTTGGTTTCATTGATAGGAAAGTCTGGTTTATTTAAAATTTGATCAAGTTTAAGAAAAAAACCAGTCCAAATAATGCTAATAATCAAACTTAAAACAGGAAAAGTCCTATGTTTTAAATGATTTATTAATGGATGTAGAAATATAATTTTTACCTGATTAGAAAAAGCTTCAAAATAAGTATCACCATCAGGTAAAATCGGAATTCCCAATTGAAAGATTTCAAATACTTTATAACGCAAACTGACATCTTCAATAAACCGAATTCCCAAGAATAAAATCCCGCTTCTCATGAAAACTAAAAGTAAGGTTGAATATTGAAAGATGCGTTGCATTGAGTGATATTAATTTGCTAAATATTAATTGAATAATTTATACAAAAAACCACACTAATTAACTTTAACCAATAGAAATTAATTCGGCTGTGTTCTCAATGTAAATAACACCTTTGTACCCTTTTCCGGTTCACTTTCTATTCTGAAGAATCCTCCATTGAACTCAACATATTCTTTGCACAACATTAAACCTAGTCCTGTGCCTTTTTCATTTTTTGTGCCATAAGAAGTGTAAATCTCACCTTCTTCCAATATCTTTTTGATAATATTAACCGGCATTCCAACTCCTGAATCTGAAACGCAAATTTCAATCATTTGATTACCCAAATATTGGGCACTTACATTAATTGAGCCCCCATTTGGAGTGAATTTGATGGCATTGCTTATTAGGTTGCGTAGAATTAACTTTAAATGGTTTGAATCGATATAAACAAGTGCTCGTTCTTTTATCTGGCTACTTAATTTGATATCTTTTTCTTTTGCTTGAAATATATACAGTTCAATCTTTTGATTAACAATGCTTCTGATATCAATCAACTCTGCAGTACTTTGAACGCCATTAACTTGGTTTGTCGACCAAACCAAAAGGTTTTCTAATGTGAGATTCAAACTATCAACGTTTTTGCGAATGCCTCTTAAGTATTTCCTTAGTTCTTCTAGAGTTACATCATCATCATCTGCAAAGTTTAAAACACTTCCCAAAGACTTAATTGGTGCTCTTAAATCGTGTGCTACAATAGAAAAAATTCTATCCTTAACGCTATTTAGTTTTTTTAATTCCTGAGCCTGATTATTAAGCTTTCCGGTTCTTTCCTTAATAATATCTTCCTGGTTATGATTGATTTCAATTAGTTTATCAGATAAATGTTCAACCTCATGAAAAGCTATAGAAAATTTTCTTGTTAAAGCATAAGCCTGAATAAAACAAAACAGAAATACGCCCAAAGGAGCTAAAAAGACAGAGTTTATTAATTCCTGACTTAATAAAATATCATTCAATCCTAAAACAAGTACAATTAAATATGCACCTCCAACTAGTCCTGAAAACTTTCTTTTGTTGATTAGTACTTTAATTACCAAGTTGAGTAAATAACCCAATTGTAATGCCGCTAAAAACAAATATGGCGGTACCAATAATGATGCATTATTGATTGGTAAAAACAAGAATAATAATGCAAAAACAATATTTACTGTACTAATTACATTTGCTACTTTTGGATTAACGTCATTCTTGAACAAACTTTGGATGTACAATACGCCAAATAGCATCATCATACAAAAGGAAATAAACTCAAATTTCACCAAAGTATCCCAATTCATTGGGAAATCAATTTGCCTGAAAATGATTTCTCCGGTACTGGCTATTCTTATTGCTGATGCAAAACAAGCCAATGCAAAAAGTAAATTGGCTTTTTCGGAAGTTTTTGAATAATAGAATGATAAGAAATACAATCCCATTACTATTAAAGCTCCAAATAATGCTGAGTACCCAATTAGATTATTATAGCTTTTTTGACGAATAATAGCGTCTTTGCCAATAATAGGTGTAATCCAAATGCCACCTTGTCTGTAATGATAATTTGAAACTTCAATAAGAATATCTACAGTATCAGATTTAATACTAAAATAATAAGCTCTTGGAAAATAATCAGGCTTCGCTAATTCCGGATTTTGAGAAAAAGTCCCTACACTACCCAGTTTTTCTCCATTCACATATAAATTATAGGCTGAACTAACTGAATGAAATTTTACCCCTAAAACCTCTCCTATCTTTAATCCATGTACAAATTTATACCTGTATGTGCCAAATCCTGTTGGGCCATAAATCTCTTTATCCCAAGAACCAGGAACTTTAACTAAAGTAAATGGAAAGTCGTTTTTTGAAACATCTTGAGCCGATTTATTCCAATAAAACATCCATTGCCCTTTTAATTCTGTGCTAGTTTCGGAGAATTCAGGACTGTTAAGATTGTAAATCAGTTCTTTATCCTGCGAAAAGCCAATTAAAGGCAACAAAATAAATAATAAGCTATATGTAACAAATTTTCTCAAGCCTTCAAAATTACCATTTTATAGCACTATTTTGCTAACCATTAACAATATTTAAAAATGCCTTTTAAAAGCGCTATCAATCAGCTACTTAAAACTAATAAAATCTTAAGTGATGATAATAGTGGAGATTTGCTTTTTGATTTAAATGCTTATTTTTTTGAGGATAAAGAGCTGATTTTGTTGCTAATAGATATTAATAAAGAAGACTATTTTTACAGCAGTGAGATGGAGTTCCTAAAACTGACTAAGGCAAAAAATAGGAGGATAATATTTCTTTTCGAAAAAGATTGGAATGAAAACCGCAATTTGTTGGAAAACAGAATTTTAAGTTTATGGAAAATTAGAAATAGAATTCATGGACGTGCCTGTAAAGTCCAAAAAATCAGTAAAGAACTATCTAATAATTTCCTGAAGGATAACCATAGCTTAGGCTCAAGTGCTGCTTTTTATAGATATGGTTTGTTTTATAAAGATGAATTAAAAGCAGTTGCCGGTTTTAGTAAGCCTATGATTATGACTTATGAAGCAATTCCTTACTATTCATACGTCTGGGAAAGATATGCCTCATCATCAGATTGCACAGTAATTGGCGGTATGGGTAAATTATTAAAGGCATTTATTGAAGAAACAGGTGCAAAACACATCATGACATATGCCGATAAAAACTGGGGAAATGGAGAAGCCTTTTTAAAATTGGGCTTTAAAGACGTTAAGGAGCCTGATTCTCTTCAATCAAAAATCAGAGAAAAAAATCAAAAACTGGGTATTAGTAGTATCGGAAGTATCAAATTCATATTAGATTTAAGATGAAAATTCCTGAAAACTTCGATTCTATTATGGTTCTGGGCCCAACCGCATCCGGCAAAACAAATTTGGCTGTAAAACTTGCTCATTTTTACCAAACTGAAATTATTAGCATAGATTCTCGTCAGGTTTATAAAGAACTTAATATTGGCAGTGGTAAAGATTTAAATGAATACCAAGTTCATGGCAAACAAATCCCCTATCATTTAATCGATATTTGCAATTTGAAAGAAGAATTCAATTTGAGTTTATTCATACAACATTTAAAAGCAACGAAAGACACTTTAATTCATAAAAAACTAAAACCGGTTTTATGCGGTGGAAGTGGTTTGTATCTGGAATCTTGTTTAAAGAACCTGAAACTCGGTAATTATGAAATTTCAAAAGAACTCAGAACAAACCTGGAACTTTTATCAATTGAGGAGCTAAAAAATCAATTGTTGAATCAACCCAATTTTGTACCGGAAAATTTCCCTCAAGATGCAACAAGAATGAGGTTAATCAGGGCAATTGAGGCTTTGGTTTTGAAAGATGATTCTACTAAATCATTTAACTATGAGGTGTTTAATCCTATAATTCTAGGATTAAATCCTACAAAGGAAATTAGGTGGGAAAGAATTCAGCAACGCTTGGAAAGCAGGTTTAAAGAAGGGATGCTTGAAGAAGTAATCGATTTATTATCAGCAGGATATTCTCACGAAAGACTACAAAGATTGGGACTTGAATACAAATACATTAGTTTATACTTACAAAATAAATTGAGTTTTAGTGAAATGAAACTTACTTTGTTTTATGAAATTCGGAGATTCTCAAAACGACAAATGACTTATTTTCGAAAACTTGAAAAAGATGGATTTACAATTCATTGGTTAAATTCGGATTTGGATAAGGACGAACTTTTAGAACATTCAATTAATATAATAGAAAAAGGAGCAAAATGACCTGCGGATATGTATGCCCACAATGCGAAGGAAGAGGAGTTTTAGAATCTGGTGAGATTTGTGATTACTGCTCTAAACCTATTGAAAAGAAAGAAGATTTTCAAGAATCTAATGAGGAGAATCATGAGCGAACAGAAGGAAAAGCATAGTGAAAATTTGCACGTTATTTTTTGGTTGATTAAAGATTCGTTTTGGATGATGGAATGGAAAATTCCAGCCATATTTATGATTGTTCCTACAATTTTGATGGCAGTTTATATTTTAATCAAAAGCAAATCGAACGAAATGAGTTTCATACCAAATGCAGCCGTTTTATGTTGGATTTTGGCAAATGCAATTTGGATGATTGATGAATTTTATGCTCCGGGATTAAAGTGGTGGTCTTTAATTCCCTTTATTTTTGGTCTTATTTTGATGTTTTATTATATTTTTAAGTATTATTCTGCAAAATCTTGAACATCTTTACAGTAAAAGGATAAAATTAAAACTAACAAATTGCTTAAATTCGAAACAAATAATCTAAATACAATCATATGCTAAGAAGAATTACACTAATTATCGCATTATTTGCAAGTATACAATTTGCACAAGCACAATGCACTCCGGATCCTGCTTTAAACTATCCTGGGATTTCTCCAAATAAATTACCAAACGGAATTGTTGGTGAAGCTTACAGTCAAGTTATTTCATTGATGGTTCCATTAGACACATCAATTACTTTATCAGGAACACTTTATAATGTTCGTGTAGATTCTGCATCAGTAATCTCAATTGAAAATGTTCCTTCTAACTTTGCATATGAAGCTGACAAGCCTACTCGTACTTGGGCTGGTGGAGCAAAAGGTTGTGCACGTTTATTTGGTACTCCTTTAGAGTCTGATGTAAAAGACTGGGTTATTTGGGTGAAAGTATTAACCTATTTTAAAGTTGTAGGTTTAAGTAATCAATTTACAAGATTAGATTCAAGTTTAATTGATTTTAAAGTTGCAATGCCAAATAGTTTATTTGAGTTAAATGCAATTCAATCAGTTCCTTCGTACCCAAATCCTGCTAAAACAGAAGTGAATATTCCAATTGAAAGAAGTAATGGAATTGTTAGTTTAATGGCTTATGATTTAATGGGAAAAGAAGCTAGCATTTCATACAATTACGATACATTTTCTAATGAAATAAAAGTGAATGTTTCTGAGTTACCGCAAGGAGTTTATATGGTAAAGATTTTAGATGGTAACAATAGAATGTACCAAACACGAATTGTAAAAGAATAATTTAATGAGGATTTTAATTCCCATTATAATATCGGTTTTGCTGCTAAATTCTTGCAGCAAAACCGATTGTAAACAAGAATTTGTCGGTGGTTTAACCGATGTTCCTAATTTCAAAGACACCTTTTCAATAGGTGAAGTATTAAGTTTAGATATGATGGCAACCGGAAGAGATGGTTGCTCAAGTTTAAAAAGTCTAGAGGTAAATGAAAGCCAGGTTAATTCAAAAAATCAAATCTGGATTTCTTCAAGAATTTCAAGTGTAGGTTGCGAATGCACCCAATTATTTCCAAGCTTCAATGCAACATTAAACTACAAATGCACCACCAAAGGCTGGAATATCATTAAGTTCTTTAATCTCTCGATTGAAGATTCAAAAGTTGATTCGTTTTTTGTAAACTGATTTGAATGCACTTTGGCTATTGGCTGTTGGCCATTGGCAGAAAAAGGGCTTCTAGCTGCTAACCACTGACAACTGGCAACTGACTTTTGTAAAAAAAACTAAATTACGTTCACCATTTTCATGGATATTAATTAGAATAGGAAATGATTTAATCATCAAAAGTAAGTTGCCTTTTGCTAGCAGCTTCTTTTAATAAATCTCTTTCTTAGAATAATTGCATTTTCTATTTAATCAATTGAAAGCCAGAGGCCAGAAGCCAATTATGAATTTCGCCCATTCAGGGCTTTGAGAGATTCTGCTAATAGTAAAATCCATTTGTTTGATGGTTAGTGTTTTTCATTTAGGATCCTAAACACATTAACCATTTTCATGGATATTGATTAGGACAGGGAATGTTTTAATCACCCAAATCATAAGCCAGGTGCTAGATGCCAGTTGCCAACAGCATAAATTACTACTTAAACAAATCGAAAGCCAACAGCTAAAAGCCAATGGCCAATAGCTGTTTAAAAAAGTTTCGGTTGCTCATCATTTCCCGGATTTGGCTTTTTAGTCGGTTTCTTCTTCTCGAAAGATTCAGAATCATCGTCTTCTAAAAGCTTTTTTATCCTCTCCTGCTCTTCTTTGAATAAGTCATCGTTTACCAAAGTTTCTTCAGCTATAACTTCATCAGCTTCCAATTCAGGATCAGGCTCCAGAAGTTCAAGCTTTTGTAAATCATTTCCCGCAAATTTATTTCCAATGGCTTTCCAACCTTTAACATCAATCATTTCGGTAAGATTTAACTCATCTTCCAAGGCAGTTTTTCCTTTTCCTGTAACAAGGTTTACTCTTGGTTCTTTTAAATCTGTTGCCAATAAAATATAGTTTCCTTTTTCCTCCGGAATACACATGAATTTTTTGTTCATGGTTAAGGTCTCAATTAAGAAACGTTTGATATTGTATTGTTTACCTTTGATGTCGAAATAAATAACAGTTAATGGTCTTTGAGGCCTGAATTTAGCAATCAATAACAATTGCTCGTATTCAAAGTGATTAGATAAATCAAAATTGGTTAACTCGTAATTACCATCTTTGTAAATAGAAATAATTTGGTCTTCACCAGAAAAATTGCCTACATAATTGCCATGTTCGGCTGTATTTAATCTTCCAATCGCTGCATCATACCAAATATCAATTCCACCTAAGGTTGAAACACCTTTTTGTTTTAGCTTGATACTCTTAACAAGGTATTTACTTACAATATTTCCTTGAACAGATCTTCCTTTGATGGCTAAGCTTGAAAAATCGAAATCGAAGCTTAATTTTCTTGCATGACTTAAAGGACTTAAAGTGATTCCAACAATTTCAGCTTCACCTGAAGGATTTGATGTGAAGTATAAAATTCTTGAGCCATTTGTGCCCTGAGTTAAATCGTATTCTTTATCTCTTGTTATTCCTGTAACGGCAAACCTCTTTGCATAACTCACTTTGGTTTTACCATCCAAATAAATCAGATTATAGATTCTTCTTTCATCATTTTTGCGAAACACATCAACATGAATTATGTCTTTACCCATAAATGCTTTTTCCTGAACCTTACTCACCACCATTTTACCATCTTTTTTGAAAACGATGATATCATCCATATCTGAACAATCATTCACGAATTCATCTTTCTTTAAACCATATCCAACAAAGCCTTCAGCTCTATTTACATATAATTTCTGATTCGCAATGGCAACTGTTTTTGAATCAATCGTATCAAAAGTTTTGATTTCAGTTTTTCTCTCTCTTCCTTTTCCGTATTTCTTTAATAAGTTTTCGAAATACTTAATGGCATAAGCTCTGAGATTTTCCAAATCGCTGATAACCTGAGCCAATTGCGCTTCTAAGCCTTTAATATATTCATCAGCCTTAAAGCTATCGTATTTAGAAATACGTTTAATTTTAATTTCTGTTAAACGAAGAATATCATCCTCAGTTAAATCTCTTCTGAAAAGTTTTCTGTATTTATTCATCCCTCTCCAGATGGTATCAATCACATCTTCAAAGGTTTCACATTCTTCAATATCACGATAAATTCTCTTTTCAATGAAGATTTTTTCTATTGAACCATAATGCCAGTTTTCTTCAAGTTCCCTCTTTTTAATTTCAAGTTCCTGTCTTAATAAATCTTTGGTTCTCTCTGTTGACAATTGAAGTAATTCTTCAACGCCAAGAAACACAGGTCTATCATTTACAATCACACAAGCATTTGGAGAAATACTCACTTCGCAATCTGTGAAGGCATAGAGCGCATCAATTGTTTTATCTGGAGAAACGCCTGGTGCTAATTGAACTTCTACTTCAACATCTTTGGCTGTATTGTCTACAACCTTTTTAATTTTTATCTTACCTGAATCATTTGCTTTAATGATAGAATCAATCAGTTGATTGGTTGTAACACCATAGGGAACATCCTTAATTAATAATGTTTTTTTGTCTGATTCTTCAATTCTGGCTCTAACTCTAACTTTTCCACCTTTTTTACCTTGATTGTAATTGCTTACATCAATCATTCCATAGGTTAAAAAGTCGGGAAACAATTCGAACTTTTTACCTTTTAGATAATCTATACTTGCCTGAATTAATTCACAAAAGTTATGAGGAAGGATTTTAGTTGCTAAACCTACTGCAATTCCTTCAACACCTTGAGCAAGTAATAGAGGGAATTTCATCGGTAAAGCTACCGGCTCTTTTTTACGACCATCGTATGAGTTTTGCCATTCAGTAGTTTGTTTATTGAAAGCAACTTCGAGTGCGAATTTAGAAAGTCGCGCTTCGATATAACGCGCAGCAGCAGCTGAATCACCGGTCCTTACATCACCCCAGTTTCCCTGGGTTTCAATCATAAGGTCTTTCTGACCCAAGTTCACCATTGCATCACCAATTGCGGCATCACCATGAGGATGGTACTGCATGGTTTGTCCAATGATGTTGGCAACTTTATTAAACCTGCCATCATCCATTTCTCGCATCGAATGGAAAATCCTTCTTTGAACCGGTTTTAGACCATCATCAATAGCAGGAACAGCCCTCTCCAGGATTACATATGACGCATAATCAAGAAACCAATTCTCATACAAACCATTTACTGCAATCACATGGTATTCCTGAGAACCTTCCTTTTTCTCGTCTTTCTCTAAATTTTCGTCTTTATTTTCGTCCATCTTCCTTACACAATCTCGAACGGCGAAGCTACTGAATTTCGACTTTTAGCTATCCACAAAAAGATGAGGAATTGAGGATAAATTATACATTTTAGCCTAAATCAGGCTTTCACTAAGGTTTCTTGAGTAACAAATTTCTTCTAATTGCGGAATTCTTTCAATTATTCCCAAAGATTTTAAATCATTCAGAATATCCATAAATTGAATTTCATCTATTTCCTCATCGTAAGCATATTCTAATTCATTGAACCATTCCTGCGCATCTTCCTGTTTCAACTGATATCTCCAGGCAATCATTTTAGTTGCTTCTTTTTCTTTGAATTTCAGGTCGATACAAGATTGATTCATGATGTCCAAAACCTCGTTCAATAAGGCTGATTCATTTTTAATGATGGCATCAGTGGCCACAACTGCAAAACAAGGCCAAGGAGTTCTGCATTCACCTAAATATTTAAATTCTCCCGAATCTGCATAAGGTTTTGTAGTAAATTTTTCCCACATAAACAATTGAGATTCGTTTGCTGCCAAAGATTTTCTGGCTCCTTCTAAATTACCAACTATTACAAAATCTTCTTGTTTTACTTGAATTTTCAGATTTCGGGCATTCACAAAAGCCATTAAATGTGAACCTGATTTAAACCTGCTGATGGCATATTTTAAACCTTGAATATGATTCAGATTTTTAAGTTCGCTTTTTCCTGAAGTATAAATTCCCCAACGTAAAGGCGAATTCACATAAAACTGCATAATTTTAGCAGGATTTCCTTGCATAATATCAGCTACAACGCCTTCGGTTAAAGCAATTGCCAGATCCAACTCACCATCTCTCAATAATTTACACATCGCTCCTGTACCACCCGGCACATCTCTCCATTGGATTTCTATTCCCTTCTCCTCAAATAGTCCGTTTTCTATTGCTAAATGCCAGGCTAAATTAAAGTGTTCAGGAACTCCACCAACCCTCAAAACCCTTTTCATGCTTTGTTTTTCAAGTAAATCCATAGTAATAATATAACCGAGTAGAATGATTATTGTTCTGTAAGCGTTTTGTTATTTTCAGCGTTAGAGTCTTCCAGAAATACAATTTTGTTTTCTTTGGTTCTTCTGGCCTGATTTTTTTGTTCTTGTTGTAAGGCAAGATCAATTGCAATGTTCAATTCATATCCCATTAAAAGAATAAATGTGTTGATATAAATTAACATCATTATTACAATTAAAGCACCAATTGAACCATACACTTTATTGTATGAATTAAAGTGATTTACATATTGCGAAAAGCCATAAGTTGTTGTTAATGTTACAAAACTTGCAAATACCGCACCTGCTGAAAAAAATCTCCATTTTCTTTGTTTTGCCGGTGCGAAATAATAAATAGCACCAACCACTCCGAGTACAATTAATCCAACTGTAATCATCGTAAAACTTGAAATCAAAAATGGAATGGTTTTAGAAGGGAAATATTTTACTTTTTCGAGGTAACTAATTAAAATAGTGCCAGTTGTAAGAACTAATACCGAAAACAAAATTATAAATGTTACAAAAATCGCTAATCCGATTGCAACCAATCTTTGTTTCCAAAATGGTCTTGTTTCTGAAAAATGACTGAATTTATTTAATTGAATCATTAAGCTATGAAAACCATTTGTAGAAAAATAAACTGCTGAAAGAAAACCAATAGATAACAATCCACCTCTTTGGTTTTTAAGAATATCTTCTAAAGTTTCTTTAATAGTTTCATAAACATTTGGAGGCAATCCTGTTGATGCTATGAATAAAATTTCATCATGACTATACTTCAAAGGAAGATAAGCGATTAAAGTAAAAAAGAAAATGGTGGTTGGAAAAAGTGCAAGAAAGAATGTGAAAGACAAAGCTGATGCTCTGGTGTTTAACTCACTTTTACCTAATTTTCTGATAAAGAATTCCAATACCGCATACAAAGAAACTTCCTTGGTTCCGGGCATAGGAATTGAAGAGGCTTTTCTATATAACCATTTAACCGGTTTTGTATGTAATAATGGATATCTTTTCAATTCAGTTTTTAATTAAAGTAAGGTTTAAATTTTTCTTCCAAAAAATCAGGACATCTGGTGGGTCTGTTGGTTTTCATATCAATAAAAACCAAAGTAGTTTCACCTTTATTTAATAGTTCTCCTGCTTCATTTTTTATTTCGTATTCAAAACGACAACGAACTCCGGGTTTGCTTGAAATGATGGTTTCAATTTCAATTAAATCATCGTATTTGGCTGGTTTGAAATAGTTACATTGAAGATTTAAAACGGGCATCATGATGCCTGAATCTTCCAGCATTTTATAGCTTAATCCAATATCTCTCAATGCCTCAACCCTACCAACTTCGTAAAAAGCAGCGTAATTGCCATAATATACATAACCCATTTGGTCTGTTTCGGCATAGCGAACTCTAATTTTTGTTTTTGAACTAAACATTATATTCTTTTTGCTGCCATTTCAGCAATTGTTTTTCCAATTGATAAACTCGAAGTAGCAGCTGGTGAAGGTGCATTTAAAATATGTATGGCTCTTTTTTCTTCAATAATTTTAAAATCATCGATTAATCCACCAAATTTATCACAAGCCTGCGCTCTAACACCCGATTCTGCTGGGATTAAATCATCTTCCTGAACATCAGGAATTAATTTTTGAAGTGCTTTTGTAAATGCAGCTTTAGAAAAACTCCTATAAAATTCACCCATTCCTGTTTTCCAATATTTAGCCATTACTTTTCTAAATCCCGGCCAAGCCAAAGATTCAAAAAGTTCTTTTGCATCAACATCCGACATATGATAACCTTCTCTTTTAAAAGCAAATACAGCATTTGGACCAGCTTCTACTCCACCATCAATCATTCTAGTAAAATGCACTCCCAAAAAAGGGAAATTTGGATCAGGTACAGGATAAATCAAGTTTTTAACCAAGGCTCTTTTTTCTGGTTTAAGCATGTAATACTCACCTCTAAAAGGAATAATTCTTGTATCAATTTCTTTGTTGGTTAAACCAGCAATTTTATCGCTATATAATCCGGCACAATTAATATACTGTTTACACTCTAGTGTTTTTTGTGCAGTTATTACAAATGCTGAACTTTCATTCACTTTAATTTCTTCAACTTGATGTGATAAATAAACATCAACGCCTTCATTTCTAACCAGTTCTTCCAATTTCAAACAAACAGCGGTATAGTCAATAATTCCGGTGTATGGAACTTTAATCGATTTAACTGCAGTTACATTTGGTTCGATTTCTTTGGTTTCTTCGGCACTTAAAATGCTGATTTTATCCAATCCATTTTCTAAGCCTCTTTGGTAAAGTTTATCTAATTCAGGAATTTCACTTTCAAAAGTAGCCACAATAACTTTACCACATAAATCATAAGGAATTCCATAAGTATCGCAGAATTCCAACATTTGCTGGTAACCTGCAATACAGTTTTTTGCCTTTAAACTTCCGGGTTTATAATAAATACCCGAATGAATTACACCACTATTATGTCCGGTTTGATGAGCTGCTACCGAATTTTCTTTTTCTATAATTGCGATTTTTAACTTAGGATGATTTTGAATTAATCTCCATGAAGTTGCAAGTCCAACAATTCCGCCTCCTATAATGATAAAATCGTATTTCATAAATTCTTGCAAATATACTTCAAAAATTAACTTAATCCTTGTGCAAAATCATTGAATACAACCTATTTTTGGTTGATGATGAATCCGCTAACTGAGTTTGATAACTTCCAAAAACTAAGCATCCTTTGTGGAACAATTGTAAAAGCAGAAACTTTTACAAAAGCGAAAAATCCTTCATATAAAATTTGGGTTGATTTTGGTGAAGTTGGCATCAAACAAAGTAGTGCCCAAATCACCAAACACTACAAAACAGAAGGTTTAATTGGCATGCAGATACTAGGTCTGGTGAATATACCACCTAGAAACATTGCCGGTTTCATTTCCGAATTCCTTTTATTAGGTTTAGAGCATGAAGATGGTGGAATTGTTTTGATTAAGCCAGACAAACCTGTGCCTAAAGGGAATATTTTGAAGTAAATTTAGGTCAGATTTTACCAAGAATTAAATTGTTGATACTTTGTTAAATTAAGCTAGGGGTGATTTTGCCTAATTTCGCAGGAATGGCAACAACTCTTATCAAAAATGCACGCATTGTAAATGAAGGAAAAATTTATCATGCAGATGTTTTCATCAAAGGTAAATTCATAGAAAAAATCGAAACCCAGGGCATCTCAATGCCAGCTGATAGAATCATAAATGCTGAAGGTAAATTTTTAATCCCCGGTGCCATCGATGATCAGGTTCATTTTCGTGAACCCGGATTAACTCATAAAGGTGAAATTTATACCGAAGCTAAAGCAGCAGTTGTTGGTGGAGTTACTACATATATGGAAATGCCCAATACCTCTCCTTCTGCCACTACGATTGATTTATTAGAACAAAAATACCAAAGAGCTTCAGAAGTTTCTCTTGCTAATTATAGCTTTTTTATGGGTACCACCAATACCAATTTAGAAGAGCTTTTAAAGGTAGATGAAAGGAAAGTTTGCGGTGTAAAAATATTCATGGGTTCAAGTACCGGCGATATGTTGGTTGATGATTCTCAAGCGCTGGAAAATATCTTCAGTAAAGTAAAAACGCTTATTGCGACTCACTGCGAAGATGACCCAATGATTAAAAGAAATGCTGCTGAATTCAAGGAAAAATATGGTGAAAATTTAGGTGCTAAATACCATCCTTTAATTAGAAGCGCAGAAGCCTGCTATAGCTCTTCATCATTTGCAGTTGGATTGGCTAAAAAACATGGAACTCGTTTGCATATTTTACACATCAGTACTGCGAAAGAGCTTGAGTTATTTAGAAATGATATTCCATTAGTTGAAAAGAAAATTACTGCTGAAGCATGCATTCATCACCTTTGGTTTAATGATTCAGATTATGAATCAAAAGGCAATTTCATAAAATGGAATCCTGCTGTTAAAACTAAAGAAGATTCAGAAGCAATTTTTAATGCAATTTTAGATGGTAGAATTGATGTGATTGCAACTGATCATGCTCCTCATACTATTGAAGAAAAATCGCAATCTTATTTAAATGCTCCAAGTGGCGGACCGCTTGTTCAACATAGTGTTTTAGCTATGTTTGATTTTTATAAAAAGGGAAAAATCAGTTTGGAAAAAATCGTAGAAAAGATGTCTCATAATGTTGCTATTCTTTTCGAAATCGACAGACGTGGATATGTCAGAGAAGGTTTTTATGCTGACTTAGTTTTAGTTGATCCAAATCAAACTACAAAAGTTACTAAAGAATCACTTTTATATAAATGTGGATGGAGTCCTTTTGAAGGCCATGAATTCTCATCAGCTATCACTCATACTTTTGTTAATGGAAACCTTGTTTATGAAAACGGGAAAATAGATGAAAGCTCAAAAGGAATGAGGGTTTTGTTTAATAGATAAGTCATTATTTTAGGTGAATTTATTCTCATCATTCATTAAAATTTTTCTTGATATCATTCATGGAGATTTATAAAGGAACACAAACTTTTCATGCCAAAACAAGAAAAGATTGGAGAGATTGGTTAGAAGAAAATCACCAAAAAGAACAATCTGTTTGGCTGATTATTTATAGAAAAGAAAGCGGAATCAAAAGTGCTTATTATCCTGAAGCAGTAGACGAATCTCTTTGTTTTGGCTGGATTGATAACCTTCCAAATAAAAGAGATGATAAAAGTTATTACCAGTTTTTTTCTAAAAGAAATCCCAAAAGTAATTGGAGTAAAGTCAATAAATTAAAAGTAGAAAAGTTGATTGAGCAAAATCTGATGAAACCTGCCGGACTTGCTATGATTGAAATAGCGAAATCAAATGGCACCTGGGATATTCTTGATGATGTTGAAAATATTGTTTTACCTGAGGATTTATCAATAGCATTTTCAAAAAACAATCTGGCTTTTGAAAACTGGGAGAATTTCTCTCGTTCATCTAAAAGAGGAATTTTAGAATGGATTTTAAATGCTAAAAAAGCTGAAACAAGAGAAAAAAGAATAAATGAAACGGTATTATTAGCTGCCCAAAATCTAAAAGCAAATCATGGTAAAAATGCTAAGTAAATTTTATCTGGTAGTTGGATTAAAATGATGATTTTTCTTCAATCTATAATAAAAATTAACACTTAAAAACCTTTTCCTCTATCGAACCTTTATTTTAAAACTGTATAAATGAATTCCGAAAAACTAAGTTTATTATTATCTCAAATTCGCCCCTTAAAAGAAAAACTGATACTTCATCCCATGTATCAATCAATTAAAACGCCACAACATGTTCATCATTTAATGAGTCATCATGTTTTTGCAGTTTGGGATTTTATGTCCTTGTTAAAATCATTACAAAAGGATTTAACCTGTGTAGATACTCCTTGGGTGCCTATTGGAAATGCCAATACACGTTATTTAATCAATGAAATTGTAACAGGCGAAGAATCTGATATCAATCCTGCTGGTGGAAGAATTAGTCATTTTGAATTGTATTTGCTTGCTATGCAAAAAGCAGGATGTGATACTTCAGTTATTGAACAAATGATTCAAAATCTTAAAAGCGGAAAGTCAATTCATCAGTCGATTCCTTATAACGATGCTCCTGCAGCAGCAATAACTTTCATGAATCATACATTAGAAATTGCTATGCATGCAGAGCCTCATATTAAAGCGGCGGTATTTACTTTTGGTAGAGAAGATTTAATTCCTGATATGTTTTTATCATTAGTTAAAGAACTTAATCAAAGATTTGAAGGTCAATTCGATCTATTCGCTTATTATTTAGAAAGACATATTGAAGTTGATGGCGACCATCATTCGAAATTAGCATTAGAAATGACAACAGATTTATGTGGTGATGATGATGTAAAATGGCGTGAAGCAGGAATGGCTGTTTGTGAAGCTTTACAAACCAGAATTGAGTTGTGGGATGCAATTTATTTGGCTAATAAATCAAGTCAGCAAAACCTTGTTGCTACTGCTTAAAGCCCAAGTATTTTAGCATCAACAAAAAATACGCCATCAACCTTTAAAGTGTGATCTTTGGTAATTAGTTTATCGATTACACTTTTTACTTCTAATCCGAATTTATCTTTTTTAATGTAATCCTTAATATCAGTTTGACTAACATCTAAACTTAGATTTTTGCCCATTCCATCTTCAATATTGGTTTTAGATGCGATTAAAACGGGGTCTAATCCTTCGGCTTTAATATAAATTTCAACTGATTTTAAAAAATCAAAATTTCCTTCTGAAGGATTGGTAATACTAAGGTTTAAAGACTTCAGAGTTATTTTTTCAATCAAGTCTTTGTTTGTATCTTTAACAGAAAACTCAGACTCAATATTGGTTGGAATATCAGGAGTTGAAATTGCAAAAGGTAAGTTCAATCCAGTTGAAGAAGGAATCGTAATTTCAGATGAATATTTAAGATCAAACTGAGTTAATTCCTGCACCTTTTTACAAGAAAACTGACTTAAACTCAAAGAGAAGAAAATTATCAAAAATAGCTTTTTCATGTTTTTAGTTTTTTCTTTTTAGCACTTGGAAAAAGTACATTGTTAAGTATCAGTCTGTAACCCGGTGAATTTGGAAATAAATTTAAATCTGTTGGCGGTTCTCCAACCTGGTGTTGGTAATCTTCAGGGTCATGACCGCCATAAAATGTCCAGGTTCCTTTACCTGAATTTCCATGAATATATTTGGCTTCACCTAAAGATTTGTTTTCTCCTAAAATAGTAACTTCACTTTTGATGAATGGTTTTCTAAAAGCAGTTGTTTGTCCCCAAAAACCTTTTACTGTTGATGTATGATTTTGATTTAACATCGCCGGAACCATATCCCATTTTGCTGAAAATTCAAACAATGTAAACACATCATTTTCTTCAGTTACAGGTCTAGTTCCTTGCATGGCATCAATATAACTATGCTCGTAAACATAAGGATCCATGTATAAACGGTATTCTTTAAAAGCAAAACCCTGACTAAAATCCAGTTTTTTGTCGGCATTCCAATCTGCAGGATCACCATCAAATGGTACTTCGCAGATATCAATCCCATCAGCAGCCAAAGCAATATCCCATGTATCTGTAGCGCTGCACATGGCAAACATGAATCCGCCTCCTGTAACAAAATCTCTGATTTTCTTGGCAACAGTAAGTTTCATCTCTGAAACCTTTTTGAAGCCATGTTTAGCAGCCATTTGTTCGTTTTCTCTAACTTCTGCCTGATACCAAGCAGCATTGGCAAACTGAGAGTAAAATTTCCCATATTGTCCTGTAAAGTCTTCGTGATGTAAGTGCAGCCAATCGTAAAGAGGAAGTTTTCCATTTAAAACTTCATCATCAAAAACTATATCATAAGGAATTTCTGCATAAGTTAAAACCATGGTTACTGCATCATCCCAAGGCTGTTTGGTTTTAGGCGAGTAAACAGCAATTTTAGGGGCTTTTAGTAATTTTACCAATTCCATATTTACATCAGGTTTGGCAATTTCAAGTAGAATTTCAGAAACCTGCCCTTCACTACTTAACTCATAAGTTATGCCTCTAACTTTACATTCCTTTTCAATATTTTCACTGTAATCAAACAAAAAACTACCACCACGATAGTTTAGTAACCAACTGGCTTCTAATCCATTATTTAATACCCAATAGGTTAATCCATACGACTTCAAATGATTCTTTTGTTCCTCATCCATCGGAACCAAAATTTTAGTTGCGCCGGCAATAAAAGGTAAATAAAGAATCGCGAAAATTAGAATAAATCCTTTTTTCATTTGTTTTGATGATTTTGAATTGAATGACTAATTAACGAATAAATTTCCTTTGCTGTTTTATTTTCTGATAAAAGGTTCAAATGTTTTGACATTGTACTTTCATCGCCCCTTGCAGCTGGTCCGGTTTGAGCATCATTAGGAGAAAGATAATTCAATTTTTCAATCGATTCCTTCATTAATGGAAGTAACAATTTATAATCTAAATTCTGTTGAGATAAAATTTCTTCAGCCTGAACAAATAAATGATTAGAAAAGTTATTTACAAAAACAGCAGCCAGATGATAAAACATTCTTTTCTCGCTTGAACATTCTATAAGTTTATGACTAATTCTTTCTGAGAGGGCTTCGATTATCCTGTAATTTTCATCAGAATTTGCTTCAAGTAAAATTGGAATTTCTTTGAAGTTTACTTTTTTATCCTTGCTAAAACTTTGTAAAGGCCAGATGACAGCTTTATTTGCTGAATTTTTGATTGAATTTAAATCCTTTAATCCGGAGCAATGAGCAACTATGCCATTCACATGAATTAAAGAAGAAACCAATTCAATTTGATCATCGTTTACGGCTAAAATATAGACATCAACATCTTTAGGGATTTGTTGAATATCATCAAAAAATGGAATTTGATACTTTTCAGCAAAAGCTTTCGCATTTGAATGGGTTTTACTGTGTACACCTTTTAATTCAATATCTGTTTTCGAGAATGCCTCAGCTAAATGCGCTGCTATTCTGCCACTTCCAATAAAAAATACGCTAATCAATTGATTTTTCCTTTCATTCAAACTTAAGTAAAAACAATAAAAACAGGCTAATGTTGGTAAAAAACTAAAAATCATATTATGATTTCATTGGTTTTTCATTGATAAATTCTATTTTTCAAGCATCAAAAACGTGCTTATATGAATAAAAAATTACGATTTCTTACAATGTTATTAGCCTTTTGCACTAGTCAGCTATTTGCACAAACAGCTGATTACAAATGGGCTGTTGGACTTAACTTTGGTTATTCTGAATACAATGGTGATTTAGGAAACGGTTTCTTTAAGTTTGATTTTCTTCAAAAAAGAATTCCAACTACAAACGGAATGGGAATTAGAAACACCAATCCCGGAATTTATGGATTAACTGTTTCAAAATACCAAAGTAGATTCTTTGATTTTGCCGGTCAGTTATATATTGGTGAATGGGGTCATTTTCAATCAACTTATCAGTCATTTTACACTCAGTTTGCCTCTATTGATGCAAATGCACGTTTCAAATTCTTAGGAAAAGAAAACTCAAGAATCACACCTTATATTTCATTGGGTTTAGGTGGAAGATATGTGAAAGTTGATGAGCCAAATGATTTCGGAAAATCATCTTACAATGAATATACTATTCCTGCCGGTTTTGGTTTGAATATCAAATGTGAAGAAAGAGTTTATTTGAATATTCAAAGTCAGTTTGGTTGGACAAACAACGACCAGGCAGAAGGAAGCGAAAACTTACAACATTATACTTGGGATCAATATTTAAATCATACCGTTGGTTTGAGTATTTTATTAGGTAAAATGAAAGATGCTGATGGTGATGGTGTGAGTGATAAAAAAGATATCTGTCCTAATACACCTGCTGGTGCTTTGGTAGATAAAGTTGGTTGTATTATTGATGGCGATAAAGATGGTATTGCAGATAATTTAGATAAATGTCCTACAGTTGCCGGTGTTGCTAAATTTATTGGCTGCCCAGATTCTGATAATGACGGAATTGAAGATACCAACGATAAATGTCCGAATGTTGCAGGTTTAGAGAAATTCTCAGGTTGCCCTGATACTGATGGCGATGGAATTGAAGATGCAAAAGATAAATGTCCAAATGTAAAAGGTATCGAAAAGTTTGAAGGTTGCCCAGATACTGATGGTGACGGAATTGAAGATGCAAAAGATGAATGCCCTAACAAAGCAGGAACAGCAGCATTTAATGGTTGCCCTGATACCGATGGTGATGGAATTGCTGATAACAAAGATAAATGTCCTAAAGTTGCAGGTGTTGCATCAAATAATGGATGCCCTGAAGTAAAAGCAGCAGTTACTAAAATTTTCGAAAAAGCTTTACAAGGAATTCAGTTTGAAACTGGTAAAACTACCATCAAGAAAACATCAAATCCTATTTTAGATCAGGTTGCTAAAATTATGAATGAAAATCCTACTTATAAATTAGCAATTGCCGGACATACTGATAATGTAGGTAATGCTGATAAAAATTTAGAATTATCAAAAGGACGTGCAGCTGCTGTAAAACAATATTTAGTTGCTAAAGGTGTAGCCGCAGATAGAATGACATCAAATGGATTTGGCGATACTCAACCAGTAGCTGATAATACAACTAAAGAAGGAAAAGCCAAAAACAGAAGAGTTGAATTCAAAGTTGTTTTTGAAGATTTTGAATAAGGTAAACAACTAATAAAAAATGCCTGTTTTGAAATTCAAAACAGGCATTTTTTTTGATTTATATAATTATTCAAGAATTGATTTTTTTATTATTCATAAAAAATAATAAGATTTCATGAGATTCTATTGGCAAATTCGATGCCGAATTAATCAAAGATTAAAATCGTTAAGATGTCTGATTTTTAAAACACAACTTAACTAGTTTGTTTAAAGATTATTGAAGAGTAAGTTCAAGAATATTAGCTAATTAACCTATTTTTATCCCAATTAATGTAAATTGAGTTATTTTAAATCTGTTTTTTTACCAAAATTCAATTTAAATTAATTAATCATTCTGTATGTTTGTGAGTTAGGTGAATAAAACCCGAAAAATGAAATATAAAAAATACCACATTAAGCGCTGTTTAATTGCTATATTTTCCTTATTTTTATTTTTTACTCAAACTGGAAATTTATTGGCTCAAAATATTTTCTCAGGTGAGCCTGTACAAATTGTTGGTTCAATGAATTCCTATTCTACAAGCACCACATCTAATTCTGTTTACCGCAGAGTTTCTGTAAATACTGGTAATCCAGTTGATGGCAGAGGTCAATGGGTTAAAACATACAGAGCAGCACCAATTGGTGGAAATGTAACAAACAGCAATATGAGTGGCGGCTCGGGAAATGGATTTTTATTTATTTCTGGTCCATCTACCAATCGTTTTCAAAACAAATGGGTATTTAGTAATGTATCACAAGCTAAATTAGATTCTACCAATACTTGTAATGCTTATAATTCCGGCAATGACATGGGATTAAATATGAGTGATTCTGGTTATTATACCTTTGTTTTTAATGATTGCGGATATACTTCTACAAATGCAAGGTTTTATGTTGCATTTACTCCCACAAATCCCATTACAATTAGTTCGCAATCAATTACTGCAAATTCAAATAATACATCTCAAATTGGTATTCAAACAAACCTAAGTCCTTCAAATAAAGAGTTTGTTTATGTTCGATATACCACAGGAAATTCTTTTGCTTCATCAGGAATTAGCTCAATTCTTCAGGCCAGTTCAACAAATGCTCCTTTAAATACAAATTGGGTAGCTAATATTCCAGCTCAATCTAATGGAACTATTTTAAGGTATTATATTTTCACTTCAAGTTTGAGTTTAGCAAAACTAAATGCAATGAGTGAAATGGATAAATCTTTGGCTTGTATCAGTATTTTTGACAATGGGGGAAATAATTACACTTATTCTTTTTCTAAAAAATTCAGTATTGGATTTAAGGTTGATATGGGTTCAAATATTTGTGCCGGATTTGACTCTGTAAGCGTAATTGGAAATAACATTGCTTTTGGAGTTTGGACAAATGCATTCAAACTTTCGAATATTCCAAGCACCAATGTTTATGGAATTAATTTATTAATCGATTCTTCATCAACACTAGAATTCAAATACAGATTTCACAAAAACGGAATCACTACCTGGGAATCAAATTTTTCAACGGGTTCTGGAAATAGAGAACTGGTTTTAAACAAGGATACAATTTTAGGAAGTCCATGTTTTAATAGTCTTAGCAGTTCTTGTCCGAGTGCTCCTACCCCATCAACCATTACATTTCTAACAGATTTGTCAAAAGCTACACCTGATACATTAGGACGTGTTTATGTGATGGGTAATTTTACCAATCCAACATGGTCTGCCGGAGCTTTAAGGATGTTTCCAGTAAGCGGAATGCCTGGTTATTTTCAAAGAATAGTTCCGAATGTATGTCCAACAACATTTGAATTCAAGTTTATCAACGGCGATAGTTCATTAGCCAATACACCCGAAAATTTCCCAAATCCCCTACAAAGAGCCTGCACAGTAAGTAATGGAGTTGGAGGATTTAACAGAACTTATACCAGAACCAGCAGCAATCCTGTGAATTTGTATTTTGTATTTGATAGTTGTACGATTGCTTTGCCAGTTCAATTGCTTGAATTTAATGCCAATCAAACAAATGAAGGAATTCTACTCAATTGGAAAACCGCATCAGAACAGAATAATAAAGGATTTTGGGTTGAAGCATCTAATAATGGAATTGATTTTGAAACCATAGGATTTGTTGAAGGCAAAAGAAATAGTAATCAATTGAATACATATTCATTTATAGTAAATGAAGGTTCAAATTACCAATATTTCAGGTTGAAACAGGAGGATTTTGATGGGAAGTCAACTTTCTCGGAAACAATAATTATTGAAAACAATTCCCTTAAGTTTGGATTGGAGATTTATCCGAATCCATTTGAAAATGAATTATCGATTAAATTCAAACAATCAGGCAACTACGATGTTTTGGTTTATGATTTATTAGGAAATGAAGTAATTAAATCAACACATACTATAAGTGAAAATAAATCACTTGTAAATATAAATGGATTTGAATTCTTAAAATCAGGAGTTTTTATCATTCAAGTTAAAAATGAAGAAATAGTATATAAAGAAATAATAATCAAAAAATAAATTATGAATCAAATTTTACACCCAAAAATGAAACTAATTAAAAAGCTAAGTCTGCTTATTTTAATAGGTTTTGCAAGTTTAAATTCACAAGCTCAATTTTTTTCATCCCCTCCAACAATTGATGGCACAACTGATGCTTCTTATGTAACCAGTGGTTCATGGTCATTGGGCTGGGATGATACTTATTTGTATGTAAGATACTCAGGTGGTGGCGGAACTGAGCCTGTAATTTTACATTTAGATATAGACCCTCAAACTCCTGTTTCAGGTGGTACGAATTCTAATGGAAGTTTAACGGGACAAGCAAACTGGTCAATTACTCCAACTCTACCATTTAGATCTGATTTTCAACTGTATTGGGAAAACCAATACGCAGAATACCGCACAGACAATGGATCAGGAGGATGGTCGGGTACAAATGTAATTACTACAGCAGATAGATCAAATAGCTCAGGTAGTGAAAGGGAGATAAGAATTGCTTGGACAACAATGGGTGCTGGAGCTAGACCAAGTTCATTTAACTGGTGTGGTTTTGCGAACTCAAGAGCTAATCCGGGTTTTATTTTCAATGAAATGCCTTCTGAAAATCCATCATCAGCACTTGCTAACCCTCGTTTAAATTTTTATTTTACAGTTTCAAATACAACAAATTCTGGCACAACAAGTCCATTTGAAAGAACCTGTATTGAACAAAGGTCTGGCAATGGTGATTTATTTGTTGTAGGAAATTTAAGCGTTTATGATCTTACAAATAATGCTAATAATGTAACTGATGAAATTGTTGTTGAAAACATTGGTAGTTCAGCAACTCTTCAAATTAATGGTAGTGCTCATTTATATGGAGGATTAGTTGCAAATCAATCTGACATTGTACAGTTTAATAGTGGCTCAGGTGCATTTATTAATGCAAATGGATTTATTACAACCAACACAAGTGGAGTTATTAATTACAACTCAACAAATACAACTTTAACATACCAAACTGCTGGCACCTATAACTCTTCAGGAGAGTGGCCTTCAAGTAATAGTCCAACTAGTATTACTGTTACCAACAATACAACCGTTAATTTAACAGCTGCTAGAATCTTAACCAGTACTTTAATTGTAAACTCAGGTAGCACCTTCAATAGTAGCGGTAATTTAACCATAACTGATCCTGGAAGAATTGGAAATTCAGGCGGAACAATTGGTGGAAATGTTAATCTTGAAATTTCAATGTCTAGCGGAAGAAGAGCTTTTAGGTTATTATCATTCCCTTTTTCAACAGCAAGATCATTAGCAGATATTTCTGATGACATTCATGTGACTGGTACTGGTGGAGCAACAAATGGTTTTGATGCAACAACCTCTAATGCATCTTCAGCTTTTACATTTACTGAATCTGGATTTACTGGTTCTAATAATGGTGGATGGTCTGGTATCGCAAGTACATCAACTACTATTCCAGCGAACCAACCTATTCGTGTCTTGTATCGTGGTCCTCGTTCTCAAGGTGCAAGTTTATTGGAGGCTAATCCTCCTTCTCCACTAGCAGGTACTATCGATTACATGGGTCCAGTAAACCAAGGAAATGTAAACATTACATTAAGTTATACTGGTGCTAATGGCGGAAATGCTGGATGGAATTTAATTCCAAATCCTTATCCATCTAATGTTGATTTTGGTAGTATCGCCTCTGGAAATAGAAATTTCATTGGAACTTTTGCAGAATGGGTTGTGACTAGCGGAACTCGTGGTGCTTATGTTTCGAGAAGTTTTGGCTCTTCACACATTATTTCTAAAGGAAGTGCTGTATTTGTTCAAACTGGTTCAGCAGGAACATTTACAATTACTGAGGCCGATAAAACAGCATCTAGTGCAACTTCAACTTTGTTAAAATCAGATGCATTTTTAAAAGATGCAATGCAAATAAATGTTTATTCTGATGATACCATTTTCTGGGATCAATTTGTATTTCGTGCAAGACCAGACGAAACTGAAGGAAAAGACAATTCAGATGCGCCAAAAATGTCAAATCCTGATGTAAACTTTTATTCTTTAACTAATACTAACGACAAATTAGCAATCGATAATAGACCAATTGCTGATGGAAAAGTAATTCCTTTAGGTTTTGTAACTGGATTGCCTTACCATTTTACTTTTAAAATGGGACATTTTTCATTACCTGAATATAAAGTTTATTTAAAAGATAAATTCTTAAACACAGTTAATGAAATCTCAAATGCAGATTTTAAATACGATTTCGTTACTACAGAAGATGCTTTAAGTCAAGGTGAAAATAGATTTGAGTTAATCTTCTCGAAATCTGCAACAGGCTTAAGTACAGAATTAACATCTAGCAACAACTTCATCGTATTTCCTAATCCTGCAAACAATGTATTAAACTTAAGTTTAACAACAACCAAAGAAGACAATTACTACTATACAATCTTCAACCAATTGGGAGCTGAAGTAATTAATGGTAGTTTAGATTTCAATGCAAAAAGAACTCATGCTTTAAATATTGAAAGTTTAAACAGTGGCGTTTATTTCATTCAGGTTAAAAATGGTAAATCAACTCAGACCATCAAGTTCATTAAGTAAGAAGCGAGAAAAAAAGAAACGAGAAAAAAGAACAAATACAGATATGAAGAAATATATTTTATCAATTATTTTAGGAGCTGCTCTCCTATTTACAGCAAACAAATTATCAGCACAACCGGGTTTTGATGATGATGTAGAAGATACACCAATTGATGGTGGTATTACTTTGGTTTTAGTTGCAGGTGCTGCTTATGGTGCTAAAAAATTAAAGTCTTTAAAAGACTAAATCGTAAAATCTAATCAATAAAAGAGCTGCTTTCAAATCGAAGGCAGCTCTTTTTTATTTATACATGTAACATTGTAAAAAAATACTTAAGATTTATTAAGGATAGAATGGCTAAAATCCTATGTAGATGGCTTAATCAGGTTATTTAAATATTAAATAATTCGTCTTAACATTCTAGTCACTTTCTAATGATGATTAGATAAAATAGAGTTTTGAGTTTTGTGTGTTCGATCCAAATAAAAGAAACACAATAACACAAAACATATGATAAATTTTATCCAAGAAATTAGGAGTAAAAATCCTAAGGAAAAACGAAATCTCACTTTAAAATCTTTCTACATCTTACTTATAAGTTTGGTGGTGGGAATTGGAGGAGTTAAGGGGCAAAGCACTAATCTTGTGAGTTGGGATTTTACAACTAGTGTAACAAATGCTAACTATGCTACAAGTTCAACAAATCAAAATGGAGCTAGAACTTCAGCTTTAACTAATGTAACATTATCAACTATTTCAATTGTTGGAGGAGCAACTGGTGTTAATGCAAATACTTTCCATAGAACAACAAGTTGGCCAGCTGCTTCTGATAATGGTAGATACTTGCAATTCTCTATAGATTTAACTTCAGGCGAAACTTTTGCAAACCAATCAATAAGTGTAGCAATTGGAGCACAAGTAAGCAGTACAACTACTGCTGCTAGAAACTATACTGTTACTTATGGCTATGGAGCATCTCCAACTTTTGCAACAGCTACAAATGGAGCTGTAACAGGAACTGGAACATCAACTACAAATACTACAAACATTTCTATTCCAGCTCCTGGAAATACAACTACAACTTCCTTGATTGTAAGAATATTAGTTTTTGGAAGTTCAGGAGGTGGAAATTTTAGACTAGCTTCTATAGGACTAACAGGATATACACCGCTTTCTTCATCTCCTGCAATAAATGCTTCAGTTTCAACTTTACCTTCTTTTATTTCTTCAGGGATTTCAAATCCATCTGCTGAACAATCATTTACAATATCGGGCTCTAATCTAACGAATAATATTACGGTTACACCTCCAACAGGTTTTCAAGTTTCAACAACTTCGGGTTCAGGTTTTGGTTCAAGTGTTGTATTAAATCAATCCGGAGGTACTGTAGCTTCAACAACAGTTTATGCGCGTTTTAATCCGAGTGCTTTAGCTGATCAAGTTGGCGGAAATATCACTTGCGTTAGCACAGGAGCCACTACACAAAATGTAGCGGTTTCAGGTGAAGTAACTAATTTAAGTGCAGGTGCTATTGCTTTTATAGCATTTCAAGGAGTAACTACTGATTATTTTAGAATAGTTGCTTTGGAAGATATTCCTGCCAATACACGTATATGGTTTACTGATAAAGCTTGGGATGGAAATGGTGGAACGCTAGCATTTACAAGTGGAGAAGGAAGTACTGTTTGGACTTCACCAAATTCCACTGTTAATAGAGGAACAGTAATAGAATTTGCGGTAGGTGCTGGAACCGTTAATCTTGGAACAGGAGCATTTACTTCAGGTTTAGGGTCTGCAGGTGAGCAATTATTTGCTTATCAAGGTACATTAACTTCACCAACTTTTGTTGCTGGCTATACATCTGGTACAACAATAGCAACAGGTGTCCCAACGGCTTCCGGAACTGATACTTGGGTACCTGCTAGTTTAACTAATGGTACTAATTTTGTTGCTTTAGGCGGAATAACATTTGGCTCATCATATCTTACAGCATCTACCAATAATAGAAGTCTCTCTGATATGAGAAGTTTTATTCACAATTCCTCTAATTTGACAACTAGCAACACATCAACATCAACTTATAGCAGCTGGCCAACATATACTTTCAACTTTATTGCTGACGAACCAACTTCTCAACCATCATTTACTGCCGCTTCAAGTGTGGGTAATAACCAAATGGATTTAAATTTCAGTGGAGGTAATGGAACAAGTTATGTAGTTGTAATGCGTGAAGGTTCAGCTGTTAGTGCAACCCCTATTGATGCTACAAATTATAGTGCTGTTTCAGGAACAGTTAATTTTAGCTCAGCTACGGAGTTAAGTGCCGGACAAAAAATTGTTTATAATGGAACAACTTCAACAGGTACAGTAACTGTAACAAATTTATCACCCGGAACTACTTATCATTATGCGATTTATGCTTACAATGGTACAACTACAACTGCTAACTTTTATTTAACTTCTCCTGGAACAGGCAATCAATTAACTACTGGAAGTGCAAATTCTAATGTATCTGATATTATTGTTTCTGCAACATTTACTGAACCTAGTGATATTGCATATTCATCAAACCAAGAGAATTCAGATTTAACATTTGGAAATTCTGTTGAAGTTGCACAATTTACTTTAAGAGATGGTGGCGCAACAACAGACGGAGATGCAAACTCAACAACTGTTAATTCAATAAGTTTTACAATTTCCAATCATGCTGCTTTAAGAAGACTTGCTTTATATGATGGAAGTACTGAATTAGCAGAAGTTGCGATTAGCTCTGGAACAGCTACTTTTTCTGGATTAACTTTGGCCGCCAATGATAACAGTTCAAAAGATTTTAGCTTAAGAGCAAGTTTTGCCGGAACTATTGCAGATAATACACAATTCTCATTCATAGTTTCCAGTGTTACTGCTAATATTTCTGGTTCCACATTTGCAGCAGCTGATGCAGGTGCAGCTGTTACATCTACAACTGCAAATAGAAACAAAATTGAAGTTACTGCAACCCTACTTGCATTTGTTCAAAACACAAGTAATGTTTCTGTTTTAACTGCCATGAGTCCTGCTCCTACAGTTAGTGCAAATGATGCATTAGGAAACAGAGATTTAGATTATGTAACAGATATGGAAGTTACAACTTCAGGCACATTTGCAGGAGCAGCAACTATTACAGAAACTCCTATTGCTGGTTTAGCAACATTTGATAATTTACAATTCCAAGATGCTGAAACTGGAATTAATATTGCTGTTAGTTCAGGTGCTTTAACTCCAAGTGGAAATAGTAATGATTTTGATATTACAACACTATTATCTGCAGGAGATATTGCTATTATTGGATATGGAGCAACAGGTACTGATAAATTTGCCTTTTTATTGTTAACAGATGTTCCAGCAACTACTGAATTAAGGTTTACAGACAATGCATGGACGGGTACTATCTTAAACTCAAATGAAAATACTTTAATTTGGACCTCACCTGCATCGACTTTATTGGCAGGTACTGTGGTAACAATTACATCTACAGCAACAGTTTCTAGTGGACATGGAAGTGCAACTGGAACAATAAATGGTTTAGCAGGTGGTGGTGATCAAGTCATATGTTATAGAGGGACAAGTGGTAGTCCGACTTTTATAGCAGCATTTTCGTCCTCAGCTTGGTTAGCTAGTGGTTCAGTTTCAAATAGTACTTCTTATTTGCCATCTGGACTCACTGCTGGAGTAACAGCATCAAATGTTGTAACTCAGGCAGATAATATGTATTATAACAATACTTTAACTGGTCCAGTTAGTATTCTAAGAAGTCTTATAAATAATACTTCAAATTGGATTACTAGTGCTAGTTCACAAACTTTTCCTAGTTTTACAACTTCGTTTACAACCACTTCTACATTAACATCAAATGCTACAGTATCAAATGTTGAGTTAGCATCTGGTGAAACTCTTGCAATAGGAGCTAACACCCTTACCATTAATGGTGCTGTTTCTGGTTCAGGAACAATTACTGGTGGTACAACTTCAAATTTAACTATTGGTGGTTCAGCAGGTATAGTTCAATTTACTTCTGGTAGTAACAATAACTATTTAAGAAACCTAACTTTGAATGCATCTTCTAGTATGACTATTGGAAATGCCCTTAATATTACTGGTGGTGCAACTCCGGGTGTGGTTGCTGTTGCTAGTGGTGCAACTTTGAACACAGGTGGAAATTTAACTCTTAAATCTGACGCATCTGGAACAGCTTCTATTGGTAACTCAGCTGGAACTATTTCTGGAAATGTTAATGTAGAAAGATTCATTCCAAGAAGAAGAGCTTTCCGCTTCTTAGCTTCTCCGGTTAATACTACAAACTTTATCTCCGGAAGCTGGCAACTAGCTACTCATATCACAGGTTCATTAACCGGTGCTAATGGTTTTGATCAATCTAATTCAGGTACTGCTTCTCTATTTACATATAATGTAGGTACAGAAGCATGGACTACAATTCCAAACACAAATTCAACAAATTTAAATATTGGAACCGGTTATAGAATGTTGGTAAGAGGTGATAGAAATATTAATTTAAATACAACAACTCCTCAGGATTCTACTGCTTTGGTTCTAAGTGCAACAGGTTCTGTAGTAACTGGAGATGTTGTATTTGGTGGAGGCTCTGTGAGTTCTTCTCCTGCCGGAATTCCAAGTTTAAACTCAACAGTAAGCACTGGAATAAATGGTTGGACATTAATCGGTAATCCTTATGCTTCTGCAGTAAACTGGGCCAATGTTACTAAATCCAACGTTTCAACAACTTTTGCAACATGGAATGTAAACAATGCCGGTAGAGGTTCATATGTTTACCACAATGGAACCACCGGAACAGGTAATGGAAATAGTAATATCATCAATTCAGGTCAATCTATTTTTGTTCAAACTACAGATGTTAATCCTAGTATTACTTTTACTGAGGCTTCAAAAGTTACATCAACTCCTCCAAGTCATTTTAAAAAGAGCTTATCTGATGTGTTAAATATCGATATCTTTATTGGTGACAAAGCTTATGATGCTTTAACTGTAATGTTTGATGCTAACAATAGCAATAACTATGATGCGCAAGACTTTATCAAATTAGTAAATCCTGAAATTAACTTTTATTCATACCTAGCTGATGGAACTAAATTGGCAATGAATAACATGAAAGAAATTGGAACAGAAACTATTGTTCCATTAGGATTAAATGGTGTATTCAATGGTGGTTCTTATGAATTGAAATTCACTAACCAAAATACATTTACTAATGCAAATGTTTATTTAAAAGATAAATTCATCAACAAAACTTATGATTTGAAATCAATCAATAACTTAACATTTACAGTTACAACTGATTCAAATTCATTTGGTGAAAACAGATTTGAATTAATTTTCTCTAAATCAGCAACAGGTTTAAACAATGAATTATCTGCAAACAATAACAACTTCATTGTTTTCCCTAATCCTGCTAACAATGTATTGAACTTAAGTTTAACAACTACCAAAGAAGACAATTACTCATTTACTATCTTTAATCAATTAGGTGAAATGGTTAAAAATGGTAGTTTAGATTTCAATAGCAAAAGAACACATGCTTTAAATATCGAAAATTTAAACAATGGAGTTTATTTCATTCAGGTTAAAAATGGTAAATCAACTCAAACCATCAAATTCATTAAATAATAAAAAGAAAACAAATACAGATATGAAAAAATATATTTTATCAATCATTTTAGGAACTGCTCTCCTATTTACAGCAAACAAATTATCAGCACAACCAGGTTTTGATGATGATGTTGAAGATACACCAATTGATGGTGGAATTACTTTGGTAATGGCTGCAGGTTTGGCTTATGGCGTTAGCAAAATGAAGAAAACCAAATAATAAATCTATTCTATTCAATTTATTAAAGAGCTGCACTCGAAAGATTGCAGCTCTTTTTTTTATTTAATAAATCTCATACAAAAAAATAAATGAGTATTCAAAAATCACCAATTACAATTTTGTTTAAAACGAAATTCCATTTATTAACTTAAGTATTATTATTATTTGAAACATCCCGATTTAACCTTCAAAATCTTCAATTGGTCTATATTTCAACGCATCAATGGAATTCAAAATCCTAATAAAATCCACCTGATACCTCAATAGCATTGCGGCTTTAGTCCAATGATAATGAGGTATTAAAGTCATATATCAATTTAAAATGTTTAATTAGAAACTATGGGCTTTTTGTGTTTCTTAGTGAAATTTAAGTTTTGTTAAAAATGAGAAATGGAAATCTAGAATTTAGATGAAAGAATTAGAATATTAGCCTATTTATTTAAACTAATTACAACTTTAAATAAACAAAATTAATTATTGTATTCGCAAGTTCATGATATTAAAATTAGAACCTAATTGAATAATTTTTAAAAGGTTTTAATAAGTTTAAATTGTATGAAAAAATCACATTTTTTCGACTTGATTAAATATTAATATTCTTGTGTAAAATTAAGCTGTACTTGGCTAATTTGACTTGATTATTAGGCGATAAAATGATATAATTTGCACCAAATTCTATAATTTAAAATGAAAAAAATTCTCCTTCTGGTATTTACTTTAATTGTAAGTAAGATTATGTTTGCACAGGTTGCTGTGACTGTAACTAATCGCACCAACAGCACTCCAAACTTATCTGCTTCATATTCATCATTGGCTGATGCTATTACAGATCTTAATTCTATAACGGATATTTCTGGCCCAATAACTTTAACTTGCGCTTCTGGCTCAGAAACAGCGCCTTTGGGCGGCTACACCATTAATTTTACTGCCGTCACAACTTTAACTAATAATGTAACCATAACCGGCACCCCAACAACAACCATCACCGCATATACTCCACAAACAAGTGCTAGTTTAACAGATGCCATTTTTAAAATTGTAGGAAGTGATTTTGTAACCATACAAAATTTTACCATGCAAGAAAATGGAAGCAATTCAACTACCACCACAGCTTCAAATAATATGACTGAGTTTGGAGTAGCTCTTTTTTATGCAAGTACAACCAATGGTGCCCAAAACAATACCATTCAAAACAATACCATTAGTTTGAATAGGAATTATTCAAATAATTTTGGTATTTATAGCAATACCAGACACAGTTCAACAAATTCAGCGACTCAAGCAGATTTAACAGCAGCAACAGGAGCAAATAGCAATAACAAAGTTTATGGAAATTCCATTAATAATGTAAGTTATGGAATTGTATTTATTGGTTCAAATACTGCTGCAAATATGGACTCAGGTAACGATATTGGAGGTAGTTCAGAAAGCACAGGAAACACTATTACCGATTGGGGTGGGCGTTTATCAGGAGTTGTCTCTTTGACTTCTTTTTTTTCCATATCGAGTAGTTGTATAGGTATTTACATGAATCATCAAGTTAGTGACAATGTTTCATACAATACATTAACCAGTGCAACCAATATTACAAGTTTAATAACCGTACAATTTTTTGGCATTTATAAAAATTATAGCGCAGGGCAGCCTACGGGTTTAACTTTCACTTCAAATTATAATAACAATACTATTACATTAACAAATGGAACTATCACTACCCCTGGAGCAATGACTTGTATGGGCTTACAAGGTATGGCAATTCTAAGTACTGCTACTTTTAATTGTAACAATAATAATATCATTAATTGTGCTATAACTGGTTCGCCATCTAGTTTAGGAATTAGTGGCATGGTGCATCTTTCTGGTCCGGGCACTTTTAATATTAATGGAAATACCTTTCGTGGATTTTCAACAAATGCTGCAGCAGGAGGATTTACCTGTATTAGCCAGGGAACAAATGGTGTGGTTAATGCTTTAAATATAAACAATAATAAATTCGGAGATGCTACTTCTGGCTTGTTTACAAATAGTGCAGCGGCCCCTTCAGGATCGTTAACTGGTATTAATGTATCAAGCGGAGGTGCGGCTTCGACCTGTGCATTGTCAATTACCGGAAATGATTTTAGAGGCATCATATTTAATAATACAACTGCAGGAAGTCATACTTATATAACATCTACTGCCCCAGCGCTTTCGCAAAATATTAGCTCAAATACTTTTACCAATTTAAGTGCAAATACCTCCAACAGTGTCTCGTTTATTGCTAATAATGCTGCACTACCCGCAAATGCTACTGTGACGATTAATTCAAATTCAATTGTTACCGGATTTAACAAAACAGCAGAGGGAAGTGGAATATCCCTTTATACATCTTCATCAGGATCTTCTTCTTCGACCGCCACAAAAACAGAACAATACAACAATTTTTCAAATATTACAGTTACAGGTTCCACAATCATAAATGGTTGGACTGATTCAGATGGTGGTGCTTCTGGATTAACAAAAAATATTTCAAACAATACGTTTAGCAATTGGACCGGTGGTTCAGGTTCTGTAGCAGCTCTAAATATTGGAAGATGTGCTGGTTCATCAACAATAAGTTCTAATACCATTTCAAATATAACTGGCTCAAGTTCCGTATCAGGTATTGGTTTGTCAGCCGCTTCCCCTAATGTAGCTGTTGCTGTTAGTTCAAATACCATTTCTGGCTTATCATCAAATACAACCTCATCTTCAGTTACTGGTATTGGTAATTTTGGAGCAACTACTGCAAATATATTTAAAAATAAAGTGTATGATTTAAGCAATACGGGGGCTTTTACTACCACTCCTGGTGTAAATGGCATTTTGCTTTCAGGCACCGTTGCCTCTGCTACTTCGAATGTATATAATAATTTAATTGGCGATTTAAAGGCTGGTGCAGCAAATTCTACTGATGCAGTTAGAGGAATTTCGATAACGGCAACTGGGACTACAAGTAATTATAATATATACTACAATACTATATATTTAGCTGCCACATCAAGCGGAACAAATTTTGGTACATCAGGTATTTATCATACAACTAGTGGCACTGCTAGCACAGCCGCGCTTGATTTAAGAAACAATGTTATTGTAAATAATTCAACTGCCAATGGCACAGGTTTAACAGTGGCATACCGCAGAAGTAGCACTGCGCTTACTAATTATGCTTCCACTTCAAACAACAATTGTTTTTATGCTCCATCTATTTTTACAGATGGTACCAATACAGATGCTACTTTAGCTGATTATAAAACCAGGGTTTCATCAAGAGAGTCTGCTTCAGTTTCTGAAAACCCAACGTTCCAAAGTATTTCTGGTGCAAGTGCAAATTTTTTAAAATTTGATTTGAATATAGCTACAGCCTTGGAAAGTGGGGGAGCAAATATTTCTACTTATACTGAAGATTTTTTTGGAACTATACGTTTTGGAAATCCAGGCAGTTTATCATTTGGCACTGCGCCTGATATAGGTGCCTACGAATCACCAACCAAGCAATGGGTTGGTACAACTTCTAATTGGTCTACAACTTCTAACTGGAGTGACAATTCTCTTCCGGTAAATGGAGATATTGTTGTTATCGCCACTGGTTACACCAATCCTACTCTGGTAGGTAATTTGTCAATATCAAACCTCGTTTTACAAACAGGAACCATTATGGGAATAGGTTCTAATACTTTAACCATTACCGGCTCAATTACCGGTGCAGGAAAATTAAGTGGTTCAGCTACTTCAAACTTAAGTGTTGGAACAAATATTGGTACATTCTCAATCGACCAAACCACACCCGGAACTACAAATGTTTTACAAAATTTGGTAATAGGAACTGGAAGCAATGCAAGTATGACTTTAGGTGATGCCTTAAACATTGCACCTACAGGAAGTATTACATTTAATGCTGCAGGAACCAAATCATTAACTACAACTGGTCAAACCCTTACTTTAAAATCAAGTTCGGCAGGTACAGCTAGTATTGGAAACCTTAATGGAGCAACTTTTACTGGTAATGTAACTGTAGAAAGATTCATTCCAAGAAGAAGAGCTTACAGATTCTTAGCTTCTCCTGTTACTACTACAAATTTTATCTCTGGTAACTGGCAACAATCAACTCATATTACTGGTTCAACTACAGGACAAAATGGATTTGATCCATCAAACACAGGAAACGCATCCTTGTTTACATACAATGCATCAAGTGAAGCATGGTCAGCTATTCCAAATACCAATGCAACCAATTTAAATATTGGTACTGGTTACAGAATGATCATTAGAGGTAACAGAAGTATTGATATTAACACAACAAATTCTCCTGATTCTACTGCTTTGGTTTTAAGTGCAACAGGTTCAATTGTTACTGGTGATGTAGTATTCGGCGCTGGCTCAGTTAGTTCGTCTCCTGCCGGAATTCCTGCTTTAAATGCTGCTATTGGTAGCGGTGCAAATAACTCAACTGTTGGTTGGTCATTAATTGGTAATCCTTATGCTTCTGCTGTTAACTGGACTGAAGTAACCAAATCAAATGTATCATCAACCTTTGCAACATGGAATGTAAACAATGCCGGTAGAGGTTCATATGTTTATCACAATGGCAATTCAGGTACCGGTTTTGGTGCTAGTAATATCATCAATTCTGGTCAATCAGTTTTCGTTCAAACAACTGCTGCTAATCCAAGTATTACTTTTACTGAGGCTTCAAAAGTTACATCAACTCCTCCAAGTCATTTCAAAAAGAGTTTATCAGATGTGTTAAATATCGATATCTTTATTGGTGATAGAGCTTACGATGGTTTAGCTGTTTTGTTTGATGCTAACAATAGCAATGAATATGATGTTCAAGACTTTATCAAATTAGTAAATCCTGAAATTAACTTTTATTCATACCTAGCTGATGGAACTAAATTGGCAATGAATAACATGAAAGAAATTGGAGCTGAAACTATTGTTCCATTGGGATTAAATGGTGTATTCAATGGTGGTTCTTATGAATTGAAATTCTCAAACCAAAATACATTTGCAAATTCAGAGGTTTATTTAAAAGATAAATTCATCAATAAAACTTATGATTTGAAATCAATCAATAACTTAACATTTACAGTTACAACTGATTCAAATTCATTTGGTGAAAACAGATTTGAATTGATTTTCTCTAAATCAGCAACAGGTTTAAACAATGAATTATCTGCAAACAATAACAACTTCATAGTTTTCCCTAATCCTGCAAACAATGTGTTGAACCTAAGTTTAACTACTACCAAAGAAGATAATTATAATTATTCAATTTTCAACCAATTGGGAGCAGAAGTTAGTAATGGTAGTTTATATTTCAATAGCAAAAGAACACATGCTTTAAACATCGAAAACTTAAGCAATGGCGTTTATTTCATTCAAGTTAAAAATGGTAAAACAGCACAAACCATTAAGTTCATTAAATAATAAAAAGAAAACAAATACAGATATGAAAAAATATATTTTATCAATCATTTTAGGAACTGCTCTCCTATTCACAGCCAATCAATTATCTGCACAACCGGGTTTTGATGATGATGTAGAAGATACACCAATTGATGGTGGAATTTCATTAGTTATGGCCGCAGGTTTTGCTTATGGTTTTAGCAAAATGAAGAAAACCAAATAGTAATTAGATTCAATTCAATTTTAAAAAGAGCTGCTTTCGTAAGATTGCAGCTCTTTTTTTGTTGATTTAAGATTATTTGCTTTCTTTTTTTTAATGAATAAATTGCCACATGTCTTTTTTCAAAACAATACTTAAAATATGTATTTTCTTTTTGTTGATTTTAAATGCTACAAAAGGATTTTCACAAGTTTACAAAGATTCAATTCCACCAAAAATGGAATGGTTTGCCAATGCCAAATTGGGTATTTTTATTCATTGGGGAATTTATGCCGTGAATGGAACTTCAGAAAGCTGGAGTTTTCATAATAGAGGCAAGTCTTACCCATATTATATGAACCAAATCAAAGGATTCAAAGCTGAAAATTATAATCCTGAATATTGGGCCGATTTAATCAAGGAAAGTGGCGCCCGTTATGTTGTAATTACTACTCAACATCATGATGGAGTTGCTCTTTGGGATACCAAACAATTAACTCCAAATACTTTATACAATTCACAAAAAGGTGAACCCATGCGTCCAGGTATTAAACCACTTTGGAGTCCTAAAAAGCCTTTGAGTATTCCTGCACAATCTCCCTGTAAAAAGGATGTGATTAGTCCGTTTGAAAAAGCGATTCGTGCACGTGGACTTAAATTTGGTGCTTATTATTCTTTGTTGGATTGGTCGCACAATGATTACAATGGATTCTTTAAAGATGAAACCCGTTATCAATTAAAAGATGATTCTGTTAGATGGAATAGATTTCTAAAATTCATGCATGCCCAAATCAATGAAATCTCAAATGAGTTTAATCCTGATTTGTTTTGGTTTGATGGTGATTGGGAACATTCAGAAGAAGAATGGAATGCAAAGAAAATTGCCTCTGATATTTTCAGAAAGAACCCAAATGCGATACTCAATGGTCGTTTAAAAACTTATGGTGATTACAATACACCAGAGCAAAATATGCCAGTTACAAGACCCGAATCTGCAACATGGGAATTATGCATGACAAGCAATGATAACTGGGGTTGGCGTCCAGATGATACTTTGATGAAAACATCCAATCAAGTCATAAGAACATTTGCAGAATGTTTGGGAATGGGTGGTAATTTATTAATTGATATTGGTCCGAAATCAGATGGAACCATTACTCCTGAACAAACCCAATTATTGAAAGACTTGGGTCGCTGGACAAAAAAACATGCTGAAGCCATTTATTCAACAAGACAAGGTTTACCGGCAGGACATTTTTACGGTCCTTCTACCCTATCTCTGGATTCACAAACATTGTTTTTATTTATTGCTGATGTTAGAAAAATCAATAATAAAGAAATAGGAAATACTCAAATAAATATCATGTTAAAAGGTTTAAAAAACGAGGTACTATCAGCTGAAGTAATTGGTTCAAACAAACCATTGAAAGTGATTGAAATGGGTAAAATATCATGGAGTTCTGTTCCAGGTACTTTGTTTATTGATATCCCAAATTCTGATTTAGATGATGAGGTAACAGTTCTTAAACTTAAGCTAAAAGGTTCATTGAGTTTATACAGAGGCAAGGGAGGTTTTTAATCATGAAAAAGTTTATTTTATTTTTTTGTTTGATATGCTTTTCTGCATTTACAGTAAAATCTCAAAGTCCAAATGCAACGCTTAAAAACTACCTACAATTGATGCTTGGCAAAAAGCATGATGTAAAATTTAAGTTTCATACCAAATCAAAAAATCAGTTTAAAAACGAAAAAAACTGGAAAGAAGATGGTTTTGGAATTCAGGTTAAATACAACAAAATCAATATTTACGGACATTCAGAAAGAGCTCATCAAAATGCTGTTTATTATATTCTTGAAAAACTTTTTGCTTGTCAGTACCTTACTGCAGATCAGGTTTTAATTTCATCTCTAAACCCCGAAGATAGTAAAGACAATACTATCAATAAAATCAAAGCGCAACAAACGGCAACACTTTTAAACATACAACAAAATGGATTAAAGAATATGTTGATTGAGCAAATACCTGCCTTTGAATACAGGGAAGTTTTTTATGGTGAATGCAGAAGAGCTGATTATGCAAAGTGGCACCAATTAACTCATGCAGATAGCGGAAACTTTGAAAACCATAAAGGCTGGGGTTTATGGGTTCATACCTTACATCGCTTGGTACCACCTGAAAAATATTTTCAATCACATCCTGAATATTTTGCAGAAAGAAATGGCATCAGACTAAAAGACCAGATTTGCATGAGCTCTCAGGAGGCTTTAAAAATTGCAGTAAAAAGTCTTAGAGCAGAGATGTCGTTTAAGCCATTTGCAAAATACTGGAGTGTAAGTCAGATGGACAATTACAATTATTGTGAATGTACTTCTTGTTCAAAAATCGACAAAGAAGAAGCGAGTCATGCTGGCTCAATATTGAGATTTGTAAACCAGATTGCAGATTCATTTCCTGATAAAATTATATCAACATTAGCTTATCAATATTCAAGGAATGCTCCAGTTATTACCAAACCTCGTTCGAATGTCAATATCATGCTTTGTGCCATTGAAAGTGACAGAAGCAAACCTATTGCAGGTACTGATTTTGAAACCGATTTGAGCAATTGGAGCAAAGTGAGTCAGAATATTTTGGTTTGGGATTATGTGATTAATTTTTCTCATTTGGTGATGCCATTTCCCAACTGGCAGGTATTAGGTACAAACTTGCAATTGTTCAAAAAGTATGGCGTGAACATGATGTTTGAACAAGGTTACAATTCTCCTTCAGGAGATATGGAACCTTTAAGAGCATTTTTAATTTCAAAACTATTATGGAACCCGGATTATTCAGTTGATAGTCTTACAAAGCTTTTTTGCGAGGCTTATTACGGCGATGCATCTACTAATGTTATAAGTTATATCAATCAACAAACAAACGCTTTAAATGAATCTAAAAGAAGTTTAAGCTTATACGAACCTCCAATTAGGTTTGCTAATAGTTATTTGAGTTATGAAATGCTCAATCGTTATGAAAAAAACATCTATGAGGCTTTCAAAAAAACGCAAAACAACAAAGAGATTCAACAGCGTTTATTGATGATTAATCAGGGAATTTATTATGCAACTCTAGAGGTCATGAAGTTTCCACAATCAGGCGATAACTGGATTTTTACCTTTAAAAATAAAAGAAACAGAGAAAATCCTGAATCACATTCTCCTTTTAATTTTGCTGATGATTTCAAACCTACTTATTCGGAAATTTTAAATGAGTTCACTAAAAATGCGAAGTTATATGGTCCAAAAATCTTACATGAAACCAGATTAAGTCCTGATGAGTTTTATAAAAGAACCACCCAATATTGGAAGCAAGCTATAACCAAACACTTTGCTGTTTCTGCTCCTGTTTTGTATTTAACTAAACCTGATGCCAATTATAGAGACGGCTCAATTATACTAGATAGTTTAAGCTGGCAACAAAATCAATCCATCAACAACGGTATTAGAGGTGTAAACGATTACCAGTACTCATGGATGGGCTGGTGGGGACGTGATGCACATATTATCCTTGATCTGGGAGAAACTATAACTATAAGAGAGGTTAAAACTCATTTTCTCGAAAACAATGAAGCATGGATTTTAGGTCCTGCATCAATAGAAGTTATGCCATATGAATTCGATAACAAATTATCAAGAATTTATCCTTATGCCATTTCTGAAAACTTACAAAAAGGATTAAAACTTCCTGTTGGAATTCATGAGTTAAAAGCTGAATTCCAAGTTCCAATTCAAACCAGGTACTTAAAAATTAAAATCAACAAATTAGGCAAAATGCCAGCCTGGAGAGGTGTGAATGGTGATGCTTGGATGTTTATTGATGAAATAGAAGTTTACTAATGAAAAATATAATTCTTTCTTTTTTTATGCTGATGTGTTTATCAGCTTTTGCACAAGATCATAGTCAACAGAAGTACTATCCAAGTAAGGATTCGCTTGTTGTAAAAAAGCTAAATCAGTGGCAAGATTACAAATTCGGATTACTCATGCATTGGGGCCCATATAGCCAATGGGGCGTTGTTGAAAGCTGGAGCATTTGTCCTGAAGATGAAGGCTGGTGCGAAAGAAGAGGTCCTTATGCCAACAATTATTTTGAATATGTTAAGTCATATGAAGGCTTACAAAAAACTTTCAATCCCACGAATTTTCAACCAGAGAAATGGGCTTCTGCTGCAAAAAATGCCGGTATGAAATACATGGTTTTTACTACCAAACACCATGATGGTTTTTGCATGTTCGATTCTAAATTCACCGATTATAAAATCACCGGAAAAGAAACTCCTTTTCATAAGAATCCAAAAGCCAATGTTACCAAAGAAATCTTTAATGCCTTTAGAAAAGAAGGCTTATGGGTTGGAGCTTACTTCTCAAAACCCGATTGGCACAACAAAGATTACTGGGATCCAAAGTTTCCACCTTATGATAGAAATCCCAATTATGACTTAAACAGATATCCCGAAAAATGGAATGCTTACAAACGATTTACCCAAAATCAAATCAATGAATTATTAAGTGATTATGGCAAAGTTGATATTCTTTGGTTGGATGGCGGCTGGGTTCAACCCATGACAGAAACATCTCCAAGATGGGGCTACAAACCGGTTCATCAAGACATCAACATGGATAGTATTGCGATGGAAGGAAGAAAAAAACAACCCGGCTTAATTGTGGTTGACAGAGCCGTTGAAGGTCCTAATCAAAATTACTTAACTCCGGAGCAGCAAATTCCCGAAAAGCCACTTCCCTACCCTTGGGAAACCTGCATGACAATGGGAAATAGCTGGAGTTATGTTAAGAATGACCAATACAAAACAAGCAAACAAATTGCTAAAAATCTGGCTTTAATTATTTCCAGAGGTGGTAATTACTTACTAAACATTGCTCCCGGTCCATCAGGCGATTGGGACAGCATGGCATATGTACGTTTAGCTGAATTCGGAGAATGGATGAAAGTTAATCATGAAGCAGTTTATGGCACACATCCACTAAGTCCATATGAGTTTAAAACCAAAGCTGGACTTCATATTGTAATGACTGAAAACAACAAAAAAGAAGTGTATTTATTCTTATTAAATCCGGAATTAAATAAAGGTGAAATCAGTTTAGATGCAGAGGAATTAAAAGGTATTGTTAGTGCTAGAAATATTCAAATATTAAGTAAAGTTAAATCGAATAAATATCAATTTAACAAGTCAATCAATTTCACGCTTAATGCCAATGAAATTGGGGTATTTAAGCTGACAAAATAATTTATTTTAAACATTTATGAGCCGAATAATTTAATTAATCGGCTCACAAAATCAGTAAAAATGAGCCGAATATTTTTTTATTCGGCTCATTTTTTTATTTTTGATAAGAGAATAAGGGAATGTTAAAGGCATACAACTGGCAGCAAGAAGATTGGCTTCAATTTAAGTACAGCAATGAGCTGGCTGAAGAAGTATTACAGTTGTTTTTGACAAATACCGGCTATTTAAAAGGCTTTCAGGAAGGATTAAGCGAAGAAGAACAACTTGATTCTTTACTAAAATTAATGATGAAAGAAGCTTTAAAAACATCAAGTATAGAAGGTGAAGTACTTTCTAAAAAAGATGTTTTATCATCAATCAAAAAGAAACTTGGATTACTACAAACAAACGAAAAGTTAAAGGATAAAAAAGCAGAAGGAGTTGCGGAGTTAATGGTTGATGTTAGAAAAACCTTTAAATCTCCACTAAATGAAGAAATGCTTTTTCGTTGGCACAAAAAACTCATGAAAGGTGATGCCCATGTTTTGGTTGGTCAATACAGAACTCATCCAGAGCCTATGCAAGTTGTTTCTGGAGCAATGGGTAAAGTTAAAGTTCATTTTGAAGCACCGCCGAGTTTAGCAATTCCCCTTGAAATGTCGGCATTCATAGCTTGGTTTAATAAAAAAGAACAAGAATTAATGAATCCTGTATTGCGTGCAGCTTTAACCCATTTATATTTTGAAAGTTTGCATCCGTTTGAAGATGGAAATGGTAGAATAGGAAGAGCTTTAGCAGAAAAAGCGCTTTCTCAAGGTCTTGGAAGTCCTGTATTATTTAGCTTATCAGCAGCAATAGAATCAGACAAAAAATTGTATTATTCATCATTACAAAAAGCACAAGGTTCAAATGAAGTAAACCTATGGTTGAAGTACTTTAATAAACTGGTATTAAAAGCCCAGGAACTTGCTAAAGAGGAGATGAAGTTTACAGTTAAAAAATCTAAGTTCTTTAAAACCTATTCTCATTTATTGAATGAACGCCAATTAAAAGTTGTAAACAGAATGATGGATGAAGGTCCGGAAGGTTTTGAAGGAGGCATGAATACAGCAAAGTATATGGGAATAACTAAAGCTTCTAAAGCAACTGCTACAAGAGATTTACAAGATGCCAGAGACAAAGGTTGGATGCTTCCAAAAGGAGGAGGAAGAAGCACTTCTTATGATTTGAATTTATAAATAAGCATCAACTTATATAAACAAAAAAGAGCGGCCTGATTAAACAAGCCGCTCTTTTTATTTGAATTTAATTTTTGATTATTGATAAACTCTTACATAATCAATTTCCATTGTTCCTGATTTAAAAGCAGGATCGATGGCACCACCAAAATTTCCTCCCATAGCAATGTTCAAAATCAAGAAAAACTTCTTGTTATAAGGAACAGATGCGTTATTTGGAAAAGTGTAGTACTTCACACCATCAACAAAAAATACAATTGATTCAGCTGTCCATTCAATTGAATAAACTTTAAATTCACTTGTTACATTTGGAATCATGGCATTTGAACCTGTAGCATTTCCGCCACTATGTCCAGGGTAATGCAGAGTAAAGAAAATTTTATTTAAGCTATTACCTAAATGTTCCATGATATCAATTTCACCACAAGCAGGCCAACCTATAGTATTTATGTCTTCACCAAGTGCCCAAATTGCAGGCCAAGTTCCACCACCTTGAGGAAGTTTTGCACGAACCTCAACTTTACCATATTGAAAAGAGAATTTTCCTTTGGTCAACATTCTTGCAGATGTATAATTACTTCCACTATAACTTTCTGCTTTAGCTGTAATTTTTAAAGTTCCATTGGAAACAACAACATTATCAGTGCGACTCGTATAATACTGAGCTTCTTGATTACCCCAGCCACCTGAACCTGTTCCTAAATCATAACCCCATTTAGAGGCATCAGGTGCACCGGCTGTATTAAACTCATCAGACCAAATCAAAGCCATTCCTCCAACTGCTATTGTAACTTTTGTGGTTAGAGAAGCTAATTTACCTCCTGAACTTTTTGCAATTACCTTAACTGTATAAGTTCCACCTTTTGTGTATTTATAAGTAATTACACCAGTTGCAACAGATTTATAAACACCGTTTCCAAAATCATATTCATAATCTACAGCATTCGTTGCTTTAGCTTCAAATAGTACATTACCACTGTTATCAGTGCTAGGTGTAGCTTTTATGGTTAACTCAGTTGGAGCAACATCTTCCGGTGTTGGCGACTGTGCCTTACTGCATGAAATAAATACAGTAATTAGTAAAACAATTAGAACTCTGTGAATTTTCATATTATGGTTTTGGTGTTAATTTCATGTACCAGGCTAATCCTGTTACGCCAACGCTTCTTAAATGAATTTCAGTATCTGAAATAGAAAGAATTTCATATTCTGTTGCGCCGGTTCCAAAGTTAATGATTCCGTTACCAGGAACAATAAACTGAATTTGGGTTGAATTAGAACTCGTTGAACCTGTGCTTGCATCCATAAAGGCAAGATTCTTTTTACCGCCAGTGTTGATTGCATAACAACCGTCTTTTCCACTGAAACCATAAAATGCAGTTGCTGCTTCAATAGAAAATGATTCACCTTTATTTACTACTTCCATAGAAATATTGCTTGCACCTTCTTTTGTGAATGTAATCTCATCATCATATGCACAAGCTTCTCTTGAATTTGGAGTAGCAGCATAATAGATTGGAGTAAAATCTGTTGTTGGTCCTACACCAAAGTGACCCAATTGCTCTTTTGCTGTAACCCAAGTTCTAGACGAACCTTTAGTTAAAAATTCAATGATAGCAGGAGGAATATCAAATGCTACAAATACACTTACTGACTTAGTTACAGTACTCATCACACCACCTTTTCCAATTGCATTTACTACAACCTGATAAGTTTTTGTACCCGGACTTCTGTACTTATAGGTAATCATTCCTGAAGGAACTTCTTTTGTAGTTCCATCACCAAAATCGATGTGATAAGTTAATGCGTTAGCTGCAGTTACTTTGAAATCTACGCTTCCACTTCCATCACCATCAGGTTGAGTTGAAGAAACGCCGGCAACTGTTAAACTCAAATCAAGAGATTCCGGAGTTTTAATATCTCCGAATGTATATTTTTCCTTTTTGCAAGCGCTCAGGAACATCACTCCTGATAACAAAATACTTGCTGTTAATTTTATTGGATTCATTTTAATCTGATTAATTAAGACGGATATCATCGAAATGGAATGTAAAGTTTGCGGAACCATCACCTTGAGTTCCTAAATCAAAAATGATAACCACTTTTGAATATGAATTTGCAGTATTGATAGCTGAATAATCGAAAGTTAAATCTTCCCATCCGTTTGCTACGGTAGTAACAACTTCCTTTTCAAAATTAATTCCACCATCTGTAGCATTTTCAACTTTTAATAAAACTTTTGCTCCAACTCTTGGAGAATAAACTTTCATTTTGAAAGTTTTGCTGCTGCTAAAGTTAATTGGAGAAGCTAATGCAATTACTGAACCACCCCAAGGCTGACCAGCACTTTTAACCATTTTTGCTACTTTAGCACTTGGATTTGAAGCTCCAACACTTGGATTATCAACAACAGTTACATTACCACCATCGAAATTAGTGAAAGTATAATCAACACCTGCAACATCAAAAGTTAAAGGAAGTTCTGTTCCCAATGATTTTACAAGACTGATATCATCAAATAAGAAAGTAAAATTTGCAGAACCGTCGCCATTTGTACCAAGTTCGAAAATTAAAACTATTCTGTTGTACTCTTTTGTTGCATCAATTGCACTGTAATCAAAAATTAACTCTTCCCAGCCATTAGCAACTGTAGTAACAACTTCTTTTTCAAAATTAGTACTAGTAGTAGTTTGGTTTTCTACTTTAAGCAAAACTTTAGCACCAACACGTGGCGAGAATACTTTCATTTTGAAGATTTTGTTATCTGTAAAATTCAAGCTAGATCCCATATTGATGAAACTTCCACCCCAAGGCTGACCAGCACTTTTAACCATTTTACCAACTTTGTTACTAGTATTTAATCCCGATTTATTAGGATTGTCAATAATTGTTACTCCACCACCATCAAAGTTAGTGAATGTGTAATTTAATGTTGGAGATTCAAATGTTAATGGAAGAACTAATGGGTCTTCAATTTTAACATCTTTTTCAAGTTCTGTTGTTGCAGCTCCACCACTTACAGCTACCAATTTCATTTTGTAAGTACCAACAGCAGCATAGGTATGTTCAACTGTTTGACCTTCATTAAAAGTAATTGGGTCTTCGTTTGGTACATCACCAAAATAGATTTTGAAGCTGGTTTCAAACAAAGCTGTTGCAGAAACTTTTACTTTAAAGTTGTTTTCAGGATCTTTAGTAACAACTAAATCAAGGCTTTCAGGAGCTTTGAAGTTTACTGTTAATTCTTTTGAAAATTCTGTTGATTTTCCAGATGCTGAATAAGCTTTTAATTTCACAGTATATAAACCTTCACCAAAATTATGAGAAGCACTTTTTCCAGGTAAAACTTTAGTTGGAACAGTTGTTGTATCTCTGAAATAGATTTCATAATATGATACACCTTCACCTGTTGGAAGTACATTTACTTGACCGGTATTGTCTTGAGTAATATCAAATACCATTGATAAATTTTTTGGTGCTGAGGCTGAATCAATGAAAGACAAATCATCCGACTTATCCTTTTTACAAGCCATCATTAAAACCATTATGGCAAATACGCCACTTATATATTTGGTTAATTTCATTTTGTTAATTTTAATTAATGATTAATAACCTGCATTTTGACTTAAACCTGAAATCACAACCTCATCTAAAGGAATTGGGAAAACCTCATGTTTACCTGTTACAAAACCAGGGATTTTTGCTGCTGCATTTTTTGTTCTAACTAAATCAAAAAAGCGTTCGCCTTCCATTGCTAATTCTAATCTTCTTTCATCAAGAATTGCTTGTTGTAAAGCAGCTCCACTTGCAGAAATATCATGATTATCATCGCCAAAAGCACGTTTTCTAACCAAGTTTAAATATTCTTTAGCTTTTGTTTCATTAGCAGCTGGTGCTTTTGCATTTGCTTCAGCAGCCATCAACAAAACATCTGCATATCGGATAGTTCTGTAATTATTTAAATAATTCAATTCAACCTGACCTGAAGTTTGTCCTTTTCTAGGTAAAAACTTTTGGTTGTATAAACCTGTGTTTTTGTAAGGAGCAACTTGGTAAGTGATGTTGTAACTAGGATGTGCAGCTTTATAAGCTTCAATATCAAGAATAGTTGCATTTTTTCTTTGGTCACCAGCTTGATAAGCATTTGCTAAATCTGTTGTTGGTAAATTAGTACTCCAACCTGCTGCATAAGGCATAGAATCAGAACCATTTAAACCTCTAACACCACATTGTTGTACTGCATAATTACCTTGACCTCTATTAACTGCTCCCCAATTGTAGTAAGGTGTAGCATTAGAATATTGAATTTCAAAAACAGATTCAGGTCCGTTTTCGCCACTCGATAAGAACATACTAGCGAAGTTTGGAACCAATGTATAAGAGTTTGAACTTACCACATTTTCTAACATAGCAGCTGCTTCAGTATATTTTTCCTGGTATAAATAAACCTTACCTAATAAAGCTTCAGCAGCATGTTTAGTAACTCTACCACTTTGAGTTTGAAAAGCAGGTAAAACTGTAATAGCTGCTTGTAAATCTGCTTCAATTTGTCTGTAAACGTCAGCTTTAGAGCTTCTTTTTAAAGTTTTTGAATCAGCTAAACTTAAACGACCATCAACAAACAAAGGAACATCTCCAAAAAATCTAACCAAATGGAAATAGTAGTATGCTCTTAAAAAATAGATTTCACCAAATAATGCTTCTTTACCTGCAAATGAAACTACAGTTCCAGAAGGATTTTGGTTTTTATATTGATGTAAGTAATTCGCACGATTAATTCCTTCATAAGCCGATTGCCATAATTCTGTTAATGTAGAATTAATTGGTGTATGAGTATAATCGTCGATTTGTTGTAATGAAATTACATCAGATGCATTTTCACCACCACTTACTGCATTGTCAGAAGCAATTTCTCCAACAACAACAGATTGATTTAACCACTGTAATGGAGTATAAACACTCACTGCCATGGTTCTATAGTCGCTTTCCGACCTTAAATAGTCTAATTCAGTTTGTCTGAAATCTTCACGGGGATTGTATTCTACCCATTTTTTACATGATGACAATAAACTTATCACCAATGTCAACATCAAGATGCTTGATAAAATTCTTTTCATTTTAGTATGATTTAGTGATTTGATTAAAATTTAACATCTACACCGAATGAATAAATGCGTGCTTGTGGATATGCTCCTCTATCAATACCTGTATCCAATACACCACCTGCGATTTCAGGATCGAAACCAGAATATTTGGTAATAATGAATGCATTTTTGATTTGAACATAAACTCTCAATTTATTGAAATTTCTTTTCTTCAATATGTTTGGTAATGTATAACCAATTTGTAAGTTTTTTAGTTTTATGAATGAACCATCTTCAACGTATCTATCTGATACTCTTGCATTGTTGTTAGCATCAACGAATGAGTATCTAGGATTTTCTGCATCATTAGTAGAACCTTCACCTGTCCATCTTGCTAAAATTCTTCTGTCTTTGTTAGTAAAGTTTGCGTTACGCTCATAAGCTCTATAAATATCATTTCCAACAGAAGCATAAGTAAATGCAGAAAGGTCAAATTTTCCGTATTCAACTGTTAAATTCCAACCTAATGTAAAATCAGGGAAAGGATTTCCAATTTCAGTTCTGTCATCAGCATTAATAATACCATCACCATTTACGTCAACAAATCTGATATCACCAGGTTTTGCTCCTGTTTGAGTTGCATGTGCAGCGATTTCACCTTCATTTTGGAATAAACCATCAGTTTTATAACCATAGAAATAACCAGGAGAGAAACCTTTTTCAAATACTGTAACACTTTGAGATTGTCCGTTGAAGTAATAACCACCGAAAATCTTTGCAGATCCATCTGTATTTGTAGCAGTTACCTCGTTTTTAGCTGAAGTTACTGTGATTGAATTGCTCATTTTTACTTTTTTAGCAATTGTTTCGTGGTATGAGAATGTAATATCAATACCTGAACTTCTTGTAGAACCAATATTTGCTGTTGGAATTGGAACAGTTCCTAAGTAATAAGATGCAGAAGGAGTAAATAATAATCCATCAACTTCTTTTGTAAAGAAATCTGCAGTTAAAGAGAATTTGTATTTGTGGAAAATCAAATCAAATCCAATGTTTGATTGAATTTGTTTTTCCCATCTTAAAGCTGGATTTGCAGCAGAACCTACTGTTGAACCAGGATAAAATACATCACCAAATGTATATCCGTTACTGTTTCCTGTAGGACCATAACTTGGACCACCAACTATAATTCCTACAAATTGAGGATTAACGTTTTCGTTTCCAATTGCACCATAACTTCCTCTGATTTTTAAGTTGTTTACAAACTCAGATTTAAAGAAATCTTCTTTTGAAACTACCCATCCTAATGAACCTGAATAGAAGTTTGCATATTTATTGTCGATACCAAATGCGAAAGAACCATCTCTTCTGATAGTAGCAGATGCAAGGTATTTATCATTATAATCGTAGTTTACACGAGCAAATGAAGATAAGTTTCTTCTGAAATATTGGTAGTAATAACCATCAAGAGCAGAAGGATTGGTTGCTGTGTTTGTACCAGTTGCTGCGGTAAAATCAGCAAAATCCCAAGAGTTAAATGGTACATCCTGACGAGAAGCTCCGGCTGCGTTTCCTGAATTCTTAGATAATGCAAAACCAACTACAGTTTCAAAACTATGATCTTCTTTTAATTTGAAGTCATAATTAGCAAAAGTTTCCCATGTATAGTTGAAATTACTTGTTTTTTCATGAGATACTCTGTTGTTTTTACCAATAACAGTTGATCCATCAGCGTTCATAGTATTGTCAACATTGTTTGGACCATAAAATACTAATGGCGTGAAGTTTTTCGATAAACCATCATATTTAGTATAACCATAACGGCTACTCAATTTTAAGTTTTTGATTACTTCATATTGTAATTCGAATTTACCATACAATTTAGTTCCATTGTTTTTATTATAGGTATTATCTAATCTAGTTAATGGATTAAACACCTCTGATAATAACAAATTACTATATCCATAAGTACCAACAGTATTTGTTGTATTGTATTTAGGAACTGTTGGATCGAAATTAATTGCATTACCCAAAACGCTATTAAATGCATTTTCAGGAACACCTTTACTATCAAGCACAACTCCTGTTGTATTCAAAATGAACTTCAATCTGTTAGTGATATCAAAAGTTAAATTGGCAGTCATGTTTCCTCTTGTGAAATTTGATTTATCATTTCCACCAACAATTCCACCTTGTGCCAATGCTCCAGCTGATAAGAAGTAGGTCATTTTATCGCTACCGCCTCTTGCAGTGATGTTATGTGATTGAATAGCTGCCCTTTTGAAAACTTCATCTTGCCAGTTAACACCTTTACCTAAATTGGTTATATCATTAAATATTATACCACCTCCTGCAACTGTGCTACCTTCGTTAACCATAGCTGCATATTCTGATGCATTTAATACACCAACTTTATTTACAACTTCCTGAACACCATAATAACTGCTAAAACCGATATCAGTTTTTTGGTTTCTTCTACCTGATTTAGTTGTAACTACAATTACTCCATTACCACCTTTAACACCATAAATAGAAGTAGTTGCAGCATCTTTTAATACATTAATTGATTCAATATCAGAACCATTAATTGAGTTAAAGTCTGTAAGTGTTTGAGGAACACCATCAATAATTACTAGAGGATCTGTTCCTGAAAAAGAAGGAATACCACGAACAAACACAGTTGGTTTAGAACCCGGAGAACCTCCGTTAATAATAGATACACCTGAAGCACGTCCTTGTAGCGCGTCTTCCACCCTTACAGGCTGTAGTTTTTCAATTTCAATCGCCTTTATCGACGAAATCGCACCAGAAACCTTGGTAATTTTTCTGCTTCCGTAACCTACAACCACCACTTCCGAAAGCCGGGTTGTGTCAGCTAATTTCCCTTGTGTTGGGGAATTTTGTGCCTTAGTTTCGTTAGGACTAAATCCTAACAAAATGCCAAGAGACAAGATTGCAAATTTTTCTTTCATTTGATTAGTTTGTTTTTGAGGGATGATTTGATAACACAATTATAATATACTTTACACATCAATCGACTAAAACAACCCAATCAATACTACATCACAAAATCATAAAATACTGATTTACAATAAATTTTTACACAACATCACTACATCATAAAAAAATTAAGACTAATTTTCGGTATAAAATGTCGCTTTTCAGCTTGAAGAATTATTTCAATAAAATCTATACCATAAACAATGTTTACTGAATTTAAATTTCATTACTTAATTGATTTACTGATGATTATACCTGAGAATTCAAGGATTAGAATTTAAATAATCTATTTTTTTACATTTAAATTACTGAAGTTGGAAAATATCTTCAAATTCACAAGAAATTGATAATCAGTATTTCGAGCTGTTGTAGTAGCTCGAAATCTGTTTGTTTTTCTGATTTTTTTGATTTCTAATGACCAAAATTTATAACAATAGATTTCAAATTCAAGACATAAAAACACTCCAATTTTGGTTTACGTAATTGATTAAAAATTTATTTTACAAAATAGATCGATACATTTTGAAACTAATTCCATTTTAAATTCTTTCAATACAAGAATCGATTTGATTGATAAATGGAAATTAAGAAACAGGAAATAAATATTATCTGGCTCAAGAGAGATATTCGGACAATTGATCATGAACCAATGGTTTTAGCTCAAAATTCCGGATTACCTGTTTTATTGATCTATGTTTTTGAACCTTCATTATTAAATAACCACGATTCAGATATCAGACATTGGAGATTTGTTTATGAATCTTTGATGGATTTACAGAAGAAACTCGATACCTGCCAATCTCAAATTTTCATTTTCCAAAGAGAATTCCCTGATTTAATGCAGGATTTAAACCTTATCTATAAAATAAATACCATTTTTTGTCACCAGGAGACCGGCAATCAAATTAGTTTTCAAAGAGATTTAATTGTATTAAAGCTTTGTAAAGACCTAAAAATCAATCTAGTTGAATGTATCCAAAATGGTGTTATAAGAAGATTAAAAAGTAGAAAAGACTGGCAAAAGCGGTGGGAGTTAAAAATGATGGAAGCTCCACATCATCCTGATTTGACTAAAATTCAATTCGTTAGGATGAACGCTGAGGTTTTTGATGAACTTAAAGGTGAAGAGCTTAATCATTCTATTAAAGAAAGTGAACCGGCCTTTCAGCATGGTGGTGAAGATTATGCCTGGAAATACTTTAATAGTTTCCTTAACGAAAGGTATAGATACTACTCTGCTCATATTTCAAAACCGGCTTTGAGCAGAAAAAGTTGCAGTCGCATTTCACCTTATCTGTCTTATGGCAATATTAGCATAAAAATGGTCATGCAGAAAACCATGGCCTTTTATCAAACAGCCAAAAACAAAAGAGCCTTATCCAATTTTATTTCGAGGTTACATTGGCATTGCCATTTTATTCAAAAATTCGAAGATGAATGTAGAATGGAATTTGAAAATGTAAATTCTGCTTATGATAGTTTAATCAAACCAAAAAACGAGAAATACATCCAAGCCTTTGAAAATGGTGAAACCGGAATTCCAATAGTTGATGCATGTATTCATTGTTTAAAAGAAACAGGTTATGTGAATTTCAGGATGAGAGCCATGTTGGTTTCATTTTTTGTTTTTAATCTTTGGCAAGATTGGCGCGATCTACACATGTTGGCCAGGTGGTTTTTAGATTATGAACCTGGCATTCATTATCCTCAAATTCAAATGCAGGCCGGACAAACCGGAGTGAATACAATTCGAATTTATAATACTGTGAAAAACTCAATTGAACATGACCCGGATGCCTTATTCATTAAAAAATGGCTGCCTCAATTACAAAACATTCCTTCTAAACTGGCTCATGAACCTTGGAAACTCAGTGAAATGGAGCAAAATCTTTATCAATGTGAACTTGGAAAAGATTACCCCTATCCTATTGTTGATTTAGATGCAACAAGAAAAGAAGCAGGTGTTGAAATCTGGTCGTATAGAAAACATAAAGATGTTCAACAAGAAGGAAATCGAATTTTACAAAAACATACAAACCCTAATACAAAACGACTTTTTTAATGAATCAATCAACAAAAATCGGACTTATATTTCCTCATCAATTGTTTGAAAACAACGAGGTTCTTTTACAATGTAATGAGATTTATCTCATTGAAGAATTCTTGTTTTTTAAGTTGTATACTTTTCATAAAATGAAATTAGCTTATCACAGAGCTAGTATGAAGTTTTATGAACTATTCCTCATCAATAAAGGAATTAAAGTAAACTATATCAGCTCTGAAGATGAATTATCTGATATCAGAAACTTGATTAGTTTCTTAGGAAAAAATGGCATTCAACAATTGGTTTATATTGACCCTACAGACAATTGGCTTGAAAAAAGAATTGAGAAATCAGCTAATGAAACAGGGGTTTCTTTATTAAAAATCGAATCGCATTTATTCATTAATTCGAGTATTGAAAACAAACAATTCTTCAGTACGAAAAAGCGATTTTATCAAACTGATTTTTATATCTACCAAAGGAAAAAACTTCAAATTTTAGTTGAGGAGAAAGACAAACCAATTTTAGGAAAATGGTCGTTTGATACAGAAAACCGACTTAAATATCCCAAAGGGAAAATAGCGCCTAAAGTTGAATTCCCTGAAATAAATGAATTAGCAAAAGAAGCAGCAAATTATATAGAAACTCATTTCCCCAATAACCCCGGTAAAATTAACTTAAAGGCCTTTTATCCTTTTGATTTTAATGAAAGCAAAAAGTGGTTAAATCAGTTTTTTGAAAATCGTTTTAAAGAATTTGGCGAGTATGAAGATGCTTTGGTAAGTAAAGAAAATTTCCTTCATCATTCCGTTTTAAGTCCTATGATGAATGTTGGTTTACTGAGTCCGCAATACGTTATTAACGAAGCATTAAAATATGCTGAAGCTCATGAAATTTCCATGAATTCACTTGAAGGATTTATCAGGCAAATAATAGGCTGGCGAGAATTCATTAGAGCTGTTTATGAACTTATAGGAACCGAAGAAAGAACCCGCAATTACTGGAATTTTAGCAGAAGCATACCCGCATCATTCTGGACAGGCACAACAGGAATAAAACCCATTGATGAAACCATCAAAAAGGTATTGGAAACAGGTTATTGTCACCATATAGAAAGACTGATGGTTTTAGGCAATTTTATGTTGTTATGTGAATTCAATCCTGATGAAGTTTACAGGTGGTTTATGGAAATGTTTATTGATGCTTACGATTGGGTAATGGTTACCAATGTTTATGGCATGAGTCAGTTTGCCGATGGAGGATTGATGGCCACAAAACCTTATATCAGCGGAAGCAATTACCTCATGAAAATGAGCAATTACGAAAAAGGAGAATGGCAAAAAACTTGGGATGCCTTGTTTTGGAGATTCATGCATACACAAAGAGATTTCTTTCTGAAAAATCCACGATTAGGTATGTTGGTTAAAACCTTTGACAAAATGCCGGATGAAAAACGAAATGAACATTTGAGAACTGCAAATCTATTTTTAGAAAAGCTTGATTAGCTTATTTGCCGATACAAAACTTACTAAAAATATTAGCCAACAAGTCGTCTGTGCTGATATCTCCGGTGATCTCACCTAAGTGAAAAATTCCTTTTCTGATATCAAATGCCAATAACTCTCCGCTCCTGCCAGTTACCATACTTTCTAAAACTGATTTCAATGATTCTCTGGCATTGTTCAAGGCTTCGTAATGTCTTAAATTGGTGATGATGATATCGTTTTTTACTTTATCTTTTTCAATAATCTCAACAAGTCGCTCTTCTAGCAATTCAAGTCCAGTAGAGGTTTTGCAAGAAATTGGAATCACGTTTAACTCATCATTATAAGATTGATTTTTTGCTTCAGGTAAATCAGTTTTATTGGCAACCGGAACGATTACAGCATTAATTCCATCAAACTGTGCAAGCTCTTCTCGTAGTGAATTTTCATCAGTTGTACTGGCATCAAACATATACATAATGATGCTTGCTTTTTGTATACGTTCAAAGGTTTTTTCGATTCCAATATTTTCAATCACATCAACAGAATCTTTTCTGATTCCAGCTGTATCAATCAACCTAAATGAGACTCCTTTAATAACAAAACTCTCTTCAATTACATCTCTTGTAGTTCCCGCAATATCACTTACAATGGCTCTATCATCTTTAATCAAAGCATTTAATAAGGTACTTTTACCGGCATTGGGTTTGCCTGCAATAACTGTAGGTATACCGTTTTTAATGGCATTTCCATACTTAAATGAATCTAATAAAAGTGTGATGATTTCAACAATGTTTGATACCAAATGCTTTAACTCCGGTCTACTTGCAAATTCAACATCTTCTTCAGAAAAATCGAGTTCAAGTTCTATCAGTGAAGCAAAATTGACCAATCTTTCTTTGAGGTCGAGAATTTGTTTTGAGAAACCTCCGCGCATTTGGTTCATGGCCGTTCGATGTGATTCAGAACTGCTAGATGCAATTAAATCTGCCACTGCTTCCGCCTGACTCAAATCAAGTTTTTTGTTTAGAAATGCCCTTAAAGTAAACTCACCAGGTTGAGCCATCCTACATCCATTTTTTACAAGCAATTCTAAAATCCTTTGAAGTATATATGGTGAACCATGTCCACTCAATTCAATGGTATGATCTCCTGTATAACTTTTAGGAGCTATAAATACAGCAGCTAAAACTTCATCTACAATCTCTTTTCCATCCATCATTTTTCCTAGATGTAAGGTATGAGTTGGAACCTCATTCAGGTTTTTACCTTTGAAACAATCTGAAACTATAGAAATCGCTTTGGGTCCACTAATCCTTATCACACCAATTGCACCTGTTCCCATTGGAGTAGCTAAAGCACAAATAGTATCTTCAAGATTATTTCTGGTATAATTCATAAAGCAAATATAAGTTTAATAGGCTTTTTACTGAGCGAAATCAAGCTTTTAATTATTATTAATTTGAATTTTTGCAGATTAATTGTACATTTAATAATTAAACTACCCTGAACCATGATTCAAATTACAGCTGCCCAAGTATTCAATCAATTAAAAGCTGATTTAATTGGAAAAGATTCGTATAGAGGCGTTTCATTGAGCTATAGCTGGCTTGCCAATCAATTTGGACATTTTTCTCTCGGTTATTTAACAGCATTAATATGTTATTCAATCAAAGTCAAAATTTTTACTATTTGTGTTGAACCAACTTTATTGCAATCAGTACTTTCTTCTGCTATTATCTGGACGATTTTCGAATCATTTAACTTCCTGGGTCCGCTTTTGTTTAAAATGAATTCTACAAAAGTTAAATTGAATGTTCATGATTCTTATACTTTCAAACCCGATTGGTTAAACGTTGGTTTTGATACATTTACAGACTTATTATATTTCTATTTAGGAGCTTTGTTTCTTGCACTTTTTAAAAGTCAATATGCCTATTTGGACTATCTATTTTTCGCTTTACTTATTTTGATTTTTATACCTTTTGTTTATTGGTATAAAACAAAAATTATCCTTCAGAACTGCAAATTTCCTCAGCAGATTAGATTAAGTCAGTGGAAATTTGATTTAAATGAAGAACAAAAATCAATGGTTTTAAATTTTATATCAAAGGAAACCAAAGAAACTCATTTGCTTATTACAGGAAAATCAGGAGTTGGAAAAACCACACTATCTATAGGAATAAGTACTGAAATGGCAATCAAAAGAGAAAAAATCAGCTACTTTACTTCCATGAAACTTGTGCCATTATTCTTTTCAAATAACAAAAATGAGAATACAAATGGTATTTGGGATTGGGTTGATTCAGATTGTTTAATAATAGATGATATTAATCCCTCAGAGCCAGTAAATGATGCCTGGATATCACCGGAAGTTTTCATAAACTATATCTATAATCCATCTGAAAACAGAGACAACCGAAGCTTGCTTAAAAGTAAAAAAGTGATATGGCTTATAGATGGTAAAGAGAAAATTGAAGATTGGATAAATATGCTATTGATAATAGGTATTGAAAGAGATAAAATTTCTCATTTAAATATTTATTAGGTTGATTAAATGAAATATTAATAATTTATGATACTATATTTTTAAGGATTTTGGGTTTAAATGCAGAAATTTGCGGATTGTGGAGATTTATAACAACATTACTAAAATTGATAACTAATGGAAAAGAAGGAACTTATTTTCATTCCGGAATCACTGCCGGAGTCTGTCAAAACAATAGTAATGGAAGAATTTGGTACAGAACATTACTTTCATTTCCATACACCAACTTTGGATTTAGATACCAGATTATTAGAAAGTGCTTTTTTGGTTTTTATTCAAAATTTGAAGCAATTCGATGCTTTAAAAGCTGAAATTTCGAAAGGTTGTGTTTTTATTTTTTATGGTGATGAAATTAAAGAATCAGAAACCAATGATTTAGCAAAAGATTACAGGATATTTCATGTAAATATTGAACAAGACAACCTCCTCAGACAAATCTTAAAATTGATTGCTTCGAAACATCAAACAGAAATATCAGTGATTGATGGCTTTGAAAGTATTAGAAATAATGAAGAAAAATTCAGAAGCTTTGTTAGGAATATTTCAGATATTATAACTCTGGTTGATGAAAAAGGTAATATCCTTTACCAAAGCGCATCAATGATGCAAAAAATGGGTTATGGTGAAAATGAGCTAAAAGGAAAAAGTATTTTTGAAATTATTCATCCTGATGATATTTTAACCGTAAGCACCAATTTTAAAGAAGCTTTAGAAAATCAGAGTAATGGCAAAATTACAGAATTAAGATTAAGAGATAAAAACGGTGATTACTTATACCTTGAAGCCAATGGAAATAACCAATTCGACAACCCTTTAATTGGAGCTTTCATTATTAATTCAAGAGATATTACACAAAGGAAAATTGCTGAAAAAGAAAAGAATTTGTTAATCGAGGAATTAACGAAAAAAAATAAAGAACTTAGACAGTTTTCTTTTATTACAACACATAATATGAGAGCGCCATTGACTAATATCATGGCAATTTTAGAAATCATTAAAAACGATGGAATTGAAATTTTAAATGAACAGGAAGTTTTAAATGGACTAGAAAATTCTATAAAAAATTTAGATGATACTTTAAATGATTTAATAAAGATTTTAATCATTAGAGACCAAACTCCAATAGAAAAAAGCAAACTCTATTTTAATGAGATTCTCAATAGGGTAAAGACATTACTCGCAAATCAAATAAATGATAGTAAGACTCAAATTGAGTTTAATTTTAATGAAGTTAGTCAAATTGAATTCATTGATTCATATTTAGAAAGTATATTCATAAATCTGATAAAAAATAGCATTTATTTTAAACATCCAAATAGGAATCCTATAATTAAAATTGAATCCTATTTAAAAAACGAACAAGTTTTTCTAAAGTTTACCGACAATGGGATTGGGATTGATTTACAACGTGTAAAAGAAAGAGCATTTGGATTATACCAGCGGTTCCATACTACCTCTAAAAAAGGTTTTGGACTTTACTTAGTTGCATCTCAAGTTCAATCACAAGGTGGTACAATTTCAATTGAAAAATCTGATGACTCCGGAACTGAAATTTTAATCAACTTTAAACCTCAATTATATGTTTAATAATGTAATGCTTGTTGAGGATGATGATGTCACAATGATGTTATGTAAAATCAATATCAGGAAAACAAATTTTTCCCAAAATTTAGTTTGTTGTGAAAATGGTTTAGAAGCTATAAATTATTTAAAGCTTGAATCAGAGAAACCTGAAAATGAAAGAAATATTCCTGATTTAATTTTATTAGACATTAATATGCCAGTAATGAATGGCTGGGATTTTTTAGAGGAATTTCAAAAGAATCTTTCTAGCTATTTCTCCAATATTTCAATTAAGATATTAACATCAAGTATAGACCCAAGAGACATTGAGAAGTCAAAATCATTTCCAACTGTAAATGAATTTATTTCAAAGCCTTTAAATAGGGATATTTTAATAAGTTTGTTGAAAAAGAACCAATAATCAATTTTATGCTAATGAAATGTTTCAAAAATAATCTTTTAAAAGTCCTTGTTTTAGTTAGCATTTTGAGCTTTTTAACCACAAATCTGATAGCTCAAAACAGCATTTCAAAAAGTACAATTACAGGTCAACTTATCCGATTCGAAAACTTTAAATCAAAATTTGTTGATGCAAGAACTATCGATATTTGGCTGCCAAATAACTATTCATCAAAACAAAAATATTCAGTTATTTATATGCATGATGGACAAATGTTGTTTGATTCGACAACAACCTGGAATAAACAAGAATGGAATGTTGACGAACATCTCAGTAAATTACTAAATGAAGAGAAAATAGAAAATTGCATAGTAGTTGGTATTTATAACAATGGCTCAAAAAGACATTTAGAATTTACTCCTCAAAAGGCCCTTGAATTGTTTTTAAACAAGGCTGAATTAGATAGTATCATTTCAGAAATTGGTAATCTTGTAAAAAGCCCAAATACTCCTCTATTGGCTGATAATTATTTGAAGTTTATTGTAAAAGAATTAAAGCCATTTGTAGATAAAAACTATTCAACTTATAAAGACAAAAAACATACTTCAATCATGGGTTCAAGCATGGGCGGATTAATTTCGATGTATGCCGTTTGCGAATACCCAAAAGTATTTGGAAATGCAGCATGTTTGTCAACTCATTGGCCTTTAATTTTTAGAAAGGGAAATCCTGGTACAGAGGCGATTTTTAAATATTTAGATAAAAACATCCCAGTGGTAAATAAGAAAAACAGATTTTATTTTGATTGTGGAACTGCTACATTAGATGCGATGTATCCTGAATTTCAATCAAGAGCTGATTTCATTTTTAAATCAAAAATGTACACTTCCAAGCAATTTGAAAGTAGAATCTTTCCCGGAGAAGATCATTCAGAAAAAGCATGGTCGAAACGATTTGATATTCCTTTGAATTTTCTAATTGGAAAACGTAACTAGTTTTTACTTTAGGTATTTCCAATCACGACTTTTCTTTTCCAGAAGTTGAACGATTGCTTTTTCAATTCTTGAAATTCTTGTTGCTTCCCTTTTTGCTTCCATAATCCAATTGATATATTCTTTTCTTTGACTAGGACTCATGTGCTGAAAATTACTCATAGCAATTGGATTTGCGTTTAAAGAGTTAAGGAAATCTTCAGGAATGGGTAACTCTTTTATTACTTGCTCTTTTTTAGTTTTAGTAATTTTGATTCCTTTCTCATTTAAATCAATAGCTTCGAAAATATAAGCCAGTAGTATTTCTCTTGGAGGCAATTGATTGATGGAATTAATCTTACCAAATGTCCCCATTGATTGACCCGATTTTACAAAAATATTTTCGGAATCAGCCATCAACTGAGCTTTCCAGAAATTAATCGCCATGTGATTTTTAAATGCGCCCATTACAATTAATGGTCCTTTATAATCAAATGATGGCATTCCCCATTTAATCGATTCTACAACTAGCGGACAAGCTTCATGAATTAATTCACGCATATAAATCAATACAGGTTGAGCAAATTCAGCTGCATTATCTATAAAATTATCGATTTGTTGATTTCTCATCTTACTGCAAAATAGGAAAATCCTGAGGTTTACCAAATTTGATTTCAGCACGAAATCAACTAATTAGTATCATTTATTTTCATGACTCAAGTCATACCCGACCGAAATCAATGTATATACTTTTATTCCCTCAAACCAAGACATAAATTGTAATGAAAAATACAGCTAAAGTTAAGATAATGGATGGCAATGAAGCAGCTGCTTACATCGCCTATAAAACCAATGAAGTTTGTGCTATTTATCCTATCACTCCATCATCTGCAATGGGTGAGTTTTGCGATGAATGGTCGGCTGCAGGAAAACAAAATATATTCGGTGAAGTTCCTAAAATCATTGAAATGCAAAGTGAAGCTGGTGCTGCCGGTGCAGTTCATGGTTCCATTCAGGGAGGTGCTTTGTCATCTACTTTTACCTGCTCTCAGGGTTTATTATTAATGATTCCAAATATGTACAAAATTGCCGGTGAACATACACCTGCTGTTTTCCATATTGCGGCTCGTGCTTTGGCAACGCATGCACTTTCAATTTTTGGTGACCATTCAGATGTGATGGCTGTTCGTCAGACAGGTTGGGCTATGCTATTTGGTAAAAATGCGCAGGAAGCAATGGACATGGCTTTGATTTCACAGGCAGCAACTTTAAAATCTAAAATTCCTTTTTTAAATATTTTTGATGGTTTTAGAACTTCACATGAATTAATGAAAGTGGAAGTAATTCCGGATGAAATTATTCATGAAATGATTGATACAGATGATATTCTAACACATCGTAAAAGAGCGATGTCACCAGAAAATCCTAGTATCAGAGGTACTGCTCAAAATCCTGATGTATTTTTCCAAAGTCGTGAAGCAGGTAATCCTTATTACAATAACTTACCTGGTATCATCGAAAAAATGATGAATAAGTTTGCTGAATTAACCGGTAGACAATATCATTTATATGAATACTATGGTGCTGAAAATCCAGATAGATTAATTGTTATCATGGGTTCTGGTGCCGGTACTGTGCAGGAAATTACCGATTACTTAAATGAAAACGGTGAAAAAGTAGGCTTTGTATATATCAGAATGTATCGTCCTTTTGATACAGAAGCTTTTATAAAATGTATTCCTGAATCCGTTAAAAAAATTGCAGTTTTAGATAGATGCAAAGAGCCCGGAAGTCAGGGAGAGCCTTTGTTTATGGATGTAATGGGTGCTATCAGCAAATTCATTCCTGAACGTAAAATTGAATTAACTGGTGGTCGTTACGGATTGGCTTCTAAAGAATTTAATTCCGGTATGGTAAAAGGTATTTTCGATATGTTGAAATCAGACAAATTGAAATACTCTTTTAGTGTTGGAATAGAAGATGATGTAACCAAACTAAGTATCGATTACGATAAAACTTTCAGTCTAGAAGACCATCATTTATTCAGAGGTTTGTTTTATGGTTTAGGTGCTGATGGAACTGTAAGTGCCAATAAAAACTCAATCAAAATTATTGGTGATACAACAGATTATCAGGTTCAGGGTTATTTTGTCTACGATTCAAAAAAATCAGGCTCATTAACTGTTTCTCATTTACGGTTTGATAAAAATACAATTAGATCGAGTTATTTGGTTCAATCTGCAAATTTTATTGCTTGTCACCAATTTCAGTTTATTCATAAATACAATATTTTAAAGAATGCTGAAAAAGATGCTGTTTTCTTGCTAAATGCACCTTATCCTCACGATGAAGTTTGGGCTCAATTACCTGCTAAAATCCAATCAGAAATAAAAAACAAAAACCTCAAGTTTTATGTGATTAATGCAGGTCAGGTTGCCCGTGATACCGGTATGGGAAATCGTGTTAATACCATTCTCCAAACTTGTTTCTTTGCCATTTCAGGTGTTTTATCACAAGAAGAATCTATCCAAAGAATTAAGGATGCCATTAAAAAAACATACTCTGATAAAGGCGACCATATTGTTCAGAAAAACTATATCGCTGTTGACCAAGCTTTGGCAAATATGCATTTGATTGATACTGCAAATTTAGAAGTTGGTACAATGGAACTCGACAAAATGGTTCCTGATGCTGCTCCTGATTTTGTGAAGGATGTTTTGGCGAAAATCATGTCGTTTGAAGGAGATGATTTACCTGTAAGTTCTTTCCCTTTGGATGGAGCATATCCAGTTGCAACAACCAAATGGGAAAAGCGAAACCTTGCGGCAGAAGTACCAGTTTGGGATGCTGATGCTTGTTCTCAATGTGGTAAATGTTTCTTGATTTGCCCGCATGCAGCTATCAGATGTAAAGTTTATGATAAAGATTTATTGGATACTGCTCCTTCTGCATTTAAACATACCAATCCAATTGGAAAAGAATTCAATAAAGAAACTGAAGCTTATACTTTACAAGTGGCAGTAGAAGATTGCACTGGTTGTAATTTATGTGTTGAATTTTGTCCAGTTGAATCGAAAGCAAACCCGGGTAGAAAAGCCATTCATATGGAAGACCAATTGCCTTTAAGAGAGCAGGAAGTTGAGAACTGGGATTATTTCCTTTCATTGCCTGAACTGGACAGAAGCAGAGCAAATTTTAAAACAGTAAAAGGAACCCAGTTTCTAAAACCATTATTTGAATTTTCAGGTGCATGTTCTGGTTGTGGTGAAACTCCATATTTAAAATTATTATCTCAATTATATGGTGAAAGAATGATGGTTGCCAATGCAACAGGTTGTTCTTCTATTTTTGGAGGAAACTTGCCATCAACACCTTGGGCTTGTAACGATGAAGGTCATGGGCCTGCTTGGGCAAATTCATTGTTTGAAGACAATGCCGAATTTGGATTGGGAATGAAACTTGCTTTTACCAAAAAAGAAGAAATTGCTAAAAACCTTTTATTGGGCTTGAATGGACTTGTTGGTGATGATCTAACTAATAGATTATTGAATAATATTCAAATCAATGAAGAGGAAATTGCACTTCAAAGAACTTATGTTAAAGAGTTAAGGTTGTTATTAAAAGGACAAACCAGTTTCGAAGCTCGACAATTAGATGTTTTAGCCGATCATTTTGTTAAAAAATCACATTGGATTATAGGTGGTGATGGTTGGGCTTATGATATTGGATTCAGTGGCTTAGACCATGTATTATCTACCGGAGAAAATGTAAATATCCTTGTCTTGGATACTGAAGTTTATTCAAATACAGGAGGACAAAAATCTAAATCAACTCCAATTGGTGCAAGTGCAAAATTTAGTGTAAACGGAAAATTGACAGGTAAAAAAGATTTAGCTATGCAGGCAATTGCGCATGGTTCGGCTTATGTTGCTCAAATTGCAATGGGAGCAAATGATATGCATGCAGTAAAAGTAATTCAAGAGGCTGAAGCTTTTCCTGGCCCATCAATCATTATAGCTTATAGTCATTGTATAGCACACGGATTTGATATGTCACAAGGTGCAGTTCATCAACAAAACGCTGTTAAAACTGGTTACTGGCCTTTATTCAGATACAATCCTTCTAAACCAAAAGGAGAAAGATTTGTAATCGATAGCAAAGACCCGATTGCAGGTGCTAAAGAGTTTATGTATGGTGAAACTAGGTTTAGTATTATAAATAAGCAAAATCCAGAGCATGCAGAAGAATTTATGCATGCAGCTGAAGATGGAATTGCAGAACATTGGATGAAACTTCAAACCTTAAAAGGTATCTAAACAAAAAAGCCGCTTTCAGATTTGAGAGCGGCTTTTTTAATATTTAATATTAGAAATTAATAATAAACTATTTGAGCAATTCTGGTTTGGGCATACCAATTTTAGCTAGACTTTCATTTACCATAGAAAGTTTTTCTGGGAACAAATTTGCATGATCGTATTTGTTTAACGATTTATCAATTTTAATGTTAGGATTTTTAACTGTAGGTATTTTTGTTTCGAGTTTCATAATACAAAATTATACATTTTTTGATAAAACAAAAAAACTATTTCCGCCTTACTAAAAATGCTTCACATTTTAAATTATCTTCAAATTTAACCCAATCCCCTTGTATTTCAACTAAAACAACAAAATCCTTACTAATTTCCTGCCAATATTTTGTTATTCCCATTTGATATAACCTGGTTCTTGAACTTGTACTTCCTTTTAAATAAATAAGGCAATTTCTATACCTTTCTGTGAATTCAAAAACAGCCGTTGCAACCGTAATCAGAACTTTTTCACTATCGCCATTATTGGTTACAATTAAATCATCAATCTCTCCTGTTTTGGGGTTGATATCACCAAATGCCAGATTAAAAACATGTTTAATATGTGTAGCTTGAAAAATGATTAATTTTTCTACAATTCCATGAGAACCTTCACTGGTGAATCGGTAACTCATAAAATTTTCACTCGATGATATTTGATAGATACTATTGTTCAAAACTGAAAATTAAATTAACTATTTACGCTTTTATTCCTCACTCCTACCAATCATTTTACCATTGTAAAGTGAATTAGAGTTACTATCATTTGAAATAGTCAGCATCTTATTGTTGAGGTTCATTAAATCAGGCTGACCACCATTTACCCATGCAGTATACCAAAAGCATGAAACTGCATAAATAGATGCACGCATTCTTCTCTCTACAAGGCTATTTAAAAGCCTGTGATAAGCCATTGCGTATTCAAACGACCAAACCTTCACCTGTTGAGTTCCTCTTTGCTCAAAACTCATCTTTTTAGATTCCGGTGTAGTTAATCTCAAATGTTTATCGAATCTAAAAACAGAGTCTAGAGATGAAAATCCATCTTCAATTCCTGTCCATATAAAATTCAATGGATTATCTATGTAAACTGCTCTGTCTATCATGAAATCATATTGATAAGAAAATAATTCGGGTAACCTCGTTTCAAAAAATCCATGTATACCATGTTGTTCTGTCATCTGACCATTATAGTTCATCGTATTGTGCAAAGGCACATGAGCATCGGCAACATAATGTCCAATTTCTGAAGAGCACTTTAAAATCAAGGCCTCATCCTTATTTTTAAATGCTTCACTTAATCTATACAACATGGTTTGGATATGCCAGGGTACAATTCCATATGCAATGATGGTATCTTTTGAAAACTTATCACAAGCAGCTTTAAACGACCATGGCATGGTATCAACAGGAGATACTTTCTCATAATAATCAAGGTCGATAAAATGTCTCACTGCTTCTTCTGCAACTAAATACCTGCGCTTGTCAGGATCTACAGCGTGTTCCTTGATATATGAAATGTTCTTTTTGTAAAATGAAAAAATATCTGGAGGCAAGCAGAAAACAGCTTTTTCATTGATAAGCTGATGCGCGAAAAATCCCCATGCTTTAACTTGAATCTGGTTAAGTACTAAGAAAAAAAATAGTAATGTGAAGTTGAGTTTTAAATGCTTCATAGTTTTTGAAGCGAAACTCTTTAATGTCTTGCAATTAGAATAATCAATCTAAACAAAAAAGATATTAATAACTGAAATACAAGTGTTTGACTTGAAAAATATATTTGAGTTTTATTTAAATTATGAATTTAATAAAGACTATTCAGGATTACCTTAGTCACTTTAAGGATATAATTAAGCTGGGTTTATTTCTTAAAGGCGCATAAAAAAAAGAGGAATCTCCAATTGGAAATCCCTCTTTATTTATTTTAGAAAGTAAGTTTAGTTTTTGATTATTCTTTGGGTAAGAATTGTTTCTCCATCATTAATTCTAAGGAAATATATTCCATTACTAATTTCTGAAGTATTGATTTCGGCTGTTTTACCATTTATAATTTCAACCAATTTAACTTTACCTGTAATATCAATAATCTCTACTTTTGATATTTGATTGTTACTTTGTATTGTGATTCTATTTCCAAATGGATTAGGACTTAATTCTACTTTTAATTCTTCTTTATCGGCTTTAACAGCAATAACTTTCGAGTATTCAAATTTTCCGTCATAATCCAATTGTTTTAAACGATAATAAGCTGAAGAAGAATAATCATCTATAAAATGATATTTAATTAATCTATTTGAGTTTCCTGCACCTTTTACAAAAGCGATTTTTGAAAAATTAATTCCATCTACACTTCTTTCAATTTCAAAGCCTTTGTTGTTAGTTTCACTAGATGTACTCCAGTTTAATTCAACTTGATTTTCTTTTGAATCTGCAGAAAATCTTACTAAAGAAACTGGTAAAACAGAATTATTCCATGTTGAAGAAACTCTAATTCCATCAATAGTACAAGCATGAGTTCCTACTGTTCCTTGTCTAATAGAAATTGAACGAATTTTGAGTAAATCATTAGTTGTTAAATCGGTGCTTGTTAAGGTTGCAGTTGGTTCAACACTAGGAACTCCTGAAGTAAAAACAAAAGCATAAACAGTATCTGAAGCTGTTGCATTAAAACTGTATTTTAAAACTACAAGTATAGGTGTATTAAAGGAGTAGTCAACACTTGTAAAAACAGCGGAAGAAGCAGCAGTTCCTTTTGTAAGTCCTAATTTAAAAGTATTGGATACACTACCATCTTTTATAAATAATCTACCACCAAAAGCACCCGCAGTTGAGCCAAAAGAATCTCCAAAATGCATAAAGTAATCGCCAGTAGTCCCACCGCTTGCTGTTACATTTAATAAAAACGAAGCGTAAACAGCACCTGAATTGTAAAAACTTGTTTGTCTATTAGCATCTTCTCTACTTCCTGTACCATTCGTGATAGAAATTGAACCTCCAACGCCTGAAGATGAATATCCGGTATATGATATTGAAGTAGCATTATAAACAATTGGCGTCCCAGCTCCACTATGTCTTTTCCATATAGCTCCTCCAATTGATGGATTAGTTAAGGTATCAGCAACAGAACCAAAGCTAAAATTTTCGATAGTTGTTTGTGCATTCAACAATAATGTTGAAATAGTAAAAGCTAGTAAAAGTAATTTTCTCATGTATTATATTCTTCAATGCAAAACTAATTATTTAATTGAAATATTGTATTATTAAATAATGATGATTGAGATAATTTTATCTCACGATTAACTTATATAAAAAGTTCAAAATGACAAGAATACCAGTATTTTATTTCGATAAATCTCTTTTGAATTAGGATTATTGTTTAGTTTAGCAAAAATTTAATCCATGAAATCAATTTTTACTTTTGCTTTATTATTCTGTTTGAATTTTGTTTTCGCTCAGGAATTTAAAATTCAGGAGTTCTACAATAAACAGGAAGTTTATATTACCATGAGAGATGGTAAGAAACTTTTTACAGCGATTTATACTCCAAAGGATCAATCGAAAAAACACCCTATTTTATTAAATAGAACGCCTTATGCAATCGGACCTTATGGTGAAGACCAGTTCCCGCCAAAACTTCGTCCAACAGAGGCTTTTGCTAAAGCAGGTTACATTTTCGTGTTTCAGGATGTGAGAGGAAAATTCATGAGTGAAGGTGATTTTGTAAACATGACTCCGATGTTATCCGATAGGAAGAATAAAAAAGCCACTGATGAAAGTACTGATACTTATGATTGTATTGAATGGTGTTTGAAAAATGTCAAAAATAACAATGGCAGAGTTGGGCAATGGGGAATTTCTTATCCCGGTTTTTATACGGCTGCCGGAATGGTAAATGCGCATCCTGCACTAAAAGCAGTTTCTCCACAAGCACCAATTGTTGATTGGTTTACCGGAGACGATTTTCACCACAACGGCGTTTTGTTTGTTCCTCATTTCTTTGGATTCTTTGCTTCGTTTGGTAAAGAACGTCCGGAATTAACCAAACAATGGAACAAGGGTTATGATTTCCCAACAAATGATGGTTATGATTTTTATTTAAATCAGGTGAAATCAATGAAGTTTGTTGATAGTTTATACAATGGAAAAATTGCTTTCTGGAAAGAAATTGCTGCTCATCCAAACTACGATGAATTCTGGCAAAAACGTAATCTTCGTCCACATTTAAAAGATATCAAACCTGCTGTTTTAACTGTTGGTGGTTGGTTTGATGCAGAAAACCTTTATGGAGCATTGCAAGTGTATCAAACAGTTGAGAAAAATAGTGCTAAATCTAACAACAAAATTGTAATGGGTCCATGGGTTCATGGTGGTTGGAATAAATCAAAAGGACTTGGTTTAGGTGATATGAGTTTTAAATCTAATACCAGTACTTATTACCAGGATAGCATTGAGTTTCCTTTTTTCGAAGCGCATTTGCGAAATAAAACAATAGATAATTTACCTGAAGCAGCTGTATTTGAAACAGGAAGCAATGTTTGGAAATCTTATGAAACATGGCCTCCTAAACAAACCAAAGAATCAGTTTTGTATATGAGTAATAATGGTGTTTTAAGAGCATTTGAAAACAAATCAATGACTTTTGAGGAATATACCAGCGACCCCAATAAACCTGTTCCATACATGGTTAATCCTGATATCGGTATGCAAAAAGAATACATGGTTGCTGACCAAAGATTTGCTTCAACAAGACCAGATGTATTGGTTTATAAAACAGAAAAATTGGAAGCTACCAGAACCATTTCAGGTCCAATTGAAGTCGAATTAATGGTTAGTTCTACCAATACCGATATGGACTTTGTTGTGAAAATTATAGATGTGAATCCGGCAAAAATGCCTAATGATACAATCGATGGAAGAATTGTAAACGTATCTAATTACCAAAGTTTAATTCGTGGTGATATTTTCAGAGCCAAATACAGAAACAGCTTTGAAAAACCGGAGCCATTGGTACCCGGTGAAATGACTAAAATTAAATTCACTTTGAATGATATCAACCATGCATTTTTACCCGGACATCAAATAATGGTTCAAATTCAAAGCACCTGGTTTCCCTTGGCAGAAAGGAATCCGCAGCAATTCATGAATATTTTTGAGGCTGATGAAAAGGATTTCATCAAAGGAACAAATCGAATTTATAGAGGTTCGAAAATTACATTTAAAGAACTTGAATAAACAAAAAAAGAGGCTGTCTCACTTGATGAAACAGCCTCTTTTTTTATATCATTAAATCAATTAAACAGCTACATCATATTCTCTCAATGCAGAATTCAGAGAAGTCTTTTTATCTGTACTTTCTTTTCTTTCTCCAATAATTAATGCACATGGAACCTGGTAAGTTCCAGCTGCAAATTTCTTTTCATACATACCCGGAATTACTACTGAACGAGGAGGAACGTATCCATTATATGTAATAGGTTCATCTTTGGTTACATCAATAATTTTGGTACTCATGGTTAAGGTAACACCTGCTCCTAAAACAGCCTCTGCTCCTACTCTAACGCCTTCTACTACAATACATCTTGAACCTATAAAGCAATTGTCTTCAATGATAACTGGAGCTGCTTGAACTGGTTCCAAAACTCCACCAATTCCAACTCCACCAGAAAGATGAACATTCTTTCCAATCTGCGCACAACTACCTACAGTAGCCCATGTATCAACCATAGTGCCTTCATCAACATAAGCACCAATATTCACATAAGATGGCATCAGGATTACTCCTTTTGAAAGGTATGCTCCATATCTGGCAACTGCATGCGGAACCACTCTTACGCCTAATTCAGCATAATTTCTTTTTAATTCCATTTTATCATGAAATTCCATTGGTCCACATTCAATGGTTTGCATCTGACGAATGGGGAAATACATGATAACTGCTTTTTTTACCCAATCGTTCACTTGCCATGAATCACCTTTTGGTTCAGCAACTCTTAAACGGCCTTTATCTAAATCTTCAATAACCGTTTCAATGGCTTTTCTTGTATCTGCCTCCTGAAGTTTTTCTCTGTTCTCCCAGGCATTTTCTATAATTGATTGTAAGTTCATTTGGCAATATTCATTTGCTTGATGCATATTTACAAACAATGAAGGAAGTAAAAATTGAAGAATCGTGGAAATTGGCTTTGAAAGAAGAGTTTGAAAAGCCTTATTTTTCTGCACTTATCAGCTTTATCAAAGAAGAAAAACAGGTTGGTAAAATAATTTATCCACCCGGAGCACAAATTTTTTCAGCCTTTGATTTTACTCCAATCAATGAAGTTAAAGTAGTTATTTTAGGTCAGGATCCTTATCACGGACCCAATCAGGCTCATGGTTTGTGTTTTTCTGTGAATGATGGAATTCCATTTCCGCCTTCACTTCAAAATATCTTTAAAGAACTACTTACAGATATAAATGGATTCACAATCCCAAAAACCGGAAATCTGACTCATTGGGCCAAACAAGGAGTCTTATTACTCAATGCCACATTAACTGTTAGAGCGGCTGAAGCAGGTTCGCATCAAAAAAAAGGATGGGAAGTATTTACTGATGCGGTGATTAAAAAAGTTTCGGAACAAAACTCACATTGTGTATTTATTTTATGGGGAGCTTATGCAAGAAGTAAATCAGTTTTAATTGATAAAAATAAACACCTAATTGTTGAATCCGTGCATCCATCTCCACTTTCAGCTTATAATGGATTCTTTGGTTCTCAACCATTTTCAAAAACAAATGATTGGTTAATTAGTAAAAATTTGAAACCCATCAGTTGGTAAAATTCCACCTCTTTAATTGTCAATTTTACCTCTTTGAAGTTTTCTTAATTTTTTATTAAGCACAAATTCAATATGTTGCAATTTGCTTGATAATCAGTACGAATTAATTACAATATATGACTAAAAAGTATAAATTATTATTACTTTTCACAATCGTTTTTGGAGGACTTACTCAAGCCCAAAGTTTCATTTGGAGTAAGGCAACTCCGCCCTCTTCAATTTCAGAAGCAGACAGATGGATAAAGCCTGAAAAATATGGTGTCTTCAAACTTGACTTGTCTGAGATGAGAAATCTGTTAAACCAAGCACCTGAAGAGTTTAAATCGAACGGAAATGCCGTTTTAGTAGAAATTCCAATGCCCGACCATACTTTTCAAAGGTTTGCTGTTTATCATTCTTCGATAATGGAATCTGGTTTGGCCAAACAATTTCCAGAAATTGATACTTGGCGTGGACAAGGAATTGATAATCCTAGAGCAAGTGTTCATATTGATATCACATTGCAAGGCTTTCATGCTATGATTTTATCTCCTGAAGGCAGTGTTTTCGTTGACCCCTATGCAAAATCAACCACTGAGTATTATATCAGTTACTTCAAAAAGGACTTAAAAGCCAAAGCTAAGTTTAATGAAATTGAAGTTGTGAATGGAAACAAAGTAAATCCGGTAAATCCTATTAAAAGTGGTAAAACAGGATTAAACAAATCAGGTAGTTCAATAGCACAAAGGTCAAATGGTACTCAGTTAAAAACATATCGTTTGGCTCTGGCTGCTACATTTGAATATACAACATTTCATGGAGGAACAGTTCCTCTTGCTTTGTCAGCCATTACAACTACCATTAATAGAGTTGTGGGCGTTTATAGAAAAGAATTTGGTATAAGTTTGACATTGATTACAACCACTTCAAATTTAATTTATACAACAAGTGCTGATCCTTATACCAATTCAAATGGTTCAACATTATTGAATGAAAATCAAACCAATGTTACGAATGTCATTGGCTCCGCAAATTATGATATCGGACACGTGTTTAGCACAGGTGGCGGTGGTGTTGCTTACCTTGCTTCAGTTTGCGTAGCATCAAATAAAGCTAGAGGTGTTACAGGTTCTTCTTCCCCTGTTAATGATGCTTTTGACATTGATTACGTAGCTCATGAAATGGGTCATCAGTTTGGAGGAAACCATTCGTTTAATGGCTCTACAGGCTCATGTTCGGGTGGAAACAGAAATTCATCTACAGCATACGAACCTGGAAGTGGAAGTACAATTATGGCTTATGCCGGAATCTGCTCTCCGCAAGACCTACAAGCCCATAGTGATGCTTATTTTCACACAATTAATTTTGATGAAATCATAACAAACATTACAACCGGTGCTGCCACTTGCGGAACTATTGTCTCATCAGGTAACAGTTTACCTGTTGCAAATATTGGAACCACAGCACATACGATTCCTTTTGGAACTCCTTTCTTTTTAACAGGTTCAGGAACTGATCCCGATGGTGATTCATTAACTTACTGTTGGGAACAAATGAATTTAGGTTCAGCATCTGCTCCCAATACACCTTCTGCAACAGGTCCGCGTTTTAGAAGCTATAACCCTAGTACAAATCCTACCAGATTTATTCCCAATTATAATTCTGTTTTAAATAATACAGTACCGGTTGGTGAGGTATTATCAACAGGTGCACAAACATTGAATTTCAGACTGACAGTTAGAGATGGACAGGCTTTATGTGGTGGTGTAGATTATGATGTAAACAACAAAGTAATTACAGTTGCTTCAACAGGGCCATTTGCAGTTACGAGTGCTCCATCAGTTTGGGCCATTGGAAGCGCTCAAACTGTTACATGGAGTTTAGGTGGAAGTAATGTTTCTCCAATTAATGTGGCAAATGTTAGAATCTCCTTATCTACAGATAATGGAATTAGTTTTCCATATATTTTGGCATCTACTACAGCAAATGATGGAAGCCAATTAATCAATTTACCTGCTGGTATTACTAGTCAGACTGCCAGAATAAAAGTAGAACCAATTGGTAATATTTTCTACGCCATATCACCTGTTTTTGCAATAGATGACCCAAGTGCAGGGAGTTTTATAACCATTGGAACTGGCACCGGCTCAAATACTTCAACAGCTTTTCCTGCTCCTTATGGTAATTATTTTGGAGGAGTGAAACATCAGTTTATTTATAGGGCTGCTGAATTAACAGCTAGAGGAGTTACAGCAGGAATGTTAACTGAATTTGGATTTAATGTAAGCTCATTGGTTAGTGGCAATCTCAATGACTTCTCCATTTCAATGAAAAATTCTACTGTTAACGACTTAACTCCGGGTTGGCAAACAGGCATGACAACAGTCTTTTCAAGCTCAGCTTATAATGCTAATATTGGCTGGAACCTACATCCACTTACACCAGGTTTTTATTGGGATGGCACTTCAAATATTATTGTTGAAGTATGTTTTAACAACAACAATACTGGTACAACCGGAAACTCATTAACTGCTTTAACAACAGGACTTCCTACCGGAACTTCAAGATGGTTTAGAGCTGATAATAATGCAACGTTATGCGCTGGAACTGCGGTAACAACTGCAGGAAATACATCAAGACCCAATGCAAGAATGTTTGTGATAACTGCACCAACAGTATCAGCTTCATCGTTGAATTTTTCAAACATTTCTAACACCTCTGTTACACTATCATGGACAAAAGGAAATGGAGGTCGACGAATAGTTATTGCACGTTTAACTTCTAACCCGGCAATAGCTCCAACTCATTTAAACGATTATTTAGCTTCAAGTTTTTTTGGAATGGGACAACAAAACGGAAATAATAATTTTTGTGTTTATAATGATTCAGGTAATACAGTTACAGTGACCGGTTTGAGTATGGTTAGCAATTATAGTTTTGATGTTTATGAATACAATGGCATCAATGGAAACCATGTTTATAGAATTACTTCTCCTTTAACCGGAAACATCACAACATTACCTGTAAAACTATTATCGTTTGATGCACAAAAGGAATCAGATAAGATCATATTAAACTGGGTAAGTTCAAGTGAAATCAATAGTGATATTTTTGAAGTTGAAAGACAGCAAAATTCTGAAGACTTTAATAAAATCGGACAAGTACAGGCAGCCGGAAATTCAAATACTAAAAGATTTTATCATTTTAATGATTACAATTACGAGGATGAATCTGAAGTATTTTACAGATTAAAAATGATTGATAAGGATGGTAGTTTTGAATACTCTCCTATTGTATCAATTCAAATGTCTGAATTGAATAGTGAAGTAAAAGTATCACCAAATCCGTCCAATGGTTTAATTGAAATGTATTGGTTAAACAAAACAAATGGATTTTCATACGAGCTGAAAGATTTAAATGGTGAAGTTTTGTTTATTGGCAATACGAATAAAAATCCGGAACAAATTCAAATATCAGAAAAATACAAAGGCATCTTTATTCTGGAATTAAAATCGGAAGATCAAATAATAAGAAAGAAAATCATTCTTGAATAACTCATAAATTAGTTTGTATAAAACCAAAAAGGGCTTGAATCGATTATGATTCAAGCCCTTTTTAGCTAGTTGTTATTTATTCAAAAACCCGATTACCACTTAACCGGTTCGTTTTTTCTTAATGAAAATTTATCTTCAAATAAATGAAGATTTGTAATTGCAATGTACTTCTTGTTCAGTTCCAATAAATTCTCTGATTCCCACAGATGCAATAATCTAACCACTGTTTCTGTAGCTAATCCGGCAAAATTTGCTAAGTCTTCTCTTGTTAATAAAACATTGATTGCTCCATCTTCTCTTGTTCCAAAATTGTTTCTAATCCAGTACAAGGTTTCAGCCAATCTTTCAGGAGCGGTTTTGGTAAACATTGCATTGCCCTTTTGTACAGAATCATCTAAATCAATAGCCAGCATTTTTAACATACTTAAAGTAAGTTCATGATTGCTATGCAGTATTTGAAAAAATATTTGAGAAGGAATAAAAAACAATACCGAGTCCATCAAGGTTTCTGCTGCTCCTTTATAAGGCTGACCTGCTAATAAAGCCCTATATCCAAGCAATTCACCTTGTCGTGCCAAACGAATTATTTGCACCTGTCCTTCATCATTTGAATGAAAAAGTTTGATTGCTCCTTCTTTAATTAAATAGATTCCTCTGGGTTGCGAATTTTCCGAAAATATCACCATCCCTTTTTTATAAACTTTTTGTGTTCTTTGTTCCTCAATCAAAGAAATTTCCTCTGGTTTCAGGCATTTGAACATTGGGAAATCAACTACTCCATTGATTTCTGTGGCTAAATCCGACCTCAATTCGTTTTGCATAATTTGATTCATATTCTGATACAAAAAACATAATCAGCGGCAAGTTTTGAAATGATAATAATCAGAATAAAGTGGGATTTAAATCAGTGAATAGCGCCAATGAATAGGGCATTTAAACCCTCATTTTTCTTTAAATTGTCATAAATGATAAAAAACATAAATAAAATAATTAATCATGTTTAGTTTTGTAGAGTTGAAAAAAATAATTGGCATATCACTCCTTTTAATCATAATGATTCCTTTGTTATCAAAAGGAGGTTTCTTTATTTGGTTTAAAATGAATCAGGAAGAAATTGCCAAGACCCTTTGTATCAACAAAAACACCGAAAAATCTGAATCCTGCCAAGGTTGTTGTTATCTCGATAAAACTTTAGATAAATTAGATGAGTCAAATTCAGATTCAGAGCAAAAAGACAATAAAGTTAAAGTTACTCAAGATGAAATTATTGCAATTAGTAATGAAAAGATTCAACTAATTGATTTAAAATCCCAAAAGGCAATATTTGCTAAATATTCATATCATACAGCCACCTCGGTTAAGTCAATATTAGATCCTCCCCCACGGTTTTAGTCTTTACAATCAAAAATAAATAGCTTCTGGTTATTTATTAATTCTCATTTATACATTTTGTAATTTCAGCTTCATTGTATTTACAATTTTCATGTATGAATGTCATTCCGTGTTTTTCCATTTAAGGAAAACACGACCTTTCTTGAATAGAACTTGTGCAGCTTCTATTCAACATTATTGAATTAAATTTTACGAAGACAAAAAACTAAAATCATGAAAAACAGATTATTATTGATATTATTCAGTATCTCATTGGGCTTTGCTGCCTGCAAAAAAGAAGAAACCACAAACAATACAACAACTCCTACCGATACTTTTCAAATTCCTTCTGGATATATTAAAGTTGGAGAATCTTATGTAATTGGAGCAAAAGCAAAAGTGGTAGTTTATTCTGAATCATCTTTAAAAACAGGTTATAATAAACTACATACTATTGTTTATGATTCAGCTTCAGGAACTATTTTAAAATCAGGGCATTTAGAAATCATGCCTATGATGGACATGGGTTCTATGCAACATTCTTCGCCAGTTGAAAATCAAGAGTCTGAAACTCCTGTAAACAATTTTTATGAATCAGCAGTAATTTTTACTATGCCAAGTTCTTCGATGGGTTCTTGGAAATTACATGTTCATTTTCACAACCACAGTTCTGATTTAGAAGGTGAAGCAGAATTGGATGTAACTGTTGCAAACCAAACTCCGGCAAGAGTTCTAACTTCGGTTTTAGCTGCTTATAACAATGCAAAAGCGGTAATTAGTTTGATTCCTCCAGCTAAATGGAAAGCCGGTTTAAACGATTTCGAAATTACCATTCATAAAATGGCAACTATGGAAGAATTTCCTGCTGTTGAAGATTATACCGTTGAAATTGAACCTGAAATGCCAAGCATGGGACATGGTTCTCCTAATAATGTGAATCCGGTTCATACCAAAGACGGACATTATATGGGTAAAGTGAATTTTACTATGTCGGGTTTATGGCATGTAAAATTGAAATTATTCAAAAATGGTACATTGGTATCAGAAGGTTTATTGTTTGAAATTACTTTGTAATAAATGTATTTAAACAAACTGACTAAACAAGCAGAGAATTCGCTTTCTCTGCTTGTTTTTTGTATTTCTATTTTCCTATCTCAAGCTACATTTTCTCAAACTTCTAAGGATTCAATTTCTACTCAATTTAATCTAAATGAGATAAGAATTGAAGACAAGAAGAATGCCAATAGCTTTACCTTTTATAAAGGAAATATAATGGCAAGTACAGAGGAAATGCTGAGCAGAATGCCGGGAGTAAATCTTACTAAACGTGGGGCTTTTGGACAAGAACCAGGTTTAAGAGCCTATTCGGGTACTCAGGTAAACCTTACTATAAATGGCATGAAAATGTATGGGGCTTGTACCGATAAAATGGATCCCGTTTCAATTTATGTTGAACCCAATAACCTCAAAGAATTTGCTGTTAGTCAAGGTGTAAATGGTTCTTCTATGGGCAATTCAATTGGTGGTTCAATTGATATGAAATTAGCTGAACCCGAATTTAACAGCTCCAAACCTATCAATGTTAAATGGTCGAATACTTACCAATCAAACAATAATTCCATCAATGAATCTTTGGTTTTGTTCGGCCATTCTAATAAATTCTCTTATCGATTAAGTGGGGTTTATAGAAAGGCCGATAACTATAAAACAGGTTCATCCAAGATTATTCCTTTTAGCTATTTTACAAAATATAACACCTCTATTAATCTTGCTTATCAAATCAATCACAAACATTTAATAAAGCTTGATTATCTGGGCGATTGGGGGCGTGATATTGGCTTTCCGGCTTTAACAATGGATGTTGGTAAAGCTGATGCTGGAATTTATTCGATTTCACATTTATATTCATGTAATGATAATAAGTACTTAAAAAGCTCACAAACCAGATTTTACTTCAATTCAATTTACCATGAAATGGATGATACTAAAAGACCGGATGTGCCTATTCATATGGACATGCCCGGCTGGAGTGAAACCATAGGTGCCTTTAATGAATCGAAGTTTTTATTGAATAAATTTGAGCTTGAATCAAGAGTAGACGCCCACAAGGTTTTTCTTAGAGCGGATATGATAATGTATCCTAAAAATGAGCCTGAAATGTATATGCAAACCCTTCCTTCTCATGAAATCAGAAACCTAGGTTTATTCTTAAAAATGAAGAGAAATTTTGGTTCAAAAAATTTGGTTTCAGTAAATACCAGAATCGATTATTACCAATCTTCGGTTTTCCAGGGATTTGGTGCTGATCAACTCATTGCTATGAATATGGAAATTAGCAAATCAATAGAAAATCAGCTAAAAAGTTTTGGTTTTGTTTGGAATCATCAATTCTCAAAAAAATGGAATTCAGAATTAATAATTTCAACAGGAGAAAGATTGCCATCATCCAATGAAAGATTAGGCTTTTATCTTTACAATCGCTTTGATGGATTTGATTATATAGGAAACATCCAACTTAAAAATGAAAAGTCGAGGCAAGTTGAAATTGGTTTTAATTACCTGGGAAACAAAATCAGTTGGAACAATAAAGTCTTTTATCACCACAATCCTGATGTAATTTATGCTTTCGTTTTACCGGGTTATTCAGTTATGACAATTGGTGCAAAAGGGGTAAAATCCTTTGTTAATCTTGAATATGCTAAGTTTTTAGGTTTTGAATCTGCAGTCAAACTAAATATTGTTGATGGCTTAAAATACATGGGAACTATAAGATATTCATATTCCGAAAATTCCTTAGGAAAAGCCATGCCTCTTGCTCCTCCATTAAAAGTTCAACAATGTTTTCAATGGAATATTAAATCTAATAATTTCCAATTTGAATCGGATTTATCTGCTGCACAAAACAGAATTAATTCAGACTTTTTAGAAACAAAAACTCCTGCTTATTCATTAATAAACCTTCGTTATTCAAGGAGTTTCAATTTAAAAAATATGAATTTGCAAGTAATGACAGCAGTGGAGAATTTGTTCAATGCCGATTATTTTGAACATTTGGACATCATGAAAATTGCTAGACCCGGAAGAAATTGGATTTTAGGACTAAACTTAAGCTATTGATTCACACCATTCATCTGAACTTTTCAACCTTTATGTAAAGCGTGCAGTTTTCATTGAATTAAATGAATATTATTGCATATTCAATGAAACAATTTTTTATCATCATAAATCAGATATTAGAAAGCGGTGCTTTTGCTTTAGAAGCTTTAAAAGCTAATAGAGTCAGAACTTTCCTTTCAACTTTGGGAATCACCATTGGTATTTTTTGTATCATTATGGTTTTAAGTATTGTTGATTCGCTTGAAAAGAACCTGCAGGAAAGCGTTGAATCATTAGGGAAAGATGTTGCATTTGTAGAAAAATGGCCATGGGAATTTGGTCCGGATTACAAATGGTGGAAATACATGAATCGTCCAAATCCAAATTTATCAGAATTAAAGAAAATAAGTGAACAAACAACCTTAAGTGCTGCGGCTGCTTTAACAATCGATTTGCCAACTTTTACTGTTAAATCAGGAAACAGATCAGCAGAAAATGTAAGAGGCGTTGCTGCTAGTTATAATTATTCTGTCATAAGAGCATTAGATTTCTCTTATGGCAGATTTTTCACAGAATCAGAATCAAATAACGGAGATCCGGTTGCAATTATAGGTTGGGCTATGTACGAAAATCTTTTTCCCGGTGGAATTTATCCAATTGATAAACTCATTAAAATCAATGGAAAGCAATTCAGAGTATGTGGTGTTGTGAAAAAAGAAGGTGAAAGTTTGATTAACAATAGCATGGACAATGTTTTTGTGATTCCGGTTAAAGCTTCAAATTCTTATATCAGGGTTAATAGCAACATGACAAACAGTAGAATTCACGTGAAAGCTAAACCCGGTATTCCGGTTGATATGCTTGAAGATGAATTAAAGGGTGTGATGAGAAGTATTCGTAAACTCAGACCCATGGAAGATGCAGATTTTGCTGTGAATAAAACGACCATGTTATCTGAACCGCTTAAACAATTGTTTTCAGTTGTAAGTATTGCAGGATGGGTTATTGGTGGATTTGCAATGTTGGTAGGTGGTTTTGGAATTGCGAATATTATGTTCGTTAGTGTGAAGGAAAGAACCCAGCAAATTGGCATTCAAAAATCATTAGGCGCTAAAAACTACTTCATTTTAATTGAGTTTTTAGTTGAATCTGTTTTATTGTGTATTGTAGGAGGAACCATTGGATTACTCTTGGTTTATCTTTTAGCTTTAGGAGTTAAAGAGTTTTTTGAATTGAATTTATTCCTGAGTTATTCAAATATAATTTTAGGTCTGATGGTATCGGTTGCAATAGGAATTATTTCTGGTTTTATACCAGCTTGGTCTGCCGCAAAATTAGATCCGGTTGAAGCAATTAGAGCGAAATAATCATGTTTGTCAGCGGTTTTACCATCATTAGAAATGCTTCTAAATACGATTATCCTGTTTTAGAATCCATTCAATCTATACTTCCAATTTGTGATGAAGTGATTGTGCTAGTTGGCAAATCCGACGATAATACCCTTGAGTTAATACAATCTATTCAATCCGATAAAATTAAAATCCATCATTCTGTTTGGGATGATACTCTTCGTGAAGGTGGTAAAGTTTTAGCCGTTGAAACAGATAAGGCTATGGACTTAATCAATCCAAAAGCAGATTGGTGTTTTTATATTCAGGCTGATGAAGTATTTCCTGAAAAAGACCAATTGAACTTAAAATTGGCAATGGAAAACCATCAAAATAATCCAAATGTTGAAGGATTGTTGTTTGAGTATGTCCATTTCTTTGGAAGTTATAATTTTATCGCCAGTTCGAGAGATTTTTACAGGAATGAAATCAGGGTAATTCGAAACAATAAAAACATTCGCTCTTACAAAGATGCCCAAGGATTCAGGACTTTAGGTAAAAAGCTAAAAGTTAAAAAATCGGGTGCATCAATTTACCATTATGGTTGGGTAAGGCATCCTGAAATGATGTCGAATAAAATAAAAAACTTTCACCAATTGTGGCACAGCGACCAATGGATTCAGTCGCAACAACAACTAAATGAGGCATTTGATTACAATGGGATTGATGCGGTTGATATCTTCAAAGGAACTCATCCACAGTTGATGTTAAAAAGAATCAGTGAAAAAAATTGGGATTTTCAACCTGCTTTGAATAAAAAAAATATACCTTTCAGAAAAAAAGTACTTTACTTCATCGAAAAACTAAGTGGTTATAGATTAGGTGAGTATAAAAATTATCAAATTCTGAATGAATAGTTTCCAAAGCTGGAGCACCAAAACATTTTATATTTCTTGCTTGCTGATTGTAGCAGGTATGATGCTAATTGATGTAGCAAGAGCCATTGCCAGTATGGGTATGATTCTAATGGCGGTTAGTGGTATTATTTACACATCTATCAATTGGAAATCATGTAAAAGCAAATCTGGTATTGAATATTTTGCTTTAATCGGAATTTTCATCATGTTACTTCCCTCCTTTTTTTATTCAGAAAATAAAGACTATTTATTTGAACGCTGGCAAATTGCACTTCCATTTTTAATATTGCCAATAATTTGGATGAAAGGACCTTTTCTTCAGTTAAAAGAAACTTTTTCTATTTATGCTTTTTTCCTTGTTTGTGTGAGTTTAGTTGCCGTTCATGCATTTGTATTTTACCTTTTACACCTTGATGCGGTTAATGAATTATACTTACATAGTCAGGTGATGCCAACTTTGGTTACCCATCACCCTACTTTTAGTTTAATGACTGCATTTGGGACTTTTATAGGCTGGACACTTTTTAATGAATCATTTCATTTTAAATATCCAAAAACTGAAAAATACTTATGGGCTGTTTTAGCTTTATTTCTATTTATTTTCACCCATGTTTTTTCTGTAAGAATTGGATTATTAGCTTTATATGGCTTGATTTTTCTACAAGTATTTATTTATATCATAAAAAAGAAACAAGTTTTAAATGGACTGATTGCCTTATTCGTAATCTTAGGGACAGGTGCCGGAATTTTGTTTTTATCTCCAACATTTAGCAATAAAATCATCAATACAAATGAAGATTTAGAGGCAATGAAATCTGATGGCTCTGCCAACAATAAATCATTGGCTAGCAGAATGATTTCTTACAAAAACGCTTTTGAAATCACCAAGCAAACTTCATGGTTAATTGGTTGTGGCTTGGGTGATATTCGTGATTTAAACACCCAGATATTCCGTGAAAAATATCCGGATGTTACAAAGCCAATTATTCCACATAACCAGTTTTTGTATTTATTAGCTGCAACAGGAATTTTGGGATTTTTATTATTTCTGATTTTATGGATTTTTCCGCTTTGGAAATTTAAAGCGATTGCTCATCCGTTTCTTTGGGGAATTTATACTTTGATGTTGTTGGCATTTCAGGTGGAAGCAGTATTGGAAACACAGTTAGGGGTAGCTTTTTGTATATTTTTCATTCTTTTAGGAATTCAAACAACCATTGCCAGTCAAAAACAGACTTCTATAAGTTAGACATTTGTTTTTTGAACAATTTCCCTATATTTCACTTTTAATCACAAAGCATGAGAAAAATTTTTACTGCGTTTTCCATGTTGTTTATAGCATTTACAGCTATATCTCAACAAGTTCAAATCACCCCTGAAGCCCTTATTAAAAAGGAACTTCAAAAAAGCGGTTTCAAAAATCCGGAGCAAATTAGTATTGCTGTTAGCAGTAGCTATGTTGATGCTCAAACCGGAATCAAACACATCTATTTTACTCAAACAGTTGAAGGTTTAGAAATCTTTAATTCAGCTTCAGCTATTCATTTGACTAAAAACGGACAAATCTTAAAATTTGACAATGAGTTAATTGATAACGCATCAAATTTAATTTCAACAAAAATCCCTTCAATTCAAGCTGAAAAAGCTCTTGAGGTTTCAATCCGTAACCAGGGAATGGATTTCAATGCTGCATTAAACAAATCGGCTAACCTTGAAAATGGTAAATTGGTTTGGGAAGGAAATTCTATCACAAGCGAAAAAATTTATAGTAAACTTGGTTATTTCAATTCAAATGGTTCTATTAAACTGGTTTACAGTGTTGAGTTCTATCAAGATGAAACCAATGATTGGTGGAATGTATATGTTGATGCAAATTCATCACAGATTTTAAATCAAGTTACCTATACTGCACATTGTAATCCTATTGAATTATCCAGAATCAGTACTTTTAAAAATGACGATTTCATTTTTACAGGTGATGAAGAATCAAAACCGAGTTTAGGTAAAAAAGCTAGCGGAGAATCTTATAATATTTTCGCATTGCCTCTAGAAAGTCCTGCAAAAGGAGCTCAAAAATTACTTTCTAATTTATATGATAAAGATGCTTCACCATATGGATGGCATGATACAAATGCCGTTGAAGGTGCTGAATTTACTATAACTAGAGGAAACAATGTTTGGGCTAAAGATGATACATTGGGAAGTAATGGAACAACCGGATTTGCTCCGGATGGTGGTGATAGTTTAGTTTTTGATTTTATACTTGATCAAACACAAAACCCTCGTAAAAGTCTTGCTGCATCTGTTACAAACTTGTTTTACATGAACAATGCATTACATGATATTTTTTATCATTATGGATTTAATGAAGTAAGTGGTAATTTCCAACAAACCAATTATACCGGTTTAGGAAAAGCTAATGATTATGTTCAAGGTGATGCGCAAGATGGAAGTGGAACCTCAAATGCCAATTTTGCTACTCCTGTTGATGGTACTAGACCTAGAATGCAAATGTATTTGTGGCCTAGCGATAATAGTGCAGCTCAAAACAATTTCTTGTATTTGAATAGTCCAAACTTTTTAGCTAGTGTATACAATGCTCCACAAGCATCTTTTACTCCCCCATTAACTAAAACTCCAATTACTGCTGATATTGTTTTAGTAAGAGACAGCAATGCAACAACTAGCAATGGATGCGGATTAATAGCTAATGCTTCAGAAATTGCAGGAAAAATTGCATTAATCGATAGAGGTTCATGCACCAATTCTGTTAAAATAACTGCAATGCAAAATTTAGGAGCAATTGCTGTTATTGTGGCTCAAACTTCAACAGCTTCTCCAACAATTATGACCGGAGTTGGAACTGGTATTAATATTCCTGCTGTTCAAATTAGCAAAGCTCACGGTGATTTAATCAAAGGTGCTTTAAAAACCGGAGCGGTTAATGCAACATTGGCCGATTCATCTGAAGCCAGCACAGCTCCTGTTTATGATAGTGATTTTGATAATGGCGTAATTGCTCATGAATATGGACATGGTATTTCAACCAGATTAACAGGTGGACCAAATAATTCTTCATGTTTATCAAATGCAGAACAAGCTGGTGAAGGATGGAGTGATTTCTTTGCTTTAGCACTTACTACAAGAGAATGGGAAGTGAATTCGGTTAGCAGAGGAATTGGTACTTATGTGTTTAATCAAGATTCTACAGGTTTAGGTATCAGACCTTATAAATATAGCCGTAGTATGACAATTAATCCTGTAACTTACAATAACATTAAAACATTAAGTCAGCCGCATGGTATTGGTTTTGTATTCTGCTCAATGTTATATGATATTTATTGGGATATGATTGATATTTATGGCTTTGATCCTGATTGGTATAATGGTAACGGTGGTAACAACAAAGCAATGCAATTGGTAATTGATGGATTAAAATTACAAAAATGTAATCCAGGTTTTGTTGATGCAAGAAATGCTATTTTAATGGCAGATTCTATTAATAATGGTGGTGCTCATAAAGAATTGTTGTGGAGAAACTTTGCTAGAAGAGGTTTAGGATTTAGTGCTGATCAAAAATTAAGTACATCAAGAAGTGATGGAGTTCAAGCATTTGACTTACCTGGAGGAATGACTGGTACAAACGAAATTTTAAATGAAAACGATTTAAGAGTTTATCCAAATCCTTCAAGTGATTATTTCTTGGTTGATATCTATGGTGGTGGTTTTATAGAAAAATTAGAAGTATTTGATATCAATGGAAAGTCAATTCTTTCTAAAAATTGCGAAAACAAAGAATGTTTAGGAACTCAAATTGATATGAGTAATACTCAAACCGGAATTTATTTCTTAAAAGTAAATTCAAGTAAAGGAACGATTACCAAAAAACTAATAGTTAACTAATTTAACTCTTTTGATATTTCAATAAAGGCCAAAACTACTAAAGTTTTGGCCTTTGTTGTTATATGATTACTTAGAAACAAATTTTAAAAAGTTCAAGGGAAAATGTTGTTGTTAAAAGAATCTTTCTTTTCGGCATTATTATTGAAATCATTTTATAAAAACACAATTACCATGATACAAAAAATATTACTTTTATTTGTTCTATCGATTCCATTTTGGGCTGTGGCTCAAGAAAACAATGACTGTATGGAGAAAAAGGATTTTTTAATCATACATTCAGGTAAGGATTATAAATCAGCATTACTAGTGGCTCAAAAAGCTTCAAAATCACTCAATATCAAACTCGATTTAAGAGAATTGAGCCCTGTATCTGACACAGCCATCGGACTTTCATTTCCTTATTATACTTGTAAATCTATTTATGAGGATATAACACCCACTGATACCTGTTGTTATTTAGCAAGAGGTAGATCTGATGATGGAAATTATATTAGTATCGAATATTCCTCTGCTTATTCGAGCTTTGCAAGAGGATATTATATTGTTGTGGTATCAAGTGGTTTAAAAGCAAGTACCGGCATGAAAAACTTATTGACAAAAGTTAAAACCAAATTCAAAGATGCTTATATAAAAAGCAGTTTAATATATGTTTGTTGTATGTTTTAATATTCTGATAATATTAAGAAATTGAAACCATAATTTCCCGATATAAAATTTTGTTTATGTATAAATCGATTATAATCATCATTGCTGTATTGTTGTTAAGCGCATGTTTTACAAAAAAAACAGCAACAACAACAGCAAAACCGGAACCTGAAGTAAAACCTAAAGTTGAAGCCAAACAGGAAGTCAAAAATCAACCTGAAGTTTCAGCTGCTCTAACAGAGAATGGATATACGATATACAATCAAAAATGTAGCACCTGCCATAAAGCTTATAATCCAGGTGATTTTACTGAAAATGATTGGAAAATTATAGTTCCTGATATGGTTAAAAAAGCCAATCAAAATGAACTAACAATTGGTCCGGGTCAGCAAGAATTGATTTTAAAATACCTTATAGATTTCGCTAAAAAATAAATCTTTTTTAGAATTGTGATTTTTTGTATTTGTTATAAATCGTCCATATTCTCTTTTAAAGTAAAATCTACGTATCAAGTTGATAACAAATAAAATGACAAATTCATTGTTGCATTAATTCGGCAATAATTCTATTTTTCAAAAAAATCAACTGAATGAATAGTGAGACAGCTAAAGCAGCTTTAAATGCATATGGAGGTGCTGAATTATGGCAACAAGCTGATTCTATAAATGCAGTCGTTAGTGTTAAAGGATTGGCATTTACATTGAAACAAAGGCCTTATTTTAAGTCGGTATCAATTGACTTAAAAATAAAAGAACCTTATGTTCGAATTTGTCCTGTAGGCAGAAATCATGAAATCTGTGGAGTTCTAGATGGTGATGATGTTCGATTGGAGGATTTAAAAGGAAATGTGCTTCAGGAAAGAAAAAATGCCCGCTCCTATTTTCCATATGGAAGAAGATTGTTTTATTGGGATGATTTGGATATGACTTATTTTGCCTGTTATGCTTTTTGGAATTACTTTAGCTTTCCTTATTTATTAATGCGAAAAGATATTAAGTGGACAGAGAAAAAAGAGAACATACTGGAAGCAGAATTTCCTGAAAACTTTCCTACCCATTCAAAAAAACAAGAATTCCATTTCGACCCTGAAACAGGATTATTAAAACAACACAATTATACTGCTGAAGTAATAAGCAATATGGCTGCTGCATCACATGTAATACATGAGCACAAAACCTTCAATGCTTTAAATATCCCGATTAAAAGAATAGTAAGTCCAATGAAAAAATCAGGGAAACCCTTGGGCTACCCCAATTTAATTGATATAAGAGTAGAAGAATTTGCGATTAAGATTGAGAAGAGTTGAGATGTAGTTAAATACAGATTTTTATCAATAAACGTTTTTGAAAATTAAAGGAATGAAAATTAATCATTTTTATCTATTTACCTTTCTAATAGCAATTCTGTTGTTTAGTTATCCATCATTTTCATCTGGTGGACGTGGTCAATACTTAATTAATTGTAAAGCATTTGATACTGATAGTCTTCCAATAAAAAACGCTATAGTTTTTATAAAATTGGGACAAGAAATAATTTCAGATACAACAGATGAAAATGGAAATTTTGAAATTACAATTGCTTGGTCTACTCCTTGTCCAACTGGAACTTCAAAAAGGAGAATGAAAAAATTGTTAAACAATATGAATCCTAAATTTATTTATATTTACTATAAAGACAAAAAAGTACGAATTGAAAATGATTGGCAAAGTCAAGGTAAAACAGATAAAGAAGATTCTCCTAAAAAACTTCGAAAAGAGTATTTGTATTTTTGTTAAAAGAATTTATCATCAAAGACCTATAATGACTTTGATTTAAGGAGTTCTTTAGTAAATCAAACATTAAGAAGTAAGATTAGAATTAAAAAGGAAATTAATTCATTGTGCTATTGTATAAATTAAGTAAAATCAACATTGTTAATCAAATAAAATTAACTTTCTAAAACATGTTTACCATACTTAATATAGCCAAAAAATTTAAATTCATTTTTTTGTATAGTTTTTCATTATTCGGGCAAGTTAACGATACTTGCCAATGTAGAATTATTTATGGTGATTAGTTAATGCCAAAGCTAGTGATATATCATCATGATTCATTAGTAACTACTATACTCACGATGAATTACGCCCCTTCAGGGCTATGGGAAATTTTAAACTTGAGAGATATTCATGTCAACGTAATTTAGGCTTTTACACAAAAGCCAATAGCAAACAGCTAAAAGCCAAAGTCACAAATGCTACTTCGACCAATACCACTCTTTTTCTTCTCTTTGTTTCCAGTAATCCATGCTTAAAACTTTGCCATCTTTGGTTTTTAATTCGCGGTTAACAATGGTTTTAATTGGACTAAAACTTGTATCTGTAACTCCAACTGTAAAAGTCTCAAGTAATGCAGCAGGTGTTTCATCAGGATTAGTTGTTTTAGCGCCTTTTGGTGGTGGTGAATTAACAATGATTACAGTATAGTTGTTGAACTCAAGAATATCTTTTAAAAAGGCAACTCTTTCTGCACTGCAGTTTTTTTCAACTATTGCACATTTTATTTCATTCAAATCTTCGAATAAATGATTTCCGTTTAATGCCATAATTTTTACAATAATTGATTAATAAAATTATACAACCAGTTACTAACACCAAAGCTTATCACACCAAACATACTAATGATTAAAGTTAGTTTTAATGATAGTGGAATTGGCTTCACTTCAACAACTTCAAGTGGTGCATCCATAAACATATACTTCACTATTTTTAAATAATAGTACAATGAAACAACCATGTTTAAAACCACAAATAATATTAGATAAAAATTGCTAATGTTTATTCCGGAGCCAATCAAAAAGAATTTTCCAAAAAATCCTGCTGTTGGTGGAATTCCAGCCAATGAAAACAAACATATTGCCATTACCCAACTCAAAAATTTGTGCTCATGGTAAAAGCCTTTAAATACTGAAAGATTTGATTTTGCACCACTACTTTCAAGCCAAGTTGCAACGCCAAATATGCCAATACTTGAAAACAAATAAATGATAACAAAATAGATTATCGACACAATAGATTGTTCTGATGGCATGATTAAAGCCAATAATATAAATCCTACTTGTGCAATGGAACTGAATGCCAAAAATCGTTTAATGGAGCTTTGTCTTAAAGCAAATAAATTACCTATAAAAATGGTCAATGCAACTGTAATACTCACCAAAGCAATCCAAACCTGAGGTAATTGAATAAACAATGGTGCCAAAATTGATATAAATACAAATGCCATTGCTGCTTTTGAAACCATTGCCAAATAAGCTGTCACACTCAATGGTGCACCTTGATATACATCTGCTGTCCAAAAGTGAAATGGCACTGCAGAAATCTTAAAAGCAAATCCGCTAAAAACTAAAATCAGTCCCCAAATTTCTGCCATGGAAGAAAATTTAGAATCAGCCATTCCCATTGAAATTGTCTGAATATCTAACGAACCTGTGCTTCCATATAACCAGCTTATTCCAAATAACATCATTCCGGAAGCAAATGCTGATGATAAAATTAATTTAACTCCGGCCTCTCCAGATTCTTGTTTTTGCAAATCGAATGTTGCCAAGGCTGCTACCGGAATTGAAGCCATTTCTAATCCAAGATAGAATATCAGCATATTTCCTGCAGATAACATCAAACACATTCCTATCAAAGAAACTATAATGAGTATAGCAAATTCAGCTGCATGATTTTGTTTGCTTAACCAATCATTTGCCTGAATTGATATCAATGCTGTCGCAAATACCAGAATCATTTTTTCGAAAAAATTAATGGAATTAACCTGAACCATGTTTCCAAAAAGATTTCCATTCGAACCAAAGATAAAGGCTAGTGGCAGAATGATAAACAATCCTAATGCCATAATATTTCCATAAGAATTATTAGGTGTTTGGTCATTTATTTTTAATCCAAGTATTAGTAAAACCAATAAGAACAAAAGAGATTCTATTGGTAAATATTGAAATAATTGTACAAACATACTACGGTAAAATAATTTGGTGAGTAAATTGATCCATAATGATTTGAGCATCTTTGCTTACCAAACCGATAAACCAAAATGGTGCTAATCCCATGAACAAAACAGTAAAAGTTAACAATCCAGTTGCGAGTTTATCGGTTAAATTGGCATCATCCAGTTTTAAATAATCTACATTTTTAATTGGACCCATGATTACTTTTCCAACTGCTCTTAAAATATAAACTGCTGTTACTACAATTGAAGAAATCGCCAATACACTAGAGATTCTATGAAAGAAATCTGCATGTTGCCATGAGCCAACGAAAATGGTCATTTCAGCAGCAAATCCGCTCAATCCGGGTAAACCTAAAGAACACAAACCTGCTATAATAAAGATACTAGAAATGAATGGCATTGATTTTAACAATCCACCCATTTCTTCTACTTTTCGGGTATGGGTTCTTGAATAAATAATTCCAATTGCACCAAAGAATAAGGCTGTCATTAAGCCATGTGATACCATTTGCATGATTGCTCCTGTGATTGAAGTTTTGGTTAACATGCCAATTCCTAATAAAATAAAGCCACAATGACTAATAGATGAATAAGCATTGATATATTTTAAATCGGTTTGCATTAAAGTAGCAAATGCACCGTAAATAATAGCAATACTAGCCAATACAACAATTATCCAAGAATACGATTGAGCGGCTTCCGGCAATAAATAAGTAGCAACTCTTAAACATCCAAATGCTCCTAGTTTCATTGAAATACCTGCCAAAAACATTGAACCCGCTGTTGGTGCAGATGAGTGTCCATCTGGCACCCAGGTATGAAATGGAAACAAAGCAGTGAATACGCCAAATCCAACAAACAACAGTGGAAATACCAACATTTGTATTTCTTTACTTGGTGGATTAGATGCCATTTCTACAATGGAGAATGTATGTCCGTTTTGCAAATACAACCACAACATCCCAACCAATATTAATGCAGAACCAGCCATTAACATCAGCACTAATTTAAAAGCACTTTTTTCCTTTTCACCACTTCCCCAAATTCCAATCAATAAAAATTTTGGAACAACAGCTAATTCTAAAAAGAAGAACATGGTGAATAAATCAAGTGAGCTAAAAAATCCAAAAGCTCCTGCACTCAATAAATTCAATAAGATGAAAAATTCCTTTGGCAGTTTTTCCATATTCCATGATATCAATGAACCTGCTAAAACAACGAAAGCCGTCATTAATAACATGGTCATTGCCATTCCATCAATACCTAAACTTATATGGATATTCCAATTAGCAAACCAAGAATAATCGTATAAAAATAAAAACTGTTCATTTACTCCTGATGCTCTCAGCGATATAAAATCACGCAGTAAAAATAAAACCAAAGCCAATTGAATGGCAGCTCCAATAGTGGATATAATTTTGCTGTTTTTATCTCCGGGCATTAACAACAATGCCAATGCAATGAGAAAAGGAAAAACACTAATTAATATAAGTGGACTTGACATAAAATTTTAATTAGAGAACAAAAAGAAAAAATAACAACAACAAGGCAGCAAAGAAGTACATCATATAATCCTGCAATTTTCCTGATTGCAAGAACCTCAATCTACCAGCCAAAGAATTGGTTTGTTCAGCAGATTGAACCATTGTGGCATCTATAATATTCTTATCAAACCAAGCTGATGGTTTTCCTATTAAATTAAAAATGACACTTTTAGTTACCCATAAGTACAATTCATCAATATAGAATTTATGTAAGGCTGATTGATAAAATCTTCCAAATAAAGCTGACATTTTATCTGCCAATTCATTTTCTTTTTTATACATCATCATAGCCAAAGTTATTCCAATGATTGCAAATGAAACCGGTGCTACAGAGAACATTAAATGCAAATGGTTTTCTAATGGAATACCATCTGAACTAATATAGGTTCCAAAAGGAATGAAGCCTGAAAGTACTGCAGGAATTGCCAATAACAACAATGGAATTTTCATTGTCCAGGTTCCTTCTGCATGGTGTGAATCGTGAACTTCTGATTCCTTATTCCAAAAAATCATCAAGTACAATCTGAACATATAAAAAGCTGTTAAACCTGATGTTAACAAGGCAATTCCATATACCATGAAACTTTTGTTATAAGCTGCCAATAAAATTTCTTCTTTACTGAAAAATCCAGAAAATGGCGGTATACCAGAAATTGCCAAGCAAGCCAATAAAAATACAGCATTGGTTATTGGCATATATTTTCTTAAACCACCCATATCACCCATTTCGTTGCTATGAACAAAATGTATGATTGTGCCTGCAGATAAGAATAAAAGTGATTTAAAAAACGCATGTGTAAACAAATGAAAGAAGGATGCTGAAAATCCTAATCCTGCTTCTCCTCCATATCCTGAAACACCCAAAGCAAACATCATAAATCCAATTTGCGACATGGTTGAATAAGCAAGCACTCTTTTGATATCGGTTTGTGTGCAAGCAATAATAGCTGCAAACGAGGCAGAAAATACACCAATGAAAGTAATGATATTCATCACCCATTCATTCAAAACAAAAACAGGAAATATTCTACCTACTAAAAATACACCGGCTACTACCATTGTTGCAGCATGAATTAAAGCAGATACTGGTGTTGGACCTTCCATGGCATCAGGTAACCAGATGTGTAACGGAAACATGGCAGATTTACCTGCACCACCCATGAACACCAAAATCAATCCCCAGTTTAATGAGCTTAAACCAAGAAATGCAGGTGAAGATGCATTTAAATAATAAGTTGAATTTGTATCAGATAATCTTGAAATCAAAACAGAAAAATCTAGTGATTCAGTTTCAAATGATAAAATAAGTATACCAATCAAAAAGCCTAAATCTGCAAATCTTGTTACGATAAATGCTTTTTTAGAAGCAGCAACTGCAGAATCTTTATTGAAGTAATATCCAATTAACAGGAATGAGGAAACACCAACCAATTCCCAGAACATATATATCTGAAAAATATTGGATGATAAAACCAAGCCTAACATCGAGAAAGTAAACAATGAAAGAAAAGCATAATAAGTAGCAAATCTCTCCTCACCTTTCATATAACCTAAGCTGTACAATTGCACCATTGAAGAAACAAAAGTGACAACCAACAACATCATAATGCTTAAAGGATCTAGAAGAAATCCCATATTGATATGCATAGTTTCTGTAAAACTTAACCATTCAAAAGAGAATGCAAGAACACCTCCTGAACCTTGGGCCAAACTTTTAAAAGACAATGCTAAATCTAAACTAAGAAAGAGCGAACATAAAATGCCCAATAGTGAAAGATAACCTGAAATTGATTGGAGGTATTTTTTTCCAAAAAGACCTAAAACAAAAAACAAGGCTAAAGGAATACCGGGAATTAAAATTACTTCAGTTATTAAATTCATTTCTAATTCCTCCTATTTTAAATTGTTTGCATCATTCACATCAATAGATTTTATCTGGCGATATAAATGAATGATAATAGCAATGGCCACGGCAGCTTCGGCAGCAGCAATGGTTATAATGAAAATACTAAAGAAAATACCATCTGCATTTTCAGGATGCAGGTATTTATTAAATGCTACAAAATTGATATTGGCACTATTTAACATCAATTCTGCCGACATTAACATGGTAATCATATTTCTTCTTGTGAGGAATCCATAAATCCCTAAAAAGAAAACAATACTACTAATGATTAAGATATGATATAAACCCGGTTCAGTACTCATAATGTAGCCTCCTTATTCATTTGTGAATCGTTTTTAATTTTAACTGCAATTACAATACAGCCAATCATTGCGGCTAAAAGTAAAAGTCCAATCATTTCAAATGGCAAAATATATCCACCAGCTTCTGTGCTTAGTAATTTCTGACCCAATTCTCTGGTTGTACCTAAATTTCCTGCTGGTTTTGTTGAATCTAAAGCAAATTCGTTGATGCATAACCAGGTAAACAGAAAGCCAAATAGAACTGCTCCTCCTGATGCAATTGAGCGCCACAATTGAGGTTTCTGCATATCGGAGCCGGAATCTTGTGTGAGGAAAATCGAGAATATCAGCAATACAATGATTCCACCAACGTAAACTATAATTTGAACTGCGGCAATAAACTCCTGATCCATGTAAAAATACAATCCTGCAATTCCTATCAGAGAGAACAACAAATAAATGGCAGCTCTAAATATTTTTGTTGATGTAACCGCTAGGAAAGCAGTTGAGCCAATCATCATACAAAGGATATAAAATACAATACTTGAACTACTCATATTATTCTACTCCCTCCATAATTTTAGAATCAGGATTATTCAAAATTTTCTTCAATAACTTCTTATCATAAACTGCATGTTCAAATGTTTGAGCCATAACAATTGCATCAGAAGGACAAGCTACAATACATAAATTACACAAGGTGCATAAATCATGATGGTAGATGAAACTGTCAATACGTTTTTTCTTTTTACCATCAGCGAGAATTTCCTGTTTAGTAATAATTTTGATGGTACCATTAGGACAAGCTATTTCGCAAGCCTGGCAGCCTGTGCACCGGTGCTCATTGCTTTCGTTGTGGGGCATTACAACCTCACCTCTAAAACGATCTGCCATTTTTAAAGTCGCTCTGTTATCGGGATATTCTTCTGTTTCAATCTTGTTCAGATGAGTAAAATAATATCCTGTCAATTTCATCCCTGTTAACAAGGATTTTATCGAGCGATAAATAGTTGAAAAATATTCTTTTATAAACATATTTATCTGTATTAAAAATGCCAGCCATAAATGGCAATAATGGTAATGAAAATTGTATTAATCATACTTATTGGAAGTAAGTATTTCCATTCGAGGTTCAGTAGTTGGTCAACACGAAGCCTAGGGAATGTCCACCTGAACCACATAATGATAAAAATAATAAACATGGTTTTACCCATGAACCAAACGAATCCCGGTATATAATCCATCACATGATTGAATGCCTCAAAATTTCCTAAATGTAATGGCATCCATCCACCTAAAAAGATGGTTGCAGCAATTGCAGATGCAATAAACAAATTGATGTATTCAGACAATAAAAACATCGCGAATTTCATACCTGAATATTCTGTATGGAAACCTGCAGTTAATTCTTGTTCAGCTTCTGCTAAATCGAATGGAGCCCTGTTGATTTCAGCAGTGGAAGCAATGATAAAAATAACAAATGAAATGATTACTGGAATATGTCCTTTAAACAACCACCAACCATTTGATTGACTATTTATAATATCAGACATTTGAAGACTTCCAGTTAAAATCACAATAGAAATCAATGACAAACCAATTGACAATTCATAACTAACCAATTGCGCTCCACTTCTCATAGCACCTAAAAGAGAATATTTATTGTTACTCGACCAGCCTGCCATAAGAATTCCAATCACAGAAATTGATGAAACAGCAGACACATATAAAATACCAATATTGATATCCCATAATTGAAAATCTTTAGAAAAAGCCAATGGAGCAACTACCAAAAATGAAGTTATTACCATAATCATTGGAGCTAAATTGAAAAGAAATTTATCTGAACTATTGGGAGTTAATCCTTCTTTTAAAAGTAACTTTATCGTATCAGCAATAATTTGTAATGTGCCTTGAGGACCTACTCTGTTTGGACCTAAACGAATTTGCATAAAAGCAGCAACCCTTCTTTCCATCCAACCCAAGTAGAAACATAAAATAACAAGAAAAACTATCAGGCTAAGGCCTTGTATGAGCATTTCTGTGGCAGTTAAAGCAAATCCATCTCCCAACATAGCTTGTAAGCTTTGGTGCATTGAATTTGCTATAGATGACAATGAAATTGCAAGTAATGTATGATTCATGATTTTATCTATCTATATCAGGAATAATTAAATCTAATGTCGACATAATGGCTACCAAATCACCAATTTTAGCACCTTTTGACATTTGAGGTAATGCAAATAAATTGGAGAAATTAGGTGAGCGATACTTAATTCGGTAAGGACTCGCAGCACCATCACTTACTAAATAAACACCTAATTCACCTCTGGCAGTTTCTACTTTTTGGTAGAATTCGCCTTTAGGTAATTTGATAACATTTTTGGTTTTGGCTTGAATATCTCCTTCAGGAATATTGTCGATTAATTGCTCGATGATAGATACAGATTGTAACATCTCTCTCATTCGAACCATATATCTGCCGTAACAATCGCCTGAGGTTTCCAGAATTTCTTCAAACTGAACTTTTTCATAACCTGAATAAGGGAACCATTTTCTGATATCACAACTTACACCAGAAGCTCTTGCGCATGGTCCACTCATTCCAAATGAAATGGCATCTTCCTTTGAAATTATGCCAACACCTTTAGTTCTTTCTTCAAATATGACATTACCTGTAAGCAAATCATCATATTCTTTGATATTGGTTTTAATTTGACTTAAAATTGCTTTGGTTTTTCTTTGGAAATCGGGATGAATATCTGCCATAATTCCACCCGGAACCATAAAATTCATCGTTAAACGAGCTCCACAGGTTTCTTCCATAATTTCCATAATTCCTTCTCTTTCACGCATTCCATAAAAGAAAGGAGACACAGCACCTAAGTCTAAACCTGTGCTTCCCCACCACAATTGATGTGAAGCCAATCTGGTTAATTCAGATAAAATGATTCTGATAACCTGAGCTCTTTCCGGAATTTCAACTTCTAAACCTTGTTCAACTGCTAAAGCGCAAGCCAGATTATTTATGTGGGCTGAAAGGTAATCCATTCTGCTTGTAGCAAAAATGAAGTTTCTATAACTTAAGCTTTCACTCATTTTTTCGATGGAGCGATGTATATAACCTAAGTTAGGTTGAACCTTTATAATAGTTTCACCATTAAGCCAAATTTTAAGATGAAGAACCCCATGTGTTGAAGGATGTTGAGGACCCATATTGATGATGAATTCACCATCTTCACTGATTTCATCGTCGCCGAGTAATTTCATTTTTATTCAATCAGTTTTGAAATTTATAATTCAATCATATTTTCGTCGGTATAGTCCTTTCTTAAAGGATAACCCGGCCAGTTTTCATCAAGAAATAATCTTCTTAAATCAGGATGACTTTCGAATTTTACTCCGAATAAATCATACACCTCTCTTTCATGAAATTCAGCAGTTTTCCAGATATCAGAAACAGTTTCAATCACGGCGTTATCTCTATCAGGAAGTTTTACTTTTAATTGAAGTTCATGTTTAAAGTTTCTTGATAATAGATAATAAACCATGGTGAAATGGTCTTTCCAATCAACACAGGTTAAACAAGTTAAAAAATCGAAGTTTAATTCAGAATTTGATCTTAATTCCTGCATCAAAGTTTTAAATTGAAGGACATCAACCTGAACAAACAGTATTTTTTGAGTTTCATCAAATACTAATTCAGGAAACTGATTAGCTAAAAAAACCTTTAATTCTTCTTTGTTCATGGCTGTTTTGGTTTTCTGAAATAAGGTTCATGTTTTATTTTTTCCTGCAAAGAAATCATGGCATGTAATAAAGCTTCAGGACGTGGAGGACAACCTGGAACATAAACATCTACAGGAATAATATGGTCAACACCTTTTACAACCGAATAAGTATTATAAAAAAATGGTCCGCCTGAAATAGTACAAGCACCCATAGCAATTACATACTTGGGGTCAGCCATTTGGTCGTATAATCTTTTAAGTACAGGAGCCATTTTCATGACAATAGTACCTGCAACAATTATTAAATCAGCTTGTCGAGGTGTAGCTCTTGCTACTTCAAAACCAAATCTTGACCAATCGTATTTGGCATCTGCTGCTGACATCATTTCGATGGCACAGCAACTTGTTCCAAACACCAAAGGCCAAAGTGAATTTGAGCGAGCCCAGTTAACTGCGTCGTCTAAAGTCGTTAATAATATTCCTCCATCGGCAGTTTCTGTAACTGAACCGGGAAATTCCAAAGGTTTTACATCCATTTTAATGCTCCTTTCCTCCAAGCGTATAAAAGTCCCATGAACAATACAATCATAAAAATGAGAATCTCAATTAAAGCAGGTAAACCCGTTTCTTTAACCACTGTAGCCCATGGATAAAGGAAAACCAATTCAACATCGAAAACCAAAAAAATGAGAGCAAATAAATAATAGCCTACATTAAATTGAATCCATGAGGTACCCGTTGTTGGAATTCCACACTCATAAGTTTCTCCTTTTTGAGCATTTTTAGAATTTTTGGCTAATGCCTTAGATAAAAGAATACCACCTCCGGAGAAAATTACTCCGCATAAGGTTAAAAGAATAATTGCTGAAGAGCCCATAATATTGTGACCAAAAGTATTGCTGACTAAGAAATTAAAATATGAAAAAAATCAGTAAAGAATCTGATTTCAATCGGTGCAAGACATACTCCTGCAAGTAATTTAAAACCTATTTAGCTTTTCTGAATAAGTATCTGGTGATAAAAATTCCACCACTTGTACTTCCATTCGATTGATTAGTAGAGGATCCAGTAGAAACATTGGTTAATTCCCAACCTTCTTCAGTATACTCATTGATTTTACTAACGATTAATGCATCATTATTTGAAATATTTCCAAAATTGATACCTACCAAACTATAAAAGTTCAATAAATCTTTTTCAACCATTTGCCCGCCTTTGTCTGTTGAAATAATTCTCGAGCGACCTATTCCACCTGGAATAATTGATTCAATTGTTGAAAATTGTTTGTACTCGTAAGCGCCTGGTGCAGGGGCTGGTTTGAATGCTAAAATTGCTACTAATCCTAAGGTAAAAAATGCTCCAAGAGCAATGAATGCGAAGTTGTTTTTCATATTGGTTTAAAATTTGAGTTAAATCAATAATAGTAATTGTAAATGAGTTTTTCCTCACAAATTATTTTCAATCAAAAGTTTTCCTTACTTTAGTTGAAATTTTTATAGAAATTATGAAACACACAGCAACTAAAATGTTACTTGCATTTTTAGTGATATTCGGATTTTCATCCAAAGCCATTAATCCGGGGCAGGCTAGTTTTGTAAAACTGAAAATTAGCGACCCAGTGGAAGTTAAAATTAATGGTAAGAGCAGAACCGGTATTGGAATGACTATTCCTATGATTTTAGAAAAGGAAACCGAAAAACAAACTATTTATTCCGATAATGAACTTACAATTACAGCAGAATATAAATTGGTTGTTTATAAAAATGCAAGGTCGCAAAGCAAAAATGGTGGATTAAAATTGCATATTCATTACAATATTGTTTATGGTAATTCTAAACGTAATACGCATGTAGAACATGTTTTTATTAATGTTGATGAAAAAAGTTTTAATGAAAAAGTTAATTTTAATATAGCAAACGGCTTAAACAACATTAAACTTCAGTTAATATATAAAGGTACTCTAAGCAACTAATTTTTTTCATGCCGATTTCTCACGATGCACTTGGTCCGGATGGAGGACCAATTTACGCCGAAACCAATTTTTCTAATGTTATTGTAGAACCAATGAATGCTTTGTCAGCCATAGTATTCATTATAATAAGCGCTTACTGGTTATGGAAAATTAGGAAAGAAGCTTTTCAATTTGGTTTTATTTTTTTCTCGATGAGTTTAATGTTAATTGGTGGAATTGGGGGCACTATTTATCATGCCTTCAGAGTTTCGAAATATTATCTATTAATGGATTGGTTGCCTATAACAATCATTATTATTTTTTGTAGTGTTTACTTTCTAAATAAGATATTTCATAAGTTGTTTTTATCAATACTTGTTGTTTCATTGTCATTTCTAATACAATATTTTATATGGGATTATGCAGGTAAACATGATCATCATTTAAGTATTACTCTCAATTATTTATTATTAGGAATAAGCATTTTACTTCCAATATTATTTTACCTCTATTTGCAAAAGTGGAGAAATGTAAAATTGGTATTGCTTTCTTTATTTTTCTTTAGTTTGGCTTTGTTTTTTAGATTGATTGATGCTTATGATATATTCCCATTTGGCACGCACTTTTTATGGCATACAGGCGGAGCATTGGCGGCTTGGTTTATAGTAAAATATATTTACCTTGAGAACGATAAATTCGTGAAAGAAGTGAATCAAATTAAATGGGATATTGAAATATGAAAAAACAACTGACATTTTTTTTACTTTCATTTTTAATCATATTTTCTGCTTGTAAAAAAGAAGAAAAAATCACTCCGGTTGAAGAAACTCCGGTTGGAGAAGAGATTATTGAAATCACAACTTCTTTTGGAAAAATGTATATGTGGTTGTATAAATCAACTCCTAAACACAGAGAAAACTTTCTAAAATTAGCGAAACAATCTTATTACGATAGCACTACATTTCACAGAATCGTTAGAAATTTTGTTATTCAAGGTGGAGATCCTAATAGCAAAGACAGCATTAAAACAAATGATGGTTCTGGAGGTCCAGGTTATACAATTCCAATAGAACTAAATGATTCATTAAAACATGTTAGAGGTGCTGTTGGTGCTGCAAGAGATGGTGATGATGTAAATCCATTAAAGGCCTCAAGTGGCTCTCAGTTTTATATTTGTTTGAATACACCACAAACTACACATTTAAATAAAAACTACACTGTTTTTGGATTTATCATGAAAGGAATGGATGTTGCTGATAAAATTGTTGTTCAAACGAAAAATTCAAATGATAGGCCAGTAAAAGATATCAAAATGAGTGTGAAAGTTATTAGAAAAACTCTTGAAGAAATTAAAACTGAGTTTGGTTATGAACCGAAGTTTTAATAAAGTTTTTGAGTTATTTTCCTTTCATGTCGATTTGTAAAAAATTGATTTCAATTTTATAAAAGTGTAGATTTTGTTTATTTTATGGGCTTAAACTTTCAGGTCCATGACAAAAAGCAAAGCCATTATTCCTTTTTTATTCCTCATCGGGATAGTTATTTTAAGTCTTTTTCCTTTTAACATTCCTCATGCTCCTATTTCATATCCGGGTATAAGTTTTGCTGATACTGCATGGATGTTAACTTCAACAGGGCTCGTTTTAATTATGACACCAGGATTGGCATTCTTTTATGGTGGAATGGTGAGTAAGAAAAATGTACTGAGTACCATGCTGCAAAGTTTTATAAGCATGGCTGTAATTACAATCATCTGGATAGTTTTTGGATTTAGTTTATCGTTTGGAGATTCAATCGGCGGAATTATAGGCAATCCTTCTTCCTTTTTTATGATGCAAGGTGTAATGGATGGAGCACCATGGAAACTAGCTCCAACAATCCCTTTATTACTATTTGCTTTTTACCAGTTGAAGTTTGCCATCATAGCTCCTGCTTTAATTACAGGTGCTTTTGCTGAAAGGATAAAATTTACTTCATATGTTTTATTCATCGTTCTGTTTTGTATATTTATTTATTCACCATTGGCGCATGCAACCTGGCATCCTGATGGAATTTTAGCCAAACTAGGTGTACTAGATTTTGCAGGTGGAACTGTTGTTCATATGAGCGCAGGTTGGGCAGCTTTGGCAGGAGCATTATTTCTTAAAGGAAGAAAAAGCACAGAACACTCCCCTGCCCGAATTACTTATGTGATGTTAGGAACAGGTTTACTTTGGTTTGGTTGGTTTGGATTCAATGCAGGTTCAGCATTTGGAGCAAACAATCTTGCAGCTACAGCATTGGCAACAACTACATCCGCTTCCGCAGCAGCAGCATTCACTTGGATTATGTTTGATGCTATCAGAGGCAAAAAGCCAAGTGCGATGGGTACTTGCATTGGTGCAGTTGTAGGATTGGTTGCTATCACTCCTGCTGCAGGTTTTGTAAGTATTCCTCATTCATTAACAATTGGAATTGTTAGCAGTATCATTAGTAATTTAATGGTTGAATGGAGAACAAGAACTTCAATTGATGATACATTGGATGTATTTCCTTGTCATGGAGTTGGTGGGATTGTAGGTATGATTTTAACTGGAGTTTTTGCCCATGGAAACGTGAATCCTGTTGTAGTTAACAATGGCTTGTTATTTGGAGAAACAACTTTATTCACTGTTCATTTATTCGCTATGATTGCTGTAAGTATTTTTAGTTTTGGTGGTACTTATCTTTTACTGATGTTAACCAATTTTATATCACCATTAAGAGTTAGTGAAAAAGATGAAATCGAAGGCCTGGATTGGAGTCAGCATGGAGAAAAACTATAATTTTTAATTTCGATTTCATATTGATTAAATTATAAAAGGGTCTGTTGAAACTTTCAACAGACCCTTATTATTAATAGAATTCAATAAACTTTAGCAGCAACCAGAACCAGGCTCCCAACAAGCTTCTTTTGGTTTTTCAGCATAAACAGTGATGCTATAAATACCAGTTGAACCATTATTGAATGAATTGATTTGCTCTTCATTCATATAGTTACTCAGGATATCATTAGGAATGATGATGGCTTTTTGCTTTTGAATTTTGATATTACAAAATCCGGTTTGCTCAATTAAACCCATGTATTCATCCATTTGAATAGCACCTGAAACACAACCTGCATACATTTCTGCATCATGTTGTAATTGCTCCGGTAAATCACCTTTTAATACAATATCAGAAATACTGAAATGAGCACCGGGTTTTAGAACCCTGAAAATATCCTTGATAACAGCAGCTTTATTAGGTACAAGATTCAATACGCAATTGCTTACAATTACATCGGCTGTATTTGCTGCAACCGGCATTTTTTCTATATCACCTTGTCTAAATTCAACATTGTTATAACCCAGAGTATCTGCATTGATTCGAGCTCTTTCAATCATGGCAGGAGTGAAATCAATGCCAATAACTTTTCCGTTAGGACCTGTTTCTTTTCTAGCAATGAAGCAGTCATTACCGGCACCTGAACCCAAATCGATAACAACATCTCCTTCTTTAATTAAAGCAAATGCAGTAGGTAAACCACAACCCAGACCTAAATCTGCATCTTTATGGTAACCTTCTACCTCTGAATAATCATCAGTCATGATATTATAAACCTCGGTTGAACAACCGCCTGCACCGCAGCAGGAAGCTGCATTTGTGTCTTTGTCTTGTAAAGCAATTTCGCTATATTTTTGCTTCACCAATTCTTTTAATTCTTCTTCTGTTTTCATTTTTGTAATTTTTAGATTAACAACATTTTTTACGGGATTCTTCAAACGAAACAAACAATTCAGCAATTCTTTCCTGAGCTTGATTCCAAGCTTCCTCATCAATGCAATAGCAGGTTTTAGGACCTGAAATTTCGCCTTTTATTAAACCCGCTTCTTTTAATTCTTTGAGATGTTGTGAAACGGTACTTTGCGATAAAGGCAATTCATCAACCAACTCACCACAGATGCAGGCCTGCTTTTGAATGATGAGTCTGATAATTGCCACACGTGCAGGATGAGAAAGAGCTTTGGCATATTTTGCCAGGATATTATCTTTCACTGAAAATTCTTCTGATTTACTTGTTCCCATAATTTCTTATCGCAATATTACGATGATTATTTTAATTAACAAATGATTTTTATCTTAATTTTTCCTCAAACACTGACCACAATCATATTTACTTTAGGAAACAAGGATTTAATTGGTCGAAATATTTAACCATGGAAATCAAACCTTACCTTACCTTCAATGGCAATGCAGAAGAAGCATTGAACTTTTATGTAACTTGTTTTAATGCAGAGATTTTAGGCATCAATAGATATGATTCAGCACCAATGGACTTACCGGCTGGATATGAAAACAAAGTATTACATGCAGAATTAAAAATTGGTGAACAATCTATTTTGTGTTGCGATACCATGCCAGGAAATGCATTTACTGAAGGAAATAATTTTTCGTTGTCAGTCGATTACCCCCAAATAATGGAACTTGAATCATTGTTTGCTAAATTAGCTGAAGGAGGTAAAGTAGAGATGCCTTTACAAGACACTTTCTGGGGAGCCAGATTTGGGATGCTACAAGACAAATTCGGCATTCGTTGGATGTTAAATTGTGATTTGAATTGATTCAATTATAAGAAATAAAAAAGCCGGTGATTATAATGATTACCGGCTTTTTTGTTGGGTGCTGTAGAACTGTTTACTTCGAAATAGGTTGAATATTAAAAGTTCTAAAATTTTAATTCCTTTTTTCATTTCTGATAGTTTATTTTTGTTTTCTTTAAAAAGTCAAAATGCTTACACTTCATCCGAATTATATTACAGATAAAACAGGTAAAAAAATATCTGTTGTGATTCCTATTAAAGACTTTGAAGCAATAATGGAAGAATTAGAAGGTGTTAAATTACATGAGGAAGCAAAAAAATCAAAGCCAAAGAGTAAAGCCTCGTTGGATTTATTTGAAGATTTAAAAGAAGCTGCCGAACAAGTTCGTTTACACAAAAAAGGTAAACTAAAACTGAAAACAGCTCAAGAATTACTTAATGAGTTATAGTATTATTTCTACCAATCGTTTTGAAAAGTAACTTAAGCGATTGGCTAAAAAATTTCCATCCCTCAAAAATGAGTATGCTGAACTAATTTCAGCTATTGAAGACAACCCTGAAAGTGGAACTTTCATTGGAAATAATTGCTATAAAATACGTTTAGCTATTAGCAGTAAAAGAAAAGGAAAAAGTGGTGGAGCAAGGGTTATTACCTATTTATATGTAGTAACCGAAACAGTTTATCTTCTGACAATCTACGACAAGGGTGAAAAAGCCGACTTAAAGCCTAATGAGCTTAAAGATATGATTGATAATTTAGAATTGGATGTTTAATTCAATTAAATCAAGTTTATCAAATTAAAAGGTTTTCTGTACCTGTTTTTCATAATATCCATTTCCATTCTCAACTCAAAAATCCAGGATAAAATGCATCCTCAAAATGGGTGATATCAACTTTTCCGTAAAAAAAATTAATGGAGATGATATCAAAGCGAACATTAAGCTCCAAAGTGTTAGAATTTAGGTATTCCTCAATTCCTGCAGCAAGTGTTTTTTGCTTCGATTTACCCACTGCTTTCTCCGGTTCAAGTATGGCATTAAAGCGGGTTTTTACTTCTACTACAACCAGTTCATTTTCCTTTTTCATCAGGAGGTCGATTTCCGCTTTCCCCGCTCTGTAATTGCGTTCCAGCAACTCATATCCTTTTTCCAAAAGGTACTTTAATGCGAGGTCCTCTCCTATTTTTCCTACTTCCTGGTTATGGCTTTTTTCTGTCATGTTAGCGAGCTTTTGCTCACTAAATATACGCCGCCAATTGTTAATACCAAAGCCATTACAGTAAACAAATCCATAGGTTCACCCAACCACAACCATCCCAAAATAATACCTACTGCTGTATTAATATAAGCATAGGTTGATACCACATTCGCCGGTAACTTTTTAATCACATACATAAACGAACCAAAAGCTACCCATGAACCGAATACAATTAAATACAACAAGGCCCATAAAGAATCTGTATTCGGATGAAATACTTGCTGCTCTCCTCTAATTAAAGCTACAATGCTCAATATCACCGAGCCTGCCAGCATTTGAATTCCTGATGCAAACAATGGATGTGTTTCCGATTTGTGGTTTTTCGAATAAATAGTTCCCAAGGCCCAAAGAATATTACTCAGCACAACAGCAATCACCCCAAACATAAAATTATCCGTATTAAACAAATAAATCCTATTTTTAAATATGAGCACTTGTCCTGCAATACAAACCAAAAAACCAATAATGGTCATAGCTGTAATTTTCTCTTTATTCCCCAATAAGTAATTCAACATAACAATCCAAACCGGTGTTAAAGCGCATATTAAAGATGTCATTCCACTATCAACATATTGCATTCCCCAGGTAATGATTCCGTTACCTCCTGCTAGCATTATGATGCCATTCATTGAGAAAACTTTGAGGTCTTTCATCGATGGAAATGAATATCCTTTGGCTTTAAAGTATAATATCAAACATATACCGGCAATGCCCTGACGTAATGCCGCCAATAAAAATGGAGGGATGGATTGAACTCCGATTTTTGTTGCTAAATAGGTTGTTCCCCAGAAAAATGAAACTGCGGCAAAGGCCAACCAAGGTTTTAAATCAGCTTTCATGTAATAAATTTATTTGCTGAATCAGCTGTTTAAAATAAGATACCGAATATTTCAATCTGCTTCCATACCAAGAATACAATTCGCCATCAACCAAAATAATTTTAGCTTTTAATCCTTCACTTTTCAATTGTTGAATATGTTTCTCAGCAAATGGAAATGGTTCTGAAGAAAGCAAAACATACTCAGTTCCTAACTCATTTAATTCAACAATACTTGTTTCCGGATAACGTGAATCTTTATGCAAAAGCACATTTTCAAATCCACATTTGATGAGCATTTCATTGATAAAGGTATCATGTCCTGCTGCCATCAAAGGCTCATTCCAAATGAGATAAGCTATTTTCTTTTTATTCTCTGTTTGATGTAATTCAGCAAATCCGAGTTTAATTTCGTCTACAATCAAATTTGCTTTTAGTTCTTTACCACAAATAAATCCTATATCGGAAATCATGTTTAATGCATCATCCAGATTCTGAATATCACTCATATAAACCGGAAATTCATTCATCAGAATTTCGATTTGTTCTTTCAGATTTTCTTCTTTGTTGCCAATGATTAAATCCGGTTTTAATTCCCTGATTTTATCGATTTGAAGTCTTTTCGTTCCTCCAATTCTGGTTTTGGATTGATGTGCCCATTCGGGATGAATACAAAATAGCGTTTGAGCTATGACTTCTTCATTTAAATCTAAATCGTATAGCAGCTCTGTTTGAGATGGAACCAAGGAAATGATACGCACAGGCTTTTTTGGAAGGAAAATTTCTCTTCCCATTTGGTCTGTATATTTTCTTTGGTTCTCCATTTATTCGGACTCAAAAGTGCTGTTTTTAAAGCTGATTTTTTGCAGTTATTTTAATTTTATGACAGTATTAATGTTTGTTTAATGGGCTTGTTTTCTGATTATCAAACAGAAATCAAACCAAAACAAATTGTTATCTGTGTAAAACTCACGTTTAAAAATGCTTGATAAAATTGCCATTTTTACGCTTAAGCTCCTATATTTGGAGCCTCTAAAATTGGAAATACATGGGAAGGGTATTTGAAAAAAGAAAACACAAGATGTTTGCTCGCTACTCAAAAATGAGCAGAGCTTTTACGAAATTTGGTAAAGAAATTCATATTGCCGTTAAAGCCGGCGGAACAGATCCTGATTCGAATTCACGTTTACGTGCAATTATTGCCAATGCTAAGGCAGCAAATATGCCTAAAGCAAATATTGATGCTGCTATCAACCGTGCCAGCTCTAAAGATGGCAAAGACATGGAAGAAATTGCATACGAAGGAAAAGGTCCTCATGGTGTAGCCATGATCATAGAAACTGCTACTGATAATCCAACCAGAACTATTGCCAACTTACGCGCCCATTTTAATAAAACAGGCGGTCAAATGATGGTTTCAGGTAGTCTTGATTTCTTATTCGAAAGAAAAGGTATTTTTAGAATTCCTGCAGAAGGTATCAATCCTGAAGATTTTGAATTGGAAATGATTGATTACGGAATGGAAGAATTAGAAGATGATGGAGAAGGACATTTTATGATTTCAGTTCCTTTTACCGAATTTGGTGCCATGCAAAAAGGTTTAGAGGAAAGAAAAATTGAAATTCTGAATGCTGAATTACAAAGAATTCCTACCACTCAGGCTGAATTAACAGACGAACAAATTGCCGACTTCGAAAAACTAATGGAACGTCTGGATGAAGATGATGACGTGACCAATGTTTGGCATAATTTACATTAAAATCATACAAACAAAAGACCTTCGAAACTCTCGAGGGTCTTTTTTTAACATCCAATATTCAGATGAAAACACGTGCTTCCAGAAAACCAAAATTAATTGAAAGAACGGCAGAGCGTCATGATTTCAACGAAATTATTGAACTCTCTAAAATCTGCTTTCCTAATAATGAACCATGGACATACCAAATGCTGGATTCACAGTTCAAACTGTTTCCAGATGGAATGCAGGTTATTGAATATGAAGGAACAATTGTAGGTTCAGCAACCAGTTTAATCATTAGTTGGGATGAATATGATGATGACCATAGCTGGAAGGAAATTTGCGACAATGGTTTTATTACCAACCACGACGATGAGGGTGATACTTTGTATGGTATTGAAGTCATGGTTCATCCGGAATACCAGGGATTAAAAATTGGAAGAAGGCTTTATGAAATGCGTAAGGTTCTTTGTATTGAAAGAAACCTGAAACGTATTTTAATCGGAGGTCGTTTACCCAATTACCACAGGTATAGCGAGGAGTTTGGAATCAGAGCTTATATCAAAAGGGTAATCGATAAAAAGATTAAAGATCCTGTTGTGACTTTTCAATTAAGTCAGGCATTTAATATCACCCGTATCATCAAAGATTATTTGCCGGAAGACAAAGAATCGGAAGGATATGCCTTGTTACTTGAATGGATTAACCTCGATTATATCCCTGAAACCAGAGAACGAAGCGTTTTAATGAAAAAGGTTCGTATCTGTTGTATTCAGTATGAACTTAGAAAAATCAGAGGCTTCAAGGAGTTCGCACAACAATGTGAGTACTTTACTGATGTGGCATCCAACTATAAATCAGATTTTGTTTTATTCCCGGAATTGTTCACTACCCAGCTTTTGTCTTTACATGAATATAAAAGTATGAGTCCGGAAGATTCCATTAGAAAACTGGATGAGTATACCGAAGATTATATTGAGTTGTTTTCGAGACTTTCTTTGGAATACAATATCAACATTATTGCAGGTACACATTTGCAAGTGGAAGGTGAAAATCTATATAATATTTCCTACTTGTTTAAACGTGATGGTACTTATGAAAAACAATATAAAATTCATATTACCAGCAACGAATCGAAATGGTGGGGAGTTAAACCGGGTAATGAAATTAAGGTGTTTAATACCGATTGCGGTAAAATAGCCATCAATGTTTGTTATGATGTTGAATTCCCTGAAATGGCAAGAATTGCTTGTCATAAAGGAGCTAAAATTTTATTTGTACCATTTAGTACAGATGAAAAACACGGACATTTAAGGGTGAAAATTTGTGCACAAGCTAGAGCAGTAGAAAATCAGATTTTTGTTGCAACAGCTGGTACAATTGGTAATATTCCATCGGTTGATAATATGGATATTAACTATGCTCAATCAGGTATTTATACGCCAAGTGATTTCGCTTTTCCTCCTGATGCTATTGCAGGTGAATGTAATACCAACATTGAAACGGTTGTTATTGCCGACTTGGATTTAGCTGCTTTAGAAAGAGCTAGAAATACCGGAACTGTATTAAACTGGAAAGATAGAAGATTGGATATGTATGAGGTTTTAGAAAAGTAAGAGCAGTTTGATATCAAACAAATTATCTAATCAATTCCAACTATATAGAATATTCACTAAAATTCAGTATTCTTTCTGAATTTCACATTCATTTGATTGAGGTTATTATTTGGGGCTTGATAATATATTTCAGCTCCATGGTAATGCACAATTCTTTGAACAATTCTTAGTCCTAAACCACTTCCGGGTTTGTTTAAAGAATTTACTCCTCTTGAAAATGCCTGAAACATGGCTGCATTATTATGAAACTCGGGTATTGGACCTGAGTTTTCTATTTGTACAAGGAAACCATCATTCTCTTTAGCGATATTTATTTTAACCTGTTTATTGTCTGAATATGAATAGGCATTTTTAATCAGGTTTGAAAAGGCAATTTTCAAAAGCATTTCATCACCCATTAATTCTAAACTTAACTCCTCATTGGTATAGTTTTGGACATCAAATTGCATTTTAATATCCGGAAACACTTTTGAAATTTTATCGGCAGATTCAAACACCACCTCATCAATTCTTAGATTTTTTAGAAGATGTTTTTTTTCTGTTTCATCCATCCTAGATAAAATTAGTAAAGAAGTTACTATATCAGAAAGTTGATCAACATCTTCATTGATGCTTAACAATTGATTTTTAAATTCATCTGGAAAAGATTTGTCCTGGATTAAATTTTCGAGCTGAGTACCAATACGAGCAATTGGCGTTCTTAATTCATGAGAGGCATTTCCTGTAAATTCCTTTTGACGTCTGTATGATTTATCAATGCGTTCTAACATATGATTAAAAGCCCTTGCCAAAGCTGAAATTTCATCTTTTCTATTTCGAAATGAAATTGGATTACTTAAATTTTGAAAGGTAATTTCTTGAACTTTCTCTCTTAATCTATCCATTGGAGCCAAAACACTTCGACTTAAATAATATGATAAAAGCCAAACTAAAATCAATCCTGATACGAAAGCCCAAATCAGTAAATCTCTTAAATAATTTAATTTAGCATTTCCATGAATATCCTCGGCTTCAACTGCAATTAAACGACTTTGGGTATCATCCATGAATAACTTACCAACCATTTCTCTGTTATTCTTAATGCTGTAAAATGGCTTATTATCTGTAAGTTCAGCTAAATCTTCAGCTTCAATTATAATTGGATTTATAGTATCTGATTGAAAAACCAAATTGAGTTTTGCATCAAAAATGGCTACTTTCTGGTAGGATAATTTATTGGAAATTAAGATGTCTGAATTAGAGAAGGGTTCTTTTGTGCTGTAGTAGTGAATCTTTAATGAATAGGAAACCTGATTTACTTTTTCAAGCAATCTATCATAATAATCTTCTCTTCTAAAATCTGAATACATTTGGTAAACAACATAGAGTACGATACCAAAAAACAAAGAAAAGAGTAGGCTAAATAATAAAGTAAACCTATTCTTTAAATTCATTAAATATCATTCTTTAAGTAGTAACCAAAACCCGGTCTGGTATGTATTAACTTCTCAGCGTAATCTTTATCGATTTTATTTCTTAGAAAGTTAATATAAACCTCAATTGTATTGGTACCTGTTTCAAAATTAATATTCCAAACCTCTTCTGCAATTACTTGTTTTGATAAAGTCTTGCCCTTAGCTTTAGCTAAAGCTAGCAAAAGTTTATATTCTTTAGGGGTAAGCATAATTTGTTTTTCAGACCTAAAAACCTGCATTGTTTCTGGAATTATCTCTAAATCTGCAATGATTATCTTTTCAAATTCTTCAACATTTTGTTTAGCTCTTCTAAGTAAAGCTTTTACTCTTGCATGTAATTCTTCAAAATGAAAAGGTTTAGCTAAATAATCATCTGCACCCGATTCAAGCGCATTAACTTTATTATCAATATCACTAAATGCAGTTAACATCATAACAGGTGTTTTAATTCCCATTGTTCTGGTATTTTTACATACATCAATTCCATTGATGATGGGTACATTTATATCCAAAATCAATAAATCATAAGATTTGAGTTTAAGTTTTTCAAGACAGTCTTGTCCATTCAAAACAATCTCACAATCAAAATTTTGATTATTTAAGAATAGTTGAATTTCATTTGAAAGTTTTAAATCGTCTTCCAAAAGAAGGATAGTATTATTTCCTGATGCCATATTTTATTATTGTCGAATCTACCAATTTCTAAGATTGAAATAGATTAAAATGAAATTAAAGAACGCTTTAAATGCTAAATTATTCTTATCAATATTTATATGATGCTGAAATATAAATAATTAATGAAATCAAAAAAAGCGTAAAAATAAAAAAAGCCTCCGATTGGAGGCTTTTGTGGTCTCGACAGAATTCAAAGAATCCTGTATTAGTATGGGTTAACATCTTTTTAGTGTAGTTTAAGTGAAGTTAGATTAATGTTAAAGCGTATTCTTTTAGCTTTTTATCCATTAAATCCATGTACTTTTTAGATATGTGGTGGTTTTCTTCTAATAGGGCAAAATACTTTTCGCGCCAATTATTGCCATATTGATTTACCGGCTCTTCAACTCCTGATTTAAATATATCAGGGAATTCAGTCCTAAAATCAAGATTAATTACTTTACCAATACTAAGCACATGCTCAATAGGTAAATCATCATCCTCGAACCAATTGTACATTGTTTTTCGAGAGATGTTCAATCTCCTTGATAGTTCACTCAAAGAGATTCCTATCTCAGCTATTTTGTTTTTTACAAATTCTCCTCTGTGTAACATTATGTACAAATATGTTTACAAGTATGTGAACAAAAATACACAACATTATTGATAATGTTTCAATATTATTTCATAATGTTGTGTATTCAATTACACATAAATGAGTAAAACTAAAAATTCAGCATTAAAAAAACCTAAGAATACTTTAAGGAAAATGCTTTTTGAGATAGCCTCTAAAAGTGCCGATCCTGAAAGTAATTTAAATGAGATTAGAAACACTATTTGTTTCGAATTAGAAATCTCAAGAAAGCTTTTAACCTATTACGAAGAAAACCGCAAGCCAATTTCATTCGACCATTTGGCCTACTTGGTTCAGGTTATTAGCGAAAAGTACACCAAAATCAATGTTTCTGATTTAATGGAATTCTAATTAAAACAGCCATGCCAGTTTATTCAAGTATTACCAATTTACCTGATGGCTCTGTTTGGGCCTGTGTTTTAGTTAAAAATGATTCTATAAACATTAAACATTCGTTTGCAGATGTTTTGCCTGATGTAATTAAAGCTAATGCTTGGATAAGAAAAAAAACACTGGCCTACTGGAAAGATAAACTGAATGATTTTGTACTGCAACGCGAAAAGGCAATTTTAACTTATCAGAATCCACATCCTGAGTATTTAAAAGCTATTACCAAATTAAAAGGCTTAGGCAGATTAGAAAGGCAAGAATGGGCTTTAAAAATATTGGCAAGTGAAGCAGACATAAAAATTCTTTTACCAAGAGAAAATTCACCTATTAAATGTTGGCCCTTTTACATATCTGAAATATTTGATTACTGCAGGGCTACAGTTGGATTGAAAAAACAAAACCTAATCAATAACTAATATGAAAAAAATTACAATTATAGTTGGCCCACAAGGTTGTGGAAAAACTTCAAAGGCACGTGAAATTGCTGCCACTTTCAATAAAGAAGAAGTAGTTTATTTATCAGGACGTTCTGCAGAAGAATTAAAGGAAGACCAATTCTTATTTAATGCATGCACGCCCCAAACCAAGTTAATAGTTTTTGATGAGGTGCGCTCATTAGGTGAAATTGTATCTTTTATTATAAGCTGTACAAGTCCAACCATTGTAAATAAAAGGGGTAAAAAATGCTTTCAGATAGAACCCAATTTCATTTTTATTTCTCAAAATGATGAGTACCCACTTGATTTTATAGACCTTCCAAATTTCTGCAAACACTACATCAATTGGATTTCACTCAATCACTAAAATGAAAGAGATTTTAAAACAATTTGATGATTGCATGTATGCAATTATTCAACCAAACATTGATGTTTTATTATTTGGCCTTGCAGTGGTTCTAATTATACTAATAATGTTTAGAACTAAAGACCATCATTACCCTGGTTTATTTAAGGATTTGCCTGATGAATATTGACCAAATGCTTTTTAAGCATAGAATACTTACCAAAGAAATTAAAGGCATGATTCGACTTTGTGAAAGTTTAGAAGGATCAACCCAAACATTTTTCTTCGGTTTACACCAATTGCAAAAAGAAAAAATGCATCTCGAAGAATTGATGCTGTTACAAGTTCCACAAAATTTAAATGACGAAATAAAATGCATAACCCAGAATTAACCGGTTTAATTAAACTGGCTCAAAAATCAATTGAAGATTTTAAAACATTTGAAGATACCGAAAGCAAATCTGCCATTTTCGGTTTGGCTTCTAAACTTTTATTTGTGGGTTCTACCCTATCAGATTTAGCCGATTTTCCATTACAACCCAATTCAGCTGAGCTAAAAAAGCTGATAGCAGAAATTAAGTATGAGCTTAATGGATTGAATGAAATGCCTTTAGGAACTTTAATAATTGAGCCAAATGAAACAGAGAAAGTTTAAATTATTAGAAACTGTTTATTTTGAGCAGTACCAAGGCAAATGGAGTAAAACTTACATTGTTTCTACTCTAACAAAATTACAAAGTGATTTTTATCTGCTGGCTAATTATGGCCCAAGGGTGCATGAAAGTAAAATTCGTTCTGAAGCTGAGCATAATTTTCACCAAAATCAGGAGGCTGGTGTATGAGTGATGAAAAATCATACTTCCAAAGCCGAATGGATGAATTGGGCATTGACCCAAATCATATTGATTGGCATGTGGAAGTATATAATCCGGATGCTGAATTTCCCCAAAAGAATACTGTTTACCAACCCATTTTTAGTGAAGACAAAAAAGGGAACATTAAAATTCTTATTTATGATATTAATGCTGAGCTGATAAACTTCTTTAAAAGTGGTGATGGTAAAATGAGCCATATTAATGGCAGGATGGAAGCTTATTCAATTACTCGATTAAAAGAGCCAATTGTAAAGCCTGATGGAAAAGTAATTAAATACTTAATGCCTAAAGGTCAAGGAACATTTCCATTCTTCCCACCTTCATTAATTGCCAAGTTTAAAAACAAAACCAAAATACAAACATTGGTTTTAACTGAGGGATATTTTAAAGCTGCAAAGGCTAGTTTACATGGATTGGATATAGTTGGCTTATCATCTATTACTCACATGAAGGATACCAAATCGGGTGCTTTACATAGTGATATTAAAAAGTTGATTCTTAAATGTGAGGTTGAAAATATTATCTGGTTGGTTGATGGAGATTGTAGAAATTTATCATCTAAAGATGTTGAAGGAGGTGATTTAGCTGAGCGACCTACTCGATTTTTTCAAACAGCAAATACTTTTAAGGATTTAACCAATGAATTCGATATAAAAAAATGGTTTGCCCATGTTGCTTCTGAATCATATCCACCAAAAATTGATAATGATTTAACTGAATATCCAAAAGGTTTAGATGATGCCCTTTGCTCGATGCCTGGTATGGAGCAAATGATTTTAGATGATTTATTAAACCTTGGTAAAAGGCCACAGTATTTTGAAAGGTTTGATATTACTTTTAACATTGGAAAGATTCACCAATACTTTAAACTTAATTCTGTTACTGATTTTTATCTTGATTATGTAGATAGATATCCAATTCTTAGAGAAAAGGAATTTAAATGGAATGGTACCAAGTACAAATACAACCAGGAGAAAAATGAGTGTGAAATAATTATTCCTGCAGAAGCAAGCCAATATTTTAGAGTTGGAGACCAATATTATGCTTGGGTATTTGTACCTAATAAATATGGCCAATTAGAAAGAAGGTTTGAGCGTAGAATGAAAACTACCATTGCAGATGATCATGGTAAATCAATTTTTAAGCATGTTGCCAAATACCATTCATTTTGTAATATTCCTGACCATGTAAATTTTCAGCCTGTAATTAATAACTGTTTTAATGTGTATGCTCATTTTGAGCATGAACCAGAGCAGGGAGAATTTCCACAAACTGAAAAATTACTTAAACACATTTTTGGTATTGGCTCTATTACTTGGAAAGACCCAAGCACAAAAGAAAAACATGAAATATCTGAGTATGAATTGGGCCTTGATTATGTAAGCCTATTATATAAAAATCCTACTCAAATACTTCCTATTCTTTGTTTGGTATCAAAAGAAAACAATACTGGTAAATCAACTTTTGCCAACTGGCTTAAACTCATTTTTACCCAAAATGCTGCAATTATTGGAAATGCAGAATTGGTTGACAATTTTAATGCAGGTTGGGCCACTAAGCTTTTAATTGTTTGTGATGAAACAAAAATTGACAAACAAGAGGTTGTTGAAAAAGTAAAAAGGTTAAGTACTGCAGATAAAATTATGATGAACTCAAAAGGTAAAGACCATGTTGAGTTGGATTTTTTTGGCAAGTTCATTTTCCTTTCAAACAATGAAGACAATTTTATTTATGCCAGTGATGATGATGTAAGGTATTGGATTAGAAAAGTACCAGTAATTAAGGAATTGAATGTTACAATTATGGAGGATTTAAAGAATGAAATTCCTGCTTTCCTTCATTTTTTAAACCATAGAAAAATGGTTGTTCCAAGAAGACATCGTGGTTGGTTTGATCCTGAATTGATTAAAACAGAAGCCCTGAAAAAAGTTATTGCTCATTCACTTCCAACGATTGAAAAAGAAATCAGGTCGAAAATCAAATCGATGTTTTTTGATTTTGGAGTAGATACAATTTTCATGAGTGCCAAAGATGTGAAGGAGGATTTCCTTAAAAACAGATTTGAAGACAATTATGTGGAAGATGTGCTTAAAAACAAAATGAAACTGAAAGTTTACCATGAATTGAGTTATAAAGGTAAAAACTACAAAACAATTGAAGATTTAAGAAAAGAGCATGGTGAAGTAGCAGAAGACCATCCGGAAATTCAAATTAAGTATGTGGTTAAAAGATATTCAATTCCGGCTTGGGATTATGTGCAGGATGCTAATGGTCATACTAAAACAGATCGGGTAAATAAATCGAAAGTTGGTAGGCCATTTATTTTTAAGGTGGAAGACTTTTTAACACAATCTGAAATTTCAAGTAGAGAGGCAGACCCGGAAATAAAAAGAGCTGAAGAAATATTAAACGAATCTGCTCAAGCCACTTTAGAATTATCTACAATAAGTAAACCTGAAAAACCAGTTGATGATTTACCATTTTAATTAACATGGAGCAGCCTGTTTTAATTGGAAGATATCTGCAGGATGGAGATGTTTTCATTGACTCAAAAAATAGAAAGTGGATTTGCTCAATTTCAATTGGAATGTGGAAAAGAGATTATTGGATTGATGATAGCACCTATGTAGATGCTAAATGCAATTTACATAAAAATGTAGCTGGAAAACTTATACCAACTGGCAAAAAAGCTGATTACAACATTGAAATAAACATGCAATTTGAAACAACTCAAAAGGCAGTAAGCAAAGAGCAATTCATTGAATTTATTGAAAAAAAGCAATTAATAAAAATTAGCAAATGAGTATAGATGACATGTTTTTTAGTTTGATTTTGGTTAAGACCGACCAAACCACAATAGTTAAAGAAAACACTTGCCTGAGTGCAATTATTCCAGAAATGACCGGAAATAGAATTACAGAATTAAGATTAATACTACCAATAAATGAAACAGAAATTAAGTAAAGAAGAGCAAGAGGCCATTAAATCGCTTATTAAGGATTTTAATGAAGCCAAAAATGTATTTGGAAATGCATTTGACCAAATTATTGAACGATGGAAACCCATTATTAATAAATGCATGCTTGAGCATGATTTACAGATTGTAGGTGCAATGACAATAATTGAAGAGCAGGTTAAAAGTGATGTAAATACACCATTAAAAAAACTGCCATTATTAGGATTAAGGGCTGCAACTGTTCAAATGATATCTGAGCATGAGCAAAACCTTATGGCCAAAAACAAAGAATCAAAAATTATAAAATTAAATACCGGTACCACTATGTACAAAGTGATTATTATTCAAGCCAATTTTAGGCTTAAAAATTTGGACACGAATGCTTCAGTTCCATTTACTGACCTTCAATTTTTAATTGATGAGGTTAACCAAAAGCAGCACAAACTCACTAATGCAGATGAACTGCCAGAGCATTTTAGAACACAATTATGGAATTGGGAGGCTGCAAAATGAGAGAGGAACAATTTAAAATGATTACTGAGTGGCAGGATGCCACTTTTCCTGAACAGCCTACAATGGCAAAAATTAACCACTTAGCTGATGAGCTTTCTGAATTGGTTGATGATATTAATGAAAACAGAGAAACCAAAAGGCTTGAGTTTGCAGATTGTTTCATTTTACTATTTGGAGCTGCAAAGAGTGAAGGTTTTACCTATGAGGATATCTGCAATGCCATTGATGAGAAACATGATATTAATGTTTCAAGATTTTGGGGCAAAGCTGATGAGAATGGAGTTATAAGGCATATTGATTAAATAAACCTATGATGAAACAAGTAGAATTTATAGTAGTTGACCTGTTTTCGGGTGCCGGTGGCGTGTCAACCGGCTTTGAAATGGCCGATGGATTTAAAGTGATTGCAGCCATTAACCATGATGAAATGGCTATTGAATCTCATTTGGCTAATCATCCTGATGCTGCTCACTTTGTAGAAGATATCAGGTCTATTCAAATGGAAAAGCTACAGGATATTGTGAAACAAGCTCAAAACGAATATCCATCTGCATTATTAATTTTGTGGGCTTCATTGGAATGTACCAATTTTTCGAAAGCAAAAGGAGGTTTACCTCGTGATGGTGACAGCCGATCATTAGCAGATTTTATGCCTTGGTACATTGAAGCTTTAAAACCGGATTACATTGGAATTGAAAATGTGATTGAGTTTATGAGCTGGGGGCCATTGGATGAGAATGGAAAACCAATTTCGAAAAAAGAAGGCTGTGATTATATGCGCTGGGTTGAGCAGGTTAAAAAATTAAACCTTGGTTATTCCTATGATTGGAAGGAATTAAATGCTGCTGATTTTGGTGCTTATACTTCAAGGAAAAGGTTTTTTGCATGGTTTGCACATAATGGTTTACCAATTAAATGGCCTCAAGCTACTCATTCAAAAGCAGCCAAAAAAAATGATACAAGTCTATTTGCCAATCTTGAGCCTTGGAAAGCTGTAAAAGATGTTTTGAATTTAGATGTAAAAGGTAGAAGCATTTTTGAACGTGACAAACCACTTTCTGAAAAAACATTGGAAAGGATTTATGCCGGATTAATCAAGTTTGTAGCAGGAGGTAAAGAAGCTTTTTCAATTAAATTCAATTCAATGAGTCAATCAGGTAAATATGTTGCACCTGATTTAAATGACCCTTCACCTGTTGTTTCTACTCAAGGTAGATTAGGAATAGTTCATGCAGAATTTATTACCAAATATTATTCAGGCAGGCCAGAAGGAAAAGTGCAAAGCTGTGAGGTGCCAAGTGGAACAGTTACCACTGCTGACCATCATAGTTTAGTTCAAACTGAATTCTTAGCCAAATACTATGGAAGTGGTGATAACATTGGAAGCATTGAAAATCCTTCTGGTACTTTAACTACAAAAGATAGAATTGCTATTGTTCAACCTCAATTCATCTACAGAGATTTTTCAGGAGGTGGAGAAAAGCAAAGCATAGAAAATCCTGCCGGTTCAATTACTGGAAATCCTAAAATGAATTTGGTGAGCTGTGAACCTTTTGTAATGGACACCAATTTTGGAAATGCACCTGCAGATATTAATGAACCATCCAGAACCATTACTGCAAATAGAAAATGGCATTACCTGGTGAATCCTCAATGGTTTAATACCAATGGTGGAAGTATTGAAAATCCTTGTGCAACATTAATTGCCAGAATGGATAAAGCGCCAATGTATTTGGTAGAGGTAGAAGGTGGAAAATTGGCTATAGCTGTTTTTGAATCTGATTCTGATATGACCATAAAAATTAAAGAGTTTATGGCTATGTATGGCATTGTAGATATTAAAATGAGAATGCTTTCTATTGATGAATTGAAAAGAATTCAAGGTTTTCCTGATGGATATGTTTTAATGGGAAACCAAACACAGCAAAAAAAATACATAGGAAATTCAGTGGTTCCAGTGGTAGTTAAAAAAATGGCAGAAGCCCTGAAAGCTGCCAGCATCAATAAAATTAAAGTCGCGTAAAATGAAAAACAAGTTATACAACGCCTTATGGACTATTTTCATGGTTATTACCCTTGCTTACATAATATATAATATAGGCTATAAAAGGGGAAATAGTAAAGGTTATAATGAAGCTTTTGACACTGTTCAAGCTATTATTAATACGATTTTAACACCTGATACATCATTAAAAGTAGTTGATGTTACTATAGCTGACAAACGATTTATTTTAAAGAAACGTGATACTCCATTAAATAAGTAGTATAGGTATGAAATTCAAAGAAGTAGCGCACCTGTATATCGGGTGCTTTGGTAAAGCAAGTTACAGAACAGAAGACCAAGATACTGGCAAAGAAATTATTATTCAATTAGATTCTTTAAGAGTATTAGCAAGTTTAAATGTTAATTCAAAAGGTGATAAATCAATACTTTGGACTAAGAATTTAAAAGGATTAAGAGGAATATTATGTAATAGTGTTTCTGTAAAACCAATCCTTAGAAAAACCGATTCTTTAAACGAATTAGAAGACAGACAAGCCTGCACTATTAAACAGCTTAAAGGTGGAATTGTAGGAGCTGCCGAAAGTATTGTTTATTTAACTTCTAAGCACATTGATTGCTTTGGTCTAATTGAATCAGGTGAGGCTATTGATGCATCAACCTTAAGTCCTAATCCTTATTTATAAAATTAAACCGGGAACATGGTTCTGAACAGCTATAAAAATGAATCATTTAAAGTATTTTGAAAAATTTGACAACCAAACTCATTCTGTTACAATAGAAAAATTATTCTGGGTAGCAGCTTGTAATGATAATAAAGCATTCAGAGAGTTTTTTGATGATATTGATAAATCTGAATTACAAAATTTACTTCCTGAAATTGCAAATGATAGAACTGTTAAGGATTATGAAGCAGACCATCCATTTGCTGATATTATTGAATTGTTCTATAAATACAACAAACTTGGTTTTTTAGCTGAATTATCTCATCCTAAATGTGACAGCTTTATATATAATAAAAAAGGTGAGGTTGTAGGTGGTTCCATACATAGAGGAATTACATATCCATCTTATGTTTATGCTGAAACTATTGATGATTTAATGAAAAATATCATAGCTGCAAGTGATAAAATGTATTTGTTATTTATTGAGGAAGATAAATCAGCAAAAAAATGATACCGCCAAAATTCCTTCTTCGTTCCGATGAAGAGTACCATGAGTTCAATTTATCTTTTTGTGGCAGAATAATTAAAGAGTTCAAGAAAACCCATTTTAGAAAAAACTCTAAGCATCCTGCAAGAATTTATTGCAAGGCTTTTTTTCCACCAGATTGCCCAATTGATTTATGGATGTATTATTTAGTATTTGAGGTAAATGGTAAGCCATATCAGATTCACTCAATTACCCATGAAGCTTTTGACACCTTAACAAGAGGCATTGAGCCAACTGGATACACATCTGTTGAGTTTTATACAATTGAGACTCATGAATTGCAAATAGAACAACAAACAAAAACAAAATGAGTAAATATTTCAGAAAAGTAAAGTGCAGCGAAAGGCTTCCAGAAAAAGAGGGGTATTACATAGTTAATTCAAAATGTAATTCTGGAATTGGTATTGAGTCAGCCGATTCTTTAAAATTTAACTTTGGTGGATTTTATGGTGAATTTGCAAATATTCCTAATTGGACACATTTATGGTGGTTAGAAGAAATAGAACTACCAAGTAATGATACTATGCAAGAATTAGCTGATGTTACATACCCTAAAAACGCTTTTGAAGATGAAGGCAAACAACGGGATTATGACCTTAAAAGGCATGGGTTTAAAAATGGGTTCAATAAAGCAATAGAGCTAATTAAACGTAAATAATTTTACGCATAACGTAATGCAGCTACCCGCAGAAGGGGATTTAAACAACAAATTTTAATTATGAAAACAGATTTATATTTCAACGAAGGAACACCATTTGAAAGCATGAAGCCCCTTTTGCGGGTAGGTGGTGTTATGCCTTCGTGCTCAGTCAAGAAGTACAATGTTATTTATGCTGACCCTCCTTGGAAAATTAAAGCCGGTAGACCTATAGGTGGTTATAAAATGGAAAATGGGAAGCAACTTTTTGTTCCTTCATCCAATAAAAGCAGGGATACAGAATACCCATCAATGACAATTGAAGAAATAAAAGGATTGAATGTTTCTGAAATTGCTGCAGATGATGCTCATTTATATCTATGGGTGACAAACTCACATTTGCCTTTTGCATTTGAAGTTATTAAAGCATGGGGTTTTGAATACTCAACTACAATTGTCTGGGCAAAAAACAGGATGGGTGGAGGGCTTGGAGGTACATTTAAAATAAATACAGAATACTTGTTATTTGCTAAAAAAGGAAAGCTCAAAGCATTAAAAACAATTGATAGCACTTGGCACAATGTAAAGCGCAATTATGAAAATGGAGCGCCTAAGCATTCAAAAAAACCTAATTACTTCTATGAAATGATTGAACAAACTTCACCAGGTTTAAAACTTGAAATGTTTGCTCGTCAAAAAAGGGAGGGTTGGGATATCTGGGGCAATGAATTAGAAAATGATATTCAGCTTGAGTCGCTTCATAAGCATGAGGCATAACGTTTTGGGGCTTTGCGATCGGTTTGCGAAGCGTTGGATTGAGCAAGGGGCAAACTGCCGCAAAACCCGTGTTAGGCGATCGTTATTTTTTTTGTGCGGTGGGATTTACGAATATTAATTAGAAACGAAAATGAAAAACAGAAATTTAAACCATAGTGATAATTGGGCTACTCCAAAAGAATTTTACGACAAACTAAATGCCGAGTTTGCGTTTGACTTTGATCCTTGCCCTTTAAACGAGAATGAAATAACGCCTGATAAAGATGGCTTACTGATTGAATGGGGGCAAAGAAACTTTATAAACCCACCATACAGCAGAAACTTAAAAGAGGCGTTTGTAATGAAAGCCATTGATGAAGCAAAAAAGGGCAAGTTGTGTGTAATGCTATTGCCTGTATCAACTTCTACAAAATTATTTCACGAGGCAATACAGCCAAACGCAAACGAGATCCGATTTGTAAAAGGTAGAGTAAAATTTGTTGGAGTAAATACCAAAGGAGAATTAGTAAATGATAAAGCCCCAATGCACGATAGTATGATCGTTGTTTTCGGGTGCGGTGGGAAAAAAAATAATGTCGCCTAACGAGTTGCAGATTTGCGAAGCCCAATTTTGTCGGGCTTGTGGGTTGGTAAAATTGGGTTTTGCAAATGTGCTGTTATGCGAGGTGCTTTTCACGAATTTAAAAATAGAATTATGAAACAAAAATTATTAGTAAGTTTTTCAGGTGGCGAAACATCAGCTTTTATGGCTCAATGGCTTTGGAAACATTGCCAAGATAAATATGAAATGTTGTTTGTTTTTGCAAACACAGGACAAGAGAATGAAGAAACTTTAGACTTTGTAAAAAAATGCAGTAACTATTTTGGATTTCCAGTAGTTGCGGTTGAAGCGGTTGTAAATCCAGAATTTAGAAAAGGAACAAAACACAAAGTAGTTTCAATTGAAGAATGTTCAAGAAATGGAGAGCCATTTGAAGCCGCAATAGCAAAATTTGGAATACCCAATCAAAATATGAGTATTTGCACAAGGGAATTGAAAGAACGCCCAATAACTTCATACACTAAAAGCATTTGGGGTAAATCAAAATATTTATTGGCAATTGGAATTAGAAAAGATGAAGCCGATAGAATGAACTCAAGAGCAAAGGAGATTGGCATTATTTACCCATTAATTGATACAAAATTGATACCAATGACAAAGCCAATGATTAATTTATTTTGGTCGCAACAGCCTTTTAGATTGGACTTGAAAGGTTATCAAGGAAATTGCAAATGGTGCTGGAAAAAGGCAGATAAAAAACTATTCACAATTGCTAAAGAAAATGAAGCGGCTTTTGATTTTCCTGCAAAAATGGAACAGAAATATGAAAACTTTATTTCTGAAAACGTAAAAAAACGATTGATTGAAAGAGGTAAGGAGTTGAAATTGCCAAGAAGATTTTTTCGAGGGGATAGGTCGGCTTTTGAAATTATAGAACAGTCAAAAACATTTGTTGGGTCTGTAAATGATGATGCGATAATATTTCCAGTCGAAAATCAGCAATTAGAATTGGATTTAGTCGGTGGTGAAAGTTGTGAAGTTTTTTCGGAGTGCGGGTCTTAGCATCTCGCATAACGTAATGCAGCTAAACGAAGGCGGGCCTATCGGTAGAATACTTTCGCCCGCTTTCGTTTAGGTGATGTTATAGGCAGGCAAGGCTTCATTAAACAAATTAAGAATTCAAACAAATGGCAGAAAACAGTAAAATAGAATGGACAGACCACACCGTTAATTTATGGTGGGGTTGTTCAAAAGTGCATACAGGATGCAAAAATTGTTATGCTGAATATTTTTCAGATACACGATACAAAAAGAATTTGTGGGGCGAAAAACAACCACGACAAAGAATTAAATCGGCTTTCAGTGATTTGGATAAATACCAAAAGCAGGCTGAAAGTGAAAACAAATTATTGAAAATATTTTGCGGCTCAATGATGGATATTTTTGAGGATAGTAAACTTTTAACTAATCCAACAGAAGAATATGAAACCACAAACGATTTGAGGTTTAGATTATTTAGTAAAATATCAAAAGGCGACTACAATAATTTGATTTTCCTTTTCCTTACAAAAAGACCTGAAAACATTGCTTTAAATGTACCTACAACTTGGATAACCAATGCACCTAAAAATGTATGGTTTGGAACTTCAATTAGTAATCAAGAAACAGCAAACATTTACAGAAACCGATTAGTGAGCTATAAAGGCAACAATTTGTTTTTATCAATTGAGCCACAAGTAGGAGATATATGGGCAATTGATTTGACTTATATAGGTTGGGTTATTCAAGGTGGTGAAAGCGGACACAATAAAAGAGAATTTCAGATGCAATGGGCTTATGATATGAAGCGAATGTGTAAAGAACAAAATATACCTTACTTCTTTAAGCAAATTGATAAAATACAGGCAATTCCAAACGAGTTACAGATACGTGAATTTCCGTTGATGCAAGTCGGCAGTGCTTGCCTATAACTCATTTATTGGCGTTATGTTTATTCGCATATACAACAATCTTATGTGATAGATATGCGAACTATAATAAGTTATTTTAACTTATTGCTTTAAAAGATTAAAGGCTCCATACCAGGAGCCTTTTTTGTTGCCTAAAAATGGGTTCACAAAGCTGTTACATTTATGTTACACATTTGTAAATCAATGTTTTGAGTTTTTCGGGCTTGAAGTTTTGGGAGTAGTAGCAGTATTCGTGCCGAAATTTTTGCGCGAAAATTGGCTTTTGGTATGTTTTTTTACTTTTTTGGAAATTCTATTGAACTGCTACAACTGCTGTTACATTTTTTGACAAAATGGCATTAAAACCCTTATTGGGATTGAATGTAACAGATTGTAACAAGATATGTAACAGAGCATTTTATGAGTGTTTTTTGTTACACTTTGTTACTTTCTGTTACATTTTGTTACATCCTTTGTTACATATTTATTTTATTGATTATTAAATAAATAAAATAAAATGTAACAGAGAGAGGGTAAAAACGCCAAGTCGCTGAGAATTCATTGAAAAAAAAATTTTATAGTTTTTAAACTCTACTACTTAAAATCTTCTGTTCTGGAAAAAGCAAAACAAAATGTGAATTACTTATTACCCATTTTTGTAAACTTAGCTTCACATCCTCCTAAATTTGAAATATGAATGAAACAAAAATTGCAATCCGTACAAATGCTGCTCAGGCAGTTCCAAAAAAACTTAGCTTCAAAGTTTCTATTGAAGTAAGTCCACTGGTTAAGTTTTATCTTGAAAAGAATTTCAGCAAATCAAAAGACAAGATTGTTTGCCTAGATAGAACAACTACAGCCGGTAGGCATTTTTATAAATGCATTGAAAACCCATGCAATGAGCAGGATAAAAGGTATAAACCATACCCTTGTAATGTTATTATTGAATTGAGTGAAAGTGTAATGTGCCATAGAGGTATGGTATTGAGTCCTACAGATACTGTTGATTTTAATAATTTTGTAACCAAGTTGATCTATCAGGCAGTATGGATGTATATTGAAGCCAGAGATGAGGAAGCTAAAGGACACTACTCAGTTAAGAAGTTAATGGATGACTTTTGTGTGAAATTTGGTTATGATGAATCAATTCTAAGCTATGAACGATTGAAAAAAGCCCGACAATTTACAGGAAATTCAGATAAAGGATTGAATATCTGTTAAAAAAAAATCTTTGCTACATATAACCCAATAATAAAAAATACAAAAATGAATTCATTTCCACATTTAGAAGCTCAAAAAAATATACCAGGATACGAAAGTTTTTGGTTTGCAAATTCTGCAAGCATTTCACCATTGAGTATAATTAATCAAATTTTATCATCTGCTCCAAGTATGGGTGGTGCTGTTTTTTATGAAGGATATAGTACTGATAAGCGACTTGAGGTAGACCTTCAACCAAAATTAACAGATCAGGGTACTATTTATGAGATTGTAATTAAAGGAGTAATGCCTAAACATAAATCTGATGTTATACAGTTGTTTGAAGAAATGATTAATTCATTCTTCTGCATTATTGTTAGAGATAAAAACGGCAAATACATTTGGTTTGGTGATGTTTCGGTAAATGGATTAAACTTTATTTATGAGCAAACAGATGCCGGATATAATTTTGAATTTTCGGGAGTTCAAACTTTTCCACCTCCATTTTTTACAGGTACAATTCCGGTATAATTGGCTGATACTATTGGGAGCGTCCCTTATTGATTAGGCTTCAAATGTGACCTTTGATACTACAATGACAAGAAGAGTAGTTCATATAGGTCACATTTTATCAGCTAAATGGTTAATTCATCAATCATTTGCTGAATCTTATTTTCCTGTAGTTCATGGCTTATTAAATGGCCAGCAAGCAGAACAACAGGAAGAGAATTCACCTATTATTAGAGAAGCTGTTATTGCAGGTAGTCCTGTTTACTTTATTTCTGAGTATGGAGAATCAAGCCCGGTTAATCAAGCCCCAAAAGGGTCAGTTGCCGTTATCGACATTAAAGGGCCAATTACTAAAGCCGACCAATATTGTGGTTCTGCCGGAACAGAAACCAAAGCATCCTTACTGCAAGCCTCATTAGATAACCCAAACATTAAGGGTGTTATTTTAAATATTGATTCTGGTGGTGGTGAAGGAAATGCAGTTGAATTACTAACTCAAATTATGAAATCGGCACAAAAACCGGTTGTTTCATTTATTAATGGAATGGCTGCAAGTGCTGCTTATTGGATTGCCAGTGCAGGCCAAAAAATGATTATTTCTGGTAATGTTTCTGAAGTTGGTTCTGTTGGTGCTTATATTAAAATCGCTGATTTCACAAAGCATTATGCAGATAGAGGCATTGAAATTAAAACTGTTTATGCACCTCAATCTTCTAAGAAAAATGAAAGCTATAGAGAGCTTTTAGAAGGTAAAGATGAATTGATGAAAGCAGACTTAGAAAAGTTTGTAAACTTTTTTATTGATGATGTAAAACAAAATCGCCAAAACTTGAGCGATAATGAAGACATTTTTAAAGGTGCTATGTTTTATAGCAAAGAAGCCTTAGAAAATGGCCTTGTAGATGAAATTGGAGATTTTGCCAGTGCTGTAAATGCCATTGATGAATTATCTCAATCTCCAAAATTTAATAGCGGAACCGGCTCACCTTTATTTGCCAATACTAACGACATGAAAATACAATTATTAGCCACTCAGGTGGCTTTGGCTTCTGTACTTGGTGTACAATTTGCCCAAGACCAGGCATCTGTTGAAGTAGATTTAACTGCTGAAAACATTGAAGCAATTAATGCTTTAATTGGCTTAAAATCTAAAGAAGTAAGTGATTTAACTGCTACTTTAAGCGAAAATGAAACAGCTTTACAAACTGCAACCAATTCTTTAACTGAGGCAAATACAAACCTTACATCTCTTCAGGAAAAATACGACTTGATTAAAGGTGCAACTACCAATACCATTGATGATGGTAAAAAAGGTAGCGAAAACAAAGGAATTGCAACTTATGCTGAAGAAGGTGCTGAGCACATTGAATCAGCAAAAGCAATGTTTAACTAAGCTTAATTTTTTTTAAAATGAATATCGATAAACTCGTATCAGAATTAGGCAATTACTTTCGCGTAAACAGCAAAGAAATTGCTGCAATGGTTTACAATACAGGGTCAGTAATTGACCCTTATATGAGAACCATTACAAGAGTTAAAGGCCAATTTCCGGCAATTAACTCTATTACCAGTGATGTGATTCAGGGTTTTAAACCTGAATGGAATGAAGTTGGTGAAACAACTATCAAACCAAACATTTTGGTTGCTTATGACCAAAAAATTAACTTTCCAATTATTCCTGATGAAATTGAAGCATCATGGCTTGGTGAGTTGAATGAAGAGGATTTGGATTTGCCTGAGAAGAGCATTTCTAAATACATTATGGATAAGGAATTGATGCCAAAAGCTCAGGAAAATGTGAATTACCTGATGGTAAGAGGCCGTTACAATTCTAATGCTTTAGGCACTTTTGGAAACTCTATGAATGGAGTTGAAAAAATGCTTGAATTAGGATTGCTTTCTGCTGATAATCCAATGTACCAAATTCCATTATCGGCATTTACCAGCTCGAGCATGGTTGATAATGTTACCTTGTTTGAAAAACGTATTCCTAAAGCTATTCGCGGAAAAATTAAAGCAATTTTCTTGAGCGAAGAGGATTTGGATAATTACGTTGAAGACATGTTGAACACTTATCCATTTTTGGTTGGTACCGAGAAATTGGAAATCGCAAGATCTCCATTAAAGAAAATTCCTTTAATTGGTGTTCCTGAAATGACTGCAGGCAAATTTATGTTTGCTACACCTGATGGAAACCTTTTGAAATTGGTTGATAAATTTGACAAACCGGCTATTACCGATATCCAAAAATTGGATTACAAAGTGAAACTTTTCTTCCGTTTCCACCTTGGAGTTGGTTTCTGGACAAACCAATTGGTATTTGTAGGATTTGCCGGTGGTAGTGCCAGTGGATTAGCAAATTCAATTAGTGGTACTCAAACTTACTACAGATACTAAGTAGTATGCCAATTGATTTGACAATAGTAGAACAAGTATCCGGTAGTCTTTACAAGGCTACCGGTACTTTTTCTAATAAAGAAACTGCCCATAGTGCAGAAGTATTTGTACAATTCAAATCGGGTGAATTAAGTTTAATCTCAAACCCGGCAAATAAAAGCTTTGTAGCCAACAGCGAAATAGAGTTTTTAAGTGCTCATGAGCCTGTAATACTTGATAGCCCAATAATTGGCACTAAGTTAAATTTTAGAAATGTTCATGTAACACTAAAACAACCAGAAAAATGGAATTAGCAGAAATTTCCTTCGTAGAAGGTACTAACAACTTACCGGGCATTAGCCATATTGCCATTGGCAAATATGCTGATGTATTTTCGTGGCCAGATGTGGTTGCACCAAACCCGGAAGAAAACATAACCGATCCTGATGATTTGGTAACTATTAGTGCAAACCTTTGTTTGAAACAAAACAAACTTGCTGCTGAGATTTACCATACAGATATGACTGGTGATTTTAAATCTGATTTACAAGGTGAGCTTGACGCGAAAAGCTTCAAACAAACATTAAAAGTAAATATCCCAACAAGAGCCAGCAAGCTATTGGGTACTTTAACAGGTTTAAAAGATACCAGGTTGTTTGCCATTATTCGCACCAAACAAGGTGAGCAAATTTTAATGGGAGCTTACGGCTTTCCGGTAAGATTGGCTACTTCACCAATTGGTTTTGGTAATAACCCAACATCAAACCCTACAACAGAGGTAACTTTGGAAGTAGATGATCCATGTGCAGTTCGTTTCTTTGAAGGTGCTGTAAAAGTTGGAAGTGGAAGTTGGGGTGGTAGCGGTGCTGGTTCATTTACGCAAACATTGTTTGCCGATTAATTATTACAGCTAGGGTAGCTTTGTTTCATCATAGGTTAGGGCACTCCTTCGGGGGTGCTTTTTCTTTTTATTTGCTTTTTTGATTTTTTTCGACATACCTTTGAAATGCCAAAAAACAGTATTCAAAAATGCAAGCCTTCAAATTATTAAACTTATTTCGTAAAACCCTCGGTGAATCGGTAGTCAATCCGATTAACAAAATGTCGCTTGTCGATACTGTTGTTTTGGCCACCGGGGGTTTTTCTTTTATATCATTTTTGAAAAATGAAAGCCAAAACAACAGAACAGGAACAATTTCAGCAGGATGTTGAGAATTCCACAGAATCAAAAATTACTATTGTTAAGTTCCATCAAACAAAAATTCAGTGTATTTGTGACATTGATGGAACAATTCATGTTGCATTAAAACCAATTATGGATGCTATTGGATTACACGCTAACTCAGCGTGGCTTGGTATAAAAAATGACCCAATTTTAGGACCAAAGCACGCTGTACGGAGGGGTTTGGATGCTAAAAATAGGCTTTTCCCGATGCAAACCCTTCCGATAGAATTTGTACATGGTTGGCTGTTTTCTATAGATGCATCAAAGGTTTCGGCCAATGCAAAGCCTAAATTGATTGAATTCAAAAAAGAGTGTTACAAAGTGCTTTTCGACCACTTTTATGGTAAATACCAGGTTTATGAAAAGAATTTGGCCGAAAGAAGAAAAATTGATGAACTGATTTTGAGTATTACTGCCCAAAGAAATGAATTGCTCAATAAAATGAATGCTCTTAAAAAGCAATTAAGAGAAATAAATGAGCAAGAATTATCTGGTCAATTAAGTTTAAACATTAAAGCCTAATACAATGGAAGCAGCAAAATCAGCACAATTGAGTGGTTTTATTGAAAAACATTCACGCGAAAAGTTAATAGAAATGGTAACATCTGTAAAAGAGTTAATCATTTTTTCAGCCTCAAATATGCCAAACGATCATATTGAAATGAACATTTTAAAAGATGATATAAAACAGAGCAAAAATGCTTGTGATTTTATTGATGGAATATTGCAGAATATAATTTAGTGGGCTCATCCCTTACTCATTTCCTGAATTCAATAATTTTGATTTACCAATTAATCATCAACACAAAACAATTATGAAGAATTTTATTCTTTTATTATTTGCCGGCTTTTGCATGTTTGCAATGGCTAGTGTGATGGAAAAAAGTACGCCAGAAGCATCTGTAAAAATGGAGCAATCTATTGTTTACGATTTGCAACCGGGCATTCTTATGATTCCATCTGAAGGATTAGTGAGTTTTTTAAAGTGGCCACCTATGCAAAATGAGGTTGCTAAAAGTTCAAAACACATTAAGCCTACAATCAAACCTCCTGAAAATTTATCTTATAACCGATTATGGTACGGATTGGTTAATTGTTGAAAGATATATTGAGAGTGAATTTGATTACAAAAGCCTACATTTTAAAGTGTAGGCTTTTTTTGTGTCCCCTGCCATGCGTTCGCACAATCATAATTTTGAGTTATGATTAAACAATTAAGCCTTTGTATTACTAATTACAACAGAACAGATAAAGTAATTAGAGCATTTGAACAGGTAGTTAATGATGATAGAATTTCTGAAATCATAATTGTAGATGACTGTTCATTAATCCCAAATTTTCAGGAATTAGTAAGGTTAACCGATCCATTTGGCCCGAAAGTTAAAATTTACCGAAATGAAGAAAATTTAGGTATGAGTTTAAATAAGGTTGAATCGATTAAAAAAGCTTCAAACGATTGGTGCATTTTGTTTGATTCAGACAATATTATTGATTCTTCGTATTTGGATGCAGTTTTTCCAATGCTTAGTTCTGACCTTAAAATTGATGATGTAATTTTTTGCCCAGACTTTGCAAAACCTCAGTTTAATTATCAGTGCTATTCTGGAAAATTATTTGCTTTCCATGACATAAAACCATTTTTACATGAAAGTGAAATGGGTTGTTTATTGAATACCTGCAATTATGTGGTAAATAAACATTCATACTTAGAAGTATTTGATTTTAACCCTGAAATTATGGGTACAGATACATTATGGTTTAATTACTTATGGCTTAAATCTCAGAAATGCTTTTATGTTGTTCCAGGTATGCAGTACCAACATGAAGTGCATGATGGAAGCGAATGGCTTAAACATGCCAGCTACAATTTAAAAAAGGGTGAAGAAATTATTGAACTAATAGAAAACCTATAAACCTATGATAGTTACTTGTAAATGCTATGGTAGATTTGGAAACAATTTATTCCAAATAGCTGCAGCAATTGGTTATGCCAAAACACATGGTTATGAATTAAGAATTCCAAAATCATTTGCTCATCCAGAATACAAAGATTTCTTTGCTCACCTTCCTGTTTTTAATCCGGCTCCTGGTGGCCCAGATGTGATTCATAATTTCTACAATGAAAAGGTTCATTCATTTGTTGAGATTCCTAAAATGAGAAATCCTGAATTAAATGGATATTTTCAATCTGAAAAGTATTTTGCTCATGCAAGAGCAGAAGTGTTATGGGCATTTTGGCACAATAGAAATGATGAACCCATTAAAAAAGTGGCTATTCATGTAAGAAGAGGTGATTATTTGTTTTTACAAGCTCAGTTTCCTGTTATGCCAATGAGCTATTTTCAGGAAGCAATCAGTAAATTTCCTAATTCAGAATTCCTGATTTTTAGTGATGATATTGAATGGGCAAGAGAAAACTTTATTGGGCCTCAATTCTCATTCTCTTGGGAGAGAAACCCAATTGAAGATTTGTTTTTAATGGCAAGATGTGAGCACCAAATAATTTCTAACAGTAGTTATTCTTGGTGGGCTGCTTGGTTAAACAAAAATGAAAATAAAAGGGTAATTGCTCCATCAATATGGTTTGGGCCTGCCAATGCTCATTTAGATTCAGTTGATATTATTCCTGAAAATTGGGAAAGGATTGAGGTATGCTAATTAACCTAACAGATATTATAGAGAAATACAAAATTAATCCAACCGGTGTAATTCATGTAGGTGCTCACCATGGGCAGGAATATTCTACCTATGTAGAAAATGAAATATTTAATGTGCTTTTTGTTGAGCCTTCACCAAATGCATTTAGTGTTTTACAAGAAAGATTTAAGCATAAACCAAGTGTAGAATTGGTAAATGCTGCTTGTGGTTTAGAAGAATCTATTCTTCAAATGAACATCGAAAACAATAATCAGGGCCAAAGCAATTCATTATTAAAACCTAAAAAACATTTAGAGGTTCATCCAGAAATTGAGTTTACCGGAACAATAGATGTAAAAGTGATCAGGTTGGATTCATTAAAAACTGATTCACTCAATTTATTGGTAATGGATGTGCAGGGTTATGAAAAGTTTGTTTTGCAAGGTGGTTTAGAAACCTTAAAGCATGTTGATTTTGTTTATTCTGAGGTTAATCAAGCAGAATTATATGAAGGTTGTACTCAGATAAATGAACTTGATGAAATTTTAAATGAGTTTACCAGAGTAGAAACAGTTTGGTGTGGTGATACCGGTTGGGGTGATGCTTTTTGGATTAGAACCAATTTACTTCCAAAAGTACCTGAAACATTTGTTCCAATGGAATTCAGGCCACCAATGCCCATTAAATATCCTGAAGACAATTCAAGAATATTTGAAATTGAATATTTCTTGCAAAGTGATTCAATGCCAGAATTACCTGAAACATTTGAAGGAAGAGTTTATTTGCCAATTTTATGGACTAGTTATTATGTGATTAATAATTATGGAAAAGATGCAGTTTCAATAATGAAGCTTCAAGCTTTTATCGATTCTTTACCAAGAAACTTAAAGTATTATACCATTGTGCAGTATGATGATGGTATCTTGAATGATATTTCTGAGTTGGATATCATGGTTTTTGCCATGGCCGGTAAAAGAATTGATTATGCTCTTCCATTATTATGCCAACCACATGCATGGACTTTTGATGTTCCAAAAAAATACATAGCAAATTTTGTTGGAAACGATAACCATCCGATTAGAACCAATTTAATTAGAACTACTCGATTGGCAGGCCGTTATTATGTAAATGGTAGAAGATTAGATTTACCTGATTTTTGTGAATTATTGGCAAAATCAACCTTTACTTTTTGCCCAAGAGGATATGGAGCAACAAGTTTTAGAATAATGGAAGCTCTTCAACAAGGTTCAATTCCTGTTTATATTTCTGATGTTCACATTTTACCTCATAATTCAATTATTCCATTCACTGAATATGGTTTAATTATCCATCCAGAAGAAGTTAAGGATATTGTCAAAATCCTAAAATCAATACCTGATGAGAAAATTGATGCAATGAGAAATGCAGGTAAAAAAGCATATCAAGAGCTATACACTTACGAATCAAACATTAAACTCATTAAGCAATTTGTAAATGGAATTCTTCAATAAAAAGTTTGATAAAATTTACTGCATCAACCTTAAATCAAGACCAGATAGAAAAGCTCATGTTGAATTGCAATTTCAAAAAGCAGGCATTGAGGTAGAATTTATTGAGGCTATTCAAGGAAAATCGGAAGATGAAAGGTTTACCGATGGAATGGTAGGTTGTTTTAATTCTCACCGGTCTATTTATGAAAATGCAATTGCATCCGGATTTGAGTCTATTTTGATTTTTGAAGATGATATTCAGTTTACAAGTGGTTTTGAATACCTATTAAAAAAGGCAAATGAGCAGATTCCAGAAGGTGCTGATTTTCTTTTTTATGGTTTTGAAATGGATAAAGGTTTAAATGGGCATTTGTACCGGGTAAATGATTTTTGGGTGATACCTGGTACCGGATGGGGTTGCCATGCTTATGCTATTTTAAATAAGGAAACCTTACAAAATATTGAAAAAGGTACTCGAAAAATGGTGATGGAAATTGATAGGCAGTTTTCAAATTTGGTTTTATCTGCATACGATATTGAGCATTTTATGATGATTCCACCTGCTGTTAATCAAATTGATTTGGGTACTAATGTTCAAACTCATAAAGTTAAAAATGAAACAGTTAATTGAAAATAATTACCAGAAGGCTTTACAAATTCTGAATGAAAAGGCTCCAAATCTTCCGGTTTTTCCTACTTTAAATCGTGGGCCAAAAGCTTGGAACGTTGAAAAGATTGAATTTCTGTTTGAAAAATATGGAATTGATTCAAGCTACTTTTTAACAGAACCACCAATTCAGGCACCAATAATTATTGAATCAGTGGTTGAAGAAACTGTTATTGAACCTAAAAAGCTATCTGAAGAATCATTAAAGGAATTGGCTGAAATTTCGAATAAAAGGAAGGATTTATTTAAACTTGGTTCATTTATTCATGCCAATAAATTGGATGATGATAAACTTTCTGCAGATGAATTGAAGAAACTCACATTTGAGCAATTGGACATTTACGATAATCAAATACCTGGTTTAGATGCGAGAGAAAAATTCATTATTGAAAACAATAGATTACCTGATTCACCTAAAAAAGCTACCAATAATCAAACAAATGTTGATATCAGCAATGAATTGGAGGTTTATAAACGTACTCAAACACTGATTAAAAATATTGCCCGAGATAAAGTTAAATATCCTGCTAGAGCTGAAAAGTATAAAGCTGAATTAGATTACCTAAAAAGTTTGAGCAATGGAACTATCTGAAGACCAAAAAAAGAAACTTGAAACTTTGGGCCGGTTGAATTATCCATTAAACATGGTTAAATCAATTTTGGCTATTAAAAGCGAAAACTCAGAAGAGTTTGAACAGGCTTTTTTTGATACAGAATCAGAAGTTTTTAGGCTATTTGAAAAAGGTAAATCAATCCATGAATTCGAAATTGATTCAGGATTATTAAAAGAAGCTGACCAAGGAAATATTGATGCCTTAAACCGATTGGAAGAAAGATTAAAAGAGCGTGAAAATGAAAGATGAAACCAAACCATCATTAAGTAGCCAGAGGTATAATGAAACCTTTCTAAATCTCCAAAAGTATTGGTTTGATTCCACAGGAAAAGCCATTATTTCAGAAGCTGAGCAAAAGATTTTAGACAGGTGGATTTATGCAGATAGAATGATCAGGCAAGAATATATGCATGAACATTTAATACCTCAAAAAATGGTTAAGGAGTTTGGAATTAGCCGTTCTACTGCTTTTGAGGATATCAGAAACGCCAAGAAAATCTTTGGTCAAATTTCCATTGAAGATAAAATGTACTATTCTTCAATCCATTATGCCTATGCTTTAGAGTGCTTTAAAAAAGCTGGAAATAGAAGAGATTTAAATTCCCAAGCCAAATTCCTTAGATTGATGAATGATATTAAAACTCAATGGGATGATGGAACTGAGGATAAATTTAAAGAACTGGCTGCCATGGTTGAAAGCAGTCAAATTATGATTGTGGTAGATGATCCAACATCAATTGGCTTGAAAAAATATACTGAGGATGATAAAAAGAAATTATTATCAGACCTATTAAGTAAATCGGCATCCGATGCACAATTTGAAGAATAATGGAGCCAAATAAAGTTTATTTCAATCCACCTCATTTGAGGTCTGCCCTGTTTGATTGTCAGGAAGAATATTCTGTTTTAGGTCGTGGAGCTGCAAAAACATCCGGAATACATGCATGGGATCAACGCAGGAAAATGTTATTAATGCCAAGAAGTAAGGGTATTTTCCTTTTATCGACATACCAACAAGGTTTAACCAGAATTCTTCCATCATTAATTCGAGGATTGGAAAGGATGGGCATTTATAAAGACCTCCATTATGTTGTAGGTACAAGGCCCGATAAAAAGTTAGGATTCAAAGAAGCTTATGAACCACCATTGGATTATAGGCATGCAATTACATTTTATAATGGTAGAACTATAATGCTTGTTAGTCAAGATATTCAAGGATCTGCCAATGGTATAAATTGTGATGATATTAGTTCAGATGAAGTAAAGTATATTGATTATAAGCAGTATTTGGATGAGGTTTTGCCTACAATGAGGGCAAATGAATCTGTATTTGCTCACCTACCCTGCCATTGGTCAATTAAAATGACAACATCAATGCCAACTGCAGCTGATGGTAAATGGATATTAGATATCATTGATAGAGCAAAACAGGGTAAAAATGCTGCCAGAATTCAATTAATTGAAAGCTATTTGTTTGATAAGATTGAACTTCAATCATTGTTTCAAAAAGCAGTGCATGCCAGTGATAAGATTAAAATTAAAAGAGAAATCCAAAAGATTGAGGATAAAATACAACCATTAAGGTTTGGTACTATATATACTCAAGAATCTTCATCATTGGAAAACCTATCAGTATTAACTGAGAAATATATCAGAAGGATGCACAAGATTATGGATAAGCACACCTTCTATACTGAGATATTAAATAAACGTCCAGAATCTGTTCAAGGTTGTTTTTATCCTAATTTAGATTTAGAAAAGCATACCTATCCACATGCATTCAACAACAATTACCTACATGATTTAGGCTTTGATTTTAAATCTGCCAGAAAAGAAACCTGCCTACAGGATGCAGATTGTATTCCAAATGAACCATTAAGAATAAGTATTGATTGGGGTGCTAACATTAATTCAATGAGTATCTGGCATTACTTCAATCCAAATCATGGGCATGATAAGCATGAACTAAGGGCAATCAATTGTATCTATGTTACCAGACCTGATGGTATAGATGATCTGGCAAAGAAGTATTGTGATTACTATTCTCCACATTGGAATAAGACTGTTTATATAAGCCATGACCCTAAGACCGGTAACGAACGAAGACCAAACAATAAACTATTCCCAACCTACTTAGACCAATTCGTTTATCATTTAAGAAAAGAAAATTGGGAGGTACATATTATAACTGTTGGTGAACTACCTACCCATTCAACCAGGTATAGATTATGGCAGGCAGTACTCAAACATGAGAAGGAAGAGTACCCAACATTCATTGCTAATCAAACCAAGTGTAAGCTATTATTAAATTCAATGTTGAATACACCAACCATTGAAGACCATAGAGGCATATCCAAAAACAAATCATCTGAAAAGAATCCAAACGTAGAGCAGGAAGAGGCTACACACTTTGGTGATACTGCCGACATCGAATTGGTTGACCTACTTAGAAACATCGTGGCTCCTACCGGTGAATGGTATGACCTCAATTCCCTTTAGCGTTCGCACTTTATCATATATCGCAAAAATGGCATCTATCGCGGTCGCGGTGGCGGCACAGGGTCCGGTGGGGCAAAAAGCGAAACTTCGGATTTCGTCCGTATTAGATAAAATGTATCATTTTGGGAATTATTCTAATAAGTGGAAAAGTGTTGGATTTTAATATTTTGGTTTTTGCGTCCCCTATTTGGGGTGTTTTTATAGCAAAATTTGTTTAATGAATCAGCAACCACCACCAATTACTTTAAATGAAGTTCTGGAACAGATGGAGTCTGGAAATCCTTTTAATATCATCTTTAGAAAAGCAGATAAAAAGAGAAATACCGGAGGTCAGAAAAAGGAATTGAAGAAAGTTGTATTACATGGAACTGATTGGAATAACAGCATTAGAAGGTTAAGAAAACCAAATAGTGATGAAATTACTGATGTTCATATTCGATTAATCTTATACTTCAACAGCCGGAGGGTTTTTTATTAAAATGGTACAAAACGATGTAGTTATTTTTTCTGATGTGGCCTATTTGCCAAAATCAGCAGCATCCGTAAAATTGAATTTACAGCCAACCTCACCGGTACAAAGTCCTGTACTAAATTCAGTTGGTAGTGAAATTGCTGCTTGGGGTTCAAGTAATTTAAGACCTCAAGAATTAAAAAAGCAATTGAAGGAATTACCACAAGCCAAAGAGATTATTAGTTGGCAGGCAAGAACATTATACAGTGGTGGTCTTATTTATGGTAAAACAACTTTTGAAAATGGTGTAGAAAAATTTACTCCAACGAAAGACCCAAAAGTTGAAGAGTTTTTTAAGAAGGTAAATATTACCAGATATTTAATTGAGGCTTGCCTTGATTATTATTGGTATGGAAATCCTGTTGATGAATTAATAGTTGATAGAGATACTCAGGAAATTATTGCACTGGCTTCACAAGATTCTTCATTTTTCAGGGCTCAATTGCAGAATAAGGAAACAGGTAAAATTGAAAATGGTTATTTAAGTGCCAATTGGGATTTTAATAATAGAACTGGAAATGTTTCACCTATTAAATTAATTGACCCTTATTGGGATAGAAATTTACAGGTTAAATCTTCAAAGGATAGAAGGTTTCTTTATCATAGAGCTCTTCCTTCACCTGGTGAAATTTACTATGGTGAATTACCTTGGCATTCATTAGTTGAAAGTGGTTGGCTTGAAGTTGCAAAAGCTATTCCTGCATTTAAAAAGGCGCTCTTCAAAAATCAGATTTCAATTAAATACCATATTGAAATTGCAGATTGGTACTGGCAGTGGAAGTATTCTCAAGAGTGGGAAAAATTCTCACCTGAAGAAAAAAGACTTAAAATTAAGTTTGAACTTGAATTGATTGAAAGCACATTAACCGGAACAGACAATGCAGGAAAATCTGTAAAAAGTTTACTTAGAACTAATGCAGATGGAAAGTTTGAAAGTGCTGTTAAAATTACTCCACTTGATGACAAAATTAAATCCGGTGTGTACATTGAAGATTCTCAGGAAGCATTTTCAAACATACTATTTTCATTTGGAGTTGATCCTACATTGGTAGGAAATGCACCGGGAAAAAATATGGGTGGTGGTAGTGGAAGTGATAAGCGAGTTGCTTACAATATTTATATGCTTGGTACAAAAGCAGAAGCAGACTTAATTCTTGAGCCTTTACATTTTGTAAGAGATTTCAATAATTGGGATCCTGAAATTCAATTCATGTTTAAAAATTACTACATAGCCACTTTAGACCAGGGCAAAGAGGTAACTAAATAATAATACTATGTTTTTAAGTAACACAGCCCAAATTCAAGAGTCTGTAAGTATTACAGCATCTTCTAAGTTTGATAAATTAAGCCCAGACTTGTTAAGGGTTGAAACCAATGTTGTAAAAAAGTATTTAGGACAAAGTCTTTATGATTATTGTGTTTCACAATATGAAGTAGCAGGTGAAGACATTGATTTAGTTGAAGACCCTTTTGCGAAACAAATTATACAATACTCAAGAGTTGTAATGATTGGGCTTGGCTTATTTCAATATTCTTCAATCCATGGAATTCAAATTGGTGATGCAGGTTATCAAATGGTTTCTACTGATACGCATAAGCAGGCTTTCCAATGGATGAAAATGGAGGCAAGAGGATATTTAGTTCAAATTGGATATACCGCATTAGATGACTTGCTTTCTTTTATTGAATCAAATTATGCAACAAATTGGCCTGATTGGATAAATGAACCAGCAAGAGAACTTGGATTTAAGTTTTTGATTAGTACAGCTGATATTTTTAATGAATTTGTAAATATTGGTTATAGCTGTTTAACTTATAGAGCTTTACAGCCAGTAATGAAGAAAGTTGAGGATTTTGTTATTAAAAATGCTCTTGGTTCTGATTTTTGGGCTGATATTAAGACCTCACAAAAGGATGATTCTGAAAAATATGCTGGCTTTATTAGTGATTTAAAAGCTGCAATTGCTTGTTTTACTATGCAAAGAGCACTAAATGAATTGGCTCTTCAAACTTTACCAACAGGATTTTTATTGAATTTTCAGCAATTAGCAGGTGTTTCTGATGCTCAGAAGACTTTTACCGCTGATGATAAACAAGCAAAGCAAGATTTGATTGATACTTTCTACCAAGATGGTAATAATTACCTTAAAAATGTAATTGATTACCTGAATGAAAATGCAAGTAGTGTATTATATCCAATTTGGTTTAATAGTACAAAATATCAGCCAATTGGAACTGGAAGTGGTGACAATAGAAGCAGTTCTGCTAAGATATTTGGGTTTTATTAACGTCCCCAAAAAAGGGGCTTTAAAGAGCCAAATTTGAGTAATAAATCGCGATGTAGAGCAGCCCGGTAGCTCGATGGACTCATAATCCATAGGTCGGTGGTTCGAATCCATCCATCGCAACAAATAATAAAGCTATGGCACTTAGACCAATTTCAAAAAAAGTATCTTTAACTGCAACATTTGCTAAGTTAGCTTCTAATGTAACTTTTGGTGTAGAATTAATTAATAACTCAGGGGCTACTTTAGAATACAAACTAAATGGTGGAGATGATATTACATTAAAAGATTCTCAAAGAGAATATTTCCCAGAAGTAAGAAATTCAGAAGAAATTGAAGTAAAAGGTTCTGGAACTTTAGGATTTGTAATTTTCCAAAGTAGGGCTTAGTATGGAATTTGAAAAAAGATTACATAAGTTTAAAAATCTAACCCTTATAGATGAAAGTTATTCACCTATGGACATTGGCCAATTAAAAGGCTGGTTTAAAGGTGATGCCGGATTAACCCTTGTTGGTGGTGAAGCAGATGCTTTAGCCGACCAATCAGGAAATGGAAACAATGTAAGTGCACCTGCAGCAATTAATAGACCTACTATAACTATTAGAAATGGCAAACCTGTTTTAGTTTTTAATGGTAGTAATAAAGTACTAAGAAATTTAACTACTGAACTGCTTAGAAACTTAGAAGCTGCCACAATAATCGTAGCAGGTAAAGCTAATAATACATCTAGTTCAAGGCATCAGGTAAACATTGGAACACCTAGTTTAACAAGTAGGGCTGCATTAGGTTATCGACCAAACAATTCAACTAAATTAGGGGCTGCAGCATTAGGAAGACGTAATAATGCTGATTCTGTTTCGATAGAAGTAGGTCAGAATGTTTTATCTACAGATTGGATAAATAATGCAGCTGTTTTTAATTGGGCTACTGGAACACTTACGACATATGTAAATGGAGTTCAAACAGATGTTTTAAATCCATTTCAAACCGCAGGCATAACGCCAAATGATGGAGGTGCTTTAACTATTGGTGCTAATAGTTTGTTAAATGCTGCTTTTTTTGATGGAGAAATTGGAGAAGTTTTAATTTATCATAAAGAATGTACTGTTAATGAACTTTTAAAAAATAACAGTTATTTAAACAATAGATGGTTATGATAGCTATAATTTATACAACCCAACAAAGTGCTGATTTAGCAAATGATTCTTTAAAAGAATTAAACCATAAACCAGTTGAATATATTGGAGAAGGGCCATTTGTTGAACCAGAACCAAAGCCATATTCTAATGTATTAAAACATCCAACTTTAAATAAATGGGCTTTAATAAGCAACCCAGAAATTGAAACATTCTTAAATAAAACCAGTGAGGTATTAAGTTCTGATTGGTTTAATAATGAAATATAACCAATGTTAGAATTCATCATTCAAATATTAACCCGGTGGCTTAGTGGTGTAAAGCAATCATACTTTTATCAAAAGAAATGGTATGAAGGTTCTTATTTTACTGTAGGCATGTGCTTGTTTTATGTACTTTGGGCTGTTGTTAATATCAATGTATTAGCATTTATAGTGCCTTTAGGTGCAATTATTATTTATTACTTTTTGTATGATGCTTTTAAAACTGATAAAACCAAAAGAATTCACACTTTAGAATATTTGGGTAATTATTGGTTCAATTTTGGAGCTTTCTTTTTAGGTGGTGATTTACTTGGATTAATAATGGCAATTTATGTTGGAGATTTTCTTTTTAATCTACCAATTCAGAAGCATTTCACAGGTAATTATTTAAACAAGGTAGCTATTACAGATGACCCATCTGGTAAGACTACAAACTTTTACATTGGTAAAATAGAGTTCAAGGTTCCAAACCTTTTTAGTAATGGATACCATAAAATGTATGCTGCAATATTCTTTACAGTAACATATTTGGCTCTTTGGTATTTTGATATTCATTTAACCATTACTGATTTTTATAATTTATGGAGCCAATTTTAATAGACTGGATTTGGAAGATTTTAACAGGTGTTGCTGTTTTTCTTTTAGTGAAATATTTAGAACATGAAAAACGTATTCAAAAAATGGAAGACGTTCAAGGTTTAAAAATTGATGTTTTGGTTAATAAAGTCGAAGAAATGGAAAAAGAACTAAATGCAATTAAAGCAGAAGTTCACATTAATAAAGATTTAGTAAACCAAATGAAAGGCACTATTTATAACGTAAATCAATGGATCATAAGTCAACAAAATAAAAATGAAAAACTTAACTAAATTTATTAAATTCTGGTCTGCATTTTGGACTACACCGGTAGGAATTATTCTTTTCTACTTTTCTCCATATGGAATTCATTACCTAGACCCAACGGCTGAGGTTTTAACCATTGGCCAAATTCAGAAAATCATTTTTGTAATTGCAGGAATGTTCATTATTGATGGGCTTGTTTGGTTTATGATTTATCTGAACTTTCCTGGTATATTTAAGCAATACCGCCAAAATTACGGAACCGTTGTTCAAGCAATAAAATTAACAGAATGGGAACAAAGAAAATACTTATTAGCCTTGCTGTGCATATACTTTATGTCTGCAGTACTTTTGGCTATAGCAGCCGCAATTTAGACAGTTGCGTTTGGCTTCAAGCATCTTCACAAATAGGTGTTGAAGAGGCTACAGGTAAAAATGATGGGCCACAAGTTGAAGCTTATTTGGCTTCTGTTGGATTGAAAAAAGGAAATCCATATTGTGCTGCATTTTTAGCATGGTGCTTAAAAAAGTGTAATCAAAAAGCTGCAACAGCATTTTCTCCATCATGGTTTCCTGATAGCAGGGTAATAATGCAATCTCAAAAAGGGTGGGAAAATGTTGGTTTTATGCATGTTTTTGGTTTATACTTTAAAACTCACAATAGAATTGCTCATGTTGGTTTTATTGAAAAAGTAACCAGAACACACGTTATAACTATTGAAGCAAATACTTCACCTGGTCAATCTTCTGGTGAAGCTGATAGAAATGGTGATGGAGTTTGGCGAAAGCGAAGAATGAAAAAAGGGATTTTTAAAGTTTCTAAGTGGATTTGATGCGTTTTAAATAATTAACTTATAAATGAAGTTTATTTCTCGAATATTATTAGCCTTGATAACATTTTTGTTGTTATCAATATTAATGACTGGTTGTTACACAAAAAAGCAGGCTATTAATAAATTTTGCCATCAAGATTCTGCAAGGGTTGAACTTAGAATTATTGATACTGTTGTAGTAAAAGAAATTAAAGCTGATACTGTATTTAGTATTGAGCTTGATTCTATTGTTTTGGTTCAAGATAGGCTTGAAATAAGATATAGGAAGATAAGAGATTCAATTTATTTAGAAGGAAAATGTAAAGCAGACACTTTTATTAAAGAGATTCCGGTTAAAATTTCTGTTCCTTGTAATTGCCCACCAATTCCAGAAATACCTTGGTATATAATTGCTCGAAATTGGCTTATTTGCTACTTTGCTGTAGCTGGTTTTGTGACTCTATTTTTAAAATGGTTTAATAAAGTTATTCAATGATTAAGGTAATTTTTGGTAATAAAGTTTTAAATGTTCCAAGCAATTGGGATGAGGTAAAGCCTGATGTTTACCAAATATTTGTAAATGAATTCTTTTTACAACGTGAAAACCTTTTTACTGAAGATCCTGAAACCGGAAAGTGGTATAGTAGTGATGTTATAGGTTATGAAGCAATAAGGCTTCAAATTTTGCAGGCCATTTTAGGTTTATCAAATAAAGATTTCGAGAAAATTGGAATTGATCAAAGGCATAAACTGATTTACAAGGAAAAATTGGTTGATTTTATTTTTGACCAGGAGCCACAAAAACAACCTATTGAGTATTTCAATATTAATTTAAGCAAGTATTTTGGCCCTATTGATTTTCATAAAATTAGTGCTGAAGAATTCAGTTTTGCAGATATGGCTTGTACTGGCTACATAAAAACTACCAATCCAAAATACTTAAATACTTTAATTGCTATTTTATTTAGACCCAAAAAGAGCTTTTGGTTTATAAAGAGCACCTTGAGTAATTCTGATGGTGATATTAGGCAACCATTTAATAAGCATTTAATTGATGCCAGATTAAAAGCGGTAGAAAAATTTAATTTGAGTGCTAAAATGGCTGCATTTTGGTGGTTTCATACCCAAAGGTGTAAGCTTCAAGATAAATTTCCTCATTTGTTTACCAATACAAACCAATCTCAAGCAAGTAATGTTGGTTGGTTATCGGTAATTTTGAGCCTTAGTAAAGCAGGTACTTTTGGCAATTATGAAAAAACTTGTAGAACTTCGATGCACTTATTACTTACAGATTTAAATATTGAGGCAGCAAAACAGGCTGATAAATAATGAATAATACCCAATACAATTCTATTTTAAGACAAATGGCAGAAAGGCATCCATTAATTGCCCATTCTGATTCAAAACCTGCATTTTGTAGAGTTGTTAATTCAACTCAGCCTATGCCCTATTTATTTACTCAGGAATTTACTGAGTTGATAAGTTCTTTTGATGGTTATTTTATGGTTGCTGAAACTTTTGATGGAACTTATCAGCAAAATGGAGCTGATAACAACTACAAAAACTTTAATGGAGCATTTTTGATATTAAAAATCATTGAAACAGGTAATAATGATTTAATTGAATCAACATTAGATGCCACCGAAAGTATTGCAGAAGATTGTTTGAGCCTTTTAAGAGGTTTATTTAAAAACTCAATACCTGCTTGGAAGGGTTATAGTATTGATTTTAATAACCAATCAACAGAGAAAATTGGGCCTGTTGGTGCTTATGCTTTTGGAGTAAGAGTAAACTTGTTTTTTACCAAAAATTACAATGCCGAATTAGCTTATTCCGGATTAAAATGGTTGGCAAGTGGAACCAGTGGAAGGCCACAAGATATTATTCAGTTATTTGCTGATTAATCCCCTATTTAGGCTGTAAATATTGCCAAATTTGAATATGGCAATTACAGTAACTGAATCTCCAAGTACTTATTCTTTAGCTAAAACTGAGGTTAAAATCGGGCTTCAAACCGACAATTTGTTTATTGATGCCGGAAGTAAGGCTTTATTTGTAATTAGGTGGACTGATGGATTTTATCCTGTAGAAAATGAAACAATGACTGTTACTTTTGGAAGTACAGAATTAGATTTCATTTTTAAGGATACACCTGATGATTCAGGTTTACAACTTCAATCGGGTGTGGGTTCACCTATAAATTATGGCTTGTTATTGGCTCAAAGCCTTAAAAGAAACTTTACTTTATTAGAAACATTTAAAATTCGTGCCGATTATGATGGTTCTGATATTGATATAACTCTTGAATCTATTGAAAAGGTTGAATTTGGTACATTTACTTTAACCGGTACTGTTACCGGATTAACTTTTGCTACTCAAACAGATGGTACATTACCAGAGAAAAACCCAAATTTTAGAATTTTACTTGATGTTTATCAAGAGGCTCAATTATATAGTCAAGATTTAGATTTAATACAACAGCTATCTGGAATTCCTGATGCAAATGGAGATGTTGAATTTGATATTAGCCCTGCTTTGCAAAACATTGTTTCAACTCCATTTCCTAATATTGGTACAACTATTTTATCTACTCTTCCAAACTCTAATTACATTACTGAGGTTGATGGAGCACTCAGAAGATTTCATTTAAGGTATTGTGAACAATACGGAATTACTCCATCAAGTAGAGTTTTTTTAGGTTGGCCCGGTGATGATGAAGTAACACAAGATTTATATGCATTGTGTTTAAATGCAGGTATTAATAATGTTGATAGACCTTCTTTTAATTCTTCATTTGAAACCAATTATTTAGCTACAACCGGTAGAAAGTTTTTAACCAGAAGAAATCTTGCCAATGTTTTAGCTACCAAAGAAACTAAGTTAATTTTTGATGGTTTAAGCAAAACAGATACTGTATTTAAAGCTACCATTCAGATGTTTTATACAGATGGAACAAATTCAACTGAAACTTTAGGTAAATACACAAAAGCTTCATCTGTAAATAGAATAATCAGATTTCATTTAGGATATAATGATTTACAAATTGATACAATAAAAACAGCCGGTAAAACTGTTTCTTATTACTATGCATTTATTTATGATAATGCAGGTTCAAATCAATTGTTTGAAAGAATTACTGTTACAATGGTTCCAAACAAAAAGTTCGAAAAATACTTTCTGTTTGAAAATTCATTGGGTGGTATTGATACACTATACACTTTTGGAGTTTTTGACTTTAAATTGAATTTCCAAAATCAATTAACTCAAAATTATTCAGTTGATCCTTCAAGTGGAATTTATAATGGTGAATTTTCTGAAACATCAAACAGAACTCAAGAAGCATTTGAATTAAATACTGGTTTTGTTAGCAAAGATTATTTGAACTACCTAAGAGATTTTATGTATTCTAAAAAAAGATACTTAGTTGATGGTTCAAAATTGGTTAAAGTAAATATTCCAAACCAAAGCATTAAATTATATAATGACCGCGACCAGGCATTTGGATTAAATATTGATTTACAAAAATCTTGGTTCGAAAAAACACTTTAATATGAGTTTAATTAAAATTATAAAGGATGGAAGGGAATTAATATTATTTCCCGGTACCAAAATTAAATTCGTGCTTAAAAGCCCATTATTTGTATATGAGCCAAGTGTTCAAAGCTCATCTTTAAGTTTTAGGATTCCTGCAGAACCAAATGATACAATTTTAGATTTTGTAAGGTTAACCGATAAAAGAAACAAATCGTGGGTTTCTGATAATTGGCAGATTTACATTGATGGAAGTTTTTGGAAAATTGCAACTATTAAGGTTACAGGTATTTTTAGCACTGAATACCAAATTCAGTTATTACTTGATAAAGGTTATGTGGCAAGTTCTGGACAAAAAAGCATAAAAAACTTTGAGTATAATAAACTTGGTTTACCTCACAGGTTTATGTATTCTGTATTTGAAAGAGATAATTATGTATTTACTTTTAATGTTGAGCCTGCAACATATTCTATAACTTTAAATCTTCAAGAAAGTGGATCAACTACTAGAATTTATGTTTTTACTTTACAGCAAGATGAAACATTAATTGAGTTTGCAGAACGTGCAGCAAGTGAAATAAATGCAAATTATGGAGTAGATAAGTTCTTTGCATATTGCCCTTTTGGAAGCCTTGAAATATGCTATTATGGTTCGAATGGTATATTTAGCACCACATTTTCTGAATCGAGTGCAGATGTAAGTGCTGTAAAAAGTACAATTAGAGCCGGTTCATTAGATACTCAAGCTAAATACATTACAAAATTGGTAAATGAAACAGTTGATGCTGATGATTTTATTTATTTTGGTGTAAAGAATCCGGGCTTTTTTGGAGATGATATAACCATAGTTCCATCAATTTTTAGAAGTGAATGGAGAAATCCAATGTTTCCGCAAGCTTCACCTGTTACCGATTGGTTTTTAGTGAATCAGGCAACTGCCAATTCTGTGACACCTTTCCCATTTTTGTACAACATTCTCAAAATGATTCACAAAGAGCTTGGTTTTGAAATTGATGACCAGTTATTTGATGATGAATTGAAAACACTAACAATATATAGCACTTACGACCAATGCACTGTTTATGAGCAAAGTGGTAGTGATTTATATTTTATTAGCCTATTTTTTAAGTTAAAAGATGTTTTACCGGATATTACTCTGAGCAGTTTATTGAATTCAGTTGGTAATATGTTTTGCTCAATATTTGATTTTAATTCATCATCAATGAAAAGCAGGTGGATTAAAAGAAAAGACATTTTAGAGTATGAGCCTGATTCTGATTGGAGCTATAAAGTTGATGTAAATTATGAAGGTGAATTTGATGCTAATTTACCTGATTTAGAATTTGAATTTGATGGAACAGACCAAGTACCATCGCAGCAAGTAAAATCAATTGATAAACTAACCATTGCAGATTCTGTTGACCAGGTATTTGATTTACCTACATCGAATATTGATTATAATGTTGCCAGATTGGTAAAGGCTGAAAACAAATATTACATTACTAAAAGGGGTAGCTCATGGCCTTGGGAGTTTTATTCGGAAAATTTATTTAAGTATAAGAATACCGGAAACACTACTATAAATGTTAAAACAGCACCATTGTGCAGCACTGTTCAAGATTTTAGTGCTATAGGTGGATTATTATGGAATAGGGTTTTAGGATTATATCCTTATGTAAATCAAGCCGGGCAAAGTCAATTTGAAGGCGCTCAATTTCTTCCTTTTTCACTTCGATTAATGTTTTGGCGTGGAATTGTTCCTGCAAGTTTACTTGGTACAGCTCCTGCATATACCCAACATTCAACTTATAATTATCCTTTAGGCCATTACCATAATCTTGATTATAATAATAATGTAATTGGTGAATATTCACTTTCTTGGGATGGTGATGCCGGTTTAAAAAGTAAGTTTTGGAACGATTGGTTAAACTATTTAAGTCAGCTTGAACAATACCAATGGTACATTCCTTTAAACTCAAATGATTTATTGAATTTGGACTTATTACGTCCAAAACGCATAAAAAACCAACTCTATTTTATTGATACCTTAGAAGTAAATATTGGTGATACTATTGAAGTTTCTAAATTAACCACTTACAAAAGATGAGTTTAGCAAGTGATTTAGATGAAAGAAATGCAGCTGTAAGACAATGGAATTCAGAAAATATTCCATTGTTAAAAGCTGAAATGCAAAAACTTGGTATTAAGAAATACTCTGGTGCTATGATGAGTTATTTAAAATCGAGGTTTTACTTTACTCAGCAAAAAGACATTAGAGGTATTGGTTATAAAATGCCTCGTCATGCAGTTTTTGTTCATAAAGGTGTAGGGCGTGGTTATGGAATAAATGGAGTAACTACTAAGGCTCTTGGTGGTAAAAAAAGAATTCCCAAACCTTGGTTTAATAATGTAATTGATAAAAGGATTCCAATTTTGGCTGATGAAGTTGCCAAATATGATGCAGATGTTTTAGCTAATAATATTTTTATAAAATGAGTCAGGAAGTACAAAATAGAACTGTTAAAATATTTATTGATGACCAGGATGTTCAGAAATCTTTGGATAGAAGCAATAAATTATTTGATAAATTATCTGAAAAAGGTAAAAAACTTGAAGTTGGAACCCAACAATGGAAGGATAATGAGGAAGCCATTAAAAAGGTATCAAAACAAATTGAACTTTATGAGGGCCAATTATCGGGTAAATTTGGTGCTACTCTTCGCCAATTGCAGAATGAGCAAAGAAAATTAAACCGAGAATTGGCAAACATGCCAATAGAATTGGCAGCATCAAGTGAACAGGCTGAAAAGCTTAAAATACTTGAAGCTTCTTTAATGAATACCCATAAACAGGCTGTTCAAAATAAATCATCATTTAATGGCCTTGGTAATTCCATCAATCAGATTAGCCGGGAAATGCCTGCTTTTGCAAATTCATTTTCAACCGGGTTTATGGCTATATCAAATAACTTACCAATATTTTTTGATGAAATAAATAGGATTAAAGAAGCAAATAAGGCACTTGAAGCAGATGGAAAAGCAACAAAAAGTGTTTTTAGTCAGGTAGCAGGGTCACTATTTTCTTGGGGTACTGCTTTAAGTGTTGGAGTTACACTTTTAACTGTTTATGGTAAAGAAATAGTTGAATTTATTGGCCAAATGATAAAAGGTGCATCATCTATTGATGCAACTAAAGAGGCAATGAATGCCATGAATGAAGCCATGCAGGATAAGGCGGTAACAGAAGCTGCAAAAAGTTACCTTCAAATGGAAAACAACATTAAACTGGCTAAACAAGGTTTAATGGATAAAAAGAAAGTTACTGAAACTTATAATTCTACCATTGGTAGAACTGTAGGTTTTGCAAATAATTTTAATGAAGCAGAAGACCTAATTATTAAAAATAGAACTAAATATATTGAGGCTATTACCCAACGAACTGCAGCCAATAATTTAATGATGAAAGCTGCTGAGCTTACTGTTAAAAAAATGAGGTTGGAAGCCGGTGATGTTGGTTTGGTTGATTATTTGCTTTATGGAGCCAAAAGTTTAATTGGTGGAAATACTGCTGGAGCAATGGCAGTAGTAGATAGGCAAAAAAATGAAATTAAAAACATTACAGCCCAGATTGAAGAATTAAACAATGCTGCTTTAGGTTTAATGAGTAAATCTGTAGAAAATACAGGTAAAACACCTGAAGAAGTTAAGAAAGACCAAAATGAAAAGTTGAAGAAACTTGAACAGGAAAGGCTTGCCAATATTAAAAAGACAATGGAAGAGCAATATCAGCTGACCATTAAATTTTATGAAGACCAATTTAAAGAGGCTGAAAAATATTGGGAAAAAGAGGATAAAGCATTTTTGGAGCGTAATAAGAAAAAATGGGATGAGCAAAACAAATTCTATAAGGATGAAATTGCAGCTATTTACGATTTAAATATTTCGAAAGCTGAAAGTGAGGATGAACTTTTAGAGGCTCAAAAACAAAAACGTGAAGCCCAATTGCAGGATGAATTATCTAAGGTTCAAGAAGGAAGTAATCAAGCTGCTTTAATTTGGCAAAAGTATTATGCTGATGTAGATAAACTTGAGCAGGATTCTGTTACCAGAAGAGTAAACCTGATTAATAGTTATGTTTCAAGTATTTCTTCTGTTGCTCAATCAATCAATTCATTTTTATCTGCTCAAGATAAAGCTCAGGCTGATTCTTATGCATTTTACCAACGTCAAAAAAGATTGGCATTAACGCAGGAACTAGCTCAAAAAACCATTACACAAGAGGAATACAATAAGAAAATTGCCATCTTGGAGGAAGATGCTGAAAAAGCTCAAAGAAAAAGAGACTATGAATCGGCAAAGAGGCAAAAAACTATGGCCATGGTTGAAGCAGGTCTTAAATTAGCAGTAGCTTGGCTTGAGTATTATTTAAACCCAACCAGATTAGATAAGCTTGCCGGTGCAATTGCCGGAACTGCACAATTAGCAGTAATTGCAGCAACTCCATTACCTCAATTTGCTACCGGAACAGATTTTGCACCTGGAGGAATGGCTTTGGTTGGAGAACGTGGGCCTGAATTAGTAAATATTCCAAGAGGTAGTAAGGTTTTATCTGCAAGCCAAACTAAATCAATGTTAAATACTCCTGAATTCGATTTTAATAAAATTGGTCAGGCATCTGGAAGTATTAGTAATTCTGTAGTAAATAATTATGGTGGTGGCAACGATTCAAAAGAAATGGCAATGGCTTTAAATAAGTTAAGTGATGTTTTGTCGAATCCTCAACAGGCTTATGTGTTGTTTGGTGAAACAGAAATCTATAATTTGCGTAAAGAAATAAATCGCCAAAAAAATTATGAAACTGAAAACACTATGTAGCTTATTGCTATTAATTACCCTTTTCGCTGCATGTAAAAAGGAAGAAACTGCCAAATTTTACAATGATTATGAACTTGGTTTTACTTGTAAAACAAGTGTTAAACCTTTAGTGATTTACAAGAAAACAGAATTTGCAAAAGATTCATTTTCAACAAAAGAGAGCATTTTTGATTATAAGTTTAAAAGTGCCAATGGAAATGAAAAGATGTATTTTGTATTCTTTAAACCTTTTGATTCACCTGAAGGATTTGTAAAAATTGATTGGAAGCTTAAAGAATCGATTTATAAAAATGATTCATTTTGGTTAAATGATTCAATTAGCATTGGTGTAGTATTTTTGACAGTTCCCAATTAATTATTTATACATTAATTGGGTTAAATTTACGTTAAGTGCTACCCAATATTAGTAGCATGAAACAACTATCCAAATCCCAATTAGATTCATTTATTGAATCTAAATCTGAATTTATTATTGATTATGAAGAAACCCTTACTTTATTTTTAGCAGAAAATGCAGCTATTCTGCATCATTTGCCACCTGAAAAAAGGAAACAATTGATTTCTTTATTTGAGGATGTAGATAAAGTAAGGGAATTTATTTCCGGGTTAAATGAAGTTTTAGTTAAGCAGGGTATCCATCCGGAATAGTTGATCTTCTTTTAAGTTTTTTGCCAAATGAACATAAACCATTGTAGTTCTAATATCTGAATGGCCCATTATTGATTGTAATACAACCAACTCACCACCACTGGCAATAAATTGAGCTCCAAATGTGTGCCGGGCAGTATGAAAGGTTATTCGCTTATTAATGCCTGATACAATGGCAATTTTCTTTAAGCCTAAATTGAGTTTTTCGGCAGAAACATTTTTTACTCCATGATTCTTTAAATAATGAAAAAACTTAAATGCGGTTTGGTTTAGTGGAATTTTAACCACTTTGCCAAGCCGTTTTGTTTTAACCGGAATGAATGTTAGTGTGTTATTAATAAGAGCCATTTCTTCAAGGTTTTTGGCATCTGATACCCTAATACTTGTAAAGCATGCAAATAGAAACTTTGCCAATGTGCTCTGTAAATAATCATTTAATTGCCCAGATTCAAATACTTCAACCAAAGCTTTTATTTCATTTTGCTCAAGAAATACTCTGTTTGTTTCTTTGGCTTCCCTAATTTTAACTGTTTGAAATGGATCCTGAATAAATAGGTTTTTCTTTTTCTCAGCCAGTTTGATGTAAGTTCTAATGTGTTTTAAAGCTTTGGCCCTAATGCCCAAACTTTCTTTTACCGGTTCCATATTCTTTTTAACCAAGGTAATTTTCACATCCTTTTTATGCCATGCATCAAACCTTTCTATAAAATCTGATGTAAGTTCTCCGAATAATATATTTGGCTGAAATCGCTTTAATTTATTTAAAGTAACCTTTTGCCCTCTATAAGTTCCGGCTGAAATTAAATCTCTTGTAAACCTTTGCTCTAGCTCAGTTTCATAAAATGCCAAGAAATCATGTTTACTATTATTGCTGGTGAATTGCTCTTTAAACTGGTCGGGTGTAAGAAATTTACCTTGTAACCGGGCATCAATTATAATTTCATTTGCTTTGGCCCTGCTTTTTTCGAGGATTAAATTAAAATCATGGAATTCCTTACCAATTACTTTTTTGTTTTCTGAATCCCAATTGTCTAATGGAATATACAGATTAAGGCTAATTACAATTCTTTTCCCATTTATAAAGGCTTGAAGTGCTAATGGAGCAGTATTCTTCTTTTTGCTGAATAACTCTTTTCTAAGAATTATTTGGTAGCTACACTGATTTTTCATTGAGTGTTGTAGAAGTGTAGTAAGGGTAGAAAAAAACTCAGTGAAGTGAAGAGTGTAGTAATTGTGTTTTTGTAAGTAACTAAAAAACAATTTACTACATCTCTTCTTTTCTTCTGATTTAGAAAGTAGTGGTCTCGACAGGATTCAAACCTGTAACCTTCTGATCCGTAGTCAGATGCTCTATTCAGTTGAGCTACGAAACCGTTTTGGGAATGCAAAAGTAGGCTTTAACATCAAATAAACAAAAAAAGGAGTATGTTTTTTCACATACTCCTTTTAATGAATTAGTTAAATTTACTAAATATTATAATTTAGCTAAAGTTTCATTGATTGCATTGAAATCAGGCAAATCACCTGCACTTTCTAAAACTTGTGCATATTGAATTGTTCCGTGTCCATCAATAACAAATGCTGCTCTTCTAGAAACACCTTTCATATTGAATACAAAAGTGTCGTATAAAGCGCCATAAGCTGTAGAAACTTCTTTATTAAAATCTGATAACAATGTGAAATTTAAGTTTTGAGCAGCTTTGAAGCTACCTAAAGTAAATAAGCTATCAACAGAAATTGCAATTACATCACATTTATCGTTGTGGTACATACCAATTCCATCACGAATTGTGCACAATTGAGTAGTACAAACACCGGTAAATGCTGCTGGAAAAAAATGTACGATTAAATTTTTACCTGCAAAATCTTCTAATGATACTTCTTTTTTGTCTGTATCAAACAGTTTAAACGAAGGGGCTTTGTCGCCAATTTTTAATGACATAGATTTATGATTATTATATGATAAGGTTAAAGTTTCCAATTTGTTTTAGAATTCAAGTCTTTTTATCCATCTTAATTGATGTGAATGTTTACCCGAATCTTTGTTAAAAATACCAAAACTATCTATTACATCTATCCTAACTTTTCCGGATGCATGTATAATCTTTTGATTTTCAAGGATTATTCCCACATGTGTAATTTTACCATCTTTGTTTTCGAAAAAAGCCAAATCACCTGATTTTGTTTCTGAAATAAAATCAACCTGATTACCCAATTCAGCCTGTAAATAGGCATCTCTTGGAATGTTTAATCCAAATATTGAAAAAACAATTTGAGTAAATCCGGAACAATCTATTCCAAATAAACTTTTGCCTCCCCATAAATAAGGACTATTCAAAAATAGTTTAGAAAATTCAGCAATAGAAATATTTCTGCTAAAAGAATCAATTTCAACTAAATATTTTTTGCCATTAAGAAAAAAATCACCCGAATTATTTTTGAAAATTCTAGATCCGGGTAATACATAAATTGGACTTTCTGAACCTTCAGATTTAACAATAGAAAATGGAAACTTACAGAAAATTGTATCAGGAATTTCAGTGTTTTCCAGCAAAGTAAATTGGGTATTATTAATCCAACCAATATATCCATCTGTATGATTTTCAATCTTATACCAATCTTCAATTTCTTCTAAAACAGTATAAGTTTCACCAAATAATAATTCGCTAACCAATTCTGATTTACTACTGGGTTCGGCTCTCAATGGAACCAGTGAAATGTTTACAATTCCTGATTTTGTCATATTTGAAAGTGTAAGATTATTGAATTTAATTGAATTTCCCACAAGTAAATTATGGACAAATATTAGTTTTCCTTTGTGAAATTATTATTAATCTTGTAACAAGATTAACCTAACATGGCAAATATTATCAACTTAGACTATCTAAAAGAAATTTCTGGAGGAGACCAAGGATTCATTAAGGAAATGCTTGAGTTATTTGTAAACTCTACAGCTACCGAAGCGGATCAATTTGATGCATTATTGGCATCAGGTAATTACGAAGGAATTGGTCATTTAGCTCATAAAATGAAAGCTCCTATCCAAATGTTAGGCGCAAACAACTTATTTCTATTAATTAGAGATTTAGAAAAATTCGGCAAAGAGCAAAGTAATCTTGAAAAAGTACCTGGAATGGTTGCTGAAGTTAAAAATCAAATTGTTTTTGCCATTGAAGAAATCAATGGATTGCTTAAAGACATGTAATCTTCCCTTGATTTTAAAGATGCTAAATTTCACTTGGAAAAACTTAGATTTGCCTAAATTTTTTAACAGTGGCATTTAGAGATACGCGCAGTAAGATAATCATTAAGACACCTGAACAGATTGAAGGAATTAGATTAAGTTCCCAATTGGCAGGTGAAACTTTAAAAATAGTTGAACCCTACGTAAAACCTGGTGTTAGCACCGATTTTCTCAATAAAATTTGCGCTGATTTTATGCGTGATAATGGAGCTAAGGCCGCTACCCTTGGCTATCATGGTTATCCTAAAGAATCTTGTATTTCTGTTAATGACGTTATTTGTCATGGTATCCCCGGTAAATATGAACTTCGTGATGGTGATATCGTAAATATTGATGTTACAACCATTTTAAATGGCTTTTTTGGAGATACATCAAAAATGTTTATGGTTGGAAATGTTACCGAACATGCAAAAAAACTGGTTGATGTAACAAAAGAATGTCTCAATATTGGTATCAGACAATGTTTTACAGGAAATTTTGTAGGAAATATTGGATTTGAAATCAATAAATATGCTACACAATTTGGCTATTCAGTAGTTTATGAATTTTGTGGCCATGGCGTTGGCATTCGCTTTCATGAAGAACCCGAAATTTGCCATGTTTCTGAGAAAAACTCAGGTCCTATTTTAGCCCCCGGTATGATTTTCACCATCGAACCAATGATTAATGCAGGCAAAGCCAGAAGTAAAGTTGATAAAAATGATGGTTGGACAGCCCGAACAATTGACGGAAAATTATCAGCCCAATTTGAACATACCATTTGTGTTACTAAAGGAAAACCCTTTGTTTTAACCGATGTAGACAATGAATTTGAAATCCCCACAGCTATTTTTTAATAAAAATGAAATATTATAATTCTAAAAAAAACTTTTTAGCTATTCCTGAAAAGGAACTCTATTCTTACGAAGACTCTAAATATGTTATTCAATCTGCTCCTTATGAATACACATCATCTTATTTAGCGGGTTCTTACAAAGGTCCGGCTGCAATGATTAAAGCTTCGCAATTTGTTGAATTATTTGACGAAGAATTAGATCAGGAATCGTATAGAAAAGGTGGTATTTGTACTTTAGAACCAATGGATTTTGATGGTTTGGTAAATCTTCAAGCCATTAAATTAATCGAAAAAAAGACTGCTAAACTTTTAAAAGATGGAAAGTTCCCAATTACCCTTGGAGCAGAACATACCATTAGTTTAGGAACAATTATGGCTGTTAAAAAATATGTACCTAATGTGCATGTTTTACAATTAGATGCACATAGTGATTTAAGAAACGAGTACAATAACAATCCTTTTTCACATGCATCTGTAATGGCTAGAGTTCATGATATTGAAGTTCCATTAACACAGGTTGGTATTAGAGCTCAGTGTATTGAAGAAGCTGAATTGATTAAGAAAAGTGATAATATCCATACTTTTTATGCTCATCAGGTAAGAAACAATCCTAATTGGGCTGATGAAGCTTTAAAAACTTTAGGAGATCAGGTTTATATTTCTGTTGATGCTGATGGTTTTGATCCAAATATTGTTCCGGCTGTTGGAACTGCTGAGCCTAATGGTTTATTATGGAATGAAACCGTTAATTTTTTAAGAAGAGTTTTTGCAGAAAAACAAGTTGTTGGTTTTGATGTAGTAGAAATTGCTCCGGTTAAAGGAAATATTTTAACCGAATACACAATGGCAAAATTAGTCTACAAAATGATTGGTTATCATACAATTGGCAAATAAATATGCTTGTATATTTAGATAATGCAGCCACTACTCCCATCAATAAAGAAGTTTTGGAAGTAATGAAAATGGTTTTGGAGGAAGAATTTGGAAATCCTTCATCAACCCATTCTCATGGTAGAAAAGCGAGAACTTTAATTGAAGAAGCCAGAAAAAAAGTAGCTTCGATTTTAAATTGTTCTCCCGGTGAAATTTTCTTTACATCGGGTGGAACTGAAGCCGATAATATGGCGATTAGAAAATCTATAGACGATTTTGGAATCAAGCATATTATTAGTTCTCCAATCGAACACCATGCTGTTTTACATACTGCTGAAGAACTTGAAAAATCAGGTAAAATAGAATTCCATCAAGTTCAATTACTTGAAGATGGTCATATCGACATAAACCATTTGGAAAGCTTGCTACAGCAAAATTCTCCTGCTTTGGTATCATTGATGCATGCCAATAATGAAATTGGAAATATCCTTGATATTGATAGAGTTGGAGAATTATGTAAACAATACAATGCCCTTTTTCATAGTGATACGGTTCAAACAATGGGACATGTATTATTGGATTTAAGCAAAACACATGTTGACTTTTTAGCATGTGCTGCTCATAAATTTAATGGTCCTAAAGGTGTTGGATTCATTTATATCAATTCAAAAAATAAACTACATCCATTTATTTCCGGTGGTGCACAAGAAAGAAATATGCGTGGAGGAACAGAAAATACCTCAGGAATTGTAGGTTTGGCAAAAGCACTTGAAATTTCAATCGATAATTTCGAAAAAGACTCAGCTCATATGCAAGGACTAAAAACCTATATGATTGAGCAATTAAGAGCAAATATTCCAGGTGTTTTATTCAATGGAGATGCTGAAGGAAAATCATTATTTACCGTTTTAAATGTAAACTTCCCTCCTACACCAATTGCTGAAATGATATTATTTAAACTTGATATTGAAGGAATTTCCGCATCAGGTGGAAGTGCCTGCTCATCAGGCTCTAATATCGGTTCACATGTACTAACGGCACTAAAAGTAAGTCCAGAAAGACCATCAGTCAGGTTTTCATTTGGAAAACACAATACAAAAGAAGAAATTGACTATGTTATTGTGAAATTAAAAGAAATGTTCAAACTCAATTAAAGAATCTAAGCATGAAAAATTCTCTACTCCTATTATTAATCATTTGTAACTTAAATGTATTTGCTCAAACTGATTCCACGGCAAAAAATCCATGGAAACACAATTTTCAAACCGGTATTAATTTAAACCAAGCAACCTTTAGTGATAACTGGAAAGGTGGAGGTGTAAATTCATATGCTGCAGGTTGGTTTTTAAATCATTCAGGAACTCATGAAACGCCAAAATGGAGTTTTAGAAGTGATTTGCAATTGTCATTGGGATTTTTTGAAAACCAAGGTGAAAAAGCAAGAAAAAATGCGGATAGAATTTTCTATGATTTCAAAGCCGGTTATAGAATTGGTAATAAATGGAATGCGTTTGGTTCTTTAAACTTTTTAACTCAGTTTTTAGAAGGTTATGATGCCAAATTGAAAACAGTAAGTGACCCAACTGCTGATTCATTGGTTTCTAATTTATTTGCTCCTGCATATTTAACTTCTTCATTTGGAATGGAATACAAGCCTGTATCTTATTTACAAATGCGATTTGGGGTAGGGACTTTGCGTCAGACATTTGTTTTGGACAAGAACATTTCAAATGCACAATTATATGGTCTTGAAAAACCCGGAGACAAATTAAGAAACCAAGCAGTTTTGCAGTACATCATCAATTTCGACAAAGAATTGGTTAAAAATGTAAACCTAAAATGGCGTTATATGGTGAACTTTGATTACATGAATGCCAGCAAGCCAAATGCTTTTGTTCATATTTTCAATGCCAATCTAACCTTAAAAACAACCAGGTATATTAGCACCAACTTCTCTTTGAATTTAATCAAAGATTACGATCAGGATAAAAACATTCAATTTTCACAGGTATTAGCACTTGGAATTTTGTATCAATATAACAAGTAGTTTAATCTCCTTGAACCTATGAAAACTTATCAATTACTTATCATTTCTGTTTTAATTTTAATATTGGTTTCTTGTGGTAATTCACAACAAAAAACTGAAGTAAAATCAGCAGAAAATACTAACTCTACTGTTTCTGAATTGAATTTGGTTGATTCAAACTTTAATGATTTTATTGAAAAATTCAGCTCGGATTCCTTATTTCAAATACGCCGGACAAAATTCCCATTAAAAGTTTCTTGGGAAGATAGCGATAACAATAAAGGCGAATCGTTTCAAGATTTATCGAATTTTGAAATAATTGATTTTAGAATTAAGAAGTCAAACAACAAAAGCGATAATTGGGAACTAAAATCCATTATTGCAGAAGACAATTTAAGTGCAAAAATTGAAATTCAAGGAGTAGATAATGGCATTTTGGTTTATTATTTATTTGTAAAAGATAATGGCATTTGGAAACTGGTTGAAGTGAATGACAAATCAACCTGATTGAATTTTGGTTTTAGAAGTTTCCATCCCCAAAATTAAAATATATCCTCAATTGCTTCATTTTTTAAGGAAATTCATTAGAATCTGGGATTTATAAATTGTCATTCTAAAACAAAAACAACATTTAAACGTGGTAACATTATGACATTTAAAATATATACCAAAACAGGCGATAAGGGTGAAACATCATTAATTGGTGGAGTTAGAGTTCCGAAGTATCATTTACGTATTGAAAGCTACGGAACTGTTGATGAATTAAACTCTTATATCGGTTTAGTTAAGGATAGTTTAAATGATGCTGAAGTATCGAATTTGTTGCAAGAAATACAGGATAGGTTGTTTACAATCGGTTCGGTTTTAGCGAGTGATCCTGAAAAATCTAAAATGAAAATTCCTGATTTACATGAATCAGATATTGAGCTTTTAGAGAAAGCTATTGATTATATGAACGAAAGTCTTCCTGATTTAACCAGTTTTGTTTTACCGGGCGGACATATAGCAGCATCTTATTGTCATTTAGCCCGTTGTGTATGTAGAAGAGCAGAAAGATTGGTTGTTCATTTAAAAACTGAATCAGAAGTACCCGAAATAGTTTCTATTTATCTGAATAGATTGAGTGATTATCTCTTTGTATTATCAAGAAAAATCATTCATGATGCCAATGCAACAGAAATAGCTTGGAGACCAAGAATGTAATTAGTTATTATTTTATTCCGCTTCGAAAATCCAAGGTTCTTCGCCTTTTGATTCCAATTGAGTTTGAAGTTTCATAGCATCCTCTCTTTTAGAGAAACTTTCATAAAACACTAAAAAGTAAATATGATTTTTAGGTTTTAATACTGAAGCATTTTTATAACCTGAGGATTTCAATTCTTTTTCTAATTTCTGAGCATTTCCAATACTTTTAAACGCTCCTGCTACCAATGAGAAACCGGCGGTGCTCGAAGTATTTTCCTTGATTTTACTAATTAATGGAGCAGAAGTAGCGTTCTTAATTACCGGTTTTGATTCCTTTACAGGTTCAACTTCTTCTTCTTCAACTTCTGGAGTTTCTACTTGAACCGGTTCAGGTTTTAATTGCTCATGAACTTCATTCATTCCAGGAATTACATCCATACTAATAATTGGAAAATAATCGTTTGAATCAAATTCAATAAAACCTCTTTTGATGGCAAATCCAGGATTGTAGTTAAATGATTTAGTATCATTTTTCACTTCAATAGAATTTGATATTTCAGCTGGATTTACAGAATCCTTAATTAATTTACCTGTTTCAGAAGCCATATCCATTCTGGCAATTTCTGTTTGAATTGTAGAAGTTGGATTCTTCTTTAAAAACAGAATCACATTTATCAATAAAATTAAGGTTAAAACAGTAGCAATAATTGGAAAAGCACCGATTTTCTTGCTTGATTTTCCACTTTCTGCAATATTAGCCTGATCCAACATTTGTCTTAATTCCTTCAGCGCCTGTTCTCTGGCATAACTAATTTCCTCCATATCACCCGGTTTAGCCGAACGATCAACAGTTATAGTTTTTACCCTATTAGCACCCGGAATGAACCTTAAATCAGGCAATCCAAATGAAACACCTGAAACCCAATTTTCATTATCTATTTTAAAATGAATAGAACCGTCTTTTGATTTGGTGAATAATCCCAATCCTGAAATAAAAAATGAACCCTCACTCGACAAATAATTATTGGATTCAATGATTTGAGACTTTATCCTGCTTTCAGCATTATCTGTTGTTGTTTCCCAGACATGAGCACAAAATTCAATAAAATCTAATGAGGTAGAATCAGAATTCTGTACAAATTCTAAAACCAAATTCATTGGATGAAATAATTGTGCAACCTGATCGACATGAGATGAAACCACATGTACCTGAAAATCACCAAATCCCTGTAATTTACAAGAATGGCTTTGCTTCAAGTAATGAGAAACCAAATCGAATGTATGTGTTTTGTTTGAAGTCAATGATTCTAAATTCTTTAATACAAATTACGACTATGTAAATCTGTCTGTTTCCACAAGCTTTCCACAGGTAAAATGTTTGTAAGTATAAACAAATCGAACTAATCTGCAATAAGGAAATTTCCAAAAACCTGACAAAGAATCGGTTTAATTTATGAATGCGACATTATTATTTAGAAAAATTAAGTGTATTCGTCGTTTATTTCGAATTTATTATATGAATTAAACTTAAATTGCATGGATAAAATTTAAAATTATCTCTATGAGAAAGTTTATACTTCTAATTTCTTTCAGTTTAATTGGATATGTTCAAACGAATGCCCAAATAACAATTACGGCCAATGATTTACCTGCTGTAAATGATGAAATTCGATATTCAGTAGGTAGTGGTTCAATCAACCTAAATACAATCGGTGAAGATTTAACATGGGATTTTTCTAAATTAAAAGCTACTAATCAGGAATTAATAAAGTTCTCTGCTCCTTTACAAACCCCTTATTTATTGCAATTTTTAACGAATTCAACTTTTGGTTACCCGGAAACCGGATTGCCTGTTCCGGCTGGATTTATTGATAATCCTTATACATTTATTAGAAAAACAAATTCTGCTTATGTTATTACCGGTAGAGGTGCAACTGCTCAAAGTTTACCATTAGGATTGGTTTATTCTCCAAAAGATACATTGTATTCTCTTCCAATAACTTATGGAAAAGAATTTGGTGGCAATTTTTCGGGAACAGCCGGTTTAGCAAGTTTTGGTTCAATTAGTCAGAATGGTGTTAGAACAAATACCGTTGATGCCTGGGGAAGTTTAACTACTCCTTTTGGAACCTTTGATTGCTTAAGAGTTAAATCTGTAATTGAAGAAACTGATAGCATTGTTTTTGGTCCTACTCAATTACCCTTACAAAACAATAGAACTGAATACAGATGGTTGGCTAAAGGACAAAAAATTCCGATTTTAGAAGTAATAGTTCCTTCAAATCCTTTGGTAGGTGGAACAACCATTAGATTCAAAGATATTTACAGACCAGAAGTATTTGTTAGTCATGCAAATTTCACAGCTTCAAACAGAAATGTGGTTGTAGGTGATACTTGTTTTTTAATCAATCGCAGTGTTGCAACTCCTGAATCTTATAATTGGGAAGTTTTCCCTAAAACAGCTAAATATGCTTTCGTAGGTGGAACTTCAGCAAGTTCAGCAGCACCAAAAATTATATTTTCAGAATTAGGAGTATATGATATCAAACTTACAACTCAATATTCTGCAGGTTCTGATGATACACTTAAAACCGGCTTTATTAATGTAATAGCTACAGGATTATATGATTTTACCGGAATTTCTAATCTTCAGATTTACCCTAATCCAACTACTGATTTCCTAAATATCAGCGGTGAATTTGGTAAACTAACAACAATTCAATTGGTAGATTTACAAGGCAAACTACTTATGGAATCATCAATTGAAACTCCTGAAAATCAATTAAATGTTGATTTAAACGGTGTTCAAAAAGGAATCTATTTCATTCATATCCAATCGAATGGAAAAAGAGACATTAAAAAAGTAATTTTAAATTAAACCATTGATTTCTCGGGCTGTTGAAAAGTACAAAGCATTTGAATTAAAGTTGCTTTTATATTCGCAGTCATTGTTATGCTACAACTCCTAAAAATACAGAATTACGCAATTATCAAACAAACCGAAATTAGGTTTGAAAAAGGCTTAAATATCATTACAGGTGAAACCGGTGCCGGAAAGTCAATTTTAATGGGCGCTTTAGGTTTAATTTTAGGTGAAAGAGCTGATACAAAAGTACTTTTACCAGGTAGTGAAAAATTAGTGGTTGAAGGTGTTTTTGAAGTTAATAATGCAGAACTACAATACCTTTTGGAAGAAAATGAACTCGATTCTGAAAAACAAACCATTTTACGAAGAGAGATTAATTCGGCAGGTAAATCACGTGCATTTATTAATGATACTCCAATTAACCTACCTTTATTAAGAAGTGTTGGTTTATTATTGATTGATATCGTTTCTCAACACCAAACCCTTGAGTTAAATGAAGCTGATTTTCAGATGAATGTACTCGATGCATTCGCAGAATCAAGCAAAATTCTTGAAGATTACAGAATAGTTTTCAAACAATACAAAAAAAGCGAACAAGTTTATAAAGATTTGCTCGAAAGAGAAGCAAAAGCCAGAAGTGATGAAGATTATTTAAGATTTGTAATTCATGAAATCAGTGAATTAAATCCAAAGATTGGAGAGGAAACTGATTTAGAATCAGAAATCAAATTGTTATCTCATGCTGAACAAATTCAAACTTCTTGTTTTCAATCTTCTCAGGTTTTAGAAGGAAATGAAAACAGTCTTTTAGACCAATTAAGAGAAATCACCGGTTTATTAGCACAAAGTTCTAAACATCAAACTGCTTTACCTTTAATTTTAGATAGGTTACAATCAAATATTGTTGATTTATCTGATATAGCTGAAGAATTGAGTTCAATAGCAGATAAAACCCTATCAGACCCAGAATTATTGGCTAAACAAGAACTTAGGTTACAGGAATTAATGAATATGCAAAAAAAGCATAGAGTTTCTGGCAATGAAGAACTATTAGATTTATTAGCAAAATTTCAGGCAAGAATTAATGAAATTGGAAGTCTGGAAGAGGAAATTATTGTTGCTGAAAAACAAAAATCAGAACTATTTGCAAAATCATTAAATCTTGCCAATGAATTACATTCAAAAAGAGAATTGGCTTTAAATCCAATGAAGTTAAGAGTATTGGAATTATTAAATGATGTTGCGATTCCTCAAGCTCAGTTTGAGGTAAAATTAGAAAAGAACGCTGATGAAAACCTGCATTCAAATGGTTTAAATCAATTGAACTTTTTATTTAGCGCAAACAAAGGCTTTCCAATAAAACCTTTAAATGAAGTTGCCAGTGGTGGTGAATTAAGCCGATTAATGCTTTGTTTAAAATCACTTATTTCAGACAAGGTAGAATTGCCTTCCATTGTTTTTGATGAAATTGATACAGGTATTTCAGGTGAAGCAGCCTTAAGAGTAGCTCAGGTTATGAAAGCGCATGCAACAAAACACCAGGTAATTGCCATCACACATTTACCTCAAATTGCCAGCAAAGCTGATAACCATTTTTACGTTTATAAAAATCACGAAGAAGACCAAACGCTTACTCAAATTCGCACTTTAACGGAAGACGAAAGAATCCATGAAATAGCGAGAATGTTGAGTGGAGAAAATCCGGGGCAAGCAGTTTTAACAGCTGCTAAAGAAATGATGAGCTTGTAATTTTGCACCTCATTTAAAAATGCTTACATTGCATATTATTGATGAAAAATTTTAGCTTAGAATATAATACTGAAAGAGGAAATCTACTCATTTCAGAGTACGGAAGAAGTATTCAAAAAATGATTGAAGTTGCTGTAAATGAGCCGGACAAAGAAAAAAGGCAAAAAATAGCAAATGAAATCATTCGTTTAATGGGTCAACTTAATCCTCATTTAAGAGATGTAGTTGATTATAAACACAAACTTTGGGATCATTTATTTGTGATGTCTGATTTTAAATTAGATGTTGATTCACCTTATCCTGTTCCTTCAAAAGAATCTTTGATGAGCAAACCAGATGCTCTTCCCTACCCGCAATCGCCTATTAAATTTAGGTTTTACGGTAAAAATATCGCAGCTATGATTAAAGAAGTTGCGGAGCTTGAAGAAGGTCCGTTTAGAACTGCTTATATCAACCAAATTGGTTCATTTATGAAAATGAGCAGTAAAGCATGGAATCTTGAGATGTTAAATGATGAAGAGGTTTTAGCTCATTTAGAACTATTAAGCTCAGGTAAAATCAATTTAACTGAAGGTGGCGATGTTCAGTTCAAAAACATGCAACAACGAAGAATTGCAAAGCCGGTTGAAAACTATGGAACTGGTGGAAGTAATTACCGAAACAACAATAATAAGTTTAAAAACAAAAACCGCAGCAATGGCGGTAGTAATGGTAATTTCAAAAACTTTAAAAGAAAAGGTCCTTAGTTTTTAGGAGCTTCAATTAAAACTGAAGCAATTTTTAAATCAACAGGACTTGTTATCTTGATATTGTTTTCATCACCCTGAATCATATATATTTTTTGTTTTAAAACTCCTTCCAGAACACTGGCATCATCAGTAAAATTATCATCATCAGCTTTTGAATAAGCTTCTTTAATAATTGATGTTTTAAAAGTTTGTGGAGTTTGAATCAGGTAATAGTTATTTCTATTTACAGCATGATTTTCCAATAATTCCTGCTTTCTAATTGAATCTTTTGGTTTAATAGCAAGAATTGCATTTCCATTTTTCGAGGCATGAATAAATGCAGATTCAATAAATTCATATTGAATCATAGGACGAACTCCATCATGGATTGCAACTAATGAATCATTTTCAGGAATTGCTTCCAAACCGTTTTTTACTGAATGAAACCTAGTTTCGCCGCCGGCAACTAAATTTACAGGAATAGTAAAATTGTAGTTTTTTACCAATTCAAACCAGTAATCAAACTGACTTTGAGGTAAAACAAGAATAATTTGTAGGTTTTCGAAGGCTGCAAACTTCTGAATGGTATGCATGATAACAGGCAAACCATTCAGAATTAAAAATTGCTTCGGTATATCTGAACCCATTCTGAGTCCTTTTCCACCGGCAACAATTACAGCATATCTTTTCAAAAGAAAGAATTTTTAGATAATCATCATTGCATCACCGTATGCTAAGAAGCGATATTTTTTCTTAACAGCCTCATTGTATGCTTCTTGTAATAAGTCAAATCCTGCAAAAGCAGCAGTTGCCATTAACAAGGTAGATTCAGGTGGATGAAAGTTAGAAATCAAAACATTTGCAATTTTGAAATCATGTGGAGGAAATAAGAATTTGTCTGTCCAACCTGATAATGGATTCAATCTATCAGCAGAAGAAACAGATGATTCCAAAGCACGCATTACTGAGTTTCCAACAGCAACAACTTTTTTCTTTTCTTCAATCCCTGCATTTACAATAGCAACCGTTTCAGGTGTGATATCATAAAATTCAGAATCCATTTTATGTTTGGTTAAATCTTCAACTTCAACAGCTCTAAATGAACCTAATCCATTATGTAGAGTTAAATCAGTAAATCTTACACCTTTAATTTCAAGACGCATCATTAACTCTTTACTGAAATGTAAACCAGCAGTTGGAGGAATAACAGCACCAATGTTTTTAGCAAAAATGGTATTGAATCTTTCTTTATCCATTTTTTCAACAGCACGATTCATGTACCTTGGAAGAGGCATTTCACCCAATTTATCAATTAGTTTCCAAAGTTCTTCATCGGTTCCATCGAATAAAAATCTGATTGTACGACCTCTGCTTGTAGTATTATCAACAACTTCAGCCACTAAATCATCATTTCCAAAATACAATTTATTACCAACACGAATTTTTCTTGCGGGATCAACCAAAACATCCCAAAGTTTCATCTCTTTGTTTAATTCACGTAGAAGGAAAACTTCAATTTTTGCTCCGGTTTTTTCTTTACTGCCATATAATCTAGCAGGAAATACCTTTGTATTATTCAGAACCATTACATCTCTGTCGTTGAAATAACTGAGAATGTCTGAAAACTTTTTATGTTCTATTTTACCTTTTTCACGATTTACAACCATTAATTTGGCTTCATCACGATTATCGGAAGGGTGTTTAGCAATCAAGCTTTCACTGAATGCAAATTTAAATTGAGATAACTTCATTCGATTGACAAAAAATATTAGCAATACTTAGGCTAATTAACCTAAAAAATTGGACTGCAAATGTATGTGAATATTAAATTTTGTCAACTCTTATTTTTTATCCAAGGCTTTATTAATTTTAAATCTGATAGCCATGTAATGTGCATTGGTCTCAGCATTTGCACCTGAACCCATCGCAATTTTCTCAATTTCTTTGATTTGATACAAAGCTGCCGATTGAGAAATTCCATCATAATATGGCGATTCAATAATTGATATTAATCTCTCTAAATAAGCATGTTGCAAATTTTGTCTGAAAGAATTCACATTTCCTGCATCACCTCTAAAACATGCATTTGTTAAATCAGTCATCATAGCCATAACTGAATAAGTATTTCCATACATTCTGGTATCACTCATTCTTTTTAAAACTGTATTGTTCAGTAAATGAGCCAATAAAGCTTCCTGATTACCAATAATTTTATCATGAATTTTTGGATCTTCATTGCTTCCAAAAAAGTTAAATCCTCTTCTTTGTGTTTGTAAATAAGGTGCCAATTCAAACTGATTTTTGAATGCATCTTTTGAAAATGCATAGTTTGTTAAAATTGTCATAGCTCTTTTTTGCTCAGCCATTGGAACTGGAATTAATGGTTTGGTTGCATCTTTTTGACCAACAAATGCTCTATCAACATAAACACCTCCAACATATCTTGAAACTACACTTAACTGATTAAAATATTCACCTTGAGCGATGTTAAAAGCTTGACGTAATTCATGGTAACTCTCTCCTACTTTTGAATATTTAAGTTTTAGTCCTGAAATAATTATATTAGCCAAAACCATTCTATCAGAAGCAAATGTCAAAGCATCTCCACTCATATCATTTACATTGATTCTTGGATCGATTCCTCTACCAATTCCTCTCATATCATCAGCATCGTTTCCGAAAATTAATAATGTATCTGTAGAAAGTGACAATAAATCCATCAATCTTTTATTTTCTTCTTCTTCAGTTCCATTTCCTTGAGAATAACCAAATTGTATAGCCCAAAGGTCGTATGGTCCAGGACGAGTTGTGAAATAATCACCTTGTTTTGACTTATCTAAAGCCACATTTACAGCAGGATAATCCATTACTGAAGCGGTAAGTCCTATTTTTCTTGTTAATTCTTTATTGTTTAACAAAGCTGGTTTCAACATCTGACTAGCTTTCATATTGTGATTCAAACCCAATGTATGTCCCATTTCATGTAATACCAAGTAGTACAATGATTGTTTGATGTATTCTCTGCTTTCAACATCTGATATTCCATTTGCTTGTAAAGCAGAAGCGCCAAATAAAGTTGAAGCATGTAAATGATGACCAGCGTCGCAGAAATTTGAAAAGCCATTTTTGCTAAAAGATTCAGCAGATTTACCTGCATCAAAAAGTTGTTCTTGTTTAATTCTGTTGGTAACAAAAATGTACTCCAACATAATATCAGCACCTAAAATCTGTCCGGTTCTTGGGTCTACAAAACTTGGTCCATAACCACCAAATGGCGGTTGCGGAGAGCTGGTCCATCTTAAAACATTGTATCTTATATCACCTGCATCCCAATCTGCTGTATCAGGTTGTTCATTAATAACAACTGCATTTTTAAATCCGGCTGATTCAAAAGCAATATTCCATTTTTCACCGGCTTCTTTAATGGTAGCTCTAAATTCTTTTGGAGTTGTATTTTCAATCCACCAAACTATTGGTTCAACCGGTTCAGATAAAGCCGCTGTTGAATCTTTTTTAACCAAATGCCAGCGATGAATTAGATCTTTATAAGCAACCGCTTTTGTGGTTGTCATATCCTCAATTTGTTCTGAAAAATAGCCCAATCTAGGGTCATCAAAACGAGGTTTGAAAGTATTAACAGGAGCTTCAATTAATGAATGCTGAATGAAAATACTAACTGCTCTTTCATCAGCTACTTCTTTACCACCACCTGCAATTGGAGCAGGATTGTCGTAAACATATTCAACAACAACATCAGTATTTTTTTCATAATTTTTCAATGAAACATATTTGGTTTTATCTTTACTTAATCCACCTAAAGAAAAACCTCTTGAACCAGGGCTTGGTGAAGGTTTGATCTGACTTAAACTTTCAGTTAAGAAAATTGAATTGGCATCTAATAAGTATTCACCTTTTTTAGCATCTTCAGCAAGAATTTTTTGGTTTACAATAATCGCTTGTGAAATATTAGCCTGAGCTGATTTGCTGATTGGATTTGAAGAGTCGAAATAATAACCAGTATTTTTAATTACAAACTCAATTCTGTCGAAATATTTTTTGATGGTAAATAAACGATTGTCTCTAAAACTTCCTCTAAAATGACCTGCAGCCACAACTCCATCAGCTGTATAAGAAAAATAAATAAAGTCTTTTTCGAGTTGTTCCTTTTTTACAATTATATAAGTGCTTCCGTTTGTAGTATCTTGATAAACAGGAAATAATCCATCGTATTTTTTACAAGATTTAACCTTTGTTTCAATAGCCGATTTGGCTGGTTTTGATTCTACTGCACTAGATTTTGATTTTGAACTAGATCCACAAGAGATAGAGAAAATGGAACTAATAAGTAAAATGGAACTAAGTTTTAGAATTTGCTTCATAATTGCGATTTTGAACAATAATAAAGAAAGGATTCTTAAAGTCAAACTTTGGCAAATAAGAATAAAAACGGCCCATCTGTAGAGATGAGCCATTTTGTGTTGGGTGAAGGTTTATTAAATGAATTTAAAGTGAAGTCAAAAATGATATTTAAATTAAATTATTGAATCTTTTAACTCATTTTAAAATCGAATTTTAGTTTATTTCTTTTGTTTTTTGATAACTGAAGAAGGAGAAACTTTGTATTGATCTTTGAAGCATTTACAGAAATAAGAAAGGGAATTAAATCCTACTGAAAATGCTACATCAGCTACACTTGTATAGTTGTTTTTGAACAACAAATAGGCTTTTTCAAGTCTTTGAGTTCTGATATACACTTTAGGCGTTTCATGAAAATGTTTTTCGAAATACCTTTCAAATGTTGACAATGAAGTGGTAAGATGTTCTGAAATCATTTTTACAGAAAGTTCTGAGTTTGATAAATTATCAGAAATATACGCTTTGGTTTTTCTAATAAATTCAGCGTTTCTATCATCAACGCTAATTTTGTTTTCTTCGAACATTTTGTTCAATTCACTTTTTGATTGTAGACTTTGTCTGTCCCTTAATATATTTTTAGCTTTCATAATTACTTCTTTGATATCAAAAGGCTTGCTTATGTAATCAACAGCACCTAATTCAAGGCCTTTGTGTTTATCTTCAATATCTGTTAAGGCTGTAATGAAAATAAGAGGAATATCTTTTGTTTTTGGATTGGATTTTAAAGCATCTAACAGACTCAAGCCATTTCTTTTAGGCATCATAATATCTGAAATGATTAAATCAGGCTGATCTTGCTCACAGATTTGTAAAGCAGCATCTCCATCCTCAGCCACTAATAAATCAAAATAATCAGCTAAGATGTCTTTGAGAATCTGTCTCATTGGTGCGTAGTCTTCAACTACTAGAACTTTGTGTTTCATTATAAAGGTTGATTTTAATTTGTATTAAAAGGGAAAGTAATTTTCACAACTAGTCCTTTAGGAAAATTGTGAGTGAATTCAATTGAACCGCCTACTTTTTCAAGAATTTTGGAACTTAAGTATATTCCTAATCCTAAATTTTCATCGTATGGATTCGTTTTTGAAAAGGCTTTAACTGTTTGAATTTTATGAATATGTTCATCACCTGAAACATATCCTTCATCTGTAATAGTAAGTATCATCTCATCTTTTTCCATAAAGGCTTTAACCAATACAGGATGATTTTTTAAGGAATACCTAAAAGCATTATCTACTAATTCAGAAACTATAAATTGAATAAAGTACCTATCAAGTGTTGAGCTAACTTTTTCAAATATTATATGGATATCCCAGTTTCTGTTAAAATCGTTTGCTACTTTGAGTACTGTATTTTCAAGAAGTATATTTAAATCATATGACAATGAATCTTCAGGTGTGGAAAATAGATTTTTGTCGATGGTATTACTTGCTAAACTTTCGTACAAACTCAGTTTTTTCGACATTCTATAAATCTTTTCACCGGCTTCCTTGATATATGTTCCCATTTGCTGAATTGCTTCTGGTTCAATATCTTCAGGATGATTTTTTAAATACTCTCCAAAGCCAATAATACCATTTAAAGGACGATTAGTTTCCTGACTACCTAAAGCTTTTAGGATATTTCTAATTCCAATTTCTGAGGTATGATTAAACCCAATTTTCTTTCTTAAATCGAGTCTTGAATTTACTGCATTTAATAATTCTACTCTTGAAAATGGTTTTGTTAAATAATCATCTGCACCAAGATTCATTCCTTTTCTGGTATCATCTCTATCGACTCTTGCTGTTAAAAATATAAATGGCACATGGTTATTTAATGATTGCCTTAAATTAAATAAAACCTCAAAACCATCCATTTCCGGCATCATCACATCGCACAAAATCAAATCCGGTTGCCAATCATAAATTTTCTTTAATCCATCTTTCCCATTAGCCGCAGAATCCACAAGAAAATCTGAAAGTTCCAATATTTCACAGATATTATTTCTGAGAACTTTTTCGTCTTCAATTACCAATATTTTTGATTGTTCCATCATTTAAATTTCTTTTAATTTATTAGGTAATTTTATTATAAACTCAGTTCCAATATTCTCCTGTGATTTAATTTCAATTGAACCATTATGCATTTCAACAAAGTTTTTTACGATAACTAAACCCAAACCTGTTCCTTGAAAATCTTTACTATTTGAAGCTCTGAAAAACGAGTTAAACAACCTGTTTAAATCTTCCTCAGGAATTCCAATTCCAGTATCTTTCACTGATACTATTGTTTCATTATGACTTTGATTGATTGATATAAAAACATCCTGTTCAGAATACTTAACTGCATTTGAAATTACATTTGAGAAAACATGTGAAATCAACTTTTCATCGAATTCAATCTTCTTTAACTTATTTAAACTTTCTACTTTAATTTCTCTGTTTTTAATGAATCTGAAATTTTGAGAAATTACATTCTGTATTACTAAGTCTACCTGATTTAATTTAGGATGAAACGGTGTTTGACGGGCCTCATGCCTACCCATCAACAATACATCGTTTAACAATGAAGTTAAAATTTGAATTTCGTTATTAACTACGCCTATGAATTCTTTAATTTTAGGGATTTGAATTTCCTTTTTATCTGTAAAAATGTCCATTAAATCCATGCTACTTCTAATGGTAGCAAGTGGAGTTCTGAATTCATGTGAAATGGTGCTTACAAATTTATTCTTCAGTTCATTTAATTCTTTCTGTCTGACTAAATTTGTTAGTGTATCTAATTCTGCTTTTTTACGCTCAGATATTTCTAATCCAAATCCCAAAATATGGTCGATTTCATTTTCAGAATTAAGAATGGGAGTAAAGAATCTCAAAACCCATTTACTGCTCCCATCTTCAAGTTTATTTGGATATTCTTCTTCAAATTCTAGAATTTGTTTTGTTTCCAAAACCTTATTAAACATAGCTCTTCTGCCTAAAACATAAATATCAGAAAGGCCATACTTTTTAGCATAATCAAAATCATTTTTACCAATTAACCAATCTCTCCTACTTTTATCTGAAACGGCTTTATGGTTTATGTATAAATATTTTTGGTCTTTAGAGAAAACTACTACATCAATAGGAAGATTATTTAGGAGTAATTCATAAAAATCCTTTAGTCTTTCAACTTCTTTTTCTACACTTTTTCTCACACTAATATCCTGAACCAACATTGATACTTTAAAAGCATTCGCATCATCAATTCGAGAGATTTTTATTTGGTACCAAATATCTTTATCGCTTCCTAAATAAGGTAATTCAACTGAACGGGTTTGTCCATCTTCAAAAACCTTTTTAATTAAAATATCAAGTGCTCCGGTTCCAAATGGTTCAGGTAAATCCGTTAAATTATATTTAACAGCCGGATTTATTTTTACATGGGAATTTTTGTTGTTATTGTTCCAAAAATGTAGAATATCTAAATCACTATTTAATTCAAAAACCAAATCCTCCATAGAGGTAAGAATGGCTTTAATTTGGCTTTCACTTGACTCTAGTTCTCTTTTAGTATCCCTTAATTTTTTCTGATCTAAATAACTCTGAATAATTGCAGAAGAAACTGTCCAAATTGGATTAAATATTTCAATAAGACCTAAATCATAACCTCCAACTCTATTGCCTAATCCAATCATTCCAATGAGTTTATCTCCAGACCAAAGAGGTAAGCCCATATAGGTGTTCAAAGAAGGATGTCCCGGAGGTAAACCTCCAGCTCTTGGATCGTTTTTAGGGTCATCAGTTAGAACCAATTCTCCGGTTCTGATTGTATAACCAAAAAGTGTATTTAAGTTAGCAAAACGAATTCCATCATGATGAGATTCCTGATACAATTTTCTTGTATTTTCATCCCATGAAATATCTGTAAGATAGTGGGTTAATAAAGAAGGAACTCCATTTTTATCTATTTGAACTTCACCAATAAAACCAAATTCACTTTTGGTTAACTGGATGAGTCTTTGCATAATAATTCCAAGAGCTTGTTTTGGATCTGAACTATTAATAAAAGACAATTGAGCTTCTGAAATAGCTTGAACGAGGTTGTTTTTAAACTGAACCTCTTCCATTCTTTTCATTCTTTCAGAAACATCTCTAATATTGAGAACAATCCCAATCGGATGAAATTCTACATCACCAAAAATACTTAGATTGGCCTCAACCCAAACTGGAGTTTGGTCTTTTTTCAAGATTCTAAATTCAATTACATCATTGTATTCAGTTATTTCTAAACCTTTTAAAATGGGTTCAATTAAATACCTGTCTTCAGGAAAAATATAATCTATAAATTGAGTGCCATTTAAATCGCCTTGTTCATAACCAAAATTATGAATCGCTCCAGAAACAAATTCGCAAGAACCAGATGAATCAACTAAACTCACCATGTCTTTAGAATTTTCTGCTATAATTCTAAACTTCTCAAAATTCTCATTGGCCTTTCTTTCAGCTTCAATTAAACTGGTAATATCGGTAATTGTAGAAATGTATTCTGTAGCTACTCCTGATTCATTATAAATGATTTTAGCAGATTCTCTTACCCATATAATCTTTCCTGATTTTTGAATGAATCTAAATTTCAGAATTCGAGATGTTACTTTATCCTGAATATCTGATTTGATTTTTTTGATATACCAATTGATATCATCCGGATGAACAAATTTTGCATAATTTTTATAATCTAAATCATCGGTTTCATATCCGGTAATGTTTTTAAAATTACTGCTGATGTATTCAATTTTTTCTTGAACAAGATTAATTTGCAAGTTGCCTTCAAATGAGTTTTTTGCAAATCCATTTAATTGCTGAGTAGTTTTGTTTAACTGATTTTGGTATTCTTTTACTTCATGTATAGACGAAAGACTGCAAGTAATTCCTATAATTTCATTATTTAGGTTTAATAAAGGACGTGCATTTAATTTTACCCATTTAAAGCTTTCATTTTTGCCGATTAATGGGAATTCATAGGCTTGTAAATTTCTGATTTCAGGTAAAAAACTTAGAATTTCTGCATGTAAAACATCACTTATTTTATGTGATAATTTAGAGATGTGCTGATTTATTAATTCAGATGGATTCCATCCTGAAATTACTTCACTACTTTTATTTGAATAAGTAATATTTAAATTGGTATCAACCTGAATTACTGCATCATTTAAATTATCTAAAAGTGATGAAAATGCCAAATCCTGTTGAGCAATTTTATCTTGAGCTGCTTTAAAATCATTGATATTTTCAAGAATACCAATCATATAACCGTTCAAACCCTCTAATGAAAAAAACAAGGTTTGCATACGTAACCACTTGAATTCTCCGGTAGAATCATTCCATTTGAATTCTACTTGTGTTGGATTTTTTGAACGAAGAAACTTTTTGTATGATTTATTAAGATTATCAATGTTTGCAGGATGCACATTACTTCTGGCTAAAGAAGCTTTTTTATCTTTAAATTCAGATTCATCGTAACCGGTAACCAATTTAATATTACCTCCAACAAACTTCAAAGATTGATGGTCGATTATACCTTTTTTAATATCTAAATAAAAAATAGAAATTGGAAATTCACTAAGCGCCAATTGTTGGTTTTGGTGAATGGTATCTCTGCTAGAAATAAACTCCAAAAAGGAAGAAACATCAATGTATTTTCCATTTTCTGCAAAACTTGAAGAATCGGGTAGTTTTAAGAAATATTTATCGGTTTCTGTATCGTGAATTATATCCTTAAAATGAGCACTGTAAGCATTTTTTGCTTCCTTTAAACTTTCAATAGAATTATCAAGTTTAAGTTGAAACAATTGATCAAACATTTTTTGTCTGAAACTTAATTCCTCATTTCTTTGAAAATCTTCAGTTAGGTTTTCGTATTCCCAAATATGACCAATGTATTCATTATTTTCCCAAACAGGTAAATAGGTTAATTTAAATACATTTTTATTGGAACTAAAAAGAGGATAATAACTTGATTCCTTTTTAGATGCTAATGCATTATTAATAAAATCAGTAGCAATTTCAGGACTGGAAAAAAAGTGAACTGCATTTTTTAATAATTCCTCACAGTTTTCACCTATTAGGTTACTTCCTTCGGGCATGCCGAACATTTTATAAAAAGGTGCATTGGTATAAATTACCGTTCTATCTCGGTTTTCTACCAATATGCCAATTTTACTAGCATCAAGGTGAGCTGAAATATGTTGTATGTAATTTTTACTTTGCATTTTTATTGATTTTTTTTGATAAAAAGGTCCAAATTGGTTCATTATCAAAACTTAAATCCGATATAATACAAAGTTGAAGATTAGAATAAAGAAAAATTTACACTAAAAATCCATTGAATTGCACAAATTCGTCAATTTTTGCATTTTTAAGCCATTTTCTCTATTTAACTGAAAACTAGGACTCTGAATAAATAAAAAATAGTGATTTTTTTATAATGTTACCAATACATTACCTAAATCTTAAATTATTAATGGATTTATTTACATTAAAATTGATTTTATGATAATCCCGACAGCCAATGTAATGAAATTGTAAATACACTGATTTATGATTGAAAACATGAAACTATTTTTCCCGGAACGTAAATCAAAAAAAAAGCCGATTCATTTTATGAACCGGCTTTTAAAAAATTATTCAAATTTGATTATTTCATGAAACCTTCAAGTTTGTCGACCATATTAGCTGAACCCATAATTGCAGGTACACGCTGATGTAATTTTTCAGGTATCACATCTAAAATTCTTGAACCATCACCTATTGTTGCTTTTCCACCGGCTTGCTCTGAAATGAATGCCATTGGTATACATTCAAACAATAATCTTAATTTACCATTTGGAGCTTTTGCTGTTGGAGGGTAAATGAATACTCCACCCTTAAGCAAGTTTCTATGAAAATCGGCCACCATAGAGCCAATATATCTTGCAGTATAAGGTCTGTTTTCTTCTTTATTTGAGCCTTTAACCCAATCTAAATAGGTTTTAACACCTTCTGGAAATTCTGCTGCATTTCCTTCATTGATAGAATATACTTTTCCATCTTTTGGTGTCATAATATCGGGATGTGACAAACAAAATTCACCAATTGAAGGATCAAGTGTAAATCCGTTTACACCGGCTCCTGTGCTGTAAACCAACATTGTACTAGTTCCATAAACTACATATCCTGCACCCACTAATTGATTTCCCGGTTGAAGAACATCTTTCAAATCAGGTTCAGTTCCAGGCTCTGAAATTCTTCTATAAATAGAGAAAATAGTTCCAATTGATACATTAACATCAATATTACTTGAGCCATCCAAAGGATCGATACAAACAACATATTTTCCGGATTTTGAATAAAATCCATTCAAAGGAATCATGTCATAATTTTCTTCGCTGGCCATTGCACAAACTTCACCACCTTTGCTTAATGCCCAAATAAAGGTTTCATTACCAATGATATCAAGTTTTTTAACATCTTCTCCCTGAACATTAACAGAACCAAAATCACCCAAAATCTGGGTTAATCCTGCTTTGTTAACTTCTCTGGAAATGATTTTTGATGCGATACCAATGTCTCTTAATAAACGAGATAATTCGCCTTTAGCAAAAGGAAAATCCATTTGCTTTTCAATAATAAACTGTCCAAGTGTTGTAATACTCATAGGTTATAAGTTTTAGCAAACCTATGATAAGGACTTGAAACTACAAATGATATTTTTTACTAAGTTTTTGCTATGCATGTTTTATTTTTACAGGCTTTTGTTCAAATAGCTGAAAAAGAGCAGTAATTTAAACACATATTTAGGGAAGATGAAAGTATACAAATTTGGAGGAGCTTCAGTAAAAGATGCTTCAGCTGTAAAAAACGTTGGAAATGTATTGGCAAATTTTGGTGGTGATGAATTACTGGTTGTAGTTTCTGCAATGGGGAAAACAACCAATGGTTTAGAAAGATTAGCTAAGGCATATTTTGAAAATAAACCCGAAAAAAATGAGATTTATAAGGAAGTCAAGCAATTTCACGACCAAATTATTGCCGAACTTTTAAGCGGCTCTTTCAATCATAGTTATGATGATATTGAAAATTTGTTTATTGAATTGGAATGTGAATTAGAAACTACTCCCGATGAAAATTTCGACCAGGTTTACGACCAGATTGTTAGTTATGGAGAGATTTTTTCAACCAGAATAGTTAGCACTTATTTAAATGAAATCGGCATTAAAAACCGATGGATGGATGCCAGAAACTTTATTTCAACCGATAGCAACTTTAGAGAAGGAAAAGTTGATTGGGAAACTACAGGCCGACTAATTTCAGGAAAACTTCAACCAATTGTAAAAAAACAAATGGTTGTAACGCAAGGATTTATAGGTAAAAACAAAGAAAATTTAACTGTTACTTTAGGTCGTGAAGGTTCTGATTATTCAGCAGCAATATTTGCTTTTGGATTAAATGCAGAGCAAGTAAGTATTTGGAAAGATGTTGCAGGTGTTATGAATGGTGATCCTAAACTATTTCCTGATGCCATAAAAATTAATGCTTTAAGTTATCCAAGAGCAATTGAAATGGCTTACTATGGAGCGACAGTCATTCATCCAAAAACGATTCAACCATTGCAACATAAAGGCATTCCCCTTTTTGTAAAATCATTTTTGAATCCTGAGGCTGAGGGTACTTGTGTTGGAGTTGAAAAAGACAAGGAAGACCATGTTCCAACCTTTATCAGTAAAGGAAACCAAGTATTGATTTCAATTAGCAGTAAAGATTTTTCTTTTATTGTTGAAGATAAACTGAGTAAGATTTTTGAGCTATTTGCTAAATTAAATATCAAAGTAAATTTAATGCAGAACTCAGCTATTAGTTTTAGTGTTTGTATCAATAACGATGAAAAGAAAATTCCACAGTTAATTGAAGCTTTAAACACTGATTATAAAGTAAAGGAAAACCAAGGTGTTGAATTGTTTACAATCAGTAATTACGATGAAAAAAGTCAGGCACAATTTAGTGCAGGCAAAAAGATATTGGTTGAGCAAAAAACAAGAAATACTTTACAATGGGTATTGGGAGTTTAGTCTTTGTATAAACAAAAAAAGCGGCAAAATTTGCCGCTTTTTTTGTGTAAAAACTTTTATGATTCAGTAAACGAACCCATTGCAGAGAATTTTGCAATTCGTTTATCAATAAGTTCTTCAACCGGAGTATTTTCTAATGAAGCAATTTCATTAATTAAAGTTGATTTCATTATTTCAAATGCTTCTTCAATATTTTGATGAGCACCACCTAGCGGTTCTTGAATAATTCCATCAATTAATTTGTTGGCAAGCATATCGTTTGCAGTAAGTTTTAAAGCCTCAGCTGCTTTTTCTTTGTGTTCCCAGCTTCTCCATAAAATAGAAGAACATGATTCAGGAGAAATTACAGAATACCATGTATTTTCCATCATTAAAACTCTGTCTCCAATTCCAATTCCTAAAGCACCACCGGAAGCACCTTCTCCAATAATTACACAAACTACAGGCACTTTTAAAACCGACATTTCAAGCAAGTTACGAGCAATTGCTTCACCCTGACCTCTTTCTTCAGCCTCTAAACCAGGTGAAGCACCGGGAGTATCTATTAAACAAATGATAGGAATACCAAATTTTTCAGCCATTTTCATCAAGCGAAGGGCTTTTCTGTATCCTTCAGGATTTGCCATTCCGAAATTGCGGTACTGACGTTGTTTGGTGTTTCTACCTTTTTGGTGACCAATAATCATTACTGATTTACCATCAATGCTTGCAAGTCCACCAACCATAGCTTTATCGTCTTTCACACCACGGTCGCCATGTAGTTCGATAAAATTTGTAAAACACTTTTCGATATAATCTAAAGTATAGGGTCTTTCAGGATGTCTGCTAATTTGAACTCTTTGCCAGCCATTCAAATTGGAGTAAACTCGTTTTTTTTCTTCAAGGATTTTTTCATTCACTTCTTTTATTTTTTCGGTGAAATCAATTTTACCCTTTTCATGATTTTTTACGAGATCAGCGAGTTGTTCCTCGAGATCTTGTATTGGTTTTTCAAAGTCAAAAGTTGTCATGTTACAGATTTTGAGTAAGTAAAGAATACTTACAGAGTTGCAATTTGGGGTTAAACCTTAATTTTTGCAAGAATTTACTTTCAACAAAGCAAAAAGAGGGCAAAAAAGGAGCATTTTTAAATTCTTTTCGAACAAAACCAGCGAATTATATTTTTTTTTTGAAGAAGTATTGCAAAAACAAAAGTGTTTCCTACATTTGCACTCCCCAATCAGTAACAAACATTGGGAATAGTTCTAAAAAATACGGTGCGGTAGTTCAGCTGGTTAGAATACCTGCCTGTCACGCAGGGGGTCGCGGGTTCGAGTCCCGTCCGCACCGCTAAAAAAACAAAGGTTTCCAATTCGGAAGCCTTTTTTTATGTTCTAAAATACAAAACTTGATAAAATAAATTTCACAAAATTTAGTAAATTCGTTTTATGGTAATTGAACGTTTAAACAACGAAATAGTCATTAGAATTGAATCCAATATCTCCTCAAAAAAATTGGAGCAATTAATTGATTATCTTCGTTACAGAGAAATTGCTGATAAGTCTAAAGCAAAAAAAACAGATTTGGATTTACTGCTAAATTCTGTTAAAAAGAAAAAAAGAGTTTCAGCCGCAACAAAGTAATTATTGTTGACTTCAACATTGTTTTTTGCTTGAAATTTTCATCTCGCCAAAAATTCTTTTATTCTTTGAAGCTCCCCTTTTTTATCGTAATACTCAATCTTGTTTAAGGTGCCGTCAGGATTATAAATTCGCCATTTCCCAAGCTTTTTTCCATCCTTGAATTTTCCTTTCATATACAACTGACCAGAAATGAAATAGAAGTACCAAATACCAACTTCATTGCCTGCTTTATATTTTCCTCGTACTTTTAAATTCCCATTTTCATAGTATTCTAAATACTCATTTTCATAAAGACCATTTTGATTGAAAGCTTTAACATGAAGTATTTTTTGTTGATAATACCTAGTTTCAGCACCTGCAGCTTTTCCATTTTTAAACTCTATAAATGAAATTGTATCTTTATAATCATTGATAACTCTAATCAAAATTCCATTAAACACTTGATTTGTTTGTATACTATAAAACCTTCCATCTTCTTTTTCATACAAATCTTTGATTTCAATAAAATTTGGGCCATTCTGCGAATAACCAACTGTTGTTAAAAGGAAAGTAAGTAATATGAAACAAAATATTTTTAAAGTCATTTTAGTGTTTTTGATTTGGGTATTTGAAATAGTTTAGTATTGAATTCAAGAAATGACTTCATTTAAGCTAAATTCATTTTTAGTTGTTTTTTGATTTTTTGATCGGCTATAATTTTACGAACTAGTTCAATTCCTTTATTTACAATTTGCATCAAAGTCCAGTGGACTTGCTGTAAATAACAAATTTAAAAACTCAGGCATTTCCAATGAACAATTATTCTTTAATAATGCCGGTTTAATATCCTATAACGGAAAACTTTCTTCCATCAAACATAAATCCTCAAGGCACACAAAAATGGTACAACTACCTTTATAGTACAACGTCATTTATGCAACACTGCCATTACTATTCCTTTTGAATTAAATTTGATTATTTGTGCTTTTAAGGAAGTATTATCCTTTATATTAATCGAAGATAACTTGTTCTTTTTATAATTAAATTTAATATTCCAATCTTGATTATCACAAAATAATGGTTTTGCTTCAACGATTCTACCAGAAAGAAAAACAAGCAAAACCCCCAAATTATAATTGCTTACATATTGAATTTCACTATTAAAAAAGTTAATTTCATTTCCAATTATATTTAGTAAGCTATCACCTTCATAAATTCGACTTATAGCACCAATAGTATCGAATTCATATTTACTGATAGTGTTTTTTTCAGAGAAAGTTATTTTTATAGGATTTTTTTTATAAAACGAAGTATCAATTTTATGTCCATTTTCTGTTCTAATATCTATCAAACCTCCCAAATTATTAAAAAAATAACTTTCGTAGTTTTGATACTCTTTTTTTATTCTTTTAACTGATTCTAATCTGTTAATCTTAAAGTAATAAATCAAATCCCCATAAGGCAAATTTGTATCATCGCTAATGCAATTAATGAAACCAAAATTGTCAAATGTTATATAGCATTTATTATTCTTTTCATTATGAATTACTATTGAATCCAATTTGTTTTCCTTATTGATTTTAACTTTAACTTGCCCATATGATGGACTTATTAAAAGTAAGATTGGTATTAATATTGCAAGTTTCATATCTAAAGATAATTATCCGAACTACGTCATTTCCTTAATGTACAATTTGCTTTCTAATATAGCATAGTAAAACAATATAAGTTTATTCAAAGTATTTAATTTAATGAATGATTTTGGGGCAAAAATCCAGACCAGCCTGATTTCTAAATCCAGCGAATTCGAGGGGTTTGAAATTTTGATTATACATAACCTCTCTCTAATACTTTAATAAAAATCAAGCTTTGATTTACTATCACAATAATTCCCTGATTCTGCAACTTCATTTGTATCTCTAATCATATTTAATAGCTATTGTTAAAGTTTATCCATTAAATTCTATTCTTTACTTTCTCATTAAAATTATAAATCACAGTATCCATCATTTTTTCATCCCAATCGGAAACTTCGAACTGAGATATTATAATTTTATCTAAATGAGAAATTTGTAATTTATATGAGGTATATTTAGAATCAATTGCCTTTTTAAAAATCTTTATTTTATCCACATCATAAATTTCATTGATATGAATTCGATTAAATATCAATATTTTCAAGCATATCCTATTTTCTTGAATTTTAATTTCCTGAATATAATATTTGCCCATTTGAATACTTGAATATAAGGTTATCATTAAAGGTATAAAAAAGATTAAATAGGGTAAATTAAGGTAAAGATTATTAAAATTTAAAGGAGCTATTATAAGTAAGAAAATTATTATTGGAGTATAAATCAGACTCCACCTAAAGCTATAAATAAACCTATCCCTAAATTTAACATTAGAAGAAAATAATATTTCTGTTTTCATTATTTAGTAGTCACTTAGCTTTCACTTTTTATTATTAGCGTTCTACTTTTCCAACCAATTCTTTTTAACTTGAGCAGTTATTTTATGTACCTCTCTTTGCGTCACATTAAATTTCGAGGTAATTTCTTTATATTTGGCATAGTTAAGAAAATCTTGAAGATCCTCTATATCTATTGAAGCTGGCAGCCTTATTATTACTTCTTTGATGGTTCTTTCAACTAACATATAGTCAATATAAATAAATTTTGAGGTAATTAATATCGAAATTTCTGTATTCTAAAACTGTACTAATTGTCAATTATCTTAGAAAATCATTTTTCAGAATAGTGTTATATCTAATACTACCGATATTAACGACACAAATTTGCTTTTTCCCAATGGCTTGAACCCATAATTGCATTTTCGCAATGATGTTAATATTCAGTTCACTTAAGACACCGCCATATTCTATTTGCATATACTTGGGTTACTTCCTTTGTTGATTGTATAGATAAGTCCAAGCACACACCCCTCTTCTATGCGATAGTTAGTAAAATCTCTCCTTGTATAGACACATTTTGGATTATCAATTATAAGGATTGAATTTCTTTTAAATAAAGGGAAATAGTCCTTCAAATATCTGGTTAAATCAGTCGCTCTCAATAAGGAAATAGAGTCTGGCTCAATTTCATTATGAATAATGTAAATTATAAAATAAAGAGAAGTATCCTTAGAATTCCAGAAAAAATAGTCATTTTTTAAAAACTCCTCAATATCATTTTTATGTTGATTATTCAGGCTAATATCATTCTGTGGATACTTGAGAAAGGCTATTGTTTCATTATGTTGCTGCTGGGAAAATAATGGTGTAATAGCACAAGTGCAGATAAGAAGAATTAATACGTTTTTCATAAAATTCATTTTTTGAAAAGGATGTACTACTGTTCATTCCCAAAATGAATTAAGGCAATTTTTTGTTATTTAACAACAAACTTTTTAAAAATATAACCTTCATTTTTATTGAGTTTTACTAGATAAACCCCTGAAATAAATCCCCTCAAATCCAATTCCCTGCTCTCTCCAACTTCAAACTTTTTGCTTAAAATCTTTTCTCCACTTACAGAATACACTTCAACTTCTAATGCTTCATTAATTTTAGAATCGATATACAATCTATCTGTTACCGGATTGGGATAAATTTTAAATTCATCCTGTTTCAATTTTGATATTCCTGTTGGTGCTCCGTATTTGCTATTGGCAAATGTGGTATTGTTACAAATTATCTCAGAAACACTGTTGGGTACATATCCGCTTATATAGGTATCTGTAGTGATATTCACTGCTATCATTTCCTTTTTTCCTAAGCTGTCTAGTCCAACTAAAACGTAGGTTCCCGACAATTGATCATAACTCGAAGAACTGGCTAAAAAGTATGGATATTTATTCAATGATACTTTCGGAAAAATAAATCCACTGTTCTTTTCTATTTCTATGATATCTGTTCCAAGGTATTTATTGGTGGAATCAAAATTGGCTATTCTGGCAAATAACCTGTCTCTTACATTGTCGTAGTTTACAGCTGTAATGGTGCTGATATAATAACTAGTTGTTAATTGAATTTTACTTACTAAAAATGGCGGATTCCTCACTGAAAACTTATACAAACTCATGGAATTATCTGTGTTCATTCCCACATAATAAATGATACCTGCATTGGCATCAAATGTAATGGCATCAAGTATCAATCCAACTGCTTCCGGCTCTTGAATTGAACCTATTAAACTATCTTGATTTGTGCTTAAAGATGTTGCATAAACTAAAATATTCTTTTGTGCATCCATTTTTAATTTATACATGGTTCCCGTTGCCATATCAAATTCAGATATGTTTGAAACCAATGTGCCCGGTTTAAACGTTTGCGTATTGTTATTGGCATCAAACTCCAATAGTCCGGTCTCCGAATTTTGCTCAGAAATTCCTGATAAATAATATTTACCATTGTAGGCATCGTACCCTGAAGTCGCCACCAGATAAGCTTTCAAATCACTTGGAAATACCTGAACAGTTGCTGAATCAAATATTTGCCATTCAACAATATCGATTTTTCCTGGCCTGTAACCATTTGCAGCACCAATTAATTGAATTTGTGCATGCAAGCTAATGATTGAAATAAATAAAAAGCTGATAGATAGTATAAATTGTTTCATGTGCTTAGAATTGTTCTTAATCAAATATCGACAGACTAAATTTATTTTTATGTTAAAATCCACATTTTCATTTAAAATGACACAAATAAATTCGGTCATAATTGGAAACATGAATGAAAAGCTAAAAATAAATTGAGATAAAAAGGAAAATTGGTGGCAAAAGACTATGAATTATTTACTAGGAGTGCAATTACCAAGGTTTCTTAGCCAATAAATTTCACCTTACAATTAATTAATCTTGCAAATTTTGTAAATACCTATAATTCAATTAATTTGAACATAATATTGAAACTCTAACCCATTTTTTATAGTCAATTACAATTATGACAATAACTGAATACACAAACGAATTTGAGGCTATTAGGTCGCATTTAAAATCATTTATTTTAAGAATAACTGCTAGCAGAGAAGATACTGAAGATATTATTCAGGACACATTTATTAAATCAAGTTTAAACTTAGATACGTTTAAAGGAACCAGTTCTTTAAAAACCTGGATTTTCACAATTGCTTCGAATATTGCCAAAGACAATCTCCGAGCCCAAAAAAGATGGCCTGAAACTGTAACAGATATTTGTAGGGAAAAAGCATTAGCAAACCCTGATTATTTCCCAGAAATCAATCACTTAATGCAAACTTCACCTCAGGCGCAGTTTGAAATTAAGGAACATATTAGCTTTTGCCTGACTTGTATTGGAAAATCTTTGCCATTAGAGCAACAAATATGTATTCTTCTAAAAGAAGTTTATGATTTTAAAATAGGTGAAATCGCTGAAATTGTCGATACAAATGAAGCAATGGTTAAATACTATTTACATTCAGGTAGAACTAAAATGGTGACTATTTTCGAAGGGCGATGTGCTCTTATAAATAAAGAAGGAACATGTCATCAATGCTCCGAGCTAAATGGGATTTTTAATCCTAAACAAGATTTCGAAGTAGAAAAGAACAAAATTGAATTTGCTAAAAAAGCAAATGAGCCAAATAGAGAACAACTTTTAGAACTCAGGTTTAAAATATTAAAAGAAATTGACCCTTTTAATTCAGATGGAGCAGAATTACAACTGCATCATTTTGAGCACAATACAAAAATAATGGAAAATTTTTAAATAATTTTGATTTGAATCCTATCCTTTTGAAATTGATGTTCGTCTAAAAGGTATAATCACAAAAAAACACAATATGACAACTACAAATTCAAACGGCAAAGCTGTAACAGAAAAGAAAATTTTCAGCAGAACTACTTCTGTAAGTATCGACATTAACGCAGATAAAAACATTATTTGGGCACTGTTAACAAATGCTGAAGACTTTCCAAGATGGAATTCAACTTTACTGTCTATTTCTGGTAACATTGCTAAAGGAGAAAAAATAAAACTGATATCAAAATTAGCTCCTAATAGAACTTTTAATTTGAAGGTGAAAGAATTTGAAATCGGGTCAAAATTGGTTTGGGGAGATGCAATGGGAGAAAGAGAATACAAAATTATTGAAAAGGGAAACAATACATGCACATTCTCAATGCTTGAAAAAATAGGTGGTCCATTATTTCCACTATTTTCAGGCATGATTCCATCGTTTGATGAAGCCTTTGAACAATTTTCAATAGACCTTAAAAATGAAGCTGAATTAATTTCTAAAACAAAATAAACAAGATGAATTACGAAATTGGAACAAAAGAAAAACCAATGGTATTAAAAACTCCGCCATTGTCAAGTGAATACACCATGCATCTCGACCAAAAAGATGGGAAAGATGTTTTGGTTTGTACAGTAGGTAAAACTGTTTTATTGTATAATTCCGATATTATATCTGATTTACACAATATGCTAAAAGCCCATGGTGATTGGATGGAACTTGGAAGTGCTGATGAACAAAAACCTGCTAAAGATGGCACTGTAGAAGCTTGGGGTCGTGCAGAAAATAACCCTGTTGGTGGTTGGTATGGCTTAAAAAAAGGATTAAGAGGAAGAGTTGGTATGTATATTCCACCTTTAATGGAAGCCTTAGGTTTAGTTGAACTAACACATGAATCAAAGGGGAATAAAATGAAAGCAAAGTAAGCAATCAAAGGGAGGTGAGTTTTATTTTAACCAATAAAATTTACCTCCAAATCACTATTAAATTACGTTTTAATTAAAATACTTTTTGCATCTGGACCTAAATTAAACAACAAATCGAGGATGGATAAATTGGGTGTAAATCCGAACTTCTCTTCAAATACCTGCCAATACTTTTTATTGATTAACAACTCGTTTTCTGGATTGGGATTTTTTGCAGAAAAACGATTTCTATAATCTAAATTTTCTTCAAGATTTTTATTGTATTCTATTGTGTTTTCAATATTCAAATTGAGCTTCAAACACTTAAAAATCAATTTGACTAAACCTAAATTGAATTCGAATAAATTACTTTCTTCTTTTTCGAAATAAGCTTCAAAAGTATCTCTGTAATAAAGGAAATAAGCTGATTTTCCATAAGCAGAAATCATGGTTTGCCAATGTTGTTTTCTAAAATCCATTTCCTCATCAATCTGAATTTTGTTGATGATAGTTTTCTCTCCTGAAATTTGTTTAACAGGAATATTTAATACCTGAACTCCGTTTGCAGATAAAACCCTGCAACGACTTCTATACGATTGTTTCTGGTAATTTTCAAAGGCTTCAATCTGAATTTCTTCAAACTTTAAAGCATGCTGAAACCAAGCAATACAAGGCAAATAGTGTAAAGTAAAAACCGGCTTCATTTTAAAACAATGGTATGGATACCCATTTCATAATCTTTTGAAATGGCATCTTTGATGAGTAAATAATCTGTTTCTCTGTTCACATAATCCAAAGCACTACAATCTAAAATCAGAATTCGCTGATCGTTTTGCTGATTCAAGTATTCAAAATAAGCTGTTTGCAGACTTTCGAGGTACTCAGGTGAAATCTCTTGTTCGTAGGCCCTGCCCCTATTTTTTATTTGCCACAATAGCTTTTCTACAGGATTATGCAGGTAAACCAACAAATCAGGTTTTCTTAATTGTAATTGAATAATGCTAAATACCTTTGAATACAATTCGTATTCGTCTTCTTCCAAATTGACTTTTGAAAAAAGCAGGCATTTGGCAAAAAGGTAATCTGAAACAGTGTGTTTAGTGAATAAATCCTGCTCGTTTAATTGTCCTTTTAACTGGTTAAATCTTGCTGCCAAAAAACTCATTTCCAAAGGAAAAGCATAACGTCGGGCATCCTTATAAAATTTGGGAAGAAAGGAATTGTCTTCAAACTCTTCTAATACCAATCTGGCTTGCAATTCAGATGCAAGTTTATTGGCCAGACTGGTTTTTCCGGAGCCAATATTACCTTCAATGGCAATAAACGAATATGGAATTTCGGTGAGATTCAAGGGCGCAATTTGTGGAGGAAAGATGAAATGCTACTTACAATTTTTCCACGTCGAGTAAATCTTCGCAGTTTTTGAGTAATTCAGCATTTGATAAATGTAACAAAGGATGTACAAAATCAGGACTTATTTCACAAAGCGGAACCAATGTAAATCTTCTTTGATGCAAATAAGGATGAGGAACCTGAAGATTATGAGAATGAATGATTTCTGAACCAAAATATAAGATATCGATATCAATAATTCTTTCAGCCCATTTTTCTAAACGAGTGCGACCTAATTCCAATTCAGTTTGAAGAATTAAACGCAGCAATTCTTCTGGATTTAACGCCGTTTTTATTTCAAGACACTGATTCAAAAACGGATTTTGGTTGGTTTTACCCCAAGCCGCAGTTTTGTAAACCGATGAAATTTTGATTACCTCAATGGGTATTTTTTTTAGTGCTTCAATGGCATTGTTTAAATGAGCAAATGCATCACCCATATTGGAACCTAAAAGCAAATAGATACCTTTGTTCATTACCACAAAGAAAATATTTTATTTTGGCATTTAATTTGCAAATCGATAACCATGAAAAAAACTACACTCATTGTATTATCCTTCTTTAGTTTATTGATTGTTTCTTGTCAGAAAGACACCGACTTAATAACTGAGGACCAATCACTAACAGCAACAGATTTTATTGGCACATGGAAAAGAGATAGTGTTTTATTAAACGAAGTGAGTTCAATTGGAAATAGAACCAGGGTAGAATCATTGGTAAACAATGGTACTTATTTGTTTAATTCAGATAAATCCAGTGGCCTTTTAAGTGTAGATGGTGATGATTATGCCATTACATGGTCGGGAGCAACAGGCAGCATTACCATTAGTGAACCTGATTGGCTTTCACAAAAATACAGCACTTCACTAATCAGCGGAACCAAAGTAAAATTGGTTGGTACAGCAACCATTGATGGAGTTTTAAATGAAAGAATTCTGTATTTGAGTAAGAAATAATCAAATCAAACCAATTCCTTCAATCTTTCTAAAATCCTAACCATCGCGTAAGTATCAAGCTTACAATATTCCAACAAAGCTTTTCTTTGGGCTTCATATGCTACAGGACTTTGTGATTTCAATTGTCCATAAACCAAACTTGCAGTGCCTCCCTCCTGAATTTGCAGGGCTGAATAACTTAAGTCTGAAATCAAATGAGGTAAAATTGTTTTGATACTATGCGAGCCTTTTAAAGCAGGATGATAATACCAACGTTGTTGAAATGGCAGCATCAAATCTTTCATTCTATCAACCAAAGCCAATAATTCGATTTCATATTTAGGGAACAATCTGCTGAGTTCCAAAATCACACTTTTTTCAAACGACATATTATAAGTGATGATACTTCCTTTATCGCCTAAATCACTGAGCATTTGTTTAACCAAATCCTCTCTTGGATCAGTATCTCCATCACCTAAAAACTCAAAATGTAATAAGTCAGATTTTTTATTTTTTTGTTGATGAAGTGAGTATTGAAAGGGTATTCGTTGATAAGGTTTCATGCCATCATATTCAGGAATAGCAGGTTGGTAGGTTTCGAAATCGAAATAAGACAAAGGATATTCCAAAGATTTAATAAATACTTTTAAAGATGGTTTGTCGATATAAGTTTCATTTTTCTTAAAAGCATCCAACTGAAATTTTGCTCTTGGAGGCAAATACGCATTTTTAGGAATATCTTTCATTGCGTAAATGCCTTCATCGAAGAATGTCCAGCCGGCACCATTGCTTAAATCAAGTACAGAATTTTCTTCAGGAAAATCCTTCCAGCAATGATTGGTAAAATCACATTCATAAGGAGAAAAACAATGTTGCCCAATCTTCTTTTGCGGTTCTTCCTTTTTGATTAGCATTTTTTTCAAAGCATCCAATGAAGTTTCAACTTGATGTTGTTGCTTTTTGATTTCTTTTAAAACACTTTGAACTGCAAAAAATTTTCCAACCTGAAAAGGACCATTTTTCACATAAGTATTATCGACATAAACAATTGAAAAATCTGCTATTTCAAGTCCTTTTTGTTTTAAAACCCAATATTGCAAAGCTGCATCATCAATGTGTTGTGATTTAACTGAAGTACTTGATTTCACTTCATAAACAAACCATTTATTGTTTTTCTTTACCATGATATCCAAGGCACACATCACTCCATTTGCAATAAATGTTGGCTCGTATAATACATAATGTGTATCTAAAACCTTTTCAGTTTTAATAGCAGATTTGGGATAGGAATAAGCATTCTCCGGACTTAAATCAATTCCCCCTGAAAACAAGGTTCTGGCTACAATTCCAATATCTGTTCCTTGCTGAAATATAAACTCTTGTCCTTCATCTAAGGGATTCCTTAATTCACTTTTAAACTTATGAAAATACAGTCGTTTAGGGCACTGACATCCATACAGGTAGGTTGATTTCGATAAAATAAAACTCATAAAAAAGAAAGGTACGGAAAAAACAAAAGACCTAAAAAAAATAATCTTTGTTTTCAAGGTACTTTTAATAAGAATGCATGTTTTACTTTTGTTTTCAAGGATTTATAAAGTAATTGCAAATCAAACAAAATCTAAAATTGAAAGTTGCAAGTTTAAATGATATCAGGAAATCGATGAAAAATCTGGACCCTGCCGAGATGGAAGAAATCATACTTAGGCTGGCCAAATTTAAAGTTGATAATAAAGCATTACTCAATTATCTTTTATATGAAAGAGCTGATGAAGAGAATTATATCAAAGATGTAAAAATTGAAATCTCACAAGTATTTTCAGATACCAATACAAGCTCACAATATTTAGCCAAAAAGACCATCCGTAAGGCATTAAAAATTTGCAACAATCACATTAAATATTCAGGATTAACAGGCACTTCCATTGAACTGCTGATGCATTTTTGTTTTGAACTAAAAGACTTAGGATTCAATTTAAAAGGCAATCATGTTTTGGCTAATTTGTATCAACGACAAATTAAAAGAATCGAACAAAGCATTAATACATTACATGAAGATTTGCAATACGATTACAACAAGGAATTAGAAAAACTTTATAGCTAATGGAAGCCTTTTACTTTTCTTTACTTGTTAATTCGTTGTATTTTTTAGCAGATGTTTTTATCAAACTTGGAAGTATTCAGTATTCGGCAGCCAGACTTATTTTTATTAGAAGCATCTTTTCTGTTTTGTTTGCTTTGATATTGATTCCGGTTTTTGATAAAAGTTTCCTGTTTCCAAATCAATTAACCATATTAGAACTTATAGGATGTTCTGTTTTAAATGCTTTTGGTTTGTATGCCTATATCAAAGCATTACAGAAAATTCATTTTGTGAATGTGGCGATTATTGGCGTTGCAGGAGCAATGATTCACTATTTAATAGCAGGAATCATTGAACAAAAATTACCCGGAATTTGGTTTTACCTGGCATCCATCATTTGTGTTTTAGGAATAATCATTCAATGGAAAGGAATGCAAAATAAAGATGGATTGATGTGGGCAGTAAGTAGCGCCATTGCATGGGGATTTGGTTATGCATTATTGTCGTTTCCTTTGCAAAACACAACTGCATCCATAAGCACTTTCATATCAGAATTAACATTATTGGTTTGCAGTTTTCCTTTCATTTTAAAGGAAGAAAATACGATAATATCTAAACTAAAAAACAGCTGGAAATTAGCATTGGTAGCCATTTTCACCATCAGTGGTTCGGTTTTATTGAATATCAGTTATACCAAATTTAACTTAAACCTGATGGGATTTATGCAATTGGCATTTTTCCCTTATTCTTTGTTAGCAGGATTTTTCATCTTTAAAGAAAAATTATCCAAAAGAGAATGGCTTGGAATTGGTTTGATTGGAATTGGATTGGTGATTTACTTCTTCAAAGTTTCAGCCTGATCAAAAAGCTGGTTGTTCATCCAAATATGATTGCCTTGTTTCTCTAAAGAAGCAATTGCAAGTAAAGCCTTGGCAACCTGAATTCCTTCAATTGCTTTGTAAGCTTTTAAAGGACCAAGCATCAATAAATTAATTGGTTTTGCTAGTAACTTAAAAATACTCTCTCCTATTCTTTGTTCTTTTCTTTCACCCAATAATAAAGAAGGTCTGATGGCATGAAAAGCGGAATAACCAAGGCTTGCCAAATCTCTTTCTGTTTCACCTTTGAGTTTTGAGTAAAAAATAGAAGAGTTAATATCAGCGCCCATTGATGAAACCATTAAATATTGTTTGGCACCTTTATCAAGACAAATTTTTCCAATATTTACAGGAATATCATGATCGATTTTACGGTAATCGTTTTGATTTGGAGTTTTGGCTTTAGTCGTTCCAATACAGCAAAAAACATCATCAACATTAAAATAAGTTGCACTAGAATCCAGAGAATCATAAGAAATAATTTCTTGCTGTAATTTAGGATGTGAAATGATGAGGTCCTTCCTTGTAAGTGCTATAACTTTAGAATATCTATCGCTTTTAATTAATTCAAATAATAAATGTCTACCTATAAGTCCGTTTGAACCAATAACCAATGCTGTTTTCATTGAGCAATATTAGTGCACTTTAAGTAATTCCGGTTGAGAATTCGCCCAATTAAAGATTTCATCTGCCAGAATATTTGCCGGAATTGAGTTATAACCATCTGTGCTTTTACCTAAAACTCCTCTTATTGCCTTTACAAAACTTAATAATTTACGTCTTGGAGTAATCCAATGTTTAGGTTTATTAATTTTTCCAACCCTAATAACATGAAAATCTTCAAAACCCAAAGCTGAAATTTCTTGCTCCAATTGTTTTCTTTGGCGCATTTCAGGGTCGTTTGATTCTAATTTCTCGATTGTTGGATTTAAAAGTAAAAATCTTTTTATACCTGCTTCTTTAGCCATTTTAGCTACAGATATTGGATAAACATAAACAAGATTATCAATTTCTGTTTGAACTTTTGCGTTTACATAATCCTTTCCAAGTAAACAAAAAACCTCATCACACGATTCAAAAATTGGCTTATGCGGCTCTAAATTTGTAAAGTCAACAATATGTTTAATTAGGTGAATGTTTTTTTGCTTCCTATCATCTCTTCTGGAAAGTGTAATAACTCTTCTATAGCTTCTGCTAACCAAAAGTTTTTCAATTAACTTTTTGCCGGTATGGCCCGACATTCCAACTACCATTGCTGTACGCATATTACGAATAAAGTTTTTTTTAAGAGATTTTGCAATTCAAACTTAAAATTTGTTAAAAATACTATTGTAATTGCATTAAAATTAGGTTCAGCTGTTGATTTAATCAAACCTTAATATTAAACGAACATAGGATAAATACTAATAATATGTAATTGATATTCAAGAATTTTCATTTTCTTTACTATTTCATCCTTTTTAAGCCAATGAAGGTGCTTTAACATCAGATCAAATATAGGCTGTTGTGTTAGTAGATCTAAATCTGAATTTTTTTTAAAGCAAATAGCTTCATGATGTGCTATTCTGTTTCGCAAAAGTCTAATTTGGTTTAATTCCATAAATATTGATTTTTGATTAATACCCTTGGGTCTATTAATAAAAATCCTATGAATATTTTGTCCTCCCGCTTTAAATTGATGAGAGGCAAATAAATAAACCCAAAAACCAAAACTCAATTCTGAAACTAATCTGTCATTTGTGTATTTTTGATTTAATTTCAATTGAACCTTTTTTATTTTTTTCAATGAATAATATTGGTTTGGATCATTCGGTAAATTGAATAATCCGCCTTCTTTACATTGATTTACAATCCAGTTCTCATCATTAAAATAATTTATGTAATGATAGTTAATAGCATTTCGCAAAATGATTTCGTAAACAGATAGAAGACCAAAAACCGACTTCGATAATTCTAAATTTAATTTGTATAATTGAAATGCTTTTTCAAATTCACCATTAGTAACATTTAAATATTTTTCGAATCGTGCTTTTGATATGGCCATTTCAAATTCGTCTTGATTCATATTTTTTTGTTTTTTTTGTTTTTTTTTGAATCAATATTAGGAAATTCAAAAACAAGAAGTATATTTGTCTCGTGATCCCGGTTGTCCCTGATGCAAATCAAACAGTCGGGTTTTTGTTTTTTATGGGGATTCCAAAAAATACTCACTAATAATCAGGCATTTAAGCTTTGGATTATTCTTCCAGCTAAACCAAAAATCAAATCTTCATTTAAAGTTTCAAACAATTATTAGTGGCGAATTATACCCAATTAAGGAAAACCTTAATCGAATTAAGGCAACATCAAAAATGCCCGCTTTTTTAAATAATCATCCCCTTATCAAAACTATTTTATCATTCAGATAGAATACAATATTTTCGAAGCAAAATTTTAAACAAATGATTACTAATCATGAAATCGACTACCGCATTTTCGGAAGTGAAATGCAATGTGTAGAAATTGAATTGGATCCTCAAGAAACTGTAATGGCAGAGCCTGGCAGTTTTATGATGATGAATGATGGCGTAGAAATGAATACCATTTTTGGTGATGGTTCTCAACAGCAAAGTGGAATTTTCGGTAAGTTAATGTCGGCAGGAAAAAGACTTTTAACTGGTGAAAGTTTATTCATGACAGCTTATACCAATATGGGTTCAGGCAAAAAGCAAGTAACATTTGCATCACCTTATCCTGGTAAAATTATTCCTATGGATTTGCACAGATTAGGCGGAAAAATTACCTGTCAGAAAGATTCATTCTTATGCGCTGCTAAAGGTGTAAGCGTTGGAATTGAGTTTCAAAAGAAATTAGGTACCGGTTTATTTGGTGGTGAAGGTTTTATCATGCAAAAATTAGAAGGTGATGGTTTGGCCTTTTTACATGCAGGTGGACATGTTGAAGAAAGAGAATTGAAACCTGGAGAAATGTTAAAAATTGATACAGGATGTATCGTAGCTTTTACTAAAGAAGTTGATTACGATATTCAATTTGTAGGTGGAATTAAAAATACACTTTTCGGTGGAGAAGGTGTTTTTTATGCTACTTTAAGAGGACCTGGTAAAGTTTGGATTCAATCATTACCAATTTCTAGATTAGCTGGAAGAATTCTAAGTTATGGTTCAGTGGGAGGAAGAAGAGAAGAAGGTGGAATTTTAGGCGGTTTAGGTAATATTTTAGACGGAGACGGCTATTAATCGAGATAAAATGCTTTTAAAGTCCTTTAAGAATCAGATTCTTAAAGGACTTTTCTTTTGTAATTATTTGAATAATATGAGGTTTGAATAGGATTTTCTTAATTTGCCAGACCAGCAAAACCAAAGCAAAATGACATCTTTCAGCAAAATCGACGTTCACGCTCATATTCTACCCCAGTTTATGCCAAACCTTAAAGATAAATATGGTTATGGTGATGAATTCATTTACTTAGATCATTTCCAACCGGGCCGAGCAAATATGATGAAAGCCGATGGAACTTTTTTTAGGGCAATCGATGAGCTTTGCTGGAATCCTGAATCTATCATAGAACACATGGATAAACATCAAGTTCAAATGATGGCATTATCTATTGTACCTGTATTATTCTATTATTGGGCAAAACCTGAGCACACGCTTGAATGGGCAAAATACTATAACGACCATGTTGCAAAAATTCAGGAAACCTACCCTACCCGATTTGTTGGTTTAGGAACTTTGCCCATGCAAGATATCGATTTAGCATGTCAGGAACTTACACGTTGCAAACACGAATTAAATCTTCCGGGAGTAGAAATAGGAACCCATATAGAACATAGAAACCTAGATGATGAATACTATTATCCTTTTTATGAAACCGCAGAAAAATTAGGTATGTGCATTTTCGTACATCCATGGGATATGATGGGTCAGGATAGAATGCCAAAGTATTTTTTACCTTGGTTGATTGGAATGCCTGCAGAAACTTCTTTGGCAATTTGCAGCATGATTTTCGGAGGCATTTTCGACAAATTTCCAAAATTAAGAATACTTTTTGCTCATGGAGGCGGTTGCTTTCCTCAAACTTTAGGAAGAATTTCTCATGCTTTTCATGCACGTCCTGATTTGTGTAATGTTCATAAAATTGCTGACCCTAAAGATTATATAGGAAAATTTTATGTCGATTCATTGGTTCATGACGATGATACTTTCAGGTTTTTATTCAATCAATTCGGCGCTGATAAAATTGCAATGGGAAGCGATTTTCCTTTTCCTTTAGGCGATTTAGAACATGGAAGATTTATTGAATTGATGAAAGAAATCTCTCAGGAAGACAAAGAAAAGCTATTGTTTAAAACAGCTAAAGAGTGGCTTGGGATTTAGGATTTTATCAGTTTTTCGAAGTCCTGCATTCCTTCACTTGCAATTTTTCTTATCGAAACTAAATTAGGATTATAAACATCAATTGGTTTAGGGTCGATTACATAAACAGGCACATTTGGTTGAACAAATTTGGTCAATCCTGCTGCAGGATAAACTTGTAAGCTGGTACCTACAATTAGAAAAATATCAGCCTTACTAACCACAGAAGCAGCTTTTTCAATCATTGGAACATCTTCTCCAAACCAAACAATATGCGGACGTAATTGTGAACCCAATTCGCATAATTCACCCATTTTAAGTTCCCATCCGTTTATTGGATAGATTAAATTTCTGTTAATTGAACTTCTTGAAAATAAAATTTCACCATGTAAATGTAAAATCTGGGAGGAACCTGCTCGTTCGTGCAAATCGTCAACATTTTGGGTGATGATAGTAACATTAAAATCATTTTCAAGATTTGCCAATATTTGATGAGCTAGGTTAGGTTGAGCCTCTAGAACCGATTTTCGTCTCATATTGTAAAAATCTTGCACCATTTCCGGATTTTTTTTCCAAGCTTCTGGAGTTGCAACATCGTAAACATTGTAGCCTTCCCAAAGGCCATCGCTGTCTCTAAAAGTTTTCAATCCACTTTCTGCACTCACTCCTGCACCTGTTAAGGCAACTAAATGGGGTTTACTTTTGTCTAACATATTGTTATCTTTACTTTTTATTGAAAAAACTATACAAATATCATTTAAGCCTAATTTTGTTTTTGTTACTGATTATATCGGTACAGAAACAGGTTTCTGCTATAATAAAACAGCCAAAACAAGGAATTCACTTTATCGAAAATAAAGGACAATGGCCAAGTGAGGTTTTATTTAGAGCTGATATTCCAATTGGAGACTTATTTATCGAGAAAAATACACTTACTTATTTGTTTGTCGATAAAGAAGCAATTCATGAAGCAGAGCATAAAAATTCCAAATCAAAAATCCATTATCATGCTGTTAAATTACGATTTTTAAATGCATCTTCCAAACCAAATATTGTAAAAGATGAACAAATTCCTACCTATTATAATTACTTTGTAGGACCCAAATCTAATTGGGCTTCACAGGTACATGCCTATAAAAAAATCACCCTAAAAAATTTATATCCAAATATTGATTTAGAGCTAATTTCTCAGGGTGAATCAATTAAAATGAATTTCCAATGTCACCCGGGTTCAAATCCAAATAATATTCAAATTGAATATGATGGAGCAAATGATATTCAAATTAAAAACGGAGAATTTATTACCAAAACAGATTTAGGTGAAATCAAGGAAGAAGCACCATTCAGTTTTCAAGGTATGGAATCGAATTCAATTCAAACTTCCTATCAATTAAACAAAAAAGTTTTAAGTTATAATCTAGCTAATTATTCTAAAAATCAAACTTTAACTATTGATCCAAATATTGTATTTGGAACCTATATTGGAAGTGCTGCTGACAATTTTGGCTTTTCAGCAACATTTGATAATAATGGAAATGCTTATGGTGCAGGGACAGTTTATGCATCAAATTTTCCTGCAACAGCCGGCGCTTATGATTTAACTTACGCCGGTGGGCAAAATTCTTCTGGAGAATCTGCAAGAGATGCTTTTATCTCTAAATTTTCACCAGATGGCAGTAGTTTAATTTATGCAACATTTTTAGGAGGTGCTTCGAATGAACAGCCTCATAGTATGACGGTTAATAGTTTAGGTGAACTAGTAATATTTGGAACAACAACATCCAATACATTTCCAACTACTTCAAATGCCTTTGATACTACACTCAATGGTAATCACGATATTTTCATATGTAAATTAAGCAATAATGGAACTACCTTAATTTCATCAACTTTTGTTGGTGGAGTTTTTGATGATGGAATAAATGGAAGTATTACTTATCCATATTCGAATCAAACAATTTTACTTCCTTATAATTATGCCGATAATTATAGAGGTGAAGTAATATGTGATGCATCAGGAAATGTGTTTGTAGCCACTTCTACTAAATCAAAAAACACAGATAACCTTCCAATCATAAATCCTGCTCAAGCTTTATATGGCGGTGGATGGCAAGATGGTTTTTTGTTTAAAATGAATTCAAGTCTCAACACCATTTTAAGTTCAACTTATATTGGTGGCAGTGGTGATGATGCAGCTTATTCTCTTTGTCTGGATAATTTAAATAATTTGTATGTATCAGGAGGAACTACAAGCACTGATATAGCAGGATTACAAAATTCACCTAAAGGTGCAATTGATGGTTTTGTAGCAAAGTTTAATGCTAGTAATTTAAGTAGACTAAATTTGGTTTATTATGGAACAGTTGGTAATGACCAATGTCAATTTGTACAAGTAGATCCGCAGAATTTTCCTTTTGTAATGGGCCAAACAAATGGCAATATAATTCCTACTACCGGAGCATATTCTCAAACCAATGGAAAACATTTTGTAAGTAAGTTAAGTAAAGATTTAAGCACAACTATATTAACAGGAATTTTTGGTCCATCAATGACAGAACCAGGCTTATCTCCATCAGCTTTTATGGTTGATAATTGTGGAAGAATTTATGTTTCTGGTTGGGGCGGACAAACAAATTATAATTATCATGCCGGGTTAAATGATACATATAATTTACCCGTTTCTCCAAATGCCTTTCAAAATACAACAGATGGTTCTGATTTTTACTTAGGCGTATTTTCTCCAAATATGGTTTCATTATTATATGGAACTTATTTTGGTGGAGGAACCAGCGCAGAACATGTTGATGGAGGAACATCCCATTTCGACAAAACGGGTATAATTTACCAAAGTGTTTGCGCAGGTTGTGGGGGCTTCTCTGATTTCCCAACCACATTAACTGCACATTCAAGAACAAATCCAGGTAAAAGGCCTGGAAATGCTAATATAGGCGGATGTAATCTGGCCATGTTTAAATTCGATTTAAGAACCTATTTGGCTGCTCCGGTATTTCAGGATACGATATTAAATATTGAAGCCGGAGATGAAATAAACTTCAAAATTATTGCCACTGATTCAAATGGTGATAGAATGACTTTCTTCGCATCCTCTCCTATTTTTGCAAGTCATATCAACCGAGCTCAATTAACCGATACAATTGATATTCCCGGTAGATATGAGGTAGATTTAAAATGGACTTCAAATTGTACCTATGCCAATAGAGATACAATTGTAATTGATGTTGAATTCAATGATAATGCTTGTCCAACACCCAATATTACTAAAGGTAAAATTAAAATCGTTGTACAATCATTCCCAATACCGGCGCCATTTCCATCATGTTTAAGGGCATTATCCGATAACAGTGTAGAGTTAAATTGGATTCCACCTGCTCCTGATACCTATTTGAACAAATACCGCATTTTAAGAAAAACAGGCTTTGAGAACCCTATTGTTATATATGATTCAATTCTTGCGGGACCACCTGATTTGTATAAAGACCAAGCTGCAACCAATCATTTAAATACAAACTATTGTTACCAATTAATCAGCTTAAACAACTGTTTAATTCCAGGTGATACCTCAAGAACAATTTGTTCAATTATAAAAGATGATACGCTAACTGATTTAGGATTTTCAAATATTGAGAATGAATTTTATACGATGAATGCTTTTGATACTTTAACAATTTCAAAGGTATTTTATGATACTGATCCTAAAGATTCAGTATTTCTTCAGGTACAAACAAGTATCAATCAAGGACCAAAATTTATGTACCGTGCTGAAAATAATTCAAGTTTTGGATTATTCTGGGCAAGGTTTATTAGCGATTGTTCTAATGTTGGAGATACTTTAGAGATAGAAATTGTATTATATGATAATCAATGTCCGGCACCAAGAAGAAAAACGAAAAGAATAAAAATATACATCGCACCATTTCCCCCTGCGCCACCAACAAGTTTAGGTTGCCCAAGAAGATACAATAATGATACGATTGAAATTAGATGGAAAGCCCTTCAAACAAATCAATACACACAAAAATTATTTGTATTAGAAAGTATTGATGGAGCAGGATTTAATCCAGTATTTGAAACATCAAACTTATCTACAACATCCTTGATTTATACCAAAAAATTCGATTTTAACTCGAATTATTGTTACAAAGTAGTAAGTTCTGATGTTTGTAATATTTTCAGTGATACCTCAGTTGAAGTCTGCACAAAAGATGCCAACAAAACTCCTCCAGCAATTGGAATTCATACTGTAAGTGTTGTTAATGATAAATCAATTGAAGTTAAGTGGCAATCTGTAAATAAAGATAGTTTTTGGCGCTATGAACTTTACAAAAAAACAGGTAGAATCGGAAATGATTACCAACTGATACATTTATCTTCTGATGCAAATGATACAAGTTTTATTGATTCAGAAGTTTCTGTTGATGATTTTTCATACTGTTACAAAATCTTCAATACAAATGATTGTGGAACATTAAGTTTCCCTAGCAAAGATGCTTGCTCAATTGTGCTTCAGGGAATAGTTTATCCTTTTGAATTTCATCAGCTTTATTGGTTACCATATACCTATTTTAAAGAAGGTTTAAACAGGTATGAATTATTAAAAACTGAACCTGGTATTTACACTGAAAAGTTACATGAAACTACTTTTGATAAAACAGTAGAATCAACAGATAAAAACCTCAACACTGATAATGGCTTGTACCAATATAAAGTTGTAGCTTACGACAATCATGCAAATCCACCATATTCAAGTGTATCAAATACGGTTGATTTAGTTGAACCACCAATATTAAATGTTCCAAATGCGTTTACACCAAATGGTGATTTATTAAATGATGAATTAAAAACCGTTCACATTTTTGTTAAAGATTATCATTTGAGAATTTTTAACAGATGGGGCGAATTAATTTGGGAAAGTAAGAATAAAAATGAAGGCTTTATTGGCGATAATAAATCAACAGAACTGGCAAACGATGTTTACTTTTATATTGTTGATTATTCAGGTTGGGATGGCTATTCTTATAGCAAAAAAGGTAATGTTACTATTTTAAGGTAAAAAAAATGACCCGATAAATCGGGTCATAATATTAATTAAATTTAGATCTAAGCTTTATTTGAGTCAATCGTCTTTTGGTATCTAAAGAAAAATCTCCATCCATCATCCACTGGTAATAACCATGGTCATTTTTTAAAACTTGTTCAACCAATTTACCTTTGTGTTTACCAAAATTAAATACCTCTTTTCCTTCTTCATTGTATTGCATTCTTCCTGCCAAATCAACATTTCTTGTTTGTCCCGACATCACATGTAAATGGTCGATATCGTTTTTTAGGTTTTCGTAATGATTGATTTGGGCCATTAAAACTTCTAATGTAGCACGCGTATCATCCATTGCGTGATGTGCATTTTCAATGGTTTTATTACAGTAGAATTTGTATGCAGCACCCAGGTTTCTTGGTTCCATGGTATGATAAATTCTTTGTGCATCAATAAACTTTCTGTTTTCTACATCAAAATCAACACCTGCACGTAAAAACTCTTCAACCAATAAAGGAAAATCGAACTTGTTTGAATTAAAACCTGCAAAATCACATCCTTTCATAAAATCAGCCAACTCTTTTGCAACCTCATTAAATTTAGGAGCATTGGCAACATCAGCATCACTAATTCCATGAATTGCAGTTGATTCAGGTGGAATTGGTATTCCGGGATTGATTTTAATTAATTTAGTTTCTTCAGAACCATCAATATGTACTTTAATGCATGCTATTTCTACAATTCTGTCATTTGATATACTGATACCGGTTGTTTCTAAATCGAACACAACCAAAGGCTTTTTTAAGTTTAATTGCATAGTTATATAAAAAAGAAAACCGAGCTAAAAAAACCCGGTTTATAATAAATTTCAATGTTATTTATTCTAATTCTTCGGTAAAACCTGAAGTCTCTTCAGCTTCTCCATCTTCGCCACCTTCACCATTATCAAACAAGCCAAATTCATCAGCTTCATCATCAGAAATTTCACCCGGAATTTCCTCCGATCTGTTTAAATAATTTTTGGTTATTTCATCAAATTCGTTGTCATCAACTACACCAAATCTTTGTACCTTATCATATTGCTTTGGCGCTAAACCTACAGATTTGCTGCAAGTTGGATAAGTAATTTTTGGATTTTCGGTTGTTGAAATATTAAACAATTCAATCATAAATGCCCAACATTCAATAAAATCATATACATACATGATTTTTTGATGAGGGTCGTTTACAAATTGATTCAATTTCGATTTAGCCATAATTGGAATAGGATTATCGGCATTTTCCGACATATCCTCCAAAGTAATTTCCTGACCTTTTTTCCAAGCATCAGTACTCATATAAAATGATGCCATGTGTTTAGAATCAAATTTAAAAGATTCTAAAATTGCATGATGAAAATCTAGAAAAGTTTGGGTTGATTTTATCTCAATTACCCTATAAATATCTTCGAATTCTTCGAAATAAACTTTAAACTTATATACTGCCATACTATTTTTGTTCAAATGCGAATTTGGGAAAAAAAACCAAGGTCTCAAAAAAGCATTTCATTTTAATTCCATTATCTTTTGCTAAACGTTAATATTATATACTTAATTACTGACAAACAGAATATTAAAAACTTATCTTATTAAATTAAACTTCCCACTAAATAATCGAGGTCTATCTAATCTATCGTAAACAATCAATTCAAATGTATAAATATCACTTGGTTGGGCATTTCCTTCAAAATAGCCATCCCAGCCAAAATTAATGTCATTTGATTTAAAAATTGGAGCTCCATACCTATTAAAAATAGTAACCTCCCCTTTTTTATATCCAAAGTATTCAACTCCAAAAACATCATTGATACCGTCGTTATTTGGAGTAAAAGCTGTAGGTGCAAAAACCGTCCAACCTGAATAAATCCTTCCGGTATATTGCATTGAATCGGTACATCCATAAGCTCCAATTGCCCATAAAGTAACGGTTAATTCCCCTGAATCTTTTAATGTTTTACTCAGACTAGTTTTGTATCCATCATCAATTAAATCGTTATCAAAATACCACATTAATCGAGTAGCATTACTTCCATTAAAGGCGAAATTTATGACATCACTAATAATCCATTCAGTTGGATTAAATACAAAACTAGCAACAGGTTTGGGTACGGCTATAATTTTTTTACTGATACTAGTACTTGTGCATGAAGCTATCATACCTCTTAAGTTGATAACAGTATCTTGTTTTGGGAAAATTATAAGTGTTTGTGAACCTTCAATTTCATTCCAAAAATATCTACTTGCACCTGCAGCATTTAAAATTACAGGGTCACCAATACAAACAGAATCGTCTGAAGAAATTGTAACAACCGGATTTTGTATCAATAATATTTTAGTTGAAACAGTGTCTCCAACACAAGATCCGTTGGTAGTTTCCAAAACCTTTAAATCATATACACCAGGGATATTTCCCCAATTTATTTTGATATCATTTGTTCCTTGACCAGACACAATACTTCCTCCTTTCACAAACCATTGATAGTTTGATCCGGGGGTTGAAATTACTCTGTAACCTGAAGCAATTTCCCCAACACATGCTGTATCCGCATATTGAGAAATTGCTTCAGGAGCATATAATAACAAACAACCCAAACAGATATAATATCTGATGAGCTTAAAAAACAAAAGCTTAATTTCTAGTAAGGTGTAATTGCTGAAGTGCTTGGTTTAGCAGATACAACAATTGTTAAAGGCAAAATTGCATTAATAGCTGTAGTACCAACGGCACCCGCATTTAAAGCGGCAGGTGTCAATGAATTTGTAGCTGAAATCCCTGTAATAACTAAAGTGTAGTTCTTAGGACTTGCTGTTGTATTAGCTAAAAATCCTGATAAAGTAGTTCCGGTGATAGTAGCAGTTGCAGTAGTTGTATTTACAGAACCAGCGCTACCACTAACAGTTGTTCCACCATCTTTGATTTCATAGGTAATTGTATAAGTACCTAAATCGCCTAAGCTACCTGCAACAAAATTACTCATTTCAATAGTGATATCACCAGGACTTGATAAAGGACAACTAGCTGTAACACTTGTAACTGTTGTATTTGATGGATTTTTGTAAATTGGAGTTGGATTTGGATAAATTGTAATTCCATAAGCCTGATTTTCTCCAATACATGAACTCACTGTTTCACTTACTAACACTGAATCTGTAAGTTTTGATGTACCAGAATAAGTCCAATTTACAGCGTAATTTGCTCCTCTACCACCGCCAACTGCTCCTGCACCATTTGTTGCTCCAGCTTTAATCGACCAGTTAATTACAGATGTAGCATTTGTGGTAGAGTCAATACGATAACGAGTTTGATTTCCTGACCAAGTTTTTTGTTGCGCTTGTGATACAAATGCGAATCCAATTACCATTAGAACCACTAATAATAATTTGTTTGTGTTGTTGTTTTTCATATGATTTTATGTTGTTTGATATTGATTAATTTAATGTGGTAATAAACCATTTGTTGTTGGTTTTGGATTTACTTGTATTGTTTGATTTGAACTTTTCTGACAACCATTATTGCTTGTTACAGTTAATGTAACCTGGTAATTTCCGGTTGAAGAATAAGTATGAGTTGTATTTGAAATTCCGCTACCTGAACCAGTTCCTGTATCTCCAAAAGCCCAATTTGAGCCTGTAATTGAACCTGAACTGATACTTGAACTATTGGTGAAACTTGTTGCTACTCCTACACAAGCTGCACCTGCACTAAAGGATGAAGTTGGACTTGGAGCTGAACTGATAATAAATCTGAAATTGCTATTCGAATTGTTGTTCATTGCCAAGGTTGACATATCACAATTGGTTTCACTAACAACGCCGCCAGGTGCTAACTGACTTGTATTTAAAATGGAACTGAATAAATAATATCGAATGGTATCACCAGAGTTTAATACAGGTATCTTTATTGTTCCGGTAGAACCAGAAAAAGTCAATTCAGCTAAAAAAGAAGGGGTAAAACTAGAATCGCGAGTATAACGTAGATAGATTTTTTCGGAGGCATTTGGACTTGAAGAAGTTAAAACCGAAATAGTTATAGAATCACCATTTGAGCAAACTGTTGTTGGTGATTGAGATGTTGATAGAATAGAAACCGGATTGAATGTGGTTTCCCAAACTGCCATGTAATTATCAATAAACTGATTATCACCAATATTAAATGTATAATATCTTCCTGAAACAGTAGCTGGGACTTGCCCATTTGCACCTCCACCAGCACCGGAAGTATTGTACCTGGCAGAGCCTGTACTTACAGCAGGATTTATGATTGTGTTAAAACCCGGAATAAGCTGATTAATTGTATATGGATTCCATTTAATGTTATAATCTGGAGAACCTGCCGTTCCTCTGCAAAATAGCCATTGTCCAACTCCTGAAGCATGAGAAACAGATGATTGTGCTCTGTATTGACGAACTTTACCTAATTGAGTTAAATTATAATTCGAAAAAGTTCCTGAAAAAATGTTTGTACCTAATACTGATGGCTGAGTTAAACTCACCAAACTTAAAAGACAGAAAATGAAAAATAAGAGTGGTTTTAAACCGCGCATAAATTCAGTATTAACAGCTAATATGCGCTTTTTTCAAATGAAATTCAATGATTAAATCAAAATTTACAATTCAATCATTTATTAGGTTAATTCAAACTTATTCCAATTGGCTTTAGTTGGTGCATTTCACCCAATTCTTTCATGAGTTGAATTGCAGCTTGGCGCTCATTTTTAATCTTGCCTTCTAAAATTGATTCCCGAATTTCTTCCTTTATAATTCCGATTATTTTAGAAGGTTCCAAGCCAAAATATGCCATAATATCTTCGCCACTTACCGGTGGTTGCCAATTACGCAATGCGTCTCTTTCTTCAACTTCAACAACCAGTTCCTGAACTTTTAATAAATTACCTCTGTACTTATTTAATTTCTCCTGACTTTTGGTTGTCATATCAGCTCTGCACAGTAGGAACAAGTCGTTTAAATCTTCGCCGGCATCTACAATTAATCTTCTTATGGCGGCATCAGTTACTCCATCCTCAGCCAAGGCTTTAGGACGGTGATGTAATGCAACCAATTTTTCAACATATTTCATTTTTTCATTCAGAGGTAATTTTAACTTTCTGAATATTTTTGAAATCATTCTGCTTCCCTTGTCCTCATGCCCATGGAATGTCCAGCCTTCCTGAGGGATAAATTTTTTAGTTACTGGTTTTCCAATATCGTGCAATAACAAGGCCCATCTCAACCACAAATCCTTTGTTTCTTCTGCTCCTTGATCTAAGACCTGTAAGCTATGATAAAAATTGTCTTTGTGACCTTTACCATTCACATAATCAACACCATGTAAAGCTTTTAGTTCAGGAAAGATTATCTCTAAAAGTCCACATTCAAACAATAAATTTAAACCAATGGATGGCTTTTTTGAAAGTAAAATTTTGTTTAGTTCTTCTATGATTCTTTCAAAAGAAACGATTCTAATTCTGTCTTTATGCTTTTTAATTGAATCAAAAGTTTCATGTAAAATATCGAAGTTCAATTGAGTGGCAAAACGAATTGCTCGCATCATTCTCAATGGATCATCGTCGAAAGTAATTCCGGGTTCTAAGGGTGTTCTTAGAATTTTTCTTTTTAAATCATCCAATCCATGAAAAGGATCAAGTAAAGTTCCAAAATCGTTCTTATTTAAACTAATGCCTAAGGCATTTATCGTAAAATCTCTGCGCGATTGGTCTTCCTTTAATGTACCAGGACTAACTTCCGGTTTTCTGCTGTTTCTTGAATAACTTTCCTTACGGGCACCTACAAATTCAACTTCCCAATCATTTGATCTAACCATTGCTGTTCCAAAGTTTTTGAAAACAACAAATTCACTTGAATTGCCTATTTGCTCTGAAAATTCTCTGGCAAAATCAATTCCACTGCCAACAACTACAACATCTATATCTTTTGAAGCTCTATCTAAAAAAATATCACGAACAAATCCACCAACAACGTAGGCTTCTATACCGGTTTTTTCTGCAACAATTCTTAAATCATCAAAAATTCTATCTTTTAGTTCAATTTTCACAGGGCAAAAATATAAAAAGCAAAAGACTCTCTTGGTTTTATTCTAAGATGAAGATTTTTAATCCCTAGATAACAGGCTTTCATAACTAGTAATCACTTGTTTAGCTATTTTGTTAGAATCAAATTTTGAAGCTTGTTGAAAGCCGTCATTTATTAAATTTAAACGTAATTCAGGATTTCCTGAAATTTCCTTTAGATTAGAAATTAGTGTTTTTAAATCCTTGTAATCTGAATACAAAGCTGCATTTCCTGCTACTTCGGGCAAACTCGATTGTTTTGAACTAAGGACAGGAACTCCGCTTCTTAATGCTTCTAATATTGGAATGCCAAAACCCTCAAACTTACTAATATATGCAAAAGCCAAAGCAGATTGATACAAAATTGGCAATTCCAATTCATCAATATTATCTAAAAAAACTACTTTATTTTGGATTCCGTTTGACCTTACGAATTGCAACATATCAGAATACAAATCAGCTTTTTTTCCTAAAAATATCAAACTGATATCTTGCAAGTTTGCTTCATGAAAAGCCTTTAAAAGTAACAATTGATTTTTGCGCTTTTCCAAAGTACCAACACTAAGTATAAAGTTTTTTGGCAATTGGTGTTTAAGTAGAAAAGTGTTTTTTTCTTCATCAGAATGTGTATTCCGGAAATGGATGCCACAATCCTGATAAACCACTTCAATTTTAGATTCATTTATACCATAAAACTCCTGAATATCAATTGAAGTTTGTTGACTGCATGCGAAAATTTTATCTGCTCTTACTACAGCTGACTTAAACTTTCGTTCATAAATTCTCCTATCAATTGGCGGGTATAATTCAGGAAATCTCAAAAAAATCAAGTCATGAATGGTAACTACCTTTTTTACATCAAATCTTTCAATTCCTACAGGTAATTCATTACTTAAACCATGAAAAATTTGAATTTGATCCCTTTTAATTTCATCTAACAAACCATGACTTCTCCAATAAGTTGGTAAAAACTGATGGATTCTTTTGGTAGGTTTTATAATATTTACATCCCTTTTGTTTAAAAACTCCTGTCCTAATTCACCGATTTCAGGAGTAAACAAATAGAGTTGATTATCAGAATTTTCATCAATTAAAGCTCTTATAAAACTGCGGCTGTAATTACCCAAACCGGTTTTATTATGGAAAGCTCTTTTTGCATCAAATCCAATATTCATAAGTATACAAATAAAGGAATTTAGGCTGATACTTCAATGTTTTCAATAGACTTGATTCAATATTAAATCAACTTGTAAATATGAAGATATGTTCATATATTTGTAGATAGTAATTATGATTGAAACAGAAAAATTAGAAAAAGCTGCATTTATTCTCAAAACAATTGCTCATCCAACTCGACTTGCAATTATTAGTTTCTTGAATAACAATGGACCGAGTACTGTTAGTGAAATTTGTTCTGAAACAGGATGTGAACAGTCATTAATATCTCACCATTTAATAAACATGAAACTAAAAGGAATTCTATTAGCAAAAAAAGAAGGCACCAAAGTGATTTATAGTTTAAAAGAAAAAGAGCTTTGTAAAGTGATAAGTTTGATTGATAAATGCAATTGCAATTACTGATTAATTCAGGCTGTATTTTCAAGTTAAAAATCATTACAAAACTTGACCTAAATCAAATTAAATAAGAATTAATTTGAAAGCTTTGAATAAAAATTAAATCATATGTATATCCAACAATTATATACCAATTGTTTAGCTGAAGCGGCTTATTATATTGAAAGCAATGGTGAAGCAGCTATTATTGATCCGCTAAGAGAAACAAGTCCTTATATTGAAATAGCAGAAAACAGAAATGCCAAAATAAAGTATGTTTTTGAAACGCATTTTCATGCCGATTTTGTCTCTGGACATATCGATTTGGCATCTAAAACCGGTGCAACAATAATTTACGGTCCAAGTGCAGTTTCTGAATTTAATATGTATGTAGCGCAGGATAATGAAGTTTTTAAACTTGGTGATATCCAATTAAAATTATTACATACACCCGGTCACACTTTGGAATCATCATGTATATTATTGATTGATGAAAAAGGAAATAATCACTCAGTTTTTACCGGAGATACTTTATTTGCTGGAGATGTTGGCAGACCTGATTTAGCTGTAAAATCGGATTTAACTAAGGAAGATTTGGCAGGATTACTTTACGATTCCATCTACAATAAACTGATGGTTTTAAACGATGATGTGATTGTTTATCCCGGACATGGTGCAGGTTCTGCCTGTGGCAAAAACATTGGAAAAGAAACTTCAACAACAATAGGTTTACAAAGGACTTCGAATTATGCTTTGGCCTGTAAAACCAAAGAAGAATTTGTAGAAAAAGTTGCAAGTGGATTAGATGAACCTCCGAAATATTTCTTTATTGATGCTGCAATAAACAAAAAAGGTTATAGAAATATAGATGAAGTAATGAGCAAAAATGCTGTTGTTTTAAGAGTAGAACAAGTTGTTGAAGAAATAGAAAAAGGAACAATAATTCTTGATGCCAGAACCGCTGAATTATTTGAAAAAGGATTTATTCCGGGTTCCATAAATATTGGTTTGGAAGGACAATATGCAGTTTGGGTTGGATCATTAATAGATCATGGAAAACCTATCATTGTTATTGCAGATGAAGGGAAAGAAAAAGAAGCAATTTTAAGATTAGCAAGGGTTGGATACGAACATGTTTTTGGCTATTTAGATGGTGGATTCGATTCGTGGATAAAATCTGGTAAGAATATTGAAGTGGTTGAAAGTATTGAACCGGAAGTTTTTGCAGAGGAATTAGGCATTGAAAATCCCACAGTGATTGATGTGAGAAATCCATCTGAATGGAGCAATGGTTTTGTTGAAGGAGCTGAGTTAATTCCGCTTTCAAAACTCGAAATAGCTTTAGAGAATTTAAATCCGAATAAAAAGTATCTCATACATTGTGCCGGCGGTTATAGAAGTATGATGGCTAGTTCAATTATGAAAAAACACGGATTCGCTCATGTTAAAAATGTACATGGAGGAATCAATAAAATTAAAGAATCGGGATATATGTTAATTATCCCAAAATAAATAATATTTGAATGATGAAGGAATTTATTCTAAAACACAAAACAACAATCATTGGTGCTATCATTGGCGGAATTGCGGGTTTGACTTATTGGTATTTTGTGGGATGTGCAGATGGAACTTGCGCTATCACTTCAAATCCATATAGAAGTTCGGCTTACGGATTGATTATGGGTGCTATTGCAGGTGATGGATTTAAAGCCAAAGAGAAAAAAGAAACAAGTATTTAATATGTCAACAATACACGAAGTAGAAACCAGCTGGAAAGAAGGTTATGAATTTGATTCAATTATAGATGGACATCATTTAACAATTGATTCATCAGAATCTGGTGGAGGAAAAGATAAAGGTCCACGACCTAAAGCACTTATTTTAAGTTCGTTAGGCGCTTGTACCGGCATGGATATTGTGAGTTTATTACAAAAAATGAGAGTTGATTTCAGCGATTTTGCGTTGAATGTCAAGGCTGATTTACGAGATGAACATCCGAGAATTTACACACATATTTACCTTGAGTATAAAATCAGAGTAAAAAAAGAGGATGAAGAAAAAATGTTGAAAGCAGTTGAATTATCTAAGGACAAATATTGTGGAGTTAGTGCAATGTTAAGTATGGTTTGTCCGATTGATTTTAAAATTACATTTTTAGATTAATTCATGTGAAGTTTAGGGAATCTAAAAGCTTCTCCATCATGAATCATCAATGAATGTATTTCAAAAGTCAAAAATCTGTTGATTGGAAACTGTTGAACAATATCTAAAACCTCTTCTGCTTCATCAGCATCAAAGATAATCCAGCCTTTAGTTCTCTCTTCATTTACTGTATAAGTTAGAATTTTGCCATCAGAAATTAGCTGATCAACATAGGCTCTGTGCGAAGGAATCATCTGCATAAATTCCATATCCAGGATTTCCGGTAAAAACATTTCAACCATGAAGTGAGCCATAATTTTTGATTTTAGGGTACAAATTTCAATAACCATGCCCAATTTACAAAAAAAACAATTAATATCGCCTTAAACATTTAACAATTCGTTAACCTATATTTTTACATTTTTGTAGGATTAGACTTGTTTAACAATCATGATTAAAGACCGCAAAGGATATTTATTTAGAGATAGAGAAATTAGCTGGTTGCATTTCAATGAAAGAGTGCTTCAAGAGGCTGAAAATGCGGAAACTCCTTTAATGGAAAGAATTAAGTTTTTAGCAATTTTTTCTTCTAATCTTGATGAATTTTTCAGGGTAAGAGTAGCCCAAATTAGAAAGGTTCAAAAAATTAATGGCAAAAAAAGTATCAGTGAATTTCAATCTTCACCTGATGAAATTTTGTCAGAAATCCAAAGAATAGTTGTTTCCTTGCAAGACAGATTTACATCTGTTTACAATAATCAAATCATTCCTGAACTTGGAAAAAGAGGGATTTATTTAAAAGAAGAATTTGAATTAACAGAAAATGAACTGACAGTAATGAAGGAACATTTTAGGTCTAATATCATTTCTCACCTTTTTCCGGTTTTAATTGATGATTTAAAAGCAGCACCTCATTTAAGAGATCGAAGCATTTATTTAGCTGTGCGAATGTTTTCTTCTGATGGAAATTTAGAGCCTAAACATGCCATTTTAGAAGTTCCTACAAATATTGTTAGTAGATTTTATATCCTCCCAAAAAGTGGTAACGATACTCATATTATTCTATTAGAGAACATTATTAGAGCTTATTTGCCTAGTGTCTTCTCAATTTTTGATTATGATAAATTTGAAGCATTTGTTATCAAAATGACAAGAGATGCTGAATTTACAATTAGTCAGGATGAAGAAAATTATTCAGTAAGTTTACTCGACAAAATTCAAAAGAGTTTAAAACAACGCTCAAAAGGAAGTCCTACCAGGTTTGTTTACGATGAGAAAATGCCAAGATACATGTTGGATTTACTCATTAAAAAATTAGAGTTAAAAAACGTAAACCTCATTCCAGGTGGCAGGTACCATAACTTCAAAGATTTCATGGATTTTCCAAAAGTTGGATTGAAGGATGATTATTTTGATTCACTTCCTGCACTTCCGGTTAAAACTTTTGATAAAGCCAAAACCATGTTTGATGTTATTTCACATGAAGATATTTTGGTACATCATCCTTATCAGTCTTTCGATTATCTGATACGTCTTTTAAGAGAATCTGCTATTGATCCAAATGTAGTTAGTATTAGAATTACATTATATAGAGTTGCAAAGAATAGTAATGTTGTTAATGCTTTAATTAATGCTATAAAAAATGGCAAAAAGGTTATAGTATTAATGGAATTACAAGCCAGATTTGATGAAGAATCGAATATTTACTGGACCAATCAATTACAGGAAGCAGGTGCACATGTTCATTTTGGTAAACCCGGTCAAAAAGTACATTCTAAAATTTGTCAAATTCAACGTAAAGAAAACGGCACAATTGCCAAATACGCGCATTTATCAACCGGAAATTATAATGGTGTAACTGCCCGTCTTTACAGCGATTTCGCTCTTTTTACAAAAGACAAAAATCTAACCAATGAAATAGATATGTTAACAGATATTTTATTCACGAATATCAGAAGAACAGGATTTAATCATTTATTGGTAGCACCTGAATTCATGAAAAAGCAATTTCTTGATTTGATTGATAAAGAAATTCAATTTGCAAATCAGGGAAAAGAAGCATCAATCATTGCTAAAATGAACTCATTGGTAGATGTTGACATCATTAAAAAATTATATGATGCAAGTAAAGCCGGAGTAAAAATTGATTTAATAGTTAGAGGCATTTGTTGTTTAGTTGCCGGAATTGGAAATCTTTCAGAGAATATCAGAGTTATATCAATTATCGATAGGTATCTGGAACATTCAAGGATATTTGTTTTTCATAATGGAGGAAAAGAAAAGATTTATCTGGCCTCAGCCGATTGGATGACTAGAAATTTATCTAATAGAATCGAATGTGGATTTCCGATTTATTCTGAAAAAAATAAACAGATTATAAAAGACATTCTTCAAATACAATTATCAGATAATTGTAAAGCCCGAATCATGAATGGAATTGATGATTCAATCAATTACAATCCTAGTTATGATATAAAAATCAGGGCACAATACGATACCTATTCATATTTAGAGAAAAGCTATCCCTTTTAATTACCTTTGTGAAGCAAAATCGGCTATCGCTGAGTAATCAGAGGAAAGTCCGGGCAACACAGAGCACCATACTGCCTAACAGACAGGGTTTCGCAAGAAATACAGAAAGTGCAACAGAAAGTATACCGCCTGTTTATTCATTTAAATAGGTAAGGGTGAAATGGTGGAGTAAGAGCCCACCGCTTCTTTAGTGATAAAGAAGGCAATGTAAACCTTATGGGTTGCAAGGTCAAATAGGCCTCAATCGCCAAACTGCTCGTTTGCTTAATTTCTTCGGAAATTATATTGAGGTGGGTAGACTGCTAGAGCCTGCCGGCAACGTCAGGCCAAGAGAAATGATAGCCAATTAAACAGCAATGTTTAATAACAGAACCCGGCTTATGATTTTGTAAAAAAAGGGGCAATTGCCCCTTTTTTATCTTCAATCAAAAATATAGAACTTTTAAAAATCAAATTCGGGTTAAGCTGCTTAAAATTTAATTCAAACAGCATTTTTTTGATAAGTGGCGGTTTTTACTTATTTACCGGAGCTTCTAAAAACGCTCATTAATTCCTTTTCTACCCCATCTTCAATGGCACCATTCAAATCGATTTCAAATCCGGTGGCCACGATAAATATCATGATTAAGCAGAATAAAACGCCTGTTCCCAGCATGAAAATCAAGGCTTTTGAGTTTACTTGTTGATTCATATCTTTACACTATTAGCTTTTTTGTTTATGTAAAGTAACGAATAAAGTATTTAAATTCCAAGCCACCTATCTAAGTTGCCGGATAACTGGTTTAAATAGGAGTTGCCGAATAAGTTCAAATGTACTAGTTGATAATAAATCAAACAGAAGTCCATTCGGTATTCCCAGTCTTCTTTTAAAGGATAAATAGATTGATATGAATCGTAGAATTCTTTTGGAAATTTGCCTACAAATTGTGTCATGGCAATATCCATTTCTCTATGACCGAAATAAATTGCAGGGTCAATTAAGGTTGGTTTTCCCTCTTCATTTGCCAAAACGTTTCCCTTCCATAAATCACCATGTAATAATGCAGGAGGTTCATCGGGAAAGACTGATTCAACCAGTTTATAATAATCAACAAGCTTTTTTGCTATCTGTGAATCTATAAGTGCTAAATCTGAAGCTCGCTTAACTAAAGGTTCTAATCTTTGTTCTATATAAAAATCTGCCCAACTGCTGTTTTTAGAATTTATTTGTGGAAGAGAGCTAAAATAATTGTCCTCAGAAAAACCAAAATATTTATTGGTCTTTAAATGAAGCTTTGCCAAACCTTCTCCTAATTCTTGCCAATAATTATTCTTCATCGGCCCCTCTTCAATCCACTCCAAAACCAAATAATTATACTGTTCAAGGTGAAAACATCCCAATGCTTTAACAACATTTACACAATTTGCATCTTTTAAAAACTTTAATCCACTTAATTCTTTTTCGAAAAATTTGGGATAAGTAGGTATATTATTTACCTTAACAAAGAAAGTCCCAACATCAGTTAAAACTTTGTAAGTCTGATTAATAGAACCGCCACCAACATGATAAACACCATACAAGTGGGCCGTTTTTCCCAAAACTTTTGAAATGACTATATCCAGGTTCATGAGCATGTTTTAATCAACCAAATATCAACAGGGTTTTAATTGTATACAAAATTTGTCACTTTTACACCTCTAAGTGCACACAAGATATGGCGAAAATTTTAATTATTGATGACGAAAAAGCGATACGTAACACTCTTCGTGAAATTCTGGAGTATGAAAGCTACCAGGTTGATGAGGCTTCGAACGGTGAAGAAGGTTTAAATAAAATCGAAAACGAGGAGTTTGATGTAGTACTTTGTGATGTAAAAATGCCTAAGATGGATGGCATGACTGTCCTAGAAAAATCTAGGGAAATCGACGAAGACCTACCCTTCATTATGATATCCGGACATGGCAATGTAGAAATGGCTGTTGAGGCTACCAAAAAGGGTGCTTTCGACTTCATTGTGAAGCCACCTGACCTGAACAAATTACTCATCACTCTACGTAACGCTGTTGATAAAAAGGACTTAGTGATTGAAACTAAAGTTCTAAGAAGACGTGTTTCTAAAACAAGAGAAATCATTGGTGAAACCCCTGCTATTGTTAATATCCTTGAAACAATTGAAAAAGTTGCTCCAACCGATGCACGTGTTTTAGTAACAGGTGAAAATGGTACCGGAAAAGAATTAGTAGCACGTTGGATTCATGAAAAAAGTAATAGAGCAAAAGGTCCAATTATTGAAGTGAATTGTGCAGCCATTCCAGCTGAATTAATCGAAAGTGAATTATTTGGACATGAAAAAGGTGCATTTACTTCAGCTATCAAACAAAGAATAGGAAAATTTGAACAATCAAATGGCGGTACTTTGTTTCTCGATGAAATCGGAGACATGAGTTTATCGGCTCAAGCTAAGGTTTTAAGAGCTTTGCAGGAAAATAAAATTACTCGTGTTGGTGGTGAAAAAGATATTGATGTTGATGTAAGAGTAATTGCTGCAACCAATAAAAACCTTTTAAAAGAAATCGAAAAAGGTAATTTTAGAATGGACTTATACCACCGTTTAAGTGTTATTTTAATACATGTACCTTCATTGGGTGAAAGACGCGAAGACATTCCTTTATTGGCAGAAAAATTCATCAGAGAAATTTGTGAAGACAGTGGAATTCCAAAACGTGGTTTTTTACCTCAATCTTTGGAAGAATTGAAAAAATTAAACTTTAGTGGAAACATTCGTGAATTGAGAAATATTGTCGAAAGATTGGTAATTCTTGGTCAACAAAGAATAACTGTTGAAGACATTCAAAAATTTGCAAATCCAATTAATGCGCGTGATGAAGAAAAATCTATCTATGAAAGATTTAGTACCCTACAGGATTTCAAAGAATATGTAGAAAGAATTTTCATTGAAGAAAAACTGAAAAAGAATGGATGGAATGTGGCTAAAACAGCTCAGGAAATTGATATTCAAAGAAGTCATCTTTACAATAAAATAGAAAAATACAGCTTAAGAAGAGGTGAAGCTGAATAAAGCACCATGATTGGTACTGATATTTTATATGCAGCAAACCTGCTTACAAATGGAGAATTGGTTGCTATTCCTACAGAAACTGTGTATGGATTAGCAGCCAATGCTTTTAATGGAGCAGCAGTAGCCAAAATTTATGAAACCAAAGGAAGACCTCAGTTCAATCCTTTAATCATTCACAGCAATAGCTTTGAAAAGTTTAGTTCATGGGGAATTCAAATTCCGGAAGAGGCATTACATCTTGCAGAAAAATTCTCACCGGGACCATTAACGCTTGTAGTTCCAAAAGGAAATCAGATTCCGGATATAGTAACTGCTGGACATCCTTCAGTTGCTATAAGAATTCCAAATCATCAAACATGTCTTGAACTATTAAGCTCTATTGATTTTCCATTAGCTGCACCTAGCGCAAATGTTTCAGGAAGTATAAGTCCTACAAGTGCACAGCATGTTTATGAGCAATTCGGAGAAAAAATTCCTTATGTTTTAGATGGAGGCACTTGTTCAATTGGATTGGAATCAACTATCATTTCATTTTCGGGAAGCACTCCTGCCCTACTTAGACTTGGTGGTTTAGCCATTGAAGAAATTGAAAATGTATTAGGAAAAACTTTAGACAAAAGTAAAATCCTAAACAATGAAAATCCGGAAGCACCGGGCATGTTAAGCCGACATTATGCACCAAAAACCAGACTAATCATTGGTAATTTTGAGGAATTGCCTCCTGAATTAAAAGAGAAGAAAATTGTTACAATCCGCTTTAAAGATTTTGATAAACATATCCCACATTTAAATCAAATCGTCTTATCTAAAAACGCAAATTTGAATGAAGCGGCTCAGGTTTTATTTGCAGCCATGCGAACTGCAGATAAGTTTCAAGCTGATTTAATCTTAGCTGAAAAGTTTCCGGAAATAGGATTAGGTTTAGCAATCAATGACAGATTAAAAAGAGCAGAATTAAGTTGATTCAAATTATTCAATGGAAGTATTGTTAGAAAAGCGAATAGTTTGTAATCTTAAATAGAATTTTATATCAAATTAAACCCAAAATAATACTTTGAACCATTTTGATAATTTAGAAGCTGCAAAACGATATGCCAAATTTAGGCCATATTACCATGAGCTAATCATGAAACAGTTAAGAAGATTCCTGCAATTTAAACACAAATTGCCATTGGGATTGGATTTAGCATGCGGTACAGGTTTATCCTCAAAAGCACTTTGTGAAGTTGCAGAAAAGGTTTTTGCTTGCGATTCTTCGGCATTTATGATTGAACAATCCATTCAAAATGAAGCCATCACTTATTTTGTATCAGAAGGTAAAAATTTAGACTTCCAAAATGATAGTTTTGATATCATTACAATTGCTTCTGCCTTACATTGGATGGATACAAATAGTGTTTTTAATGAAGTAAGTCGTTTGCTTAAACCCAAAGCATGGTTATTGGTTTACGATCATCAAATCAAGCTAAATCAAACCAATTTAAACGATTGGTATGAATCTTATTTCAAACAACATTTTCCTGCTCCACAAAGAAATTCCTTAGACATTCAAACTATACTTCCAGAAAATTTATGCTTAATAAAGGAAGAAAAAGGAGAACATCAAATAACCTTTACGTTGCTTGATTTCGTGCAATATTTATGTACTCAAAGTAATGTTTCAAACAGTGTAAATCTTGGCAAATCGAATTATGAATCGATAGAAAATCAACTAAAAAATGAATTGATTTCCTATTTTAAGGAAGAAGTTAGTCCATTACAAATTGACTTTTCTTACCAATATCAACTTATAAGAAAAATATAAAATGGAATTTAGAATTGCCACTCATGATGACATAAACCAGCTGATTCCATTGGGATTGATGGCTTATGGAGAGTACTTTCCAGTTTTAACTGAAGAAAATAAAAACCTGATGGAAACCAATTTGCAAAAATCTGAATTGTATGAAAACATGCTTGGAATTGGAAAAGGATTTGTTGCACTAAAAGATGAAAAAATAATTGGAATGGGATTTATCATTTATTCCGGAAATCCAACGCATATTTATCCTGCTGATTGGTCTTATATTAGAATGATTGGAATTCATCCAGAATTTAAAGGATTAGGATTGGCTTCAAAAATTACTGAAATGTGTATTGAAGAAGCCATCAAAAAAAATGAAGAAATCATAGGCTTACACACATCAGAAATGATGCCTGCAGCTCGTCATATTTATGAGAAAAAAGGCTTTGTAATAAGTAAGGAATTAGAACCAATTTTGGGGAAGCAGTATTGGTTATATAGATTAAATTTAAAAAATTGAATGGAAAATGAATTTAACAATTACCTAGATTTAAACCAAAAATCATGGAATAACAAGGTTGATATACATCTTGAATCTGATTTCTATGATATGGCTGGATTTGCTAATGGCGACAGTTCTCTTAAGGAAATTGAATTAGCATTATTAGGTGATATCAAAGGCAAAAAAATCCTTCATTTACAATGTCATTTTGGTCAGGATTCAATTTCTCTAGCACGTTTGGGAGCAGAGGTAACAGGAATTGATTTATCAGATAAAGCCATTGAAAAAGCCAAGGAAATCTCTTCTTCAATGAATATTCCTTGTCGGTTTATCTGCACTGATGTTTATTCGGTACCAGCAGTTTTAACAGAGCAATTTGACATAGTTTACACCAGTTATGGTACAATTGGCTGGTTGCCCGACTTAGATAAATGGGCATCCGTTATACAACAAATGTTAAAACCAGGCGGACAATTCATTTTTGTTGAATTTCACCCAGTGGTTTGGATGTTTGATGATGATTTTAAAGAAATTGCATATTCCTATTTTAACAAAGGTGAAATTATTGAAACCGAATCAGGCACTTATGCCAATAGAGATGCTAATATTCAACAAAAATATGTATGTTGGAATCATTCTTTGTCTGAAGTTTTTCAATCATTAATCAAACAAAAAATAGAAATTCTAGACTTTAAGGAATATGGCTTTTCACCCTATCCATGTTTTAAAAATACGCAAGAATTTGAAAAAGGAAGGTTTACTATCAAAAGTTTAAATCATGAAATTCCTATGGCTTACAGTTTGATTGGTTTGAAAAAATGAAAATCATCATTGAATCTGAAAGATTAATATTAAGAGAATGGATTGTGGATGATGCAGCTGATTTGTTTCGATTAAATTCCAATCCCAATGTGCTAAAATACACAGGCGACAAAGCTTTTAAAAACATACAAGAAGCAGAGCAACTCATTCTAAATTATGAGCATTATTCCAAGTATGGTTTAGGAAGATGGATTGTTGAGAGAAAGTCAGACCAACAATTTTTAGGTTGGTGTGGATTGCGTTTTCAGGAAAATAAAAACGAAACTGATATTGGATTCAGATTTCTTGAAGAATACTGGAATTTGGGTTATGCAACAGAAGCAGCAAGTGCCGTTATTCAATATGGACAAAGCGTTTTGAATGTTAAAAATATAGTTGCCCGATGTAAAAAAGAAAACGCTTCATCAGCAAAAGTATTAGAGAAAATTGGAATGAAATTAGTTTCAGAAATAGAATTTGATGGAGAATCAGGTTTAAAATTTATATTGGATGATGAATAAAAAAGTAGTGTTATTTTTACTCTTTACTTTCACAACATTTGCTTCATTTTCTCAAGCAGTTTTGCAAAATAAACTTGATGATTTTTGCAAAAAGTACAATGCCCAAATAGGTGTTGGTGTAAAAATTATTGGTGAGAAAAATGGTTTATACCGACTCAATGAAACCAAATTTCCAATGATGAGTGTGTATAAATTACATTTGGCAATTTATGTCTTAAAACTAGTAGATGAAGGTAAACTGAGATTAATGCAAGAAATTCAATTTACCGAAAAGGACATATTTTCGAACTTTGGTCCACTTATCGAGAAATTCCCATCAAAAAAAGGAAAGGTTAATATTTTTGATTTATTAAACAATATCATTTCTTATAGTGACAACAACAGTTGTGATCTTTTATTTAAACTGATTGGCTCTACTGTTGAAGTAGAAAAGTTCTTTCATCAAAAAGGTTTCAAAGGCATTTCGATTAAATGGACTGAACAACAAAAACACCAGAAAAGATCTCGTATTTATGAAAACTGGATTGATTTAAAAACCATGACTGCAATTCTGGAATCACTAAAAAATAAAAAAATATTATCTGAAGGAAGTACTAGTTTATTAATGGAATTCATGACTATAAATTTTACCGGGGGCAAGCGACTTTCTTATCTTATTCCTGGTTACATAGTAGCACATAAAACAGGAACTTCAGATCAAAACTCTAAAGGAATAACTGAAGCCGTAAATGATGTAGGATTAATTCCATTAAAAAATGGACGTATATTGATTATTTCTGTGTTTGTAAAAGACAGCAGAGAAAATGAAGAAACCAATGAAAAAATCATAGCAGAAATTGCTAAAATCTGCGTTGAACATTTTGAATCTAAATAAATTGGCAAATAGAAATAATATCGAATTCAGATGAATAAGAATGCTTCAGGAATACATTTCAAGATATCTAACATTATTGCCTTTGTGATTATAGTTTCTTTGTCATCATGCTTTTATACTACAAAATATATTGCAACTTATACTTTTCAAAATAATTCAAAAGAAAGTAATTCAAAAGAGATTGCTGCTAAGATTATCAACCAATTGGCACAGAAAAACCAATTAATTAAAGACAATACTTTTAAAGGCACAGATACCCTTGGCTTTTATGGAAGCCCTTATCATTATTTTAAATTTTGGTTTGAACAACAAAACAATCAATTGACAATTAAACTAAATTATGATGGTTCTTTTGGAAGTAGAAAAAATCCTCCTTATCGAAGCTTTTTACAAAATTTGAGCGATAGTATTCAGGCAAATTTTACTTTGATAAATAGCGATATCAAAGAAACTAATAATGCTAGGAGGAAGGATTAATTTTAGATTACAATCGTAATTAATTGAAGGAGATTTAAACTTTATTTCCTCTCAAAAAATCCTCAATACTCATTCGCTTTTTCGATTCAGGTTGTACTTCTAACAAACTAATAAAATCATCGGCGCATTTAATTTGAAGATAAGATTTACCATCAGTTTCAATGCTTCCAGGTTCCAATATTTGATTTGATTGTTTAATTTCAGCTTTAAAAACTTTCATGTTTTTTCCATTCAACTGAAAATATGCAGCTGGGTAAGGACTCATTCCTCTGATTAAATTATATACATTTTCAGCAGGCTGATTAAATTGAATCAAACAATGTTCCTTGAAAATTTTTGGGGCCGTTTTTGTTGATGACTGAGCCTGAGGAATGCCTGAATAATTTCCTGATTCAACTTTTTTTACCGACTCAATAACAAGTTCTGCTCCTGTTTGCATCAATAAATCATGCAATTCACCGGCATTCATTGTAGGTGTAATTTCAACTTCACGACTCAATAAAATATCACCTGTATCAATTTCATGTTTCAGAAAAAAAGTACAAACACCCGATTTCTTTTCACCATTAATAATTGCCCAGTTAATAGGAGCAGCACCTCGGTAATCGGGTAACAATGATGCATGCAGATTCATTGTTCCTTTTGAAGGCATGTTCCAAACTATTTCAGGCAACATTCTAAAAGCAATTACAATTTGTAAATCTGCTTTATAAGACGATAATTCCTGGACAAATTCCGGGTCTTTGAGTTTAACAGGCTGGAGAACCGGTACATTATTTTTTACCGCACACAATTTTACTGCAGACGATTGAAGATTCATTCCTCTTCCTGCAGGTTTATCAGGCGCCGTTACAACAGCAACCACATTCACTCCGGCATTGATTAATGATTGAAGTGAATGTGCTGCAAAATCAGGAGTTCCAAAAAATAAGATTCTCATTATTTTAATTAAACCAATTCTTCATCAACCTCCATTTCGTAAACCATGTCTTTTTCAATTCTTAGGTTATCGATAATGAAATTCTGACGATCCATGGTGTTTTTACCCATGTAGTATTCCAACATTTTTTGAATTGGCATATCATTCAAAAGAACAACAGGCTGTAAACGCATATCTTCACCAATAAACAAACCAAATTCCTCTGGTGAAATTTCACCTAATCCTTTAAAACGAGTAATTTCAGCTTTGGCACCAATTTCATGAATAGCTTTCTGACGCTCTTCATCGTTATAACAATAGAAAGTTTTTTGTTTGTTTCTAACCCTAAACAAAGGCGTTTCTAAAATATACAGATGGTTATTTTTCACTAAATCAGGAAAAAACTGAAGGAAGAAAGTAAGAATCAACAAACGAATATGCATTCCATCAACATCGGCATCTGTTGCAATTACAATTCGGTTATATCTTAAATCTTCGATTGATTCTTCAATATTTAAAGCATGTTGAAGTAAGTTGAATTCTTCGTTTTCGTAAACCACTTTTTTAGTTAAACCATAACAATTTAAGGGCTTTCCTCTTAAACTAAATACGGCCTGCGTTTCAACCTGACGAGATTTGGTAATAGAACCACTGGCACTATCTCCTTCAGTAATAAACAGCGTAGTATTGTATTTCTTTTCGTCTTTAGATTCATTGAAATGAATACGGCAATCTCTTAATTTTTTATTGTGAAGATTGGCCTTTTTAGCTCTCTCATTCGCCAGTTTCTTGATTCCGGCCATTTCTTTGCGTTCTCTTTCACTCTGATTAATTCTTCGTAAAAGAGCATCTGCAGTTTCAGGATGTTTGTGTAAGTAATCATCCAAAGCCTTTTTCATAAAATCAATCACAAATTGTTTTACTGAAATAGATTCAGTTGGAGCCATATTTGTGGAACCCAATTTAGTTTTGGTTTGAGATTCAAAAACCGGTTCCTGAACCCTGATACTTACTGCAGCAATAATACTTGCCCTGATATCAGCCAAATCAAAATCCTTTTTATAAAACTCACGGACTGTTTTTGCAAAAGCCTCTCTAAAAGCATTTAAGTGCGTACCACCTTGAGTAGTATGTTGACCATTTACAAAAGAATAATACTCTTCACCATATTGATTTTCGTGGGTTAAAGCAACTTCAATATCTTCACCTTTAATATGAATAATTGGGTAACGAAGCGCTTCTTCATTGGTTTTACGTTTTAATAAATCCAATAAACCATCTTTTGAAAGGAATTTTTGGTCGTTGAACCAAACCACCAAACCAGCATTCAGATAAACATAATTCCAAATCATGTTTTCGATATACTCGTTAATAAACCTGAAATGTTTAAAAATGGTATCATCTGCTATAAAAGTGATTGCTGTACCATTTGGCTCTAAAGTATCTTGAAGCGGATGTTCTTTAACTAACTGACCTTTTTCGAATTCAGCAATTTTGGTTTTACCCTCTCTAAAAGATTGTGCTTTAAAATAGATAGATAAAGCATTAACTGCCTTGGTTCCTACCCCATTTAAACCAACTGATTTTTTGAATGCAGCTGAATCGTATTTACCACCGGTATTGATTTGAGAAACACATTCTATCACTTTTCCAAGTGGAATACCACGACCATAATCTCTTACAACAACCTTGTTATCAGTAATTTTGATGTCAATTTGTTTTCCATTCCCCATTACATATTCATCGATACAGTTATCGATAATTTCCTTTAACAGGATATAAATACCATCATCAACAGAGCTTCCATCTCCCAGTTTACCGATATACATTCCGGGTCTCAGGCGTATATGTTCGCGCCAATCGAGAGACCTGATACTGTTTTCATCATAAATTACCTTTTCTTCTGCCATCTTTGAAACACTATTTAAGCAGGTAAAAATACCACCAAATTTAGCAAGCTTATGAGTGGGTTATTCACATGACTGTGGAAAAACTAAAATTAATGCTTGTTTTCAGCAAAGTATGTCTAAATTGTCTGCTTAATTATTTACAAATGAAGGACCATTTTTCCGGCCAAGCGGAGTTGTATTCTTTGTATAGGCCTAATTATCCAGCGGAGTTATACCAGTTTATAAATCAATCTCTTCATTCAAAGGAGCTGGCTTGGGATGTAGCAACCGGCAATGGACAAATAGCCTCAGAACTTTCTGAAATCTTTCAGCAGGTTTATGCATCTGATATCAGTGAAAAACAATTGGAACATGCCATAAAAAAAGACAATATTACATATAAAGTTGAAGCCGCTGAGCATTGTTCATTGGCTTCAAAAAGTTGTGATTTGGTGATTGTTGGACAAGCAATACATTGGTTTGATTTTACTGCATTTTACGAAGAAGTAAAACGTGTTTTAAAGCCCGGAGGTTTAATTATTTTAGTTGGATATGGTTTTCATACAATCGATTCTGAATGTGACCCAATCATCAATCATTTTTATAGAAATATATTAGATGGTTATTGGGAACCTGAAAGAAGATACATAGATGAAGCTTATGAAAATGTGCCCTTTCCGTTTGGGGAAATAGAAAAACCAATAGTTAAACTCGAACTTGAATATACCTATGACCAATACATCGGCTATTTAAACACTTGGTCGGCCACACAAAAGTTTATCAGAAATCATAGAGCCAATCCAATTGATTTAATTAAATCAAAACTTGAAGCAATTTGGAGTCATGAAACTAAAAAGACTGTCAATTTTCCTGTTTTAATGAAAGCAGGCAAAATGAATAATAATTAGTATAATCGAAGAATAATATAGAAGTATGAGCCTTCATCAAACCAGAGAAGATAAAACTTGTTTAAACTGTGGAAACATAGTTGAGGATAGATTTTGTGGGCATTGTGGACAGGAAAATATAGAAACCAGAATGAGTTTCTTGGGTTTGTTTGCTCATTTTGCTGAAGATTTAACTCACTATGAAGGGAAATTCTGGAAAACTATAAAATACTTGTTTTTCAAACCTGCCTTTTTAACAAAAGAATATTTAAGTGGCAAAAGAACTTCATATTTACCACCTGTTAGATTATACATTTTTGTAAGTTTTTTCACTTTTTTATTGCCACATCTTTTACCTGAAAATACAGAAAAGGAGATAAAAAAAAGTGTTAGACCAAACTATTTAGCTGAGGTAGATTCAATAAAAAAGGCTACAAACAATGAAATGTCGTACATAAGTGATTATGGATTGATATTATCGAGCCAATACAAGGATTATAAACAATTGGATTCAGCAAGAGCAGTTCTTGAAGGAACAGAAGAAGAAATGATTTGGCTGGAATATATCGGACATAAAAAAGGAATTGATTTAGCAGATTATACACCTGATACAGTATGGGACATGTTTTTAAGTGCTTTTGGAAAAAACTTCCCTAAATCACTTTTTATTTACTTGCCATTATTTGCTTTGGTGATTCAGTTATTTCATAGAAAGCAAAATTATATCTATTTCGACCACGCTATATTTACTTTACACTTCTTCTCCTTTTTATTATTGAGTTTATGCTTGAACACAATTTTAGGGAATATCGTTGGATGGTTTAGTGGTGGACACGATACTAACAACTATTACCAAATCAGAATTTATTTAACAGGAGCTATAGGAATTTGGACAATCTTACACTTTTTAAGAGCACATTTTAATATGTATCAAGAAAGTACAGGCAAATCTATTTCAAAAGCAATTGGAATAATTCTGGTAAACTTAATTCTATTTGCTATTATATTTCTTGGAGCTCTGTTAATTACATTGATGAATTTGCATTAGGATTTTTTAGCTCCCATCTAATTACTTCTTCGGTTTTATTCTTTAATACAAAACCACATTTTTTGAGAACAGCCTGTGAAGCAAATCCATCATGGAGAGTATCAGCAATGATGGCTTTTACCTGATTGTTTTTAAAAATCCAATCACATAAAATTTGGGTTGCCATTGTAGCATATGAATTGCCTTCAAAACGTACATTTACAAAATAGCCCAACATTACTTCTCCATGTTCATCCGGTAATCCGTTGATTCCAATACCACCAACTGCCACATGAATATTGGTATCAATAATAAGCCAATGTGTAAACCACTCAAATTGCGTTTCATTTTGCTGAACCTGCGGGATAAGATATTCTTTTAATGCCAAATCAAATTCCTGCATAAATTCAGGTCCTGCGCTTAAATCAAACGGAATTGCATTTAAGTTTAATTTCTTTTCCAGATAATCTCTTCCATGCAGCAGCCACTTCAACTCTTGAAGGTTTAGTGGTTTAAGGTTGATATGATGGTAGATAGATTGTTCCATTTCTTGTTAAACAATTAAACAAAAAACTAAAAAAAAGCCAAGTAATTTTTTAATTTTATTGATAAAATATTAAAACTAAAAAAGGGATTCTGCCGAAACAAAACCCCTCTTTCCGCGAAAAAAAATCAAATTATAATGTACCTCTTCTTGCTTGTTCAGCTTCGATTGATTCAAACAATGCCTGGAAATTTCCTTTACCGAATGATTTAGCTCCTTTTCTTTGAATGATTTCAAAAAATAAGGTTGGTCTGTCTTCAACAGGCTTGGTAAAGATTTGAAGTAAGTAACCTTCTTCATCTCTATCAACCATGATTCCCCATTTTTTCAATTCTTCTAAATCTTCTGCAATCACTCCTACTCTATTTGAAACGGTATCATAATATGAACCCGGTACATACAAAAATTCAACTCCACGTCTGCGCATTTCAGAAATAGTAAATACGATATCATCTGTAGCTAAAGCAATGTGTTGGCAACCTGGACCTCTATAAAAATCAAGATATTCTTCAACCTGTGATTTCTTTTTACCGACTGCTGGTTCATTAATCGGGAATTTGATATACCCATTTCCGTTGGACATTACCTTACTCATTAATGCAGTGTACTCAGTAGAAATATCTTTATCGTCAAAAGTCACCAAATTGGCAAAGCCCATGATATTCCCATAAAAATCAGCCCATTTGTTCATAGAGCCTAATTCTACATTTCCAACCATATGATCGATGTATTTCAAACCACATGTTCCGGGATCATAACCAGTATCTAATTTTTCATAACCCGGAAGGAAAATTCCTTTGTAATTTTTTCTTTCAATAAACACATGAACTGTATCTCCATAAGTATGAATACCGCTCATTTTAACTGTTCCATCTTCATCACTAACGGCTTTCGGTTGCATAAATGGTTTTGCACCTCTTTTTGTAGTTTGTTCAAATGCATCAAAAGCATCATCAACCCAAAGAGCAATTACTTTTACACCATCACCATGCATACGAAGATGTTGTGCAATTTCACTTTCAGGGTCAAATGGAGTAGTTAGTACCAATCTAATTTTACCTTGTTGTAAAACATAAGAAGTACGATCGCGAAGTCCGGTTTCTAAACCAGCATAAGCTAAGTCTTTAAAACCGAATGCAGTTTTGTAATAATGTGCTGCTTGTTTTGCATTACCAACATACAATTCCACATAATCAGTTCCATTAATTGGAAGAAAATCCTGAGCTTTATCAAAAATTTTCTCTGTGCTCGAATAATTGAAGTTTTGAACTTGGGTTAAATCAGTCATGATGAATGAAATGGTTTAATTTATTTATTGAACAATTTTTATTTTCTAATTACTTTTCCAGCTTTGGTAGTATTCCTCTACTTCTAATTCCAATGCTTCTTTGGTTATTTTAACCGGATTAAAAGGATCAATCATTACTGCTAATTCATTAGTTGAAGTTTTACCAATACTTCTTTCAATGGCACCCGGATGTGGACCATGTGGAATTCCTCCGGGATGTAAAGTAATTTGTCCTTTTTGAATATTGTTTCTGCTCATGAAATCACCATCAACATAATATAACAATTCATCGCTGTCTACATTACTATGGTGATATGGAGCAGGAATGGCTTGAGGATGGTAATCATATAACCTTGGAACAAATGAACAAATCACAAAATTCCTACCTTGAAAAGTTTGATGAATTGGAGGCGGCATGTGAATACGACCAGTAATTGGTTCAAAATTGAAGATAGAAAACGCATAAGGATACGAACATCCATCCCATCCTATTAAATCAAATGGATGGTTTTCATAAACATAAGGATAAATCAATCCACGTTTTTTAATCTTTATTAAAAACTCACCTTCTTCATCATGTGTTTCCATGTTTTGTGGACCACGTAAATCTCTCTCACAAAATGGAGAATGCTCTAGATATTGACCATAGTTATTTCTATATCTGGCAGGAGTTTCAATAGGACCATGTGATTCAACTATTAGTAATCTATTATCTGTTGATTTGAATTCAAACTGATAAACAGTACCTCTTGGAATAATCAAATAATCACCATAAGCAAATTCGATATTTCCATACATTGTTTTTAAAGTACCATCACCTTTGTGAATGAAAATCATTTCATCTGCATCCGCATTTTTGTAGAAATAGTCTTTTGTACCTTCAGTTGGAGCAGCAACTCCAATTGTCATGTCATCATTAACAAACAAAGTTTTTCTTGATTCCAAATAATCAGGAACCTGAGGTGCTTTATAAGCCATATAACTTCTGGCTTGCAGGTTATCCTCAATAGCCACTTCAGGACGAACAGAATAAGGTTTTCCCATTTCTTTTACCCTTGTTGGAGGATAGATATGGTAAACCAAAGAAGACATTCCTGCAAAACCTTCGGTTCCAAATAATTCTTCGTGGTATAAATTTCCATTAGGTTGACGAAAAACTATATGTCGTTTTTCGGGGATAATTCCAACTTGTCTATAAAGAGGCATAGGTATAATTTTAGGTTCGGTAAAACTATTACCAACACTAAGCTCAAATAATGACCGCTGTCAGGTTTTTTAATGACTTTTGATTTAATTGAAGTTGATTTAAGTCAACATTTAAAATTCAAATCTTAAAATCTTCATTCAAATACCTTTGAAATTTGTAATTACTCTTTAAATTTATAAAAATTATAATCTATGAAGTATTTATTGTTTACCCTATTTCTTTTAACTTATCTTCAAACAAAAGCACAATTTGCATTGGTAGAATCGAATGATGGTTTTGTTAACTTACGTGAATCATCAGAATCAGGAAGCAAAATTATTCAAAAGCTAAATAATGGTTCAATAGTGATGGTCGATGAAATTGAATATTCACCTGAACAGAACTGGCTTTATGTAAAAATTGATGAAGAAAAATCGGGTTATATTCATAAAAGCGGCTTAAAGTTTATTCATTCGTTTTCAAAGGGCAATGTGAATTTAAGAACCGAAAACTCAATTCAAATTTCATTAATTGAATATTTCAACAAAAAAATTTGAAAGCAAAAATTATCAAATCACTTATAAAGACAACAAAAAGCCAAATAGTGAGCAAGTGGTAAAAATCAATGGGAAAAAATTTTTGGGGAACAGATTTTAGTTTACCCAATTTAGCATATAATAAAATGTGGTTTAAGTCGAATGGAAAAACTATTCATTTAAATACAGATGGCTTGTTCAATCCGAATTTAAAAACTACAAATATATTCATCAACAAAGCCACTAATAGTATTTATATCATAGCACAAAATAGCGATGGAGCTGGAAGTTATTCAGCATTATGGCTTATTGAAAACGGTAAGTTTACGAGACGAATTGTTATTTTTACTGCATAATGAATTTCAAAGTAGAATAACATGAGTATACACAGCTTTTGGGTTTTTATTTTAAAAGCAATTGGTCTTTATTTTTTGGTTGAAGCAATTACTTTACTACCGCAATCAATTTTGATAATCTATTCAAATAGTTTATTTGAAAACCCTGTAATGGCCATTTCGGTTGTTATATTGATTGCACTTGCATTTTATTTATTAATTAAGTTTTTGATTTTTAATCCGGGAATCATTATAGAAAAACTCAAGCTAGACAGAGGTTTTCAAGAAGAGGCAATTAATCTAGAATTGCATTCTAAACAACTCATTCAAGTTTGTATCATCATTTTTGGTGCCATTCAATTTATAAATAGCTTCCCAGAATTTTGTAGAGAAATTTATCGATATGTACAAAGTAAAGAAACGATGTTGTCGGATCCATCAACAGAATATATTTTAGTTAATGGTTTACATGTTTTGTTTGGCTATTTGTTATTAAGCAGAAGCAAAGACATTAGCGATTATATTGATTCAAAAAGTAACTTAAAAAATGAAAACAAAACGGGACTTTAAACACATGAAGAAAATAATATTAGTTATCTTTTTACTTTTTGGAGTATTCTATACAAACGCCCAAACTAAAAATTGTGAATGTATCATTCATGATTCTAAAAAAGCTAAACCTGATTCTGTTTATACCTTTTCAAATGGAAAATCATTGGCTATTTGCGGATATCGAGAAGGAAATCCGAATGTATTCAGTGAGTTTTATTTGAACAGATGTGATATGGATAGTTCACTTGGATTTTGGGATGCTTTAAGAGATTGTAAAGTCACTTTGGAGGATGACACCCTATTTATCAGAGAATTCAAACTAATGGCAAATGGAGGTAATCGTGAAATCCTGGCAAATATTTATACAATAGAAAAAATATATTTCAAGCAAGGTCAGCTCAAACGAAATTTAATCATCAATCCTGAATTAAAAATGTACAATCAGGAAAATATAGATTTAGTAATTAAAAAGTATGAAAATACAAATGGTGAAATGTCGGAAGATAAAATTGACCTCGCTTATGAATTGTTTTATGCAACAATTTCAGGAAGTAAAAAGGCGGCTGAATACTTTCACAATTTTGATAAAAAATTCTTTATTCCAAGTGGAGCTTATTTAGAGGAGTGGCAAGACATTCAGGAAATGTTATTATTGTGGAATAAACACAATTTTTCAAAATGAGCATCGAAATCATCAGAACCAACTCAAGCAATCCCGACTTTCAAAAACTTGTAATTGAACTAGATAAGATTCTCGCATTTTTAGATGGTGAACAACATGGATTTTTTGCTCAATTTAACAAAATAGAAGCCATTCAACATGTATTAGTGGCTTATGTGAACAATGAAGCAGTAGGTTGCGGAGCCATCAAACAATATGAAGAAGGCATTGCTGAAATCAAACGTATGTATGTTGATGAAAGCTATCGTGGAAAAGGCATTGCCGGAGCTATTTTACTTGAATTAGAAAATTGGGCAAATGAATTAAATTTTCATACCTGCATCTTAGAAACCGGATTCAAACAAGAAAGAGCAATTGGTTTGTATAAAAAAAGCAATTATACCATCATACCTAATTATGGTCAGTATATAGATGTAAAAGAAAGTATTTGTTTTGAAAAGAAGTTGGGGTGATTAATTGGGAAATATTAAATTTAATCAAAATGACATGACTATTTAAAACCAAACTCAATACCTCTGGGCTAAAGCCACAGAGCTATTGAGTTTACAGCCGGATTTATTTTTTCATCTTACATTTATTGATACATTTAATTATTCAAATTTCATTATGATTTAATGAATCATTTTAAATATTCTAAAAATGGTCCAACATAAAAAAACCAGCCAATTAAAACGGGATTTTGCTTCCTACCTAAACCCGTGGTTTTAACCTAGGGATTGGAAGGAATTATAGGATTTTTGTTTGATTTTGGAATTGTTGAATTGAATCCTAATAAAGAGAAAATTTATTATTCAAACTCAATTTCTCTGGGCTAAAGCCACAGAGCTATTGAGTTTGCAGCAACATTTATTTTTTCATCTTAATTTTTAGATTCATTAGATTATTCAAATTCTGTTTATAATTTAATGAATCATTTTCAATATTCTAAAAATGGTCCAAAACAAAAAATCAGCCAATTAAAACAGGATTTTGCTTCCTCCCTAGACCCGTGGTTTTAACCCGGGGATAGGGAGGAATTATAGGATTTTGTTTGATTTGGAATTGTTGAATTGAAACCCAATAATGAGAAATTTATTATTCAAACTCAATTTCTCTGAGCTGAAGCCACAGAGCTATTGAGTTTGCAGCAGGATTTATTTCACATCTTACATATATTGATCCATTAGATTATTTGAATTTGATTTATGATTTAATGAATCATTTTAAATATTCTAAAAATGTAACAACATAAAAAATCAACCAATTAAAACGGGATTTTGCTTCCTCCCTAGATCCGTGGTTTTAACCCGGGGATAGGGAGGAATTATAGGATTTTAGTTTGATTTTAGAATTGTTGAATTGAATCCCATTAAAGAGAAAATTTAATTTGCAAACTCAATACCTCTGGGCTAAAGCCACAGAGCTATTGAGTTTGCAAATTGATTGATATACATCTTTTTCTATTATAAGAAACCAATAAGCTAATTTTGATTCCTTTCATTATTTATAATTTTATTAATCAATGATTCATGTTCATCCTGAAATGATATTTTAGAATGATGCTTCTCTTGGTTAAGAATATACTTTAATACCTTCTTATATTCGGGATCTCCTACAGAAACTGCAAAGTATTCATTTTGCCATTGAAATTTTTCTTTTAATAACCCGCTTTTATTAATCCAAAATGAAGATTCTCCTTTAATCAATTGAGCCGTTTCCTGGATTGAGTGGCTTCTATTTAATGAAACCAAACAATGGCAATGATCCATATATCCATTTACAACAGCGATATAAATTCCTTTTACTTTGGCATTTTCCTTTATATGTCTCCACATCTTTTTTCTCAATTCCAATGTATTTAAAAAAGGATATCTGTTCTTAGTACTAAAAACCATATGGACATTTATATTAACAAATGACATAATATATATTTAAATTTAACTGAATTAAATGCAATTAAATTGAAGCATCCATTATTACGAATTTTGATAATGAATTCGATTATCCTCAAAGCATATTTATTTTGTAAATTACTATTATTCATGCATTTATAACAAATGCTTGTGATTCTTTTTAAAACCAATATTTATTAAAATAACTTGATTTAGGGATACTTTAAGGTAATCCTTAGGATTTATAAATCACTTTTTTCTTTGTATAAAAAAAGATAAGAATTGAGTTTGCAGCGAAATTTATTTCTCATCATAAATATTAAGAAACATTAAATTATACAAATTTTATTTATGATTAATTATATCATTTCCAATATTCAAAAAATTGTCCAACACAAGAAATCATTCAATTAAAACGGAATTTTGCTTCCTCCCTAGACCCGTGGTTTTAACCCGGGGATTGGGAGGATTATAGCGATTTTGTTTTCGAATAACCAATGGTTTTAAACATGGATTAACATGGGATAGTAGGATTTTTTCAATAGCGCCGTGGCTAAAGCCACAGAGTTATTGAGTTTACAGTAAATTTACATCGGCACTTTATATTTCCCTTTCGACTTTCTAATTCTGCAAGCTACAACCTTGTATTCAGGACACAAAGCTTCGCTATCATGGATATCTGAGGTGATATTATTAAGCATGATTTCAGGGAAATGGAAGGTAGAACTTAATACTCCTGGTCTTACTTCTTCTGTAATTCTGGCTTTGATATCAACCTTACCTCTTGGCGATTCTACACAAACCATATCTCCATCTGATATCAAATGTTTAAATGCATCATCCGGATGTATCATCAAAACATCTTCTGTATTGATGAGTACATTTCTGGTTCTTCTTGTCATGGCACCACAATTGTAGTGCTCCAATTCTCTGTTAGTTGTTATGATGTATGGATAATCTTTTCCATGTTCCAATATCTCTTTCGATTCAGCAAAATCATGAAAAATGAATTTCCCTCTTCCTAACGGGAAACTTTCTGTATGCAAAATATCAGTTCCTTTTCCATCTTTTTTAACAGGCCATTGTTTACCATTAATGCCTAATTCATCCCAAACAACGCCTTCAAAAAATGGCACTATTGAAGATATTTCTTTTAACAATTCAGCTGCATCGTAATCTGCTTGTTCAAAGCCCATGTGACGCATCATTTCACAGATGATTTGTCCATCAGGCTTAGTACCCGGTATTGGTTCAACCACTTTTTGAACACGTTGTATTCTGCGTTCTCCGTTGGTAAATGTTCCACTTTTTTCAAGGAATGATGAACCAGGTAAAATAACTGTTGCCAATAAAGCTGTTTCTGTCATGAACAATTCCTGAACCACCAGTAAATCCAATGCATTTAATGATGCTACAACCTTCTGAGTATTTGGGTCGGTTTGTGCAATGTCCTCTCCTATTACCCACATGGCTTTTAGTTTTCCATCCAATGCCGCATTGAACATTTCAGGAATTTTATATCCTATATGTGATGGAATTTTTGTACCATAATGCAATTCATAGTTCGCATGGTGTTCAGGATGATTAACTGGCATATATCCTGCACCCTGGTGTGGTTGACATCCCATATCTGCTGCACCCTGAACGTTATTTTGTCCACGTAATGGATTTACTCCTACTCCTTTTCTTCCTATATTGCCGGTTATCAATGCCAAATCAGCAATTTGCATAACTGTAAACGAACCTTGAGAATGTTCAGTTACTCCTAATCCATGAAACGACATCGCATTTTTTGCTGATGCATAAGCAATGGCAGCTTGTTTTACCAAATGTCTGTCGACACCCGTAATGCTTTCCATTTCATCTATATTCAAAGCAAGAATTTCATTCTTAAAATCTTCGAATCCTTCTGTTCTTTGAGCTATGAAATCTTTGTCTTCCAATCCTGCTTCCATGATATAATAAAACATCATGTTCAATAAAGCTACATTGGTCCCCGGACGTAATTGTAAATGATAAGTTGAATACCTGGCCAATTCAGTTTCTCTTGGATCAATAACGATTGTAGGCTTTCCTTTGATTGCAAATTGTTTTAATTTGGCACCTGTTACAGGATGTGCATCTGTAGCATTGGCACCAATTACCATAATACAATCAGTGTGTTTTAAATCGACTATACTATTGGTTGCAGCGCCGGTCCCATAGGTTCTTTGCATACCCAAGGCTGTTGGTGAATGGCAAACCCTTGCACAAGAATCAACATTATTGGTACCAATGACAGCTCTCACAAATTTTTGCATGAGGTAATTTTCCTCGTTGGTACAACGTGCTGATGAAATGGCTGCAAAAGAATCAGGTCCATAAGTTGATTTGATCCTGTTCAATTCATTCTTCAAAAATTCAAATGCTTCATCCCATGTGGCTTCATGGAACTCACCGTTTCTTTTGATTAATGGTGTTTTAATTCTATCGCCATGGTTATAGAATGAAAATGCAAAACGTCCTTTTAAGCAGGTATGACCTTGATTTACTTCTGCATCATAGGGAGCTTGGATAGACTTGATTTTACCAGCCTTCACAGCAACTTCAAGATTACATCCAACTCCGCAATAAGTGCAAATGGTACGAACTTTTTTATCAACCACCACAGACTTAGATTCAAAAACATCAGAAATAGCTGCTGTAGGACAAGCTTGAGCACAGGCACCACAACTCACACAATCAGAAAGAGCAAAAGTAGTTTCTTGTCCTTTTACAATATGTGAATCAAAACCTCTTCCAGCCATACTTAATACAAACTGTCCTTGTACTTCATCACAAGCACGAACACAACGAAAACAGTTGATACATTTAGAAAAATCAGAAACCATATAAGGATGAGAAGTATCTTTTTTTCTATCAAGGTGATTTTTACCTGCAGGATATCTCACATCTCTTATGCCAACCAATGCAGCTACATCCTGTAATTCACAATTGTTATTTACTTCACAAGTCAAGCAATCCAATGGATGGTCTGTTAATACCAATTCAACTATATTTTTCCTGAGTTTTAAAATGCGATCTGAATCAGGATAAATATATGAATCTGCCATAACAGGAGTATGACAGGAAGCCATTGATTTAGGGGGCCCATCTTGCGATAATGAAACATCAACACTACAAACTCTGCATGAACCAAATGGGTCTAAGTTTGGAGCATCACAAAGTGTAGGAATGGACTTTTTACCATTGATTCTATTCACGAATTTTAGAATGGTTTCCCCTTCTAATATTTCATGAGCTACATTGTTGATATATGCGATTTTCATTGGTTGGTTTGGTTAAATTTAGTTTGGGAATTAATTTTTCAATTCCACAATTTTTCCTTTAGATATGATAAATAATGACCTCAATTCAGCACCACATGGAAAGCCTGCATATAGGCCTATTCTATATTTTAAATCATTAAGAATTATTTTACGTAAGCCATCCTGTATTCTGTTTTGATTGAATTGAGTTCCAGTAAATGGCATACCATAAAACTCAAACAAAACTGATTTTTCTTCTGCAGGAGTAACAATGCTTGTTGTATAAATCTTTACTTCTTTTTCACCTGTAAAATAAGAACTATACAAGTTTCCATAATTATCCTTTGCAGTTGACTGATTAAATGTTTGCAAGAAAGAATCTACTTTTAATATGACACTTTCATTTTTCCAATTGATAAAAGCAAAATCAATATCTTTTTCATTAGCCTTGTATTGAAAAATCAATTGTTCTGCAATCACGTAAAATTGCGTTGCCAGATTAGCAATTTCCTCCTTATTCAATTGATTAACATTCCTATCTTTTCCACCTGATTCTTTAAGAGAATTGAAATATAATACCACATTCTCATTTTTATTCTTTTCATCATATCTTTCTAATTGAAAAATGCATTGTACAACTTGATGAGTTTCTCCATTGTAAATAAACCTGAGTATGTTTCTATTTTGGGGATTGATATAATCAATACTGGAAATTGTACCATCTTCCATACTAGCCTCTACTTGAAATTTTTCATTTCCTATATTTAAGTTAAACGGACCCTTTGAATGCTTTTGAGCCATAAATAATTCAAATTCCTCTCTATCACCCGGACCATCTGGTGAAACCAAATCACCATCTTCATAATGTACTTGATTTTTTACATTAGAAGGCATTTTATCTTGATTGTATTGAATTAAGTATTTCAGAAATTTCAAATTAAAACTCTTAGCTTGATGTTTAGGAAAACTGATGGAAAGATTCACCATTGAATCATTATAAGTAAGAATTTTATTTAAATTTTCGAATGCAGTTTTAGCCTGTTGAGCAAATAAACTAACAGGAAAAATCAACATTAAAAAAATGAAGTATTTGTATTTCATGTTAATGATTGAAATATTGTTTTAACTCAGGTTCAAAATATTTCAATGCATTTTTTATAGGCAATGGTAATCCACCACCCAATGCACATAAGGAAGCCATTTCCATTGTATTAATGAGGTCTTCAAACAAAACCATATCAATTTTATAGTCTTCGGTTAATGCTTTTTCAATCAATTCAAATCCCCTGGTAGAACCCAATCTGCAAGGAAAACATTTGCCACAACTTTCATGAGCTGTGAATTGAAACAAATGTCTGATGTATTGAATAATGGGAAAGCTTTCAGGGATACAAACTATGGAAGCATGTCCAAGTAAAAAACCATTTTGATTAAAGGATTCAAAATCTACTGTTAATTGTTCAATCATATCAACAGGTACCAATCCACCTAAAGGTCCACCAATATGTAATGCTTTGATAGGTTCTTTAAAACCCAATCCCAATTCGTGAATGACAACAGAAAGTGGTGTTCCCATATCTACTTCATAAATGCCCGGACGATTAAAAAATCCATCTAATGATACCAACTTGGTTCCAGTAGATCGTCCTCTTCCTAATTTAGCAAAATCAACTGCCCCATTGCGAATAATAAACGGAATACATGCAAGTGTTTCAACATTATTTACAACAGTAGGTTGGTTAAACAAACCTTGTTGAGTAGGATAAGGTGGACGAACTCTAACTTCTGGTCTTTGGCCTTCAATAGACGACAACAAAGCCGTTTCTTCACCACATATATAAGCTCCTTGGGCACGAATAATTTTGAAATTAAACTTAAATGAAGTACCCAAAATATGTTCGCCCAAATAACCCAAATCAGTGATATCATCTATAGCTTTTTGTGTGATTGAAATTGCTTCGGGGTATTCAGCACGTATATATAAAACACCTGTATCAGCGCCCATGATATATCCTGCAATCATCATTCCTAATAAAACGGAATGTGGTCTTTGTTCTAATAAATATCTATCGGAATAAGCACCCGGATCACCTTCATCTGCATTACAAACAATAAACCTGGAATTTGATTCTGTATTTTTTGCTGATTCAAGTTTAAATGAAATTGGAAAACCTGCCCCACCTCTACCTCTTAATCCAGATAATTTCAAAGCCTCTAATAGAATCTCCCGACTTAATTGTAAAGCATCTTCCAAGGTTTTATAATACGTTTGAATGCCTGGAAATTCTTCTGTTAAAACTGGAGTTCCGTATAAACCAACATGGTATTCATCATCAATAATTACATCATTTTTGATGATGTTTTCAATAGATGAAATGGCATCACCAGAATAATTTTTACCATTGTGATTAAAAGCTGCATTTTCATGACAACGGCCTAAACAGCACATTTCACCAATTTCTTCAGCATTAAAATGTTTGCCTAATTCATGATGAACATGGTCTTGTTTACCCGCACTCAAGCAAGAACTACCATTACATACATAAACCTTTTTACCTTGGTTTTCGGGTCTGAGGAAATCGTAAAAAGAAGCAGTTCCATAAATATTTGCCTGACCCATTTTGAATTGGAGAGCCAATTCTTCCATTTTATCTTTATCGGGAGTTCCGGTAAGAGCTGCAGCATTTCCTAATTCTTCGAATAAGTTTTCCGTCAAACCCTTTCTTCTCGATAAATCACTTAAATTTTTAGACATAACAAAGTGCTAATTAATAATGAAGTATTTGATTGTAAACAAAATACCAATCAATAAAAATACTTCATTAAAGCAAATTATAAAAAAAATCAGAATAATATAGCACAATGTTAGGCTCGACAAAAAACTGTCTAAAAATATGGAACATATTAATTCAAGTAATGCTCATACTTTAATATGTAATAAAAATTATTGAATTGTGAATTAAGATAGCTTAGTGTTACTTTTACAATATGTTAAAAAACTTACAATCGTTTTATTTACCTCAATTAAATTTCAATTTGCCGCAAATAAAGAAGCTTGAGCAGATTTAGCTTAACTTCGTTTTATCAATTTATGAGGAAAGTATTTGTCATCATATCATTTATTCAAATTCTATTTTTAGTTAAACTGAATGCTCAAAATTGTGCAAACTCAGCTACTCTTCTCCCAACTAAATGTTTAGAAATAGAAAGTGAACTGGTTGATGCTTGCACCAATACCGAAGGTTTAGATGAAATGGTAAGAATACGCATTGGTCCAAATCCAATTCCATTAAATTCCTTAACAAATATTATCTGGACATCAGCTAATCCTTGGCAAGGTTGGGCTACATATAATGCAAGTAATATTGCAAAAATGGATGGCATTAATACTAAAATTGCTGCTGCAGGCAATTGCGGAAGAGTAATAAGATTAAATCCAGGTGATATTATTCCAGCTTATGCTCATTTCATGATTATTACCGGAACTTTGTTTGATGCTAATGCACAAGATTTTTCAGGTTTAACTGATACTTTGTATGTTGCCTTACAAAACAACCAAACCGTAACAACAGGCCATTTTAATAATTATGGAACATCAGCAACAAGAACTTTTATCATAGGCACTTCAAGCTGCTCTGATACTGCAACTTATAACAGATCATTATTGGTTAACTCAAGCGGCAATGTTGGTGGCGGGAATGGTTCAACAGTTAACTTTACTTTTAGTGGAATTCCTACTTATGTAAATTATGGTTGCAAAATACCTCAAATTCCTTTTTCTACTGATGCAGGAATTGTAAGTCCTTATTACTGCACGGGTGATTTAGTGCCTTTGATGGGAACAGTAACCGGCAGCACTTGTTTTTATTGGTATCCGGAAAATAGAAATTCAGGAAGGTTTGTTGATTCAATGAATATTAATACTGTATTTAAAATTACTGAAGGTTTTAGTGGAGTTGTGAAACTCTATTTAAAGGCTTTTGGAAAATGTAATAAAGAAAAATTAGATTCAGTTTTGTTTATTGTAAACCTGCCTGATATCGTAATAACTATTGCTGATTTAACAGATACTGTTTTATGTAACAAAAATATTCTTCCAATAAATAGCAGCAGCAATAGCACCAATCCAGTAAGCTGGACTAGCAATGGAAAAGGTGTTTTAAGTTCACTAAATAGTTTTAATATAACCTATACACCATCAGTATTAGATACAGGAAGAATTTGGTTTAAAATAAAACAAACCTCTAGTTGTGGCGCACCTTATGATAGTATCAATGTTTATTTTACCAATCCACCAACAGCAATTTTCGATCCTTCTGATACCATAGTTTGTTTAAGCGATGGACCAATAGATTTAAATCCTAATTCTGATATTGGTGTTTTTAATAGTCCTTATGTAATTGGTAATTTATTTACTATTCCCAATACCGCTGGTACCTATCGAGTAAGTTATACCATTAATTTAAATGGATGCAGTGATTCAATGGTAAAATTCATCGTTGTTAAACCATTGGTAAATGCAGCATTTACTATAAGTGATACATTAATTTGCAAAGGACAAATTATCAATATCACTCCCGTTAATTCCGGTGGAGTATTTTATGGAGCAACTATCATTGCCAATCAATTTAAACCAACTACACCAGGTGATTATAATATCAGTTATGTAATAAATAATGGAGCTTGTTATGATTCTATAAGCAATCATTTATTTGTTGAAGATTCCGGTGACCCAACATTTACAATACCTGATACAATTTTATGTGAAGGAGATGCACCGGTAGTTTTTACTGCTAATTCTTCAAACGGAATTTATTTCGGAACCAATGTTATTTCAAATACATTTAATCCAATAAGTGCAGGTGTTTATCAAATAAAATATGTTGTAGGAACCGGATATTGTGCAGATAGTAGCAACCATACAATCAGGGTATTATCAAGGCCAAATGCATCATTTAGTACAACTCCTTCAAGGGTAATTGTTTTTGATACAGTTAATTTTACTTATACAGGTACTCCAGTTATAAGTTATGATTGGACATTCGGAGATGGTTCTGGCAGTACTGAACAAAATCCAACACACTCGTATAGAAGAGATGAGTTTTATCCGGTTTATTTAATCGTTGAAAATAATTTGGGTTGTGTTGATACTGCCTTTTTAAATCTTGAAGTTGAATCTCAAGAGTACATTTATTTCCCCAATGTTTTCACTCCAAACAATGATGGAACCAATGAACGCTTTTTGGTAAGTCATTTAGGGATTAAAAACTTCCATATATTTATCTATAATAGATGGGGCCAATTGGTTTATGAATCAATTGATATATATGAAGGTTGGGATGGAAAAACAAATGGCATTGATTGTAGTGCAGATGCATACTTTTATATGGTAAATTATGCCAATAAAAAAGGGATTGAAAGAAGCGGACATGGCTCCGTTACAATTCTAAGATAATAGCAAAAACACAATGATTATCAGTTGAGCTCATGACACATATCAATTTTTAAATTGATTTGAGTGTCTACTTTGCGATATGATAAATCAAGAGCTTTTAAACCCCAAAAGTATAGTCGTTGTAGGTGCTTCAAACGATACAGGCAAACCGGGAGGAAAGGTTTTAAAGAACCTAATTGATGGTAAATACAAAGGTGATTTATTGGTGGTTAATCCAAAAGAAAGAAATGTACAAGGCGTAAAATCTTATTTTGAATGTAAAGATTTACCTCAGGTTGATTTGGCATTTATTGCTGTTGCAGCCAATTTTGTTGAAGATGTAATTACTGTTTTAGCTAAAGAAAAAGAGTGTAAAGCTTATATCATTTTTTCTTCGGGATTTGGTGAAATTGGTGAGGAAGGAAAAGGACTTGAAAAAAGAATTGTAAATTTAATTAATCAAACCGGCGGAACATTAATTGGTCCGAATTGCATTGGATTAATTACTCCTTACTACAAAGGTGTTTTTGCAGGTCCAATTCCACAATATAATTCAATGGGATGCGAATGTGTTTCGGCATCGGGAGCAACAATGGTATTTATTTTAGAACAAGCCATTGCAAGAGGAATTACTTTTTCAAACATATTTTCGGTTGGAAACAGCGCTCAAATTGGCATAGAAGAAATACTTGAGTATTGGGATGAAACCTATATTGAAGGAAGCAGCTCCCCTATTAAACTTTTGTACATGGAAGAAATTTCCAATCCAGAAAAATTCCTTAAACATGCAAGAAGTTTAGTAAACAAAGGATGTAGAATTACCGCTATCAAAGCCGGATCAACTGAAGCAGGTTCAAGAGCAGTTTCATCTCATACAGGCTCGCTTGCAGGCTCTGATATGGCTGTAGCGGCATTGTTCAGAAAAGCTGGAATAGTTAGGTGTTATAGCAGACTGGAATTGGTTTATGTAGCAGCTATTTTTATGCATAAACCATTACAAGGTAAAAATCTTGCTATCATAACACATGCAGGTGGACCAGGAGTTATGCTCACAGATATTCTTACCAAAGGCGGAATGAAAGTACCCAAATTACAGGGAGAAAAAGCTGATTTGTTATTGAGTAAATTGTTTCATGGTTCATCTGTTGCAAATCCAATAGATTTTCTAGCAACAGGAACTGCAGAACAATTAGGTATAATATTAGATAGTATTGATGAAGATTTTGATGAAATTGATGCATCTATAGTGGTATTTGGAACAACAGGAATGTGGAGTGTAAACAATGTTTATGAAGTATTACATCACAAAATGAATACTTGCAAAAAGCCAATCTTTCCTATATTACCATCCATCATACAAGCTGCTGATGAAGTAAGTCATTTCCAAGCACATGGAAGGGTTAATTTTAGAGATGAAGTTAGTTTTGGTTATGTATTAGCAAGGGTTTACAGAACACCGAAACCGGCAATGATTGAAGAATCTGTTTCTATAAACAAACAAGCTATCAGAAGCATTATTGAAAAAGAAAAGAGTGGTTATATAAGCAATGAAGCTTGTGAAAATCTATTAATGAATGCCGGAATAAAAGTCGCTGAGCAAATTGAAATCAGCGATAAAAACATATTAGAAAAAGCTATTTATCAAATTGGATTTCCTTTGGTGATGAAGGTAGTAGGACCGCTGCATAAATCAGAATCTGGAGGTGTTAAATTAAACATTTCAAGTATAAATGATGCTGAAAAAGCATTTGATGAGTTGATGCAAATTGAAGGTGCAAGCGGCGTTTTAATTCAACAAATGAGTAAAGGAATTGAAGTCTTTATAGGAGCCAAAAAAGAAGGCAAATTCGGACATTTAATCCTATGTGGTTTAGGTGGAATATTCATAGAAGTATTCAAGGATATTTCAGCCGGACTAGGAACATTAAGCAGAGAAGAATGTGTGAATATGATTCAAAGATTGAAGTCATATTCCATTATACAAGGCACCCGAGGCAAAGAAGGATTAAATGAGGAATTGTTTGTTGAAGCACTTTTAAAAGTATCAGCATTATTGGAAGCTGCTCCGGAAATAGAAGAAATGGACATCAACCCATTGATGGGAAACATGAATTATTTAACAGCCGTTGATTGCAGAATTAGGATTGAAAAATAACTACTCCTCTATCAACATGCCCATTTTACCCATTTGGTAATCACGCATGGCCTGCATAATTTGTGTTTCGTTGTTTAATACAAATGGACCATAAGATACAACCGGCTCGTTAATTGGCTCTCCGGATAAGAATAAAATTCGAGTTGAATCAGTTGCTTTTATACGGATTTTATCACCTTCATTTTTATATAAAACAAGAAATTTGGGTTCTATCAATCCAAAACTTTCATCAACAATATTATCATCAAAATTGTATAAACAAGTATTGTAGTTTTCAGGAACATCAATTTCAATTTCAGCATCCTTTTCCATCTGAATATTCAGAATTAACATCTTGCTAAATGTTTGATCAAAGCCCTTTAAACCCTTGTATTCTCCTGCAACTACATCAATTACAGAACCATCAGATTTTAGTTTTGGAATATCTGAATGATTCAAAGAATAATAGGCTGGTTGCTCCATTTTATGTTTAGCAGGTGTATTAATCCATAATTGAATAATTTCTTGTTTTCCACCATTTTTTGCTAATTCAGGTGAGGGTCTTTCGCTATGAATGATTCCCATTCCGGCGTTCATCCATTGCACTCCACCTTTAGAAACTATCGCATTGTTTCCTCTAGAATCACGATGATTTACATCACCTTCATAAATAAATGTTACAGGTGAAAATCCTCTGTGTGGATGCGGTCCTACGCCTGCGTGTAAAGGAGCAGTATTAGGTTTTACTTCAGAAGCATGATGGTGAATCAATAAAAACGGATCAATCATTTCCACCTGAGCAGATGGAAGTGGTTGACGAATTGGAATTCCGCCCATATCAACCTGATGAGCGTATAATAATTTCGATACAGGTTTGAGCATAATAAATTTAATTTTGATAGATAATTTAATACCTCAATAGCTTTGTGGCTTTAGCCCAAAGAAATTGAGGTATCGAAAGATTTTATTATAAAAAACCCAATTGCAATTTTGCTGATTCACTCATTAAATCCTGGCTCCATGGTGGATCAAATGTTACAGTTACCGTTACTTCCTTAACGCCATTTATTTCACCCAGTTTCTGTTTGATTTCTTCAGGCATACTTTGAGCTGCCGGACAAAATGGAGATGTTAATGACATGATGATTTCAATATTCAATTCATGAGAAACATTCACTTCATAAATCAATCCCAATTCATAAATATTAACAGGAATTTCAGGGTCGAAGATGGTTTGCAAAACATGAATAGCTTCGTTTTGAACATCTACAAAATTTCTGGTTGCTGTATTATTTTCTTCCATCTTAATTTGATTGTTGATACGCCAAAGCGTACATTTTCATTTGTTTAATCATGCTGGCAAAACCATTACTTCTTTGTGAACCAATCATTCTGCTCATTCCTATTTTATCTATAAAATACAATTCCGAATTCAAAATTTCTTCTGATGTTCTATTGCTCCAGATTTGAACCAATAAACTCACTAAGCCTTTTGTAATTTCTGTATTACTATCAGCTTCAAACACTATTTTTCCTTCTACTTTTTGAGGGAATAACCAAACTTTACTTTGACATCCTTTCACTATAAAATCATCTGTTTGATGAGTTGAATCCATAGCAGGAAGTTTTTTGCCAAGATCCATTAAGTAAAACAAAGTACTTTCCATATCCCCATCGAATAAAGAAAAGTTTTCTATGATTTCATCCTGTACCTCTTGAATCGTTTTCATTTTATCTAAGTTTACATATACGAATGAGAGAATCAGTTAATTTCTTCACTTCATCCAAAGTATTATAAATCGCAAAAGAAGCCCTTACCGTTCCTTCCAATGCAAATCTATTCATCAAAGGTTGAGTGCAATGATGTCCTGTTCTTACAGCAATTCCTCTTGCATCGAGCATCATACCTATATCAAAATGATGCATTCCTTCAATTACAAATGATTGAACTGATACCTTTTCTTTAGCAGTTCCAACTAGTTTAACTGCTTTTAAATCTTCACTTAAAAGCAATTCATTAAAATAGCTTAACAAGGAATTTTCATGTTGTGAAATAAAATCTTTTCCAATTTCATTTACAAAATCCAATGCTTTTTTAAAGGCAATTACATCTCCAATATTGGGAGTTCCAGCTTCAAATTTATAAGGGATTTCATTATAAGTAGTTTTTTCAAAACTTACTTCTTTAATCATCTCCCCGCCTCCCTGGTATGGTGGCATTATTTCGAGAAGTTCTCTTTTTCCGTATAAAACTCCAACGCCGGTTGGACCATATAATTTATGAGATGAAACACATAAAAAATCACAATCCAAATCTTGAACATCCACTTTTAAATGAGAACAAGCCTGGGCTCCATCCAATAAAACTTTTGCTCCAAATGAATGTGCCTTTTGTATGATTTCCTTAACGGGATTAATGGTTCCTAATGCATTACTTACCCAAACACAAGCTACTAATTTCGTTTTTGGATTTAGTAATTTATCAAATTCATCCATCAATAATTCACCTGCATCATTAATAGGAATGACCTTTAGAACAGCAGATTTTTCTTCACAAATCATTTGCCATGGAACTATATTACTATGATGTTCCATTGTTGTGATGATGATTTCATCACCGGCCTTAATGAACTTTCTAGCCCATGTTTGAGCAACTAAGTTGATACTCTCGGTTACACCTTTTGTAAAAACACACTCTTCAGCTTCCCTTGCATTTATGAAAGTCTGAATAGTCTTTCTGGTATCCTCAAACATCTCAGTTGAGCGTGCTGCCAAAGTATGTGCTGCTCTATGAATATTGGCATTATCGAAACGGTAATACTTGTCTAATGCCTCAATTACAGAGATTGGTTTTTGAGTAGTAGCGGCATTATCAAAATATACCAAAGGATGTCCATTTACCTCTTGGTGTAAAATTGGAAATAATGTCCTTATTTTTTCGATATCCGCAATATTCACTTAGTATTTATTATAATTTTCTTTCAATTTCGTCTTCCAACAATTGAACCAATTCCGGAATTTTAATCTTTTCTGCAATATCATCAGCGAAAGCTACAAGAAGTAATTTTCTTGCTGCATCTTCAGGAATACCGCGGCTTCTCAAGTAAAACAAAGGTTCTTCATCTAACTGACCAATTGTAGCACCATGTGTACATTTTACATCATCAGCAAAAATTTCAAGCTGAGGTTTGGTATTAACTGTAGCATCATTACTCAAAAGAATATTCTGGTTTCTTTGATAAGCATTTGTTTTCTGTGCATCCAAATGAACCATGATTTTACCATTAAATACAGCAGTTGAACTATCCTTTAAAACACCTTTGTATTTCTCATCACTAAAGCAATTTGGCTTAGCATGATCAACTCTTGTGTGGTTATCTACAAATGAATCTTTTTCAGTAATGTACAAGCCGTATAAAAGACTATTGCAATTTTGTCCATTCATATAAAAATGAAGGTTATTGCGAACCATTTTACCATCAAGTGTAAGGGTAACATGGTTGATATTGGTATTGGCTTCCTGAAAGATTTGTGTAAAATGATTCAGGTAAGATTCACCAGTCTGGCGTTGAACTTTGTAGTGTTCCAAATGCGAGTTTTCATCAACATAAACTTCTGTAACTGCATTACAAAATGATGATGAAATTCCGGCTGAATAAAACGATTCAACAATATGAACGGATGCATTTTTTTCAACTACAATCAGGTTTCTTGGTTGAGCCAAAACAGCTAATTGAGATGAATCACTGATATTAAAAATGATGATTGGATGTTCTGCCTGTTTACCCTTCGGTACAAAAACAAAAGCGCCATCACTTAATAAAGCAGTATTTAAAGCATTTAATGATTCATTATTAACTGGCACATACTTTCCAAAATGCGCATTGAATTCTGTTGGATATTCTTTACGTGCTTTGGCTAGATTACAAATCAAAATTGTTTCATCTTTTTCAATAATCAAAGACAATTCCGGGTGGAAACAACCATTGATAAATACCAAACGGTTTGCTTTGATATTTTTCAGAATTGAAGCATTTAAAAGCTCTTCTGCATTTGCTACTTCAGCGCATGAACTTTGAAGAGGTAAATCAAATACCTTTTTGAAATTCGTATATTTCCATTCCTCATTTTTGGTTGTAGGAAATCCTAATTTCTCAAATTCCTTGAATGCATTTTCACGAATATGAACAAAATCAGAGCCTGTTTCTGCTTGTTGCAAATAGCGACTAAAATCTTGTTTAATGTTCTCTAATAAACTCATAATAAGCACGAAGCCTTTTTATTTTTTTGTGAATGAATGATTAAACTGATGCAGCTTCTACTTCTGCTTTAATCCAATCGTAACCTTTAACTTCAAGTTCTTTAGCAAGATTAGCATCGCCACTTTTTACGATTCTTCCTTTGTAAAGCACATGAACAAAATCAGGAACGATATAATCCAACAATCTTTGGTAATGTGTGATTACGATAAATGAATTCTCTTTGTTTCTCAATTTGTTTACGCCGTTAGAAACTAGACGTAAAGCATCAATATCCAAACCAGAATCTGTTTCATCTAAAATGCCCAATTTAGGTTCTAACATCGCCATTTGGAAAATCTCATTACGTTTCTTTTCTCCACCACTAAATCCTTCATTTAATGAACGAGATGTTAAAGATTTATCCATTTCAACCAATTCCATTTTCTCACGCATCATTTTCAAGAAATCAGTAGCTTCCATAGGCTCTTGTCCATGGTATTTTCTTTTTTCATTGATAGCCGTTTTAAGGAAATTGGTATTACTTACACCCGGTATTTCAACAGGATATTGAAAAGCTAAAAACACACCCTCACGAGCTCTGTCTTCCGGAGCCATTTCCAACAAATCTTTTCCTTCAAACTTAACTGAACCTTCAGTAACAATATAATCTGCACGTCCTGCAAGAACCGAAGAAAGTGTACTTTTTCCGGCACCATTGGGACCCATAATTGCATGAACTTCACCCGGATTTACAACTAAATTGATACCATTCAGGATTTTCTTGCCTTCGATTTCAGCTTTTAAATTTTCTATTTTTAACATAAATCTATTTTCTTTTTTTTGGTAGATAAAGAGGAATTAACCAACAGAACCCTCTAATGAAACAGCTAATAATTTTTGAGCCTCAACAGCAAACTCCATAGGTAATTGATTCAAAACTTCACGACAAAATCCGTTTACAATTAAACCGATTGCTTCTTCAGTTCCAATTCCTCTTTGGTTGCAATAAAATATCTGGTCTTCACCAATTTTACTTGTACTGGCTTCATGTTCAACAACAGCAGTTTTGTTATTGATTTCGATGTATGGAAAAGTATGTGCGCCGCTTCTATCACCAATCAACATACTATCACACTGCGTATAATTTCTAACAGATTCAGCTTTTTTAGCAACTTTAACTAAACCTCTGTAAGTATTATGAGATTTACCTGCTGAAATTCCTTTAGAAACTATTCTACTTTTGCTGTTTTTTCCGATATGAATCATTTTGGTACCGGTATCGGCAACCTGAGCATTATTGGTAACTGCTACTGAGAAAAATTCGCCAATAGAATGATCACCTTTTAAAATGCAGCTAGGATATTTCCAGGTAATTGCACTTCCTGTTTCAACTTGTGTCCAGCTGATTTTAGCATAATCGCCTTCACAAACGCCTCTTTTGGTAACGAAATTATAGATTCCGCCTTTACCATTTTTATCACCTGGATACCAGTTTTGAACTGTAGAGTATTTTATTTCTGCTTTTGTATGAGCTACTAATTCAACTACCGCAGCGTGTAATTGGTTTTCATCACGCATTGGAGCTGTACAACCTTCGAGGTAAGAAACATAAGAACCTTCATCAGCAATGATTAAAGTTCTTTCAAACTGACCGGTATTTTCAGCATTGATTCTGAAATACGTCGAAAGTTCCATAGGGCATCTTACACCTTTGGGAATATAAACGAATGAGCCATCAGAGAAAACTGCCGCATTTAAAGCTGCAAAGTAATTATCAGTATAAGGCACTACAGATCCCAAATATTGTTTTACTAATTCAGGATGTTCGTGAACTGCTTCAGAAATGGCGCAAAAAATCACACCTTTTTCTTTCAATTGTTCTTTAAAAGTAGTGGCAATTGAAACTGAATCAAAAACCGCATCAACGGCAACATTACTTAAACGCTTTTGCTCAGATAAAGAAATACCTAATTTTTCAAAGGTTTTAATCAATTCAGGATCAACTTCATCAAGACTATTCAGCTTTTTTTTCTCTTTTGGAGCAGCATAATAGATGATATCCTGGTAATCGATTTTTGGATATTTGAAGTTTTGCCAATTTGGCTCTTCCATTTTTTGCCAGTGTCTAAAAGCTTTCAGGCGATATTCTAACATCCATTCCGGTTCATTTTTTTTAGCCGAGATAAATCTTACAATATCCTCATTAACGCCCTTTGGGGCAGTTTCCATTTCAATTGAGGTAGAAAAGCCATACTTGTATTCTTGACTTACTACCTGATCTATGATATCTACTTCTTCAGACATTAGGCTTGGTTTTGATTGAAATTATTTGCAAAAATAAGAGATTTTTTGTCTTGTTTATACTTAGTCTAAATAAAATACAGATAAGTTGTTGGAATGTTTTGTTGAAAAAGAAATTGAATTAGCAGAAATCCTTTATTACACTCATAATGAATGATATCAACCAAAAAGGGACTGTTGAAATTCTTTAATAGCACCAATTACGACCTATAGAATAATCATTGTTGTTGCAGCCAATTTGAAGGATTTTATATCAATTTTACTCGACAGCGCATAAATATGAGCTATTTCTTTCTTTTGCTCAGGTCAGATAAGCACAAAAAAAGGGGGCCCGATTGCGGGCCCCCTTCCTATTCAATTGAATGATGAATTATTGTAATTTAACCAATTTCTCCAAAGTAGTTTTGCCGTTTGCTCCTAATTTTAAGAAGTAAACACCTGCAGGTAAACTTGAAGTTTCAGGAACTGAAACCTGGTTATAACCTTCAGTACCTTGAATTGATTGGGTTAATAAAGTTTGTCCATTAAGATTCATTACTTCAACAGATACCTCAGATGCACTTGGTAAAGTGAATCCAACTGAAATGCCTGACTCAAATGGATTAGGTTGAACAGTATTTAAAACCATTTCCTGATTTTCATCCAAAGCTAAACTAACAATTTTTGATAATGAAGTAGTTCCATCAAAATCAACCTGAGCTATTCTGTAATACAAAGTTTTAACTCCTAAATTGAAAGCTTCTGCATCTAAATGTTTGTATTCAACCAATTTATTTGAAGTACCCATTCCTTTTACCTGAGCAATCGCTTCAAAGTTTTTACCATCTAATGAACGCTCAATAACAAAATGACTATTATCGATTTCAGTTGCAGTAGTCCAGTTGATTAATGCACCATCATCTACCTTTTTAACCAAAATTGATTTGTAAGTAACAGGTAACGGACTATTGTTAGCACCAATTGAGAATTGGTTATTAAATTGAGTAGTAGAACCTAAAACCAATCGAACAGTTTGATTGGCAATATTAACTGAATCAACTCTTCCTAAGAAACCTTGAATTAATCCCCAGTTTGCATCATCATAATAGTTTCTAGTGAATGCAAATACATTATTTGAATTGGCATTTGCACTTAAATTACCAGGATTTAATTGGAAAGTAGCCATAGCACTATCAAAAGAGAAAGTACCATATTTATAAACTAACCAGAAATTATTGTGAACATTTGTAACACCACCTGGGGCGGTAATTGGAGAAGTACCATAAGGAACACCAGGGAAATAATAAGCTCCCATACTACCTGTTCCTGATAAATTAATAAATTCAAGATTCAATTTAGCACCAGTGAAATTTACATTAGAACCAGCAGGTTGGTAGCTATAAACCGAACTTGAATAAATTGGCAATGTAGAATTTGCCCATGAAACACCTGCATTTCCTTTTGCTGAATTACAGTTTCCAGAAGCATCAGCAGCAAATAATCCAATATTATCATCAAATCTCCAGTATGAAATCAATTTTGCACTAGCCATATTTGGCAAGCGAGAATGCATATTTGTTCTGATTTGAGCATCAGTTCTAACGGTATCCCAAACACGCATTTCATCAATATTTCCACCAAAGAAACGGTTTTTGTTTGCAGAACATCCGATATAAAAATCATTGGTATTCGTAGCTATGTTTCCACTTTGAGCTATTTCACCAGCTGTATCTCCATTGATTAATAATTTCATTTTAACACCATCATAAACTGCAGCTATATGTGAATACAACAATGTTGTTAATGTTTTAGTTGAAGTTAAAGTTACATTACCAACAGAAGTACCTGTTGTAAATGAAAGAGTTCCACCCGGATTAATCTCCAAATTAAATGAAGGTGTTAAAGTATCTGCATCTTTAGCAAACAAACTCATTCTTGATGTTAAAGAAAGAGGTCTAACCCAAGCTTCAACACTCAATTTATTTCCACCAACATTTAAAGAACCTAGTCCGTTAACCGATAAAAAGTTTGTTGTTCCGTTTAATAAAACTGCAGTTCCTGTTCCAACTGTTGGTGCGGCTAAGTTAGTTACATCAAAAGTAAATGTTAAAGTATCATTTCCTCTTTCAGCATCTGTGCTTAATGAAGACCAAGCTCTTAATGTATAAGTTCCAACTGTAGTTGGATTGAAAGCAGGGAAAGTAATATTTGCAGAGCCATTACTTCCAATTGGACCAGCAAAAGTAGTAGATTGTGAATAAGTAGTTGGTCCGGTAATTGAGCAAGTTATAGGAATATTTGATTGACCATTTAAACCATAATTATAAATACTAACAATTGGAGCAAAAGGAGCTGAATTTTGAATTACTGTATTACAAGGTGCAAGAACATCTGTCATACCCACATCATTTGCCAAAGTTAAACGAGGCTCAACCATAAATCTGAATGCAGAATTGGTTGAAGCAAAATCAGCCCATGATGAAACAGTAACTGCTTTATAAAAGAAAGTTTGGTTTCTGATTGGCTCTTCTGTTTGAAAAGCAAAATTTACGTTAGTTGTACCAATTTGACGAACCCCAACATAAAAGGTTCCTGAAACAGGAATTGCTGGGTTTACAGGAATTGTATTTACACCGGTAACTGATGTTAAGGTTGAAGAATTCCATAAAAGTACACCAGGAGTATCATTTAAATTATCATAAATAACAATTTGATAAGTATTTCCACCACCAAAGAAGTTTACACCCACTTGATTAATTGAATTTGAACCAGCTAATGGATATTTAGCGATAAAATCTCCGGAATTACCATTAAATCCTACTCCGCCAACAGCAGGTTTTGAAGGATCTGCATAAGCATATGAATTATTGGTAACTAATTGAGTAAATGATTTGGTATTATTATTATTAGTGCTATCAGGAGGAACACTAACTACTATATTATTTAAACCGGGATTTGCAGGAGAATATGCTGGTAAGGTAGCAGTAACATTACCATTAGGAGGAATCATGGCAATTAATGTAGAATCTGAGAATGTATTTGCACCAGTGATATTTAAAACAACCCACTGATTAAACAAAGTATCAATTCCTTCATTTGACACATTTGCCCTTAACTGATGAGGAACAGCATACGGAATTGGTAATTTACCAAATGTATAAACTTCGACAACTTTTGCATCTTGGAAATTAACAATTGGTGGACCTTCAAGAGCCCCTCTGTAAGGAATTGTTGATGAGCGAAGTGAATCGAAAAAGTCTGTTGTTAATGTGGCAATTGGAGTACCAATAAAATTTGATGGACTATTTAAAGTATTTGATAAAAAAATATCTGTATTTGTTGTAAAAAACGGTGTTGCAATAATTGAATGCTGTTCTTGTGGAAAAGCTGCCAATCTATAACTTGTAGTTACATCATAAAAAGTACCAATTAAGGCAACTTTAAATGCTGATGCAGCCCAGTAAGTATTATAATCCATTGTATTGATACCATTTGCTGCTGTTTGATTCCAAACTGCAATATGTTGATTACCTGTTCCTGTTCTTGTATTTGAAATTAAATTATTTCTAAAATTTAAATTACTTGTTGCTGCAGAATTAGTTTTATAAAATCCAATTGAAGTTGGATTACCATTTGCAGAAACCAATTGAGTACCTGAAATTCTAATTGTATTGTGTTGGAAATTCAAAACCAAAGGATTTGTTGTACCTTGGTATTGTACACCAACAATTCTATTAGCTGTTGAAGTAGCAGTATCTGTAATTGAAATAAAATTATTTACAAAATTTAAGACAGGAATTGTAACTGGTGCAGCTGCTGCAGGAGAAATAATTACTCCCAATACATTTAATGCAGTTGTAGTACCAAAAACCCTAAATCTTTCAATTCTGTTTTTTCTAAAATTCCAATTTGCAGCATCAACATTAACTGTTAAAAACACTCCTTGAGGTGCAACATTTCCAGGAGCAGTTGTTAATTGGTTAATTGTATTGCCTTCAACTGTAAGGTTTCTAATAGCACTAAAAGTAGCACCCTGTAAAGACCAGTTTGTAAATAAATTGTTTCCAACATAAATATTGTTCATTGGATTAGCTAATGTACCTGCAGCTTGCAAACAAGCTCTGCCTCCATTAAATTCACATTTGTAAATACTATCATTGCTATTACCACTGGTTGCAGCAGAAGTTGACAATTGAAAATTTACTCCACCGGCGATAGTAAAAGTACCATTTAAAAAATTTACATATCTGAAAACATTGTTACTCGCTCCATTAATTAATCTGCAAGTGAATGAAGCTGCAGTTGTAGTATTGGTATGTTGAAAAGTTAAAAATCTATTTGTTCCCAATCCCAAAGGACGACCATCAATGGTAACATTGTCAGCACCTTGTAAATTCAACAATACAATACCCGCAGCAGATGTAGAAACAACTTTATTCACTGTTGCTGAATCAGCTGGTTTAATTAAGATGGATGAATAAATTGCTCCGCCAACAGAACCGGATGAATCTATTGAAACACTTGCTGTTTCAGTAGTGTTAGAATGAATGGCAATCTCAATTGCTCCTGTATGAACTCCGGCATTCACTGCAGTAATAGCAGCTCCCAGTGTAGAATAAGAGGCTGAACTCGAAGAGCCACCTGATGAAATAACAGATACCTGAGACCACGCTGTGTTGACCCCAAATACAATTACCAATAAAGAAAAAATTAGTAAGATTTTTTTCATATGCACTTTAATTATTAATACCAATTTATAGATTTAATTTAATATACAAGCATTTATCTGAAAAAATTATCGCATTTGTTATTTTTAAAAAAATATTGACAAAAAAATATTTCAGTAAAAACAATTTTGAAAAAATCTTGTTATGCATTTTAAAATTAAAAAAAACAGCTCTATTTCTTTTCATTTTAAATAAATCTAGTTTGTAATTTAGCAGCTTCAATAAAAAACTAATGTTATTAAATTTTAAGGAATACGGCAGTGGTGAACCACTCATTATATTACATGGCTTCTTAGGTTCGCTCGATAATTGGCATTCACTTGCTACTAAATTTGGTACTTATTTTAGAACCTTTGCAATTGACCAAAGAAATCATGGAAAATCCTTTCATTCAGAATCACATAGTCTGCAATTGATGGTTGATGATTTGAAGGAATTTATTGAATTTCATCAATTAAAAAATGTAAACATACTTGGTCATTCAATGGGTGGAAAAGTGGTTATGGAATTTGCTCTTCAATATCCGGAGATAACTAATAAAATTATAGTTGCAGATATTGCTCCAAGGAAATACAAACCCGGTCATGATGATGTTTTTTCCGCTTTACATGCAGTTGATTTATCTAAAATTGAAAACAGAAAACAAGCTGAAGAAGCCATGACTCCTTTCCTACCCGATTTTGGAGTAAGACAATTTGTTCTCAAAAATCTTGATAGAACTGAAAGTGGGGCCTATCAATGGAAAATGAATTTAAGGGTACTTTACAGAGATTATGAAGAAGTAACTAAAGAAATTGAAGGCAACAGAAGTTTTGAAAATCCGGTTCTGTTTTTGAAAGGCTCTAATTCACTTTATATCAAAGAAACTGATATCCCAAAAATAGCTGAATTGTTCCCTTATTTTAAATTGGAAACTATTGAAAATGCAGGACATTGGTTACATGCAGAGCAACCAGAAAAAGTTTACCAATTGGTAATGAATTTTTTAGAGAATTAAACTACCTCAAACGAATTCTTCTACCTGATTTGATTTTAGTTTTTACTGAAATTTTATTCAGCTTAGAAAGTCTTTTTGCACTTACTCCATAACGGTTCGCAATTTTAATGAGTGTATCATTTTTTCTTGCTTTTACATACTTAGGAGTTTTAGCTTTTAATTTAGCTGATTGGTATTCATACAAATGTTTGAAACACCCTTTATCAACTTTAAAAGTATCGTTTAATAAAGAACCACTTGGAAAATGTATGATTTGAGCAGGATTGATTTTTTCACCTAAAAACCTCACTTCAAAATGCAAATGTGGACCAGTAGATCTTCCGGTACTTCCTGCCAATCCAATGATATCACCACCTTTTACAGGTTGTCCGGGATAAGCCAATAACTGAGAAAAATGTGCGTATAAAGTTTCGAGTCCGTTGTTATGCCTGATTAAAACCACATAACCATAATCAGCACTTCGTTTTGCAATTCTTACAACACCTTCAAAAGCTGCGTAAACCGGATCACCAACTTCCATTCTGATATCGGTACCAAAATGAAATTTGAGTCGCCTACCCCATCTTCTAAAACCAAAATTTGAAGTGATATCTCCAATTGCCGGTGGATGAAAAGCACAATCTGCCACATTTCCCAATACCAAATGAATGGTATCATGCATGTTTTTTAAATCAACTTTATAAGGATTGATTGTAACAGTATCCCAACTTTGATAAAATTGATGTGCCGGAGCAAATGCAGTATCAAATAAAAAGTTTCTAGGTCTGATAAAATCCCAGTATTTTTCAGAAGGACTTACAATAACAGAATCATATTCATCTGCTTCTTCTTCATCCTCTTCAAATTCAACAACAATTGTAGTATCAGGCTCTAATTCTAATTGAACCTGAGCTTGTGAAAAAATCCCTGTTAAAAGAAAAAAAGAAAGAAATAAACTATACTTAAAATTCATTGATGATAACGCTGAGTTTGGTTTGATAAAATTTCCAATGCCCGCAATTTATCCTGAAAGAGTTGAGTTTTTAGTGTTTCAATTCCTGAAAAGCGAATTTCGTTGCGGAGTTTATCAACAAACGACACGCGTATGGTTTGATTATAAATATCTTCACTAAAATTAAAGATGTGGACTTCCAAACTTCTACCTTTCCCCTGTATAGTTGGATTATTGCCAATATTCATCATTCCACCATAAATTTTTCCATCGAATTCCACTTCAACAACATATACTCCATCTGCGGGAATTAGTTTATGTTCGTTAAAGACATTTAAATTCGCTGTAGGAAATCCAATTGTTCTACCTAATTGTTTCCCTAAAACAACTTTAGCTGTTAAACAGTATTTTCGTCCTAAATAAGTATTAGCCTGATTAATTTCACCAGCAAAAAGCGATTCTCTTATTTTTGTAGAACTAACAGAAACATTGTTTACATCCTGCTCCGGAATTTCAGCAACATCAAAACCGTAAGCTTTAGAAAATTCTTTTAAATGCTCAAAACTACCTTCTCTGTTTTTCCCAAAACGATGGTTGTAACCTATGACTAAATATTTGGTTTTTAGTTTATCGAGAATGATAGTTTTTATAAAATCTAAAGAACTTAATCTGGAAAATTCCTTAGTAAAAGGAAGTACCAATAGATGATCAATTTTTTGTTTTGATAACAATTCTATTTTCTCATCTAAATCGGTCAATAATTTCAAACCATGATCATCTGGAAATAAAACCATTCTAGGATGTGGCTCATAAGTTATCAAAACTGTTTCACCATCAAGAGTTTCTGCTAAGTTCTTTAATCTGTTTAATATCACCTGATGGGCATGGTGAACGCCATCGAAAGTCCCTTGACTCACAATAGCATTCCTTATATCAGGCATTTCATCTAAACTCTTATAAACCTTCATGATTTCTGCGAAAATAATAGATTTATTGAAATGCTAACTAGGGCCAGCTGAAAAATACAGAAACAGGTCAGATTTTAGACGCTGCCAAATTATACCGAATGCATTTTGTTAAAGTCCAATAAATTGGCCTAAACAAAATTGCCTCGGTATTAAACTAGGGTATTTCTGTTTGTTGTTTAAGATGTATATATAATACTTCAATTTGGCAGCAACGACAAAGATGGCCTTGTTTCTGTCTTTATTTAAATTGAAAACTAATTTTACTTGAAGCAAGGATTATTAAGTAATTGTTCTTAAAACCTTGAATTTAAATTATCAAAAAACTGTATAATTGATTGATAATAAGTGCTAATAAAGATTTTCAGCAGGCCCTAACTAGGCAAACCTTAGATTAGTAAAATTGTGGACAATGAATAAAAAAATCCCGGCCAATAAAGACCGGGACTTTCTAACCTATGAAAACTCAAGCTACCCCTGCTTGATATTACTTTATAACCACATTATTGCGGATTTGTTTTGATTCTAGTTTAGGAATATTAATTTTTAAGATTCCATCCAATAATTCTGCTTCCAAATTTTCTTTGTCAACATGCTCAGGTAAAGTAAAACTGCGTGAAAATTTACCATAAAAATTTTCTACTGTATGGTACTTATCTTCTTTATTTTCAGTTGCTTTTTTTCTTTCACCACTAATGGTCAGAATGTGCTTTTCAATAGCAATTGAAATTTCATCTTTCTTTAAACCTGGTAAAGCCATGTGAACTTCAAACTGCTTTTCATTTTCAAGCACATCAACTCTTGGTGTGAAAAATACATTCCGTTCGAATTTACCTAAACCGTCGTTCATAACTGATTCGAATAAATTGCTTAAATGTGAAGGAATTACTTGGTCTCTAAATAATTCACGAGCTGGATTGATTTTAATAAATGTCATAATTTGTTTCTCCTATTTTTTTAATTTGTTAGTATGACTTCAATTCATCAAAGCCTATTCCAAACGAAAAAAGCAGACGTTTTGTCTGCTTTTAACTAAATTAACAAGAAAATATTTCAAATTAAAGCCAAAATGTCTTATCTTTCAACATAAAGCCTAACTTCATCAGCCATTTTGATAGCAATTGTTTGACTTAATTTGTTTGCAAGCTCTTCTTGGGAAACTATAGTTCCGGATGTTTTTCCAAATTTCTCTCTCCATTCTCTTGGAGCTGCGGGCAAAGTATTACCTTTAGGTAATTCAGGATATAAATTGCTTACATTTCCTTTGAAAACAAATCTTTCATATTCATCATTTTTTTCCTCAGCAATAACTTCGCTTGCTACAATTTGAGAAGTTTGTGTAGAAACCAATTGAAAAAACACACGAGCATAAACCCTGTTTTTCTGGTAATGACGGGCATATTTTACCTTTTTAAAACGTGTAATCGAACGCAATTGTCCAGGAATCTGTTCTGGAATACTTTCAACATAAGCCTCATAAGCTTCAATTGAATCGATTGTAGGTCTTATTTCATCTATATCCCATTCACTTAAAGCCGACATCAAAACATATTTTAATCCTATTATTTTACCAGCCTGAGCTGCAGTTTCAGGATCTACCATTCCGCTCATTCCTAGTTGTTGTTCGCTCAACATTCTTTCTAATGAACTTCTTTCAACTACTTTTAAAAATGGACTTTTACCTTTTACCATTTGAGAAATGATATCCTGATATAGTTTAGTATCGAAATTTCTACTTCGAGTTTGATTTTGAACCGGTAAAACACCAACACCAACAGTGGCTTTTCCAAGAGCAGCTTCCCTCAAAGCTTTTACATCTTTGTAGGATTTGTCTTGTAAGTAAACCTTATCAAAATTCTTAAATGCTTCTTTGTAGTTTTCTAATTGAAGCATTTTCATTCCGTTTTGATACATTGGCTCAAGAATACTGTTCATTCTTAAAACTGTTGCATCTTTATAACCAGGATCTATTTCTGCTATTTCACAAAAGTTAGCTTCAGCTTTATCATATTTATTGTCCTTCATCAGCTGAAGTCCGTCTGAATACAATTTAGCTATATACTCATTTTTGATTTCAAGATATACTTCATCGTACATGCTTGGCCAATCTAATTCAACACCAACCGATTTTGTTTTTTCAAAATACTTTTGGTTCGAGCGGTATTGACGAACAGCATCAGCATCTCGGTTTTCAACTACATATTTTCCAAACTGACTAAATTTAGCAGTTAATACATTATTCGCCGATTTCTTCAAAGCCTGTTTAGCTTCTAGATTTTGAGGATCGGCTAAAAGTGCATTGTAAAAATAAGTAGCAGCATCGTCGTAATTACCAAGGAGGAAAAATTCATTTCCTTTTTTGATGTATTGCTTAGCAGGATTACAAGCCCAAAGCAATGAAACCAACACCAAAATAATGTAGCTCTTTTTCATGATGTTTGTATTTCTATTTAATCAAGCAAAATTCTTACCAAATTACATTTTCTCAGGAACTCCGATACCCAAAAGCGAACAAGCATGCTTTAAAATATTACCTGTGAATAAACATAAACTTAATCTGAAATTCCTTTGCTCAGGATTTTCTTCTTTTAGTATTGAATGTTCATGGTAAAACTGATTATAGGCTTTTGCTATATCGTAAACATAATTACAAATCACACCCGGACTCATTTCTTTTCCTGCATCTTCAATAACTAAAGGATAAGAATACAATAGTTTTAATAAGTTCTTTTCGAATGAACTAAGTAAAACTGAACCTGAGTTAAATTCGAAATTTGTTGTTTGTGCATTTCTGATTACAGAACGAATACGTGCATGTGTGTACTGTATAAATGGACCCGTGTTTCCCTGAAAATCGATTGATTCAGCAGGATTAAACATCATTTTTTTCTTAGGATCAACTTTTAATAAATAGTATTTTAAAGCACCTAAACCCACCATTTGAAACAAGTCGGTTTTTTGTTGCTCATCTAAACCTTCTGTTTTACCTAAAGCATGCGTAGTTTCTTCAGCAGTATCAATCATTTCTTTGATTAAATCATCTGCATCCACTACGGTACCTTCCCTGCTTTTCATTTTTCCTTCGGGAAGTTCAACCATTCCATAACTCAAATGGTAAATACCTTCAGCATAACTTTTTTCAAGTTTTTGAAGGATTAACTGAAGTACTTTAAAATGATAATCCTGTTCGTTTCCAACAACATAAACCGAGCGTTTATAAGGGAAATCGGCATATTTTAATTCAGCTGTTCCAATATCCTGGGTAATATAAACAGAAGTTCCATCGCCACGAAGCAAAAGCTTTTGGTCTAAACCATCATTGGTTAAATCAACCCAAACAGAGCCATTTTCTTTTTTAAAGAAAACACCTTTGTCTAAACCTTCCTGAACAATTTCTTTTCCTAATAAATAGGTATTCGATTCGTAATAATATTGGTCGAAATTTACACCCAGATTTTTATACGTTACACCAAAACCATCGTAAACCCAACCGTTCATGGTTTTCCAAATCTGAACTGTTTCAGCATCATTGGCCTCCCATTTACGCAATAATTCCTGAGCCTGAAGCATAGATTCGGTATTTTTAGCCGCATCATCTTCACTCATTCCTGAGTCGATTAAAGCTTGTTTTTCGATTTTGTTTTGCTTTTCAAAAGCAACATAATATTTACCAACCAAATGGTCGCCTTTTAAGCCTGATGATTCAGGTGTTTCTCCATTACCTTGTTGCATCCAGGCATACATCGACTTACAAATATGAATGCCTCTATCATTAATTAAATTACATGATTTTACTTCATATCCATTTGCCTTTAGAATTTGAATCACAGAATATCCTAAAAGATTATTTCTGATATGACCCAAATGCAAAGGTTTATTGGTATTAGGTGATGAATATTCAACCAATACCTTTTCTTTTGAATCAGGAGTATTAGTTCCAAATGAAGCATTGGTGGCTTCTTTTGAAATAAAATTTAACCAATATGAATCGTTGATGTGTAAGTTTAAAAAACCTTTGATTACTTGGAATTTACTGATAAAATCAGAATTTTCACACAGGTGATTTCCAATTTCAGTAGCGGTTTGTTCAGGATTTTTTCTTGAGATTTTTAAGTAAGGGAAAACCACAAATGTGAAATCACCTTCGAAATCACCACTTGTTTTTTCAATTACGATTTTAGAGGCATCAGTATCTATTTGATATATTGCATTTAAAGAATCTGCTAAACTTTGTTTTATCTTATCTTGTATCATTTTTTAATTTTAAAACGGACTATCTTTTTCTTTTGAAACGGTTTTAAAGACCAATGAATCAACCCAACGAGGGAAGAATTTATTGAGCCAGAAAGTTAACTTACCTTGGGTGGTCAAGACCACCTCAGGTCTTCGTTTTTCAACCATTTCAACAATATAATCAGCTACAGTTTCTGCCGGCATAAGTTTGCTTTCATCAAAAGGACTTTCAGCTTGAGATTTTCCATCTTTATTTAAAGCAGTATTTCTGATATTAGAAGCTGTATAACCCGGAGAAATAACACCAATATGTAAGCCTGTTTTGATATTTTCTATTCTCAAAGCTTCCATAAAACCATTCATGGCAAATTTTGAAGCTGAATAACCGGTTCTTCCTGGTAATCCTTTAATTCCGGCAATGGAGCTTACTCCAATCACACTACCCTTTTCATTAATAAGATATGGAAGTGCAAATTTTGTACAATAAACCGTGCCCCAAAAATTGATATCCATTACTTGTTTTAAAACCGATAAATCCAGATTTACTAATAAGGCACGCATTGAAATACCTGCATTATTAAGCAAAACATGAATGGTTCCAAAACGTTCGATTGTTTTTTCAATAAGTGCTTTACAATCGTTTTCAATTGAAACATCACATTGAACCAAAAGCACTTCTGCACCTAGTTTAATGCAATTATCCTGCACTACTTTTAACTTATCTAAATTTCGGGCAGCAAGCACCACTCTGCATTTTTTAGCAGCAAAAGCATAAGCAGAGGCCTCACCAATTCCTGATGAGGCCCCTGTTATAATGACTACTGAATTATTTAGGACCACGCTTATTTTTTCCAGATTATTGGTGTTCCAACTGCAGGCATTTCAGGAAAATCAATTTCCATTCCATCTAAAGCTTCTTCAATTGCTTCTTCTAAATAAACAGAAGTAGCCATTGCTTCATTTTGCCAGCTATCGTCGATGGCACCTTTGTAAACCAATTCTCTTTTTCTGTTGAATAAAAACACTTCAGGATTTACCTGAGCTCCAAAAGTTTTAGCAACATCTTGTGTTTCATCATGTAAAAACAAGAAATGTAAATCTTCCAAACCATAATGTTTTGCAGCCAATTGCATATTTTCAAAACTATCTTCAGGTGATTGTGAAGCATCATTTGAGTTGATACCAACAATTCCTAAATTATCATCTTCGTATTTTTCAAAAAGATTTAATAAACGCTTTGCATAAGCCTTAGATATTTCTGAACTATTACAAGTAAATACTACTGCCAATGCATATTTATCGGCATAATCAAAATGAGTATAATACTTATCATCAAAACCTTTTAACCTGAATTCAGGTAATTTGTCTCCAATTTTCAACATAACGAATCCTTATTTTGTCAGGCAAAATAAACAAACAATTGCGATTGCGCAAAAGTGTTCCTTGTGGAATTAAAAATCTCTTTATTTCTTCGCTGTGAAATGAAAGTAGTAGAAGTAAATAATAACAAGCTTATTTCGGATTTTTTAAATTTCCCAAAAAGCTTATATAAACATGATTCTGAGTGGGTTTGCCCGCTTGACAAAGATATTGAAGAGGTTTTTAATCCCGAATTGAACGCAAATTTCAAAGGAGGAAAAGCCTGTCGTTGGATTTTAATCAATGAAAAAAATAAAATAATTGGTCGTGTTGCAGCATTTTACAACGAAAAATATTTCTTACCCGGAGAGAAAAAAACGGGTGCAATGGGATTTTTTGATTGTATTAACGACCAAAATGCAGCCAATCTATTGTTTGATACCTGTAAGAACTGGTTAAAAACATTTGAAATAGAAGCAATGGATGGACCGGTAAATTTTGGAGAAAAAGATAAATATTGGGGATTGATGGTTTCCGGTTTTAAAAACCCAAGTTACCAGGAAAATTACAATCCACCTCATTACCAAACTCTCTTTGAAAATTATGGTTTTGAAAGAATTACAGAACAAACTACTTCTGAAATTACTCATGACAATTTCAATTACGAGCGTTTTTCGAAATTAGCTTCAAGAGTTATGACAAATCCTGCTTATACTTTTGAGCATTTTAAAATGGCTCAATTAGAAAAATATGCAGGAGATTTTATTCATATCTATAACCTTGCTTGGGCTAGTCGTGCTGATTTTGTGCCTATAACCAGAGATAGAATTGAAAGCACATTAAGGTCGTTAAAACCAATTTTACTTGAAGATGCTATTTGGTTTGTTTATGCAAACGGAGAACCAGCAGGATTTTTTGTAAACGTGATTGATGTGAACCAAATTTTCAAACATTTAAATGGGAAATTAGATCTTTGGGGAAAGCTTAAATTCCTTTGGTTCCGCAAATTTGGGGATATTAATAGAGTTAGAGGAATTGTTTTTGGAGTGATTCCACAATACCACAATTTGGGTTTAGAAACTGGAATGATTATGAAATTCCATGAATCGATGAAAAATCACCCAAAACTAAAAACTGCAGAATTGGCCTGGATTGGTGATTTTAATCCTAAAATGCACTCATTATTGCATTCATTAGGTGCAAAAACCACAAAAATTCACTATACTTACAGATACCAATTTTAAGGTCTACCATGCTTAAAAAATCTGCTATATTAATCCTCCTTAATTTTATTTGTTTTGGACTTTTTGCCCAGGTACAAGCATATAAAATTCAAAAATTATCCCAATACAATAATCCTGATTTACCTAAGGTTGATGGGACAGATATTTGGAATGATATTACAGGTTGGTATGATTCAACAAATGGCAGAGAATACATCATTTGTGGAACAACAGATTCCATTTACTTTTTCGATATCAGCATACCTACAGAAATGAAATTAGTGCAGGTTAAAACTGGTAAATCGAATTTTGCACGTAACAGAGATTATGAAACATTTTCGCATTATGCATATTGTGTTTCAGATCAAGGTTCAGGAGCCGGACAATTACAAATTTTCGACCTAAGTTTTTTGCCGGATTCGGTTCATGAAGTTTATTCAAGTGATGTTTTAGGAAAGTTTACACATACGATTTATATCGATGAAAATTCAAAGCGTTTATACATGTGTATGAACTCTAAAGCAAGTGGATTTTCAGCAATGGATATTTTGGGATTAGAAAACCCTGAACAACCGGTTTTACTGGCAAAATTAGAAGTTCCAAATAAACCAAATGGAAATCCAATTTTCAACAAAGTGCATGAAATGTATGTACGTAATGATACTGCTTATTTGAGTTGTGAAGAAGCCGGTTTATTTATTTTTGATTTAAGAGATTTAAGCAAACAAAAATTCCTTACCTCTATAACAAGTTATCCTGATCAGGGTTATAACCATAGTCCTTGGTTAGATGATTCAGGAAGGTATTTAATGTTTACTGATGAAAACACTGGCTTAGACATTAAAATTTATGACTTGAAAAATTTCTTTGAGCCACAATTTGTTAGTCAGTTTAATTCAAACCAATTAGCCATGCCACACAATGCTTATTGGGTTGGAGATTTTGCTTATGTTTCGTCTTATCATGATGGTGTTAGAATTTACAATGTAAAAGATCCTACAAATCCACAAATGGCAGCCTGGTACGATACTCATTTTGAAAACCCTGAAGTTTACGGAGGATATAAAGGATGTTGGGGATTGTATCCATTTTTGCCAAGTAAATTAATTTTAGCAAGTGATTTAACCAATGGAATTTTTGTTTTAAAAGTTGATTCAGATTTGGTTGGAAATGCTGAATCTACAATAGATTTTGTAGAAGTAAATATTTATCCAAATCCAACTAAAGGTACATTTCATATCAAAGGTTTAAATAGATATGAGCAATCATTTGATATAAAGATTTTAGATGTTTTAGGAAATGAATTGATGAGTATTAATCAATCAAATCATGAAGAAATAGATTTATCTCATTTAAAAGAAGGAGTGTATTTTCTTGTTATCAAAAGTGGAAAAACAATTGTTTCCAAAAAGCTGATTAAAAGCGAATGAAACTAAGATTCATTTATTTTTTACTTTTAATTTCAAGCTTAACAAGTTTTGAAAAATTGTATGCGCAAGGTTACAAAATAAAATACCTAGATCATTACAACAATCCGAATTTACCTAAATTAGATAATTACCAAATTTGGAACGATTTAACAGGTTGGGTTGATACCACAAATCACAAAGAATACATTATTGCCGGTACAACTGATAGTATTTACTTTTTTGATGTTAATAACCCTACAAACATGGTTTTATGTGATGTTGAAAGCGGTAATTCTAAATCTGTTGTTAATAGAGATTATGAGTGTTATAGTCACTATGCTTATTGTGTAAGTGATAACCGAAATCCTGGAAGTTTGCAGGTTTTCGATTTACAATATTTACCTGATTCTGTTCACAAAGTATTTGATAGTGACTCTTTATCATTTAATACCCATAGTATTTTTATTGATGCCAAAAGTAAACGATTGTATTTATGCATCAACAGACTAAAATCGGGCGGTGTTGCAGCAATGGATATTTTAAGTTTAGAAAATCCTGAAAAGCCGGTTTGGATAAGCAGATTAAATGTTCCAACCTTTGGAGATGGAGCTGCTGCATTTAGAAATGTTCATGAAGTATTTGTAAGAAATGATACAGCCTATTGTTCGGTTGAGTACAATGGTCTTTATATTTTTGATTTAAGAGATTTAAAGAACCAGAAGTTATTGTCAGTTATATCGCAATACCCGCAAAATGGCTATAATCATAGCAGTTGGGTTGATGCTTCAGGAAAATATTTAATGTTTACAGATGAAATTCCCGGAGGATTAGACATTAAAGTTTATGATATATCAGATATAAGAAATCCAATCTGGTTGAATGCCTATCACAGTAATGATGCGGCAACTGCTCATAATGCTTTTTTTGTTGGTGATTATGCCTATGTTTCTTATTACCATGATGGATTCTACATTTTTAACATAAAAGATAAATCAAACATTTTTGTAGAAGCCTATTACCATACATCTACATATCCACCACCAAGTTATGAGGGTTATAAAGGATGTTGGGGAGTTTATCCGTTTTTACCATCAGGAAATATAGCAGTAAGTGATATGGGTGAAGGAATTTTTATGTTAAGAAGAGATTCTTCAATCTTATCGCTTAATAAAATTCAAGTTACTGAAAAGGTGCATATTTGGCCAAATCCAAGTAGAAATACCTTTAATTTTGATTTGGGTTCAAACATAAAATTTCCGGTGGAAGCAAGTGTTTATGATATTCATGGTAAACTCGTTTTGCAAAAACAAGTACATGAAGCTACCTTTGAATTGGATTGTTCAGCTATTTCGGCAGGATATTTGAGTGTAGATTTGAGCAATACAAATTTTCGAAAAGTATACAAACTGATTAAAACAGATTAGATTCCTTGAAACATTTATTTATACTATTTATATTATTTACTTCATTATTTGCTTCTGCTCAAACGGATAGTATTCCATCTGTTCAGATAAGATATTTAACAAGTTACTCAACTGAGCAACAAATAAATAGAGGACTTGAAAAGGTGTTTATTGATAGTTCTTTAGCTGCCAATGAAACATACCATCCACTCTACAGAAATCTGACTGTATTTCAGGATTTGGGATTTATTTTAAGTCCTTATACCAACCAAAACTTTCAGATTAATCGCAATTCAGGTTTTAATTTAAGTGCCAATCCTTATTCAATTTATTTTAAAACACCAGAAACCGCTAAATACTATAATTCAAAGGTTCCATATGCTGATTTTTCATACGTTCAAGGAGCAAATGCTTTGTTGATGCTTGATGGAAAATTTGCTGTGAATGCTACACCAAGACTAAATTTCGGAGTTGATTACTCAAGAATTACTCAGGATGGATTTTATTTAAGACAATTTACAAGTGGATATTTTACGCAGGCACATACCAATTATTATAGCAAAAGTAAAAGATACAGGTTACTTGCAAACCTGAATTGGAACAGAGGTATTCATGATGAAAACGGTGGAATTCAAAGCGATTCATTGTTCGAAACACTCATTGGGACCAACAAATCGGTTCCTGTTTATTTAAACGGATCACAAAGCAGATTTAAACAGTTTAATGCTTATGCCAAACAGTATTATTATTTGGGTAGCTCAGAATTGATTGTTGATGAAAATGAAGATTCTGTTTACTTAGTAAAACCTGTAGCCTATTTATCACATACCATTAATTACGAAACTGAGCAATATTTTTTCGATAATATAAGTGGAGACAGTGCCTTTTTATTTCCGGGGTTTAACTTAGATAGTTCTTATATTTTTTCTGATTCAGTTGGCAAAAAAGTATTAAACAATCGTTTTGCTTTTGGAACCTGGAAAACAGATGAAAAGAGGAATTTATTTGCAGAAGCGGGATTAAATATCCAGAATTTCAGCATTCATACTTATTCTGGTTATAGAAATGAATTTAATGTAATTGCTGATGGAATTTTAGAAAGAGCACCCAAATCAAAAACAGATATTGGATTAAAAGCACAGGGTCAATTTTGTTTATTAGGATATAATATTGGCGATTTTCAAGCCATTGGAGAAGTAAAACTTATTTTTAAAGGATTGGATTTCACAGGTTCATTCAGCAATTATTTGTATAAAGCTGATGAAGTGATGTTGAGGTATCAATCGAATCCATTTGTTTGGAACAACAATTATTCTAAAATAAATGTAACCAGGTTAAGAGGAGGATTTAAGACTTTAAAATTCAAGAACAATTTCAACTTGGAGTTCAATAGTTACCTGTTAACCAATTGGGTGTATTTTGGAAAAGATGTAGTTCCGGTTCAAACGAATGAGGTGATATCAGTAAATTCATTGTCGTTAACTAAAACATTTCAATTGGGCTTTTTATTTTTAGAGAATACCTTATTGTACCAAAAGAGCAGTAATGATATTGTTAGATTACCAGAATTAAGTGCAAAAATCAGGTGGTATGTAAATGGAAACCTATTCAAAAAAGCATTAAGATTTCAGTTAGGAGCGGCAGCTTGGTTTAATACAGCTTATTATGGAAACGCGTGGAATCCGGCAGCCAGAGCATTTTATTTACAAGATAATGTTTCAATTGGAAACTATCCTGTATTGGATGTATTCTTAACCGGAGAAATCAAAAAGGCCATCATATTTGTGAAATTAGAACATGCCAATATGGATTGGATGAATCAGGGATTTTACAATACACCACATTATCCTTTGCCAATAAGAGCCTTAAGATTAGGTGTTAAATGGAGAATGTATAATTAGGGGTTTTAAATTTCGCATACTATATCAATCCATCTGAATAAAATCAGCAAGTTGTTTCTTTATTTTTTGCAACCTTGTTAAAGATATTTTTCCAATAATTCCAGCAATAATTTTATTAGGAAGTATTGCCAAATAACCTACTCTTATTAATGATTGTTGAATTAAACCACTTTGATTAAAATCATTATCATCGAAGTTAATTATTTCATCAAGACCATTTACTTCTTGATGAATTTGAGTACTTATTCCGCAAACCAACAAATCTTTATATGGTAACATTACCTTTAAAACCAAAGCAGGTCTTAGCTTGGTTTTACCATCGGCTTGCGGAAGTGAAGCCAATATAATATCACCGCTTTTCATATTCTGTATTTGATTCTTTTATCATTAACAAATCATATTCAGGCTCACTAGTTGAATAGGCTTTATTCAAGGTGTTAATTTGCTGGTTGTTCCAATCATCTTGTTGATCATCTATTGGAAAAATAATAATTTCAAGATTTTTAGAAACAAAATTATTAGGCAAATCAATAATAAGTTGATTGGTGCTACTGCTTTTAGTAATTTTTAGTGCTTCCATATATTCAAAAGTAATAAAATACAATCAACAAAAAGGCTTTCTATTAAGCATCTCTATTTTTTGATGCAAAATATTTGATTCCAATTTTCTGAGCGATTTTCATACACCATGAGAATGCAAAAAAGTAATTTAGGTTTGTACTTAAACTAGTTAGAAAGTACGCTCAGTAACGATTTTACAAAAACGATATACGGTTCATACTAAATCGAATTGTTGAAAAGTGCTATTAATTTGCTAACAACTCTCACAGCAATCTCATTTTTAAGCTTTCCAGCTTTGCGAATAATAATGTTTTTGTCGGCGGTGAAAATACGACTTGGTCGAATATATGAATTTATTGGAAGTGAACCAGATTCAAAATCATCTGAATTAAAAGGAATAGCAAAATTATCATTACCATTTTGACTAGTAATTTGGCAAAGAATAATATCGTCTCCTGCTAAATCGACTAATACTAAAGCAGGTCGTTTTTTACTTCCCGATAAATCAGAAAACGGAAATGGTAATATTACTACTTCGCCTTTTACAAATTTTTCCATGCAATATCCTCTTCTTGTGAAAGCCAATCTTTAGCTAAAACATTTTCGCTAGCAAAATGCGTCAAAATCTTATCATCAATCGCAGTTTTTTCATTTGCTTCATCAATTCTAAATGCAATTATTTCTATTTGTTTTCCAACATAATTTTGGGGTAATTCAATTAAAATATTTTGTTTATCGGGAGTTACAACAGTGCGTATCATTTTTATATGTCTTTAATAACAAATATAATGTGTTTGGTATGAAACAAAAAAAGGACTTATTTATACTCATTCGAATAATTTATAGCCAATTGGAATTCATTAATAACATAATTACAAATCAATTGAAAAGTATAAAAAGTAATTACTTTAAATGCTTTATATCTATTGGTATTCGTTTTCAAGAATAATATTTTCAAACTACCTTTAACCTATTCCTGATCCGGATAAATTAATGTTTGAAGCTTTTCAATATTCATTGGCTTTTCTACAATATCAATTACAAAAGGGTACTGACTTGCTCTTAGCACATCATTACTTGCAATTGTTGTGCATAGAAGAATTACTCTGCAATCGCTTATTGGTTGCTTTTGGAGTTCATCTAAAAAGCGCCAGCCATCGAAAATTGGCATTGATAAATCTAAAAATAGAATATCTGGTGTAATTAATCCCGATTGCAATTTTGTTATTGCTTGTTGTCCGCTTGTTAAATCAACTACATTTATTCGCGGATCGAACTTTTGAATTAGCTTCTTATTTACGAAATTATTGATGATATCATCATCAACCAACATAATTAAATTAGGACGTCTTCCCAGCTTATAAAAAGTTCTTTTTTCATTAAACGATTTAAGGGAATGAATCACATTATTTAATTGATGTACCGCCTCATTTAATTGGAAAGCAGAGGTTTTTAGGTTGGCGATTAGTTCCTTTTTATTTTCCTGATCTATCCCCTCTTCATCGAACAAAGAACTTAGACCCATAATATTGGCTATGGGCAAACGCAAAGTATGAGAAGTTAAATATCCAAAATCACTTAAACGTTTTTGATTTTCTGCAAATTCTTTTTCAAGTTGAATATGACCTGAAATATCATGTAAAGCCATCAAACAAACATTTCCATTTTCTAATGGATATTTATTAATCAACAATTCAATCCATAATTTGCTACCATTTTTAGGAATAAACTGAACCTCTAATTTTAATCCTGAAAAATTTCCACTCTCCATTAAAACTATTCTTTGTAGCAATTCAGAAGGAGCACTTAGGAATAAACTGATTGATTTATTCAGCATTTCCAAACGATGGTAACCTAATAATTTTTCAGCCTGGAGATTAACTTCCTTTACAATACCAGCCTCAGAAACAAGCACAAAAGATTGCAGACTTTGTTGAAATAAATTTCGTATATCATACTGAGACAAGCTATTCATGGTTTTATAAATATAGCAAAAAATAATCAAAAAAAAACGTTCCGATTACTAGGTAACCGGAACGTTTTACAATGTTATTGTGAATTGTCTATTGATTAACGAATAGCAGCTTCAAATAATGGGTTTGAGAAGAAGTTACGGAATTCCATATCATCTTTAGCCATTGTACGAGCTTTAGCATCTAATGCAACCGCACGAGCTAAGTTAGTTGTAACAACATCCTGGTTGTTTAATCTAGCACCACAAACAGCTCTTAAATAATATAAATCCCAAGTTAATTTGTCGGTATCCATATTATCAATTGCAGTTTTAGCACCGTTAGCATCACCATTTAATAAAGTAGCTAAAGCAGAATTGAAATCTGATTTACCACTTTTTTGGAAACAAGAAACAGCTAAAGGATAATTACCTTTTTTGATAGCGAATAATCCTAAGTTATAATAAGTGTTTTCACCAGCATTTAAAGCATCCATGTATAAAGCTTCAGCAGCAGCTAAATCACCTTTAGCACGCGCAATAGCAGCTTTATTAGCTAATACTTTACCATTTTTAGGACTTAAACCATCAGCAGTATTTAAATTAGCAGAAGCATCATTTAAATTATTTTGTTTAATTTGAACTGCTGCTAATTCGCAGAAACCTTTCCAATCAGAAGCATTACGAGTATTGTAAGCATTTAAAGCTTCAATTTTCTTAGCAGCATCAGTTGAAATAATAGCTAAATGATACAATTCATCATTTGATAATTGCTCATATTTACCATAATAGTTCATCAAATCAGCTTCAGTTTTGAAAGGTTTAGCACCTAATAGAACCAATTCAGATTTTCTTAATTTAGGAAGAATTTTATCAGCAGCGATTTTCCAAGAAGCTTCATGGTTTCTGCGTAATAAACCTTCACGCTCTTCATCAGAAATGCTAGTATTGTTAATAATAGCTAACATTTCGTTTTTATCAGCTAATTCAGAGTTAGATAATTCAGCTGCAAAACCTTTCCAGTCTTCAGCCAACATATAACCCATTGCAAAATTGCTATCATTAGCTTCAGTGAAGCCTAATTTTTTTAATTCTTTTTTGAAGTAAGCAAAAGTACTTTCAGAACGACCTTTTGACAAATCATTGTTTCTAGAAAGTTCACCATCAGGTGAAGCAGTAGCATTAATAGAAATACCTCTGATAACCCAATTAGGATCTTTTTTCAATAAATTTTTTAATTCAGCGATTTGTTTTTTGTTGTCAACTACTTTTCCTTGTTTGAAGCTAGGATTGAATTTAGCAACATCCATAGGGAAATAAATTCCAACTGATTTATTAGACATTTCAGGTTTGTAATTGTCACCAATCATGTAAACCTCATCTTTAAATTGTACTAAACCAGCAGTAGCAACAGTACCTTGAACCATGATATCACTAGCAACCGGCACTTCTTTGCCTTCGAAAGTGAATCTAGGGTATAATTTTACACTACGCATATTAGCAGTGTAAGGAATTTTATCTGTGTAAGTAATGGTTCCACCTAATTTAGTGTCGATAGTTAAATCGGCATTAACTTTAGCTTTTGAACCTTTTACAGTAGTTTCTTTCAACTTAATTTCACCACCATCAGCAGTTTTTAAATAAGGTTGGAAGTTAACAACAGCTTTTGGCTTAATAGATTTAGGAGGAACAGTTCCAGTAATAGTTACTAATACTGAGTCACCTTTCATCTCCAAAGGGTCTGGAGTTACGGTGTACATGTTCTTCGTAAAGTTAATTGGACCGGTACATGCTCCTAAGAACAGAGAGCCGGCAATTGTCATAGGGAGAAGTTTTTGTGCAAAATCCTTCATTGTATCTTAATTTTGTGCTGCAATTATACTTTATTTGGAATAAAGTTCACCTAATTTTTATCAAATTGTACATTATCAAAATAAAAGGGAAAGCTAAAATTCCCGACTACCTTCAAGTAAGGGACGACAATTTTACATTAATCTGTTATACCCGAACAGACCGCCCCGAGCGGGCTTTAGAGAAATGCGGCATGGGCGAGCATATTGAAATAATTAAGCAAAAAATGGAAGAAATTCCTTTTGGACAAATGACTAAAATTGATTTGAAATGAGTGATATTCAACCCATCATAAAACTCGAAGGAGCAAATATTTTTCAAAAAGACAATTTAATTTTGTCTGATTTGAACCTAAAAATTTATCCAGGGGAATTTGTTTACCTCATTGGAACCACAGGAAGTGGAAAAACCAGTTTGCTTAAAACTTTGTATGGCGAACTCAAACTTGAAAAAGGTTTGGGAGAAATTGCAGGTTTTCATTTAGACAGTTTAAAAAAGAAGGAAATTCCATTCTTAAGAAGGAAATTGGGAATTGTTTTTCAGGATTTCCAGTTGCTTTTTGATAGAAATGTGGCTGAAAACCTATTTTTTGTGATGAATGCAACTGGTTGGACCAATGAAGATGAAAAGATTTCAAGGGCTGAGGAAGTGCTAAGTTTAGTAAGATTGTCTACAAAACTTCACAAAATGCCATTTGAATTAAGCGGTGGAGAACAACAAAGATTGGTTGTTGCGAGAGCTTTGCTTAATAAACCAGATGTTATTTTAGCTGATGAACCTACAGGAAACCTTGATCCTAAAACGAGTGATGATATTTTATCACTTTTACACCAACTGAGTTCAGCAGGCAATACTGTGCTTATGGCAACCCACGATTACAGGTTAATTGATAAGTTTCCTGCTAAAGTAATTAGATGTGAAGGAGGAAAAATTACTCTTCCGTCTCAGGAACTCTATCAAGAATAAGCCCGCTTAAAATATTTCCATTAAACCTATTATTATAATGTAGGTTTAGTTTTTCATAACGAGATTGAAAATCATCCTCCCCGATTGGCATTGACATTAATTCAGTAATTTTTGCTTTCCAATCGAGGGGGGTTTTAGCTGATATATATAAATCATCAAAGCCTAAACCTTCCAATTCTTTTTCTGAAGCAATTAAATGTCGACCATTAAATAACAAATGAAGTAAAAACTGTTTCATGCCTGTAGTACCAATTGCCGGCATTAAATTTATTTGTGATTTTTTCACCAAATCCATTACATCCTCATCACCTAAATGTTCTTTAAGTCGGATATTGGCATATTCTGAAATAGCATTTCTTAATTCTGGTTTTGCCCCCTCACCTGCTATTAATAACTTAAAAGGCAATTCTGAAAACACATTTTTGATTAAAAACATGGCAGAATCGTGGTTGAGTTGCCTATCTAAACGTGCATGAAACAAACAAAATTTGCCTGTTCCTTCCGGTACTCTGTATTTTTTCTCGGAATGAAAAGCTGGTAAATAGTAAGTTTTAGTATTATATCGTTTACAAAAGCTTGAATAATCTTTAGGAGAAATACTTAAAATCATGTTTGCATGGTTCAAAACAGATTCAAATTCCCTGAATTTCATGGCTTCTTTTTCGTAATACCATTTCGAAAGTTTAGATTTTCCTCTTGATTTTTCTAAATAATATTTGGATGAAATTTTATCAACCCGAACCAGTTTATACCTGATTTTCAAGGTTGGTTCACCTAAAAAGAAACAAGCTTCTAGTCCTTCAAATAGTATAGGCGCTTCAATAGAAATTAAATTTTTCAATAAAGAACTAACTCCGGCAGAATAAACTATATCAGGTATTGAATTTTCTGATGTCCAGATTCTTTTTGGAGGATACCTAAAAACCTTTTCACAATATTGTTCCAAATCTGTTACCGGTTCATGGTTTTTTGATTCAATACAATGTAGGAATATTTTAATACCAAGTTCCGACAAAGATTTTATGGTATGATAAATCTCTGCAGCAGTTCCAAATCGAGGTGGATAGGGATATATGGTAGTTACAATGTGTAAATGCTTCATGAGATTTGGCTACAATCCCTTATAAATTGGAATTAGTTTTTCTTTTTCTAAATCCCAATTTAAATCTTTTGTCGCTTTTTTACAATTATTTGTCAATTCAACTCTTAATTGGCTTGATTCAATTAATAAGTGCAAGGATTTTTTGATAGATTCAATATCAAAACCACTTAAAACTGCTACTGAATAAGTATCATTTAAATGCTGATATTCTATAAAATTTGAACAAATTTGTGGTATACCTGCTTGTATATAATCGAAGAATTTATTGGCAAGTGAATATTGGTAACTCAATCCCATTGGCTCTAAAACATTAAATCCGATATCACATGTTTTGGTAAGATTTTTAAGGTCATCCGGTTTTACAAATCCAAGAAATTCTATTTGGTTTTCTTGTTGATTTTGTTTGACTAATTCCCTTAAAGTATTACTTAAATCTCCTTCTCCAGCAAGTATCAATTTAACTGAAAAATCCTTAACAGCATTAATTAAATGAGATAAACATCTCCCTTCATTTAAAGCACCCTGGTATAAAATTCTAAGAGGAGTATTTTCTTGTTTCGATTCAAATTCAGCTGTTTTATTTGGAAGATTTCTAATACACTCAAAAGGAATTCCATAAGTTGCTTTAAAGATATTTGCCAAACCTGGACCAACTGTATAAGCAGCATCAGCCAAAGGAATACAGGCATTTTCAATGATTTCCCAAATACCTTTTGTAAAAGGACGATTGCTTAATTCAGGCACCTCAGTAAAATATTCATGTGCATCAAAAACTAATTTTTTCGACCTTAATATTTTAACAAATGTGCATGGTAAAATTGTATCAGAGTCAATTGAACCAATGATATCAAACTTTTTAAAAATCAAATAAAAAAATAACCTGATTTGAAATTCCAAGTAAAACAATTTGCCTTTATTGAAGTGGCATTTTAAACGATGTTGCTGATATGGCTTAGCACTTAATTCAGTCGAATTAGGCCAAATTCTACCAACTAAAATTACATCGAATTCATCTTGTAAACTGCAACAAATGCGCTGCATTCGCTGGTCGTAATTTAAATCTGTGGTTACGCAGAATATGATGTGTTTCCGTTCCAATATAATTTTTCTGATGAATCGAGTTGCAAGATATGTTTGTCGAGCAGAATTCTGCAATAATTGCTGATTTCTTCTTGAGGATATTCAGGTATTTTTTCGATTAATTCTTCAATTCTCAATGGTTTAAGTTGCAGAATTTGTTTGATATTTCTTTCCATTTCATCTTTTTGGAAACCTTGTTTACGCTTATTATTTAAACAGATATCACAAATACCACAATCTTCTGAGTCCCATTCTTCAAAGTACTTGAGTAATATACGGCTTCTGCATAAATAATCTGATTCTGCATACTCAATCATTTTTTGCAATTTGATAAAGTAAATTTCCTTTCGTTGTTTATAAAATGCTTTATCAAAACGCAGATAAGATGAACCAATTCTTTCTGTTTTAAAATTCAGTCTAACAGCCTCATTTTGCTCCTGGTAATCGAGAACTTGTTGCTGAGTTAATTTCTTTAAACTCAATCTAATTTCAGCCTCATTTCTTTTTAATTTGGTTGATATAAATTTTTCTGAAATAATCGAATACTTATCAAACAAACCTCCGTAACTCCTTAATAAAATCTTGAGTAAATTATCGTACTTTTCATTTTCAACCTGGTAACGATAAATTTCCCCTGGATCCATTAGCAACATGAGTTTTGATGGTTCATAAAACGAATCACTCATGTGTAACATTTCCATTTGTTGTAAAACCGATAAAGACGCTCTTACTAAATAAGCATCGAGTTGTCTGTTTTTGCAAAAATCATCTATATCAAACAAAAAACTTCTTTCCGGATTAACACCCATAGGGATATGTAAATAAGAACAAAGAGCATCGTAAATAACGCGAATGTCTTTTTCATCAGGAAAATTTTGCAACAAACGTTTTTCCATTTGTTGTGAATCAGAAGGACCATGTAATAACAAACAATAAACCTTCTTACCGTCACGGCCTGCCCTACCTGCTTCTTGGTAATAAGCTTCAAGACTATCAGGCATTTCAATATGTACAACAAAACGGCAATCGGGTTTATCAATGCCCATTCCGAATGCATTCGTACAAACCATTACACGTATTTTATTATCAATCCAGGCTTGTTGACGTTTATTTCTTTCATCAAAACTTAATCCTGCATGATAAAATGAAGCTGAAATTCCTTCTTTCTCTAACCAATGTGAAATTTCAACAGTTTTTTTTCTGCTTCTAACATAAATCAATCCACTACCTTGAACCGACTTTAATACTTTTAAAATCTGGCTATCTTTTGATTCAGTTTTTCTAACAACATAACTTAAATTTCTTCGATAAAAACTGCCCGTAATTACTTTGGCATGTTTAAAATCTAATTGTTGTTGCATATCACTAATTACCTGCTTGGTTGCAGTGGCAGTTAGTGCAAGAATTGGAACTTTTGGAAAAAACGGTCGTAATTGAGCAATTTGTCTGTATTCAGGACGAAAATCAAAACCCCACTGACTGATACAATGGGCTTCATCAACAGCAATTAAAGAAATAGGTAAATCTTGTAAATTGGCTTTAAACTGATTTGCATTTAATCTTTCAGGAGAAACGTACAAAAACTTAACCTTTCCCTGAATACAATTTCCAAGAATATTTCTGATTTCATTTTGATGCATACCGGCATACAAAGCATGAGCAGTAATTCCCATTTTTTGCAACCTTTCAACCTGGTCTTTCATTAAAGCAACCAAAGGTGAAATTACCAGGCACAAACCATCTAAAACAAGCGCCGGAACCTGAAAACAAATTGATTTACCACCACCAGTTGGCAATAGCGCAAGCGTATCATTTCCATCAAGAATATTTTGAATAATATCTTCTTGCAAAGGCCTGAAGGAACTATGTCCCCAGTATTTTTTTAAGACCTGAAGCGCCGAAGATTCCATTTCAGACTACAATAATTCCATCTTTAATAGTTAACATTCTATCGCTCATGGCAGCCAATTGAGGATTATGCGTAACAATTACAAAAGTTTGTTTGAAATGTTCGCGTAAATCAAAAAACAACTGATGTAATTGTCCTGCTGAATTTGAATCCAGGTTTCCCGAAGGCTCATCAGCAAGAATTACTGCAGGTTTGTTCATAAGGGCGCGAGCAACAGCCACACGTTGTTGTTCGCCACCACTTAATTCTGAAGGTTTATGAGAAAAACGGGCACTTAATCCCATTAAATCTAAAAGTTCCTTAGCTCTTTTTTCTGATTCGGATTTAGAAACGCCGGCAATCCAGGCAGGCATACAAACATTTTCGATGGCGCTAAATTCAGGGAGTAATTGGTGAAACTGAAAAATGAAACCCACTTTTTTATTTCTGAACTCGGCGAGACTATTTCCCTTTAAACCAGCTGTTTCTGAGCCATCAATTAAAAGAGAACCGGAATCTGCCGAATCTAAAGTTCCTAATATTTGTAACAAAGTGGTTTTACCGGCACCGGAAGCACCAACGATAGAAACCACTTCACCCTCATTAATTTGTAGGTTGATATCTTTTAAAACCTGCAATCCATTGTAGGATTTAACTATGTTTTTCGCAATAATCATGACTAAACTTCGGGCTGTAATATAGTATTAGTTGGGCAGAGTGTCCTATTTTTAGGCAGAAAGAATGGGATGCACACATTTAAAAAAGCTAAAACAATCTGATAATCAATATAAATCATAAAAACAGAAGAGATATTATAAACATTCATAAAACTGAATTTAAAATGCTTTCAAATCTGATTTGAAATGGTATTTTCGCAGCAAATTTTTTCGTAATGAACATTCATGAATATCAAGCCAAACAAATATTAAAATCGTTTGGCGTTGCAGTACAAGAAGGAATTGTTGCTGAATCAGCAGAACAAGCCTATGATGCCGCTTTAAAACTAAAAGACCAGTATGGCAGTGATTATGTGGTGGTTAAAGCCCAAATTCATGCAGGTGGACGTGGTAAAGGTTCAATTATTGGTAAAGAACAAAGAGGTGTTGCCGTTGCTAAAAATGCTGATAAAGCAAAAGAAATTGCCGGTAACCTAATTGGAGGTACTTTAGTTACCATTCAAACAGGACCAAAAGGTAAACTTGTTAGTAAAGTTTTGGTAGCTCAGGATGTTTACTATCCAGGACCAAATCCTACAAAGGAGTTTTACATGAGTGTAATGTTGGATCGTTCGCAAGGTAAAAACATCATTGTTTATTCTACTGAAGGTGGAATGGATATTGAGCACGTTGCTGAAACAACTCCTCATTTAATTTTCAAAGAAACAGTAGATCCTAAAGTAGGTTTACAAGGATTTCAGGCTAGAAAAATTGCTTTCAACTTAGGTTGTGAAGGTGAAGCTTTCAAACAAATGGTAAAATTTGTTAGTGCATTATATAAAGCTTACGATAATTCTGATGCTGCGATGTTTGAAATCAATCCGGTTTTAAAAACTGCTGATGATAAAATCATTGCTGTTGATGGAAAAGTAAATATCGACGATAACGCATTGTATCGCCATGCTGATTACGAAGCAATGCGTGATGTTACAGAAGAAGATCCAACTGAAGTTGAAGCTAAAGAATTTAACTTAAACTATGTTAAATTAGACGGAAACGTAGGTTGTATGGTAAATGGTGCCGGACTTGCAATGGCTACTATGGATATCATTAAACTTTCGGGTGGTGATCCGGCTAACTTCTTAGATGTTGGCGGTTCTGCAAACGCTAAAACAGTTGAAGCAGGATTTAGAATCATCTTAAAAGATCCAAATGTAAAAGCTATTTTAATCAACATTTTTGGTGGTATCGTTCGTTGCGACCGTGTGGCTCAAGGTGTTGTTGATGCTTATAATTCAATCGGAAATATTCCTGTTCCAATTATCGTAAGATTACAAGGAACCAATGCAGAAGCAGGTAAAAAACTGATTGATGAATCAGGTTTAAAAGTTTACTCTGCAATTGTATTAAAAGAAGCTGCTGATTTGGTTCAAAAAGCCGTTTCAGGAACTATCTAATAAGAATCATAATTTTTGGAAAGAGGCAGGTACTAAGTACTTGCCTCTTTTTTTATACCTTTGTGGTATGATTATCAGTCTGCATCCGAAGAATCCAAACCCTAGAGACCTAAAAAAAGTGGTTGAAATACTACATAAGGATGGTGTAATTATTATTCCTACAGACACTATTTATGCCATGGCTTGCCGACTTGATTCTAAAAAAGGAATTGAAAAGATGTGCAGGATTTCAGGCAAAAAACCTGAAAAAGTAAACTTTTCTTTGTTGTGTTCCGACCTTTCGCATATTGCTGACTTTACCGCTGTTATAGATAAAAATGTTTTCAGGTTGATGAAAAACAATCTACCGGGACCATTTACTTTCATTTTAAATGCCAATAAAAGTGTAACCAAATATTTTTCAGGTAACAAAAAAACAATCGGAATTCGTGTACCTGATAATATTATAGCACAAACATTGGTAAGTGAATTAGGAATGCCATTATTGGTAAGCACCATTCACTCTGATGATGAAATTATAGAGTATTTAACAGACCCGGAGGAAATTCACGATAAGTTTGAAAATCTTGTAGATGCTGTTATTGATGGAGGAATTGGAGACAATATTCCATCTACAATCATTGATTGTTTAGAAGATGAACCTGTTTTGGTAAGGGAAGGAAAAGGAAAGATTCAGTATTAACGTCTTTACCTAAAATAAATTTATCGAACCTTTATAGTTATAATTATTAAGGGATGAAATTATTATAGAAATTAAAACACAAAGAAACACTAGCCCCAAAAAGAACAACGCGGACCTTTGGTCCGCGTTGTTCTTTTTGGGGGGAAATTCAAATTGATCATTTTCTATAAACATGTGACCACCTGTCGGGGTCATAAGTTCATTAAATAAAGCAATTTAATTCCAATCTATTTTTTGAAAATAATTCTATGTATATATACTGGATTTATAAAAAATTACTTCTGTTTTAAATGCAGATAATCCCTTTAATTATTTCTTCTTTCCAAACAAATACCCAACTTTAAGTCCTGATTGAAACGTTAAATTAACATTATTTTCATTGTAGGTACTATATCCAAAAAACGGAATGTTTGGACCATTGTAATAAGTTCCAGTTGATCCTGATGTTAATTTTGTATCCTTTTTTCCAATTCCAATTCCGGCAAAAGCATCAACACTAAACACATCTGAGAAAATCCATTGTTTTCCGAAATTTAGCATAAATGAAAATCCAGAAACCCTATGAGAATTTTTATATTCATTGGATGAATAAACTCCGGTTACTGGATTATATGCATAATCAGTATAAGTGTTTGTAATATTATGTGCTAATAAAACCAATTCTGGTCGAACATAACCACCTTTTAATAAATGTGTATACCTCATTCCTTTCATATAATAATCCGGAGTATTAATAAACTTATATCCCAACCTGATAAATGCACCTGAAGCACTCTCATAACTAAAACTTGAGTTGGTGCCTAATCCAATAATCCCCAATCCAACTTCATAACTCTGTCCCGGTTTCAAACTCTGTTCAAAAGCAATTGAAGTAGAATTAGTGAGAATAGAAAATGGGTCTATTTTAATGTTCATGGGATTTTGATCGGTATAATTGGCTTTATTATTAAACTCATTATCCGAAAACTTCATCACATTTCCATTTTGAAAAACAATAACTGAAATGCGATCTCTTGACTCAGAGAACAAAGGCATAGTTTCATCTATTGGCCACTGTTTGTATTTGATTTCATCGGTACCAACTTCAATGACTTTAATATAAGTAGTATCTTTTTTTCCTCTTAGCACCATTTTATCCTGTGCCTGAAGAGATGCTGAAATCACTAGTAAAAATACTAATGTTAATATGATTCTATAATTCATGATATTAATTTTAAACGAAATTTATTTACCAAATAACATGCCAATTTTTATTCCTGTAGTGAAACATAAATTAACATCATCTTCTGAATCGGGATTGGCATAAAAACCATAAGGTAAATAGCCCAAGCCATAATCTAAAATTCTTGAGGAGTTAAATTTTACTTTCACATTTTTTTTGCCGATACCTAAACCGGCGAAAATATCAACACAAAAAGCATCATCATAAACCCATTGTTTGCCTATGTTTAACATTCCACATAAACCAGTAACATTTACTTCATTTGAGTTTTGGGAATTGCCATAATATACTCCAATCACTTCGGGCTTTATATAACTACCTTTTAAAATATGCATGTATCGCATTCCATTTATATGGTAATCGGGCCTATTAATAAATTTATAACCTACTTTTAAAAAAGCACCACTGGGATAGTCGAAATATTTATTGTTAAATCCGGCGCCAATTATTCCCAAAGAAGTTTCATAACTTGTTCCTGGTTTAATACTTTTTTCGAATGATATACTTGTAAATCCTAGTAACCACGAAAAAGGAGAAATTTTAATTGCCATTTTATTCTGATTAGAATAATTAGTTGGATTGGTGAAATCATCTTCATAAAACTTGATTTCTTTTCCATTACTGAAAACAATTTTTCGCACCCTCGATTTTAATTCCTCAAATGTTGGCATCGTTGAATCGACAGGCCAATATTTGAACTTTATTTTCTCGCTTCCAATCAAGATTACTTTTACTTTTAATGTATCAGAATTTTTGTTTCTCATCACCATTAAATCCTGAGCTGATAAGTTAATTTGAGAAATTAAAATGAATAAAAAAACGAGTATAATTTGTTTCATAAATTATAGTATTGAAATGATACCAAACGAATTTAACCAAATTATTGAATTACTATCACTTGAGCATTTTGAATAGCTTAAACAAATCAACATATTTGCCTTATGTGTAATCCAATTTTAGTTGAAGTTGAAAGAGGAGGAATCCTTGAAAGTTTTCATAGAGGAAGTATTTGTATTGTAAATGAAAATAACGAAATCATTTATTCAATGGGGAATGTAGAACAAATCTGTTATCCGCGTTCAGCCATGAAATTGATACAAGTTATTCCTTTACTGGAAAATGGTGGCATGGAAAAATTTGGCTTTACTTTAGAAGAAATTGCCTTGATGTGTGGTTCACATAATGCTGAAAAAGAACATATCAGGGTATTAAATCAAATCTTAGAAAAAATTGAATGTAGTTATAGTGATTTAAAATGTGGAGTTCAATATCCAACAGCAAAAAAAGAAGCTGATGAGATGTTGCGTAATAACATCAAACCCGGTCAGGAACACAACAATTGTTCAGGAAAACATGCAGGAATGTTGGCTGCCTGCAAATTATTGGGTTTTGAAACCGAAGATTATATCAACCCAAAACATCCACTACAACTATTGATACTAAACGCGGTTGCTGATTTTTACGAATATGCTACATCAAAAATGGTTTGTGCATTAGATGGATGCTCCGCTCCTATTTATTCAATTCCAGTAAAAAACCAGGCCATTGCTTACAAAAATCTTTGTGGAAATAGCAGATTTTCATCAAACAGAAACAAAGCCTGTGAAACCATCATTCAAGCTGTTAGTGAATTCCCCTTTATGGTAGCAGGTAGTAAAAGGTATTGCACCGATATGATGCAAATTACAGCACCCAAAGTAATTGGTAAAACCGGAGCAGAAGGCGTTTTTTGCATGACATTCACCGAAAAAAAATGGGGCGTTTGTATTAAAATCGATGATGGAAAAATGCAGCCACAGTACAATGTAGCCCAAGCCATCATTAGTGAATGTGGCTTGTTTACCGAAGAAGAAATTTCAGGTTTAAAATCGTACCAGGAAACAGAATTAAAGAACTTCAATAAATTCACTACTGGTGCATTAAAATCCATCCACTTAAATCTTCCAAAAACATAAAATTTCATTTGCTTTTTAGGCTGATTTAATCTCCTCATATCCAAAACTTTTGAATCTAATACAAAAGCGGTAAAACTTGTGGAAAAACAAGTGCTTAATTGCGACTTAACAATTAGGTAAAACGTGCATTTCGTCGTATTTTTACATCCTAAATTCGAATTTAAAAATGAGTTCAGAAGGAATGGAAAACAGACAAAATTATGATGCCGATAATATTACGGTACTCGAAGGCTTGGAAGCAGTTCGTAAAAGACCTGCGATGTACATTGGTGATGTAGGAGCAAGAGGTTTGCATCACCTTGTATATGAAGTAGTTGACAACTCAATTGATGAAGCATTAGCTGGTTATTGCAAAAATATAATCGTGAACATTCACGAAGGAAACGGAATTTCAGTTGAAGATGATGGTCGTGGTATCCCAACCGGAATGCATGCCAAAGAAGGCAGAAGTGCATTAGAGGTTGTTATGACCGTTTTACACGCAGGTGGTAAATTCGACAAAGACACATACAAAGTTTCTGGAGGTTTACATGGTGTGGGTGTGAGTTGCGTAAACGCTTTATCAACTTTATTAAGAGCAACTGTTTACCGTGATGGAAAAATCTTTGAACAAGAATATTCATGTGGTAAACCATTATTTTCTGTAAGAGAAATTGGTGAAAGTGAGAAAACAGGTACTACAGTTTTCTTTCAACCTGATGGTGAAATTTTCACAACACTAGAATACAAATACGAAACACTTGCTGGTCGTATGCGTGAATTATCATACTTAAACCGTGGTATCAAAATTACTTTAAGAGACAATCGTGCTGATGAAGATGGTAATTTCAGAGAAGAAACTTTCTACAGTGAAGGTGGATTAAAAGAGTTTGTTAACTTTTTAGATGGAACCCGTGAAAAATTATTACCAGAACCAATTTATGTTGAAGGTGAAAAAGGCGGAATTCCTGTAGAAGTTGCAATTACTTACAATACAGGTTATGCTGAAAACCTACATTCATATGTAAACAATATCAATACAATTGAAGGCGGAACGCACGTTGCAGGTTTTAGAAGAGCTTTAACAAGAACCTTAAAATCTTATGCAGATAAAGAAGGTTTGTTAAAAAATGTAAAAGTTGAAATCAATGGTGACGACTTTAGAGAAGGTTTAACAGGCGTAATTTCTGTAAAAGTACAAGAACCTCAATTCGAAGGTCAGACAAAAACCAAACTAGGTAATAATGATGTTGCCGGTGCAGTTGACCAATGTGTAGGTGATATGTTGAACAATTATTTGGAAGAAAATCCGAAAGAAGCCAGAATTATTGTTCAGAAAGTAGTTTTAGCAGCTACAGCCAGAGCAGCAGCTCGTAAAGCACGCGAAATGGTACAACGTAAAGGTGCCATGAGTGGTAGCGGATTACCCGGTAAATTAGCGGATTGTCAGGAAACAGATCCTGCAAAATGCGAATTGTATTTAGTTGAGGGAGATTCGGCGGGTGGAACTGCAAAACAAGGCAGAAACCGCGCTCAGCAAGCAATTTTACCTTTAAGAGGTAAAATTCTAAATGTTGAAAAAGCATTAGAATACAAAATTTACGAAAACGAAGAAATCAAGAATATGTTTACTGCTTTGGGTGTTACCATTGGTACTCCTGAAGATAGTAAAGCTTTAAATGTAGATAAATTACGTTACCACAAAATCATCATCATGACGGATGCTGACGTTGATGGATCGCATATTCGTACATTGATTTTGACATTGTTCTTCCGTTACATGAAGGCATTAATCGAAAATGGTTATGTTTATATTGCACAACCACCTTTATACTTAGTTAAAAAAGGTAAAGAAGAAGAATATTGCTGGACAGAACCACAACGTGAAGATGCGGTAATGAGAATTGCAAAAGGTAGTAATCCTGATTCTGTAAACATTCAACGTTATAAAGGTTTGGGAGAAATGAATGCAGAGCAATTATGGACAACAACCATGAATCCTGAAACCAGAACATTAAAACGTGTGACATTAGATTCAGCTGCTGAAGCTGATCATGTTTTCAGCATGTTAATGGGAGATGAAGTTCCACCTAGAAGAGAATTCATTGAAGCAAATGCGCGTTACGCAAAAATTGACGCTTAATTAAGCCTTTCGTCCCCCGAGGGTTAAAGGGGGTTACAATTGTTCGCAAGAACAAAATATATATTCCCCTTCGTTGCAAAACGAGGGGGATTTTTTTTTACCATGGGCTAAAGCCCAAGGCTAGTGAGGTATCAGCAAGATTTTATTGGGATTTTGAATTCCTCAATAGCCCAATAGCCCAGAGGCTTTAGCCCTGGGACATTGAGGAATTTATATGTAAAATTGAGGTTGTTCGTGAAAAATGATTTGTGAATTAACCCATCAAACATCAATCAAATTTAAATACCTCATTAGCCATGGGCTGAAGCCAGCATGGCTAGTAAGATCAGCACGATTTCATTGGAATTTTGAATTCCTCAATAGCCCAGAGGCTTCAGCCCTGGGTTATTAGGAAATTTGCATGTAAACGAAATGATATTCGAGAAAAATGATATGCGAATTAAGCTATCAAACCTTCATTTGATAAAAATATATTTGAAACTACATGCCTATAAAAAACGAAACCCACTAGTTTGAATACATCAGGGACTAATGGGAATAAGATGTCACAAAGATAAATCAAAATTTAAAAAATGAAAATAAATCAAGGTATATTTCATATTTAAAAAGGAATTTAACATATCCTTAAAACCATATTTTAGATAATTTTTGATTTTATAAAAAGGCTGCAAAATCAATCTAAAAAAATTTAGACATTCAAATAATTTGCATTGAATTCTTTAAATGAATTTGAAACTTTTTGAAAATGTTAAATACTGCTAACGAATATCCGCTTCTTTACCAGTAAATTTAAAAACATCACAAAACCACCCCAAAACAGACGCGAACCTTCGGTTCGCGTCTGTTTTGGGGGAGGGTAATTCTTTCATTTTTATTTACTACTATAATGTCATCCCTATGGGATTTTAGGAATTTTCATAAAAACTAAATACCGTTTTTTTATTCAATTTGACCTAATTTATCGCCATAAATCAATTTTAAAATGTCCATAATTTTTCTAAAATAAATTATAGGTAAACATGCGGATACTCGTATACGGCTTAATCCAAAATCAATTGTTTCACCTTTACCAAGCCCTGAATGGCATTACACAGGTAAATTTCATCAGCATTTTCAAGGTCTTCAATTTCACATTCAAGTTCAACAACCTCTCTTTTCTCCAAAATTTCAGCTCGTTTTACCCCTTCAATACAGCCTTCAGAAATGGGCGGAGTGAACCAAATTTCATCCTTCACCCAAAAAAAATTACTCGAACTTGCCTCACAAACCCTACCGGCTTCATTTAAAATTAATGCATCATCCCACTTCTTTTCTTTAGCAAAAATTGAAGCCAATACATAAACCAATGAATTTCCTGTTTTTAGGTTCGATAATGGATGAAAAGACTTGTATGTATCGGTATAAATTCCAACAACTTTTTCTTTTTTAGGCTGATTAGCATCCATTAAAAAATGCTCAATCATCCAGTTAACAGAATTATTATCAGGCAAATAAAAGCCATTTGCATTTCTATATAATGTAAATCTGATTTTACTTTTTTGTTCAATTTTTTGTTTTTGAATTTCATCTTTTAACAAGGTTTCAAAAAAAGGAAAAGTAAAAGTAATGGGAATATCCATTTTCAGGAATTTTGCTGAATTAATCAGTCTTTCATAATGCAATTCAAGGTTTTTAAGCAAACCATCTTCAAACAGAATGCTTTCAAACAACAAGTCGCCATAAACAAATGCACGTTCCAAAATATTGTGTATAAAGGTTAAACAGATTCTTTCAACAAAAAAAAGGAATAAGTCTGAATAAATTCAATTGAATTTTGATTTTTGAAACTGCCATAAAATCATAGCTTTGCCGCTTCAATATAATTTTGAATCAAGCCAATAAAAAACCAATATAAATGAAAAGCGTTTACATCGTTTCTGCCGTTCGCACTCCAATTGGAGCCATGAATGGTTCTTTATCTTCTTTAACAGCCACCCAATTAGGTTCTATTGCAATTAAAGGTGCATTAGAAAAAGCCGGAATTGCTCCAGAAATGGTTCAAGAAGTTTACATGGGTAATGTAATTTCAGCAGGATTAGGTCAAGCTCCTGCAACACAAGCCATGTTAGGTGCCGGAATCCCAAATACTGTTCCCTCAACTACCGTTAATAAAGTTTGTGCATCGGGTTCTAAAGCAATTATGTTAGCTGCATCAAGCATTATGATGGGAATTAATGATGTTGTTGTTGCCGGTGGAATGGAAAGCATGAGTAATATTCCTTATTACTTAGACAAAGCCCGTAATGGATACAGATTAGGTCATGGAACTATTATTGACGGTTTAATAAAAGATGGTTTATGGGATGTTTACAAAGATTTCCATATGGGTAATGCTGCTGAAATCTGTGCTCGTGAGTACAATTTCACACGTGAAGACCAAGATAATTTTGCAATTGAATCGTATACCAGAGCACAAAATGCTTATGCTAAAAATGCTTTTGCAGATGAAATTATTCCTGTAAGTATACCAGTTAGAGGAAAAGACCCAATTACTGTTAGTGTTGATGAAGAATATACAAAAGTTAATTTTGATAAATTAAAAACATTAAAACCTGCTTTTGAAAAAGAAGGAACAATTACTGCTGCGAATGCATCTAAATTAAATGATGGATCGAGTGCAATGGTTTTAATGAGTGAAGAAAAAATGAACGAATTAGGTTTGAAACCATTAGCTAAAATTATTGGTTTTGCTGATGCTGCACAAGCTCCTGAGTGGTTCACAACTACACCTGCAATAGCAATTCCTAAAGCTTTAAAAATGGCTGGAATTGAATTAAAAGATGTTGATTTCTTTGAATTAAACGAAGCATTTTCTGTAGTAGGATTAGTAAACAACAAACTTTTAGGTTTAGATGATAAAAAAGTAAATGTATACGGTGGTGCTGTTGCTTTAGGACATCCAATTGGAAGTTCAGGAGCTAGAATCGTTGGTACATTAGCAACTATACTTAACAAAGAAGGTGGACGTTATGGCGTTACCGGTATTTGTAATGGTGGTGGTGGTGCATCTGCCATTGTTTTAGAAAGAGTTTAATCTTTAAAAATCCTAAAGTTTAGGTAATAAAGATTTTAAAGTTCTCAAATAAAAGGCTGTATCGGAACTTGATTTAATTTTGAGTTTTGATACAGCCTTTTTCTTTAATTTGTGATATGATAGATATGAAAAAAATATTGTTTGTTTTTTCTTTTTTAAGTTTGATTCAATTTTCTGCTAAGTCACAGCAATTAGATTCATTAAGGTATGATAGCTTATTAAATTACGAATACAGATTAAGTGGATTGGCCAAAGAAATGGTTTCTAATTTTGATGAATTAACCAGAATTAGTTCAGGCAAAAATTTCATTATTAATTTAGGAAGAGCATTAAAGATTGAAAACTCATACTTCTACCCTTTTGATTCAATTAAGAACGTGATCATTTTAAAATCGCCTGATGATTTTTTCAGAGTAATCACTTGGAATATTGCTACCAATGATGAAAAGTTCAGGTATTTCGGGGTGATTCAGATGAATCCATTAATGGTTGCCAAATTGCCAAACAAAGATGAATTTAAGAATTTTTATCCATTAATAGACAGAAGTGATAGCATAGCAAATTATGCTTATAAAGAACTGGATACTGATCATTGGTTTGGATGTGCTTATTATAAAATCATCAAAACATCAAACAAAAAATTAAATTATTATACTCTGTTAGGATGGGATGGATCTGATAACAAAAGGAACAAAAAGGTAATTGAAATATTACAATTTAAAATGGGAAGACCTTGGTTTGGCGCACCTGTTTTAGATTTTAAAAGGAAAAGTATTTTTTGGAGATATGTATTTGAATTTAATAATTCAGCCACTATGGGATTAAGGTATGATGAAAAAAACAAGTATTTGATTTATGAAAACATTGTACCGGATAAACCATTAAATACAGGCAATTTTGAATTTTATTTTCCTGATGGAAGTTTTGATTTTTGTGTTTGGAAGAATGGAAAATGGGAAAAACAGCAGGGATTTCTTCAGAATGAAAAATAATACATGAATAAAACCACAGCTTAAATAATTATATCGCTACTCAAACCACCATAAATACAATAGTGATTGAAATCAGATTCAGAATAGCTTACTAGTTGTACATTTGATTAACAAATAAAACGATTATGATACTCACCATTTTATCTCTTCTGTTGGTACTAAACCTAGTTGGTTTTTTTAACAGACAAAAAGCATGGTCAAAAGTATTCTTATTTGGGCAGCTATCGGTATTTTTAGGATTTGGGATAATGTTTGTATTGTACGACAATTCTCAAGGTATTCAAGCAAAAAATAAGCAAAATTCGAACGATAAAGTTATAGAACAACTGAAAGAAAATCTTGCTCAGGATAAAGACAAAAGAGACACTTTAGAAGTAGAGCAAACAGACAAATCACAAAATTTGGTGAGGTACTAAACAAACTTCCATTCCAAAAAAGGTCGCGTGGCATCATGCGACTTTTTTTGTTTTTAGGGCAAATAAATAAGCTCTTTGAAAAATTAACCTTCGATTTAAAACTACAATTTAAATAATTATAAAATTAGCTATAACTTAATTATTGAAGAATTATACAATCTGGTTGAAAGCTTAGTATTTGCAGTACTTTGGAAGATTTTATCTAAAAAAATCGTCTAAAAACCTGATTCATGGATTCCTTAAATAAAATGACTTATGGCAAATTGGAAAGCTAAATTAATTGTACACAGAGAAGAAAAAAGAATAGGCATCAAAGCAGATGATAATCCATATATGAATGGTGAAATTAGGAAGTTTAATGATGCAAGATGGAGCAGAACACTTAGATGTTGGCATGTTCCGGATACACCATTTAATAGACTTAGATGGAATATTGAATTAGAAGAACCTGAATCTGAGGAAGAGATTGAATTGCAAAAAAAGAAAACAAATGAAAGATCAAATTTTGTAAGTCAGGAAATACAGAAATACCTTAAGGACTTTAAATACTACCTAAAATCAATGCGTTATGGCGAAAACACAATTGATGTATATTCAAATGCTTTATTAAGTTTTTTAAAATTTAACAGTGACAAACCTATTAAAGAATTAAACAATGACGACATTATTATTTATGTGAATGAGTACATAGTTAAAAAGAAACTTTCAATTTCATATCATAATCAGGTGTTTAATGCTATTAAGATATTTTTCGAAAAAGTATGTAAATCAAAAATTGAGACTGAAAAAGTTTTTAGGCCAAGAAAAGAAAAAAAGCTTCCCAATGTATTAAGCAAAATTGAGGTCAAAACAATTTTAGAAAGAACAATAAATAATAAGCATAGAACCATGCTATCATTAACATATGCCTGTGGCTTAAGAAGCGGAGAAGTATTGTCATTAAAGCCAAAGGACATAGATTCTGAAAGAAATCTAATGATTGTTAGACAAGGCAAAGGTAAAAAAGATAGAGTTGTACCAATTGGTGATAAGATGATTGAGATTTTGAGAATATATTATGTTCAGTATCAACCAAAAGAATTTATGTTTGAAGGCTCAACTGCCGGGGAAAGGTATGATGAAAGAAGTTTTCAGGAGGTGATGAAGCAGGCAGTAAAAAGATCTGGAATAAATAAGCCAGCAACACTTCATTGGTTAAGACACAGTTATGCAACACATTTATTAGAGGAAGGAACTGATTTGCGATATATCCAGGAAATCTTAGGACATAAAAGCAGCAGAACAACAGAGATTTACACCCACGTAAGTAATAGAAATTTGAAGGCCATAAAAAGTCCATTTGACAGTTTATAATTTGGATAAAAGCAAAAAAAGTCAATATTTGCATTTAGCCTATTTATAGCGCAAAGCCCCCACCAAAGAGCCCAAACCTGCTAAATTTAGGCGCATATAAACACGTTATGGGTAATGCTATGAAAGCGACACTAAACATATTGACAGGACTTTTTTTGCTTCTAATCAGTTGCAATAATTCGACAACGGACGATAGGAAAAACTATGTAGAAAGCGAACCGACTTTTTTCGAACTCCGCAATGGAGATTGGTTGACAAATAAATGGATTAGAAAACCTGAAAACCTTTTGACCATTCACGAAACATTTAAAAAAGTAGGATACAACAATATTATTGGACATCTCCTTTCAGAAAATCCAGTAATTATTCAAGACATTTATATAAACAAAAAAGGCTACGACCTAATTGACAGTTTAGTTTTGACTTATAAAATGCGAGACGCTGGAACTAAATATTACAAAGAATTTTGGGCAAGACGAGAGAAGGAACAAAACGACTCAGCAGTTTT